>NZ_JBNKRX010000001.1:0-21943 GCF_050296975.1 Sulfurimonas sp.
GTTGGTATCTTCACTCTTGTTGGTACTGTTATCGTTTACTATATCGCTTCTGCAATCACTGGCGGTGGTAGAGTTGATGAAGAAACTGAACAACTTGGTCTTGATGAAGCTGTTCATGGTGAAAAAGTTTTAAACGTATAAGGTGGAAATGATGAAAAAGATAGAAGCAATCATAAAACCATATAAGTTAGATGAAACAAAAGATGCATTGGCTGACATTGGTATAGAGGGGATGACTGTATCTGAGATTCAAGGTTATGGTCGTGAAAAAGGGCACACGGAACTTTACCGTGGTGCTGAATATGAAACAGATTTTGTACCACATACTCTTGTGGAGTTAGTGGTAAAAGATGACTTAGTTACAGAAGTAACAAAAGTTATTAAAGATATCAACAACACTGGTAAAATCGGTGATGGTAAAATCTTTGTAAGTACTATAGTAAATATAGTGAGAATTCGTACAGGCGAATCTGGCGAAGACGCTATTTAGTCCCCTTATATTCCCACTTTTGTGGGGATATCCCCTCTGAGTATTGCTAGAGTTTTTAGAGGTGCCCTAAAATCATTTGGAATACTATTTGAATATCTTTGAAAAGAGGATACTATCATGAATAAACCATTACAAACAAACCCAATAAAACTTTCACAACCTATGGGAGCGCTATTATGTTTTTTAGGTATAAAAAACTGTATGCCACTAATGCACGGTGCACAAGGATGTGCTTCATTTTCTAAGGTGTTTTTTACAAGACATTTTAGTGATCCTATAGCTATACAAACTACTGCTGTAAATGATATTACAGCTGTTATTGATGGTGGAGAGTATTCGATCTCAGAAGCTATAAAAAACATTACAAAAAAAGTAACACCTGATCTTGTAGGTCTTTTTACAACTGGTATGACAGAGACAAAAGGGGATGACATCAAAGGTGCTGCTAAACTTTTAGAAGATGTGCAGCTTATGTGTTATGTACATACTCCAGATTTTGAGGGTGGTTTAGAGAGTGGTTTTGCAAAATCAGTTGAAGCAATCGTAGACCAACTTGTAGAAGAAAAAGAGAGTATCGATACTAATAAAGCAGTAGTGATTCCAAATGTAAACTTAACACCGATCGAGATTGAAAAGATCAAAGATGAGATTGCAAAGTTTGGTTTTGAAGTATATGCTCTGCCTGATTTGAGTGATTCACTTGATGGACATTTAGGACTTAAACAAGGTGCACTAAGTAGTGGAGGGATTAGTGTTGAAGATATTAAAAAACTAGGTGATGCAAGTGTAGTTATCTCTATAGGAGCTTCTGTAAATAAAGCAGGAACACTATTGAAAGCAAAAAATGAAAAAATGACTCATATGCACTTTGATACTGTAAGTGGATTACTTGCAACAGATGCTTTTTATAAAGCACTTATGGAGTTTAAATCGATTTCAAAACCAACACCAAGTGTAGTGCGTTGGAGAAAAAGATTACAAGATGCACTTTTAGATACCCATTTTGCAATAGGTGGTACAAAAGTGGTTATAGCACTCGAAGCAGATCAATCACTCAGTGTTGCTACAACTATTTTAGAAGCTGGAGCAGACATAAAAGCTATAGTAGTTCCAACAAAAACTACACTTTTAGATCATTTAGGTTGTGAAGTGATAGTAGGCGATTTTGAAGATGTAGAGGCAAAACTCCAAGATGCTGATTTGCTCATTACAAATTTTCATGGTGAACGTATAGCTCATAAACACCATAAAGTACTTCTTTTACGTGGTTTTCCAAACTATGAAACAGTTGGAAATCAGCTTATAAATGACACTCTTTATGAGGGAAGTTGTTATCTTCTTTTTAGCATAGCTAACCTTATTAATTCATCTAAACACCATTAAAAAAGCTAAAAAAATCTCTAAGGAACATTTTCTGTATATACTAAAGTACAGATATAGAAAACGGAGATTACTATGGCTTCAACAATTAAAGTAACATCTAAAGATGGTGCAATTGGTACAATAAGAGTTGCTTTTGCAACGAATGACAATGAAAATATCGACGCTCACTTTGGGAGTGCAAAACAGTTTAATGTTTATGATATTTCAAGTGAAGGTTTCGATATCACGACTATTATTAAAATCGATGACAAAGATACAGACAAAACTGTAGCATTATTAGATGGTTGTGATATTGTTTATTTTGTAAATATTGGACCAACAGCTGCTGCGAAAATCATCAACTCTGGAATCTTTCCTATTAAATACAAAGAGGTGGTTGGAATTGATGAAGAGCTAAAAAAACTTGTAGCCATGTTAAATACAAATCCACCTCCATTTATTAAAAAAATTATTGAAAAAAAGGCAGCATAATGGAAAATTTATTTATAAAAACTTTGATAGGACAAGTGCGTGCACTTGATCAGTTCGGTACTTGGGCAAATCGTGAAGATGAAGAGATATTAAAAGAAAAATATGTAAAAACAAAAGAAGAATTAAAAAACATCCCTGTTATTGCGGACATTGATGAGATGCAGATTCAAGATATCCGTTTGATTTATCAATCAGTAGCACTTGCTTTTGAGAAAGAAACTGGTATCATGTGTTCAGTGGTAATGGAGATGAGCCACGAGGGCTTTGGTCGTGCAGTTGTAATCGCCGATAAGATTGTAATTGTAAACAAGTTTTTTAAAGATGCACACCGTTTTTCTTTCCGTACATACGAGCAATTATGTGAAGATGGTGAAAAAATGGTGCAAGATGCTATAAAAATATACAACGAATATAAAAAATAGGAGAAAATAAATGGCAAAATATGGAATATTTGTAGGTACTGCTGGTGGAACAAGTATGAAGGTAGCTGACGCTTTAGCGGATGAGTTTGAGATAGACGAAGATGATATTATCAACATGGAAGAGGACTTTGATGATATTGAAGAACAACTTCTAGCTTACGACGTACTTTTTTTAGGGAGTTCTACATGGGGGCAAGGTGATTTGCATTTCTCATGGGTTGATCCAATTTTAGAGATAGAAGATGAAGAGATCGATTTTAGTGGAAAAACAGTTGCCTTTTTTGGTGCAGGAGACTGTAAAAAACATGGTGAACACTTCTGTTCAGCTTTAGGAAAACTTCACGCTACATTTACAGGTGCTGGTGCAAAAGCTATAGGTTTTATACCAAAAGATGACTATGATTATGAATTTTCTCTCGCTGAAATCGATGGAAAATTTTGTGGTCTAGGAATCGATGAGCACAATGAGAGTGGAAAAACTGAAGAAAGGATAGAGAAGTGGGTTCGCTTATTAAAATCAGAACTAGGAGAATAAAATGTATCTGGTTACAGCGGTAGTTAATAAAGCAAATCTAAAAAATATTCTTGAAGACCTTTTTGCAAATAACTTTGAAGGAATCACTGTTAGTGATGTTATTGGAAAAGGAACTTTTGGTTTAAAAGAAGCTGATAATGGAATAACTGACCTTGTAGATAAAGTAAAACTAGAGATGGTTGTTTCAACAGAGGCAAATAGAGAACGTGCTATGGAGTGTGTGCGCAGCAATGCACACGATTTAGGACGAGGTGCAGGAAAAATGTGGTGGATTAATGTTGGTGGTGTTGAGCGTATTAGAACTGGCGAACGAGACAGAGATGCTTTAACTACACAAGTTGATAAAAAAATTGCCAATGTTGCAGAGATAGTTACAACACAAATTGATACACCATGTAGTTGAAAGGAATAGATTATGAATACTATTGAAAAGTCATTGGATGAGTTCTATGAACTAACTGATGCGGAAGATTATTTTGATTTTTTCGATTTAGAATATGATGCAAGACTAGTAAATGTTAAGCGTTTTCACATTTTAAAAGAGTATGGAACTTTGATCAAAACTGGGATGGATAATCTTAGTGATGATGAGGAGCGCCTTTTAGATTTTCTAAAATATTCACTTTTAAAAGTTTATGGTGAATTTGTTAACGGTTATGCTCCAAGTGCAGCTGACGTTTGGGATATGTTTAAAGATGGAAAACTAAGTGGCTGTATGAGTTGTACACCGCAACCAGGAAATAGTTGTGGCTGCTAATCATACTTTCGACCCAGATGTAAAGTTGTATGACAGTGTTACCGCTGATAGATCAGGGCGTGATGCTGATGAACCAAAGTATCGCATAGGACAAAAAGTTCAACTGGTTGAAGATATTGTAAATGACGGTACATATCCACATGCAAAAATCGGTACCTTAATGATGCCCAAGGGGAGTGTTGGTTATATCAAGACAATGGGGGATTTTCTTCAAGTGATCCGTGTCTATGAAGTGCATTTTTTTGGTAGCAATATGGAAGTGGAGATAGTTGGCTGTCGTGAGCATGAGCTTGAATCTTTAGAAGATGATTATGTTGATGAAGAGACTTTAGATCGTATAGCATTTGAAGAACATCGTGCAAAAATGGCTAAATTGAGAGAAAAAAAATAGTTGAATAAGGAGAAGAAAAATGGCAAAAGTGATTTTCATTGGGTTCGATGCAGAAAAAGACGGTCTGTATCATGCAGCTAAAGGTGAACCGATTGTAAGATTGGCTAAAGATAATGGTATCCCTATTAACTTTGAGTGTCAAGATGGTGACTGTGCTAGTTGTCTTATCAAATATGAAAATATTGAAGATGAAGAGCCTACGAACTATATCGAAGATAAAGAACTAGGAAAACTAATTGAACTTGGTGTTTTAAAAGCTAAAGATGCTGAACATTGTCAACAATTTACTATTAGCCCTAAAGTTAGATTAGCTTGTCAAACACTCGTTAAGGGTGATGTGATTATTAAACCATTTTTACAATAAGGAGAGAAAATGACAACAAGAGTTGAGATCGTAAACGATTTTTTAGCAATTAACGTGAAAGAAGGTAGTACTATTCAAGATATCGTAGAGGCTAGTGGTAGTGCACTTCCTTTTGGATGTCGTGATGGTGAGTGTGGAACTTGTATCGTTGAAGTTGAATCTGGAATGGAATTCCTTACAGATAAAACAGATAAAGAAGTAAAAGTTCTTAAAGAGATTTGTTCAGGTACTTGTACACCTAATTCACGTCTTTCTTGTCAAATGAAAATAGCTAAGCCAAACGGTTTAGTAAGATTAAAATACTAAGCTATTGCGTAAAACTTACGCAATAAAAATGCTCAAACCATCTTTGGTTTGAGTACAATGAGAAATGTCAAACATGTCAACTTCACTAGGGCTACAAGCCAAACAAAAACAATCGTTACAATTGTCACTAAGACTTTGGTTACCATTGTTACAAGCACCTTTGCAAGATTTAGAAGCTGTATTTAAAGAACATAGTTTTGACAACCCATTTTTAGAGTATAACTCATCTTTTGAATCGAATTACTCAAGTAGTGGTTTAATTGAAGAGATCAATGTTTATAAAGAGTCTTTTTATGAAAAAGTTTCAAATCAAATAGACGCACCACTCTTTCCTACACCAAATTCACAATCAGTTGCTATGGAGATACTTGATAATGTAGATAGTGATGGATATTTTGATGGTGATATAGAAGATATAGCTATAAAGTGTAACACTACCAAAGAGTTTGTAGAGAGTATAAGAGGGCGTTTTGCCTACTTAGACCCTTGTGGTGTAGCTGCAAAAGATATGGTGGAGTGTTTTGAGTTTCAACTCTCACAGTTAAGTATCGATAATGAACTCAGTCAATTGATCGAAAAGATGATCAAAAATTTAAAAAGTATAGATAAATATCACAAACACCATAGATTTGAAGAAGCAACGTCTGCTATTAAGAAGTTCAAATCACCTCCAGCGATAGACTATCAAGAAGATAATGAGTATATAGTTCCCGATTTTTTTGTAGAAGTTGGGGAAGATATATCTGTAAAAATAAACCATAGTTACTATCCAGATATTGTCATCACAGACCCATTTAAAAGTAAAAATGATGAGCTCAAGCATAAACTTAAAGAGGCGCGTGATCTAGTGAACCTACTAGAACTTAGAAAATCCACACTCTATAAACTTGTGCTTATAATTGTTGAACGGCAAATGGGATTTTTCATTGGGAGTGAGTTAAAACCTATGACGATGGCGCAAGTGGCAGAAGAGATCGGGTTTGAAGAATCTACAATCTCACGCGCAGTTTCAAACAAGTATATCAAATGCGATCGAGGGATATTTTCACTCAAATCATTTTTCACAAATGCAGTTTCAAAAAATCTTTCATCATCTGAAGTGAAACATTTCATAGAAAATCTAGTTGAAAATGAAGATCATGAAGAACCGCTAACAGATCAAGACTTAGTAGAAAAAGTGATGCAGCGCTATAACATGAATATGGTAAGAAGAACTATCACAAAATATAGAAAACAACTCGATATACCTTCATCTAAAGAGCGTAAGAAAATTTATAAAGTTAGAGATTAAAGATAAAGGAAACAAGATGGCTGAAGAGATAGTTTATTATTGTCAAGAGTGTGATGAAAAGATCACTATAGAACAACTTGCATCATTAGATGCAGGAAAATGTCCAAAGTGCGGTTCAATTGAAGGTTTTTCAACATTTCCAAAAGATAGTACAAATGGTTTTAAAGATGATGCTGTGATATTAAACGAAGCGATTTTTTTAGAAGATTAGTATTTAAAAGTAAATACTTTTAGTATTGACATAAGAAAATAATTATATTATACTAATAGTATTTAAAAATAAATACTAGGAGGTCATACCATGACTTCACCATTTCCTTATGACAAGATATCTGATGAAAAACACTTTTTTGGTCGAGAAAAAGAGATCAAAGAGTTAGAAAAAACTGTAAAATTTTCTAACAATATGCTTATCCATTCAAAACGTAGAATGGGAAAAAGCTCTTTGATAAACTACTTTTTCCAAACACATCAAAAAGAGTATATGTGTATCTATGTGGATATATTTGATATAACATCAAAAGAGGACTTTGCATATGCACTTCTTAAAGCTTTGTCTAATGCACAAGACTTGGATATAAAATCAGCTATAAAAACACTCACATCACTATTTAAAAGAGTTCGAGTTGAGCCTACCATCGATACAAAAACTTTGAAGTATAGTTTAAAACCAGTTGTAGCTACACTTAGTTTTGAGCAGATGATGGAGGATTTTTTCAGCTCTTTAAATGAACTTGCACAAAAGAAACAAATCATCTTAGCGATTGATGAGTTTCAACAGATCGCTACTATCAAAGATGTGAAACTTG
This sequence comes from Sulfurimonas sp., assembly GCF_050296975.1. Taxonomy (GTDB): domain Bacteria; phylum Campylobacterota; class Campylobacteria; order Campylobacterales; family Sulfurimonadaceae; genus Sulfurimonas. Next base: position 7,220 of record NZ_JBNKRX010000001.1, read on the forward strand.
ATGCGTATTTGCGAACTTATGTCCAAAATAGAGAAAATATCTCTTATATATTTTTAGGTTCAAAACGCCATCTTCTAACTTCTCTTTTTTCATATCAAGCACCACTTTACGAGTTAGCTAACCATTTTGAACTGCAGCCTTTAAATGTTGAAGATATCTTCAACTATGTAAAAGAGTATATAGCGATTTCTAAAGAGGTTGTTGCATACATCTATGAACTTGCAAATGGGGAAACAAAACTTATCCAAAACATCTTACATCTTTTGTATATTTATAAGATAAAAGAGATAGATAATGATGCAGTAGATCAAGTTGTAGAAGAGATCATCAACTCAAAAGATGCAAGTTTTAGACTTATCTACGATACGTTAAACAATAACCAAAAAACAGCACTTAAAATCGTAGGCAAATACAAAAATGGCTTTTTCAATGCTGAAGTTTTAAAAGAGTTCAATATCAAAAAGCAAACCTTACAATCTTCAATAAAAACACTCTTTTCAAACGAGATGATCGACAAAGATGGGGATAATTACTTCATCCCCGATAGAACTTTAGAATTGTGGGTGGAGAGGCTTTAGAATATATCTACTGCCCCATATCCACCTGTTAAAATCTCTGGGTTTTGTATGCCAAAAACTTTATATACTGTTGCTGCTATGGAGAGGGGTTCAAACCACTCTGTATTTGTTGCTGGTTTGAGATACATTCTGTTAATTGCTCCAACATCATCTAAAACTGTTTCCCCTACGACACCTCTGTGGTTAAAGTAGCCTTTACCGCCAAAGAGATAAAAATTTTGTAGATTTCCATGATCCCATCCAAAAGCAGAGTTGAGGTTGACATTACGTCCAAATTCTCCAAATACTAAGATAGATATCTCATCTTTTTTATTGATTGCTTCAAGATGAGCCATTGCTGATTTTATAGTTGTAAAGAGTGATTCACATCGAGTGACATAGTTTCGTGCATCATTATGGTCATCCCAGCCACCAAGACCAGATGTTCCAAGTGTTATGATTTTTGTATCACTATTTGTTGCCATAACATTTATAGCTGCTTCTAGTTTATCTGCAAAGTTATTATTTGTTGGATATGCATCGTCACCCAAATCTGGTGTAGTTGTATCGGCGATAGTATCTATAAAGTCACTTAACTCTGTTCTTTTATTGAAGTTATTTATGATTTTTTCATTTGTATTATTTTTTTGAGCTAAAGTGTTCATCGTTGCATCGAGTGCTGGATCAAATCCTGTTTCACTGTTGTTATAACCACTTGTTTGTCTTTCTTGGTAAGTATAATAAAGCCAGTTTCTTATACTATTTCTTTTATATGGATTATCTAAATTTTCATCAAGCCCTACAGCTCTTAAATAGCTGTCTAATTTAAGCGAACCTGTCGCGTAAAATTTTGACTCTCCCTCTAAAGTTACAAATGGCATGATGGTATCTTCACCTATCATCTCTTGGTTTTGGAGAATTGCAGCTATATTGGAAACAATACCAGCATTAGTATCATCAAATGAACCATATTGGTTTTGTGCTGTACATTCTCCATGTGCTTTATTGCCTGCATCTTCACGAACTTGGGAGTAACATGTTCTAAAGATCGTAGCATCACCAGCACTTACCATCTCTTCTAATGGTGTACCACCTGCTTCTTGCCAAAAGTTGTTTGTTGTAGCTGTAATTCCACGAAAATAGTTGTCATAATCACTTTGTGAATTTGCTCTGATATCATCCATATTTGAAATATTTGCACACAATTGACTTGCACCACCATATAAAAAGACCATAATGACTTGTGCATTATTGCTAGTGTAATCATCTTGTGAAAATTCTATTGAAGATAGGTCTAACACTGCACTTTGAGCAGTAGTTGGAAGTGTTAAAACTGCTGAAGCTGCAACAGATAACTTGATAAATTCTCTTCTAGTCATTAGTTTACTCCTTTAAAAATATATACATTATCAAGTCTTGAAAGATAATCTAAAACGACAATAGCTATATTTCTTTTATTGTTTTCTCTTGTGTCTTGTGAAGCAAAAATGTCAAATTGAGAGTAAAAATAAGTTTGCGTATCATTTTCTTTGAGATATGTAAAATGGTTGATAAACATTGCTAATTCTTCGCTATTTGCTTCTCTATTTATCATTGTTAAGAACAGATAGTTGATAAAACTGCTTACACTTTCAACTTCATCTGTATAGTCGTAAGTGAAGTTTTCATTATCTAAAAAGCTTTGATCCCAGCCTTGACGATCCCAAGCTGTATAGTCATCGATCGAGTTAGGATTTGAACGTCTTAAAAAAACTTCTTCACGGATAAACTTATGAAAAAAAGCAAATGAAAGAGTATCAAGAGGTACACGAGTAAGTTTTCCAAGTTTGTATTTCATAGTTGCTTGGTTCATATTTTCAAGCCAATCTTGAAAGTAATGCATTGAATTAGTTCTTAATTTATAATCCATTTTTTTTGCAAGTGAATAAAATAACTCTTCAGCACTTTTTGCACGAGTGGTATTTAAAAGATACTCTTTTGAAAATACAATTTGTTTGAGGATATCTTGCCATGTTTTTGGATTGCTTTGCACAAGAGATGAAATGATACTAGCTTTTTTTGTATCTGTTGCATCAGGGAAAAAGAAGTCAACTAATCTTGAAATAACACCACGTCGAAAAGCACTAGATTTTGCTAGTTCTCTATAAAAATCATCTCCATTATAAATGGTAGTTCCAAAAAGTTGCAGTGGTGTAGTATTTTCATTCAGACCAATAACTAAAGTATCATAATCACGATCTAAACTCCAGTTTTGAAGTGCTTTAGCTGCTATAGGTACATGAGAGTCTTCTTGGTCAAGTGTATAGATTTCAAGCATTTCACGACCATTATCCTCAGGACTTCTAAAACGTCTCCAATTATCATCACTTATCATGTGTGTATATGTAACAAAAGCCATAGTCGCTTCATCATCTAAAAGAGTTACGAGTCTGTTGTAAACTCTTGCAATATTTTCTGCATGGCTAGAGTCAAGTTCATACGCTGGAGAAAACATAATCGTTTGCGTGAGAATGTAAGCACTCCAGTTGTTAAAAAAGTATCTATCTAGCTTATCCATCGCATAAAAACGTGCCAAAATTGTAACTGCTTCTTGTTCACCAGAGGTTGATATATAATAATGATCTTCATTTAATATTTCAGATTCAAGAGCACTTCGATCAATTAGGTCTTTTTGTAAGTTTGTTTGAATAGAACTAATAAAATCATTTGCATCAAAATGTTGCTCAAGTTCCTCTTTTGTCATACCAAAAAAGAGTGTTGCGAGCAGTTTATCACTTACTCTATACTTTTCTTCCAATGAAAGAGCATCAAACTCTTGTTGTGTAAGTGCTTTTAAACTATAAGAACCTACGGACATATCTTTTGAGTAAAAGAGTAACCCTTCATACTCTATAGAGTATTTTGAATCCGTAGCAGTATTCGAACCTGAGTCACTGCTTGATGATCCACATCCTAAAAACGCAATTGAGATAATAAATAAAAATACAATATTTCTCAAAACCCCTCCTTTTTATAATTCAACCTTATGAAAATATTAAGTTTTGGTATTATAGCTATTTAAAATGAATAAATAAAGTTTATTGTTTTTTTATGTGTCTATATTGTTGTTTTAACTCTTTTTTAAGTTTTAGTATATAATACAGATTAAGTAGGATAATTGTTTTTAGAGAGTTGAGTTTAGAAAATAAAGGTTATAGAAAGATTGCAGGAAGAACTGCTATAATGGCAGTAGTAGGAGGGACTGTGAGTGAGCTAACAGGTGGGAAGTTTGCAAATGGTGCTATTACTGGGGCTTTTATTCAGTTGTTTAATGTAGAAGGTGGAGCTTTAAAAGTGGCAAGTTATGTTGGAAAAGTATGGAGTTCTATAAATACTGCTATAGGTCTTGCTTATGGTGGAGTAGGTTACATTGCGGGTTTGATGATGCGGACAAATCCATCTATTAAATTTGGTCATAATGCTATAGAGTTTATGAATAATCCTTTTGGTGGCAATGGAGCAATTACTTTTGGAAATACAATTACTTATGGCCCAGATGTTAAGCCAAGTGACGGAACTCTACATGGTATTGGAACTATGGGTAATCATGAAATGCAACATACATATCAAGGTGAAATTCTTGGACCACTTTATATTCCTGCAAATATAGTTTCTATGGCTACTGGATTAATCATGGATGGTCATGTGCATGGAAATCATGCATTTATGGAAGTTGGACCAATGAATGGAAGAGTATTTTAGTTATGTTTGAGGAAGTGTCATAAATGAAAAAAAAACTTTTACTATTAATGACTTTAAGTATAATTATTATTGGATGTGATACAGTACATGGCGTTATAAGGTACTCTACAGTGAATACTGTAAAATTACCAGTAAAATGTATTATTGATTCATTAGAAGTTATTAAAGGTATCTCTAATATAAAATACCAAACAGAAGAAGGTTCTCAGAGGTTAACTTTCAATGGTATAGAACAACCTGAAATTATTGACAGATTTTCTTATACTTATGATGGTTTATACGGAAATTTCTATTTTATTACTAATGAAGAAGGTGTAATTGAATTTCGACATACCTATATTGGTATTAATTATAATCCTCCTGAAATTGGTAAAATGAAACAAATAATGCTTAAAATTGAAAATTCAGTAAGTCAACGCTGTGAAATAGATGTATCTACAAATATAATTGAAGATATAAAATAAAATATAGCTCGTCCCCATGCTATGCATGGGGATGCATATAAATGAAACTACAAAAAAACTTCATAAATCGCATATATACACTCCTATGCTAAAGTATTAAAGCAAGAATAGAGCTGAGGGTTAAAGTTTATTTAGGACTTGTACACGTTTGGCTTTGACAAGTTGAGATGCTTACAGATGTGCAGATGTCTTTATGAAAAAGTTCATTGATTTTCTCTATACTAAAACCACAGAGTTTATGTTCACCTACTATTAAAAGAGGTCTTTTTATGAGTATAGGGGTTTCTAACATTAACTCTACCAGTTGCTCTTTAGTCAGGTTTTTTGGTTCTATCTCTTTGCTTTTGATTTGAGGTGCAAAAGGGTTGTAGATATCCTCTTTGGCAACATTTTCAAAAAACTCTTCTAGGAACTCTTTTGTCCAAGGGTATGACAAAATATCTTCGGTTTTGTAGTGGATGTTATACAGGTCTAAAAGCGTTTTTTGTTTTGCGTTACCTGCACATCCAGGTTTTTCAAAAAAAGTAACTTCCATTATCCTTCTTGCTCCCAAGGTGCAGCAACGCCTACTACTTTAAACACAGGGTTGTTTACTGCTGCACATACATCTTTGGCTAAGTTTTCTAAACCACCGTATGCACCGTAACTTACTTTTTTCTCTTGGTTAACATCAACAAAAGCTACTTTTTTCTTGATCGCTGTATATAAACTACGTCCACCTGCGAGTAAGATGTCAACATTATGCTCATCTATGAGTTTGCCTTGTTCTTGAGCAGGAGCTTTCATAAGGATGTTGACATACTGTTTTGCCATATCTATATCTTCTAATGTTGCTTTTCTAACGCTTGTTGCGATTACATCTATACCTATATCTTGAAGTGCAGATGCGATTGACCAAGATTTATTCCCACCTGTGTTTAAGATCGCTTTTTTGTTTTGTAAAATTGTTCTGTATGGGATCAAGCTTTGTTCAAGTTTTGCTTCTTCATATGCTATTACTTTTTCAGCACGAAGAGTTAACTCTTCATCTCCAAAAGCGTTTACGATGGAGCGAATAGCATTTGTAGTGTCACGTTTTCCATAAAAAGATACAGAGATATAAGGGATGTTGTAACGCTCTTGCATCTTACGAGTAAGTGTTACTAAAGATTTTGCACAAACAATTACGTTAAGTTTTGCAGTGTGTGCAGTTTGTATATCTTCTATACGTCCATCTCCAGCTAAAGTAGATACTACTTTGATTCCAATACGTTCAAGTATAGGTATATATTGCCACATATCTCCAGTTACATTGTACTCACCTATGAGGTTGATACCAAATGGATGAATCTCTTTAGGTTCACGAGTACCTATGAGTTGGTTTAAAACAGCTTCCCCACCTAAACGGCTTCCAAGATTTTTGCTCCCAACAAACCCTGGAGCATGAACAACTACAACAGGCAGAGCATGTTTTTCCTGCATACGTTTACAAACATTGTCCATATCATCACCGATCATAGCAGTTACACATGTTTCATAGACAAAGATTGCTTTTGGAGATTTATGTGCAACTATCCATTCGATCGAGTCTTCAAGCTTTTGATCGCCTCCAAATATAACATCATTTGTTGTTACATCTGTGTAGTAACCCGTTACAGTATTGTCCTCACCTTCATAACTTGTAAGTGTAGCTCTAGTTTCCCATGATGCCCCTTGACAAGTTGCAGGTGCATGAACAAGGTGTACAGCATCAGCATAAGGAAAAAGTGCGATTTGTGCCCCCTCAAAAGCACATCCACCACTTGTTGCTCCTGGTTTTGGTTTATCACACGAGCTCTTTTTTTTCTCATTGTGAGTACAAGCTGACTCACTTAAAAGTTCACGAATAAGTTTTCTATTGACCATATCAAACTCCTAAATTCTATTATACGTAAGTATACATATAGTATTCCACTGGGTTCTAGGGAACATTATCTGCATATACTATATAAAATTGCACAGGAGAAACGAAATGTTAGCAATTCCTTTAGATAATGAATTTGATGCAAATATATCAGAGTTATTTGGACAAGCTCCATATTTTGGAATTCTTAATTTTAATGATGGTGAATTAAGTGTTGTAAAAAATGAAGTGATGGGTGAAGGTCCAAAAAGTGCGGCATTTTTACGTTCATATGGCGTGAGTTCTGCTATTTATTATCACATGGGTGAGGGTGTGTACAAATCATTTGTGGAGAATGATATGGACGTTTATACAACTGAACATATGAAGATGTCTTTAGATGAGATTCATGAAAAGTTTTTGAAAAAGCAGTTGAGTAAAGTAGATAGTACTAACTATAAAGAGAAACTCGATCCAGGTAATGGTGGCGTTTGTCAATGTGGATGTGAGGATTAAAGTATGGAAACAGAGTTCAAAGATAGATATATCACTTTTAAAAATATAGACTGCTACGAAAATGCAGCGTTAGTTTTAGAAGCTATGGAAGAACTCTTTTACCATGCACCTGAATCTTATAATGACTTTTGGAAACGTTTTATGAATACAATTCCAAAAAATTATAAAGAGGAATTTGTTAAAGGGGAACACAAAGATACTTTGTATCAAGTGTGTTCAAATGTATTTTACATTTTTGATCTTTTTGAAGAGTATGACTTTGAAAAAGGTGTAAAAATGATGGATCAATGTGAACTGGAGTGCTGTTAAAATGGAAAAATCTCTTGAGTATTACTTAGGTTTAGATTATCCTTTAGAGTGTTTTGCTGGTGAACATGAGGTGGGCGATGCTTATCTTGCTGAGTTTATTGACTTTGATGTAAAAGCAGCAAGTGAAGATTATAATGAAGCTATAGAGTTAGCAAATGAGTATTTAAAAGCTCATATAATAAGAGAATATAATGCGGGAAGGAAACTTCCAAATCCTAACGAGGGGAGAAGATTTATGAAACATAGAGAAGCACTTAGTGCATATAAAGCAAAAGATTATGAGAGGGCTGTGGCATTGTGGGAAGAGGAGATCAAACACAAAAATGATCAAGCGATGACAAATTTGGGACTCATGTATCTAAAAGGTGAGGGTGTAGCAAAAGACTTTACTAAAGCTAGAGAATATTTTGAGATGGCAAGTGAGTTTGATAATGATTCAGCTAACTACAACTTAGCGTTAATGTACCAAACAAAACTTGGTGTTGAAGAGGATTTAGATAAAACTATTGATTACTTTAGACGTGCAGTAAAAAAAGATCATCAAGGTGCAAACTTTAGACTTGGACTTATGCTTTTAAAAGATAGAACAGACCTTGCACAAGTTAAAGAGGGATTTAACTGTATGTTAAGTGCTGCAAAAACAAATCACCCTATGGCATTAGCGCAAATGGGTGGAGTAGATAAAATGCCAAATACTTCATGTCAACCCAATCTAGCATTTAGAAACTCTCCAAAAGAGAAACAACTTGAGTTAGTGATGGATGCATTACAGAGATATATTCGCCCAATTTTAGTAAAAGATGGTGGAGATATTACTCTTATCGACTATATCAATGAACCAGAGATTGAGGTGCGTTTAGCATATCAAGGGAACTGTGCAGGTTGTTCTATGGCTTCAACAACAACATATGAAATCATTATGAATACACTTTCACAAGTGATTGATGAAAACATCAAGGTGTATGTCATATAAGTTTACATTAAAGATAATTATAGATATAATCTTCCAGTAGTAGGACATTTTATTTTTAATAGTCCTAAAGAGGGGGGAATTGGTTTTATGTCTAAGTTATTTAAAAAATTAATCTTAGTAGCTTTTTTTATAACGATTTTTGGAAGTTTATTAGAAGCCCATAATATCGATATAAAAATTGGTGTATTAGCAAAACGCGGTACAGATAAAACAATACAACGTTGGAAACCTGTTAGTGATTATCTAAGTACGAGAATGAAAGGGTACCATATACTTCTTGTACCTTTGTCTTTTGATCAAATTGATGATGCTGTAGAAAATAAAAAAGTTGATTTCATTTTGACGAACTCTAGCGTGTATGTAGTCCTAGAGATGAAGTATGGTGTAAGTCAAATAGCTACACTTTATAACCGTGTGAATGATGATATTATTCTTGATAAATTTGGTGGAGTAATTTTTACTCGTGCAGATAGAGTTGATATCAATAGCCTTAATGATATTGTTGGAAGAGATTTTGCAGCAGTAGATAAAACATCATTTGGCGGTTGGCAAATGGCTTGGCTAGAGTTTAAACACGCAGGGATAGACCCTCAAAAAGATTTTGCATCTTTAAATTTTATAAAAACACATGATGGTGTTGTCAAGGCTGTACTTGAAGGTCGCGCTGATGCTGGTACTGTTAGAACTGATACACTAGAAAAAATGGTAAACGAAGGAAAGCTTAATCTTCAAGACATTAAAGTTATAAATTCAAAACAATATCCAAATTTTCCACTTTTAGTCAGTACACAACTTTATCCAGAATGGCCAATGGCAGTTGTTCCTGGGGCATCTAAAGAGGTCGCAAAAGAGTTAACACGAGAGCTTTTTGATATGAATAAAGAGTGTGAATGCGCACTGCAATCTGGTATAGGTGGATGGAGTGTACCAGGGGATTATAAACTTGTTCTTGATACACTTAAAGAACTCAATGTATCTCCGTTTGAAAAAAGAAGTTTCTCAATAAAAGATGTTATTAAAAAATATCGTATGTACATTATTGTAATAACGATTTTTGTATTATTACTCATTATACGATATATCTACGTTTCAAGAATTAAAACAATGACAGAAAAACTCAATGCATCGTTAGAAACAAAAGTACAACAAAGAACACAAGAACTTAATCATCTCAATCAAACACTCGAACAAAGAGTTCAAGACGAGGTCGATAAAAATAGACAAAAAGATAAAGAGATACTGGTACAATCAAGACACGCTGCAATGGGTGAAGTGATACAAATGTTAGCACACCAATGGCGTCAACCAATTACTGGAATTGGGATGGAAGTAAATAATCTTTTAGTTGATTTAGAGTTAGGTGAGAGTGATACTGAAAAATCAATAGCAACATTAGAGAGTGTTTCAAAAGAGATAGAGAAACTTTCTCATATCATCAATGATTTTAGTTCTCGTTTTAAAGATGATACAAAACAAGAGAATGTGCATTCAGAAAATGTAATGAATGAAGTTTTAAAAGTTCTGCAAACTACACTTGAAGAGCATAAGATTAGTGTTACAACTACCTATCGCAATAAAAGTGAAATATATCTGTGCTCAAGACAGCTTTTTCAAGTTTATTTAAATATCTTAAATAATGCTGTTGAGATATTGATTGAGCGTTCTATAGAAAATGGCAACATAACAATATCTATAGAAGAAGATAATGAATTTGTAATAACTAAAATCTGTGATAATGGTGGTGGTATCGATAAAGAGGATATTGAGCGAATCTTTGAACCATATTTTAGTACTAAAAAAGAAAAAAATGAAAAAGGACTTGGCTTATATATATCTAAAACAATTGTTGAACAGCATCTTAAAGGAAAAATTAGTATAACTACCCAAGATGAAGAAACTTGTTTTGTGCTACAAATTAAAAAACTGACTGATTTAGAGAGTGGGGAATAACTCTTGCATTAGTTGGAGCAGTTAACTAAAAGGATAGATTGTGAAAATTGCGTTTGCTTCAAAAGATGGATTGAGTATAAATGAACACTTTGGTTGGTGTGAAACTTTTTATCTTTATGAGATTGATGAAAATAGTGCTACTTTAATTAAAGAGATCGACTCATCAAAAAAGTATGAAGCGGAAGTAGATAAGTTAGAGTACAAAATTGATTGTGTGAGTGAAGCTGATATCATCTATGTAACTCAAATAGGTCCAAAAGCTGCAAATATGGTTAAGATTGCAGGAATTTATCCTATGAAAGCAGCTAAAGAGGATGAAAAGATTGAAGATGTAATAAATACATTGCAAAAAATGATGGGTGAAAATGCCCCATTATGGCTTAAAAGGATACTTTTAAAAGTAGTAAATTAAAAGGAACACTTTATGTATTACTTTTTTTATGAAACAGGCAATAGAAGTAACAAAAGAGCTTTATTATATCGGTGTTAGTGATGAAGATATCAGAACATTTGATATCATTATGAAAACTGCCAACGGTACTACATATAATGCCTACCTCTTAAAAACTGATGAGGGTGTAATTATCTTTGATACAGTTAAAGAGGAGTTTGCTGATGAGTTCTTTGAAAAGATAGAGTCAGTATGTTCTTATGATGATATAAAATATATCATTATGCATCATTTAGAGCCTGATCATAGCGGTGCACTTCCTGAGTTAACACGTCGTGTACCACACGCAAAAATATTTATCTCTCCTATGGCACAACCGATGTTAAAGTCAATTGCTAAAACAGAAGATATGGAGTTTGAAACAGTTTGGACCAAAAAACAACTTTCTCTTGGTGGAAAAACTATTACGTTTTTAAGCACACCAAATTTGCATTGGCCAGAAACTATGAGTTCGTATTTAGAAGAGGATAAAGTTCTTTTTAGTGGGGATGTTTTTGGATCACACTATTATGATAGTCGTTTATTTGATGATCTTGTAGGGGATTTTGAGTATGCATTTAAATACTACTACGATCATATTATGCGCCCATTTAAAAGTGATGTTGTAAAAGCGCTTTCCCTTTATGATAAATATGAAGTTGAAACAATTTGTAATTTACATGGTCCAATTATGAGAACAAATCCACAAAGATATATAGAACGTTATCGTGAGTGGAGTACAAAAACAGATCGCCTTCACGGGAAAAAAATTATCTCTATTTTCTATGTAACAAGTTATAAAAATACAAAAGAGATGGCACAAAGTATTTATGATGGTATTGAGCTAGATGATAGTTTGATCGCAAATATTTATGACCTTACATCTCTCGATGAGCAAAATATGCTCTCTATTTTAGAAGAGAGTACAGGTATTTTAATTGGTGCACCAACTATTAATGGTGATGCTCCAAAACCAGTGTGGGATTTGCTAAGTTGTATGATGCTTTTAGAAAAAAGAGGAAAATTTGGCGGTTGTTTTGGATCGTATGGATGGAGTGGTGAAGCTGTAGATATGATACACCACCGTTTAGGTGCACTCAATTTTCGTATCCCTTTGCAACCAATGAAGGTAAAATTGATACCAACAGAGGAAGAATTACTCGCATGTCACGACTATGGAACAGAATTTGGAAAGATAGTTAATGGAAAAATGATGGAGATGACATTATGACAGCATATATGACAACAAATGAAGTATTAGAAGCAAAAGTAAAAGTATTGTTAGAGTTTTTTTCAAAAGATGATTATTCAAAAATGGTAATTGCTCCAAAAATTGCTAGAGCATCATTAGAGATGAATCATCTATATCAAGATCTTGGGTTTGCAAGTCGTGTAGAGATGGGAAGATATATGCAACAATATTTTCCAAAGTTAGCGCAATTAAAACCGCAAGATACTCTATGGAAAAAATATATGTATGATCTTGTTAATGAAACAGCACCAGCATGTGCAGAGTGTGACGATCAAGATACATGCTTTAAGTGTCAAATTTAATACAAAGGAATAAGTTTATGCAAGCATATTTAGATAATAATGCAACTACAAAAGTTGATGAGAAAGTTTTTGAAGAGATGAAACCATTTTTCTGTGAGTTATATGGAAATCCAAATTCACTTCACAGTGTAGGTTCTGCTACACATCCAAAAATAGCTGAAGCGTTTGATTATCTTTATGAAGGTATCAATGCAGATGATGAGGATGATATTATCATCACTGCAAATGCAACGGAAGCGAATAACTGGGTGATTAAAAGTGCCTGGCTTGATTATATACTGGATGGTGAAAAAAAGCATATCATCACAAGTGAAGTTGAACACCCTGCAATAACAGCAGCGTGTAACTTTTTAGAGAAAAAAGGTGTAGATGTAACATACTTAGCTGTAAATGAGCAAGGTGTACTTGAAGCTGATGCAGTTGCAGATGCGATCCGTGAGGATACTGCACTAGTTTCAATCATGTGGGCAAACAATGAAACAGGAAAACTTTTTCCTATAAAAGAGATCGGTGCGATCTGTAAGGCAAAAGGTGTACTTTTTCACTCAGATGCAACTCAAGCGATTGGAAAAGTAGTAGTTGATGTTCAAGATGCAAATGTAGATATGATAAGTTTTTCAGCACATAAATTTCACGGTCCAAAAGGTGTAGGTGGACTTTATATCAAAAAAGGTGTAAAACTAAGTCCTTATATGCATGGTGGTGAGCAAATGGATGGTAGACGTGCTGGAACACTTGATGTTGCTTCAATAGTTGGTATGGGTAAAGCGATGCAATTAGCAACAAATACAATGGCGTTAGCTTATGAGCAAAACCATGTTGGGATGTTACGCGACAAACTTGAACGTGCGATTTTAAAACTTCCTGACACAATTGTAATAGGGGATACTGAAAACCGTACACCAAATACAACACTTATCTCGATCAAAGGTGTTGAGGGTGAAGCGATGCTTTGGGATTTAAACAAAAATGGGATTTCAGCTTCAACTGGGAGTGCATGTGCGAGTGAAGATTTAGAAGCAAATCCTGTGATGAATGCATTTGGAAGTGATAGCGAACTAGCACATACGGGAATCCGTTTTTCACTTAGTCGTTTTAATACAGAAGAGCAGATAGATTATGCAATTGAGAAGATTAAAGAGGCAGTTGAGAGACTTAGAAGTATCTCAAGCTCATACGCATATACACCAAAAAATCACGTAAGCGGATTAGAACACAATTAAAGGAGAATAAAGTTATGGCAAAAGCAAGTTTAGTAAGTGGATCAATTTGGGATGAGTACAGCGATATTGTTGTAGATAGAATGAACAATCCACAACATCAAGGACATATTACAGAGGAAGAAGCTGAGGCTATGAATGCAACTTTAATTGTTGCAGATTTTGGAGCTGAGAGTTGTGGAGATGCAGTAAGACTTTATTGGGCAGTTGAAAAAGATACTGACAAAATTGTAGGAAGCAAATTTAAAAGTTTTGGATGTGGTACTGCTATTGCGAGTTCTGATATTATGACAGAATTATGTATGGGAAAAACTGTTGATGAAGCAGTAAAAATTACAAACATCGATGTTGAAAAAGCGATGCGTGATACTCCTGATGTTCCTGCAGTTCCACCACAAAAAATGCACTGTTCAGTTATGGCTTACGATGTTATCAAAAAAGCAGCGGCTACTTATAAAGGAGTTGACGCTGAGAGTTTTGAGGAAGAGTTCATCATTTGTGAATGTGCTCGTGTAACTCAAGATACACTTGTGGATGTTATTAAGATCAATGATCTAAAAACTATTGAAGATATTGTTGATTTTACAAAAGCTGGTGGATTTTGTAAATCTTGTATCGAACCAGGTGGACATGAAGCAAAAGATGTTTACTTAGTAGATATCTTAAAACAAACACGTGAAGAGATGGAACGTGAGCGTTTAACTGCAATGGCAAATGCACCAAAAGAAGATAAAGATGATTTTGCTTCTATGAGTATGGTACAAAGAACACGTGCAGTTGATGCAGTGATTGAAGAGTATGTTCGCCCTATGCTTATAATGGATGGTGGAGATATGGAACTTGTAGATATCAAAGATGAAAATGACAATATTGATATCTATATCAAATACCTTGGAGCTTGTTCAACATGTTCAACAGGAAGTACAGGTACATTATATGCGATTGAGAGTACGTTAAAACAAAACCTTGATGACAGAATCAGAGTAATCACACTTTAAGGGAGATCAGATGAGCTATATACCTTATGTAATCGAAAAAACAGGTCGAGGCGAGAGAAGTTACGATATCTATTCAAGATTATTAAAAGATAGAATAGTAATGCTAAGTGGAGAAGTAAACGACGCAGTAGCTTCAACAATAGTAGCACAA
>NZ_JBNKRX010000002.1:0-184650 GCF_050296975.1 Sulfurimonas sp.
AAAGACTGCTATTCTCCATGAGCTAAAAGGACAATTAGAATTGCTCATCTCTCTCTATATGCCAAAAAGCTAAAAAGTGTTACCAAATTAAACACTTTTGCTTAAAAATTACTAAAATTTTACTAAAACTCTATATAAACTCAAATGTGTAAAAAACTCGGGAGTTTTAGATATTTTTAGTCTACTGTTACAGTTTTTAGTTTTGTTCCAGCAGTATATGTTCCATCAAGGATAAGCCCATGATAACTTGTTCCTGTTGAGCTTCCACCTTTATAGATGGTGTATGTACCAGCACTTACATCATCTGAGACAAATACAACAGAGTTATACGATTTGCTTGACTCAAAAGTCAGTACCGTTGTACCACTACTATCTTGGATGTTTAGTAGTGTTCCTGCTGATATAGTAGAGCCAAGGTTGGAAAATACAGAGTATGACTCTGAAGAACTACTCACATCTTCAGACATATTTGAAGTACCTACTGCTACTAATATACCACCATCAATCTCATAATAGTTGTCATAGTCTATCGCTCCATTTGCTCCACTTGATGGACCATTAACTATAACAATTCCACCTGTTTGTGTGATGTAACCATTTGCATCAAGCCCATCCCCATCAGCATCAACATAATAAAATCCATCATTTATATCTAAAGAGTAGTTGCTACTTGAACTAAAACTTCCTCCAGATGAGCTATCTGCACCACCTGCGACATTGATCCCATCATCACTTGAAGTGATTTGAAAGTAACCGTTATTTAACACCATTTCAGCACTCTCTAATCCCTCATAAGATTCTGAGATGACACCCTCACCACCATTGATCTCAAGATAGGTATCAGAGTGAACCCCATCATCTCCAGAAGCTAATGTAAACTCTCCATTGTTTATATAAATGTTTTCATTAGAGTGTATAGAATCATCCGCCGAATCTACATTAAACTCTCCATCTGCTATAAAGATATTTACACCTGCTTTTAAACCTTTTGCAGAAGTGTCATCATCTATACTTGCACTACTCCCACCTGCTGTTGTCACAGTGAAGTTTCCATCTGTTATAAGTAAGTCTGTCTCAGCTTGTAAACCATCATTTGCACTTTCAATAGTAAAATTTCCATCACTTACTAAGATATAGCCTCGTGTCTCATCATCTTCGTTATCTGATTTTAAACCATCTCCACCAGCACTTAAAACAAACGTACCACCCTCAATGATAAGGTAGTCTTTCCCACGAATAGCATCATCACCAGCAGTAACATTGTACTCTCCAGAAACTATCACAAGCCCATCATTACTACGAAGTGCATCTTGTGATTCGCTTTGTACAGTAAGTGCTCCTTCTCCAAAGAGAGTTAGGTCTGTTTTAGAAAGCAATGAGCCTTTTTCCTCATTATCTTCACTATCATAAATGTAGTTTTGCGTACCATCTGCTAGTTCAATAATCACCTTTGAAGCATTTTTGATATAAAAAGGTGCAGTAGTACTACTTGTGATACTTAGTGAATCAAAGATAATTTTTACTACATCATCATCCCCAGCATCCACTATAACTGTACCATCACTAAGCGTTCCTGTGATGTCAAAAACACCCTCGCCTGAGATAGTTATATTGTTTTCTTCTATGGTTGTGTATGTGCTATCACTTACCGTTGAATTATCATCGCTTAAAACTATATATGTCACACTTGAAGTTGTAAAATCATAATCATCACTCTCTTCATGAGAAGCATCATTTTCACCCGTAAAATCACTCAATACCTTTGTTGCTGATGAACTTGTCTCAATATAGTCACTATAATCAATTGCTGTTGTTGTAGAACTTGAAGAAGATGAAGAATCGCTACTATCAGAACTATCTGAAGAGAAGTCAAGGCTGTTACTATTACTACCACAACCACTCAATAAAACTACTACTAAAAAACCTGTTGCTAGAAAAATTTTTTGAAACATAATAAACTCCTATAAAAAATTTTATAGGTTGATTGTAAAGCAGCGTTGGTAACAACTGGGTAACATTTAAACTGGGAAATTAGCAACCATTTCATCATATGTTTTATTGTTTTTCAAAGCTTCAATTATTACTTCTAAAGGCTTATCATAAATCTCTGGCAGATCGTACTCATTTTCTTGTGCTATAAAAGCCAACTGCTCATTTGGTGGATCAAACTGTGCGTTTACACCCTCTTTATTTCCACGTGCATCTATTTTATACCAGCCAAAATTCTTTAGGTGAACTGCATTAAGTCCATGTAAACAGTAAATATCATCCTCATATTCAGAACATGAAAGTCGCTGGTAACAAAACCCTGTTGGGATATTATTTGCTCGAAGCAATGCAGCTAGTAAGATACTCTTAGCATAACACCAACCTGTTTTATGCTCTAGCACTT
Source organism: Sulfurimonas sp. (assembly GCF_050296975.1). GTDB lineage: Bacteria > Campylobacterota > Campylobacteria > Campylobacterales > Sulfurimonadaceae > Sulfurimonas. The sequence goes on from NZ_JBNKRX010000002.1 coordinate 2,393, forward strand.
CACTCGCTTTGAGTGTTGTTATCTGATCTTTGTAATCTCCGCTATGATGTATCTTATCTCGTACATATAAAAAACACTCTTTAGCTATTTGTGCATCATCACTCAAACCAACAGAGAGTTTTTGTGCTAATGCTTTTACCTCTGGATGAGAGAAATTGACATATTCGCTTTCTTGTAAAAACTTTTGCATGAACTGCCTTTGAGCTTTTTTTAAAATTATAACAATTTAATTTGCTCTTGACCCAATCTTGACCTAAACTCCATACAATGATATAAAATCTTTACAAAGGAATCCACATGAAAAAAATCTTATTTGCGCTTTTAACTTTAGGTGCTATACTGTTTGGCAGTGAAATAACAAATCCAAGTATTATCTTACCTGACTTAAAAATGAAAGATAACAATCTTACATTTAAAGAGATAGAGGGGTATGAAAACTATAGAATTGTAGCAACCCATTTTAGAACAGATAAAAATGAACTGCGCTATATCTTGGCAAATCCTATTGCTTACACTGCAATGAAAAAGGGTGTAAAAACAATGCCTGAGGGAAGTATTTTAGTAAAAGTTGCATGGAAAGTATGAGAAATGTCCCTATTCCCATCTGCCCTAGAAGCAAGTAGTACCATTCCAAGAGTTGAGTATATGATAAAAGATTCCAAACGTTTTAATCATGAAGGCGATCATTGGGGCTATGCACGTTTTGTGAAACAAGCAGACGCTACATACAAAAGCTGGGATGAAGGGGTGCAAGGGTGTATATCTTGCCACCAAAGTGCAAAAGAGCGTGATTATCTCTTCTCAGAGTATCAAAAGGTTTTTTAATTGAAATATAGAGTACTTATTGTAGAGGATGAAGTGGAGATTGTAAATCTTATCACTAAGCGTTTAGATCGAAACATCTATGAGCTTGATGTAGCTACAGATGGATTTAATGCGCTAGAACTTATAGAAAAAAATTTTTACGATCTTGTCACCCTAGACATAATGCTTCCAAATCTTGATGGACTGAGTATTTGTAAAGAATTGCGTCAAGTATCTAAAGAAACACTCATTATAGTTGTGAGTGCTCTTGACTTGCAAGAGAGCAAAGAGAAAGCCTACAATCTTGGAGCTGATGACTACATACCTAAACCATTTTCTGCAAAACTTTTAGCACTCAAAATTGAGACACTTTTAAAAAGACGTTTTGAACTTACAAAAACACACTATAGAGCAAATAAAATTCTTCACTATGATGAAGCTTTAAAAACTTTTTCTATTTTAGGAGAGAATCTATCTTTAACATTAAGTGAGTACACAATTCTTGAAGTTTTATACAAAAATCAAAATAGAGTTTTTTCAAATGATGAACTCTCGCAAATTCTCTATGATCTTGATGTAGGCAATATTTTACAAACAGGGATTAAAACACATATTTACTCTTTGAGAAAAAAAATAGCACGATTTTTCGATCAAGAACTCATAAAAACCATTCGAAATAGAGGCTACACACTCCATGAAAATTAAACCTTTTTTACAACTTATCTATGCACTCTCAAGTTTGTTCATAGCTCTTTTTACTGCTATTATGACTTACGTCATCATTGGTGAACCAATAGGCTTTAAAATGTCTTCAAAAATTGCACTCACCATTGTAGCCACCCTGCCTATGATAGCTTTGGTGAGTTACTTTATAGGGAGTTATCTCTCAAAAAAATTTACCTACATTGCATCGCGCCTTGACACACTAGATACACATCAACTACCAGATGCAAGTTATAGTGATAAGATTGTAGAGATTACAAATATTCACAACTCTATAGATGCACTTTCAAAAAGACTCTATGATGCAATAGATAGTTTAAAAACAAACAATAAGCATCTCAATATAGCATTACGATCACTTTCTCATGATATAAAAACACCTTTGACAATTATAGATGGTTATCTTGATGAGTTTGAAGATGGATTAGTTACCAACGAAGAACTTCCCAAAGTTGTTAACATTTTAAAAAAAGAGACAGCTTACCTAAAAGAATTAAGCTCAGAAGTGATTTTTTATATTCAATCACAACAGATGCAACAAACTTCGCAAAAAGAGATAGCTTTAAAACAGTTCTTAGATCAGGAAGTTTGTCCACTCATCCGTGTTAATAAAGATGTGATTATGCATTGCGATATACAAGAAAATAACACAATAACCTTTCATCCAACTGCTTTAAAACAAATTCTTTTTAATTTACTTCACAATGCAAGTAAATATACACAAAAAGGTTTTATAACAATAAAGTTTTTAGATGGAAATATTGTTGTTGAAGATACAGGCAGCGGGATAAGTTCCAAGTATAAAGAGGAGATTTTTGAACCGTTTGTCTCTTTAGATGCAAACAAAAATAGAGAAATAAACGGTTTTGGGCTGGGTCTCTCCATCGCATCCAATCTGGCAAAAAATAATCATTACACCCTCACACTCGATCAAAATTATACAAAAGGGTGTAGATTTATTTTAGAATATATATACTAGCTTTTATCTATTTATAACATCAAGTTTCACAACAAACTCATGATTTTCCTCATAAATCTCCATCTTCGTATCTATTGGGTACTTTTGTTTTGCGAGTACCCCTTGTACAGAGTGTAAAACATGCACAAAAAGAGGATTCATAGGGGTAATGATATAGTCAAGATTATCTTTTTTCACAACTTCTGCAAGTTGTTCAATAACACAATAATAAAGACGTTTATTTATTGAACGCTGGATTAAATAGTCATGCATTATCGTTAAATTATTTTCAAAAATCTCTTTTTCAAAACTTGTAAGCAATCTATTGTCAGAAATATGTTGCATCTCGTTTTGAAACTCATCTTCAACACAGTGGTTTTGTTTATCTATCAACTCTTCGTAGTTTTTACAATAATGTTTTACCTCACTATCTAACATACTTTCAGAAATATGAGGAGAATTGATGTTATGTACATATCGCTTATCTTCATAATATTCATGATCGATCGCTTTTAAAAGCTGTAAAGCAATGTTTATGTAAATAAACTTATCCTCTTTACTTTGATCAAAGTCTATTCCAGTTTTTGAGATGAGTGGTTTTGGTCCAGCATATTTAATCACAATATTCCCCTTTTGCTAATCAATATCTTTGTTATAATAATCAAAAATTTCAAACTATGCAATAAAAGGACAAAAATGAAGTACAGATATATAGGAAAAAGTGGTTTAAGAGTGAGTCCAATTTGCATGGGAACTATGACATTTGGCTCACAAACACCTGATGAAAAAGTAGCATTTGAGATTATGGACAAAGCATACGATCATGGAGTAAACTTTTTTGATACAGCCGAGCTTTATCCTGTACCACCAGAGGAAAAACTCGTTGGAATTACTGAAGAGATTGTTGGACGTTGGCTCAAAACAAAACCTCGCGATAGTATTATACTCGCTTCAAAGGTTGCAGGAGCTGCAAATGGTTGGTTTGTTCCACCTATTCGTCATGGTTTAACTGCGATTGATAGTTTTCACATAGAACGTGCAATTGAGGGGAGTTTAAAACGTCTGCAAACTGACTATATTGATCTTTATCAAATGCACTGGCCAGATACTCTCGTGCCAATTGAAGAGAGTTTAAAAGCGTTTGATCGACTAGTTCAAGCTGGAAAAGTTCGCTATATCGGAACATCAAACGACACAGCGTATGGAACAACAAAAGCAACAATGACGTCCCAGTTCAAAGGTTATACTCGATTTCAATCAATCCAAAATAACTTTTCACTTCTTAATCGCCGCTTTTTAGATGAACTCTCAACTGTAGCACGTAAAGAACAAATCTCACTTCTACCCTACTCACCACTTGCAGGTGGAGTTTTAAGTGGAAAATATAACCAAGATATCAACGCACAAGGAAGATTTGCAGACTATATAAAATCTCCAAATGCAAGACAAAGAGCTATGGCTGCAAGATTTTTAAATGAAAAAACTCTTGCATCTACGCAAAAATATATTAAAATAGCATATGAGCATAATTTAAATCCAGTTACACTGGCTACTGCTTGGTCTAAACAGTTTGATTTTGTAGCTTCAACAATCATAGGTGCTACAACACCAGATCAACTCGATGCTTCACTCGCTGCGATGGATATCACACTTAGTGATGAAATACTTAAAGCGTGTGATGCTGTACATAATGAAATTTTATATCCTATGGGATAATATTTAGGAGGACGTTATGAGCCTTGCGTATTATATAGTTTTAGATAAAGATGTATCGTTTGATACTTTTGTAAATGGAAAAACACTCGCAAATGTAGCTGATAAACTCAGCCAATTTTCTCAAGAAAACCACCTCCCTCTTTTAGAAGATTTTCTCTCTCAAAACTCTGAAGATATGGATGAGTTTTTAGATGAGTTTGATGAATTTGAATTTGACGTCGAAGAGATGTGGTTTGATGCCAAAGAGGGGATCGAGTGGCTCGATCAACTTATAAAACTTTTACAAGAAAAACAGCCTTCTTTTTCCAGTTCAATGCTTTTAGAAGACCTTAGTACACTCTTAGATATTTTACAAAAAGCTCAACAAGTTGGAGCTAAATGGCGTTTAGCCATCGATCTGTAAGTAATCTTTTTAAATATCTATCTTCCAACTCCATAATAAATCTTTTTTTACAAAACAATTAACATATTTATTATCATATTTAAACAATATATGTTACAAAAAGAAATTTTTTTTTCAAAATATTTTAAATTTATCTATTTAAATCTAATCTTAATCAAAAAAATAACAAAATAAATTATAAATAATTTAAAGGCGTTATATGAAGATTCAAATTCAAAAGTCAATCTTAGAAAAAATGGATGAGATTATTTCTCTATTGCCTACTAGTGATATCAAAGATACACTTAACAGTACAATGAAAGCTAAAGCCGATAAGTTTTCTATAATTGAAAATGTTTTTCAGAGGATATGCTCTAAAAAATATTCTGATGAAACAATGAGTGTCTTTTTAAACTCTTGGAAACTAACGCACCTTAAAATGTTGCCTATTTATGGACTTTCTTGCCGAATAAATCTCCTTGGTATGGATAGTGAGGATGATAAAGTAAAATTAGCTTATTTAGAATCTTCAGCATATAATGCAAAAACAAGCCATGAAGATTTGGGTCTAGGTTTTAATGCTATCTCTCATGGACAACTGTATGATGAATTTGCCTTTTCTTTAGTAAAAAGTGATGAATGGAAACTAGAAAAATTTGAGATTCCAAAAGCAAAAACATTTTCAAAATGGGTTTATAACAGTATGCTTTTAAACCCTATAGAGTATGCTTTATGTATCAACATGGTTTCAGAGTTTTATAACCATGCAGAGTATGCATACTCATACGATACTTTTAAATACTCAATGACAAATTTTTATAATATTGAGGGCAAAGAGTTAGAAGATGCTATACGTTACATCGATGTACATAACGAGTATGAAACAGAGATTCATCACTTTTTAGCTGTTCTTGAATCTATATATAAGTATGAAGAAGCTTCTGGGGAAAAAGTAAGTATGCGTACACTTCAAGAGGTAATTAATACCTATGTTGATCTCATTACCGAAGTGTTTGAGAGTTTAGTTTTAAAATTTGACTAATCCTTATGAATGCTCAAAATAACTTTGCTCTTTTTGTCAGAAAAGCAAATACACTCTTAGAGATGCAAACTCATCTTGCAGAGTATGAAAATCATTTAGAACAAGAAGCTGCCTTTTTACAACAAAGCAATCAAAAAGTGAATGATCAAAGTTTTTCATGTGCTGCACTAACATTTGATCCATCATCAAGTACAAACAAACATCTTTTGCTCCTTGGCGGGATGGGACCATTAGCTGGTATATATGGTATGAGAGATACTTTAAAGCAGGTTGATTCTTCTTTTTCCATAACACTTTTTCAAGCATGTTTTATACCCCAAAGAGATTTAAAAACGGACATTACACAACCTTTGTTTGAAGCTATTTTAGAAGCCTTAAAATATTGCCCAAAAGATAAAAATATTGAACTTATTGTGTTGTGTAACAGTGCACAAGTTTTTATGAATGATGTAGTTGAAAAGATAAATACTTCTAGTTTAAATATCAGATTTCACTCTTTTAAACACAACATTTCAAAACAGCAAAATATTTTCAAAAGTAAAAAAAGCATCGCTTTACAAACAAGTTTTTCACTCCACAATCAGTTGTATAAAAATGAACATTTTCACCCTTTTGATTACCAAGAACTTTTAATGAAAGCTATTGGAAGTGTCAAAGCATTTAAAAAAAACCAAGCTATACAAAATGCCATAGAACTTTTCAAAGTACTCAAAAATACTAATACGCAAAAAATTTTACTAGGATGTACAGAGATTCCTGTACTCGTTGAGTATATTAAAAACTTTGGAGATGAAGAGATGCAACAGTACATCTCTAGTGTAGAACTGATAAATCCTTTACATGTCACACTACAAAGTTTAGGAAATCAGGTATGAATTATCTCCTTGATGCACTCAAACAACATGCTCAAAAAAAACCAGATGCTCTCTTTTTAGTAGATGCAGATATGTGTTATAGCTTTAGCGAATTTTATGAAGCAGTTGGAAAACTAAGTACTTTTTTATTGACTCAAGGGGTACAAAATGGCGATTTTGTTGTTGTTCATCTCAGCAAAAAAAGTGAGCATCTCATCACATATATAGCTTTGCTAAACATTGGAGCTATCTGTGTGCATCTTTATCCTGAGCGCGAAGATGAATATGTTATTTTTGCTGCTAATCATACAGATGCAAAAGCGATTATCAGTAACACATTCACACAAGAAGTTCAAGGCAAACTTGTATTTGATTTTCCAAAAAATAATACTCTTCAACCAACATATACACATGACTATAATGAAATCGCATATGTAATGTTTACAAGTGGAACTACCTCTACTCCTAAAGCAGTTTTAACTACTCATGAAAACATTAATTTTGTTACTCATACTCTTATCGATCTAGCAGATATGCAAAAAGATATTGGGCGAGAAATCATACTGCTTCCACTTGGCTCTACTGGTGGACTTGGGCATTTTCATGCATCTTTATTTTTAGGAAATCAAATCTATCTCTTTAAAGGTTTTTACTCAAAATTAACTGATGTAGATATTGAACAACTCCTTAGTGAGATACAAGAGAAAAATATAACAGGAATCCTTTTAACTCCAGGGTTAGTAAAACGTTTGTTATACCATCATCAAGAAAAATTTCAAACTTGTGCAAAAAACCTTAAATACGTCCTAACAAATGTCTCACCAATGAAAAAAGAGACCATTAAAACACTTCTTGACCTCTTACCAAATTTACGTTTTTGTACCTACTACGGTTCAACAGAAGCGAGTAGAAGCATTGTAAATATTTGTAGAGAAAATGGTGAGTTTATGCACCTTACAGGGAAACCTGCACACGGTGTAAGCATTGAGATACGCAATAAGAATGAAAACGGTGAGGGTGAAATATATATCAAAGGTGCAAATGTTATGCAAGGCTATTTAGGCATTGAGAACTCTTTAAATGATGGGTGGTTTGCAAGTGGTGACATAGCTCGTGAAGATGAAAACGGCTATATAAGTGTACTTGGTCGTGTGAACGATACTATTAATGTAGATGGACTAAAACTTTTTCCTATGGAACTTGAAAATATCGCTATGAGTCATCCAAATATAGACGAGGCAGGTGTTTGTGCACTTGAAGCAGATTTTCAAACAGTTCTTGGTTTTGCACTTGTTTTAAAAAATAAACTCTTAGATAAACATACAGTTGCTCAAGAGATTTTTAACACACTTGTAAAGCACTTTAAAATGGATCAAACAGATCTCTATAGTTTCAAACTCCCAAATAAACTCTACTTTGTAGATCAAATTCCAAAACAAGGTTTAGGGAAAATAGACCGCAATACACTCAAAGAATTACTAAAAAATTCTCAAAATACATTAACTTATAAAGGATGAAAATGGTAGATAAATATAAAGAGTTTTACAAAAACAATTTTAGTACTGAACGTTATAAAAATTATCAAGAAGATTTTAAAGATGAGATAGGTAAAGTGTACTCCCTTTCTACTTCACCTGCTTTTATAACAAAAGAAAATGCACAAAAAATTCAAGAAAAAATTTTACCCGCTATTTTGAAGCTAGTGGGTTCAAAACAGTACCAAGATCATATCTATGAAAGGGGATGGTTTTTACCAAAATTTCCTATAGCAAACAGTGACTTTTTTGGTTGTGCTGATTTTCACTTAAATGATAATCAAATCAAACTTATTGAGTTAAACTTTTTTATCCCCGGTCATTTTGGGCTTATAGAACTTTTCACAAAACTGTTTTCCAAAAACTTTAACTATGAGCTTGAACCATATGCCAAAGGATTTGAAAAAAAACTAGCAAATTTCTTACAAGAGCGGTTTAATGGCAATAAAATAGCCTTAGCAGTAAACCATTTGGGTTTGAGTCAACATTATTTTGAGCACTATAAATATGTTGAAAAGTTTTTAAACCAAAATGGTGTAAATGCGAAAGTAGTTTATGCAAAAGATGCCAAAATTTCAAACAACAACAAACCTATGTGGGATAATGAAGAGTTTGATGGTGTATTTAATATTGTCATTCCACGAATCTGGGAACACAATGCTAAAGTGTTTGAAAACTACACACAACTTTTTAACCAAATACCTAAACTTTTCTTTCCAAATCCTTGGTGCTGGACAATGGCAGATAAAAGATTTTTAGTTGTACTTTCAAACTTACAAAGCGGTGATTTTGGTTTAAGTGATGAAGAGGTTGCAATTTTAAAAAGCATAACATTAAAATCCAGTTCCCTAGCACAGTTTCATTCTGCTGAAGATTTATGCGAATACTTTGGAGGTAATGAAAATCTCGTTTTAAAACCTATAGATAATTACCACACCCAAGGCGTATATGTGAAACCAAGTATACAAGAGATAGAAAATATTTTTAAAAATCAAAGAGATCAATATATAGCTCAAGAATATTTCGGTGCAGAGTTAGCATACTATAAAGATGAAAATGAACATGAGATAAAACCTTGGAGAAGTCAATTACGAGTAGAGTTTTTTAATGGCAAATTTTTAAACTTTAGAGCTTATGGCTATAGCGATCCTTTTGGTTTAAGTCCTATGATGCCTGTAGCTATTGTATAATCCTTGTATGGATAGTTCTAAAAACATTGCACCTTATTTAATTATTCTCTCCACTCTTGGGTATGGTTTAAATATTTTATTTCAAAGATATTTGACACACCATCTTGAACCACATATTTATGGAGACTTTGCTATAGGGATTAATGTTTTAGAGATCGTTGTCACCCTGCTTTTACTTGGTACTGAGTTAAGTGTTATAAAGTTTTTGCCCCTTTTTACAAAAGAGCAAGATGAGCTGATCTTCTTTCGATGGAATCTCGCTTTTTTGAAAAAACCTCTTTTACTTTTTTTATTTTTTTTAGCAATTGCCTCTTTAGTGTTTTTTATTTTGCAAGATCAATTTGAAAGCTTTTTAAAAGAAGAACTTCACATCTCTTTAACAATGCTTTTTATTGCTCCATTTAGTATGTTTTATGCACTTTTTTTATCTTATTTAGATGCTAAGAGCAAAGTTTTACAAGCCTCTTTGATTAACTCAGTTGCAAGGTATATATTTTTATTTTTGTTTTTTATGCTTACCCTTTCGATCTCTACAATCAACCCAACAACTATAGTCTTGATTTATAGTGCTACTTATACCATTTTAGCCTTTGTAACTCTAAAAATCTACACACATAAATCTACTTCTATCAACCTTTTAGAATCTTTTTTTTAATACAAAAATATGACAAACCAAAAATATAATGAGTGGAAACAAACATCTTTAAAATACACCTTTTCAAGTGTTGTTTTTTTAGTGTTTTTATATATAGATAAACTTATTTTAGAGTTTGTTCATCCAGATGAAGCGGTGGTTGGTTATTATTCCATCCTTATAGTACTTGTTGGTTTATTTACTCTTATTTCAAACTCGCTAAAACCTATTGTTGTACCTTATATAAGTGCCTATTTAGAAGATAATACACAAAAAAACAACCTTCAAACTCTAATAAATCAAACCAATTTTTTTCTTTTTTTACTTACATTTGTCCTATTTTTCCTCTACTTTTTTGCAGGGAAAGAGATTCTTAGTTTTTATGGGAAAAATGGGGAGTATAGTGTTGTATATGAGGCACTTGTTTATTTAGCAATCTCTCAAATTTTTTTAGAAACTGGCAGATTGGAACTGCGTTTTTTACTCTTTAGTGGCTACACACATTATATCAATAAAGTGTTTCTTTTTTCAATTATACTATTGTTGATTTTAGGGACAACTCTAACTTATCTTTATGGACTTTATGGGATTATTGTCGCACATCTTATCACGAGTTTTTTGTATATGTTGGCTTTTATTTTTAAGGCAAAAAAAGAGTTTCAAGGTATAAAAATCTTGAGTGTTTTTTAAAACTATTTTTCAAGTTTTTGTCCTCACTATTTTGAATTAATAGTATCATACTATAATAGTATCTGTTCAAAACTTCAAAAAATGATGGAGTATAAATGAAATTTTTCACACCTATCTTACTTTTAATTTCTACACTTACTTTCGCAAATACTGAGCAATCAGCGTATGACATCTTAAAAAAAGTAGATGAGAACATGCGTGGACAAAATGTTTATATGCAGATGAAAATAGCTATAACATCTTCAACACATCAACGTACTATGAAGGTACAAACCTGGGCACAGGGGAATAAAAAAAGTTTTGTAAAAACAATCTACCCACCAAAAGATCAAGGGATTACTTTTTTAAGCTTAGATAATCAGATGTGGCAATATGTTCCAAAAATCGAACGTGTTATAAAAATACCACCCTCTATGATGTTGCAAAACTGGATGGGAAGCGATATCACAAATGACGATATGGTAAAACAAAGCTCTATTGTGGATGATTACGATGCCACAATACTCAAAACACAAAACAACCTTGTCACACTTGAGCTTATCCCCAAAGAGGATGCGGCAGTTGTATGGGGAAAAATAATCTCCGTTATTGATACCTCAAACTACACAAATAAAAAAGATACCTTTTATGATGAAGATGGAATTGAAGTGCGAACTTTTTCTTATGACAAAGTAAAAAAAGTTGGAAAATACTATCTACCAACTTACTGGAAAATATCCCCAAGTGATAAAAAAGGGAGCTTTACAGAGATTTTTATCGAAGATGTAAAATACGATACAGACATCTCTGAACAATACTTTAAAAAATCAGCTTTAAAAAGGTTTTCACGCTGATGTTTTGGTTAGCTCTAAAAAATATTTTCTACTATAAGAGTCGCTCTATTACAACTTTTATACTCACATTTTTTTCTACATTTTTCTTTATCGTTTATGTCTCTATAATGGATGGTTCCCATAACTCTATACTACAAAATGCGCTTAAGGTTTATACAGGAGCTATTGAGATTTATAAAAAAGGTTATAGAGATATTGGAGGAAACGAATATCTACTTCACAATATAGACAAAATAGAAAATGTTTTACAAAATATAGATGGTATAAACTCTTTTAGCTCACGTTATGAAACTTTCGGTTTGCTCTCATTTCAAGAGTACTCAAGTGCTGCAATGGTAGCAGGAATTGAACCCAATAAAGAAGCTTTACAATCCCAGCTCAAGACTGCTTTGATTCAAGGAGAATTTTTAAACTCTGATTCTAAAAATTGTCTTTATATGGGAAATAACTTAGTAAAAAAACTCCACATTCAACTTGGCTCAGAAGTAAGTTTTATAGGCTCAGCAAGTGATAACTCTTTTGCAGCAGATATTTTCAAACTCTGTGGGATTTTTAAAACAGGTTCATATGAGTTTGACTCTTCAAGTGTATTTGTGGCAAAAAACTATTTTGATACCTTAATGCTTTCAGAAAATGTCGCTTCGTACATACATGTCAATGTAAAAAATTTATCGGATGTAGATGCTATACAAAAAAAGATTCAAACAACACTAACTAATGATGAGTTAGAAGTATTAAGCTGGAAGGAGCTTATGGCATCAATGGTACAAGCTATGAAAGTGGACAGTATCTTTGGTTATATCTCCATCGCACTTTTTTTTACAGTTATCTTTTTTGTTATCATGATATTTAGTTTTATCAATGTCAGTTCACGCATACGTGAATTTGGGACACTTCGCTCTATTGGTCTCTCAACTCAAAATGTTCGTAGTTTACTCTTTTACGAAATTTTTCTACTTTCTACTTTAGCTATCGTTTTAGCAGCTCCATTGGGCGCTTATTTAGCATACTATTTTAACGTCCACCCTATCGTCATTGCAGGGATGAGTGAAACATATAAAGAGTATGGAATTGTCTCAGATGAGTTGCCATTTAGTTTTGATATTTTTACAATTACGTGGAATGTCGCTGTAGTATACATTTTAAACTTTTTAAGCATTGTGTATCCACTTCGTTATGTGAATCATTTTAAACCTTTAGAGGCATTAAAACATGTATAAGATTATTTTCAAACTCGCTTTTAAAAATGCTTTCTTACGACTTAGCCGAACTATACTCGTTATCATGATGATAGCAGTGAGCATGAGCATGATGGTAAGTATTGAAGGGCTTTATGATGGTGTGATTCTTTCAATGGCAGACAAAACAAAACGAAGTGATTGTGGAGAGATAAGTCTTTATAGCAAAGATTACCGTACCTCTAAAGCTCTAAGTGATACTATAAAAAATGCCATAACTCTACAAAAAGAACTACAAAAAAACCCAGATATACAAGCAAGTGTTTTACGACTCAAAGCTGATGGGCTTAGCGCGACTGCTAGAAAATCTGCTTTTTCCACAATCATAGGAATCAATCTATTACAAGAAGAACACTTTGGGGAGTTTAGCAAGTTTTTAAAAGAAGGGAAGCTCACTTTAGATAAACGAGGTGTTTTAATAGGAAGTGAACTTGCAAAAACACTTAAAGCAAAACTAGGCTCAAAAATCATCTTTTCAACCCAAGATGCAACAGGTGAGATCAATGACATGCTTTTAAGAGTTCGCGGGATTGTTCAAACAAACAACATCGCTTTAGATGGCACAGCTCTGTTTGTAAATAAAGAAAAACTCCATAACTTTTTGATGATTCCATCTAGTCAAACAACACAAATCGCAATCCGAAGTGATGTTGTAACTCTGCAAAAGCAACTTCAAGAAGATTATCCAACATTAGATGTCAAAAGTTTTTTAGAGCTTTATCCGATGATCCCTCAGATGCAAGATATGATGGTTATTTTTAATACTATGACTTTTTTTATTGTAATGAGTGTTGTATTTATAGGGATTATGGGAGTGATGTATGTGTCTATTTTGGATCGTATACGAGAGTTTGGAATTATGCGAAGCATTGGGATGTCTTATAAGCTTATCCGTTTTCAAATATTTTTAGAAGCTCTGTTTGTAGGAGTTATTGGGTATATCTTAGGTGCAATTTTAGGCTATTTTGCTTTAGTGTATCTCCAAACATATGGACTTGACTTGAGTGAATTTGCAGATGGATTGGCAAGTTTTGGACAAAGTAGTACTGTTTTTGCAACGATAAAATCCAACTATTTTACAAGTACTTTTGCAGCTATAGTTATAGCTTCACTACTGAGTGTACTCCTACCTCTTAGAAAAATTAAACATATGAACACTATCGAAGTAACAAAGGTTGATATATGATAAAACTAGAAAATGTAAACAAATACTTTTATAAAGGGCAAGAGCGTGAACTCCATGCACTTAAAGATATAAACCTAGAGATACAAAAAGGGGAGTTTTCACTCCTAGCAGGTCCATCTGGATGTGGGAAAACCACTCTTTTAAATGCTATAGGGGCACTCGATAGTATCGATAGTGGTAAAATCTATCTTGATGGAGATGAGATAAGTGCTTTAGATGAAGAAGCAAGAACTTCTCTACGTCTCAATAATATCGGTTTTGTATTTCAGGCTTATAACCTCGTACCTGTCTTAAACGTTGCGGAGAATATCGGTTTTATCATGAAATTGCAAGGTTTTAATGAAGAGAAAATTAAAAACCGCGTACAAGAGGTCGCTACTTTATTGGAGATCGATACAAAACTAAACTCTCTTCCTTCTACACTCAGCGGTGGACAACAACAACGTGTAGCAGTTGCTCGTGCAGTCGCTCCAAAACCAAAAATAATTTTAGCCGATGAACCTACTGCAAATTTGGATTCTAAAAACTCTCAAATTTTGATGGATATGATGCGCTCACTGAATGAAAAAGAGCAAATAAGTATACTTTTTGCTTCTCATGATGACTATGTCATGCAACAAGTAAGACGTATTATAAAACTCAGTGATGGGGAGATCATTGCAAGTTAAATTACTCTTTTTTCTAGTTTTAGCATCATTGTTACATGCAGAGTTTATCAACAAAGTTGAAAACAGCAACTTCACCCTCTCGCAAGATGCATTAAACGATAAAACATACCTCTATAACTATGATAGATTACGACTTCGTAGTGATTATATACAAGAGAATTTTTTTGCAACACTCATAGCTGATGGAGTCAATTACTATGGAGATTCATATACGAACTCTTTAGATTTTGCATACATAAAACAACAAAAATCAGATACTCCATTTAAAACACAAACATCTTTTCATACTTATGATAACGGTGCTATTTACGCAAAGCTTTATCGACTGTACACTGGTTATGAAGATGATTTTAATCGTATAGTACTAGGGCTACAAAACATCACAATGGGAGTGGGACATATCTGGACACCTACAAATATTTTTAACCCTGTCAATACCTATGCATTAGAACCAGATGAAACTTTTGGTGTTTTTGCACTCTCATATACCAGACACTTTTCAGATACATCTAAACTCTCGTGTGTTGTCTCGCAAAGAGCAGATGATAGTTATAAATATGCCCTGCAATACAAAGCATATTTTAATTTTGCAGACTTTGGAGTTGATATACTTCACTCAGATGATACCGATATGATCGGTTATGAGATAGAAGCAAATGTAGCCGATACAGGGATTGAAGCACGAAGTGAAGGGGCATATATCAACAATAATTTAGGTGAATTTTTTCAAGGGATTGTTGGTGCTGATTACGCTTTTGTTAATGGTATAACCCTCACTACTGAAGCGCTTTACTCCTCAAAAACTTTCCCTTATTCACAAATACTTTTAAATAGTAACTCCGAGATTACCCCAAATCTTGTAAATTCTTATTTTTATGCTGCTGTTTCACTCACATATAGTTTTAACATCTATCTTGATGGTTCACTTTTATATATAGAAAGTTTTAATAAAAATGTGGGAAGATTTGTAGCTCCAAATCTTACTTACACACTCAATGATTACAACTCTTTCAGTGCGGGTGCTTTACTGGAGAAACACTCGGATACTTATTATTTTAAATGGGTTTTGGCATTTTAATAAGGGGATCAGATGTGATTTACTAACTCAAAAGTTTTTTAATACGACTCAAACTTTGTGGAGTTATATCGAGTAATGAAGCTAGTTGATAATCTGGTAATATCTCTTCAAAGATTGGAAAAGAGGATTTTATTGCTAGATATCTCTCTTTTGCATCAAGTCTTTTTAACATTCTATTGTATTGTGTAAAATAAACAAAATGACTTTCAGCAACCTCTTTTGCAAGTTGCATCCACTTAATGTCACTAGTATATAACTCTTCTATTTTTGAATATTCTGCTATATATACGGTGCAATCATTTAAAGCTTCAAAAAAAATGTCACTCTCTTGTTGGGTGAGTAAGCTTAGTAAATCTCCTAAAAAAGGGCTAAACTTATTGTTTTTATCGTTTATATGAACACTCCAAGTAAACTCTTTGCCCTGTGAATCAATACCATAAGAACGTACCTGTCCATCTGAGAGATAGTAGCTTTTTGTACATACATTACCAGCAAAAAAAATTATTTCACCTTTTTTGAAATATTTAGGTGCATATAAACTACTGATATATTGCCACTCTTCATCACTTAATTCTAAAAAAGATTCAACATATTGTTTAAAAAATTTCATATCAAATCTTATCATATGTGAATGACAAAAATAAAAATAGTATGTAAAATTGTGAAAAGTAGGAGAAAAAATGAAAACTTTTTTGGCAAACTTATTCACAAAAATAGGGTTGAATAAATATCAATTACTTCAAAAGGCAATCAATTACCAAAGAAAAGATGCGGGATTGGCATATAAAATTATTGATTTGTTATTTGGCAAAATAAGTTATTTGCAAAACAGTGTGAAATCCAAAGGAACTATAGTTTTATTGCATGGATTTGGCGGTGACAAAGATAATTGGAATCTATTTGTGAAACAATTTAAAAATAAGTACCATGTCATTGCTATAGATATGCTTGGGCATGGGGATAGTTCAAATGCTCAAGATTACTCTATTGAAAATCAAACGAGAATGTTGGATGCTTTTTTAGCAAAATTAGATATAGATAATATTCATTTAGTTGGAAATTCGATGGGTGGTGCTATTGCTTTGATGTATAGTATTCATGGTTTAAAAAAAGTAGAAACTTTAACACTTATTGATCCTTTAGGTTTAAAGAAAAGTGAGAGTGAGTTGGATATTGAACTCAAAAATAGCAAACAAAATCCTATGCTCAATATTTGTTCTAAAGTATCTTTAGATAAACTATTACACTATGGGATGCAAAAACCTCCATATATTCCAAGTATTTTTATCGATATTATTATCAATGATAAATGTAAAAGGTCCGCAACTGAAAAGTTGATTTTTCAGCAAATTTATGAGAATACGGATTTGACTGAAATTATTCAAAATCTAGATGTAAAAACGTTAATAATTTGGGGTGAAAAAGATAGAGTTTTACATAGGGATAATGCACAACTTTTTCATCACAATATTTCAAAAAGTAAGTTAGTGATTTTAGAGAATGTGGGGCATGTTCCTCAATTGGAAGCTCCTAAAAAGACAGCTACAGTGTTTTTGGAGTTTCTAAAAGAATACTAGGACATAGTATGAGTACAATTGTAATGATCTTTATACTGCCTATTGGCATTATTATTTATTTTTTTGATAAAAAAACATCTCGGCAAAATGAAGAGATGTTTCAAACGTGTATTCAAAAAATTAAAATGAGTAATATACCTATAAATGAAAAACTAAAAAAGATTGAAGATATGTATATTTATAATGATTATAAAATACTTGAAAAATCCGATAATAGTTTAGTCATAGAAAAAAAGCATTTTAATTTAGGAGTTTTGTTTATCTATTTTGGAGTTTTTAGTTATTTTGGGATTATATTTTTCTTGATCTATTATCGTTTTATTTTAAAAGCAAAAAAACAGAAAATTATCATAGAGTAAAATTTTAAAATTGAGAATTTAAAATCTCTTCATCTTCTATTCTATTAAAAGAGTTTTGTTTTGTTTCTTCTAATATCTGTTGCAGTCTACGAAAAACGATGTCAGCTGATTTGTTAATATCATATGTATCCATTGCTGCACATGAGGTTGTATCTTGAAAATAATTGTCAAGTTTAAAGAGTAAATTTTGTGCCGCTTTAAATACATTACTTTGTTCTGTAAAAGTAAAATTTACAAAAACATGGTTTTGATCTACTTGTACAAAGTTATCCGTTAGTCTCATAAAAGACCCTAACGTTTCATTACTAATCTCTTTCTCGTGATATATATAAACAAAACTAGCAAATGTTTTATATCTTTTTGTACTATAGTAAGCTTTATTGATTAAAACATTTACCCTATGGCGTAAAATATCCATCTACTCTCCTACAACATCAAGCAATCTCAAAATTTATAACTCATCTTAGCCAAAAATTACCTTGTATAACCTAAACTAACTCCAATTTTGAAAATTGCTCTTTTTCTAGGAACTTTTTTTGCTTTTTTTCATAACAAGGAGTTTAGCATGGAAACCTCATCATCCTATCTTAGTTACATTCATGATATGCAAAACTATCAAATCTCTCAAGGGAGAAAAGAGTATCAACAACCATATGCTAGTTCTTTTGAAGATATCTATCAAAAAGCTTCACAAGAAAATGTAAAACTCTCAAATGCAAAAACATTTTTAGAAAATCTATCTCAAAGTGAACTCACAACACTTCAAAAATACTCTGGTCTTGCAGAAGCTATTGATGTTGGTGCTTTAAGTGCTGAGGGTGCATACAACCTTTTAATGCATGATAATGAACAGTACGATTTTAATAATGATGGTGTGGCAGAAGTAGGAATAGCTAAAAAGATGCTACCTATTCCAACAAATATGTCCTCAGATGTTCGATCAGCTTATATCACAGCATTAAACTCACTTGATGATAAAGATAAACTTATGGCTGTGACACTTACTTTTGATTCAGCAAGACTTATCTCCCAGATTAACAACACACCTTATACACCTACAACAATTGACTATACTTTTTTGCAACAACGTGTACAAGAGCGTCTCCACCCTACACAAGGCGCTTATACTTCTGAAGAAATTAAACAAAGTACACAAGCTTTTTGGGATGCGTTTAACAATGCTTACACAGGTGATAAAACAACAAGTAGCGAAGATGAAACAGATAGTGCAGTGGCACAGTTTTTAAAAGATTTACGTGAAAAAGGGGCTTTAAAATTTTTACTCGATCTTAACCAAGAGAAGATCGATAAACTTGTTGAAGAGTATAGAGAAAAACTACTCGACGAGCTTGGTGACTCTCCAGAAATGATGACTAGAATAGATAAACTGGTAGATAATTTTAGAAAAAAACTGCTTGAAGACTTACAAAATGCTTTAGATAACGACAAACACACTACACCCATCAATAGTAACGTTTTAGCACTAATGACATTTGAACATTATACAAATCAAAACTCCCACTTAGAAGAGTTGCTTCAAAGTTAAAGCTCTTTAGCACCAAAATTCAACTAACAATATCTCAAAACATATTAATTATCTACTTTACTTTTATAAAAACACACAACTAAAATGTAATTTTACTTTATATACTATATAAAACTTGACAAATAAATAATAATTAATATATACTTTATTAAATAAAAGGAGTAAATATGAAAATTTCTCAAGAAAACAAAGAGCTAACACGTCGCAAAATCTTAGAGTGTGCAGTAGAGCTTATTATCACAAAAGGGTTCAAAGATGCCTCTATGCGTGAGATTGCAAAAAATGCTGGAGTAAGTAATCCAACTATATATAATTACTTTCCAACAAAAGAGCAATTGCTTTATGCTTATATAGAGCTCAAACACGAACAAGCACGTGAGATATTAGTTAAAATAGAAGATTTTCATACCTACACCTTACGCGAACAACTCCAAACACTTATAGAAACAGAACTTGAACTCTATCTTGAAGACAGAGAGTTTATTATCCAAATCTCGGAGATGGTTTTTCACTCCTCATCTATTAAACTTGATTCTTTATACAATACCAATCGTATATTTGTTGAAACAGTTAACGAGATGTTTTCACTAGCTATTGAGTCAGGCGAGATTGAAAAACCCCCTTTTGAAACACTGCTTCCAAAACTTTTTTGGGATTATTTTGTAGTTGTAGTAGCTTACTGGGTCAACGATGAGAGTGAATCTTTTGAAGACACTACACAATTTATTGACCACTCTATGGGGCTTATAGAGTCAATTTTAAATTCTAGTTTACTCAACAAAGCAGCAGATTTAGGGTTGTTTTTATTTAAAAAACATCTGCTCTCATCCATAACAAAATTTGCAATGCCAAAAACAAAACTAAAAACTGCAAAACAAAAACTTGGGGAAGTTTTTCATGGATAATACAATTCCACAGGGGAAATTGTCTCGCTCCAAAGTGCTTGGGAAAACCCTTTTAAAAATCGGTGCTACACACTCTAAAGCAAAAGTAAAAAAGCTTTTTTCTCATACACATGAAGTTATAACACAACAAACCCATGAAGAGAGTGCAAAACTCATTGTAGAAGCACTTGGAGAACTTAAAGGTGTTTCTGTCAAAATAGCACAGCAAGTGATTTTATCGCTTCCATTTTTACCACAACACTATTTAGAGGAGATAGGAAAATCTTTTAATGCAATCCCTCCAATCAATCGTGCTTTAATTCGCAAAATCATCAAACAAGAACTCGCATCATACCCTGAAGAGTTATTTGAAAAATTTGAATCAACTCCATTTGGAAGTGCAAGTTTAGGACAAGTGCATAAAGCAGAGCATAAGGGCAAAACATTGGCGATTAAAGTGCAATACCCAGGAATTGCCACAACAATTAAAAGTGATATGGAGATAGTAAAGTTTTTCCTTACACGATTTGCAAAAGGCAAAAGTGTAGATCATCTCATTCAAGAGATTAATGAGCGTTTATATGAAGAGGTAGATTATTTTAGTGAAGCAAAAAATCTTTTGTTTTTCAAAAAAAATCTCAATCATCCTTTTGTAGTTATCCCTGAAATCTATACTGAAATTTCAACGCAAAAAGTACTCACTTGTTCTTATCTTGATGGAAAATCATTTCATCAATATCTTCTCTCATCGTCATCTCAAGAAGAAAAAAACCATTATGCACAACTTCTTTTTGATACTTTTTTTACCTCACTCTACACACTCAAAACCATTCACGCTGATCCAAATCCAGGGAATTTTTTGTTTATGGACAATCGTAAACTTGGAATGATAGATTTTGGTTGTATAAAAACTGTTGATGAAACATTTTTATATCACTACAATCGTCTACATCTTTTACTGCTTGGTAGCGATAATGAAGATGAAATCATTGGGCAGTACAAATATCTTGGAATGATAGAGGAGGAAAATTTAGAGGATATGCGCAGATTTTATCGTGAAGTGATTCAGCCTTTAGATTCTCTATATATTGAGGTTCTCTCACACGATAGTTATGATTTTGGTAATGAGTACAACTTTTCTAAACGGGGCTTTGAGACAATTTTAGAGGTGCAGCGTAAACAAATCCACTCTGTCCATAAGTTCAATCAAGAGTATCTTTTTATAGATCGTACACTTCTTGGTTACTACACTATGTTTGAACAATTAGGTGCTTGTATAGAGACTAAAAATGCCAAAACATTAATGAAAAAATTTCAGGAGCAACACCATGACTAATACAACAAATCAAAAACAATTTAGCAACATCTCTTTGAGTATAACACTCCTTTTTACCAGTATATTTCTTGCGATATTTAAAGTTTTTTTTATAGAAGATGATTTTGTAGGACTTAGCAATATTCTCTTTTTTTTTATCGCACTTACACCTCTTGGATATTTAATACTCTCTAAAAAAATCAAGAACCGCTTTACATTATGGATTTTACCGTTTTTATTTGTTTGGATGGTTGATGTATTTATCTACAATAACACTTTAACACAGCTGTTTTTACCTGCAATTATTGTTATAACTATCCTTATTTTACATCTTACAAGTATGCATAAAGTTGACTATCTTTACCAATCACTTTTACCAAGATTATCTGTTGCACCTTCAATGCTAAAATATTTTAAACTCTTTTTTTCTCATCTGTTTTCCTTTAATCCAAACTATTCAATTGTAAAAAGAGTGCTTAAAGGTTTACTTGTGAGTCTCCCTTTTATTACTATATTTTTAGCACTTTTTATGGGAGCTGATAAACGTTTTGAAAATCAAATAGAAAATATAGCTGGTTATCTTGCTTTTCCAGATATTGATCAAATGATTGCAATGCCACTTTATTTTTTTCTCTATTTAGGGTTGTATATTTATAGTTATTTCAACCAATCAGATCGTATTCTAGTTGATGCATCTCAACCTTACGATAAAGTAGTTGTAGGGATATTTTTAGGTGCTTTAAATATACTCTTTGGTGCATTTTTAACATTTCAAATAGGGTATCTTTTTGGCGGGGTTGATTATATAAACTCTATGAATATCTCTCCAGCTTATTACGCTCGGGAGGGATTTTTTCAACTTGCAACAGTTATAAGTTTAGTTGTTATCATCTTTTTATGGATGATGCGTCGTTTAAAAGGGGAGTTGTTTTTACAACTCTTTATGTCTGCATTTATGATTCAAACTATCATTATGGGGATAGCATCACTTAAAAAAATGCAACTCTATCAAATGCTTTTAGGGATGACAACGCTTCGTTATTATGTAGAATGGTTTGAGTATTTTTTAATTGCGGTACTTGTACTTGGGATAGTGTTGATGCTTATGCGTCAATCGTTTCATTTTATACTTAACACTACAACAATTATGGGCTTGATTGCATTTAGTATTGTTGCTTCAATAAATGTTGACTTTATGATCGCTTCACATAATTTAGAACAATTTAAAGATAAACTAAATCAATTAGATAAAAATTTACTTGCAGAGCTTTCAATGGACGCACATCCAGCACTACAAAATACAGATATACATCTTCCTTTTAGCACTTATGGATGCAATACAATTATGCACTACCACTATGGAAGATGTAAATTTATTCAAAAACAGGAGCAAACAAATGGAAATTTTTGACTTTTATAAAACAGTTGGAATAGATATGAATGAAAATAATGGGAGTAAATTTTATGCTCTTAAACCATCAAATGCATTAGAGGTGATTGACATTTTAAAAGATGAAGAGGTTCTCATACACAGTGTAGATGCACTTTTTTGCGACAATCAAGGGCATTATGATTATAAAAATGAAAACGGTGAACGAATTTGCTGGGATATGGATAGTGAGAATATTCCTGATTCTGATCGTTATAACCTTTTAAAGACAAGAATACAAAGTGTAAATGATATAAATATTCTCTATTTATTTTCAGATGAGAAATCATTTAAGGCGTGGAAAAAGAACCATAGTTTAGTTTAAGTTTTCTCTTTCACCCGCCAAAAAGACTCTATTATGACTTCATCTTTGTGGTAAATAACACCTCTAAAAACATCCCCTATTTTGTAATTACCTACACCTTTAGGGGTGCCACTCATAATAATATCACCATCTTCTAAACTCATAAAACTCTCAATCTCTTTTAGCATAACATCTGGTTTGTACATCATCAAATCATACGAAGCTTCTTGCTGTAAAGTATCATTTATATAAAGTTCAAATCGCAAATATTGAAACTCTTTTCTTAAACTAACAAAATTACCAAGCACAGCAGAACCATCAAAAGCTTTTGCACGCTCCCACGGCAAACCTTTTTCTTTGAGTTTATTTTGAATATCTGCTTTCGTTAAATCAAGCCCAAAACCAACACCAATGATCTGCTTATTTTCTATCAAGAAACAGATTTCTCCTTCAAATCTTGTATCTTCACTAAAATAATACAACTCTTTAGAAAGTGCTGAATTTGGCTTATTAAACACTACCATACTCTGGGGAATTTCATTTCCAAGTTCATAAATATGTTCAACATAATTACGACCAATACATACAATTTTGCTAGGAACTACACGGCTCTCTTCAAATTTTATAGTTTTCATTTCAACATTATAAACTAGTTTTTTTATATTTTTCCACACTATAACTTATGTTTAATATTATAAATTGTAAAATGTTGTTTTTAGTATATTATATGTTATATATAATTAATATATAATATTTTAATGCACTGAATATAACTCAAAATGAAAGGTTAAACTATGGGAATTAAGTCTATTACCAAAGGTATGATTCATATCTTACTATCTGCATTTGTCATGTTGATGATAACAGGTTGTAATAGTGACACAGTCACAGTAGTTGTTAAGGGACATGATGGAGCTCTATTAAAAGGGGCAAGTGTAACTATTGGTGAAGAATCAGGTGTTACGGATGAGATGGGTGTTGCTGTTTTAGAAATCGCTTCTAAACAAGAAGAAAAAGGTAAACATAAACATGATCAACACAAAAAACATAAAAAAGGTAAACATAAATGCCAAGAAGACACTCAAACACAAGATGAAATTGTTGTTCGTGTTACTGAAGATGGGTTTGTAAACCAATCTATAGTAACTGAATTGTCTGGAGACACAACTGTTTTAATAGTTATGCAACCAGTAAAAGAAACATTATATATTTCAAATATTGAAAATGAACAAGTGATTCAAGGCTCTTACTTAGGTGCACAAATAACTCTACCAGCAAATGCATTAGTAAAACCTGATGGTACTGCGGCAGAAGGGAATGTAACATTAGAATTAACACCATGGGACATTCAAAACTCAGAGTTAAATGCAATGCTTGGAAATGGTCAAGCTTTAGATGCTGATGGTAACTTAGTTGAACTTATTAGTGCAGGTATGATGAGTGTAAGTTTTTATGATGAAGATGGAAATTACTTACAACTTGACACTAACAAAACAGCCGATATTCAAATGGATTTACCACTTACAAGTATCAACAATCAAGCTTTAACAATTGGCTCAACTATTCCTCTTTGGCACTTTGATGAAACACAAGGTCTATGGATCGAAGATGGCGAAGGTGTTGTAATAGCTGCGGATACTCTATCAGGTTTAGCCCTAAGTGCAACTGTTTCACATTTCTCAACTTGGAACTGGGACTTTAAATTTGAAAATGCTGGTTCAGTAGATATCTCTTGTGAACTTGCAGATGGTACAGCTACAGAGTGTGCTGTAGTAGCAAATGTTACTTTAGATGATGGCTCACATCTTACAAAATCTAAAACTATTCCAGCAGGTGGTTTAACTGTTATCAATATGCCATCTAGTGGTTCAATTGTATGGAATGCAAGTACAATAACTGGTCTTATTGGTACACAAACTTCTGGAACTACAGGTAATGTTGTTATCGTATTAAGTGAACCTACAACACAAAACTTTGTTCAGTGTGATGTTAATGGTACAGCTGTAGCATGTGATGTAACACTTTCAAATCCATCTGATGATGATCTTACTTTCTCTATACCAGCGAGTGGTTCAACTATTGCAACTGCTATTGAAGGTGTAAGTACATTGTCTTGGAGTGGACAATCTAAAACTTTACGTGAAGACGACAAGTTTGTATACTATACAGGAAGTGCAGATTCTAACCTTTCTGAAGATGTGGCTATTCATTTAACTACAAGAGTTGAAGTTGGTACAGCAGCTCATTCTGTTATACTCAAATGTACTAATCCCAACTCTTATCCTATTGATAAATGTAACATTAGTGTAAGTATATGGAGTAAAGAAGAATATACTTTATATGAAAATATTTCAATAGGAAGTTCTGTTGTATATACAATCCCTACCGATATTGAGATGGATGATTATTTGTATTTCCAAGCATATGGCCAAGACGGAAATAATACAGACAATTACGAATATTATGGTGGTAATAGTTATTATGACAGTCAAAATTTTCAATATGCTGATTTAGTTAATAATCAACTCATTGAGTTAGAATTGGATAATTATAACTACTATTAAAAACTTTTCTCATTCACCTCTTTTGAGGTGTATGAGTTAATTTATTCATCTCTTTTCTGCTTTTGTAACATATGAGCTTTTAAAAACTTTCTACTATCACTACCAAAACGTACATGAAGCATAACAAGTTGCAAATACTCTATACTTTTTTCTGGATCAATGTTTTCTAAGTAACAAAATCGTGCCACCGTTTGAACTTGTCTAAGTCGATGTTGAAAATCTGTTTTTGAGGTTTGAATTGAGTTTTCTCGTTTATTGTATATATAGTTTACTTTTTCATGTACACTATAATTATGATTGTTATATAATAAACGTAGTATTAAAAGTACATCACTAAATACATTTGCATCTTCAGCTGTTTTATATTGAAGCATAAGTTCTCTTTTTAAAACCATAGCATTAAAAATAGCTCTTGGTGCTAAAATAAACTCTTCAATACTAAATGTATTTGACACCTTAACCCTATCTGCATTTCCAAAATGTATGTCATAAGGCATTTTCTGTGGTAGTTCTAAAAGAACATCATCAGAATCAACTCTACATATATATTCACCTTTAGCATTTTCAACCCCTACATTAAAGGGATGTCCATCATGCCCTGACTGATAAGCTGTTTTTATATATTTACATCCTGATTGTTTTGCAAAAGTAATTATCTCAACATCTGTTGAACAATCATCAACCAAAATAATCTCAAATGGACTTAACTTTTTAACACTATCTACACATTCTTTAAAAAACTTCATAGGGGTATTATAAAAAGGGATGACAACGGATATTTTCATTTAATCTCTCTTATGGGATGATTTTTTATTTTCTATCTTTATATAAATATGCAGTATCTCTATAGCTGCCGGCGTAATTCCTGAAATGTTCATTGCAGCTTGTAAAGTAGGTGGATTAAACGTTGCAAGTTTTTCTTGAATCTCTTTACTTAAACCACTTACTTTTGTGAAGTCGAAGTTATCTGGGATCTCAACTTTGAGATACTTTTTCATCTTTTCGATCTCTTCACTTTGCTTCTCGATGTAGCGGGCATATTTTCCCTCTACTAAAATCTCTTCTTTGATGTACTCATCATATTTTCCGATCTCTGGAACGATTTTTACCATCTTTTCAATGTCAAAAGTTTTACGCGCTACGAGTTGTTGTGCGCTCGATACATCTTTGATAGGTTCTTCACCCATCGCTTCTAAAATAGTATTGAACTCTTTGTTTGGGGTAAAACGAGTCTCTTCTAAAAGTCTATAACCTTCTTTAATCTCTTTGTCTTTTTGCTCTACTTTTGCATAAGTTTCATCATCTAAAAGTCCAAGCTCATGCCCATAGTGACTCAGACGTGTATCTGCACTCTCTTCACGTAAAAGAAGTCTGTACTCTGCACGAGATGTAAACATTCTGTATGGTTCTTTTGTCCCTTTTGTAACTAAGTCATCGATGAGTACTCCAATATACGCTTCATCACGACGAAGGATGAGTGGTTCTTTTTCTTGGATCGCAAGAGCTGCATTGATCCCAGCCATTAGCCCTTGTGCAGCTGCTTCTTCATACCCAGTAGTACCATTGATCTGCCCAGCTAGGTAAAGCCCTTTTACTTTTTTCGTCTCCAATGAATGGCGTAACTCTCTTGGATCAACGAAGTCATACTCTATAGCATAACCGTAACGTACAATTCTTGCATTTTCCATCCCTTTAACAGAGTGGATCATATCACGCTGAACATCAGGTGGAAGTGAAGTAGACATACCATTTACATACACCTCTGTGTTATCCATAGTTTGTGGCTCTAAAAAGAGGTGGTGTCTATCTTTGTCACGGAAACGGTTGATCTTATCTTCGATCGATGGACAATAACGTGGACCAACACCTTCGATCTGTCCTGTAAAAAGTGGTGCTCTATAAAAGTTTGACTCAATAATCTGATGCGTTGTTTCATTTGTATAGGCAATGAAACAAGGAAGCTGCTTTTTTGTACGTCTAAACTCTTCTCGATTGGTTCTAAAACTAAATGGATTTGGCAAAGTATCTCCATCTTGCTCTTCCATAACCGAAAAGTCTATACTAGAGCTATCAATTCTTGCACATGTTCCAGTTTTTAAACGATCCATTATAAGCCCAGCATCTTTGAGTGCGCTACTTAGTCCTACAGAAGCGTTTTCACCAAAACGACCACCTACAAGTTTTGACTCACCTATGTGGATAATACCATTTAAAAACGTTCCTGAAGTGATAATCACTTTTTTGGCACGGTACTCATTTAAAAGCTGAGTAATAACACCTTTAATTTCACCCTCTTCAATGATTAAAGATTCCGCAGTCTCTTGCACAAGCTCTAAATTTGGTTCATGCAAAACTTTGTTTCTAGCAATCACACGGTATCTGTCCATATCGATCTGTGCACGACTCCCACGAACCGCTGGACCTTTTGTCTGGTTTAAAATACGAAACTGTATACCAGCTTCATCAGTGATAAGCCCCATCTCACCACCAAGCGCATCGATCTCACGTACTAAATGCCCCTTAGCTAACCCACCAATAGCAGGGTTACATGAAGTTGCCCCCACATTTTCAGCCAACATCGAGATCATCAAAGTTTTATTTCCCATACGAGCAGCAGCAAATGCAGCTTCTATCCCCGCATGACCACCACCAACCACAATTACGTCATATTCCATTAGCCTATCTCCGTGCGTCATCATCTAGCTCAATTTAGAAACAATGCTGAAGTAAGGATTTTGATTTTTAGCTTGGAGATGATGTGCCAAAGGCAAAAATGCAACGTCTCAAGCTATGCGAGTTTTGCATTTTTAATCATCGTAAAGCGTTAAGAAAATCAAACTTTCCTGAATGAAGTATTGTTTCTAAATTGCACCTAACAACTTATTTTAAATGGAATTTTATCATTTTTAAGTATCATTTGCATAGTAAACTACTTATGTAGAGATTTATTCAAGGGTTTTTATATGAGCAATGACTTATTTAAAGATTATAAACCAGAAATTTTAGAGTACGATCCTGAAGTTGATGGTAGGGGACAATTTGAACTCAGAGCCGATAGACTACAAACAAAAGAGAACCTTTTAGACAAAATCAGAGATGCAAAAGCTAAAGCTAAAGGGAACCAAACAACCTTTAGACAAAACATACGAACGGAAAACGAAAAGCAATGATACAAGACGCACATAACGCTTACAATGCTGGGGATTTTGAAAAAGCATTGCAACTTTATACACAACTAGTCGAAAATGATCCAAATGCACAAGCATCCCTAGGATTTATGTATCAGATGGGACAAGGGTGTGATCAAGATGATGCAAAAGCGTTAGAGCTTTACACAAAAGCAGCCGAAGCAAAACAACCCTATGCACTTTTTAATCTGGGGATTTTATATGCAAATGGTTTAGGTGGTGTGGAGCATAACCAGTTTAAAGCACATGAACTTTTTATGGAAGCTGCCATTCGTGAAGTACCACAAGCGCAGTATGAAACAGCGTTAATGTTAGAGCGTGGGCTTGGGTGTGTGCAAAACTATTCAGAGGCTGCATTTTGGTATGAAGAGGCTGCTAAGCGTGGGCACTTTGAAGCATTTAACAACTTGGGAACTTTATATAAAGATGGTCTTGGAGTTGTGCAAGATGATGCAAGAACCTTTATCTGTTTTTCACGAGCGGCTGAGGGTGGTTTAGCGCAAGGACTTTATAATCTTGGACTTTTATATGATCAAGGTATTGGGTGTGAAGAGGACCATGACAAGGCACTAGATTATTGTCGTAAAGCGGCATATCAAGGGCATGAAAAAGCTAAGGAAATTATTAAAGGATTACAGGAAGATGGTAAAATTGTGTTTTAGTCGATATTTTAGATTATTTTTTCAAGAGCAAATCCTCCCTTCGGTCTGAGTCTTGAAAAAACAATCAAAAATATCTTAGGCACTCATAAACCATCAACTTAGATCAAGGGAAAAGGACGAAATTGTTTACAGGACTAATACGAGAAATAGCAACTGTTAAAAACTTCGTAGGAAGTAAACTCTGCGTTCGCTCAAAACATAAAGCTGGACTTGGGGATAGTATCGCTATCAATGGAGCTTGTTTGACTGTTATTGAAACTTCACATGATGGGTTTTGTGTTGAGCTTTCTCCCGAGAGTCAAAAACTTCTTGCAATTGAAAACTATAAAAATGAGGTTCACATAGAACCTGCAATGCAGATGGGTGATCGTTTTGAGGGGCATATTGTTCAAGGACATGTTGACACGATCGGAGAGGTTAGCGAAGTTAAAAATAATGGTAACTCTTATGATGTTTTTATAAAGTTAGATAAAAAGTTTATCCCCTACATTGTTCCAAAAGGCTCGATCACTATCGATGGTGTGAGTCTTACGATCAATGAAGTTTTTAGCGACAGTTTTCGCCTCACTATCATTCCGCATACTATGAAAGAAACTCTCTTTAAAAATTACAAAAAAGGCTCACGTGTAAATATTGAGACAGATATGTTTGCTCGTTATATCGCACATATTGTAAAGCATCAAACTTCTACCGATGGTCTTACTTGGGAACAGGTAGATTCTATTAGCTCACTGTATTAAAAATACTTATTTACTTACACTCTACTAACACTTCTGAATTATAATTCTTTCAAATATTAATAGAAGGAAACTCCAATGTCAGTGTTTTACAATAAATTATCTCTAACGTTAATTGCAGGGATTTTTATTTTCTCCCTTGTAGGATGTGGTAACAGTAATGATACTTCAAGTTTGACTGATACAAATAGCTCAGGTTCAACCGAGACAAACTCAACTGATACAAACAGCTCAAGTTCAGCATGTGACGGTGATACTGATATTGAAGTAAGTGTATGTGCTGCTGAAACATTTTTGGCTACATTAACTGATGATCAAGAAGCATCAGTAGTGTATGACTGGGATGATGCTACAGCAAAAACTCGTTGGATCAACCTTCCAGTTCAAGGGCATCCACGTAGCGGTATCACTTTTGAAGAGCTTAGCACTAGTTCAATTACTGCTGCTTTAGCACTTGCAAAAACAGTTTTAAGTGATGCAGGATATGAAGATTTTGCGGGTATACGTGCCGCAGATGATTACCTCAATGAGATCGGAGGTAGTGGTTATGGATCAGAACTCTACTCAATAGCAATTATTGGAACGCCTTCAGTTGATGATGATTGGATGTTAATGTTGGGTGGGCACCACATGGCTTACAACATCACATTCATTAGTGGTACTGGTTATCCTACGCCTCATCATGCTGGAGTTGAACCAAAGGCAAGTTTCGAGATAGAATCAGAAACTTACTCGCCTCTTGCTGATGAGGGTGATGCTATGGTTGCTGTTTTTGATGCACTAAGCACTACGCAACTCTCTGATGCTTATTTAGAAGGGGAGACCTATAGTGATGTTCTCGTTGGTCCTGAATATGAAGTGGGTTATGCTGATACTAGTCGCTATCCTACTAGCAGTAGAGGTCTCTCAGTCTCTGAGCTTTCTGACGCACAAAAAGAGGTACTTATAGCCTCTATTGAGGAGTGGGTAGCAGACTATAGTGGTGATATTTACGATCCACTTATTGCTGATTATACCTCTGATGACGCTCTTAGTGAAACCTATATCGCATGGGCAGGTTCTCAAAGTGCAGGTATTGATGTTGACACCTCTGGGACATATATGCGTATAGATGGTCCACGCGTTTGGATAGAAATTGCTTGTCAAACTGGGGTAATTATCAGTAGTAAGACCCATTATCATGCAATGTATAGAGACAAAGAGATGGATTATGGAGGATCCATCTAAAAGTAAAAGAACTCAAATGAATCGTATTAAACTTTATTTTATCTTTGTTCTTTTTTTTGGACAATATGCCCTAGAAGCACATACTACACAGCGGAGTACAATTTTCTTAGATTTGAGTGAACGTCGTGTAGCTTTGGAAGTCTATCTAGCTGTTAATGAATTACGTCTTGCTGCACCTGAGTTAAACGTAGCTTTAGAGTCTTTAGAGCAACCTCACTTTCAAAAAAGCATCATCACTTATATGCAAAAACATTTGTTAGTTACAGGGGAATCCTCTAAAGATTTTCCTATTCACTATCAAAGTATATCTATGGACAACACTGACCTTCAACCATATCTAGTTATCAGTGCATACGTTGATGCCCCAAAAGCAATAAAAAAGTTCAACATCCATTGTAATGCGATTATTCACCGTGTTGTAAGCCACAAAATATACTTAAGTGTTCGAGGTGATTTTAATAAGGGTGTTTTTGAAGAAAAAGGTAAAATAATTGACATATTTAACTATCAACATTTTGATTCCACTTTTTCTCGTACCTCAGGAGGTTCGTCTGGTTTTTTTGTAATGTTTCAACATGGTATGCAACATATCGCTGAGGGGAGTGATCATCTACTTTTTCTCTTTACTCTTCTTTTACCTATTCCGTTGGTAGCTTCAAAAAGAGCGTGGAATATGCAACGAAAGCCATTGAAAAACTCCATAAAAGAGATATTGAAGATGATTACTGCATTCACTATGGGACATACTCTTACCTTAGCATTAGCTACCTTTAATCTTGTTAGTTTTTCTGTTCAAGGTGTAGAGATTTTAGTTGCAGTATCTATCTTTATCACTGCACTACATGCAATTCGTCCACTTCTAAGACGTTTCGTATTTCTTACTACAGCAGTTTTTGGAATGGTGCATGGATTAGCATTTTCTGAAACTCTAACTCTGTTTCATTTTGATCCTCTCACACAAGGAATCTCTTTAATTGGATTTACTTTAGGGATTGAAACTATGCAGTTGATACTTACTCTATTAGTGATGCCATTGCTCATTTGTATTACACTAGTACCACGCTTTTTTTATTATTTTAGAATCACTGGAGCACTTTTTGCAATGATTGCTGCACTGAGTTGGATAAGTGCTCGTATTATGGAAAAAACTTTTTTCATAACAAATTTCTTCGATAACTTACCACAACAAGGGATCTATATTTTTGCTTTATTACTTTTTATGAGTATGTTTAGTCTTAACTACTTTTTTTATATGCAAAGAACTAAAATATATAAATAATACACAAGATATATTTATGTATCATGTTGTATCTATTTTAGGAGCTTTGCTGGTAAATGAAGCAAAAAGTATTAAAAGACACCTTTGGGCATAACAGCTTTCGAGAGCTTCAAGAGGATGGGATTGACGCTATTTTAAGTGGTCGTGATCTACTTATGATCCTACCAACTGGTGGTGGAAAAAGTTTGGTTTACCAGCTTCCAACTATGATGATCTCTGGGGTTACGATCGTCATCTCTCCGCTGATCGCACTTATGCAAGATCAAGTAGCCTCACTTCAAGCCCAACAGATAGCCGCTGCGATGCTTTCAAGTGCACAAAACTTTGAAGAGGTTGAGGCTACAATTGCACAACTTTACCGTAATGAGTTAAAGTTTTTATACCTCTCTCCAGAGCGTCTAAACAACCCTACAACACTTGAACTACTTCATAATATAAACATCAATTTTTTTGTGATCGACGAGGCGCATTGTATCTCACAATGGGGGCATGAATTTCGTGATGATTATCGCTCGTTAGGGCAACTTAAACGGGAATTTCCAGACAAAACTATCGCTGCTTTTACCGCTACCTCAACTGAGCATGTGACCGAGGATATTTTAAGAGAACTGCAACTACAAAATCCTCTTGTTCTAAAAGGGAAAATTTTTCGCAAAAATCTTTTTATCTCTATGCAAAGACGTATCTCAAATGGTCAAGCACAACTCAAAAACTTTCTTTTAAACCACCAAAATGAAGCTGGAATCATCTATGTAAGTTCAAGAAAAAAAGCGGAAGACTTCAGCTCTCAACTTAACCTTGCTGGATATAAAACACTCCCGTATCACGCAGGTTTGCCGCAACATATTCGTGAGCAAAACTTCAAACTTTTTGTAAATGATCATATCAACATCATCGTTGCAACGATCGCTTTTGGGATGGGGATTGATAAAGCAGATATCCGTTTTGTTGTGCATATGAGTTTGCCAAAGTCACTAGAGAACTACTACCAAGAGATCGGACGTGCTGGACGTGACGGAGAAGATGCAGAAGTGCTTTTACTCTTTAACGCAGGAGATATAGCACAACATAAACGCTACCTTGATGAGATCATGGATATGAGCTATAAAGAGCATCTAGCTGCAAAGATAGATACGATCTACAAATACGCTACAAGTGAGCTTTGTTTCCATCAACAACTGGCAAACTATTTTGATGATACTTTAGAGGAGTGTAAAGATCGTTGTGAAAACTGCCTCAGTGATGAAGAGAGTAAAGATATAACCAAAGAGGTGCAGATGTTACTAAGTTGTATCTATAAAACCAACCAAACTTTTGGGAAAAACTACATTATCGATGTGCTTCGTGGATCAAGTGAGCAAAAGCTTCTCTCTAACGGTGCTGATAAACTCTCAGTCTACTCTATTGGCTCACACTTGAGTAAAAAAGAGTGGTTTGTGATCGTTGAGCGGGTTTTAGAGTTAAACATCATCACTCTTGGGGAGTTTCAAGCACTCAAACTTACAAATGAAGCTATAAAAATTTTAAAATCTCTTGCAATGGTAAATATAAAAGCCTCACGCCTCAATGTTGTAGAAAAACAAAAAGCGAAAAAACTTCAAGAGGAGTTTGCATTTGATCGTAATCTTTTTGAGCGTCTACGTGAAAAACGAAAAGAGTTAGCTGAGGAATTAGAGGTTCCAGCTTACATCATTTTCAGCGATAAAACCCTTAAACATTTAGCCTCAGATATGCCAACAAACAAAGAGGAGATGTTAGAGGTAAATGGTGTGGGAATGAAAAAGTATGAGCAATTTGGAGAGGAGTTCTTAACTGTTATAAATTCCTAAATCCTTTAATGGTTCAACATCTGGATTACACTTAATTTTATGCTCCATATCTACCTTGTCATACCCATGTAAAGTGGAAAATGAAGCCAATGTAGCATCTCTAAAATCTTTACCACTATTAAGGTAGATATTAAGACCATTATTGTGTAATGCCAGACGAGTTTTTAGAGCCGTTGAATAAGTAGTTAAAACACCCTCTTGCTTCATCGCTTTTGCAACATCGAAAAAATATTCCTGTGTCCATAAAACAGGGTTAGTTGCAGGGCTAAAAGCATCTTGATACACTATATCAAACCTATTTTCAAAACGCTTTATATACTCCCTTGCATCCCCGATAAAAAGTTCTATAAAATAACTATCATCTTCATATTTTCCTGTTTGGCTTAATTGCAAAACAATCTCTTTAAAATCCTCAAACTCTTTTGGATAGGTAAAG
This sequence comes from Sulfurimonas sp., assembly GCF_050296975.1. Classification (GTDB taxonomy): domain Bacteria; phylum Campylobacterota; class Campylobacteria; order Campylobacterales; family Sulfurimonadaceae; genus Sulfurimonas. Next base: position 37,260 of record NZ_JBNKRX010000002.1, read on the forward strand.
TTTTTGAGTGACTCTATCAACTCTCTATCGAGCTCTGGAGAGTAAATATAAAGTTTTGAAGTTAAAGCATTTTGTTGATGGTAAAACAGTGTTGCTAAAGTATTAAAACCAAGTCCAAAACATATATCTAATATATGTAACTCATCTTTATCTTTTAAAAGTGTAAATGCTGGTTCTATATGCTTTTTAAAACTCTCTTTGAGTGCACCATCTTTTGTAGAGTGATAGTGCTCATCATACTCTTTTGAGTACGCTGTAAAGCTTCCATCTTCACTCAAAACTTGCTTATGATTTAAACCATCGAACTTCATTATTTTTTAATAAATAGGGTTCCTTCTTCACGATTATCAGTGAAAAGGAAGTCTCTTGCAGCACTAAGATCAAATCCACTACATAAAAACATACTTCTACCTTTTCCCATGATGTAGTTTGCAGCTTTTAATTTTGTCACAATCCCACCTGTTGCAAACTCATTGTTTGGAGAGTGTGCCTGATTTAAATCTGATTCTTTGATCTCATTGACCTCTTTTAAAAGCTTCGCATCTGGATTCTTTTTAGGATTATCATCATAATATCCTTTAATATCGCTGAGTATTATCAATATATCTGCATTTGTATAATGTGCCACATGCGCTGAGAGTTGATCATTATCTCCAAATAGCTGATCTGATGTAGTTGAGATATCATTTTCATTTACAATTGGTAAGATTCCATTTTCTAAAGCACTATCTATAATATCTTGAAAAATCTTTGTATGTACACGTGAGTCAAAGTCCTCTTCTGTTAAAAGAATCTGTGCAATATCTACACCAAAAATATCAAATTTATTTTTGTAACTATGCATAAGTATAGGCTGCCCAACAGAAGCAAGTACCCTTTTACTTACTGCTTTTTTCCGATCTAGTTTTAATGCTGTGTATCCCGATGCAACTGCTCCTGAGCTAACAAGTATAACCTCATACTTTTTTCTCGCCTCTGCGATCAAAGACACCAGATTTAACATTCTCTCTTTAGCAACCTCATCTCTGTTTGTTAAAACACTACTTCCAACTTTAAATACTATTCGTTTCAATTATCTTCCTTTCACCGTTTTGCTTTTCAATATAACATATCAAGCTTAGTGTGAAGTAAAATAAAATTTTATAACCCATTACCCCACATATGAAGTTTTTTTGCCATTATAAGATCATACCCTTCTAACACCTCTATAGAGTTGGCTGAGCGAAATTCATACTCCTCTAGTAGCTCTAAAGTTTCAGGTATATCCATCACACCTTTTTTCTCCATTATAACAATATGAGCAGCATTTGCTAAAGTTGTGTAGGCTATTTTTAAAAGCTGTTTTGGTTTTGTGTGTTTTGAGAGTATATCTTTAAATATCAGCACATCATGATCGCGTGGCAAGGCTCGAAATGGTTTTGAGAAGTTATCTATTTGTTGTTTTGTTTGTATATTGAGCGCTTCAAAACTTTTCTTATCTTGTGTATAGTAAGCAACTCGAAGCTCTCCATGTACACTTTGGAGCCGTTGATCGAGTGCTGTTGTAGTTGCATCTGGTTCAGTTGTTACCTGTAGATAACAATTCCCTGGAAGTGGATTAAAAAGCTCTAAAAACTGTTTTAAATCCATAGAGTTTTTACACCGCCATATCGTGAAGCTCACGAAATAGATACGCTTCTACTATATCATCTATACTTCGTTGTGTATGGGCAACTAAAGGCATCATATTGTACTCCATAAACGGCATTGGATTTTCAAAGTCATTGATGAGTATGACCGCTTCAGAGAAGTTATCAAAAGCATCAAATTCATTCGCATGATTTATTTCAACAACTTCCCCCTCTTGCACTAAAAGTTGTGCCCAAATTTTTGCATCCATTACACTTGTTAATTTTGCTTCTTGAACATCCTCACTATCCATAGGCAGAAGTAAATACATCTATTTTTTTCCTAACTTCTTTAGATTGAGCTTGAGTTTTTCATTATCCATTACACCGATTTTATGACTTAATACATCACTTGCTATCTTTTTAGCATTTTTCAGTGAGTGCATTTTATATGTGCCACATTGATATTTATTTAACTCTGGAATATCTTTTTTTGCTTTTACACCAAGTACATCTTCCATAGACTTTTTCCAAGCAGTAGCTACTTTTTTCTCAGAAGGTGCACCCAATACAGACATATAAAAACCTGTACGACATCCCATTGGAGAGATATCAATAATCTCTACACTTTTAGAGTTTAAATGATCACGCATAAAACCAGCAAAAAGGTGCTCTAATGTATGGATTCCACGTCCATCCATCTTATCTACGTTTGGTTTATAAAAACGAAGATCGTAAACTGTGATTTTATCTCCAGAAGGTGATTTCATCCCTTTAGCTTTGCGAACTGCTGGGGCTGGCATAATTGTATGGTCAACTGTAAATGAATCTAAAAGAGGCATAATATTTTTCCTTAATTTTATTTTATAAAATGAAGGAAACCCTTCATTCTTGTTCATACGATGTCGGAAGTAATTCCATCATCTACGCTAACGCTTGGTTCTCTTCGGCAGAGAGCCCATTGCACTAGTGCAATTTTACTGAGCATTTTATCTAGTTTTGTCTTTATATTTCTGAGGTTTGAAACTAATTATGTAAAATAAGCACTCACATATCCAACTACACTACTGACATCATTACTTGCATCTGCACTTGTTCTATAATCTATAATATGTGGATGCATACTGGCTTTTTTTGCACTTAGCAATACAGCTTCAACACCAATTTTTCCACACGCTTCACACCCTTCATGGAGTCTATTGATTTGCATATTTTCTATCGATTCTATACAGATACGATCAATTATATTTGCCTCTCTAAGTGTATAAAAATGACTCAAATCTGTACTTATTATGACTCCTATACCCGTATTTTCTAAAAGTAAATCGATGATTTTTGAGATATTTTCTGGTTTTTCATTTGAGTATACAAGTTCCACAAGTGTAGCATCAGGGATATAATATTTTAATAGAGGAAATTGTACTTCTGTAGAGTGTTCATGATGTGCTTGTGGCATACATTTGAGTGTAACCTTTTCTTGTAACATTTTAACTATCTCTCTATCAGACTCTAAAGTACCAAATGGTGTTTTGTACTCTTCATAATCACATACACTTACACCATCAAAACCAACACGATGAGATGGACCAATAACTACAAACCTTTTAATCTCAGAATTTTTTAGAATTCTATAGGCCACATTTGCTGTAAAACCAGAGTACACATACCCAGCATGGGGTACGATTACCACCCTGCTTTTTGCATCTGAGAGGGTAAAGTGTCTATCGTATACTTTGTTAAAATAGGTGAGATACTTTTCGATCTCCTCTTTAGAATCGGGGTAAAAACTTCCAGCTACACTCATCTCTCTAATCATTGCCAAACTCCTTGTATAAGTTCACCACATTTACAACACTTGCTCTCATATAGACAAGTCAGTTCACTACTATATCCATCTCTGTTTATTATTTTTGTCCCACATTTTGGGCAATACGAGCTTCCATCAGCTCTCACATTACCCAAATACACATATTTAAGCCCATATTTTTGCCCTATATCTTTTGCATATAAAAGTGTCTCGATCGGAGTGTTTGGCGTATCTAACATCTTATAAGTTGGATGAAATGCACTTAGATGCCAAGGGGTATCTACACCTAATTTAGTTGCTATGAACTCCGCCATCTTTTCTATCTCCTCTTGAGAATCATTTACATTTGGTATAAGAAGCGTAGTCACTTCAAGCCAAATCTTGCTCTTTGCAAATCCAACTAAAGACTCCAGTACCCCATCAAGATTGGTTTTGAGTACTTTTTTATAATAATCATGTGAAAAACCTTTAAGATCGATATTTGCCGCATCTACCCAGCTTATCATATCTTCTAAAACCTCTTGCGATTCAAAACCACTTGAAACAAACACATTTTTTAAACCTTTTTCTTTTGCTAGTAACCCTATATCTTTTGCATAAGGGTACCAAATTGTCGGCTCATTATAAGTGTAAGAGATACTTTCACAATTATGTTCTAACGCTAACTCTACTATCTTTTGGGGTGGATAATTTGCTGCCTCATTTATCTCAGTTGTTTGCGATATCTCATAGTTTTGACAAAATGGGCATCGAAAGTTACACCCAACTGTTCCAAGTGACAATGAACGACTAGCTGGGAGAAAATGGTAGAGTGGTTTTTTCTCGATCGGATCAATATGCAAAGCACTTGGGTGTCCATATGTTTTATTGACTAACTCCCCACCAATGTTATAGTTAATGCCACATATTCCACTTTTATCCTCCTTAAGAGTACAATAATGCTGACATAATATACAAGTAATAGAATGCCCATCTTTATAGCGGTAATATTGCATCAAAATCCTCCTCGATTACTTCAACCCTATAACGATAGATTATTGGATGTTGTTGATATATTGATGGATTTGTACCCGCTTTGTATGCTAGATGTTCTAAAAATTGTTCTGTAGTTGGAAGCTGATCCCACACTTGGGGTAAAAATGTACCTTGATATCCACCAGCTTTGAGTATAAGTCCATCTTTTTTAGGAACTATTTTTAATTTAAGATCATCATAATCACTATACTCTATAGGTTCTGGTGTAGTTAAAACAGAAACTTCCAAGTTAATACTATCAAGTTCTCCAACTCTCACGGGGGAAAATCTCGGATCACGAAATGCTGCTGAAGCGGCATTGTCAAGAATATCTTCTAAAAGTGTTTTATGTGCTATGATCGAGCCTATACACCCACGCAGATCTTTATTGAAATGTAGTGTAACAAAACAAGCACCCTGCTCATTTAAAAATGGATATAATGTACCTAATTCACTTGCATCAAAACTATAACCAGCATCTAACTTTGCCAATATCGCACTCTTAGCAATACGCAATAAAATCGGATCAAGCATAAAAAACCTCCACAAGTTTGGAGCTAATGAAATATTATAATACAAAAAAATGAAAAAAGAAAAGAATATAAAAAAATAAAAAAATCGATAGAAGTTTTAGATTTGGTGTAGATTGTGTTTAACTCAGATAAAGGCTAGACTAAAAGTCTGCCGTATCTAAGTTGGACGCAAGATGCATCGAAGATGAAACTTCGCTTATACGCGAGCTTCTTCGCGGCGCTGTAACTGCTCCCACTTCGCATCTACTCTCTCTTGCCACTCTTTGATTAAGTATTTGTACTCATCTTTAAAAAGGTGTTTAAAACGCCCTTGAGCTGCTAAATACTCTTCAACTGGGATAATATTTTTAGGACGATATGTAATGTTTAACTCATGTCCATCAATGATTTCATAAAGTGGAAATACTAAAGAATCAGTTGCTAAATCAGCTACACTCATAGTATCTTTTGGATCAAATTTCCACTCAGTTGTACATGGAGACATAGCATTGATAAATACTGGTCCCTCTACTGCCATACCGTGTTGGATTTTTTTCACCATATCTTTCCATTTATTTGGAGCAACTTGTGCAGAGTATGGGATACCATGACTAGCCATGATAGCTACCATATCTTTTTTATTTCTTTTTTCACCATAACTTACACGACCAGCTGGAGAAGTTGTAGCACTTGAACCAATTGGTGTAGAAGATGAACGCTGACCACCAGTGTTTGCATATACTTCGTTATCTAAAACAACATGCATGATATTGTGCCCACGCTCCATACATCCAGAAATCCACTGAAAACCGATGTCATACGATGCACCATCACCTGCGAAAGATACAAATTTTGGTGTACGCTCAGGTTGTTTTAGTCTACCTTTACGAGCAAGTGCTTTGTGCATAGCTTCAGCCCCCGCAACTGCAGTTGAACCATTCTCAAAACCGATATGTATCCAAGAAGCATCCCATGATGTATATGGGTAAACTGCTGTACAAACTTCCAAACATCCAGTTGAAGCTGAAAGTACTAAGTCATCATTTGTAGCATTTAAAACTTCACGAACGATGATTGAGTGAGCACAACCAGGACAAAGAAGGTTAGCACCCTCAAATCTGTCTGCTGAAGTTGAAAACTCTTTTAAGTTTTTAATTTTTTTCATTTCACTCATGATTAAATCCTATAAAAATGCTAATTTCGGTCCACGAACACCGATAAATTGTTGTAATGGTGTAGTCACTTTACCAGCATCAACATTTGCTTGAAGCTCAGTATATAACTCTACTAAATGTTTTTTAGTTAAGTCACGACCACCAAGACCATATACATAACCACTAAGCATTGCTTTTGTATCTGTGTTAAACAATGCACCAGCAATTTCGTTGAATAACATACCAGGTGCACCATTTGGAGATGAACGATCTAACGCTGCGATAGCTTTTACATCTTTCAGTGCTTCAATGATTTGATCAAATGGGAATGGACGGATAACTCTGATACCTACAACACCAGCTTTGATCCCTTCTGCTCTCATCTGTGTTGCTACTTCACGTGCAGTTTCAACTGATGTACCCATACAAACAACTGCTACATCAGCATCATCCATATCATACTTTTCAACAAGATTATATTTACGACCTGTAAGTTTTTCAAACTCGGCAAATGCAACTTCAATTTTTGGAATAACCTTTGTCATTAGGTCATTGTGTTGACGAGCTTTATGCTCAAAGTGCCAATCTTCCTCAGTTTGTACACCGTGAGTTACTGGATGTTCAAAATCAAGCATGTCGTTCATTGGCTGATATTCACCAACAAAACCATACGCTGTATCATCACTTAAAGTGTGTACACCTTGTGCAGTGTGTGAAGTCATGAAACCATCTTGGTGAACCATTGCAGGAAGTCTTACATCGTGATCTTCTGAAACTTTAAAAGCGATAAAGTTAAGGTCATACGCTTCTTGAGGACAGTATGCATCAAACTGTATCCAACCAGAGTCACGTCCAAGGTACATATCTGAGTGATCCCCATTAACATTTAGTGGAGCAGCAAGTGCACGATTTACTACGTTAAGTACAATTGGTAAACGCATACCAGATGCTTGATAAAGAACCTCAACCATTAAAGCAAAACCTTGAGAAGATGTTGCAGTAGCAACACGACCACCAGCAGCAGCGGCACCTACACAGCCACTCATTGCAGCATGTTCAGATTCAACCATAACAAACTCACCCTCAACGTAGTTGTTTGCTAAGAAACTAGCATAGTTTTCAACTATTGGAGTAGAAGGTGTAATAGGATACGCTGCAACAACATCAATTTGTACTTGACGCATCGCATGGCTTGCTGCCATATTTCCATCCCAAACTTCTACGTCTCTTAATTCCATTTTATCAAATGCCATCTCTAGTTCTCCTTGCTTTGTTTCTCTGGCCAGTTAGCGATCTCTGTCTCTTCATCTGCTTGTTCTGGGAACATCATAAGTGATTTAGGATTTGTAGGACAAACCTCAACACAGATACCACACCCTTTACAGTGATCCATATCTACACCTACCATTTTTTTATCTCTAGAAATGATAGAAATATCGGGACAATATACCCAACAAAACTGACAGTCTATACAATAGTTTTTATTGAAAACTGGTTTGATAATTCTCCAGTCTGCTACTGATGCAGAGAATGAGTTGTTTTGTGAATAATTACGATCCTCTTGTACTACACCAGCAACATTATCTGTTACTACACCATCAAAAGAACGTAACATAGCTCCGATTTCAAATTCATTCCAACCTGTATTTGCCATTTATACGCTCCTTACTTTACTTCATCAAATGCGCGCTGAATAGCGACCATATTTGCATCGATAATTTTTTGTGGTAACTTACCAAGAATTCTTTGCATACTCTCTTTAAAGAACTCGATATCATACATACCAGAAATCTTCATAAATGCTCCAAGCATTGGCGTATTTGGGATAGGACGACCAATAGTTTCTTGGGCAATTCTAATACAATCAAGAGTATACACTTCTTTATCAGCTAGCTTTGGTTGTGATTTTTTCAACTCTTCTGTGCTCATGTGAGTTGTGATAATGTACTTTGTAGTATCTTTGTGGTTAATAGTTACATCTGATGTGTAAACTAATGCAGGGTCTATTACAAATACATAATCAGGTTCCATATATTTTTCGTGATTCATAATCACAGTATCATCTACACGGTTGTATGCAGTCATGGCAGCACCACGTTTTGCTGAACCATAAAATGCAAACGCTTGCACATGCTTACCAGTTGTAGAAATTACGTCAGCTAAACCTTTAGCACCTGTTACAGCACCTTGTCCAGCACGACTATGCCATCTGATCTCTAGCATATATTCTCCTTAATCCTTTAGAGAAATGTGATCTTTTCTCTATACTTTTAGATAGCAGTATTTTAGAGAAGATGCACTTAAATATAGCTTGATGATGTAATCTAGGTATTTTTAGAAGGGTATGTGTGTAGTTTTTCTACCCTCTAAATATTCAATAGCTTCAATTGTATTGTTAAATATTGTTTTAGTATGTTTTAAGAGTGTCTCTTTATCCCCATATCCGCTCAGCACTCCTATACTTTTTACACAAGCACTTTGTGCACTGATAAGATCAAGTTCTGTATCACCTATCATCCAAATATCTTTAGCATCAATATTTTCAAAACTTTTTAGCGCTGTCAATATAGGTTCAGCATGTGGTTTTGGATTTTGCACATCTTCACGACCAATTAAGACTTTAAATTTTTCCATTAATCCAAAATGTTCCATCAAAATTTTTGAATATTTAGCTGTTTTTGTTGTCACTATTCCAAGTTCTGCAAATTCACTTGCTAGATATATAGCTTCTTTTGCAAATGGAAGTAACTCAGTTTTTTGTGTCGATATCTCTCTATAATACTCTTTATAAGTATCAACAAAATCCCACACCTTCTCTTGGGGAGCACCAAGTTCACTAAACATCACATCTAACGGATGACCAATAAGTGCTTTGATTTCTTCATCGCTTGGATGTGGATATTGATACATCTCAAATGAATGATGAAACCCTTCAAGTATAGCCTCTGTTGAGTCTATTAAAGTTCCATCAAGATCAAAAAGTATTATCAACTATTTCTCCCACTCTATGTAATTATGCCAGATACCACTAAGTGCAGGTTGCACATTTTTTATATCTTTATTTACGGCAGTTATGGAGTTTGGAATATATAAAAAAAGATATGGATTATCATCTGTGATTATTTTAAACATCTTCTGCCAATATTTTACTAATTCTTTTCTATCACTTATTGATTCAGATTTTTTTATCAAAACGTCAAGCTCTTGATTTTTATATCCTACAAGATTAAAACCATTTTTTTTATCACTTTCACTATGCCAAAGATAGTAAGGGTCTGGTGTAGGAGAAAGACTCCAAGCAAGTAAAATGGTATCAAATTTACGTGGATGTACTGTTGTGTTTAAAAAAGCCTGCCACTCCATCACCCTTAATGTTACAACCACACCTACTTGTTGCAATTGATGTTGTAATATTTCCGCAGCATATGGTCGAATAGGATCAGAATTTGAAGTAGCAATCTCAAATGTTAAAGGATGATTTTTATCGTATCCTGCACGTTTCAATAACTGTTTTGCTTCTTCTATGTTTTGCTCTGGAGCCTTGATATCTGGATTAAAAGCTGCACTTCCAGGTAAAAAAGGACCTGTACATACTTTTGCATGTTTAAAAAAGAGCATATCAACTAACTCTTGTCTATTTATAGCAAGTGAAAGTGCACGTCTTACATCTGGATTTTGAAATTTTTTTCGGCGCAAATTAAAACCGAGATATGCGTACACAGGTGCAATTTGCTCATAAAGATTAAAATGCTCTAAAAAATCTTGTTTGATCTTTTTTTCATATGCAATAGCCTCTAAATTACCAATATCCAATTTTGAAGATTTCAACATCAAAAAACTTGTAGTAGCATCTGGGATCACATGAAAAGCGATTTTATCGATCTTAGCCCTACCTTCAAAATAATCATCAAATGCTACAAGCTCAATATCTTTAGAAAACTCTAATTTACTAAGTTTATATGGGCCTGTGCCTATCGGATTTGTATTGAACTTTGAGCTCATAAAATTTATTTCATCATTTAAAATATGCTCAGGGATAATCCCCATCATCCAGATTTCTAATGCTTTAAAATAAGGCTTTTTATAGTTTACTTTCACTGTATATTTGTCCAGCAACTCTACACTCTCTACAAAACGAAAACCTGAACTATATGGTGTTGCAATCTTATTTGAGATTAAAGTTTCATAAGTAAAAAGTACATCTTTTGCACTAAATTCTTCTCCATCATGCCATTTGACACCTTTTTGAAGTTTAAATATAAGAGTTTTACTATCTTCAAAATAATATTTTTTTGCAAGGTCTCCAATAATGTTTTTGTTCTCTTTGTCGTATTTCAAAAGTCCATTAAAAATAAAACCTGCTATTTCAGAAGAGCTAGAATCTGTTGCGAGTAGAGGGTTTAGACGTGATGGATTGGACGACGTTGCAAGATGCAAAGTCGACGCAAAAAGATTATACGCAAAAAAAAGTGCTAAAAAGAGTCTCATACTATCTTACAGGTTTTCCATTCACACTCAATTTTCCATCTTTAAACTCAGATTTGAAAGTTACTTTATCGCCATCAATTTGGGCATATTGTGCAATCTCTCCTGTTTGATCTATCTCTTCATAAAGATTTTTTGGGATGATGAACTCAGAATTCATATCTATATTTTGCAGAGCTTCCATTGGCATACGTTTTAGTTTTGTAGCCAAATCAGGGTCCTCTTTAAAGTTTACTAAGGCATTAAAACTTAAGTTTTTGTACTCTTTATTTTTGTTATACACAACTTCATCAACAGAGATATTTTTGACATTTAACTCTAAACCTTTTGAGAGTAAATCAGCTACAGTTTTCTCTATCTCTTGTTCTGCTTGGTAGTTCATATTTGATCTATTTTTTGATATTAACTCTTGTAATTTTGCAAATAAATCTTTATCAAGTTTCTCTACTGAAAGCGCATATTTAAACTCTTTCATTACAAGGTCTAAATCTGAGCCTTTAATTGTCATATCTTTAAAATATGTATCACCAAAGATTTTTGTTTTCTCACCCTTATCATCTGAAGAAAATTTTCCTTTGATATCATTGAGGTCAAAATAAACATCGTTATACTTCTCATCTAACACAAACTTGAAATTTTTTGCATTGATATCTGTATCGTATGTTGCTTTTGATGCAAAAGCAGAACTCCCTTTAAAATCCTCTAGGGCAAATACAAGTTTATTGTTCTTAGCAGTTACATTTAATTTCATTTTTCCAAGAGTGAAATTTGAACTCTTCGGTGCGATAAGCTCTCCCTCTCCATCAAACTTTGTATCGTTCAGTGCTAAGTTTAAAACTGTACCATCATTGAGATTAAATGTTTGATCTATATCTTTAATATACCCATCAAACTGCTCACTACCGAGGTGATAATTGATATGATAATTTATACCCTTAGAACCTAAAAAAGTGTTCAGTTGATCATAAAAATTTGTATCTTTTCTTTTGAGTGAATCCATCATCTGCTGTGAAAAATCCATAGGGTAAATATCAACTGCAACTGTACTAAAAAATGGAATATTACTATACTCAACATCTACACCAACTACTACACCATTGATTACAGAATCAACATATGGTGGGATTTGACTAGTAGCGTATTGATTTAAAAAATCGATAAATTTAGCACCATCATCTAAGATAAATTCATAATGTTTTGAACTTGTTAAATATGAACTATTTTGTGAAGAATTTTTCACACCTACTCCATGAGTTTTGAGTTCTTCTATTCTCTCATTCATAGTAGAGTTTACATATTGATTTCCTATGATTGGTAAAGCTGCTAGTGCACCAACAACAAGAACTGCGATGATTGTGATCTTTTTCATCTGTTTAACCTTTATATTTTAGTTTAAACATTATATACAAAAGTTTACAAATAAAAGTGAAATAAAAATACGATTTGTGCATATTAGGGGATTGGAAAATATCCAGAGAAGCCTCTGGATACAAAGAAGTTTTTCTCGAAATAACCGATTAACGTTTAGAGAATTGACGAGAACGACGAGCTTTACGTTTACCTGGTTTTTTACGTTCAACAACACGTGAATCACGAGTCATCATACCCTCAGGTTTAAGGATTGCTTTTAATTCTGGATTAAATTTTACTAAAGCACGGCTGATTCCATGACGAAGAGCATCAGCTTGACCACCGAAACCACCACCTAAAGTAGTAGCAACGATATCTACAGCTTCCGCTTGTTTAGTAATGTTTAGTGGTTGTTTTACACGAAGTTTTTTCGCTTCTAGACCACCTAAAAATGCGTCTAATGAAAGACCATTTACAGTAATTTTACCGCTACCTGGAGTTAACCAAACTTTAGCGATTGAGCTTTTACGACGACCAGTTGCATAAATTTTGTTTGCCATATATCAATCCTTACTTAGCAATTTGTGCAGTGTGAGGATGTTCAGCACCTGCATATACTTTTAATTTTTTAAGCATTTTTGCACCAAGCTTAGTTTTAGGAAGCATACCGCGAGTCGCTAATTTGTATAGTTTCTCAGGGTTTTTCTCTAAAAGCTCAGTCATTTTAACACTTTTAACACTACCGAAGTATCCAGAGTGTGAGTGATATTCTTTGTTAGAAATTTTGTCTAACCCTTTGAATGTTGCTTTAGAAGCGTTGATGATAACTACATAGTCACCACAGTCAATATTTGGAGTGAAACATGGTTTGTTTTTTCCACGAAGAATAGTAGCTACTTCAGTGATTAAACGACCAAATGTTTTACCCTCTGCATCGATTAAAACCCATTTTTGATCGATCTGTTCAGCAGAAGCAATTTTAGTAAATTTCATTCTTGAACCTTTCAAGTTTATATTTAAGTGGTGGAAGTATAGCTAGATTTTCTTAAAAACTACTTAATTTAAGTTAATTTTAATATTAAAAAGATGATTCATATTTTTCTTATGAAAAAGAGGTATTATTATAACGAAAATATCTTATTATTCAAACTCTCTTCAATCGTTATATTATAAAAGATATAATGAAAAATTCAGTTTTCAATTGATATACTTCCCCAAAAAGAATATAAAAAAGGTACTCAAATGTTAAAAAAGAATATAAACTTACTCAGTACATTCACCTTTGTAGCTCTTACTGCAACAACTTTACAAGCTGCAAGTTCAGATATCAAATCTGCGATAAAAGCAAATGGACAGATGGTTTACTTTGAAAAACAAAAAGAAGTAGACTCATTCAAAGAACTTTTTTCAGAAGGAAACTTTTACGGAAGGCTTAGAAATAACAACTTCTATTATTGGTATGATGATTCTGCTAATAACACTCATTTTGTAAGTGCCATTGGTGCGAGTGCTGTATATCAAAGTGCTAAGTATAATGGTTTTGATTTTACAGTGGGAATGTATGGTTCTCGTGCATTTTTTAATGAAACCTCAAGTAATGTGAACACTATTAAACCTGCAAAAGATTTTTTTAGTAGATATGACTATGTCAATACTGGTTCAAAAACACTTTATACATTTGCTCAAGCAAATATAGGTTATATAATTTCAAAAACAAAATTGACTCTAGGTCGTCAATTGGTAGAGACATTTTATACAAAATCAAATGATACAAAGATGATACCTAATAGTTTTGATGGTGCTGTTTTAGAATCAAAAGATATAAAAGATTCAACTATAAAGTTTGCATACTTAGCGAAACAAAAACTTCGTGATCATAAAGATTCACACTCTGTTTTAATGTATGGGGATGCAGCCTCTTCAAGTGCAACAAGACCTGAATGGAGCCAAAATGATGACTCAGCTATGCATAAAGGTTTAACATATACAGCCTTAGCCGCAGCTGGTAAATCAACAAATGCACCTCTCATCGTTTTAGACGCACAAAACAACTCTGTTGAAAATCTTCAACTAAATTTTGCATCATATATAGTACCTGAACTTTTATCAGAAGCTATGATAGAAGGAAACTATAAAATCAACTTAGATGGTTTCTCTTTGACACCTGGTATACGTTACATAGAACAGTTTGACAATGGTGCTGGAGATGTTGGTGGAGCTTCTATAACGAAAACTGGTCTAAGTGGATATAAAGATCAAAACTCTTTAGATGCTCGTATGATTGCCGCAAGAGTTGTAGCTGGTTTTGATGATTATAAACTCAATCTTGGATATACAAATATTTTAGACAAAAGCGATTTAGTTACACCATGGAGAGCCTTTCCAACAGCTGGATATACAAGAAGTATGGGAATGTACAACTGGAGAGCAAACACAAAAAGTTATAGAGTTGAACTTACAAAAGGTGCAAATAAAACAGGTATATATAAAGATGGCTTTATTCAAACATCTATATTATACATCGATGGAGACAAAGCAAAATCAGAAAACGATAGATTGTATTATTATCTTGGATATATTCAAAATTTAGCATTTGCTCCACAGTTCCAATATCGTGTTAGATTTGGGTATAATCAGTACATCAAAGATAGTGATACAAAAACTGATTATTTGGACTCACGCTTAGAGTTTAACTACACATTTTAAGGGGATAGATGAGTCATTTTGTAGCTAAGATTGTGGAGATCGAATCTTTACAGAGCCTTCATCTTGTGAAGCTCTCTAGAGATGAGCAATATTTCTCTATGATCTCTTTAGAGTTAAATGAAAATGTTCAAGTTGGTACAGAGGTAAAACTTTATGTAAAATCTTCAAATATCGTGCTCTCAAAAAACTCTAATAAAGAGCTAAGTATTGCCAACCAATTCAAAACTATCATTACCTCTATAAAGTATGGAACAATTCTTACAAATATCAAACTAGATTTTTTAGGGAATTGTTTAGAAGCACTCTTAACAACTCACCAAGCAAAACAATTACAACTACAAGAGGGGGATAAAGTGTATGCGTTTATTAACGAAAGTGATCTCTCTTTGGTACCAATGGATAACTAGATGACAGCTTTACAAGAGATAGATTTCACACCTTTTTTACTCTCTTTTAAACTAGCAGCTATCACTACACTTGTGCTTTTTATAATTTCACTTCCATTTGCGTGGTATCTCTCTCAAACTCGCTCAAAAATCAAACCATTTTTAGAGAGTCTTACTGCCTTGCCTATAGTTTTACCACCATCAGTTTTAGGTTTTTATATCCTTGTCGCACTTTCACACAATTCACCAATCGGTGTATTTTTTGAAGATACTTTTGATATAAAACTGGTATTCTCTTTTAGTGGGCTTGTAGTTGCAAGTGCTTTTTATTCTTTACCATTTATGGTACAACCTCTGCAAAGTGGTTTTGAGTCACTCAATAAAAATATGCTTGAAGCAAGTTATATCGCTGGGAAAAGTAAAATGACAACCCTTATACACGTAGCACTTCCTAACATTAAACCAGCTCTTTTAACTGCCATTATCGTGACTTTTGCTCATACAGTTGGAGAGTTTGGTGTAGTGCTTATGGTGGGGGGCAGCATCCCAAGTGAAACAAAAGTTGCATCGGTTGCTATTTATGAAATGGTTGAGATAATGGATTATTCTATGGCTCATGTTTATTCTGCGATTATGGTTGCAATTAGCTTTTTGGTACTACTAAGTGTTTATATATTTAATAGAAGATACCAACATAAGATTGGATTACATTAATGGTTCATATAGATATAAATAAACAACTTCAAGGTGCTTCTGGAGAGATGCAGCTTCTTACTAATCTACATATAAAACAAGGGGAGTTTGTAGCTATTAGTGGCAAAAGTGGTAGTGGAAAAACAACTTTACTTCGCATCTTAGCAGGACTTGAAAATGCACGTGGAGAGATCAAAGTTGATAACTCTATTTGGTTGGGAAATACTCTGAATCTTCCACCACAAAAAAGAGAAATAGGGTTTGTCTTTCAAGATTACGCACTATTTCCAAATATGAGCGTATTAGAAAACCTTTTGTTTGTTCAAAAAGATAAGGAACTAGCACAACATCTTTTAGAAGTGACAGAACTTACAGAACTGCAACACCGCTTACCAAACCAGCTAAGTGGTGGACAAAAACAGCGTGTAGCACTTTGTCGTTCTTTGATGAGCAGACCTAAAATACTTCTACTGGATGAACCATTATCAGCACTCGATCCAGATATGCGAACAAAACTCCAAAACGAGATACTCGCACTTCATAAAGAGTTTGAAATCACTACACTTATGGTAAGCCATGACCCAAGTGAAATTTATCGTTTAGCATCTCGTGTACTAGTTTTAGACTATGGAAAAATCATCAATGATGGAACTCCAAGAGAGATATTTTTAAAAACAACAGGAAGTGCAAAATTTTCATTTGATGGAGAGCTTTTAGATATCATAAAAGTAGATGTAATCAACATTGCAATTATCTCGATTGGGCAACAAATTGTAGAAGTTGTTGTAAGTGATGAGGAGATCAAAGATTTAACCATAGGGCAGTCGTTAAACCTCAGCACAAAAGCATTTAATCCAATGCTTAGAGTTTGACCTGAACTATTTTTACGTTATCCTTTAAAATATAACACAGATACCCTTGTACTTCTTGGTTGGTTATCTCGGCTACTGCTTTTATATATGTTTTTACTTGTGCGTGATACTCATCACTAAAGTTTTCACCTGTTTTATAATCAAGTATCACCCAACCATCCCCTTTTTGCACAAGTAGATCGATATAGCGAAGATTATTTTTATACTTAATCGCTTTTTCTTTGAAATACTTCCCATCAATAAGCTCTAAAAACTGCTCATTTGAAATAAGTCTTGAGACTCTACTTTTTATCTCATCAAAATCTTTATCTTCAAGTGAAAAGCCAAATTTATTTGCACACATATCTAAAGCTGTTGGCAATGAACCAAGCTCAAAAGATTCCATCATCTCTAAAGTATAGTGCGTTGCTAGACCAAAATTTATACTCGCTAAATCTTGTTCTTGTTCATCCTCTAACTCTAATACCTCACTTTGTACACCATAATACTCATCGATAAACTCTAAAGGTGGATAGCTTGGTTTTGGTTGTTTTTGTTTTACCTCACATACTAACTCGCCAAAAGAGCCATCTTCTAAACCAAGTAGATCAAATATAGAGTCTTTTGTTTTTTTGATAATAAAGAGATTTTCACGTGCCCTTGTAAAAGCCACGTAAAGTGCATTTAAACTATCTTCTTGATTTAACTCTTTTTCTTTCGCTAGAGCCTGTGCATAATCCTCATCAATCAAGTCTCGATTTTGAATTCTAAAGTAGATACTCTCCAATTTTATACCATTGTATTTGTAAATGATGCTATCACGAGATGGCGGAGCTTTTTTGAGTCTATCCATCACGATCACATGCTCGTACTCTAACCCTTTAGATTTATGCACAGTAAGCACTCGTACACCGCTTATATCACTTGCAGCCGCTGAAACATCTAAACGCTCATACTCAAATAACAACGCTTCAATATCTTGGTAATTTTGCACAACATTCATAAAACGCATCAGGTGAAAATCATTTTGAAAAAGTTGGTAGCGATCTATTGCACTTTTGATCAGATCAAGCAGTTTTACTCTGTTTAGATCAATTTTCACAATATTTTCTACATCTCTACTGATCAAAGCAAAAAAGTTATACTTATAAATATCTTCACCAAAATAAAGATACTTCAAATACTCCAATACAGCTTTAATACTTCGTTGGTTTATAAGTTTTGTAGTGGTCTCTGTAACTACCTCAATCCCCTCTGCACTTAAAATGTTTTTTATCTCTTCTCCATCGCCGTTTGTTGCACAAAGTATCGCTATATCATCAACATCAACACCTTTTTGAAGCAACATTTTTACATGCGTTAACGTTTCCTCTAAAACCTCATCGTTTGTTTTGATAGAGACATAACCATTTTGTGCTTCTTCTCGAACCAGTTGCGGTGTATAGTTTTTTATCTTATCTTCAAAAGTATTATTTACAAACTCTACTACCTCTTTTTGTGAACGGTAGTTCACACGTAGTTTTTCTATTTGTGTATTATTCTCCTGTACCACTTCACCAAAAAGTGCCGATACACCTCCGCGAAATCTATAAATAGACTGCTTCACGTCCCCAACAAAAAAGAAACTTCCATTTTCAGCTACGCCAGTTCCTGAGGTAATTTCATTTATAAGTGGTTTTAAAATATCATACTGAATGATGCTGGTATCTTGAAATTCATCAAGCAACATATGCTCGATCGTAGCATCTATCCTAAAGTACAAAAATTCACTATCATCCAAGCGATGCAATATCTCATATACCAAAAGTGTCACATCAGAAAAACTTAGTTCACTATCATCGATGTAAAGTGCTTTTTTTGACTTTTTATAGATGTCGACCAACCCAAAAAGTGCATAAAAAAAGTTCTGCTCCCTTTGGTAAAAATACTCTCGTATAGCATCTTGAATTATAAATAAATTACTGTCCATTTCAAGCGTAAAACATTTTTTAAATACCCAATACTCTAATGTATCTTTATATACCCAAGTGGCATTTAACAACTCTTCAAAACTCTGTAATGAAACTGCTTTTTGTAAACTTGCCGATGCACCATCACAACTTGTGACTATCTTTTGAATGTTTGACAATGCTTCAAGTGCTTTTTGCTCATAACTTCGATCAAATACCTGCTTGAAACTAAACTGATTTAATTCCTCTTTTTTCTCATAAAATTGGTTGAGTAGTACAAATATATCGTTCACACGTTTTTTCGATTCAAGCGAAAGGTCTATAAGTGTACTTCTCTTATTTGCAACACTTACTTCTGTTAAAAATCGAGTAAGAAGTTTGAGTTCATGTTGCGAAGATGCAGTTGTAAAATCTGGCATAAGTGAAGCATAAAGCGAAAATTTGCGAAGCACTTTAGTAAAAAAACTATCGATCGTCATGATCTTTGTATTTGCATTTAAAAACTCTTTTAATAGCTGTGTTTTTTTATTTAAAAGCTCCTCTTTTGAAAAACCTGTCACATTCATGATCTCTACAAGCTCACCGCGGTTTTCAAGATCTTCTAAAGTCTCAACGATCCGCTCACTCATCTCTGAAGCTGCTTTGTTTGTAAAAGTAAGTGCCAATATCTTAGAAGCATCGGCCCCTTGAAAAAGCAAAGAGAGATACCGAACAACAAGCATAAAAGTCTTCCCGCTTCCTGCACTTGCTTCGTAGGCTAGGTTATTTATAAAGTTACTCATTTACTTCTTCTCTATCTTTCAAATCATTACCAAATTCTAAAACTCTTGTCTCTAAAAATTTATTTTTTTGTTCAAAATAAAGAGCAACTTGAGACTTTTCATTTGCATATGGTAACTTAAAATACTCAACAATTTCTTCAAATGGACTATGTATCATTATTTCATAGTCTATTACTGAGAGAATTATTACATTATCCAAAAAGTCATATTTACTTTTGTTTTTAAAAAGTCTTATAAAATTTTCTAACATTGGCATATGTGTATGAATAACTATGACACCATATTTGTTTAATGCATCTAATTTTTTAAAACACGAGTCTATTTGTTCAAGGGCTGAAAATATAGTCTCTTTAAACTTATTTTCTAAATCTATCGCACTACTATGAAGAATAATATTTTCATCAATATGTAATAATTTTGACTCAACAACTAAAAGATTATCATCCTTTTGTATATAAAACTCTGCTTTTCTATTACTTTTTTCTTTAATTAGTTCATCACATTCATAAAAATATTTATCATGTGAAAATTTTGTTAATCTTCTTAAGTAATTTTCAAATGTATTCCCAAAACTTTGTTTGAAGCTTTTTGAACTTTTCACTTCCTTATCTAAAATTGTAAATATTTTATAACTTAAAGATTCCAATAATATATTTATAGATGGTATAAAATAAAAATTATTTTCTAATTTTACGATTGGATATTGCTCAATTAACCGTATAGATTTCATTTTATCTTTTGTTATACCAAGCTCTTTAGCTTTTAAGCGATAATTTTTTATGCTTATAGAGAATACATCTAAAAAATTTTGTAATTTTTTTTCTGTAATTTTTTTGTCATAATCTTTAAGTAATCTCAACATATTTGCAAGATCAAAAGGTTCATAAATATCATGTTTCTCATTATTTAAAGTAAAAAAACATAGTATCTGCTTTGGTGTTAATCCAAAAAACTCTTGAAATAATCTCGCTTTTGTATTATATAGCTCAATTAACCTACCCATATCATTGACATAGGGGGCATAGTGTTTATTTTGCTCATACATATATTTTGTAATTGCTAAATCTAAGGAATAGTCTAAATCTGCTTTAAAATTCGACTCACTATCATAGTTCTTTAAATAAAAACTTATAAACTTTCTATAATCGTGCGTTCTTGGTAAATGGTCTAAGCTTACTTTTGTATTTTCATAATCAGATAATCTTAAAGCTAAATCCAGTAATTTTGAATACCAGTTTGAGTTTTGAAGATTGTACCTTTCTATGTCATTTGGTTCAATTTTTTTCAACTCTTCATCTGATTTGTTTTCTAATATTTTAATAAATACCAGCCATTCAAATGTTGTATATTTTTTTATATGATTTATGAGTGTTTTATTCATAAATTATTCTCGATCACACATAACACGATAAGGACAATGTTTACAGTTTTTTATATCTTCACACTCTGCCACCTCTATATCTTCAACCATCAGTAAGTCTTTTATGTGTGAATGTAGCTGTACCATTTTTTCTTCTAAAAATGTCTCGCTTACAATTTTTCCCTCTTTAAGATCATAAAAACTACACTCATTTACATTGCCTAGTTGCGTAGCTAAAAGTGTGTAAAATTCTAGTTGAAAATCAGTTGCATCGTGTAGGCTATTTTTTGTATAAAGTGGCAATTTTCCTGTTTTATAATCAACCACACTTAACTTTCCATCTTGAGTATCTATACGATCGAGTGTACCGCTAAGAATTAATCCCTCATACTCTAACTCTAGTTGTTTTTCAGTCGCTATTACCTCATACCCTTGTGCAAAACGTTTGATCTCATTTTCGCAAAACTGCTCCAGCACTTTTTTTTGTAAAGCGATTTGGTAACGGACAAACTCATTTTTATCACTCACTTGATCTAACTCTTTATCTAGGTCACGTTTGAGCTCTTGTATGTCGTTATAGTGAGTATTTTTTCTATATAAATTACAAAGTGCATTGTGTACTAAGTTTCCTATTTCGTACTCTTGTGGTATATCTTTTGGGATGATATGTTCTTGGAGTTTGAGTATATATGAGAGGTAAAACTTTTTTTTGCATGTGAGGTATGTTTTGAGTTTTGTATTTGAGAGTTTTTGTCCTATAAAACTATATGGCACTCGTATAGTTTCCCTCTCTTGGTTTAGCTGTGTATTTTTCTCAAAAAGAAGCTGTGCATAACTTTGTTCATCACAACATTGTTGCTCTTTGATATGGAGCTGTTTTAAAAATCTACTCGGATTTGTATCTACACTTTTTACATACGAGATTGCCACCTCTTTTGCATTTAACATCAGCATATTGTAGTAGTGTTTTTGAAGGTTTTCTCTGTCATTTGTTGTTGGTAGGTTTGCCATCTCTCTGATCTGAGTGTTTAAAAACATATCTTTATCGCTTCGTTTTGGCACTATACCTTCGTTAAAGTCAATTATGATAACCCCATCAAACTCAACACCACGACTCTCTAAAACTCCCATCACGGTTATTTGCCCACCACGGACATCATCCATATTCGCTTTTGCTAGTCTTTGCATAAACAGATTGAGTATAGATTTGGAAGAGTTGATATTTTTCATAAAAGGAAGCACTTTTAAAAAGCTAAAGAGTTCTTGATCGTAAAGTTTGAGCTCTTGTTTATCACTTATAAACTCCCTTATCTTATAAAAACACTCCTCAACTTTTACAAGATCATCCCGAACTCCATAAAGCTCAAAAATTACATCAGCAATCTCACTCCCTACTCTTTTTGCTCGATGGATATTTTCTTGACTCTCCTGCTCTAATGTTTTTATATTTGCATCCAAAAGTTTATAGATACTGCTTTGTTTAAAAGATATCCCCATTGCAAAGTTGAGATTTGATCGCTCATCAAAACTTTTTAAAAGCTCTACTTTTACTTCATTTGGTAAGATCACCGCTATCTTTTGTGCCTCATACCCTTTTTGTCTAAAATCATAAATCTTCTTTTTTATAAATGCGATTTGTAAAATATCCTCACTAAAACTCTCACAAGTTACATTGTTTATCTTTTGGATTTTATTTTCTTCTACAATCTCTTTGTTTGAGAAGTTTAAGCGATACTTGTAGCCACTTTGTAGTACAAATCCTAACTCTGCAAACTTCTCCTGCATTTTAAGGTTATAAGCAGTTGTGCTAAATACTATGTCTAACTCCACATCTTGTGCCACTTGTTTTAAAAGTTCTAATTCAAAGTTAGTTAAATATCCATCAAGCCAGAGAGTTATTTTTTCTTTATCATTTAGAAATGATCTATGAAAATTATACAACTTTGGTAAAAATATCTTATCCAATACTTTTTTTTCGTTACATAACTTTTCATAACGTTTATATAACTCTTCTAAGATTGTTATATGCTCATCAAATTCGGCATAAAGGTCAGCTTGATGTAACTTTGAAATATCATACAACTCAGCACTTAATTCTTCAAAAAATTTAAATATATACGAACTGTTTTTTGTAAAAGTGAAGAAGTTTCGCTCTATTTGTAATTGTGAAAACTCTTTAAAGTCAGCTGCTTCAAGTAAAAGAAGTATTCGACTATCTTCATCGATGTGTTTGTAACTTGAGACCACACACAGTTTGGAGATAAACTCACTCATACTCATGTAATCAGGTAAAAAAGTTGTTTGATTTTTGTTTTTTAGTTGCTCGTGCCGAATTGCACGAGATGAGGAGAGAACTATCGTTTCATTGTTCATAGCTTTGCCTTTTTATAACTAGCTAGAACTCAAAAGCCTCTTTTATACGAGTATCTGCTTTGATATTTAAAAATCTATAATCATCACCCACTTGCACACGAGCTATGATATTCCATACACCAACTTTTGGAAATTTTGCTCCACTAAATGTATATACACCATCTTCACAAGTAGCTTCGTTAAGCTCTTGATTAAACTCCGCAGTCTCAGGTCTACTGATATGCAAAATTATTTTTGCATCATTTACTGAACTATTATTTTTATCAGTAACTTTGTATTTTAAAAGTGGAATTTCCCCACCTATTCCCTCTGTGACATAAGTAAAATTATATTTCTTATCAAATGCTATTTGAGCATTTATAAACTCATTTGCTTTTGCATCCGCATCTTGATATTTACTCATATACGCATTACTTTCTTGGATATTTGCCTTACTGGTCACCATAATAGTAGCAACACAAAATCCAAAAACGAGGGTAATTGAACCACCTACTATATATGGCCAAATTTTACCACTACTCTGCTTGCTCATTTTTCAGCCTTCTTAATTCTATCTTTTTTCTAATGTATAGAACTATACCATATAAAACAAAACCATAGAAAAACAACTTCACCCAAAAAAGAGCTTCTTGATTTGCATCTCCTGGATCATTATCAAGTTTTACCCCTTTAGCAGTTGCAACTTGATGAGCAATATCGAGGTAACCATTGTACATTGAAGCAGCATATTTTCCAACAATTTGTTCATTTTTAGCTTTACCAGCTAGAAGTGGTAAAATTGTTCCACCATATTCAGTTCTGAGTTGATTAAAATGCTCCCAACTATCGGCATAAAAAATTGCCACAAAAAAAGCTTGTGCAGCCGATGTTGTCGGACTTAATACTTGCCCTCTATTAAAATATTTATATAAAACTGGATCATTTACTTGTATATCTACTTGTGTATCCATCTCTGAAAAAACTAAAAGTATAGTAGGTTTTTGAAAAGTTTTAAGTAACTCTTGCTCATATGTATACATATCTTGACTATCTGGCAACTCTTTTAACATTAAAAGTTTTAGTGATACACCAGTTTTTGTATAAAGCTCACTTCCTAAAAGCTCAATATCTTTTGTAAATGGCTCTCTATGAACAACTTCATCTTTATATAAATATTCTGCAAATAATTGTGATTGAAAAAAAATAATGAAGATGAGGGCAAAAAGCCCTCGTGTGTAAATTCTCAATGAATTACCCTACCCTAAATATAAATGATTAGGAGTTACTACCGCATAAAGTGTATACAGAGCCATAGCTAAAAGACCCCATGAAATAATTTTTTCCATTTTATGCTCCTTATTTTACGTCAACAACATAGTCAGATCTTGATGGAGCATTTTTCCCCATAATCCCTGAACCTATCTCTGTTTCATTTTGAATTTTGTAAAAGTTACTTGCATTTGCATTTTGTACACCTACTGCTAAGAAAACTAAAGTTCCTAAAATTCCAAGTAGTAGTACAGTTGCAATTAACATACCTGTTACACCATCAAGAGCGAAAACACCTCTATTTTCATTCATGTTATTCTCCTTCTAAGTCATCAGTATCAGGTAATCCTGCACTAATGTAAGCAGCAGCAGCTTCTCTTTGTTTGTCATTTAATCTAGCAAAAGATGGCATTTTACCAATTACACCTTTTTTACCATGACTAAGAACATTAACAACAAGTGCAGGAGTAAACTCAGCGATATCTGGAGCAACATACTCCATACCTTTACCATCAGCACCATGACAAGAAGAACATACAGCTGCAAATACATCTGCACCTTCACCTTGCATTCCATTTGCTACATATGAAGCAACTACATCAATCTCAGCATCTGTAATTGGTGCACCTGTATCCATGTTAAATAAGCCATTTCTATCTGGCATTGGCATTTCAGTACCAAGAAGTTGATTGTTTGAACCATTAGTTACAACATTTTTAACATTCTCTGCAGAGATTCTTGTGTGAAGGTTTGCAGCTTTGCCATCTAAACCTTTACCATCTGCACCGTGACAAACTTTACACTCTGCAATAAATACAGACTCACCCATTTTGATAAGTTCATTACCTTGAATATCTGCATATTTTTTAGCAAACTTAGCATCATGCGCTTTTACATCTTCATTATATTCACCAATTTGTGAGTATGCATTTACTGGATAACCCATTGTCCAGTACCATACACCCCAAATCATAGTTCCAAGGAACATAATAGCCCAACCCATTGGAACAGGGTTTTTATACTCACCAATATCATCCCACGACGCTTCTTCTAAATCACCTGTAGCAGTGTCGTTTTGCATTTGGCGAACGTACTTGATAACAACAAATACTGTAATGATTACAAGTGCAACCGCACCAGCAACCGCAAGCATGTTGACGATATCACCATTTAATCCACCCTTAGAACCACCTATCGACAACCATGTCAAAAGTACCATAAGAGCAGTAAAGATAATTCCCCCAAGCGTTAGCTTATTCATATATCTCTCCTATTTATGTTTTTTCTCAGATACAGCTTTCACCGGAGTGTCTACTATATCATCATTAAGTGCCATATTGCCATACTCTTCATAATCAACACCTGCTTCATCTTTTTTATTTTTATACAAATGGTATATATATGCATATAAACCTATCGTTAAAAACATTGTAAAGAAGAAGTAACCATACGCTTGAATAGTTGCAATATCCACACTAAACCCTTTTATTTTAAACTATTTAAATATGCAATTAATGCAACAATTTCTGGAATTTGACCAGCTTCAACTGCTGCTTTAACTTTAGGATCTTTCATATCTGCAGCGATTACTTTAGCTTCTTCTAAAGCCATTGCTTTTGCATCTGCTAATGAAGTACCAAGTTTAACTGTTACTGTTCCACCATCTCTAGTTGGGACAGCTTTGTTATAAGGAACAGCAAATACTTTATTTACAGTTACTTGTTCAGCATAAGCAGTATCAATATCTGCTTTGTTATCGAACATCCAAGCATATCCTGGCATAATTGAACCTGGAACAACCTCTTCAGGGTTTTTCATATGGTGTTCATGCCAATCAGTAGTTCTATAGTTACCAACACGCATTAAATCTGGACCAGTTCTTTTAGAACCCCAAAGGAATGGACGATCATATGCATATTCACCACTTAAAGAGTAGTGACCATAACGGTCAGTTTCAGCTTTAAAAGGACGAATTAACTGTGAATGACAAGCATTACAGCTATTTTTGATATAAACATGGCGACCTGCTAACTCTAAAGTTGAGTATGGAGCAGCACCAACAACAGGACGAGACGCTTGAACGAAGTTTGGTAAAATCTCAATCAAACCAGCAAAAGCGATTACAACAAATACACCTACCGAGAATAAGAACGGGTGTTTTTCTAACCAATGAAACATAATATAATCCTCCCTTCTTAAGCGCCCATAGGCGATGCAGATTTAAGCTCAGACTCTTCAACAGGACGAGCAGACATAGTTTTATAGATGTTATAAGCAAACATAACAAAACCAATTAGGTATAAAGCACCACCAACAGCACGAATTGTGTAGTATGGGTGAAGAATCGTTACAGTATCAATGAAAGAGTAAGCCAAGTTACCAAACTCATCGTGAGCACGCCACATCATACCTTGAGTGATACCTGCAATCCACATTGAAGTGAAGTATAAAACGATACCTAAAGTTTGAATCCAGAATTGTGCAGCCATTAAACTTTTTGAATATAACTCACGTTTAAATACACGTGGAGCCATATGGAAAAGCGCAGCCATAATCATAAATCCAACCCATCCAAGAACACCATCGTGAACGTGACCAACAATCCAGTCAGTAAAGTGTGCAATTGCATTAACTGATTTGATTGATTGGATAGGTCCTTCGATAGTTGAGAACATATAGAAAGTTGAACCTAAAATCATGAACTTAATTAATGGAGACGCTGCAACTTGTTGCCACTCACCCTTCATAGTAAGAAGCATATTGATTGCTGAACCCCAAGATGGCAAGATAAGGATAACTGAGAAAATAGATCCCATTGTTTGCATCCAATCTGGTACAGTAGAATAGATTAAGTGGTGACCACCAGCCCATAAATAAACGAACATTAATCCCCAGAAAGATAGTAAAGAAAGTTTATAAGAATAAACTGCTTGACCAGACTCTTTTGGTAAGAAATAGTAGATCATTGCAACAATAGGCACTGTAAAACCAAATGCAACCGCATTGTGACCGAACCACCATTGAACTAACGCATCATTTGTACCAGCATACATAGATACTGAGTGATACCATGCACCAACACCACCAGAAAGGAAATAAGTTGGAACTTCCATATTGTTAAATAGATAAAGCATAGCAATACCTAAGAACATTGCAATGTAATACCATACAGAAATGTATAAACTCTTCTCACGACGCATACCAATAAGACCGAAAATACTAATACCAGAAAGTACCCATACCACAACAACTGCGATATCGATTGGCCATTCAAATTCAGCATACTCTTTTGAAGTAGTTATACCTAAAAATAGTGATACAACAACTGCTACTACAACTAAAAGATATATCCAAAAGTGAAGTTTTCCAATAAACATTAAAAATTTTGATTCAGCCATTGATACTTTAAGTACACGTTGACCAACATAATACCAAGTAGCCCAAATACCACTTAATGTAAACCCGTAAATAACTGCATCTGTGTGCAGTGGACGAAGACGACTAAAGTTTGTAAATTCATTAAGACCTAAACTTCCAAGTATTGTGTTAACACCAGGGAAAGCAAGTTCAAATGCTAAAATTACACCGATGAGCATACCTACAAATCCTAAAAGAACTGTAGTAAGCATAAACATCTTTGCAACCGTATAGTCGTACTCTAATGGACGATTCTCCATATATAGCCTCCTTAAGATTCAAAGCAATTAAGTTTAACTTTACTTTAAAAAGCAAAATTAAGCTAATTAACACATGTATATTAACAATACAAATGTTTAATTAATCTTAAATTTAACACTTTTGTAACAATTTATTAACTTTTTGTTTACTTTGGAAATTTTATATATACTTAAGCTATAATTAATAGTAGAAGATGTGATAAGTTTTTATTATTTTAAAAACTTATCTTTTAATGAGAGAAAGGAACTCAGAGAAAATATATCTACTTTCCTTTGGACCAGGGCTTGACTCGGGGTGATGTTGCACAGAAAAAATTGGTTCATCTTTATATTTTAAACCCTCAATTGTTCCATCAAAAAGATTTGTATGTGTTATATCTGCAATCTCTACAATGTTATCTGGAACATTATAATTATGGTTTTGCGCAGTGATCTCTACAAAACCTGTTTTTTCATTTTTTACTGGGTGATTTCCACCATGGTGGCCAAATTTTAATTTAAATGTATCATACCCATGTGAGATAGAGAGTAATTGATGCCCTAAACAGATACCAAACATAGGAACTTTCGCAGCTATAAGCTTTTTAATCTGCTCTTGCTCTTTTTTTAGAACTAACGGATCACCAGGACCATTTGATAAAAATACACCATCAATAAGTTTGTTATTGTATTTTTCGATTAAATCCTCTGCAATAAAATCATTAGGGATCACTTCAACACCAATTCCTGCTGATACAATCTCATTTAAAATATTTCTTTTAACTCCAAAATCTATAACTGCAATTTTTGCTTGTTGTGTTGGAGCTTCATCGTACTTAAACTCTGTTGCAGCGTATGTACTTTGCGAATGCACATAAGCCTCTTTTGTACTTACTTGTTCTATATAGTTAACATCTTCAATACGAGGAGAGCTTTCAAGAACTTTTTTTAACTCATCTTTATCGCTAATCTCAGTTGATGCGATCATCATCATCGCACCCTCTTTTCGTAACATCTTTGTTAAAAATCTTGTATCAATGTCACAGATTCCCATCACATTATATTTTTCTAAAAATGCTGCTAGTGAATCCTCAGCACGGAAGTTTGAGTATCTATCTTGATATTTACGAACTAACATCCCTTTTGCATGTGCTTTTAGGCTCTCCATATCCTGATCGTTTACACCAACATTTCCAATCTCTGGCATTGTAAATGTCACGAATTGACCAGCATATGATGGATCAGACATAATCTCTTGGTATCCTGTGAGTGAAGTATTGAAAACTATCTCTCCAACTTCTGTTTTTGATGCACCAAAACTTTTTGCCTCAAGGTATGTCCCATTCTCAAGGTAAATATAAACGTTTTTTAATTCTGCCATTTTACTCCATACCTCTTTTTAATAGCTCTTCTTTGTATAGTTTTTCATAAAGGATTTCAAACTCATCAGTTCCAGGGATAAATTTACGTTTGTATGAGCGAATTTTATCCATTACCGCATCTTGAATTTCTGATGTATCTGCAATAAATGATGTAATTGAGTTATAGATAACATTTTTTACACGGTTTTCTGAAACATCAAAGTGGATAAGATCTTCTTCGTAGAGTTCATCTAAAATCTTGTGTGAAATATCTGAAAATCGCTCATCATAGTCAAGTATAACATCAAATTCAGGTGCTAGTTTCTTTTTAATCATGAAGAAAAGTTGACGCTCATCAGCTAACATAAACTCAATCTCTTCTTCATTAGCCTCAATCATCTCATTTACTTTTTCTTCAAGCGCCATCTCTTGTTTTACACTATGCTCAAATATTTTTTTAGCTTCTACTGCTACAGCTTCAAGCCCTTTAGTCATAGTTACAACACCACTTCTATTTAAATCAATCGCTATTTTATCTGATATATGGGGGATAGTTTTTAGTGATATTTTCATGATCTATGACCTACTTATTTAAGAAATTTAGCAATTTTACAATAAGTTAGGTAAAATTTTGATTATTTGGATAAAAGTTGTGTTAATTCAGACGCTTTTGTTGCATCCATTTTACTTAATATTTTTCCAATTATTTGCGGTTTTAATGTTTGTAGTATATTTGCAGCTTCTTCAAGTGGCATGTCTGCCAAAACAGAAGCTGCAGATGCAGGTTTCATTTTTGCAAATGTTTGAGAAACTTTATCTAATTTTGTAGATTTTAACTCTGCTAATGCTTTTTCATTTTTCTCTAACATCGCTTTTGTATTTTCTTCTCTTTGCTTAATCTCATCAAGTTTTTTATTAACCGCTTCTTCTTGTTGATTGAGACGTGTTTCTTTCTCTTTCAGTAATGCTTCTGTTGCAGTTTTTAGTGATTGAAGCGCTTGTTTTTGCTCATCTATACGCTCAAGTTCAACTAAAAGTTCACTCTTTCTTTGTTTGAAAATCTCTGTACACTCAAAAAGTTTATCACTTGTCTCCAAAGCAAATATAGAGGTAAAAAATAAAGATAGAATAACTAAAAATTTCACTATGCAGACCTTTGTTTGTTGTTATTGTGAGTTATTAGAGCTACTTCATCTAACTCTTTTGCCTCTTTTATTTTCTCTTTTCTTTTAATAGCTTCAACCTCTTGCACTTCCAAATATTGAAACTTTTCATATTCTATCATATCACGTTTAAGTTGCTCTTGTGCCTCTTGAACCTCTTTAGTTGCAAAAGCTAACCACTCTTCATTATGACGTATTAATGAGCGTTGTAGGTCAAGAAGTGCACGGCTTGAAAGAAAGTCAGAAACAAGTCCACTTTTTGGACTTTGGAGTTGTTCTAATTGGGAGAGTGACTCAGTGAGTGCTTCTTTTGCATTATTTCGTGCAAAGTTTTTTGTCTGTAAAACACGCTCACTCTTTTGCATAATGTTTTTTTTAACACTGACTAAAGAGCTATAGCGTGTCTTCATTATGGGTTTTCCTTATAGGATTATTGTGTCATCTCTCTCTGGCGATGTTGATATTATACCAACTTTTGTTTGAGCTACCTCTTGGATAACTTTTACATACTCTTGCGCTGATGCTGGAAGGTCTTCAAATCTTCTTACACCTACAGTTCCACTCCAGCCTTTGAATGTTTTATATATCGGTGTAACATTTTCAAGATCACTTGGAACATAATCGATCTCTTCACCGTTATATTCATACGCTACACACACTTTTACTTCATCAAACCCATCTAATACATCAAGCTTCATAAGTGCCAACTCATCACATCCATTTAAACGTGAAGCGTATCTCGTAGCTACTGCATCAAACCAACCACAACGACGAGCACGTCCTGTTGTTGTTCCAAACTCATGCCCTTGCTCACCTAGTCTTGCACCATCTTCGCCTAAATCTTCAGATGGGAATGGTCCATTTCCAACACGTGTACAATACGCTTTTACGATTCCTGTTACTTTACCAATATCTTTAGGATTGATACCAAGACCTGTACATGAACCTGCACTTACAGTTGAGCTTGAAGTTACATACGGATATGTACCATGATCAATATCAAGCATTGTCCCTTGAGCACCTTCTAAAAGTACTTTTTTATTCTCTTGGTCAAGTGCTTTCCATAACATCTGTGTAGTATCTGTAATGTGTGCTGAGAGTTTCTCTTTAAAGCCGTTTAACTCAGCTAAAAGTTCCTCTTTATTTGGAGCTTCTATATCTAAAACATCAAAAATAGCTTTGTTTTGTGCAAAGTAGTCTAAAATTTTGCTACATAACGCTTCTGGATTAAGTAATTCACCCACACGATGACCGATACGGTTAATCTTATCTGAATACGATGGTCCGATCCCTTTTCCAGTAGTTCCTATCGCTTTATCACCTTTAAGACGCTCTTTTGCTTGATCGATAAGTGCGTGATATGAAAGGTTTAAATGTGCTTTATCCGAGATAAAAAGACGACCCTCTAAAGCTTCAAACTGCTCCATCTCTTTGATAATTGACTCAGGTGATACAACTACACCATTTCCAACTACATTGATAGCTTTAGGGTTTAATACACCTGATGGGATAAGGTGGAGTGCATATTTTACACCATCAACCCAGATAGTATGCCCAGCATTGTGACCACCTTGACTTCTACATACCATATCATATTCAAGAGCAAGTTTATCTACAATCTTGCCTTTTCCTTCATCACCCCATTGTATTCCAACAATTACGTCCGCTTTCATTATTTCCCTTTACTTAATTCTTCACATAGAACATCTGTATAGATTGCAAAACCTACAGATGTTAGGTCATCACTTTTGTATTTTCCACCACGAGCATATACTTCATTATCTACTATCGCTCTAAAAAACAGCTCATCATAATAAAGCATTTTTGCGTAATACATTGGTGCTAAAACAACTTTATCGTAACTTATTTCATTACAAAGAGCTTTCATTTTTTCTAGCTCACTCTTAATCTCTTGCGGTACTACACTTAAAAGTTCATCTATTTGATGTGGGTATTGCAGATATACAAGTTTACTCAACCACTCAACTTTTAAAGATAAAAATTTGTCTATATTTATATGTCTAAAATCATCGATGATAAGCTCTTCAAACATCGAAGCGATAATTTTTGCAATCTTAATATTTGAGATTTGTACAAGTGGTTTCACTTCAAGTTTTTCAAAAATCTCTGTTGCGATATTAAGCACCGATGCTAGATTTGTCTCACCCATATACTCAACACCAACTTGGTTTTGCTCAGTTGTAGGGTACTTAAATACAGGCTGAATATAAAACCATTTTTTCTCATCTGTATTTGCACCTAATCTCTTTTCAATAATGCGCACAACGTCGATAGTTGAGTCAGCACGAAGAGAGAGTGCATTGTTTTTCTCATCATTTAAACGGATAAGCTCTTTCTCATCAGCAATAGATTGATGTTGATGGTATGAAAACACAGGTGTAACTATCTCTTCATATCCATTTGCATCTAAAATATCACTTGCAACTTTTTCAATATGACGTTTTACTTTAGCAGATTTACCAAAATAAAGTTTTGAACCGTTAGGTATTTCGTGCTCTAAAATCATTACTTCCCTAAATTAAATGTTACTTCGTTAAAAATTTTGTTTGCCGTTCCATCATACTTACGACGACCTAATTTGTCAAGTGCAAGTTCAACTGCATTTACAACCCAACTCATCTCATAATCATTGATCAGACCCATTTGATTGATTCTGAAAATTTTTCCTTTAAGATGATCTTGTCCACCTGCAACATTTACTTGCATCTCTTTTTTCAGAATACTTCTGATCTCATTAGCATTTTCATCATCAATTGTAGTCATAGACATTGCTGGAGTTTTCGGATATACGTGAAGTCCAAGAGCTTCCATTGCAGCCTGTACAGCTTTTGCACGTATAACAGTTTTAGCATATAGTGTTTCAACTCCACCCTCAGCCTCGATCGTCTCTAAGATTTCTAAAAGACCGATGATTAAAGTAGTCGCTGCAGTATAAGCAGTTGTATTTTCACGTTGTTTTTTGATCTCACTTGCAAGGTTTAGGTAATAACCTCTCCCTTTTCCAATTTTGTCAATTGCAGCATTTGAAAGCCCAACAATTGCAAGTCCAGGAGGAAGCATTAACGCTTTTTGACTCCCTGCTAAAATAGCATCGATATTTGTTACATCAATCGGTTCAACACCCACAGCCGTAATACCGTCAGCAATAATCATGATGTTCGGATTTACAGCTTTTACCGCTTTCGCCAACTCTTCAACAGGATGACGTAGACCACCTGCAGATTCACTAATTTGCACTGCAACAGCATCAATCTCAGGATTTGCCTTAATCGCTTCAACAACTGCATCAACACTTACAGGTGTATCCCACTCATTTGTGATCTCAACTTGTTTTAGACCATGAGCAACAGCTATCTTTCCAAAACGCTCACCGAATTTTCCAGAGTTCACGTTAAGTAAAGTGTTGTGACAAAGGTTGATAACTGCAGCTTCCATAACCCCTGTTCCACTTGAAGAAAGCATAACTACCTCATCAGTTTTAAAGAGTTTAAACAGATGGGAGCGAGTTTTTTCAAAAATAGCTTCAAATTCAGGTGTACGGTGGTGGATAGTCTCCTTACCCATCGCATCTCTAACATTTTGTGGTACTGGAGTTGGTCCAGGTGTAAAAAGTAACATTTCTTTTTCCTATGTAATATAGATGTTTAAAAACAAAACCTCGAATTATATCGAAATTAGTTTAAATTCTATGTTAAAATTCTTTTTATGGATATATTACAATCAATCATTATGGGAATTATTGAAGGCTTTACAGAGTTTCTTCCAATATCTTCAACGGGGCATTTAATCGTTGCAAGTGATTTACTTGGAATTGATCAAAATAGTGTCACAAAAGCATACGAAGTTATCATCCAGTTTGCAGCAATTTTAGCAGTTGTTTTTAACTACAAAGAGAAATTTACAATTAAAAAAATCAACTTATGGAGTAAAGTATTTCTTGCTTTTATCCCGATCGGAGCTGTAGGGTTTTTATTTTCCCATCAGATCAAAGAGCTTTTTAGCGTAAACGTGGTTGCCACTATGTTTATAGTTGGTGGCGTTATCTTTTTAATTGTAGAAAAATTCTACATCCCACAAGAGACACATTTAATTGATGATGTGGAAAAAGTACCTCTAAAAAAAGCAATGTGGATCGGTTTTGCACAAATTTTTGCCCTTATTCCAGGAACTAGCCGTGCGGGTTCAACTATTATAGGTGCATTACTTGTAGGACTTAGTCGCAAAGCTTCTGCGGAGTTTAGTTTTTTACTTGCATTTCCAGTTATGAGTGCAGTAACAGGGTATGATCTATTTAAACATTATCACGAGTTTTCTTCGGCAAATTTAGAGGTTTTAGCAGTTGGTTTTATTGTTGCTTTTATCGTAGCCTACTTAACAATCAAACTCTTTTTGAAGTTTTTAGAACGTTTTACATTTGTGGCTTTTGGAATCTATAGAATTTTATTTGGAGTAATCTTGCTTCTTTGGAACTAATTTTGCTTGTTATCTTGCAATGTTAACAGAGTAAATTTTTTTCTTTTACACTGTGAAGGAGCAATATCATGCAAAATATTCGCAGATATAACACTGACCTACATTTAATTCTTATTAAGTTCGAAAACTTTTTTTATAAAGTAAGTTGCAAACTTTTATAGAGTTTGCAGTACGCAACGAGCGAGTTTTAATGCTTTCGAGCGATGAGACAGCTCTTTTTTTATATCTTCATCCAATTCACCCAGAGTTTTATCAAATCCCTGTGGTATAAACATCGGATCATATCCAAAACCACCATCACCGATTGCCTCTGTAATTGCAGTTCCATACATCCAACCATGTACCGTTTTTTCTTTGTTTTTTGTCACGATCGCAATTGCAGCCGTATAGTGTGCAGGGGATGATTCCACCCCTTTTGCTTTTATGTCATCGATCAGTTTATACAAGTTATCTTTATCGTTTGCATTTTCACCAGCATAACGAGCACTATAAATTCCAGGAGCACCACCGAGTAGATCAACACTAATTCCACTATCATCAGCGATAACCACAACATCTTCATCATCCAATGCTTTATACACAGCTCTTGCTTTTATAAGAGCATTTTCTTTAAAAGTATCTGCATCTTCTATAATCTCAAAAGGCTCAATTAGATCAGTATATGGGATAACCTCGTAAGCTTTACATAACTCTTTGATCTCCCTAACTTTACCTTTGTTCGATGTTGCGAGTACTAATTTCAAATTTTTTCCTTACATTTATAATTAATAACTATAATTGCGGAATTATACTATAAAGAGGGTTCATAATGTTTAAAAAAGTTTTACCGCTTTCTTCTATTTTATTTCTTAGATTTTTAGGGTTATTTTTAGTTCTTCCAGTGTTATCTGTTTATGCACTTGACTTAGAGGGTGCTACACCTTTTTTAGTTGGTGTAATCGTTGGGGGTTATGCACTTACACAGGCAATTTTTCAAGTACCTTTTGGTTCTATGAGCGATAAGATTGGTAGAAAACCAACTATCCTTTTTGGTCTACTTATCTTTTTAATTGGTTCGCTTATCTGTGCATATTCAACAGATATCTACACACTTATGTTTGGTCGTTTTTTACAAGGTGCTGGAGCAATCGGTGCAGTTGTTACTGCAATGATAGCCGATCTTGTTGAGGAAAAAACGCGTGGACATGCTATGGCGATTATGGGTGGGTTTATCGCTATGAGTTTTGCAGCTGCTATGGCTCTTGGACCAGTTTTAGCTTCCAGTTTTGGAATTAGTGCGATCTTTTTTATCACTGCTGTACTTGCTATTATCTCTATAATCATTCTTTTTACAAAAGTACCAACACCTCCAAAAATTAAACATATATACAATGAAAATGCTTCAACATCAGATATTTTAAAAGACCCAAACCTTTTAGGGATGATCATCATTAACGCTATGCAAAAAGGGTTGATGACTGCTGCATTTGTTGTCATCCCTGTATTTTTAACAAAACCAGAGTATGGATTTGGTTGGGAGAAAAGTGAGCTTTGGATGGTGTATGTTCCAGCTATGATTGCAGGGATACTTGCTATGGGTCCTGCTGCTGTATTTGGCGAGAAAAGAAATATCCCTA
The DNA here is from genome assembly GCF_050296975.1 of Sulfurimonas sp. Taxonomy (GTDB): domain Bacteria; phylum Campylobacterota; class Campylobacteria; order Campylobacterales; family Sulfurimonadaceae; genus Sulfurimonas. The sequence continues at coordinate 73,827 of NZ_JBNKRX010000002.1, forward strand.
AACAGATTTTTATGCTAAGCATCGTACTCTTTGCTGCATCATTTTTAATGATGGGTCTAACATCTTCAAGCGGTGTTTTTGTTACTGCCGTAATTTTATTTTTTATCGCATTTAATATGATGGAACCACTTGTTCAGTCTATGATCTCAAAATTTGCAAAAGTACACCAAAAAGGTGCAGCACTTGGTATCTCAAATTCAGCTGCATATTTTATGACATTTATTGGTGGTACATTTGCAGGACTTTATTTAGATATCAGCTCACGTGAAACTTTAGGGCTGACTATCGGTATTATCAGCATTTTTTGGTTACTTTTTACTGCAATTAAAATGAAAAACCCTATTAAATATTCTCACTTTATCCAAGCAGAACACGAGATAGATTTTGATAAATTAAAAACTTTGGAGAGTGAACATATCGCTGAATGGTTTATAAATGAAACAGAAAAAGTTGTAGTTGTGAAGTATCACCAAGAACAACTCAGTGAAGATGAACTTAAAGCGAAAATATCGCTTTAAATTCTTACTTTTGTTGCAGTGTATCTAAGAGTTCAAATAACTCTATAGATGCACTTTCAACCTCTTCGAATAATTTTGTCACTTTCTTTCTATCAATCTTAGCACTTCTTAAAATATCCATCGCCTCTTTCACATTAGCATGGATTTGATGGTGTGGTTTATCTATATGTGAGAATGTATCTGCACGAGAGAACTCTGTTTTACCTTCACCTACATACCATTTACCTAAATTACAAGAATGATGATCGCTTACAGACTCAAGAGCTTTATTTGCAAACATTGCATCATATGCACTATTTTTAAAGATAATATGATCTATTTTCATAGAACTTAATTGTAACTCTTGTTCGATTAAATGATTTTCCTCTTTTATCACTCGTGCATTTTCGATAAGTTTACTTAGAATTGATCTAAACTCATCAAGTTGTTCTTGAGAAGAGTTTGCATATTCTTGAATTTTTTCACTATTTTCTTCCATAGTCACAGAGTTTTGTTTAAGGATATTGATATTTACTTCAACCTCTTGTGTCGCTTTTTGAGTACGTTCAGCTAGTTTTCTAACCTCATCAGCAACAACAGCAAAACCACGTCCATGTTCACCTGCACGTGCAGCCTCGATAGCAGCATTAAGTGCAAGTAAGTTTGTTTGATCTGAGATATCTTTAATAAGTGAAGTTACAGTAGAAATTTCATTTACATTTGTACTTAATTGTTCTGAAGAATCTCTTGTTTGCATTATCATTTCTGAAATATTTGCAATCGTTTCCATAACCTCATTCGTCGTTATAGTCACCTCTGAAATAACTCCTGAAGTATCATCATTAAGTACATTTACTTCCTTAATAGTTGTAATATTATTTTCCATACTCACTTTGAGATTATTTGAACCTTTTACACTTCCATTAATCATCTCATGTGCTAAAGAGATATTTAACTGACTTTTATCCATTAACTCTGAAACTTCTTTTGCTTTATTATTTGCTTCTACAGCTCTTGTCTCCGCCTCATGTGCAAGTTTTTCAACTTTCTCTATAAAAGCATTAAAACTTTTACTTGCATGCCCTAATTCATCACAAGACGCTACAGGAAGACGTTTTGTTAAATCCGCATCACCTTGAGCTAATTCACTTGCAACATTATCAAGGTTTTTGATCGGATCAGTAACTGATTTTTTAATAATAAACATTAAAAATATTAGGATAAAGAGATCAAGAAAAGTCATAATATAAAACTGTCTAAGAAGTGCATCTTCTGAATGTGATATCACTTCATTGACATGTTCTATCTTATCTCCAATGAGTGTATATGCGATAACCTTTCCTGAAAAGTCTTTAATAGGCTCAGAGATAATAAAATAGTTATCTGTTATTTGAAACTGCCCTTTAGCGATATCTACACTATTTAGTTCAGCTAAAAAGTTAGGATCAATATTGTTTTCTTTTACAGCCAAGGTATAGTTTGAAATTTTCTTTGCATCTTTTAATGCTGTTGCAATAGGAAGATACTCATTTTTCATCACAATCGCTACATCATAATCGTAGTTTTGTTTTGCTACACGAACGATAGAATTAAGTCCTTGCATAAACTCAACTGAACCTATATATTTCCCATTGTCAAAAATAGGTGCTAAACCACGAAGTACTAAACCAGCACGCCCTAATTCAATCGCAATAATTGGTTCTTTTTTCGCTTTTACACTATTGATCGTTTCACGAAAACTACTTAAATCATCCCCATATTTTTCAGGTTTCCATGCACGTAAAAAACTGTGTACATTTGCATCGTGAATATGCACTTTTATATTTTTGTAGTCTGTATTTTTCTTAAAAAGGTCTGAGAATGTTTTTAACCCATTGATCGCTATAGTTCTGTTATTTTCTACTAAAGCTTTTACAACACTATAGTTTTGAGAGATGTTAATCGCATTTGTAATCCCTATGTTTTCCTTCGATTCTATTGAATCTGTAAAAAAACTTTTTAGACTTTTCACTTCTTTGTTATATACATTCTTTTCCAATTCTGCACTTGATGAGAAAAAGTTAATAATTATAATAACTGTTCCTATTAACATTGACATAATAAGAGGAATGTGAATTTTCTTGCTTATTGAGAGAGATTTTAAATCCATAGTGCCATCCTAGATTTTGTTTTATTCTATAAAATAATCTTATATGGATTTATATTTAAAAGTGCTTAAAATAAAAAGTTTTGTGGGATTGTGGGAAAAATTTCCCACAAATATATTGTGATGTTATTTTTTTGGAATTACATACATGTTATAGTATCGACCCTCAAAACGTGCTTCTTTTTCAAGAGTAGCAATATCTTCGATCATAGGCCAAACATGTTCTAGAACTTCTTTTGCAGCTTCAGGATGAGCCATTTCACGCCCTTTTAGAAATACTCTAAATTTCACGTGGTACCCTTTTTCTAAAAATTCACGTGCATGTTTTACTTTATATGCAACATCATTTTCAGCAATTTTAACAGAAAGCTTAATCTCTTTGACAACAATTTTTACTTGATTTTTACGTTGTTCTTTGAGTTTTTTCTCTTCTTGGTATTTATATTTACCATAGTCCATAATTTTTGCAACTGGTGGTTTTGCTTGTGGAGCGATTAGAACTAAGTCTAATCCCATTTCATTTGCTTTTTCCATAGCCTCATCTGTTGAGATAATCCCTAAAGATTCTCCACCATCTAAATTACATCTTACCTCGCTAACGCGAATATCGTCGTTCATTATGACACGATCTGTCTTTTTACTCAAAAATTTACCTCATTAATTTTAGTTTGAATCTGTCTCAGGAATTCCTCCTCACTTAAGCTATACTGCTCACGACTTCGTCTATCACGAATAGAAACAGTTTTGTTCTCGATCTCTTCATCACCGATAACTACGATCATTGGAACACGTGTTTTTTCTGCAGTTCTAATTCTTTTATTTAAAGAATCATTCTTAGCATATATCTCACTATCGGCATTTATATCGATAAGTTTATCCGATAAAACCTTAGCGTAATCTTTATGAGATTCTGCCACAGGAACGATAGCAACCTGTGTTGGAGCAATAAACATAGGAAATTCTCCAGCATAATGCTCTGTTAAAATCCCGATAAATCTCTCAAAAGATCCCAAAATTGCACGGTGAATCATAACAGGCTGGATTTTTTCATTTCCTTCACCGTTATACTCTAACTCAAAACGCGCTGGAAGGTTATTATCTAACTGTACAGTTCCACATTGCCACTCACGACCAATAGCATCTAAAATTTTAATGTCTATCTTTGGACCATAAAAAGCACCACCACCTTCATCTATTGTATATGGTAAGTTGTGCGCTTCCATTGCATTTTTAAGGGCTTGTTCAGATTTTTCCCAAACTTCTGCATCTCCAACAGCTTTTTCAGGTTTTGTCGAGATCATCATCTTGTACTCAAAACCAAATGTTGTCATGATCTTATCTACAAAATCAACAACTTCAATGATCTGCTCTTCAATCTGATCAACTGTACAGAAGATATGCGCATCATCTTGTGTGAACTCACGAACACGGAAAAGTCCATGTAGCGCACCTGTCATTTCGTGACGATGCACTACACCATACTCAAAAAATTTCAGTGGAAGATCACGATACGAGCGTAAATCCTCTTCATATACTTTAATATGACCAACACAGTTCATAGGTTTTACACCAAACTCGATCTCATCAATATTTGTAAAGTACATGTTCTCGCCGTAGTTTTGGTAATGCCCTGAAACTTTCCATAAGTCACTTCTTAGCATCTCTGGACCACGCACTGGCTCATACCCACGTTTACGGTGTGCTTTAAATAGAAGTTGCTCTAATCTTGCACGAAGACGCCCCCCTGCCGGAAGCCAGATCGGAAAACCAGCCCCAACTTCTTCACGGAACGTAAAAAGTTTCATCTCGTGCCCAACTTTACGGTGATCACGTTTTTCTGCTTCAGCCATCATATCAAGATATGCTTTGAGCTCTTCTTTCGTTGCAAAAGCTATACCATAGATACGAGTCAGCATCTCATTTTTAGAATCACCCCCAAGATATGCACCAGAGATTTTTGTAAGTTTGAAGTTTCTGATAAGCCCTATATTTGGTAAGTGAGGACCACGGCAAAGGTCTTCAAACTCCCCTTGTTTATAGATAGAAACTTCATCACTTGGGATCATATCAAGTACTGCTTGTTTAAGATGATCTGCTTCAAATTTTTTACGCGCTTCCTCTTTTGTAATTGAGTATTTTTCGATCTCATACTTTTTCTTTGCAAAAGAAAGCATCTGCTTTTCTATCTTTTTAAGATCAGCTTCTCCGATCTCAGCTTCTGTTTTAAAGTCATAGTAAAACCCTTCATTTACAGTTGGTCCTACATAAAATTCAGCATCTGGGTAAAGTGACTTGATTGCTTGTGCCATCAAGTGTGCTGTAGAGTGGCGAAGAACTTCTAGTGATTCTACAGAGTTGTCTAACTCTATCTCTTCTCCACTTACACCACGCTCCTGTGCAGTTACTAAATCTAATATTTCATCGTTGTGTTTTATTGCTATTGCACTCAAAATTTATTTCCTATAATTCTGTTTTTAATACTGCACCATTTGATGCGTTTGATACTAATATCTGGTATCTTTTTAACCATTTCGATTTTACTTCGTTTTTGTACGGCTTCCATGTAGCACGTCTTTTTTCAAGCTCTGCTTCATCTACATTAAGTTGTAGTAGGTGTGTATCTACATCAATCTCGATCTCATCGCCATCTTCGATAAGTGCAATAAGTCCACCCTCAGCAGCTTCTGGAGAAACGTGTCCTATGGAAGCCCCACGGGTCGCTCCTGAAAATCTTCCATCGGTTATAAGTGCTACACTCTCACCAAGTCCCATACCTTGGATAAGTGCAGTCGGTGCTAACATCTCTTGCATACCTGGACCACCTTTTGGACCCTCGTAACGGATAACTACAACATCCCCAGCTTTTACTTTTTTACTCATAATCCCAGTAATCGCCTCTGGTTGTGAATTAAAACAGATAGCTTTCCCTTTAAACTGTCTCATTGAAGGCATAATTCCAGCTGTTTTAACAACTGCACCCTCTAGTGCTAAGTTACCAAAAAGGATAGATAAACCACCAACTTGTGAGTAAGCATTTTCATTTGTATGGATAACTTCTGTATCTTTGATCGAAGCATCCGCGATACGCTCACCTATAGTCTCGCCAGTTACTGTTGGATTATCTAAGAAAAGTAATTCACCACGACGACTTACCTCTTTCATAACTGCATTTACACCACCAGCACGATTGATATCATCCATATGTACAGTTGAGAGTGATGGGGAAATCTTAGCAATATGTGCAACTTTATCCGCAATCGTGTTGATCTTTGCAATATCAAAATCAACTTCCGCTTCTCTTGCAATCGCTAACATATGCAGTACTGTATTTGAGCTACCACCCATCGCCATATCTACAACAAATGCGTTGTGAACAGCTTTTTCATTCAATACATTTCTGATGTTATACTTGCTGTCATTTGCTTTTGCCATCTCAACTACACGCTTAGCAGCTTGTTTTACAAGTTCAATTCTTTCAGGAGTCATCGCTAAAATAGTTCCATTACCCGGAAGTGCGATCCCCATAGCTTCACATAACGTGTTCATAGAGTTTGCAGTAAACATACCAGAACAGCTTCCACCCGATGGACACGCTTCACACTCGATCTCGTAAAGCTCCTCTTCACTCATTTTTCCATCGTTAAATTTTCCAACTGCTTCAAAAGCCGTAGCTAAGTCGATTGGCGTTCCATCTTTTTTATGTCCAGCTGGCATTGGTCCACCAGAAACAAATACAGTCGGAACATTAACACGAAGAGCACCCATGATCATACCTGGAACAATTTTGTCACAGTTAGGTATACAAATCATTGCATCTAACTTGTGAGCGTTCATAACAGTCTCAATCGAATCTGCAATCAACTCACGAGATGGTAGAGAATAAAGCATACCGTCATGCCCCATTGCTATACCATCATCAACACCAATGGTGTTAAACTCAAAAGGAACACCACCAGCCTCACGTATAGCCTCTTTTACAATACGACCATACTCTTGTAAGAAGAAGTGTCCTGGAATAATATCTATAAAACTGTTTGCTACACCGATGAATGGTTTGTCGAAATCTTCATCTTTTAAACCTGTTGCACGAAGCAAAGAGCGGTGAGGGGCTTTATCAAACCCTTTTTTGATAGTATCACTTCTCATAAAAATCCCATTTATATAGTTTATATAAACGGGATTATACCATCTTTTAATCTCATTTTTAAATTTTTTGAAAAAAACTCTTTACAAAGCGAAAAAAAAAAGATATAATTTCGCCTCACTAACAAAGAGTGAACCTAAAATGCGGGAATAGCTCAGTGGTAGAGCACAACCTTGCCAAGGTTGGGGTCGCGAGTTCGAACCTCGTTTCCCGCTCCATCATTTTAGAATGTTAAACTGTGATACACTCACGATGCCCGGGTGGCGAAATTGGTAGACGCAGGGGACTTAAAATCCCCCGGTAGCAATACTGTGCCGGTTCGAGTCCGGCCCCGGGCACCACTGATAATTGACTGAAACTGGTGCCATCGCCAAGTGGTAAGGCCGCAGCCTGCAAAGCTGCTATCCCCAGTTCAAATCTGGGTGGCACCTCCAGTTTATCATCAAACTTACAAACAACGTGGATCTTTGGCTGAGTTGGTCGAAAGCACCGGTCTTGAAAACCGGCGAGGGTCATACCTCCCTGGGTTCGAATCCCAGAGGGTCCACCATATACATTAAAAATACATACAAACATTCCGGATTAGCTCAGCGGTAGAGTAGGTGACTGTTAATCACTTGGCCACTGGTTCGAATCCAGTATCCGGAGCCACTTCAAATACACCTAATTCACGAGCTTTGTAGCTGTTTCAAATAAAACATTTAAGTTTACTAAAAAAATCATTAGTCCTTACTTAGTCCTTGTTCTACCATCTTTTAGGAACAACACATCCAAAAAGTAGAGTAAAAAATCCTAGTCCTAGTAGAGTATAGTTTAAAAAACTGCCTTGTTCTTGTTGCATACCTACGGCTGATAAAAGTGTAGATATTAGTATGAGCCAATAGCCACTTTTTTTTCTTAAAACTAGAGTGATTATAATGATAGAACCAATTATGGGTATCACGAAGGGATAGATTGAAGAGGCACCTGTTTCATGTGTAATTGCTCCAAAAAATAAAGGCATAAACAATATTAAACTTGTTGCTAAAAATAATCCTCTAATTAGTAGTTCAAACATTACTATTTTCCTTTTATTCTACAAATCTCTTCATAGGCTTTATTTATCTTTTGTGAAATTACGGTTGCTTCTTCGATATTATCAGGGTTCACATCAGGATGGTATTTTTTCATAAGCTTATTTTTTGCTTTTTTGATAGTTTTTAAGTCATCATCTCGTGAAACTCCTAGGATACTAAAAGGGTCGCTAGAGTCAAACTGAGAGTTTGAACTGCTTGAAGATTTTCTTTGCTGATTTGAGTTGTTTTGTGAAGAATGACTTTGTTTATTTGATTGAGAATACTCTTGTTTCTTTTGATATTTTTGCTGTTGTTCTTGCCTTTTTTGATGTTGTGTTTCATCATAAAACTTATTCTCTTCAAATGAAGAATATTCTCTTTGTTTTTGCTCGTATTTTTCGTAATTAAATTCATGTTTTTCTTTTTTAAATGACTGCTTAAATTCTTGAAAATTGAAGTTTTTAACTGCTATAAAAAGCCCTATAATCCACTTGAAAAAATTGATTGTTTTGTAATACACAGACAGATAAAGGTAATATCCATCCACTCCAATTTGTTTAAGTATGAAAAGTTGTACTTGAACATAGTTGTAAGTGAATTTAAGATGTGGTAGTATCATACCTACACCTATGAAATTCCATCCACTTGTTGGAGTAGATAGAGTCAAGAATAAACCAATTAGAAATGTTATTATTCTTGCAAAGCCACTTTTAGCATGGTTAGAAAAATATGAAGCTACAAAGATAACAAGTAAAATACCGACTATGAGTTGCGGATTGACTCCAAAGAGATTGTAAAAAAAACTATTAAATGCTTCCACTTGCTAAACCTCGTAATCTAAATCTATATATTCAACATGATTTTCATGAGTCTTAGTATGTACTTTAGCCTTTGGCATTTTAGAATAATTTTTAAGTAAAAAATCTTTGTAATAAGCTTTGAGTTTTATTTTTACAGGTAGCTTATTTGCCATAATAAAAAGAGCTTCATCATCTGCCATTGTTCTAATCTCTGTTGGGTTCATAACTTTTCCATCTTTAAAAAAGCTATTGCCATCTATTCCAGTTTTAATACTGGTTATATCGCCAAGTATTTGTGAGAGTGTTTCAGTTGTCGTATGATCTGCACCTGAGTAAAATAATTTAGAAGCTATACCACCATTTAAAATAGTGTTTGCATTAGCTTTACCATATCTGTTTTGTAATTGTTCTATAGATTGCAAGATTATTGAAATTGAGATGTTATATTTTCTGATAGTAGTGATTGTAGTATCAAAGTTTGGCAAGTTTAAATTCCCAAACTCATCAAGTAGACAATAAATTGGTAAATCACTTTTTGATGGTAGCTTTTCCATCATATAATTAAAAAATTGAGAGTAAAAAATGTTTTGTAAAAAGCTATATTGTTTTTGTTTATTGGCAGGAATTTTGATGTATAAAACAGATTTTTCTTTTCTAAAATTATCAAAATTGATAGTGTGAGATGAAGTTAATTTCTCCAAATTTTCATTTATACCAATAGGGGAAAGTGCTATATTTGCAGTTGATACCATACTTAAAATTGTAGATGGATTTCCTTTTACAAATGCTCTAAATTCATGGTAAGTTTTATCATCAGCTAGGGTATTAACTAAATCGTCTAAGTCTCTACCATCACTTCCATAGTTATTGACTAAATATCTTACATTTGCAAGGTTGATATATTGATGGTTTTTTGTTGCAAGTAGAAGTTTTATAATGATTGATATAAGAGATTTTGCTCCATTATCCCAAAATTCATTTTCACTGCTAGAACTATTATTACTTGTTTTACTTGATGCTATAAGTGTGTGTACTAACTCATCTATTTTTGAAGTATCACTTGCATAATAAAGTGGATTATATGAGATAGAGTCTTCCAAATTTTCAGGGTCTAAAACATAGATTTTGTAGCCTTGTTTTTCTAAATAACCGCTTGTGAGTTCATAAAGTTCGCCACTAATATCAGTAATAAGCATAGAACATTGTTCAGATGATAATTTTAGGATATTTGGTATAACATAGTTTGTTGTTTTTCCTCCACCAGTTCTACTGATAAGAGCTAGATGATTGAAGCTCTCTTTTTGAGATAATCTAAGCTTATTGCCATCTATATATAAACCTTTGTTAAAAGTGGAAAAGAGTTTATTTTTTTCTCTTTCGTTCATAAAACCAGTTTTTGAAAAACCTTTAAAAAGTATTTTAAAAATATGAGTGATAGGATTCAAAATATTGAGTGTAAATTTGGAAGTCTTATCCCGTGTCTCTAAAGCACTAAAGCCTAGTGTTTTAAAAGAGTTTTTCATAACTGAGTAGATTATAAAAATAAAAATGACTAATCCTAAAAGTTCCATTCACACCTAAAAGCAAATTTTTGCTTTTTACCTTTCTGTAAAAAATAATGATTTATTATAACGAGAAATGTGTGATTTATCTCTTGGCTTTAATTCTTCTTTTTCATCTTGAGTGGTTTCTATCTTGATATTTATGATTGTTTGTTTCTCTTAGATTGGCTCTTGATTTTTTTGTTTGTGTCCGTTTTTCTTCTCTTTTTTCTACTCTTTGGATATTCATAAGAGTTTGTCTGTAGCTTCTATCAAGTCCTAAAGTTTTGAGTCTATATTTTTTATTTTCAAAGATTACACCTATAGTTGAAGCTCTTGAATATATGCTAAATCCTTTGTTTCTTAGAGCATTTTCTAAGTATTTTTGAGAAGTGCTATTTAAAAAGATTTTCTCTAGCTTATCTCTTAGATACTCTTTTTTGGGAGTTTGATTTCTTTTGTGTTTCATCTCTTGTTCAGCTCTTGATGTTTTGAGAATATCTTGCTTATTTTCATAGATATAAGTTTTTGATAAGTGTAGATATTTTTGATTTTTGTACTCTTCAAGCTCTTTTTGTACTTCTTTAAAATGAGTTTTAGTAAGTCTTTTTCTTTTGTCCTTTTGTATTTCATTTGCACTAATAATTAGATGGATATGTGGGTGTCTTGTGTCATTATGCACAACTGCATAAACAAGATGGTTTTCAGCTCTTAGCTGAATATATTTTTTAGCTAAATCAAATAACATCTCTCTTGAATTTTCTAACTCTTTTTCAAGTGATATTATTTCATGATAAAGATAGACTTTGCCACGAGAATTTTTAAGATATTTTGCATTTTCTAAAAACTCACGAAGCAGTTCTTGTTTTGTTCTTCCATACATATTAAAGCTTCTTGCTTCAAAACTTTCTTCTCTATGTAGATAGGAAAAAAGTTGTGAGAAACTATTTGATTTTCTACTTGTTGATTTTATAATCATGATTTTTTTGTAACGAATTTTTTAAATTCATCCTCATAATGCTTTAGGGAAGATATTAAAATATCAATATCAACTACCTTGCCTATATGTGTTTTATGAGTAAGCTGATTGAGATTATTTGCTATCCCTCTGCTGATAAGAATATATTGTTCAATATACTCTTTTTCTTCTATAGTTAGGAGCGGTTTATCATTTTTGTTTAAAAAGTTAGTGATGATATGTTTTGCATAAGAGTTTACAGACAAATCATAACTAAGGCTTTTTTTTCTAAGCTCTTCATAGAAGATATTAGTTAGAGGGAAAGTGATGATTTTATTTTTTTCGTGATAGAGTTTTTTATACTCCTGTTGATATTTTGACATAGTTTTTGCCTTAAAAATTATAGAGTTTTTATAACCTGAGAACAATAATATTTTGCAAGTTCAATGAGCGGATAAAATATATCCCCATTACCTTGTTTGATATATGAACATCCAAGACCATTTTTTCTTAATCTATCAAGAGTTGAAATAGATTGACCTGTTTCACGAGACATCTCTTTTTTTGAAAGAGCTATTTTTTTGTATTTTGAGTAGAGAGTTTCAAATACTACTTTTTCATCTAAGTTCATAATATGACTCCTTATATTTTCTTATTCTAATTTTTACATATAAAAAGTTAATTAATACTTAGTAATAATATGAAAATATAACTAAAAAATGATTTGAAGAGATTTGATTAAATATTATTAAATAAATATTTATACTAAGTATAATATAATAGCTCTAAAGGATAATTATGTCAGAGAAAACAAAAAAAGCTGGAAGACCACCGCTTCGTGATGAAAGCGAGAGAAGAGATAAGAAAGTAATGCTTACTTTTACAGAGAGTGAATATGAGCATTTAAAGAATATGCAGACCTTACTCAATCGCCAAACTCTAACATCTACTATTCACTTTTTTTTAGATAGAGGGATGAAGAGTTTAGAAGATGAATTTAGTAGAGGAAGATAGATTTATAAAAATTTGCATTTTTATAAATTAAGATTATATTAACATAAAAATATTAGAATTACATATATTTTAACCCTTAAGGATTTTATATTTATGTTTATGTCTGTAGAAGAATTTCTTGAAAAAAATGGTGAACCTTTAAGTCAAGAAGGTAGACGATTAAGAGCTAAACATAATAGATATTATAAAAGACCACAACTAAAACCTCAACAAAAAAGTGATTTTTTAAAAATAAGAAAACTTGACTCATTACCTCATGAAAGTCTTATAGATAGAACAAAAGAAAGAGTTTGTCGTATTTTTGCAAGGATAGCATGACAAAAAACAAAAGAGTAGGCTATACCGAAAATATTAAGTCTTTACTAGATGAAAATAATAATATTCAAGAGTTGTATGCTCATTTAAAAAAAATAAAAAAAGAGTATCTTGAAAATCCTAGAGATTATGTTAAAGTAAAACATTATTTGAATATTTTTGAAAAAGAAAAAATCAAGTTACATAATTTATATCATAAATCTTCTTTTAAATTTTTTTTAGTTTTCAAAACTTATCATAGTTTAAAACAAATAAAACACGATTATAATAGTATTCGTAATCAGTTAAATAACGAAATTGAAAGTTTAAGAGCTGATTTTTTTTATATAGCAATTAAACAATTGTTGATATTAATAGATGTCTATAAAACAAATTTAGAATATAATAAAAACAAATTTTATTATGAGATTGTAGAATTATCAGAAAAAAAGAATATTGTTTCAACAGAAACTTTTTTACATAAGTTATCTCAAATAGAAAAAAACTTTGAAACTTTTTCTAAAAATCAAATAGAAAAATATTCTACATCTTTTTCAAATATTATAGATAATTTGAAAGAAAAAGAAAAAGTTGATGAACTAAAAGAAATTTATGAAATACTAGATGAAATATTTTATGAACTTCTTGCTCTACAACAGAGTTTTCAAGAGAATAAAACAAGTTATTATATTCCTTTTCGCAAAAAATCTAGGTGGTCAATTTTTAATATCACATATACACATGTTATAGCTTCATTAGCTTTGATTGTTGCAGCTGTTGTAGGGTACCTCTCTTTATCAAATAACACTACTACAATAACAAATAAAGATAATAGCAGTATTGAAACTAAAGAGTATTTTCTAGTTTTAAATAGTGATGTAAAGCCTTATGAAGAAAATAAAAAAGATATATTTAATAGTTCATGTTCTATAAAAATACATAAAAATTTCCCTAGAGCAGAACATAAATTTTCTAAAAATAGCTATATCTTAAATCCAAAAACTAATGAAAAAAGATATTGTTTTGGATATATATTTCATGATTTAAATATCTCTAATAAAGCTTTTAACTTTGCATATAATTTACACAAACATCGTTTTGTATTAATTGTAAATTCAAACAAGGATAATTATAAAATCCAATATAAACCAAATTGATTAAATTGTTTAATGATATAGTTTTCTAACAATTTGCCAAATTTCTGAAATAAAATTACTTTTTTAAATACAATGTTTCCTTAAACTTTAACATAAGGAAACTCAATGTCTGCTATTTTAAATTTCTTAGAATCTACTTTCAAAGAAAAATCGTTACCGCTTATATATTTAGTTGCTGTTCTATACCTATTTTCTATAGATATAGTAGTTTTAATCCTTTTAGGTTATCAAACAAAAGATATATTTTATCTTCTTGATATGCAAAAAATTATTTTACTTAATACTATTATCTTAACTTCCTTTACAATGCTTATGGTAATGATAAAAAAGCATTTCATTGCAACGAGTACCATTGTTATTTTATTAGCTGTATTTTATGCAATGTCATATGATTTAGATATTAATGATTTTTTGAATCCAATTATATTTCTTTATGCTTTTTTTGTTGCTCTAGCTCATAAAGCATATGATAACTGGGTTTTACCTTGGATTGATGATAATTTATTAAAACTTAGTTTTGTGAATGCAATGATAGGTTTAATAATTGCTACATTAACAGCTTTATATATTGATAAAAATTTAGACCAATGGAATAATGCAAAATTGGAAGATGGTAAAATTGTTTTGAATCGAACATCAACTCCGTGGTTCATTGTTCAACCAAAATCTTTTAATCCCATATATTTGCAGTCTTTAAATCAAGATTTAAAACTTTTTGTAAACTCAAATTTTGCAGAGTCTTTTTCACAACAAATATATAAACAAGATGAAATAATTGATAGTGATTTTATTTATATTCCCCATGATGGTAGTTATATAAATAATAATATCATTACAATATATTATTACAATATAGATGATATTAAAAATATCTTTTTTATTAGTGATAAAAATGGAAAAACTATTTTACATACTTTAATCACTAAGGCTATCAATAAAAATGATATGAGTAAAGGTTATCAATTAATTTCAGAATACTCACATGAAATTAAATTGCACAACACCATAACTCAACAAGCGGAAGCAAGTGAGGTTAAGGGTCTTTAGGGATAGGATTTATCCTAGTCTCCCTAAACAAGTTTCGCATTTGTGATTTGAATTCTATAGAATTCAAGAGCATATGCAAACTTGCTCTATTGCTTTGCAATAGACTATTTGCTCTCTGTGGAATTCTTGAGATTTACTTCATCTAAAGTTTTCTTGAGAACATTTTCCCATGATGGTTGGAAAAATCATACTATCTCACTTTGTCTATTTCTTTTTACTTGAAGTTTGATTTTATCAATAATAACGAAATGTTTTTTTTGACGATAGATACAAAATACTTTTGGCTTTTTAGTTAAAAGTATTTTTTTCATTATTGGATTTAAAACTCCCAGTTCTTGAAAAAAAGCATTGTTTATAATTGTCTCTATGATATTGATAGCACTTGTTCTTTTGTTATCACAGGTATTTGTTATATCATCTATATAAAAACTATGATGCACTAGATCATAGTAGTATGTAAAATATGTTCACTCTGAATTTTCAGGCAAAGCATTTTTAACATACACCGATTTTAAAACAATATCTTTATCTGCGATTTTGATTTTTAATAAATTGCGGAATAAGCTCATTTTGAAAAATGATTAATAATAAAGTGTGTCGCGACATAATAATCCTAACACACTTTTAAAAATTCTGTCAAATAATTAACTATGTTTTTTGGCTTAAATTAGCGAAATATACAAGAGTGTAGATGTCAATTTTTTGGAACAAAAAATTGTAAAGACTAAGTCAAGCTTTACAATTTTTTATTATATTGATGGGACATTAACTAAACCTTAAATTTTAGGGATGATTTTTATATTACTACTTTTGAAGTTTATTTATTTATCATCTTCATCGTACTCTGCTTCTATAATGTTAAATGTTTCTATAGGTTCTATATTTGTAGGGATTTTTGTCAATTCTGTACTTGATGTAGTTCCATGTACCGATATGTAATAGGTTGTTTCATATTCAATTATCCCTTCATCTGTTTCTAATGTATATGTTTGAATAAATACTTCATTATCTTCTCTAGAAGCAGGTTCGGATATTTTTATTATTTCTCCACTTGTTATATCAGTAGAATCATATGTTTTGATTTCATTATTGATTTCATAAGAAAATTCACCTGTAAATTTCATATTACACCTTTATATTGAATTTCTCAATTATACATTCTCTAATATTTATTTTCTATCAAATTTTTTTTAATATCACTTCAATAACTCACAAACATCAACTTCTAAAACCTCTGCTATTTTGTATAAATGTTCTATGTTAAAGTGCTTGTTGTTTAAGCAAATTTCAGCCATTGAAATAGTTCCAACTGCTTTATGTCCTATTGCAATCGCTAGAGCTAATTGAGATACACCTTTTTCAGTTCTCACATCTTTCACATTTCGCCCAATTTTCTTGTAAATTTTGAGCATTTTTTTATCTGTAATAGTAGTTTCTTTCATTCTTTACCTACCTATAGTTAAGCTAACCATAAGTATATGAGCTATAGAATATCTCAGCAACTAACTATAGTTAGTTGCTGAGGGGGGTAAAATTGAATGATGAGTTATGAATGTTGGGCTTACATAAATGGAAAGCCTGAAAAAATGGTAAAGGTAACGGCAAGTAGTAAAGATGAAGCAGAGTCATTAGCATGGCAAAATTTAGTAGTTTAGGTATTAAACCAGACTATGTAAATTGTAAATAAAAAGGTTGATAGATGTCTATAGATGATATGTTTGATGATGTTCAAGAGAAAATAAAAAGTTTGAATGTTGGAATTTTAAACCCCTCAAATGTACCATCCCACTTTACAGCTAGTCAATGTAATGATATGGGATTTTTGAGTATGGAATTAAGTTCTGTGATAGATGATTTTAATAAATCAAATAAATATGAGTCTGACTTAAGAAAACTTTCCGATGAAGTTGATGATATTGAATACAGAGCAAAGAGAATATAGGAGTACAAAATGGCAGAAAAAAAACATCAAAAAGGCGATAAGCCAAAAACAAAAAGCGGTGAGCATAAAAAACAAAAACAAGGTGGCAATGGCTCAAAAAAATGGTAATTAGGAGTAAATCATGAAAACAATATTTTTATTTTTTACAACACTTTTTTTAGTTTCCCAAGTATATGCTAAAGAGTACACTAAAGCGGAAGAAGAAGCAATGCTTCAAAATCTTTTGAAAATGTGTGAAGAAACTGAAAGTGCTAAAAAGGTAAATAAAAAATTAGATGAAATAGTAAATGTTCTAGAAAAAGACAAAAACAATACAAAGGCTATAAGAGAATAGTTTTTTAGTATTTTAAAAATAAGATACAATATATTTATGTAAATATATTTAAAAGGACTCTCAATGAAAAACTTACTACTCTCAGTACTATTACTCTTTTCAACGATAGCCTTTGCTAAAGAGTACACTAAAGCGGAAGAAGAAGCAATGCTTCAAAATCTTTTGAAAATGTGTAAAAAAACTGATGAAATGAAAAAAGAAACTGAAAGCATTAAAAAAGTAGGTAAAAAATTAGATGAAATAGTAAATGTCATAGAAAAAGACAAAAAATAAAAAAGGCTATAAAATACTAGCCTTTTTTTTGCACCACATCAAAAAATATGATAACATCTATATAACTCCTAAAATCTTACAAATTTAACAATCCTTTTATGTGAATAGAATGAATGTCATCCCATATAAATGAATGACCTAGTTTAAAAGACACACCCGAATATCAAAAGAAGCTCGATGAAAGAGTTAAAAAAATAGAGCAAAATGAAAAAAACTATAATCATTTAGTGAAAGTAAATGATGTTTTAAATGTGCTTGATGTATCGAATGAGCAAGAAGATATATTAAGACCAAGACTTGAAACCTTAGATAATGAAGTTCTTAAAAGTTTGACTACAAAAACAAGATGAGAGATTTTTGCTATTTTAAAAAATCAAGAATCAGAAGCCCAAAACAAAGAGTATCAAAAAACTAGCGAAAAATATCAAAAGATCAAAAACATACTTCCAAAGTGAATTTATGATTGAGACCCAAAATTTGATAATCTAGTAAAATGATTCTATAGTTTTGAAAAATTACAAACTCTCGAAAACTCAAATGAAAACAATCAGAAAAAAGTTGAAGTTTTAGAAGTTGTGCTAAACGAGTTGAAAAATTGAGATGTTTTAAAATCTATCATCAACGAATTAGGTTGAGCTAATCCAAACAATCCACAATACCAAGAATTCAAAAATACCTTAATAGATTTAGACCCAAGTTTTAAAGATATTTTAGAACCTTTAGAAAGAATAGACAACAAAACAGCATTTGATACAGATGAAATTATAAAAGATGTTGAAAAATCTAGTGGATGAGTAATAGATATAGACCTAAAATCATCTACTTCAAAAATGAGACTTATAGGAAGTGATTATGCTTTTGAAGAAAAACTAGATAAACAAGCATTAAATGAAATAAATAGTGAGTGTGCAAGAGAGATGGATGATTTTAAGAACGGCTTCGCCGTTCTTCAGGGAGCATATGCTCCCTTTGGTGGCTTATTAAAAAATCTAGCACAAAATTGGGATGAAACAAAAATCGCTGAGAGTATCTCCAAATCTTTTTCAAATCTTGATATGAGTGTTTTTAGTAAACTTGAATGAGTTTATGAAGATTTACCAATTGACTCAAATATACAAATATCTCAAGCAGATATTTACTCACTAAAAGATGTCAAAAGTGAAGCAGAGCTTAGATTGAAAATTGAAAACATACAAGACAAGTTTAAAAAAATAGAACTTGAAATGACAAAGATAGAAAAAACTATAGTTCAAAAATACAATGCTGAATTTAAAGAACTACTACAACAAAAAAACGAAGAGAAAAAGAGACAACTAAAACTTTTAAAATTCTTCAAAGCTATAGGGTTTGACATAATCTCTAAATGAAAAACAGATACGATAATTTCCTTTATAAACAGAGGAGCTTGAAAGTTTGGACTTGATTCTCCAATTGATTTAAAAACTGGGAATATAGGTTTTAATAAGGACTTCTGAGATAAAGATATTAGCTCACTAGAAAAAAAGCATTTTATCAAGTTGTTTAACAAAATGCTTGGAAGTGATGTTGTAAATGAAAGTATAGCAAATGGTACAACTGCTTTGAGTAGTGAAGCTATTAGTAAAATTCAAAAATTGAGTAATAAAAATGTTGGGTTTTTTGAGGGAAATTTGGAAGGGGGATAAAATTGATTAAGCATTTATTTTATGATAAAAATATGATATATTTTTGTTAATATTAGTGTCATAGTATTTTATAAGTAGAAGAGGAAAAAATGATGTTTAATGATATGACTTTAGAAAAGCAACTATTTAAACAGCTTGAGTTGATAAAAGATGAAATATCATTAATGCGTAGCATATCATTTGTTCCTTGCAAAACTGATTTTGATGATTATAATGGTGTATATAACTTAACAGGGGTAGTATTATTCGCAGATTTTGGAGGTACCACTAATCTGATTGATTATCATGATACAAAATTTTCATCATGGTTATTAAAGTCATATTTAACAATAGTTGCTAATATAATTAAGCATTCTGGTGGAGTTATTACAGCATTTGAGGGAGATGGAATTATGTCTATTTTTACTGGAGATACTAAAGAAAATAATGCTGTAAAATGTGCATTTCAAATCCATTGGGTAGTATCTAATATTATTCAGCCTCAAATTGATACTTTATTTCCTGAACTTAAATACAAGATGGGGCATGTTATTGGAATTGATTCCTCAGGCCTTTCAGCTGTTAAAACAGATATATGGGAACATTATGATCTTCTTTGGATAGGGAGAGCTGCAAATTATGCCGCGAACTTTACACGAATTAATGAAAAAGAATTTTCAACATATATTACTTCATCTGTGTATCTAAATTTATCTGATGAATTTTGTCAAGATTTCGTTTACAGAGATAATAATGAAATAGATAGTTTTGAGTCAAGTTTGATTGAGATATATAGTTCAGGAAAAACAATCCCTCTTATTAATTAAATTAGAAAAAAGGAATTTTATGAAAATTGCAATAATTTCGGATATACATGCTAATAACTCTGCTTTATCTGCTGTATTAAAAGATATAAACATAAATAAAGTGGATTTAATAATTTGCTTAGGTGATGTTGCAACTTTAGGTCCTTCTCCAAGAGAAGTTATAGCAACATTAAAAAAATTAAATTGTCCTTGTATTATTGGAAATCATGAGGAAGCATTATTTTATCCTGATAATGCAGAAGAATATGATATCAAAGGAAAACTACTAAATGACACTATATATTGGTGTTTGGATAATATTGACTCTAGTGATTTAAATTTTTTAAAAAAATTTGAATCGACAAAAATAATTGATTTAGATAATAACAAAACTATGTATTGTTATCATGGTACACCAAGTTCAACTACAGGTTCTATTTATTCAGAATCTGAAGAAGAACAATTAGATAAAATTTTTCAAGAAGTTGGGGAGACTATTCGTATTGCTGTAGGAGGACATACTCATGTTCAAATGGTTAGGCAATATCGTAATATGTTTGTAGTTAATCCAGGCAGTGTCGGTTGTGCATTTAAATTTCCCTTTAATACACCACCTTCTGTTCCATCTTTATCACCTTTTGCAGAATATGCGATTGTAGAGAGTAGGGATGATAACTTATCAGTACAATTAAAAAAAGTTTCATACGATATAAAAGAATATATTACAACACTTAAAAATTCTACTCTTCCATTAAAGGATTGGTGGTTAGATGAATATTATCAGCTAGGGCATAAAATAGGTTAACTGAAATTATGGTTAAAAAGAATAATCAAGATAAGATATCAGTAGAGCAAAAATATACATATTTAGAACAAATAAGAGATTACACATATAAAGATGTTGTACTAGCAGATACAAAAGCAAGTTTTGCCCTTACGATAGTTGCTTTTTCTTTAGCGGCTTTAGGTGTTTTATTTGATGAAATTATGAATGTAGATGAAACATGGAAAAACTGTGTTGATTTTTTTTGGATTTCAGGCTTATTTTTTTCAGGAATTTCTGTATTTTCTGCAATGCTAACAATACTACCTCGTTCCTATATTTCTCATGAAATTGCTAATGATTCTAATAATTGGGTACATTTACACCCTAATCGTTGGAAAAGTATTAAAAGAAGATTTTTGGATGCATATTATGTGATTACAGAAAATTTTTGGCAAAAACAAACAAAAGGTACATCACAATCATTAAACATGTTAATAAATAGTAAAAGTAATGATGTAATGGTGAAAAGTCTTTACGAGTCTATGTTGAGAGCTTTACTAGTTCAAAACTTAAAGTTTTTATGGGTTGGGAAAGCACTATTATTTGCTTTTATATCTTTTTCTTTTATTGTCTCTTCTCTTTTTATTACATTAATAGTTTCTTCGAATAATAAGAAGATTATAGACCATAATACTACTAATTCACAAATTATATCAAACATTGATACTACTAAGACGAATATTAAAAAAAATGAAATTAAATTAGATAGAATGGTTCAAATAGTTGATACATCTTTTATTAATAAGAAAGATAAAGTATATTTTTTACAAATTGCTTCAAGCAAAAGCTTGTTTACTCAACAAGAAAAAAATAGCATATTTAAAAAATACGAACATATATTTAAACACTACCCAATATATAAAATAATAGAAAAAAGAATAAAAATTAAATCTAATTATTATTTTTGTATTGGTGTAGAATTAAAAGAAAAAGATGGAAAAAGATTACAAAAAGACTTGCTTGTTTTTTATCATAAAAAAAGTATACTATATAATTAGTGTTGTGTTACATTATGAGATTACTCATAATTTTTTTAAAAATTTATAAGTAGCAATTACAATTTTTTACGAGTAAAAGTACTATAAAAAGAGGTAAAAAAGGCTTAAATACCCTCTTTCTCAAACTTACTTTGAACCTCTTCTGAACTAAACCAAATATGACTATCTAAATAATTTGTAAAAATTGTATACTCTTTATCATCCTCAGTTTTAAAAAGATTCTCATTAGTCTTAATAAACTTTTGTGCTAGTTGTTCAAGAGCTTCATAGATATAAACATTTATATCCGCTTTGGGATGTCAATATGTAGCTTCTACCATCTCACAAGTATCATTAAAATCAAGATTATGTTTTTCAACTACATTAATTAAGAATTCTAAATCTAGGGGCTTTGCATCTAGTAAGTTTCAAAGCATTGTAAAAAGTGTTGATGTTTTCATAATATAAAAATTATAAATTTAAAATACTAGGACGATTAATCCCACCGATTAACTACAATGCGATAATAAGTGTCAAATGTAATATTTTGCCACCTTTGAAGTTCTATATGCAAAATATGGTTTTTGAAAAAATTGGATATTTCTTGTTGTTGATGTACTGACTTTTGATGATTTTTCAGGAGTTAAATATTTTCAAAAAACATTTTATACTTATTAGTTTTAAGAGGTGCTTTTTGGATTGAGTCATTAAAAATTTAGACAAGAAAAAAACACCCTTAAAATCGCATATTGTATGATTTTAAAGGTGGTTGATTGACCCCTCGTTGATATTCCTATCGGGGAAGTTGGATGAAGTGCTTGAGGATGAAAATTATTCTACTAGCTCGTTTAATACCAATACATAAAAAGGTATTCTTGGTTTCATTTCTATATCTAAATTTATAAAAATTTCTCCAACTTTATCAACAGCTTCTATAACTTTCTTTTTCTCTGTCAAAATCCAATCTACCTCTTCAATCTCCAAAATTTCTTTCATTGCATTAACTACTGTTCTATCCTCTGAAGCTTGAGTCACATAAGCAACCCATTTTTTATCATCATCATTCACTCTTTTCTCAGGATTAGAAATCATATTATATAAAGGTTCAATTTTGTCATATTCAAAGAATCCTTTTATATTTTCTTCTATATACTGCTTTACTTCATCTAGTTTGTACATTTATACTCCTTGTTTATTTTTTATCTATTGTCTGCATCAATTAGATACGACCAGTTATTATTTACTGCTCCATGAAGCCATTGACCTTTTGATACAATTAACTTATCGCCTTTTTTCATAGTTAAATCTACATAGGGAACATATCCTGAAGAGGTATGATGTCTAATCGTTCTTACACTAGGATTACTAGTAAAAGAAAATTCTAAATCTGAACCTACATGTTTTACAATATATGTCCAGTTTGCTTTCGCTTTATCATTACTTTTTATTCCATCTTGTGTATACTTATCTCTATCAACACACTTTCCAACTGCATCACAATTTCCAGTACTAGATGATGAAGAACACTCACAAACTTGAGAACTAGGACACTCCGAATCATTCCAGCATCCAGCATTTAAATTCAATACTACAAGAGATAGAATTACCACAGATTTAAAATACTTCATTGTACATCCTTTAAATAAAATTCATTCCCATTATATCATACAAGGAAAAATTTTATATAACAGAAAGAAGTATAAAGACATTCACTACTTTTTAAACGAATAGTTTTATAGTTAATAAAAATATAACAATTTGACATATATTTTAATCACTATAAAATAATGATGTATAATGTATAAAATTTTTAAAAGGGAAAACATGGCTTTATCAAAACAAGAACATTTAGATTCATCATTACAAACACATAGAATGTCTCACATTGATGATTTAGTAGAGAAATATAAAGATAAAAGAAAAAATGTAAAAGAAGCTATAGAAAATAAATATGGAGTAAATATATATTCTCCTATGAATTCAGGCTCTTTTGCAAAATATACAGCAATAAACATAAAGTTTGACTTGGATTTATTAGTACCATTCAAAAAAGATTCTTTTGCTACTTTAGAAGAGATGTTTAATGATATTTATGATTTTTTGTATGAAGAATATAAAAATGAAGCAACTATTAGAAAACAAAAAGTTTCAATTGGTTTAGAATTTTATAGTGATTCGGATGGAGATATAATCAATTTAGATATTGTTCCAGGAAGAGAGTTAAATAAAGACCAATACTCTAATGACAATAAATTAAATTTATATGTAAACTCTATGTATGGGCTATTGGAAGAAAAGACCTATTTACAAACAAACATTAAAGCACAAATAGACCATATTACATCTAAAGAAAATGAAAGAAAAATTATACGACTATTAAAAATTTGGAAAAATCATAATAGTGAGCCATATAAATCTTTTTTACTTGAACTATTAGTAATAAAAGCTTTTGAAAAAGAAAGTATTAGTGGAAACCTGTGGGAAAAATTAAAAAAAGTGATGGAGTATATCCAAGATAATGTCACTAAAGATAATTTTACACTTAAAGACCCAGGGAATAGTGGTAATGATGTAATTAATACTTTGACTTCATATGATCGAAGTAATTTATCTAATAAAATGCAAAGAATCATTGACAATATCGAAAATAATGAAGATTATATTAAAAGTTATTTTCCTATTAACAAAGAATTTGAAGAAAAAGAAGATGATGGTTCTCAAAGAGGATATGGATTAAAAACAGCATCATTGTCTGCTTCAGTACCACCAAACAACACAAGATTTGGATAATTAATACTATATGTTAAATACTGAAAATATTGAACAACTAATATCAGCTATTCCTTTTGTTGATAAGGTTTATTCCATCGAAAAAAACGATTCAATTATCATGGGGAAAGTTGGAGTTTTTTTTAATGGTTTAGATAAAATATTGGACTTTAATTTTGAAATATATCCACAATATCCATTAAAACATCATGACTCAGAATCAATAAGATTCTCAAATCAAGAATTCATAGAAATAAATCATGTTATGGAAGATGGCTCAATTTGCATACACAATTCCCATAACCTTAATTTAAAAGAAAAACTTTTGATAGATTTTGACTCCTTAAAACAATGGATTGAAAAATATTACATTAATAAAGAAAGTGATATAAAATATGAGCATATCATCGTTAATGAAAGTTTAATTAACGATGAATATTATTCTTATATTTTTACAGATGTAGATTATAAATTTCAAAAAGGTAATTTTGGGATAGTACAGCTTTCCAGTATTTCTCATACAATTTATAAAAATAAAACTATTCATAACTTTTTAGTAAAACATTTTGAACTCAATAAAGCTCATATCAATTGCAAATGGAGTGACTTTTATCAAAGCATTCAATCAGAAGAAAGAGGTTTATTTTATTTCATTGATGAACATCCTGCAAAATACAATAAATTTATTTTTGAAGATTGGAAAGATTTTGATGGATTAATCTCAAAAGAGTTTTTAAATTTTTTACATAATTTTGAAAATAAAAGATTAAAAAAACATACAGGGACTAAATTACCATTATTTTTTGGCTATAAAACTATAAATGATGAAATTCATTGGCAAGTTGCTTTAATTACAATTGGAGACTTTCCAATTAAAGGAGAAGCTGAAGTTTTACTAGGGGTTAAAACTGGTAGATGGGATACTAAACTTATTAATCAAAATATTCAATGGACTTTAACAAGAGATTCTTCATATAAATATTTTTTTGGTCGAGGAGTTTTGGATAAGTCTATTACACATAAAAAAATACTTATCATAGGTGTTGGAGCTATTGGAAGTATGATAGCCAAAACATTAACTAAAAGTGGTTGTAAATATATAGATATTGTGGATTATGATATCAAAGAGCCTGAAAATGTTTGTCGTTCTGAATATACTTTTCAGTATGGTCTATCTGATAAAGTACTTGAATTACAACAAATTTTAGCTTCTATATCTCCTTTTTTAGAAATTGGTTTGTTAGCAGATGAGTTTTTTGAATCTATTACAAAAATTATTTATCAAAATAGAAATGATAAAACATTTTTAACATCAATTTTAAATGATTATGATATAGTTTTTGATTGCTCAACAGATAATGATTTAATGTCTATTTTAAGTAGTTTAGATTTAACATGTGACTTACTTAATATGTCAATAACAAATCATGCACAAGAATTAGTTTGTGCCTTTTTCCCAAATATTTATCATTTTGTAAGTACCCAATTTGAAAATATTCTTGATAATGATTTAGATGATTTGTATGAACCTACAGGTTGCTGGAATCCGACTTTTAAAGCTTCATATAATGATATTAATATGCTTCTACAATTCTCAATAAAACATATTAATAATCTTTATCGTGATAAGAAACAAAAAAATAATTTTGTTGTTCAAATGAGTAATGACAATTTAAAATTAGAAATAAAAGAGTATTAATGAAGTTTATAAATTCTCATAAAAATGTTAGTTTAATTCTTGAAGATACATTACTAAAAAAACTGACAACAATCGCTTTAAAAAACTATCCGAATGAATGTGGTGGTTTTTTGATTGGTTATTATTCAGAAGATTTTATGACAGCATATATTACTGATTTTGTATTACCAAAACAACAAAAGAGTTCATCTGTCTTATTTGAAAGGAGTATAATGGGAGTTCAAGAAATTTTTCAAAAATTTTTTTCTGAAAAAAAACATTTTTATCTTGGAGAATGGCATACTCATCCAAATGGCTCATCAATATATAGTCACACAGATTTGAAAGCGATGATAGAAATTGCTGATTGTGAAAGTGTGAATATTACAAACCCTATTTTACTGATTTTAGGAGTTGATACTAATAATATAAGTAGTTTGTCTTTTTATCTTTATAACAACAAAGGATTATATAAATATGAATAATATAGATTTGAAACAATTATTTGAGGGTTTACAAAATCAAATGACTTCTCAATTAAACACGAATAGAGAATTCATAACTCACCCTGGTTCAAAAGGAGACTCTTTAGAAAATGCTTGGATAGAATGGTTGCAAAAATATCTACCAAATAGATATAGTGTTGATAAAGCAATTATTATTGACCATGAAGGGAATACAAGTCATCAGATTGATATAGTTATATATGACAATTGGTTTACTCCTTTCATATTTTCTCAAAATGGTTTTCATTATATACCTGCGGAAGGTGTGTATGCAGTATTTGAAGTAAAACCTGATATTCAAGGTTTTGTAGGAGACAAAAGTTATATTGAATATGCAGCAGAAAAAATTGAAAGTGTAAGAGTATTAAAAAGAACTTCTACTCTTATGATAAACTCAGGTAGAACTACACCTGCAAGACCATTGACAAAAATAATAGGTGGTATATTAACAAGCACAAATTCATTTACTCATAAAAATAATGATACGATAATACAACATATAACTGAGCAAGAAGGGCTAAAAAGTATAGATATAGGATGTATTGCTGATTATAGTTTTTTTTATATTGATTATGATGGGAGTGAAGATAATGAAGAGAAAGATTTTGATAAAAGAATAAAAGACTATTATCAAAATAGAACTATCAGCAATATTACATTTAGTGACTCTAGCAATTCTTTAGTTTCTTTCTTTCTCCAATTAACAAATTATTTACAACAAGCTATAGGAACTATTCCTGCGATTGATCTAAATGCATACTCACAAGCAATTGGTTTTAAAATTGACAAGGAGCTATAAGAGAATTTGAATATAAATTATATTCACTCCAAAACTATGAAATATGGAAAAACAAAATCTTAGACCAAATAAAAAAGAAAAAATTGCCTTAACTCTATTTTATAATAGGTTTTATGATTTATACGATGAGCTATCACATCAAGATTTTTTTAAAAATGAACCATCATATAGATTTTATAAAATACGAGAAATTTTTTCAGTATATAAAGAACTCTTAGGGTATGAGCCTATTAAATATCATATTCAACTTATAAAAAATACTAGACCACCACTTGAAGGTGTAATTGTTTCAGAATTATTTGGTTTTGTAAGAAACTTACTTTTACATTTTCCAGTTTTTGATAATTGGGAGGATGTATATATTAGTAAAGATTTAGCTACATGGAATAAAGCTGGAACTATTCATAAATTTTTACTCAAAAGTAGTCAAATTAAAATTGATGACAAGGGAACAATACATTATAGGATTTGGGAAAAAAGTAAAAAACTTATGACAGACATATCTATTAACTTTCCTGAAAAATATGATGATAGTCAAATATTTTTAAAAGATATAATTTCTGAAAAAGAGGGTATTAAACTTTGTATATCTTTTATGAAACAAATTTTAGATACTCAAGTTGTTTCTGATGAAGATGAAGATATTCAAATAATGTCTCAAGTTTATATTCCAAAGATGTAGTAAAAACAAGGATAAATAACAGCTTTAAAGACTATTGACTAATTGAATTTTAATGTTCTTAAGATATTTAGCACTTCTCTTAAGCGGTAGGTCTCGGGTTCGAACCCCGATGAGTCCACCATATAACGGGATAAACTAGCGGAAAATACACTATAAAAAATTAGTGTATTTTCCGTTTTTTAATTTCAAAAAAATTAGCCTCAAGGCGATGGGTCTTAAATATGCGATATTAAGAGAACAAAGCGATATTATCTATCTGACTCTTTAGTTTTCCAATATCAACACTTAAATAAATTTTTGTTGTTTCTGTACTCGCATGACCTAGTATTTTTGAAATGTTGAAAATATCAAAATTGTTTCTTACTAGTTCAGTTGCAAAGGTATGTCTTAGTTGATGCCAAGTGAAATAAAAACTAATAGAAGCTCTTATTTTTCCCATCATTTTTTTCATATCTCTATATTGTAAATATTTTCAATATGCAGTAGGGAATAATGGGCTATCAGGATTATCATTAAACGACCTATTTCTAATCATAATAAATTTACTTATTCTTTTCAACAATTGATGACTCAAAGGTACAATCCTATCTTTGTTTCATTTTCATTTTATGACTTTCAAGTATCAGTTATGAACCTCTAAATCTCTAAGTTTCAAGTTTGTTAATTCGCTTAATCTTAATCCTGTATACAGATATGTATATACGATAGTTTCATTTCTTAGTCAAACATAGGTTTTTAAATTAAAAATAAGGGGTAATTTTTTTATCAATTCTTGAACTTCACTTTTTGTCAAAGTCTTGGGTAGTTGTACATCAACTTTTCTTTTTTGGATTTTATCAAAAGGGTTTTGCTCTAGGTGTCATTCAGTTTTTAGAAATTCACAATAACATCTAAGATATTTTCTATAATTATTATAGTTTGCAGAAGTCCAGTTTCTCTCTAGGAGATAGTGTCCTAAAAACTTTTTAAAGTTTTGTGGTGTATATGTTGATAAATCGTTAGGGTCTACATCTTTTGAAGTAGTTAAAAGCTTGAATGTTGTTATATATATTCTAAGCATATTATCTCAGATTCATTGATTGACTCTTTTTTCAAGTAAAAAGTCATCTATATAGAAGTTTCAAAATTTTTTCATTATTGTTCAATAAAGGGATAAATTAAAATATTTATCCTTGTTTGTAATATAAATGTTAATGAACAATTAAAAGTGTTAGCCACTTTAAAGCTGTCAATAACATTATCTAAAAAGGATTTTAAAAAGCAAATCTTTTTATCTTTTCATCTCAAATTCATCATAAATTTCTCTAGCTCTCTCTTCAAAAGAGAGCCAAGCCAAAAAGTTTTTTAAATCATTACTAGAAGCTAAATTAAGCTCTATACCTTGCTCCAGTAAATCTATTCTCATCTCTTCAATCTCTTCATAATGTTTATCAAAAAAATCATGAGTATCTTTGTACCGAACTAGACTTCAAATCATTCAAGATTGACAACCATATTGTAATAAATCTTCAAAAAATGATTTTGGATTATCATAAGCCAAAGCTTCTTCTATGACAGCTTGACTTATGTTTCATTGATTTTCATTTAGGAGCTTTTTTAGTTTTTGTTTCATAAAGTCATGATTTAAGTAAATAATTTGTAAAATTTAATAACAAGGAGTGTTAAATGCCAGTTTTAGATTTTAAAGAAATTCCTGAAGCCCATATAGCGAGTGGTAAACAAGATACTTTTGAATTATTTGCAAGAGATTTTTTAGAATATGTAGGTTATAAAATTATATCTGAACCTGATAGAGGTGCTGATGGTGGCAAAGATATAATTGTAGAAGAAATACGAATAGGAGTAGGTGGAGAAACGAAAATAAGATGGTTAGTGAGTTGCAAACATCAAGCTCATAGTGGGAAATCGGTTTCTCCTAATATAGAATTGAACATCAGGGATAGAATAGAAACTCATAGCTGTAAAGGCTTTATTGGATTTTATTCAACATTAGCAAGTACAGGTTTATCAACAATTTTAGAGTCAATAGAAGAAGTTCAAGTTTTCGATTGTGAAAAAATAGAAAAAAAACTTTTGAACTCACCAGAGGGGAAAGAATTAGCTAGAAGATATTTTCCAATGTCACTTAAAGAATTTGAACGAGAAAATCCAGAACCTGTAAAACTTTTTATAGACGAGGCTAGTTTAAAATGTATGGTTTGTGGTAAAGAATTATTAACAGCTGATGAGACTAGTAGCATTATAACAAGTTGGCAAAAAACTGATGAAGAAGGAAAATTAGTTGTAAAAGAATTCTTTTGGTCTTGCAAAGGTCATTGTGATGATGTAATTAGTTATAGTTTTAGACAAAAAGACCCTAATTTTGAATACATAGACCAATGGGAAGATATATCAGATGTAATGATACCAACCGTATATTTAAAATGGATTATGAGTACATTAAATCAACAAAAATCGGGTGCAATTTATTCTGATAAAGCCTTTGAAAATATAAAAGAATTTTTGTTGCAGACTTTTCACTATGTAGCGAGACACCTTACTACAAAAGAAGAAAAAAGATTAAATTCATTGTATATGATTCCAACTTATCTTGGAGGTATGGGAGATTAAACTCTCTCAAAAACCTCAATAGTTTTATCATGCCTATCATGGGGAATTAGGTGGCTATATCTCAGGGTCATATCAAGTTTTTTATGTCCTAGTTGCTCTTTTATCTCTAAAATATTCATCCCTGAGATAGCCAACCAAGAAGCATGAGTATGTCTGAGACTATGTATCGTGATTCTATGCTTACCAGCATTTTTATTGTTTGCTATTAGTTTATCCACAATATCTTGCCATTGAGATGGCATTTGTATAATCTGCTTATTGTTTCTTGATGGGATGATAAGCTCGGAAGTTTTGTTTTTTGCAAGTTCATTTAAAACCTCTATCACTTTAGGGGTCATTTTTATTGTTCTAGCATTACCATTTTTAGTGGCTTTAAAGTATATGAGTTTTTCATCAAAATTTATATCGTTCCAAGTTAAACTAGCAACTTCACTAAATCTAGCACCTGTAAATAAAAGAAGAATTGTTAGCCTATGCACTAGCGGTTCTTTTCTTTTTGAAAGTATTTCAAGTAATTGTTTTGCTTGTTGCTTTGAGAGATAGCCAACTTTTTCATTATCAATTTTTGGCATTTTTACTCTACCATTTGCAATAGGGTTCACATACTCTTTTACAAGTTCATTATTTATAGCATAATTGATGGTATGTCTAGCTATTCCCAGTATCAAAACAACCGTTCTTTCTTTGTAGCCCTCTCTTAGTTTTTTTTGTTTCAGCTCTTCAAAATCTTGAGGCTTTAAACTTTTCACACTTCGATGACCTAAAGCATCTTTGAGATGTTTATTATACATAGCTTCATCATTATTTTTCCAAGAGCTTTTATTATTTTTAGCCCACTTAATATATTGCTCGTAAATATCTTGTAGTGTAATCTCTTTTTTGCCTTTTTTATGTCTTATAGGTACTTCTTCTCCGAGTCTAATAGAGTTGAGGATTTCATATCTTTTTTGTTTACAAAAAGCTATTCTGATACCTGCACTATACTTGCCAATTGTAAGCAATTTATCTTTATTATCTTCTCTAAATCGGATGAGAAATATTTTATCTACAACTTTGCTATTTTCGTCTATAATTTCTTTATAGAAAACTCCATTTTCACTTGTGGGAATCTTTTTACTGAGGGTTTTAAGCTTCATTTTTAGTCCTTATTTAGTCCGTGCTATATTCATAAATTTAGTTTTATTTGCTCTTGTTTGATAAGAGTAGTATAGCTAGTAAAACACATAAACAAGGTGCTTGTGGGAGATTTGATGAGAACTTAAGAAATATGCTTAAATAAGCAAATTTAGCCTGTTAATCACTTGGCCACTGGTTCGAATCCAGTATCCGGAGCCACTTTTTTAGACACCCCACAAACTCCCATAAATACGACGTTAGAAAACATTTTGGATTCACGAAACCAAAACTATGATACTAATTCGAGAAACTGTGATACTCCCCTAAGACTTTACAAAGTCGGACATACTTTTTACTATCGTCGCAGAATTAAACAAAAACTATGTAGAATTTCACTTAGAACTAAAAATATCAAAACTGCATTAAAGCGTAGAAAGGTATTAGATTTAATTGGAGAAGAGATGTTTCAGTTAGAGACTAAAGACATTAAACTTGTTTTTGAATACGACACGGAAGAGGAATTACGAACCGCATTAGAACAAGTCAAACAGCTACAAATCGAAACTACTATAGCAAAATACAAAGCAACTAAAGAGCATATTGAAACTGCTGAAAACAGAGAGTTAAAAACTTTTGAAAATTTACGTGATTTATACATTTTAAAATTAGAGCGTGACGGCAACTGTGAACCAAGTGAATATCTACCGACTTTTAAAAAGCTAATAGCATTTTTTCAAGAGAAAGATATCTATACACTAACTGTTAAAGATATGGAAGATTTTAAACTTCATCTGAAAAATGGACTCACAAAAGCAACGGTCAATAAACACTTAATCTATTTAAAAAGAGCCTTGAATTATGTTGATATCAATGTAGTTGATAAAGTAGCCCTATTTAGTAAAAGACAAGTAGAAGCTGAACGTGAGAAATTTGATAACTATACGGATGCTGAAATAAGAACAATCCTTGATTATGACTATAAAGAAGAAAACGCCAAAAAAGCTATCAAAATAGCCCTTTATACTGGTATGCGACAAGGGGAGATACGAAAAATTGAGCCACAGGATATCAAACAAGACCCAACAACAAACATTTACTATATTGACATTCCAAAAGCAAAAAGTGAAGCGGGAGAGCGTCAAGTTCCTATACACCCTGATATACTAGATTTAGTGTTAAATACAGAGTTCCCACTTTCGGATGACATTGAGAATAAAAATCAGTTTAGCAAATTTATTAGAAGTAGACTTTATCAAGCTGTAAATGTTCGAGGAAAAACCTTTCACACGTTAAGAGCAAATACCATGAGTAAACTAATTGATTGTACACAGGATAGTGCTAACCCTTATGCTTTAAATATCATTCAAGAGATTGTAGGACATGCTCACGGAGATAAAGTAAAATTAACGGTTACAACCTATAAGGGTGGCTTTAGTATAGAGCAAAAATATAATATACTTTGCAATTTGAGGTTTGAGTAGTACAGTTTCTTAGCTTAGCTGGTAGGCACTTTTTTATTAGTATTAAAAAAGTGTTGCTTAGCGTCTTGGAGTGTTGTTGCTTCTAAAAGAAACTTATTTGTGTCGGATTTCATTTTGTAAAGAGGGATTTTTTTTCTTTCACATATCTGTACGAGTTTTTCTTGATTGGATTCGCTTATTCTTGTACCTAAAAATACTGCTTTAGGTTTTCCCATATAATAAGATTGTTCTTGTGCTAAAGTTCCACTAGAAAATATTAACCTCCACTCTTTTTCATAAGTCCAATCTTTTGCTTTGACTAAACCAGCTTTTATGAGATGTAAACTATTAAAATTCTCACTTTTAGCGTCTTGCATAAAATGTTCTGTAGCGTCAAACATAGAATCAGAATAAATAACAGGATATAAAAAACGTCTTCTGTAATCAGAATATGGGATATTTTCTATATCATATTCAATGCAAAATCCCTTATGATAATCTGCATAATGTGCCCACATTAATAAAGAATCATTTATCTCTGAAAATGAACAAAGTTTAAAACTACTTGAAAATGAGATAGAACTTGTCTTTATAAAATCTTCACTCATTTTCTTTTGAATTTCTAAAAAAACTAATTCTATCCCTTCTTTTTTTTCAGCCTCTTCATCTTTGAGTAAATAATCAAATAATGCTTTTAAGGGTTCATGACTTTGCAATATTTCATTTTGCTTGATTTTACTTAATGATAAGTTGTTGTGTTCACTATCTAAAAAGTTTTTTATATATTCATGGTCTCTTGATTTTGCTATAAATTCATAATCAAATGTATGTGCACAATCATATGGATCATTAAAACTTTTTGGGTCTGCTAACCATATTGTATCTTCTTCTAAATTTTGAAGAGAATATTGATTAACTGCACGATATTTAAATATAGACTTGGGCAGGTGTCCATGCTTGAGCATATAAGCACCCTCAATATTTAACTCCTTAACATTTACAGGAAACAGCATATTTGTAAATTCTTCAATCCAAGTCATTTTAAATCTTCTATTATTGCTTGATTTATTTCTCTACAATTTAGCTTTTGTTGTTCTTGTCTTGCGTAGTATTTTTTGTTATTTAGGTCAATGACAAGTCTGATTTTTTCTAAGACTTCGTGCAACCTATTCTCTTCTTTTAGCGTTTGTCCATTTTTTAAACTAGCTATATTATTTGTCAAATCTTTTTTAATACAATCCCTAAAAATTCCTAAAATGTAGTCGGGGATTGATAATAAAATTTCCTGCTTTGTTGCCGAAGAAAGTTTAAATTTTGGTATACTCTGAATATTTTCAAGGTTATTACGTAACTTTTCTTGTGAGATTTTTGAATTTTCTTCAAAAAAGATAATATTTTGATAGTTTCTATATCGTCTTAATACGTTATACATAAGAAGATTAAACACTTTATAATAAGCTTCTTGATATTCCTGTTTGTTAAGATTTACTTTCCCGATATCCATGTAGATGATAAACGCCTCAAAAGGTAATTCACGTAATTTTGCTATATATTTTTCTTTAGCATATATGTTATCTTCTGCATAATGAAAAAGCTTAGACTTTTGTAAATCACTTAGACCATTTCTGAAATCTTTTATCATTTCATCTTTTAACTGATTTAGTTCTTTAGTATTGTTACGTTTTAATTCGTCGTGTAAAATCGATACAACAGAAAGGGCTAGGTATCGTTTTTTATTTTCAACAATAATATCAGTCTCATCTATATAATGAGAAACATTAGCCGAAAATTTTAAAGGTGCTTCCTTAAAGAGATTGCTAAGCTTATAATTGTTTTGTTCTAATATTGTCAAAAACTGATTCTTATATTTTTGCCCTAATTCTTTTTCAATTCCCAGAATATAAACAATATTTCCATAGAGTTTTCGTAGTTTTTTATCAACATCTATACCTATAAAATGGTCTTTTGGAAATTTATTCAAATAATATAATTTTTGTCTAACTCTCTTTTTTAAATGTCGAGGTACTCTAGGAGCTTGACTATTAGAAATACTAAGTCCAGTAACATATTGAGACTGCCCAAACTTAGTTAATAATGTTTTTTTATGATTGAGTTCAAAACCGTATCTATTTAGAATTTCTTCAAGTTCTTGTATGCTTGGAAATGAGTTTATATCAGAAGAAAAAGTAATATCGTCACTATATCTTGTACAAATAACTGAATACTTTTGAGATAAAGTAATCAATTCTTTATCAAGGTCATAACAGTACAAATTAGCTAACATAGGGCTTGTGTTAAAGCCTTCTTTTAAAATGTCGTTATATGTACATAGGTTTGAAAAAAGTTCTGCCCCCTCGTCTTCAAAACCTAACTTTTTAAAAATTGGTATTAGGTCATTTTTGTTAATAGAATGAAAAAAGTTTTTAATATCAATTTTAAAAATGTATTTTTTATTTAAATGCTCTTTGGCATTTGATAAAATATTTTTTCCTTTTACAAATCCGTGAACATTATCATGTATAAAAGCTTGTCTGTCTTCTTGAACTTTATTTTCAAAAATTTCTAGTAGCTCTTTATAAAAATTGTTATATGGTGGACGAATATCGACAACTTCTCTATATTCATTAACTCTTTTTTTGTTTTTTTTTGCAATTTTATTTCTTACTATATAGTGTTGAGGCATTAACAACATTTGTGTGGCTAGTACACTTAATTCATTTAATTGTGCATCTTCTGGTAATGATTTTGCATATTGCC
Organism: Sulfurimonas sp.; assembly: GCF_050296975.1. Classification (GTDB taxonomy): domain Bacteria; phylum Campylobacterota; class Campylobacteria; order Campylobacterales; family Sulfurimonadaceae; genus Sulfurimonas. Next base: position 109,658 of record NZ_JBNKRX010000002.1, read on the forward strand.
GTGTATACATACATAATAAAAATTCTATTGGTATATTAAAATTTAAAGATATAACTTCTAATGAATTGAAATGATTAAGATGGTTATGCATATAGTAAAGTAAGGCAATATGAGTAAATAGGTAAAATATAATTACTTAGTATCGAATACGACTCGTACTCCAAGATATTCCCCATATTGCTATCCTCATTATAGTTGAAAGTCACTTAATTATAACATTTTAAAATATAAATCAAAGACAATTAATCAAATTTACAAGAGCTATCGAGTTAAGTAAATCCAAAAGCACTTTTCAAGAGTACAAAGAACAAATGGAAGTCTGCAGTCTTTATCTCTTTATTACTATATAGGATTTTTTTTCGCATTTTATGAATTTGGAGTGCAATTTTTAGGAAATAGGCTACTTCAAGGACGGGCTTATTGTGCCAAGTGATTGAGATTTTTTTGTTCTTACTTTTTATAACGCTCATGTATTGAGCATTATAAAAAAAGTCAGCCTTAGAAAAGCCTATCTTATATTTAAAGTACAAATGTTTGTAAACATCGCGTGTAAGTGTGTTGTGTGAATGAGAGATGAATTGCATATTTCGATTGTTTCCTACACGTAGCTTCTTTCTTGCATTATCAAGTTCTAAAAGTTCCTTATCTGAAAGTTTTTTGCTGTACTCTTTGAGAATGTAAGCGAAGTATTTAATATGAGTTTTGCTTTTGTCTGTCAATGTAAACGCACAGTGCTCTTCATATAGGTTAAAGTGTTGTAGAGTTTTTGTGTACGCTCTTTTGATTTTTACTACATCTTCAAGGTCATAAAAAAGTTGTACGTGTAAGTGAGGATTGTTCTTAGTCTCTCCAAGCTCAACTACTGCAAATTTATCTATATCTATTCTCAAATTAGTGAGCAATTTTGCGAAATATTTCTTAATAAGTTGTATCTCTGAAAGTTTATCGTAAGCGGTTGCTTGTGGACTTGTAAAAGTGATAAGTGCTTTTTCTCTGTTCTTGTTTTTATCGCATAAAAATAGGTAATTCGCCCATATCTTTTTGTTTTTGTTTCTAATGCTTTTAGCTTCAAACTTTTCCCAATTTGCTAGTTGTTGCAATCCATAAACCTTAACTTAAATTAAATTTAAGCTGATTGTAGTTTTTTTAGGGAGAAAAATCCTGGAGACTAATTTAGACGACCGATAAAGTTCGTACTAGACGTGTTAATAAGGGGTTATTGTAAATCAGGATTTAATGTTTCAATTTAGCTAAAATCAATACATAAAATTAAAACAGGGAGAAAATCATGCAAAATATCAAACATTTTGGCTACTGTAGAGTAAGCACTCAATCGCAAGAAGTATCTAAACAAAAACATGCACTATTAGAGTATGCACATGCAAATAAATTCCAATTTGAGGAAATTTATGAAGTTGTCTCTTCAACAAGAAAAAGTAAAAAAGAAAGAGAGATTGACGCTTTAATTGATAAACTCAATTTTGGGGATTATCTTTATATCTCAAAGCTTGATAGGCTAGGAAGAAATACAAAAGAGGTTTTGGAAATCATTGAGAGTTTAAAACAAAAATCTATTACGCTCAACATCTTACGAGATAAGATTATTATAGACCCGAAGGGAACTGACCCTATCACAACAATGTATCTAACACTTTTAAGTGCATTCGCTCAAATGGAACGAGATTTTATCAGCGATAGGACAAAGGCAGGGTTAGAGAGAGCAAGAGCGGAGGGGAAACTTACGGGCAAGAAAAAGGGTTCTATTAGCAATAACACAATATTTGAACCACACAAGCAAAAAATTTATGAACTTTTAGAGCTTGGACTAAGTTATCAAAAAATTATCGAGCATATCGGCGTTGGCTCTAAATCTGCGCTCTACAGTTATGTACAACTTCGTAAAAATCTCTAAGCCCTGCTTAGGTAGTAGTTTGTCATTTCGGAGCGTGAATGATTGAGTTCTTGTGAAACTTCTTTTAAAACTTGTGCATAAGGTGTATGTGCTTCAATCTTTTCATGAAAGATTTTTTGAGCGTATGAATACCTAAAATCGTGAGGGGTATGACTATTCTCTGTAGCAGTTGATAAATCATGTCTATAAGTATTTTCGTGGGGGATATTTTGAGCAAGACTGATTTTTGCTATAAGTTCGTGAGATATACTTTTAGGCTCATAAATATGATTTCCTTTCCCTACAATTCCAATGGCACTATTACCATGAATGTAGTTTTCAGGGTTTTTAACAAGCTCTATAGCTTCGGATACTCTAAGACCTAAGTTATATTGGACTTCTGCAATAACTCCACTTTCATAACGATTACTATATAATTTGTTAATTACATGACCCACATTTGCTATAGCTCTGTTCATCTGAATTTCACTTTTTGGCTCTGTGGTTTTCGCTTCTAAAACTTTGTTATCAAAGTAGTTTTTATCTATCCCTATAGATATGTTATTTTCTTTAAGTCCTTGTATCATTGACGACCAACCGCGTAGGTAATCAACTTTACTTTTTAGAGCTAAATGTGCAACTCTTTCACTCAAAAATTTATCCATGTTGTGAGAGGTCATAGTTTGATTGAGCTTGTCTGTAAAATTGTTTTTTTCTGCAAAATTTTTATAGTCATTCAAGTACATTTCCCGTTTTTCAGCAAGAGCATTGCTGTGTGTACTATGGTCACGAGATCCTAGACGTGAAACGCCGAACGCTTCTAATCTATGAAAAGCATTTCTAACTTGTTTAGCGTAAGAGCCACCTTTTAAGTTTGCCATGACTCAATCCCTTTGAATTTTATTTGTAGCGATAAAACGGTCAAGTACAGATTTAGAGATATTGACCTTGTGGTTTAACTTGAGATGATTTGATATTTTTGTAGTGCCTAAGCCGTTTTTGTAAAGTTCTACAATTTCATTCATGTATTTTATGAGTACAAGATTTTTAGTTCTATATTTGACTTTATTAGCTTCTATAGCCCACTTTTCGCTTCGTATCTCTTCCAGTATGAATAAGCCATTTATGAGCGAATTTTTCGTAACTTTTTCTTTACTTAAGATATAACTTTTATATCGTTTCATAAAGCTATCTAGCTCATGAACTTCAAGCCCCAGTAATTCTGCATATGTTTTTAATTTATTATCTGCGAACATTTTTTACACTCCTATTTTTTTAATGTAACAAGCTACCTAAATAGATAGAAGCACTTAAAAAACAGTGTGCAAAGATTTACTTATTTTCGCCCCACTAGCTTAAGTTTGTACTTGGCTCAACGGGATGCTTAGACTTGCGATTTTTTAAAGATAATCGTCGAAAACTTGTAAGGCTGTGAAAACAGATTTTTGGGATAGCCAACCAGTGCATACACTACAAAAAAGGATAGTAAATATTTAGAGGTGTAGTTTATATGGAAGTTGTCAATTTCGGGCGGAAAAGTTGCTAAGTAAGAGGAAAAATTATTTAAAATTTATTGACATAATGGCAACCAAAAAAAAGTTTAACATGCTGTTATATCAATGAATGAAAAAAAATAGTGCATCTTCAATATTTTTTTATGAAGCTGTAAAAATATGAGAATGCTACATTTAGGAGCATTTCAACACTCTTGTTAAAAGTTCATATTTTTGGGAAAGAGAGAATGTATTTGATTGATCTTTACGTGAATATTGCAGTTTTACATCTTCGTCGGTCTCTCTACAATTTCATTGAAATAGAGAGACCGACTTCGGACAAAGTTAATGTGAGTAATACACTTTTTTCTTTTGAAAAAATGTTTTATCAACTCCATCCATAGTGTATGAGATGGCAACGCCAACCTTTAGGAAGTCATCTTTACTATATACACCTTTAAAGAGACTTGCTATTTGGCTCATATCTTCTATCATATAGCTATATTTTTTTCTTGCTTGTGGTGGTATTATATCTCCATTCATTGCTTTAGTCATGATATCACTTCCATAGTAAAGACTATAAGATTTTAGTGCTATAGAGCTATTTGTTTTATTATCTATATTGACTTGAGTTTGAGGAAAAACAGTTACTGCGAGAGTGTCATCTTCAATTTGAAATGCTTTTTGATAACCCGTATTTGTATCTTCTAAATAGTTTTTTGTAATAGCATCCACGTTAATAGTATTTGTTTTTGCACTCCAGTTAATTATACCTGTTGTAGCAATGTTAGATGGGCTTTTTGGTCGATACATTCTTGAACTCATCTGATATTTAATACTGCTAAGATTTACACAGTCATATTGTCCATATGTTAGTTTATTGTCTTTAATAAGCTGTTGTTTCATCTTGTCTGTTAGGATGTCAACTCTATCTCCTGCAACAATCGTTTTAAACTCTTTTATAGCGTTTTTATACTCCGTACATAGTGCAGCTTTTTCTTTATTTGTGGCTTCTATTCTTGCTTTTTCTTCAGCGTCTTTTTTTGCTTGAATACCAAAACATCCATTTAACCCTATAGCAATTGTTGAAATCATTGCTATTTGTATTAACATTTTTTTCATTTTTTCTCCTATATTTACCAAGTATAACCGACACCAAAAAGTGCTTTGCTATAATCAAAGCTATTGCCTTTGTCGGGTGTCATATCTATTTTTGAATATGTAGCTGTAATTATCCAGCTACTATCAAAAACATACTCAACACCACCGCCAAAACCTATACCACTTGCAAAGTTATTTTCTTGTTCCAGTGTGTCTTGATTACGTGAATTATAAAGTAAATATGACATATCACACAAACCATATAATCCAAATCCTTTAGCAAGTTCTCCAAACGAATAGCCTATACGAAATTGTCCGTTTAGTTCTCCCATTGTTTTATTGGAAATAGTCTTATCGGGATTTTCTGTGTAACCTAATCCAAATTGTGCACCCCACATAATCTCATTGTTATAGTAGTAGTTTCCACCAAACTCTAACGTGTATAAATGAGAGCTTTCATTTTCAAAAGTTGCCTGTCCTATTGAAAGTTTTACATTGCCAACTTTTTTATCAGGTGTTAGAATACCAGCTTGTACAATAGATGAAAATATCAAAATATTTACAAAGCTAGAAATATATTTATTCAATATTACCAACCTCTATTGCGTTGGTTTGCTTGTTGTTGTAAATACGCTTGTTGACGTTTAATAGTATCTGTACAACCTTGCATCCAATAAGGCTTTAAAGCTGTACCTATCTTTTTTTCTACGGCTATGAATTGTGTTTTACACTCACTCTCGGGATTGTCTGAACGGGTAATTTGGTGTATCCAGTATTGAGCACTTTGAATGCCATAAGAATATGCCATCTCTTGAGAACTTGAAGCGAATATGTTTGTAGATAGTAATGTGAATATTGCTAGAAATAGTGTTTTTTTCATTTATGAATCCTAAAATCATTAATAGTCCTATAGAGCCTAGCTCTATAAACGATTGTGAAAGAATTCTACTAAAGCTAATCTTACATAAACATAAAAGAACTTTGTTCTATAGGGCTAGAAATGAAAAAATTAGATATGGATAAGATACATAAAAAGATTGGCGAAAATGTGGCTCATTATCGTAAAGAAGCAGGAATGAGTCAGTTAGATTTATCATTAAAACTTGGGCATAAAAGTGTATCTATAGTAGCAAGTGCAGAAAGATTTTATCAAGGGAAACACTTTAATATAAATCATCTTTTCCAAATTGCAGATATTCTAAATATAGAGGTAGAAAAGCTAATAAATCAAGTTTAACTTTTTATATCAATATTAATTGTTATAAGATTCAATTAAATCATCCAACCTTTGATAACTCAATCTATATCTATCCATTGCAAGTAAATAAATTATAATAACTGTTATGATTATACATGCTTGAATAAATGGGCTAAAAATCAATAGTAAGATACTACAAAAAAACAAAGCATATAGTGTTATTTTCCACAACTTATCTGAAATTTTATGTATAGTTTTTTGATTTTTTCGGAAATAAGATAGTTTTCCATCTTTATATATTGTAATCTCTGGAAATTTTTTCATATATTGAATAACACGAAAACATCGATTATCTTTAGATAATTTAATAATCTCATCTGCGTCTAATATTATTTTATAAACTTTATAAAACTCCTCTTGGATAACACAGATGTTAGGTGTTTCTTTGTTTATTTCACTACGCAAATTTTCTAATTGTGCAGTTTTTGTATCACTAAAGTAACGAAATACTCCAGTAAATATAAATTTCATTATTTCTAAAACAATTTCAAGTGATTTAGTGAAGTTATCTGACATATTCGGCTCTTCTAAAGTTAGTTTGCAAGGCTATGAACAATTTTAATTAGTTTTTACATAAAAAGTAATAAAATATCTAAATCTTAACTATGATACCTCAAGGAAAAATTATGATACTAAATTCCGAAGCCAAAAATATCGAAGCCCTAATTTACGGTGTTTTAAAGGATTTTTTCTCGAATCCAGTATCCGGAGCCACTTTTTAACCCCTAAAAGCTTTGCACTTTTGTCAACACTTTAAATTGAATTGGCAAGTAAATTTCATTCAAGTGGAAACTTAACTATACCACGACTTAATAATTCATCATGTAGCTTATTGTAAGCATAAATATAGTCATCATATTTCATGTTTTTACTATCTATAGACTGCATATCATTAGATAATTTTTCCTCATATTTAATTAGATTATAATCTGAAAACGACTCTAAGTCATTTAATTTGATTATATCTAATAACTGTGTGTTTAAATTTAACATAGGTTAATCCTTTTGAATCAACCAAGCTTGGCTCTATATTTCTAATTAGAAAAATATTATATTCCAATCATACATGAAAATCATTGATCTAGATCAAGTATACAAAAGGTTTTTCCTCGTTACTATCGTCCTCGATGGAGATACATATATCTATCTTGTATTTTTTCTCATAAAATAATTCTTCAGTTTATCTTCATCGTAATCATTTATACTTTTGGCAAATCTAAATCCAAAAGGATTCATATGCGTAAAATAGCACTTTTATTTTTCTCACTCTCAACATTACTTCTTGCATCAACACTTGAGCTCTCTACACCACTAAGCTCTTTACAAGGGTTTGAGTATGAAACACAACATGAAAAAGAGATCACTATACCAGATGATGTAAAAACTATCATTATCTCTTATGAAAAAGATAGCTCTGCAATGATAAATAAATTTTTAGATTCTAAGGAAAAAGATTTTTTAGAAAAAAACCATGCAGTTTTTATAGCAGATATTTCAAAAATGCCTAGTCTTATTACAAGCTTATTTGCTCTGCCAAAAATGCAAAAATACAAACATACTATCTATTTGCATTATTCAGATGAGTTTGCAAAGTTTATACCAGCTGTGGAAGAAAAAGTGACAATTCTCAAGATACAAAACTCTAAAGTTTCAAACATCTCTTATATCACTACAGTTAAAGAACTACAAGAGGCTCTTCAAGAATGAGCTTCTACTTTTAATAAAAAGTAACTACATTCAACTTATTTTCAGTGCTTTTTCCCTATATTACAGAGTAACTTTATTCAAAAAAGGGAAATAATGAAAAAAACTCTGTTATTATGTTTACTTGCCATAGGAAGCACTAATACCATGGCTGATGTATATATTGGTGTAGATTATGGGGCAACTTCTAATACAACAGAAATTATAGGTGGTACAAACGATGTTGATGAAACAAATAAATATAAAGATATCTCAGTAAAACTAGGGATCGGAGAAGATGGGGACTGGAAAGGACAGATTAGAGTTTCTAGTCTATCTTATGATAAAACAATTTTTGATAGTTCCCATAAAAAATTAATAGAAGTGAGCTTTGATGGTATCAAAGAGTTTGAAATTCAAAGCGTACAAAATTTATATCCATTTATAAAATTTGGTTTTGGTATTGGTTCTATGTCTATAGATGGATATTCAGAATCATCTATAACAAGTGCTTCTTTCAATCTAGGTGTTGGTATTTCATACAACGTTATAGATCATATAAATCTTATCGGTGGTGTAGACTATATCGGAAGATCATGGCAAGATGTACAAATCAGTACCTATACACTCTCTACATTTGATAGTGGTGCGAAACCTTACATCGGTGTAAATTACACATTTTAATTTATAAAATCAAAATATGAAAACTCTAAATACTTTTATATTTATATTCAGCACAATCTATCTTTTAGGGTGTAACGGAGGTGATACACAATCATCTCAATCCCAAGAAGAAACACTCAACCCACAAAATCTTCAAGAGGCAACTCTTCACTATGCTGTTGCAGAAGATTTTAAACAAGCATCAGATATCGATAACATCTGGCAAAATGATACTGTCATGACATATGAGTTTTTACCTTCTAGCGGGGTATTTGGGGATGGGGTTTTTAAAGCGACACCTACATCTCAAACTGACCAAGCAAATACAGGTTGGAATATCCCCAATATCTCACAAGCAGATAATTCACGTGATGTACTTTTTGTATCGGCTATGTACTACTTTTCTTCTAGTTGGATACCTGCCATTGGAGCTGGAGTAAAAAATATTGATTTTTCACTCTATGATACTAACCATGTCAACGATGCTCATAACCCTACAAGAATTGTATCTCTGATATCAGCAGGAGGGGATTGGCCCCGCTTTGACAATAAACAAGGGGTACGTGTTACACTTAATCGTGGTGGAGCTGGATGGAATTTTTGTGGTAGTTCAGCAGATACAAATGCAACAGACACTAAAACAGATGCAGGACTTTTCTTAGAAGATGTTGCTGATATGTGGTTTTGGATGGCTTATTATATTGATTTTGAAAATAATAGCGTTGCAGTCTATGTAAAAACTGCTTCAAATGGACCATATCCTGAAGTTACTAGAGTTTTGTATCGAAGGAACAATAGCGTACTTGTTGGTGCTGATCTACAAGATCATGCTTGGGTCAAAGGAGAAATCATCACAGGTCAAACCTCTGGTGCTACTGCTAGAGTTGAGGATTATGGTTATGATGGACTTATAGTCACCCCTATTTCAGGTGATTTTGTTGATCAGTATGATGTTGATTATAATGGAGCTCTACAAGAGCACATTGTAGGTTCACAAAGTGGTGCTTGGAATGGGCTTGTTAGCGCATCAAATTGGAATTGGGATCGCACAGAGGGTGGTTTAAATGAAGGGGCTGCACGCAATATATTAGGTTACTGGAAAGTTGATGCTTCGACTGCAAAAAATGCCCAAATGTATCATATGCTTGACCAAGTTCAAGTTGGAAATGGTTGGATTGATCCACCTGAGTGGTAATAGTTTTAATGCTCGTGCTGCATACTCAGTATCTCTTGTACACCTCCATCGTTTAGATGTTCTAGCTCTAAAACCTCACCAGACACTCTGAGTGGGATTCCTGCTAGTTCATGATTTGCATTTAAAATTGCGTATCCATCCTCTATACTCTCAACAACAAAAACGACCTCTTCATCATCACCTTCTAATTCCATCCCAACAACTAAGTCATCTGGCAAATCTTCAAGTGATTCTCTTACTTCTAGTGTAGCATCATACTTACCAAAAGCCTCTGATGCAGTGAGTAAAAGGTCAAAACTATCTCCAACTTTTTTTCCATCCAGTTCAGCTTCTAATTTCTTAAATATCTGTTCATACCCACCATGAAGGTACATCACCTCATCACTTTCATCTAAGATATTTCCACTTTGATCTTCCAGCTTTAAAGAGATAGATACGAGTGTATTTTTTGTAATATTTTGCATAGTTTCTTCTTTGGTTTAAATCTATAGCGTATAGTATCATCTATGTGCTGATAATTTCAAATGGAACACAGATTGTATAAGCATAAAAAATATAATCAAGGAAATAATTATGGAATTACATCATGTAATCGTAGAAAAACTTTGCAGTTGTGCAAAACAAGAAGGTATGGAGAAAATAGTTTCTTTTGAATCAAAAGAGGAAGCACAGAGTGCTGCTAATGAAAAACTAGCACATATGCAAAATAACTTTTGTGGCAAACATGAGTTTGACGTAACAGAAGTCAATGACCACTATGTCATCGGTATGCTTGGAGGGTGTGACTGCGGTTCACATGAAAAACATTAATCCTATAAATATGCCTAAAATCCTTTATGGAACAGCATGGAAAAAAGAAAAAACGACAGAGTTAGTAGCAAAAGCCCTGCGTACTGGTTTTAGAGGGATAGATACTGCTTGTCAACCTCGCCATTATAATGAAGCAGGTGTTGGAGAGGCATTAAAAATTTTAGCAGCTGAGGGCTTACAAAGAGAAGAGTTGTTTATACAAACAAAGTTTACTCCCATTGCTGGACAAGACCCAGAAAACATCCCTTACAATCCAAACGCTCCACTTGATGAACAGGTCTTTCAATCTTTTGAGCGTTCACAGTTAAACCTTCATACTAGTTATGTGAATTCGTATGTTTTACACTCTCCCCTTTTTCCTTTTTCACATCTTTTACAAGTGTGGCGTGCGATGGAGGCTATCGCTTTAACAGGAAATGCACAGAGGTTAGGGATAAGTAACTGCTACGATCTAAGTACTTTAAAACGCCTTTTTGAAGAAGCAGAAGTAAAGCCGAACGTTTTACAAAACCGCTTTTATAGTGATACTGGTTATGATGTAGAACTTCGCAAATTTTGTGATGAGAATAACATCCAGTACCAAAGTTTTTGGTCTCTCACTGCCAACCCTCACATCTTAAACTCAAAAGCAGTTATAGATGCAGCTTTTAGCCATAAAGTCGATACTCCACAAATATTTTACGCTTATCTTTTAGCAAAAAATATCGTCCCGCTCGATGGCACAACTTCACAAATACATATGCAAGATGATCTCAAAGTCCTGCAACTCTCCTTAAGCAAACAAGAAATTTTTTCCATCGATCAACTATTTCATACATCTATCTAAATCAGCCATCTTTTGAACTTTTTTAACACACGGGATAGTTTGATTGAGATAAACATCCATATCACTTAGTATGTTCTGTTTTGTTTGTTCATCCCACCCTTGTGAGAGATCATCCATCTCTTCATCATCATCTGAATCAGGCATTTTATCCATACAACGCTGTGCTGCTTGTGCATTTTGCGCCTTTGATAAACAGTTCCTCGCATCTCTTATAACACTCTCTTGTGAGAGCATTTGTTGTTTCAGTGTCCCTAGCATATCGCCATTTTGAAAACCTTGCAGTGCTTTTTGTGCATCTTGCATATCTTTTTTGCTTTGCGAATCCATTTTGGAACGTTGGTTTTTATTGATAACATTGCCCATCTCATCAGTTACAGGAAAATTAGGAAGTTCAAACTCGCTTGCAGATACACGAGTATTGAACTTAACAGATGTAGCGACTTCCGAATGCAAAACACCCATCATGTTTGACTCAGTTTTTAGAGGTACACCTTTATAAAAATAGAGTTTACTTCCCATCGCTTCCCAAATTTCACAGGTGTATCCAAGTACTTTGCCTGTTCCAATTTGTTCTCCACCCATCTGTTTTAACATGGCTTTTCCTTGAGCAACCATATCGCCACCCATCATACCAGCCATACTCTCCATACGATTGGTAGTTTTCTTATTATAATTCACACTATAAACAATACCATCTTTCATATAAACTGCAGTGTTTGTATTACTCGTTTGTGTAGTGCCGTTATGTGTGGTTTTTTGCGTGGTTTTTTCCTTTGTAACGCTTTGCATACCATAATTGTCAAAAGTTATACTCTTTTCTCCGCTAGTTTGTGTTTGTACTCCCATCATAGAGCTAGAACCTGTGATTTTATAAGTAACGTTTGCACTTTTTACATCATAGAGCTTTGTGCCTTGCGCATTTAAAGTAGTGTAACCTAAAACGCCGATTATCACCGATATCAATATTTTTTTCATCATAATTCCTTTTTTAGATTTTTATAAACTCTACACGACGATTGTTTGCTTTACCCTCTGGTGTAGCGTTATTATCTATCGGGCTTGTTTCACCTTTTCCTTTTGCCTCCAAGCGATCACTGCTAATGCCCATAGAGATAAGTCTTTGCATTACCGCTTCTGAGCGTTTTTGAGAAAGTGTCAGGTTATTTGCTTCATCTCCATCACTATCAGTATGCCCTTCGATACGGAATTTTACTTCAGGGTGCTTTTGCATGAGAGAAAAAATCTCATTAATCGGACCGCTACTCTCAGGTTTGAGTGTTGCTTTATTCACATCAAAACGGATACCGTTGACGATGATTTTTCCATCTTGAAGTACACGGTCATAGTACTTCACTCCACCCTTTGCTAAACGGATATTTTTAATGAATTTTTGATATTTATCATAACGCTCTGCACGGATAGTAATACCTGTTGGGTTTGCTGAATAATGGGGAATATTTATCAAACGAGTGTCGTTCATATAAGCTTTTAGTTTTCCTTTCGTAAAAGCAACAGAGATATGTCGCCAACCACCTACACTATCCCAATTGCTTTTTTTTCCTGGGTACTCGTTAGAAAAATCTCCAATACTAAGTGAGTTAACATATATCTCCAACTCTTTATTTTCCCCATATCTTTGATTTTTCCTATCATAGAAGCTTACCCAATAACGTCCAGAGTAACATTTTGGAGAAAAATAAGCATCAAATTCTAAGGTAAAAACATCTGGTAGGTAATCTTTTTTTGCATTTTTTATATACGGGACTATATCTGAATGTGTAAGGAACATAATAACATTTTCTCCATCTACAGTCGCAATTTCAACGTTTCCTTCTTTAAGATCCCAACGAGACGGAAACTCACCATTTTCCTCATCTGCACTTGGAGCATCTTCAAAGATTATGGTATCTCCAGGAACAAAGTCAAATTTTGACCATGATACTTTTGGGTTTGATGCGATAGATTTAGAATCATCTGATGTAGGCTTTGCACTTTTTTCTTGAGTAGTTTTTTGCGTATTTTTCCCCTCCATAGTATCATCAAAACCTTGTTCCACCTTATCAAGTGAATCTTCAACAGCTTTATTTGTACGTTTTTCTACTCTTTTATCAACACTTCGTTCAACCTTATCCATAACTGTATCAAAAAAACCTGCCGATACAGTTTGTGGGATAAAAATATATACACCAACTAAAGATGCAAACACAGTTCTATTTAATCTTTTATTACAACTCATAATTATCCCCTTTTAATTTAATGAAAATCTGTATACTGTTCCATGTATACCAATTGCAACACCTGAGTATTCATTTGAGAACTGAACTCTTACTATTTTTTCATCTGTTGTTATCTCTTCAGCTACACTCCATGTTAAACCACCATCTAAAGTTTTAAAAACTTTTGGACCTGTAGTTTCTGCCTCTATATAATTTACTGAAGCATATCCTTCTTTATCGTTTAAGAATGTAACTGTTTGAAAACCACTTGTAGCTACATCTATTCTTTGCCAATTTGCTCCACCATCTGTTGTTCTTAAGACAAATGCACTCTCTGGATCAAGTTTCACAGAAGAGTATGGGTTATCATAATCTGTGTTGTCAACATAATGTGTCCCTACTAATACAATCTCATCTTCACTTACAAAATAAGCATCCGATATAGCATCGTAAAAACCTATAGTGACACCATTATAAGTTCCTAACTCCCAACTATCTCCACCATCATGACTCAACATATAGTTAAATGTCATACTACTTGTAGTTTCATTTATAAATCTAATGCCATATACAATGGCATCCTCACTTACCTTACTAAAGTTTATTCGTGTTGCACTTGTAACTGCTGTTGAGCCTTGACCATCGGAGATATCTGCGACTTTCGCCATCTCAATAGTCGAAGTAAGTTTTCCAATATATGGGTTAGAATCAGCATCTGTACTAACTGTTCTAATCTCACCATTATTATTGAGTCCAAAATCCCATAGTATTGTACTATTGGCATCGAAACTATCAAAAAGCGTAGTTTTTCCATCCTGATCTATTTGATAAAGGTTTCTTGCACCAAATTCTACAGCAAGTAAACCAGCATCTGGAGCGATAAATCCTTTTCGATCCCATATACTTCCATGTAAAATTCCCTCTTGAAAATATGTGCTCCATGTCTGACCATTATCGGTACTTTCAGATATTATATACATTTGTGATGCTTCATCATATCCCCAAACATAACCATGATTATATAAGAAAACACCGTCCGTAACATTACTTATACCACTAACAGCTCCCTCTCTCCACTTTGCTTCTCGCAACTCAATATCTACACTATCTTCAGAGATCACTTCTTCATTACTATCATACGAAACACTTTTTACAGTATGTGCACCAACTGTAGATTTGTTTGTATCCCAATCTATTGTAAAAGGTTCTGTTATATCACTCCCAACACTAATATCATCTACAAAAAATTCTACCTTTGATGGTAAAACTCCACTATATACAGCACTCAAATTTTTTGTAGAGCCATATAAAATAAACTCTCCTACCATCGGTTCTGTCAAATAAATTTCATCTGGCAAAGCTTCATTATTGAGCGTGATTAAGTTGATTCTAAAGAGATCATCTTCTACAAGTTTATAGTTTTCATCAACCCATAAAATATCTACATATACCCCAAGTTCATACTCAACGCCTACATCTAAAGTAAGATTTACATTTGATGCAGATGCTGCAGACATATCCAATTCCCCAAATCCACTCAAATAAGCATATGGTCCAACAACACCATAAATCATAAGACTAAACTGTGGTCCTGCATTTGCTTTCATATCCGCACTAACACTCTCAAGATTTGGAAGTGCATAGTCTGTTTGTGGTTCAAATGTATGGATTGGTTTCCATCTAGGTGAACGATCATTTTTATACTCTACACCTATTTCACCATGAAAAGATTCTGAAGCTGAGAGCGCGAAGTTTGCTTCTATAGTTCCATCTGCTTTTAAGACAAGATCAATACGAGGGACAATAACTATTGCTGAGAGTGAAATAGGTGCAAGTTGGATTGAACCTATGGAGATGCTATCTTGAAAATCTATACCATTACTTGATTTTATAGAGAGTTTTGTACCTTGATCGATGACAAGACTTGTCTTAAAATATTCAGGAACTACAAGATATTCTGTCTCTAATTTAAAAATAATCCCAAAATCAAAAGTTGTTCTTCCTGAAACAGTTACATCTCCTCCATTATAATGAAATGTGTGATCAATACTTATATCAAATAAAGAACTTCCCTGTGAAGTTGCAACAGCAAGAACCTGCCCTTTATCATCGAGCTTCATATTTTCAAGCACAACTCCTTGAGCCAACTCAATACTACTAATTTGATCTGCTGAAATATTCTGACTCTCATAATCTATTTTTAGGTTATTTGTTGCTTCTAAAAGATTTGCTTGAACTGTAGATATTACTAATTCGCTTCCATTTACATCTATAGCTGTTATCTTTCTTAAAAAACCATACGGTGCTTTAGCAGAAGCCCCAGACATCAGTGTATCTCCAACTTTATAGTTTGCAAATCCACCACTATTTGGCATTCTAAAGACGAGTGTATTTTTATAATTACTTGCATTAATATCAGGAACTACACTCATCTCATCTACTGAAGAACTATTAACGACAACTGTTCCATCTTCTAAATCATAAGAAACTTCTGCTTTTACATCAGAACTTCCACCACCTGAACTTGAGGAACTACCCCCACCTCCACCACAACCACTAAATAACACAAATGTTATGGTTACAACTAAAGATAATATTCTACTCTTTAACATACAACTTCCTTTTTTTTAATTCAACCAAAAAAATTGTATTTTAAAAACGTTGTAAAAACATTGCAAAATATTTTTGTATTTGTAAGTCACATGTGTGAGGAAGAAGTTTTAAAAGTTTATTTTATACCCTATAGAGTGTATAGTTTGAATAAATTTATAGTTCAATTTGGAGCGTAAACGTGAGACCAATGCACGTCGTGTATTTTCATTAGATTCTTTTGTTGGCCATATTTCATTTTCAACATCGTATATAGATACAATTTGATTCTTACAGTTTAACAAAAGATGTAAAAGTTGACGTTCTTGTTTTGTCAAATGTACTACTTCTCCTATAAACAAGAGTTCATCAGCTTGACTATCGTATGAAAATTCTTGATCAAAAGTGATGTCTCCTTTTCTATAACTACCAAATTCTTTTTGAACCTGTTTTAATGCTATTTTAATAGCAACTTCTAACTCTTTTTCATGAAATGGTTTGATTAAATATGTCGAAGGATTTGTCTCGATAGCTCTTTGCAGAGTTATATCATCACTAAAAGCACTAATATAAATAATTGGAATATTTTTTATTTGATTAATTTGTTGTGCTACTGATATACCATCTATATCTCCCTTGATATAAACATCCATTAAAATGAGATCAACAACATTAGAGCGTATGATCTCCATAGCTTTTTTACCATTTGAAACTGTAGCAATTGGATTAAAACCTAATGTTTTAACAAAGTTTGATATCTCTAAAGCAACTATACTCTCATCTTCAACTATCAAAATATTTATCATATTTTAAACCTTATAGTATATGAAATTCCATGATCTTCCTGAAGTGTATACTCACCTTCTAATTGTTCTAAAATAATAGTATTTATAATCGCACTCCCTGATGATCTATTTTCATTGATATCTTTGATTTTACCATCACCATTATCTTTTATACTCAAAATATATCCCTGAGTATTTTTTTGCATACTTATCGTAAGAATAATCTCTTCTTTGTTAACATATTTTATAGCATTTATAACTATCTCATTAATAAGCAAACCTATATAGCTTGCTTCTTTAAGTGGTATATATATTTTGTTTACATCTATTTGTAATGTAAAATTATTTAAGTTAAAACTTAATTCAATTTTTTCACAAAGTTCAAGTATATACTGTTGCATATCAATTTTTTGTAGATTCTTTTGCACATACAACATCTCATGTGTTTTTGCTATAGCAATGATTCTGTTTTCTAAATTTTTAAAATGTTTTTTCAAGGACTCTTCTACACCTTGTGCTTGTATTCTTACTATGGAAAGCATAAGTTGTAAGTTGTTTTTTGTTCTATGATGTAACTCTTTGAGAAGAGTTTTTTGATTTTCTAAAGAGTTTGAGAGCTCTTTAGTACGTTTTTCAATCTCTGCTTCAATGATAACTTGCCTATTTTCTAAAGCTTTTACCAAAAGTTGATCCGCTTTCTCCTTCTCCTCTTGCAAAAGACTGTAACGGTCTGTAAAAGCCAATGAAAGTAAAAGAGCCTCAACTACAGTTGCATACAAAATAACATTTGGCATATCTAACATTATAGAGATTATCCCTAAACCATCAAGTATCATAAATGTAAAACCGACAACTAAGACACTCCACCCTGCTATAAATAAACGTGCTTGTTTATGCCCCTGACTATAAATATATATAGCAGCAAAAATATTAAAAAGAACAAAAAACAATCCTGTAACAATGCCAACCTCAGGATAATAAAAAGACGGAGTTCCAAATATTGGTATCTCTAAAATAGCAAATATAATGATTAAGTTATATACCTTATCAATTTTTTTATAATTTTTAGTCTCTAAAAACTCTTTTGCAAAAATAGCTGCAGTTATATACATAATGTTTACTTTAAATAAAACACTCAAATTGTCTATATATACAAACTCTTTTGGAAAATAAAGTGGTGTTATCCCAAGATAAGTAATTTGCTGGAAAATCAATGTACTCAAATATAAACTATAATATAAATATGCAATTTTTTTACTATAGAGATAGATTAAAAAATTGTAAAATAAAAGGGCTAGAATAACCCCTAAGGCCATCATAACAATGCCAAATTGCATGTTATCTGCATATTGAAAATCTTTTAAATCATTTAAAAAAAGTGCAAAACGTAGAGATGTTGTATGATTAGAAACTTTGAGATAGTATGTTTTTTTTGTTTTTGCTTGAAGTGTTATACCAAAAGCATGATTAAGTGTCACTTGTTTTGGAGTCATATGAAGCATTCCAGCTTTTATGATTTCTCCTGTTTCATCGTATAAAACTATTTCCTCAAGCAGAGGATTTCGAACTTCTAAAACCTTTGTAACAACAGTATCAGAATCATTAAAAAGAGAAATTTTTATCCAAATAATAGTATCTCTTTTAAAGCCAAGATTAATATCTCTAAGAGTATTTTTTTGAAATTGACTTGTCGTTTTAATAGATTCAAAATTTGTAGAATTTGAGCTCAATGAGATTTCAACTTGGTCTAAAATATTGCCGTTGTTGTGTAAAATATTTATAGGTTCTGCTTTTAAACAAACCCCTAAGAACAAAAACAATACTATAAATAATTTATCTATTTGAAAAAATCTCACCACACTCATCCATTTTATCTTTTTTATTATAGTAAAAAATCATTGTATTGCAACTAAAGGGCACCTCTAAAGAATAACTGATAGATAATTAAATTATTATTGTCTCTAAAGTATGTGCCTTTTGTGGTAAGAGTTCCCTTTTATCATCGTACGCATTTGCACTCTCAATACAAACAAACTCTTTATATGCATCTGATTGCATTGCACTCATACGAGCACATTTCTCAATCCACGGATTCCAAACCACTACACTTTTTGAGCCACTATTATTGATAAAGATTTTACGTTTTGCATCTTGTAAAATGATTTCACTTGCAACACCTTGATAAACTCTATCAACCTCTTGATTGAAAGTTATATCATCTTTTTGAAGCTCAGTTTTTAGTGTAAGTGCATCGAGATATTCTTTATCCTCTAAACCTCTAATAATTACATCATCTATCGACGAGACACTAAAATACGTATGAAATGCTTGAGAGAGCGTAAAAGGTTTTGTATCTAAATTTGTGGTTATCAACTCCAATTGCAAAGTTTTTCCAACTGTTATAACCAACTTCACATGAAATTTATAATCCCATAAAAAGTGTGATTCTTCGGAATCTTGTAAAGAAAAACTAATTTGTGTCGTATACTCATCGATCTCAATTAGGCTATCAAATTGCCACATCATAACTCTAGCAAAACCATGCTGTGGTAGGTCTGGATTGTTATCTCCAAAGGAAGGCCAACAAATTGGCACTCCACCGCGAATAGCTTTTCCTCTCTCAAATTCGCTCACTTCACTCAACCATAAAAGTGGTTCCTCTCCTACCCTTTGATAGTGAAATAGATGTGCACCTTGCAAGGCTATCTTAGCAGTTGCTGCTTTGTTTGTTATCTCAATGTAGTCTAAATCATTGATCGATTTTAACTGCAATATCTTCCCTTTTTGGGTATGCAAAATCTACAACTTTGCAACTATTCTCATCAATCTCTTCCTCTTCAGACTCTAAGATAACATATGCAGATGTTGGGATATTATCTATCTCTTGATCGCTTAGCATATTACAAAGATCAGTAAGCTCTGGATTGTGTGAGACTATCGCTATTACATCATGCTCCCCA
The DNA here is from genome assembly GCF_050296975.1 of Sulfurimonas sp. Classification (GTDB taxonomy): domain Bacteria; phylum Campylobacterota; class Campylobacteria; order Campylobacterales; family Sulfurimonadaceae; genus Sulfurimonas. The sequence goes on from NZ_JBNKRX010000002.1 coordinate 129,128, forward strand.
AGTTGTTCATTGATAAGTTCTAAAATCTCCTCTTCAAAAGGATCATAAAGCTCATCATAATACTCCACTTCTACATCGAGAATCTCAGAAAAAATCTTTGCTGTTTTTTTTGCTCTTTTTGCGGGGCTTGAAAATATTTTCTCGATTGCAATATTGTGTGATTTTAAATGTTCAGCCATAATCGGTGCTTCACGTTTTCCACGTTTGTTTAAAGGTCTATCAAAATCATCTACATCTATATCTTTCCAACTTGATTTCGCATGTCTTATAAGTATAACTGTTTTCATCTATAACCCTTTTGACTTTCTGAGTCTCTCTTTATATGCACTTGGTGAGACATATTTACCACTTCGATCATTTGGTCCTGAATCTTTCTCATCTACTGCTTTTACTTTGGGTTGGTACTGTGTACGTTTTGTTTTTGTTACAGTTCCATCTAATTCAATTTTACTGATTAGTTCTGTTTTTAAACTATTTAATATTGTCATCACTAGTTCAACATTTTGTTCATCAACACTCAGTTTAATCTCTTTCATTTGTATCCCTCTTAGAGAATAATTTCATCTAATTTTATCATTTCCAACTTAATAGTTCGTCTCTCATGCGGTATAATACTTGCATCCTAAAAACAAAAAAAGAGTCTGCTAATGAATGATAACTTAGAGCTAAATATACCTCTCATAGATGAAAAACATGATGAGTTTTTAGAGATACTTGCCAAAATAAAATCTTCAAATAAACCTGAATTTTTACCTCTGTTTAAAGAGATGATAGAACACACACGTGAGCACTTTGCATTTGAAGAGGAGCTTATGGATAAGTATGATTTTTATGCCAAAGGTGAACATTTAGAGGAACATAAAAATCTACTACACGAGATGGAATATTTCTATGAAAAAGCACAAAAAATGCCAATATTTGGGCACTCCTACATTAATGACTATGCCTATGATAAATTTAAACGACATATCATCAATATCGACTCGCAATTTGCTATGTTTTTAAAAGATAAAGACCTTATCTAATTCTTATATTTATTTTAAATTTTCATATTATTTAACATATTTAATAAATCTTCATTAAATCTTCATTTTCCTATTTTATACTGCGTTAGATTCTATATCAATTAAGAAGGATACTTCATGAAAACAAGACTATCGATTAGCATGGCAGCGGTGGTTTTATTACTTTTTGGAGGATGTGGTAGCAGTTCATCTTCTGATACAAGTAGTGCAACTCAACAAACAGGTTATTTTGTAGATTCCAAAGTGCAGGGATTGGACTATAAAGGTTCAAATGGGTCTCATGGTACAACAGATAGTGATGGAGGATTTACATTCAAAAATGGAGAACGCATCACATTTTCTTTAGGAGATCATACTTTAGGAACTGTAACTTTAGACCAACAAGATAAAAATGCAGAGATTACTCCTATTGATTTGATACATGGGTATAAAACATCTCAATACTCCGCTACAATGTCTGATAGTGTGTCACAAGCAAATTTAGATACTACATTAAGAACATTACAAACTGCGGATGAAGATAGTGACACATCTAATGGTATACAAATTAGCGAAAATACAAAAGATTTTATAAGTAGAAACTTTTCATCTGAGGCTACAGACTCTGATGTAGAGAATTTGGCAAGTCACCTTGGAAAAGATTCTATTGATACAACAAGTGCAAGAGAACATTTTCAACGAACTTTAGATGATGTTAAATCTCATGATGAAGAACGTCACCATTCAGATGATGAGCATGATGAAGGAGATCACCATTCAGATGATGAACATGATGATTCTGATCATAACACAACAACTGATGAAGGTTCTGACAACAACACAACGACTGGCGGTAGTTCTGACAACAACACAACGACTGGTGGTGGTTCTGACAACAACACAACGACTGGTGGTGGTTCTGACAATAACACAACGACTGGTGGTGGTTCTGATAACAACTCAACAACTGGCGGTGGTTCAACAGGTGGTGGAACACAAGGTACTCCTCCAGACAATATAAAAGCAGGTAATGGTGTAAACTCTACAAGTGGATATACATTATTAGCATGGAATGATCTTGGTATGCATTGTATGGATGGGAATGATTACTCAGTCTTTTCTATTTTACCGCCATACAACACTTTAAATGCACAACTTATTCTTAAAAATGGAACATCGAACAAACATGTAACTTCAGGCGTAACAATTAAATACACATCAGAGGTTTCATTAGATGGAAAATACAATACAACTTCAATGTATACAAACTCTAATGAGTTAAAAACAAACTTTTGGGATTATGCGTCTGTGCTTTATCATGCAGTACTTGACCCAGATATTGGACTCACAGGCAATAGTGTTTCAAACTTTACTCCACATGAACTTACATATAATGCAGATCACAATTGGTGGGAAGCAGTTGGAATTCCTATGACTCCATATAATGATGATGGTTCAAAAAATTACTACCCTTTAGTGACTGTAAGTGCGTTTGATCAAAGTGGTGCGGTACTCGCTTCAACTACAGTGGTATTACCTGTAAGTGATGAGATGGACTGTAAAACTTGTCACAGTTCTACAAGTGGTTATAGCGACGCACAACCAAATGCTGGGTGGGAAAATGATATAGATGCTGAGAAAGATTTCAAATACAATATCTTAAGACTCCATGATGAATTGTATCCAACAGCAGTATCAGATCATCAAACTGAGCTTCAAGCTGCAGGATACACAACGTATGATGACAATGGTCTTTATACCAGTGCAAAAAATAACAATCCTGTTTTATGTGCTACATGTCACTCTACTAATGCACTTGGGACTTCAGGGGTAAGTAACACAAAACCTCTAACAGAAGCGATGCACTCAAAACATGCAAATGTTACTGACCCAACAAACTCTATGACACTAGGTAGCTCAGATAATAGAAGTGCATGTTACCGTTGTCATCCAGGTGCTACTACAAAATGTTTACGCGGAGCTATGGGTAAACAGTCAAACATTCAATGTCAAAGCTGTCATGGAAATATGAGTGCAGTTGGTACTCATGCTCGTAACGGTTGGTTAGAAGAGCCAAATTGTCAATCATGTCACCAAGATGGTAACCGTTATACTGAAGCTGTTACAAATGCAAATACTGGGACACTTAGAGCTGCAGTTGATACAAGATTTGCAACAAATGCAAATACACCTGCGAGTGGAGTGAGTCTGTATAGATTTAGTACAGGACATGGTGATATGCAATGTTCAGCTTGTCATGGTTCAACTCATGCTATTTATCCAAGTGAACACGCAGAAGATAATCTTCAAAGTATAGAGGTACAAGGGTTTGAAGGTACTATCGCTGAATGTACAGCATGTCATGATACTGCACCTTCAACTACAACAGGAGGACCTCACGGTATGCACACAGCTGGAAATGATTGGGTAAAAAACCATGATGATGTAGCTGAGAAAAATCATACGCAATGTGCAAGTTGTCACGGTGCTGATTATAGAGGAACTGAACTCTCTAAAATGTTCACAACGAGAGTTATGAGAAATAAAACTTTCGCTAAAGGACAAAAAGTTGGTTGTTACGACTGTCACAATGGTCCAAACGGCGACTAATCTTCTCTAACTAAAAGTGGGGATTTTTCTCCCACTTTACCCCCTCCAAAAAAATAAAATCTTCCCCAAATACATAATTGATAATAAATATCAATTTCATTTAAGCTTTCTTTTGATACTATTTTGATAGAAGTTATCAATAAAGGAGGTAAAATGTTTGTATTTAACAACAAAAAAAACATTCTTAAATTTCGCGGTAAACCATGCTAAGTACTTTTTAAAAAAAATAAATGAACTTAAAACGGGAGGTGTAAAAAAGATAGAAAAATTTATTTATACAAATACAAAAATTAATAATAAGATGGACATTCATGAAGATATTATGTCCAGATACCTATTTTAATGAAGGTTGTTTTACTCTAAAACATCAAATAGGTTTCAAAATATAAATGTGGCTATTTCTCCTTAATAAATAAAGCCAACTAAGACAATGTATTTTAGAGATGGGAGTTAACTTGATTTCTCCCATGCTCTTTTGAAAAATATAAATTATCATCAACACGTTTATACAAACTCTCTAAAGTATCATTTTCTTGAATTTCAACAACTCCTATACTTATAGTTACTACTTCGCTATCATTAACATATAAGTTTTCCTCGATAGTTTTACGTAGTTTTTCTGCAAATACTACAGCATCTTTTTTTCTAGTATTGCTTAAAAGTATCATAAACTCTTCGCCACCTATTCTAAAACAATAATCAGTTTTTCTCAAGTTTGATCGAACAATTTGAGCAAGTTTTATAAGAACTTCATCTCCTACAAGATGTCCATAAGTATCATTGATATGTTTAAATAAATCTATGTCAAAAAGCAACATCGAAAAAGTTGTGTTATAGCGTTTATAGTGTGCATATAACTCATCTAGTTTTTCATTATATGCCTTTCTATTTTGAAGCTGCGTGAGTTCATCTGTATAGGTTTGCTGTTTGAGTTGTTGATTTAAAGTTTGTACTTTATCAAGATTTAAAAGTGTTTTTCCAAAGAATTTAATCAGTAAATAAGTAAGCAATAATGGAAGGACAATAACAAATATAATAATCCAAATATATTGTTCTCTTGTTTTTTGTGCTTGATTTTCAAGATATTGTTTATTGAGTTGCAATAATATATGTAAACCACCTGCAATACTAACTTCCATTTTTTTCATTACAAAACTATTTGTATGCAAGAAATCTTTTTCTAAAAGTTGTCTATCATGTTTAGGATACTCTTGCATTATAGTGTACTTTTCTTCTTTAAATAAAGACCAATCTTTTTGATCATCGTGGTGGTAAATTATATAACCGTTATCATCGTATAAAACGATATCGTAAAGTGGTGCTGAAACAAGTTTTTTTAAAAACTCCTCCATAAAATAGTTAATAATGATAATCCCACCAAATTTCCCATCTTCTTTGATAGGTAAAATCGCTCTCATAGTTGGCTTATATGGAATCTCAACCTCTCCATGTTCAATATTAAGGTCAAGTGCAGAGAAATTTACTTTTTCTAACTCGTTTGCCATAGAGTGATAAAAATAGTATCTATGGGCTTTATTTTGTAGCTCTTTTTCTGGCACTACAGAAATTTTTCCACCGTATAGCTCTCTTTCAACTCTTATCTTCTCATTACCATCTTTGTCTATATAACGAAGTTGCATAAAGTCTACGCTAGATTGTGCACATGTTTTAAAAAGATCTTGTATATCTTTTGTATTGTTTCCTTTTGCAAGATATGTTTTAAAAAAATTTGAATCTCTAAGAGATAGAAGAATATTATTTGATTGTTCTAAAAAGACTTGGATTGTGTACTCACGTTCTTTTACCTTTTTGACAGCACTGTCTAAAGCTACTTTTTGAGCATTATCATGAAAATATATTTTTTCCAATAATATAATGGAAGTTGACATTACCAAGGAAGATATAATGAAAATAAAATATAGATATTTAATATTTTTATTGAGCATACAAACAACCCCTATGTCGTTATGTTAATATATCAAATCTATAAATAAGCTGAATTTATAAGTTTTATAAATGAGTTAAAAAAGGGAGTAAACTAAACCCAGAAAATGGGTCTAGTTGAAATTATGCAGCTAATGCAGCTTTTGAAGCTTCTACTACTTTTGAGAAAGCAGCAGCATCATTCATAGCCATATCAGCAAGAATTTTACGATCAAGCTCGATGCCAGCTTTGTGAAGTCCATTCATGAAAGTAGAATAGTTCATGTCATTTAAACGACATGCAGCATTGATACGGATGATCCATAATTTACGGAACTCACGTTTTTTCTGTTTTCTATCACGGAAAGCGTATACTAATGAACGCTCTAATTGTTCTTTAGCTTTTCTGTAGTGTTTACGACGTCCACTATAGAAACCTTTTGCTAATTTTAATATTTTTTTGTGTCTTCTTCTACGAACAACACCAGTTTTTACTCTTGGCATTTTATTTCCTTATTTTCTTTACCCAGCTACTTTAGTAGTCAAGGTGCCACTGCTTTGGTGGACTTGCCCAACATGAGTTGGAGAGTTTGTTAAATCAACTAAGTTTAATTAGTTAATCATAGCCTTAATGTTTTTCGCATCAACTTTAGCAACCACTTTTGGAGTGTTTTGCTCACGACGAGTTTGTGCATCTTGTTTTGTTAAGATGTGGCTTCTAAACGCAGTACCACGTTTGATTTGACCGTTTTTCTTAACTTTAAAGCGCTTTACAGCACCTTTTACCGATTTCATTTTTGGCATCGACGGCTCCTTTTGTAAAATTTCCACATAATTTGGAAACGCGATTATACCATAATTTTTTTAAGTTTTGCTATACTTTGTATATGAATTCGATTACACATGTAAAAAATGCTCTAAAAGAGCTAGATAACGAGGTTGAAAAGATCTTAACTGACTGGTCGATCCCGCTGAATGAAAAAGATAATTTAATGCTCCCTCTTTTGCAACAAAAAAAGGTACTAACACAAACTTTAGAAGACTTAGAATATTTGCGTGACAATCCACCATCGCCAAATCAACCGTGTGGAATTTCAAAATATAGGGAAGATATCTAAAAAGAAGGTGCCCCCCTCCAGATGTCTGCGGCACAAAAACCAATAAGGTGTGCTGCTATGTTCCCATCCTGACACATTGTCTCATAAGTTCCTTGCACAGGTCTAAAGAAGAGCGATGAAATTATAGCAAAGATATCTTAAATAAAATTTTGTAGGAGTAAATTTGATATACATCGTTGTCGCACTCAAAAGTGAAGCACAAGCACTCGTTGATAAATACAAACTCACTAAATCAACACTAAAAAACTATATACTTTTTTCAAATAAATCGATGAAACTCATTGTAAGTGGTATAGGAGTTGAACACTCTAGACTAGCAACACAGACGCTCATTAACCACTTTGATATTACAGATGATGATTTCTATTTAAATATCGGTGTGTGTGGGGCAAATACCAATTATGCCATTGGAAAGCTTTTGAAAATTGGTGAGATTATTTATGAAGATATCTCCTATAAATTTAGTGAAGGTATAACCCTACACTGTAAAGATGAAGAGATAAAACAAGAAAATTTTGAGGCCGTAGATATGGAAAGTTATGGGTTTTATGATGCAGTTATCCATAATCCTGCTATTAAAAACTTTGCCATATACAAAGTTGTAAGTGACCATTATGAGCCTCAAAACCTAACCAAAGATATGGTAAAATCATTGATATTTAAAAACTTAGATACTTTGGAGCTTTTTTGAAACTATTACTAACTTTTTTTCTTCTATTTTACTCACTCCAAGCAGATGTAACAGATACAGAACTTAAAAAAATGATCGCAAAAATGTTGATTGTAGGGTTTGAGGATGAGGATTTTGATTCAACCTATCAACTTGGTGGTGTTATACTTTTCGATAAAAACCATAAACATCCAGATAAGCCAAAAAACATAATCAATCCAGAACAATTAAAAGTACTAACGCTAACACTAACACAGTCAAAAAATGCCCCCTATTTTATAGCAATCGATCAAGAGGGTGGTAAAGTAGCACGTCTCAAATCTGAAAAAGGATTTTACCAAGTACCTTCAGCAAAGCGTATTGCAACACTTTATGATCAAACAGTGAGAACTATGTATCAACAACAATCCCTTATGTTGGCACAAAACGGATTTAATCTGAACTTCGCACCCGTTGTTGATCTCACTATTAATCCACAAAACAAAGTGATAGTTGGACTTGAACGCTCTTATGGTGAAAAACCTGCTAAGGTTATAAAATACGCTTCTATCATGATCGAAGAGCAAAGTAAAGCAGGTGTTATCTCTGTACTTAAACACTTTCCTGGACACGGATCATCACTTGGTGATTCCCATAAAGGTTTTGTAGACGTAACAAAAACGTGGAACAAAATTGAGCTTGAACCATATAAACAACTCATCGCACAAAACAAAGCAGATATGATAATGACTGCCCATGTTTTTAATGCAAATTTGGATGAGAAATACCCTGCCACTCTCTCTTATAATGTAAATACAAAACTACTTCGCGAAAAGCTCGGCTTTCGTGGTGTGATTGTCAGTGATGATATGCAGATGAAAGCGATAAGTGAGCATTACTCACTGCAAGAAGCAACAACACTTGCTATAAATAGTGGTGTCGATATGTTAGTTTTTGGAAACCAACTTGGATCAAACACTCCAAAAGAATTGGTTGAAACTATCTATAAACAAGTAAAAAATGGAAAAATTCCTCTTACTAGAATAGCCGATGCAAATGAAAAAATAGAGTCTTTACATACTAAGTCGCAAATAGTTCAAAAACCTATAATCTTTTCAAAGCATCGCAAAGAGATGACAAAAGGTTACATAAAACAACACTACGCTTTGGATGTAAAAGATATAAACATAACTCCAAAGATGATTGTGCTACACTGGACAGCGGTTATGAGTTTTGAAGATTCTTATAAAAGACTCTATCAAGAGGAGTTATTTACCGATCGCAAAGATATTGCTGCTGCTTCGCTTTTAAATGTATCTGCTCACTTTTTAGTTGATCGTGATGGCACAATCTACCAGCTTATGCCCGATAACTATATGGCACGTCATGTTATTGGACTAAACTACTCTGCTATAGGAGTTGAAAATGTCGGCGGTGAAGCAAATGAGACAGAGGACCTAACCCCTGAACAAGTAAAAGCGAACATCGCCTTAGTGCGTTACTTAAAAATGAAATATCCATCAATTGAGTACCTTATCGGACATCATGAATATATGGAGTTTGAGAACACTCCATTTTGGCTTGAACGTGATAAAGGTTACCGTACTATAAAAGCTGATCCAGGAGATAAGTTTATGAAAAATGTCCGCTCTAAAATAGAAAATTTAGGGCTGAAATCTCATTATGAATAGTGCTTTTTCACTGCTTGACTGGGGTATATTTTTCCTCTATTTAATTGTCTTGGCACTTAGCTCATACATCTTTTCACGCACTAAGATATCCTCTACAAAAGATTATTTTACCTCTTCAAACTCGATCCCTGCTCTCGCAGCTGCAATATCAATAGTTGCAACTACACAATCTGCTGCTACTTTTTTAGGAGTACCTGAATTTGCTTACAAAGATAACTTTACACTCATTGGATTTTACTTTTCATCTTTGTTAGCAGTCTTTTTTGTTGCTTACTTTTTTGTACCTAAATTTTATGAGATCAAAGCATTAACTGTTTATGAACTTTTAGAAAACCGTTACGGCAAGAGTGCAAAACAACAAGCTGGAGTGATGTTTTTAGTAGGTCGTGTACTTGCTAGTGGAGCTAGGCTTTATATCGCATCTTTAGCTGTAAGTATGATACTTTTTTTGGATATCTCTCTTTTGCATATGGTTATCTCGATTTTACTACTTCTTTTTGGAGCTTTAATCTATACCTATTTTGGCGGAGTAAAGTCTGTTATTTATAGCGACATCATTCAAACAATTGTGTATGTGAGTGCTGGAGGTGTTGTATTTTACTATCTTTATACCTCTTTAGAACTACAAAATATATACCAAACACTAGATTCACTTGGAAAACTACAAATGATAGATACTGCAACCGATGGAAAATTCAGTATTTTTGGTTTGCTTGGTGGCTGGTTATTATTAAACATTGCAGCATTTGGACTCGACCAAGATATGAGCCAAAGAGTACTTTCTTGTAAAACCAAACAAGATGCAAAAAAATCTTTGGTTTTATCGATAATTATTACTATTCCTATAGTGTTTTTATTTTTATGGATTGGTGCTTTACTCTTTTTACATTACCAAAATAATACGATTATTCAAAGTTTTAATGAAGAAAAAATAACGATATTTATGTACTATATTTTAAATGAGATGCCAAATGGACTTCGAGGTTTTGTCACAGTTGGTGCAATTGCAGCAGCTCTTTCTTCAACTAACTCAGTTTTAGGAGCTATGAGTTCAGTTCTTATTGAAGATATTTACAAACCTTATAAGTTAAAAAAAGAGCCAAATTTAGATGAAGAACATTTTTTAAAAGCTTCACGCCTAAGTGTTTTGTTGTTTGCTTTAAGCCTTTTTATTATGGCGATGGTAAGCTATTTTTGGCAAAGATATTTGGAAGTTTCACTGATCTCATTTGCACTTGGAGTTATGGCTTATGCATATACAGGACTCCTTGGTGTTTACTTTGCTGCAATTTTTACTACGCGGGGCAATAACATACTTGTTCCTTATGCTCTTTTTGGTGGTTTTATAACTGTTTTAATACTGCAAACATCACTGTTTGGTTTTACGCTCGGCTATGATTGGCAAATTGTTGTAGGTTTTGTGGTAGCATATTGTATTATGATGTTAAGTAAGACCTCTTCTATAACTTCTAAATAAACTTTGGAGAGCTAAAATGACTAAATATATAGGTGTGATGAGCGGAACAAGCCTCGATGGAATTGATGTTGCCTTATGTGAGGTCGATGAAAATAATTGCACACTTTTATGTGCTCATGAATATCCTTTCTCTCAAGATTTGAAAGATGAAATTCTTACCGTTATTAATGGACAGACTACACTCCAAACTATTGGAGAGATAGATGTAAAACTTGCCAATATATATACAGATGCTATCAATTCATTTATTGAACAGTACCAGATCAACAAAGACGAGGTTGTAGCTATTGGTCTACATGGTCAAACACTTTGGCACTCCCCTGAATCGCAATATCCATTTTCTTTGCAATTAGGCTCTGCTAGTATCGTTGCTACACATACAAATATTGATGTAGTTAACGACTTTCGATCAAAAGATATAGCAAATGGGGGACAAGGTGCTCCTTTTGCTCCAGCATTTCATAAATTTATATTTGGAAAAATGGACAAAAATATTGCAGTTGTAAATATTGGCGGGATGGCAAATATCACTCTTTTAGGTAAAAACTATCTTGGTTGGGACTCGGGTTGTGGTAATGTTTTACTTGATTATATGTCAAATAAAATTCAAAACAAAAATTATGACTCAAATGGAGAGTTTGCACAAAGTGGGCAAGTGATTCAAGTACTTTTAGATGATATGCTTAGCGATCCCTATTTTGAAAAAAAACCACCAAAAAGCACTGGACGAGAGTATTTTAATCCAACATGGTTAGCACACTACTTGAACAATCATATAGGTATACGTGATGCAGATATACAGGCAACACTCACCGAACTCACAGCACGAACAATAGTAAAAGATTTAAATGATGTTGAAGAGATTATCCTTTGTGGTGGCGGTGCTAAAAATGTGTATTTAGTTAAGCGTATCAAAGAACTCAGCCAAAAAGAGGTTAAAACGAGTAGTGAACATGGAGTTGATAGCAACTTCTTAGAAGCGATGATCTTCGCATGGTTAGCGTATAAAAGAGTCCATAAACTGCCTGTAGAGTTAAAAGAGATAACTGGAACAGTCAAAAATTCCATACTTGGAACGATAACATGCAGCAATTAAAAGAGTATTTACAAAAAACTCCTTATAAAGATTATGCTCTTGAAATCGCTTCAGCAGATGCAAGTTTTCGAAGTTATTACCGTTTAAAAAATGAAGATCGGACTTATATCTTCATGGATGCTTCTTTGGAGAAAGAATCATTGAACCCTTTTATAAATATCACCGAAAAACTTCTCAAAACAGATGTAAGAGCACCACAAATATATTACAAAGATTTGGAAAATGGCTATTTAATATTAGAAGACTTTGGAAATACAAATTTATTGGATATTTTAGATGAAAATAATTTTGATACGCTTTATAAACAAGCGATAAGTGAAATTTTAAAGATGCAAAATACAGATACTACCAATCTACCACTCTATGATAAAGCTTTTTTACATTTTGAGATGGATTTGATGCGTGAGTGGTATTTGCAAAAAAAACTTTCTCTAACACTTTCAAATTCTCAAGAAAAGATGTTAGCTGATACACTTGATCAAATATCTGAAGTCGTGCTCTCTCAACCACAAAATGTTTTTGTACATCGTGATTTTCACTCTAGAAATATCATGATACAAGATGATGGTGAACTTGGTGTTATAGATTATCAAGATGGGATGAATGGTGCACTTACCTACGATCTTGTTTCATTACTCAAAGATTGTTATATCTCTTTTGATCGAGAAAAAATAGAAGAGTTAGTTCTCTACTTTCGAAATCAACTTAAACTTAATGTGGACGATGCAACCTTTTTAAAATGGTTTGATTTTATGGGATTGCAACGCCATATAAAAGTACTAGGTATTTTTTCACGTCTGCATCTTCGTGATGGTAAAGATGGGTATCTCAAAGATATACCACTCACTCTCTCTTATGTTGTAGATACTGCCTCACGTTATGATGAAACAAAAGAGTTAGCTGCGTTTTTAAAGAGTGTACAATGAAAGCGATGATACTAGCTGCTGGTCGTGGAGAGCGTATGCGTCCGCTTACCGATACAATTCCAAAACCGCTTTTAAAAGTTGGGGGTAAAGAGTTAATTGTCTGGCATATTGAAAAACTAGCTCGTAATGGTTTTAAAGAAATCGTTATCAACATAGCCCATTTAGGTGAAAAAATTCCTGAAGCCCTTTGGAATGGAAGTCGTTGGGGTGTAACGATTACTTACTCGGATGAGCGAGATACTGGTGCACTAGAGACTGCTGGTGGGATCAAAAAGGCACTAGAATATTTAGGAGATGAGCCTTTTTTAGTTATAAATGGAGATGTTTATTGTGATTATGAGTTTGACCCTAACTTTGATCTACAAAACAAACTTGCTCACCTTATATTAGTACCAAATCCACCACATAACAATCAAGGCGATATTGGCTTAGAAAACTCTTTGGTTTTAAACCACTCTCAAGAGATGTGGACATTTTCAGGTATAGCTTACTATAATCCAAAAATATTCGACGATGTTACCCTAGAAAAATTGCCATTAGCTCCTCTTCTTCGTAAATTTATCGAAGAAAAAAAGATAAGTGGCGAAGTTTTTCGAGGATTTTTTAAAGATATTGGGACACCACAAAGATTGGATGAGATAAATGAGATACTTCATACTATTTAGTATATTTGCAACTACCATTTTTGCTAAACATTATACAAACTGTACATTTCAAAATCCTCACTATAGTGACGTCTGTAAAAAAGTTGTAAAAAAGGGAGTAAGTTACGATTATGCAAATAAGTTTTTACTCTCCTATTTTAAAACACAAAAATATGATGAAATCAGTTGGAAATATCTCAAACCAAAATATATCAAATACCATAAGCAAAGAGAAAAGAAAGCGAACAATGTGCTTGTCAATCGCATACCTCAAATGGTAGAAAATCTACAAAAACATAAAGAAGCATATCACTATGCTGAGGCAAAATATGGTGTAAATAAAGAGATCATTGCTGCCATTTTATTAAAAGAGACAAACTTAGGTAAAATTCAACCTCAACACGATGCTTTTATAGTTTTTAACACTATAGTTACTCGCCTTCCTCAACCCCAAGATAAACGCGAAAAGTGGCTTTTAAATATGGGTAAAACAAATATGGCGACAATTATAGAGTATTGTTATAAAGAAAAACTCTCACCCCAGCAATGTAACCTGCCTAGCTCTTATGCAGGTGCAGTTGGTATCCCGCAATTTATGCCAAACAGTTTTACTTATGCGCAGTCTTATAAAAATGGTATCCCTGATTTAACAAATATGGATGATGCTATTGTTTCAGTAGCAAATTTTTTACATAAAAAAGCTGGATTTGATACTTTAATTGATTGGAACAAACTTCAAAGCGTAGAAAAAGTAGAACAAGCTTGGTACCAATATGAATTTGATAATAACAACACTTCATTTGTATACGAAAAAAGTTTAAAAACAGGAAAAGAGTATACTTGTTTTACAAAAAACAAACCAGAGCTTGATTATCTTAAAGAGTATATGAAAAAAGTTATGCGCTATAACAACTCATCTAACTACGCAATCGGTGTTATCCGACTTGCACACGATGCAGCCTTACTTCTCACTAAGCAAGACTAACTCTAACGTTCCACTGATATAGTTAGCAAAAAAAGTAAGAACTTCTAAATCGTCTGCATCAAAATCAAAACGACTTTTATTAAGCAGTTGCATAATCCCCATAATCTCTCTTTTTGAATTAAAAATAGGAATTGTAATCATATTTTTTGTTTTATATCCGCTTTTTTTATCTATACTTGGTAAAAATCTTGCATCTTCATATGGATTGTTGACTACTTGTGCCTCTTTTTGTGCATATGTATCTCCAACAATTCCAGAATCCAAAGAGATTACAATACGCCCTGCAATTCCGTCACTTAGCTTTGTCCATAAAATATTTTCATTTTCATCTACTATAAAGATAGAACAGCGATCAGCATTAACTATCTCTTTTGCCTCTTTGGCAATCACTTCTAAACTCTCTTCTATATCTTTGGCTTTAACTAACTCTTTTCCAAATTCAGCTATTTTGTTAAATTTATTCATAAGCTTCCTCATCTCTATACGTTTTTAATAATTCAATGAAACCACTTACATAGTGGGCAAAAAAGATCATAAAACGGACATCTTCATCATCAAAATCGTCTGCTTTATTGAGAAGCTCTAAAACACCTATAATATCTCTATGTGAGTTAAAAATAGGTGCAGTTACAATGTTATGTGTTTTATACCCTGTTTGTTCATCAATTGCCGTTAAAAATTCGGGATGGGAATATGCATCATTTGTTACAACAGGTTTTTTCACTTTGATTGTATACCCTACGATTCCTTTATTTGCAGGCATTGCAATTCTCTCAACACCATCTGCTAAAGTTGTCCACAACTCATTTTTTGTAGCACTATAAATAAATATAGAACATCTATCAGCATCAACTACCTCTTTAACATACTTTGCAATATGAGGCAATCCACTCTCTAAAGATTTTTTATCAAGTAACTCTTTTGCAAATTCAGCTAGTTTATGTGTTTTATTTTTATACTTCATCGCAAAGACCCCTTTTAATATTATAATAAACTAATTTCGCAACTATTATAGTGTAAAATTACAATAAAAAAAAGGATAACTAATGAAAGATATAACTATATGGCATAATCCTAGATGTTCAAAATCTCGTCAAGCCCTTGCACTATTAGATGAAAATGGGTGTGAGAAAGAGATTATAAAGTATTTAGAATTTCCACCTAGCAAGTCAGAGATCAAAAAAGTTTTAGATATGTTAGGTATCTCTGCTAGAGAATTGATGCGTACAAAAGAAGATATATATAAAGAGTTAGATTTAAAAAATGAAAATAACGAAGAAAAACTGATCGAAGCAATGACAAATAATCCTAAACTGATTGAACGCCCAGTTATAATAAAAGGTAATAAAGCAATTATCGCTAGACCACCTGAAATGGCACTAGAGCTACTTTCTTAGGCAATTTACCAATAATTTGTTAAACTTTCTTAGATTTAAAAATTTCTAGGAGAGTTTATATGCAACATATATACAATTTAGCAATCATTGGAGCAGGTCCAGCAGGGATTGCAACTGCAGTAGAGAGCTACATGCAAGGTATCCACGATATCATCCTACTTGAAAAAGATGTCAATCACAACTCTACCATTAGAAAATACTATAAAGATAACAAACGTGTTGATGTTGCATGGAAAGGGCAAGAGATTGAACTAGATGGTAACATCTATTTTATTGATGGTACAAAAGAATCAACAATTGACTTTTTTGATGAGCTTATAAGTCGCCATTCAGTTGAACTCCAAACGCAAGTAGAGGTGCAGTCTATTGAAAAAAAAGATGGACACTTTGAAGTGTTTATGGCAGGTAAAAGTATAAACGCTAAATATGTAGTAGTTACTATTGGGCGTATGGGTAAACCAAACAAACCATCATATAAAATTCCACCAAGTATTAGAAAAAAAGTCAACTATACAACTGATGAGTGCGGTGAGGGTGAGAAAATCTTAGTTGTTGGTGGAGGGGATAGTGCTGTTGAGTATGCAGTTGATCTATGCCCTAAAAACGATGTAAGCATCTGTTATAGACGTGAAACATTCAGACGTGCAAATCCAACAAATCAACGAGATATCTCAAATGCGATTATACATAAAGAGGTAAATCCACTTCTTGGAATCGATATAGATAGTCTTGAAGATGAAGATGGGAAAGTAAAAGTACTTTTCAACAATGATACAATAGAAGTGTATGATAGAGTTATCTATGCTATTGGTGGAACAACTCCAAGTGCTTTTCTGGCTAGTTCTGGCATAAAAGAGGAAGATGGAAAACCTATTCATAACGACTACTATGAAACAAATATCGAAGGTCTTTTTGTCGCAGGTGATATCACACAAGAGAGTGGTGGAAGTATCGCTTTAGGGCTTAACCATGGATATGCGATTGCATGTCATATTCAAGATAGAGTAAACTAAAACTTTACTCTGTCTTTAATTGCTCTATACTCACTCCATTATCTCTTAAAAATTTAGAGACCACTTCTGAGTGTGTATGCTCATAAGGGGTTAGATAAACTATTCTTTTAATCCCAGCTGCGATAAGATTTTTACTACATTCACTACAAGGTTCTAACGTTACATAGATAGTTGCATTCTCAATAGAAATCCCTTTTCTTGCAGCCCAGATAATTGCGTTCATCTCAGCATGAATCTCATACGTTTGACTCCAATTATGATGATCGGAGGTATATTCATTACTCCAATGGTCACAGCAGTTTGTATATCCAGCAGGTGTGCCATTATAGCCAGTACTTAAGATTCTTCCATCTTTTACAATCACAGCCCCTACTTGTTTTGACACACATTTTGAAGCCGTTGCTATCTCTTTAGCAATGTTTATAAAATTTTTATCACTTACCATGTAACCTCTTTACTCAGGCATCCTAATGATGTTTATCTCTGCATTGTCACGAAGTCTTGCAAAATAATCACTTAGCACTACCTCTCTTTTATCAGCCATAATCGCATTCACGATTTGGTTTCTTACACTCTCAATTCCACCCTCTTTTGCTGATTCGATCGATTTAAGATAAAAACTCATATAACCCCCTTTTCCATTTGGAATAACAGGTGTGAAGCCATGTAATTCAGTTTTACTCAAAAGAGTTGCAAGTTCTGGTGAAATTCGCTCATATGGGAGTACTTGTTCATTTGTTGCAATCTCAGGTGAATAAAACATAGGGTTATCTACTTTTTCTTGTAAAAGCTCTTTACTTTTTGCATCGTAAATCACAACTGTAAAAGAAGCTGGATGTTTATAATCATCTTGGTGAAGTTTAAAATACTCATGTATCTCTTCATCACTTGGTTCATCCATTGAAGCATATGCTATCGCACTATAAAGTTTTTGCGATAATAGTTTTTGTTTTATCTTCTCTTTTAATTGTGTTGAGCTTAGTCCATTTGCTTCACGAATAGCATCATAAAAATCACTAATAGTCATGTTGTTACGTGATGCCATCTGGGTAATATCATCATACACTTCAGAAGAACTCACAGTGATTCCTCTCTCTTCTATCTCTGCATCTTCAAGTTTTTGGCGGATTAAAATATCTGTTGCACTTTTTACATCAATATGGGATGCTTTCATCTCATTTTTTATATCTTCTAAAGTGATCGCTTCATTTTTTACCACTATTGCTACACCATCATAAACTTTTGCTTCTAAAAATCCTGCAAATAATAAAACCAGTAAAAATTTTCTCATAATTATCCGTCAAATTTAAAATGAATGATTATTTTACCCATTTTTAACCAACAGTACCCTAAAATTACACCACTAAAAATAAAAGGCTTACACATGGTTGTTACTCGTTTTGCTCCAAGTCCTACAGGATACCTACACATCGGTGGTTTAAGAACTGCTCTTTTTTCGTATCTTTGGGCGAAAAAAAATGGTGGAAAATTTGTTTTACGCATCGAAGATACAGATAAAGCTAGAAACTCTGAAGAAGCTACACAAGCTATACTCAAAGCATTTGATTGGCTTGGTTTAGAGGCTGATGGAGAGATAACATACCAAAGTAAGCGTGATGACATTTATGCAAAATATATCAAACAACTCCTTGACGAAGGTAAAGCATACAAGTGTTATATGACAAAAGAGGAGCTTGAAACGCTTCGCGAAACACAAATGGCTAACAAAGAGCGTACAAAATATGATGGAAGATACCGTGATTTTGAAGGTACACCACCAGAGGGCGTTGATCCAGTTATCCGTATCAAAGCACCCCTTAGTGGCGAGATTATAGTCAAAGATGGTGTCAAAGGTGATGTTGTATTTAAAGCAGAGGATATCTTAGATGATTTTATCATCGCTAGAGCTGATGGAAGCCCAACGTATAACTTTGTTGTAGCTATCGATGATGCTTTAATGGGGATCAACCAAGTTATACGCGGGGATGACCACCTAAGTAATACTCCAAAACAGATCGTAGTATATGAAGCACTCGGGTTTGATATTCCAGCATTTTATCATGTACCAATGATCCACAATTCACAAGGGAAAAAACTCTCAAAACGTGATGGTGCTACGGATGTTATGGCATACAAAGAGATGGGATACTTACCACATTCACTTCTGAACTTTTTAGTACGTCTTGGCTGGAGTCATGGAGATCAAGAGATTTTCTCAATAGAGGAGATGATAGAGCTGTTTGATCCAAAAGATATCAATAAATCAGCTTCGATCTATAATACTGAAAAACTTGACTGGTTAAATGCACACTACATAAAAAACACAAACAATGAAACTCTTGTAGAGCTTTTAAATGAGTTTGATCTAGTACTTACTTCTCACGATAAAAAAGAGATTTTACTTGATGCTTTAAAAGAGAGAGCAAAAACACTTCAAGAGTTAAGTACTCAAGCAAAAGAGATCATCACAACACCAACAAGTTATGATGAAAAAGCGATGAAAAAAGCTGTGAAAGAAGATACTCTAACTATTGTTGAAAATTTCAAAGCAAAACTCGAAGCTGCACAAGATATTCATCTACCAACAGAGTATCATCACCTCATCGAAGCGGTAGTAAATGAGATGGAGATCGGATTTGGAAAAATCGGTCAACCACTTCGTATTGCAATGCTTGGTAAAATGGGCGGACCAGGACTTGATGTGATTATGTCAGTAATTGGAAAAGAGGAAACACTTAAAAGAATAGAGAGTTTTATAGCTTCTATTTAACGTTTGAGCTAACTTGCCACCGATCAAGGGAGGGAACTAAGCTGCAGGTCTAGCGGTCAAGTCGAGCGATTTGTTATACGTTTAATACACATCATTTGAATAGGTAACTGTTTGCTGGAAGTCCCAGCCCTCGATAATTGTGCCCAGTTTGATATTGGATTCTACTGCCTCACCTGTATAGCCTACTTTTTGGGGATTCTCTTCCCAAACGTGCCATTGGACTTTACCAAAAACCTTTGTAACAACTGAGTCATGGACAACGATGACAGTCTTAATTTCTTGCTGTTTTCGTTTATCAATTCTCCAGTAACCTGTTTGCCTAGCCAGCAGTTCTTCAGGAGGAATTTCTCCCTTAATTTTCAAGAACAAGGTATTTTTCTGAGTGAATTTAGCCTCAGATAGACTTAGTCGAAAGGGCTCTTCCCAATCTTTCCAACCTCTATCTTTCTTCGCTTTTTCTCTCAGAATCTTAATTGTGTTCTTTAGTTCTTGTATTTGACCGAGCACATTTCCTTGCTGAATCTGAACTCGACAGAACATACATTCGAGCTTTTCTTCGACTATATTTTGTCGTTCATTATCGGCGACGGTGTTGTTTTCGTGTGCTGGTTCGTCAATCTCAATAGCTAAATTTATCTGCGGGTAGAATAAATCTAGTAATGCATATCCACCATCAGTCCTATTTACATAAAATTGTGTGCATGGCATTAAATCATCAAGCTCTGGATCATGTATTAATGAACCAACAATAAAACTTTCGTGTTTTTTATATGCAGTTCGATGAATTTGATCCACTAGATAGTCATATTTCCAGCTCATTTGTCCTCCCGTACGTATAACAGTTTATTCAACAAACATTATATATAAAACAACTCTAAATATCCAAATTAAATGACACAAAAAATGTTGGTTTAAATTACATTTTAAATGTATATTTTGTCATTTAATTTTTAAGAAGCTATTATGAAACAAGGAATGCTTTAAAGTATTAATTCCAAACAGCTATAAATCTGTTCGATTGGAGAATGCATTGCGATTTATAAAAGCAAAAACTCTTATAGTATCTACTTCAATTTTATAAATAATCACAAAACCTTTATGTACTAGATCACGAATATCTTCATCATCAAAATACATCGATTTTCTATGCTTGTATGGAAAATTTTGTATTTCTCTACAGGCATTAATAATCTCTTTATGGAATTTTCTAGCTGCTGAGGGTTTATCATCAGCAATGATTTCCACAAATCCTTCAAGTCTATTGACGAATGCTGGTAAAAATTCAAGATTCATTACGACTTATAATCTCATCAAGCTTTTTATCCAGTTCTTCGATTGACATTGCTTTGGAATCTGTGTCTGTTAAAGATGCATAAGCTTTTGCTAGATATGTTTCTTCATCCAAACGATTCCAATAATATTTGGATTGTAAGCGTTCATACTCATCAACACTCACTATTACCGCTTCTGGCTTATTGTTTTTCATAACAGCAACTTTATCAAGCTGATGTGAAGTTAGTTTCTCAAGAGTCATTTTGAACCCTTTGAGTAGATCAGTGACTGAGATCATCTCATCTCGTTTGTAGGCTTGCATAATAATCCTTTAAATAATTATTCATATAATTAACTGAATTATAGCATAAGTTAGATTTCTAAATAAACTCCTACTTCCCATCTTTAGAAAGTTCAAACTTCCCAACTGCACAAGAGACAAAACTTTTTGCTTTTGTGGTGTTTGTATCAAAAAGGTTGAGTTTTTCATCACTCATTGGATAGCCTAGTTTTTTAAGTACAAGGCGCAGATCATCCACTTGTTTATCTTCGATCTCTAAAGTGATCTCCCTTGGCATAACATCAAGATTTACCTCAACTTCGCCAAAAACATCTTTTAGTTTCGTCATCACAGTGTTTGCACAACCACCACACTTTACATTTTCAACTTGAAATGTTTGTTTCATTTTTTAACTCCTTTTTTATAATATCAGCAACCCTGAATGAATTAGCATAGATAGTCCAAGTATAAGGGACACTTCCACCCGTTGGCATAAAACTCGCATCTGTTACATACAAGTTTTCTAGCTCATGCGCTTTACAGTTTTTATCTAAAACCGACTTGTTTGGGTCATCTCCAAACCTACATCCACCAGCGACTAAATTTGGCGGAGGGGAGCTAGAGATCGAGTAGTCTATCTCCACTGCACCCATTTTTTCAAGCACTTTTACAGCTTTTTTTGCCAAAAACTCTCCCACTTGCAGATCATGTTTATGCCCGTACAAATTGATCACTCCAACTGGTACACCATATTTATCTTTTTCTTCTTTATCAACACTTACAAAACATTTATCTGTTGGTAACCAATCATTAAAAACTTCAAAACTAAGAACTCGTGAGGTTGTAAGTCGTTTATGGATTTTTTCCATCAACTCCTCTCCCCACATCAAATCTCCATTTTGATTATAAAGCTCTTTATTCACACGAGAGATGATATTTTGATGCTCAAATAAAAAGTCAATTGTACCACCTTTATAGCGCTTTTTTTCATCTTGAAATTCATACCACTCTTGGAGACTTCTATTGAAAAATACACCAACTTCCATAAGTTCTTGACGTTGTTCATGTGAAAGTTTCTCGAAAATAAACCTACCACTGCCACTCCCACCTGCTGAAAAAATCAGGTTTTTCCCAACTTGATTGTTTGTATTTGCCAAGCCATTTGGAAAATACTGATCTTTCGAGTTTAAAAGCAGTCTTGAGGTCTCAATTGCTTGTGCTGCCAATACAAAAATCTTCGCTTTGACTACATGGGGGATATTATGCTTTGTCTTATAATACAACTTTGTCACTTTCCTACCATCACTCTCTAAACGATATACAAAAGCATCGGTTATAATTTTTGCTTCACATTTTTGCAGTAGTGCAGCTCGAGCACTCCCTTTCGCACCACTTGCACATCCATAGCTGCCACAAAAGTTTGAGTAATAACATCCATTGCGATCAAGTGCATTTTGTGAGAGTATAGCTCTTGGAGTTGGGATTGGGGTAAAATATAGCTCTTTACATGCCTTATCAAACCATTTTGTTACGCCATTCGTTTTTAACTCTGGATATGGAAAACTCTCACTTGATCGTCTCTCTTGAAATTTATGATTTACTACTTTTCCACTTACCCCTACAACTTTTTCAACTTTGTCATAATAGGGTTCTAAATCATCATACGAGATAGGCCAATCTACAATATTTGCTCCTTCAATCGCACCATAAGTTGAAAGTAGTGTAAAATCTTGTGGTTTCATTCTATGAAAATAACCACTCATCAAATTTGATGAGCCTCCTACTAAACTTCCATTCCAAAAGCTCCAACTATACTCAGCCCCATCATAGCGTTTATACTTTCCATCTTCATACTCATTTATGATGTGTTTTTGTTCCCAGAGTGGTGGTGTAAACATATCTCGTCTACATACTGCTAGTTCATCTTTATTGAAATCTTCCTCTTTGTAATACTCCCCTTTTTCAAGCACTACTACTTTATACCCAGCACGGGAGAGTTCATAAGCAACAGGAGCACCACCTGCTCCACTTCCAACTATACAGATATCGTACATTAGATATACACCTTTTTTGGGTGCGGTAAACCGCCTTGAAATTTCAGCCACTTCCAACCCGCTTCCTTATTATTGCCACCATAGATTGGATCACCCAGCATCGCTTCAAACGTATAACTCATAATGTCATACAAAAAACTCTCACCCCAAGAAGTTTTTGCAACAATCTCTAAAAGTTTTTCTCTTTGATGTTTTGTAAGTTTTACATACTCACGTTTATAAAGTTTATACGCCTCTTCATTGAGCCACTTTACACCATTTTTTAAAAACTTTTTATCCCCATCAGAGATTTTAGAATGCTTAAAAACTAAATGCATATATGAGATTGTGTTTATCCCTAAAATCTTTGCTTGTGGTACAAGATCATTTTGTAAAACCTTAATCGTAGCATATGGTGTAGTGATCCCAAAAAGATTACACCCATCAAACAAAAAAATCGAGGAGCTTAAAAAGCCGTATTGCAAAAATTTTCTTCTTGAATTATTCATAATTATTATTATATACAAACTTTGTGTAGCCTGAGTGCAAAAGAAATCTTTAACATTAAAAAGATTAGAATGGTTTCATGAAAAAGTTTTTATTTATATTTATCTTCATATTTTTTACTCTCACAAATTTACATTCTCAAGAGCTTTCACTTGAAGAAAAAGAATGGATTCAACAACATTCAACCATCACTTATAGTGAAGTGAACTGGAAACCTTTATCTATTATAGAAAATGGAAAAATGGATGGAATCATGGGAGATTATCTTTCCCTTATCTCTCAAAGAACTGGTTTGAAATTTCAATATATCCCATCACAATCTTGGAACGACGTTTTAGAAAAGTTTAATAATCATAAAATTGATCTAGTCCCAGGTATCGGCTCTTCTCCCCAAGAGAGAAAACTAGGGCTTATTAGTTCAGTTTATGATACATATCCAATGTTAATCATCACGGATAAAAGTTATAGATTTGTTGATGATCTCAGTGAGTTTAACACCAAAACCATTGCTGTTCCCAAATACTATACAAGCTACAATTTTCTTGTTGCAAACTATCCAAACATAAAGCTTATTACAACAAAAACGATTCCTGAAGCACTCACTTTAGTTGAAAAAGGCAAAGCAGATGCTTTTGTAGGACATACTGCCACTGCTTTATACTACATGGCACAAATAAAAGCACAAAACTTGCAGGTTTCTGGAAATGCAAAGTTTGATTTTGAACATAGATACTTAGTGCATAAAGACAGCCCTATTTTACTCTCAATCATCAATAAAACCTTAAACAGTATAACTGAAAAAGACAAAAGTGTTATTAGAGCAAAATGGTTACAAACTACTATGAAAGAAGAACCTGACTATACAATTTTTTTAGTAGTAACTTTTGTATTAATTGCTATCATTATCTTACTTTTTCATAGACATTATATTTTGAGTAAATACCAAAAAGAAGCTATCGAATTAAATGAAAGAGTACAACTTGCTCTTGAGGGGAGTAAAAGTGGTATTTGGGACTGGGACCTTGTAACAAATGAAGTTTATTTTTCTCCAACATGGAAAAAAATCCTAGGTTATAGAGATGAAGAGATAATCAACAGTTTTCAAGAATGGGAAAGCAGAGTTGAACCTGAGGATCTTCAAAAGGCTATGCGCACTATCAATAAAGCTGTAAAAGGTAAGATAAACAACTTTAGAATACTTTTTAGAATGAAACATAAAAATGGTCAATGGGTCTGGGTTAGTAGTGTTGCAAAGGTTTATTTTGACGATTCAAACAAACCAGTCAAAATCTCCGGAACACATACAGATGTGACAGCACAAAAAGAGGCAGAGGATGAACTACTTGAACAAAAGGTAAAACTTGATCATATGGCTCATCATGATTCTTTAACAGGTTTGGCCAATAGAAGCTTATTTATAGATAGGCTTTTAGAAGAGATTAAAAATGCAAAAAGAAATAGGACAAAACTTGCACTTTTATTTATTGATCTTGATCATTTTAAAGAGATCAATGACTCACTCGGACACGCAGTAGGGGATGAACTTTTAAAAATTGTAACGAGACTATTGCAAGACACTCTTCGAAACAACGATTCACTTGCAAGACTTGGTGGAGATGAGTTTACAGTACTTATGAAAGATTTAAGTTCTATTACCGATGCCTCTGTCCTTGCAACAAAAATTATAGATGCACTTTCACAACCCATTTCCCTTCAAGGAAACAAACTCTATATCTCTTGTAGTATTGGGATTAGTATATATCCAGATGATGGACTCTCAACAGATAACTTACTTAAGTATGCAGATGCAGCGATGTATAAAGCAAAAAATGAGGGGCGTAATAACTTTCAATTTTATGCAGCAGAGATGACGGAGTTAGCGTTTGAGCGTGTCATAATGGAGTCTGCTTTACGTGAAGCACTTAAAAAACAAGAGTTTGTTGTTTATTACCAACCTCAAGTAGATGTTTTAACAGAGTCTATTATAGGTTTAGAAGCTCTTGTGAGATGGAAACATCAAACTATGGGGATTATTCCACCATCTAAGTTTATACCTTTAGCTGAATCTACAGGACTTATAATTGAACTCGATCAGTTTGTTATGCAAAGTGCTATGACACAAGTCGCACAATGGAAAAAACAAGGATATAAAGTAGGAAGACTCTCAGTCAATGTTTCTGTCAAACAACTTCAAAATACAAACTGTCTTGAAAAACTACAACAACTTATTGAAGAAACTGGATGTAGTTATGATCAGATAGAACTAGAGGTAACAGAGAGCCAAGTGATGACAAATCCTGAAAATGCCATTGAAGTGTTACAAGAGATTAGTGATTTGGGAATTCGTATCTCAATCGATGACTTTGGAACTGGGTACTCATCACTCGCATATCTCAAACGTTTACCAATAAATAAACTGAAAATTGATCGATCCTTTGTAAAAGATTTACCATATAATGAAGAGGACAAAGCGATTACAAAGACTATCATTGCCCTTGCTCAAAACCTCAATCTTGACATTATTGCAGAGGGGATAGAAACAAAAGAGCAAAAAGATTTTGTCTTTAATCATGGTTGCAATAAAATACAAGGTTTTTACTATTATAAACCACTTCCTGCTGAGGAACTAGAAAAAGTTTTAGAAAAAGCTTGATTTTTTCTTTGGTGTATATGGTTTTCTCTCATCAATAAAATTTGGATCACCCTTTTCAAGCATATTTTTTGAAGGTTTCTCAATATGTTTTTTAGGTTTATCTTTAATTGTAGTTTCACTTTTTATAGTTGAAGTTCCGTGAGGTATACACATAACATCTCCTTTATCTTTTATCTCTAAAAATAAGGCTATCTAGTGAAAACCTGCCAGCACCATGAGATAGAAAAATCAATAAAAACAACATGTAATACAGAGGTATCTCAAAACCATTCTCTCCAGCATTAAATCCATTAGGCAAATGCACAGTAACTATTGCAACTATCATAACAACAATGAGAGGAATTGAGATCACTCTAGTAAAAAGTCCAAATGTTAGTAAAACTACACCTGTTATCTCTGTACTTGCTGCAAGATAAGCATTGAGCGTTGGCAAGGGTATCCCAATAGTGCCAAACCACTGTGCTACTGCAGAGATATCACTCCACTTCATCATAGCAGGTTCATAAAAGCCATATGCTAATACTAACCTAGCTGACAATAAAGATAACGATTTAAAATATTCTGTTACTCTTGTAAACTCAAGATATACATCTTTAACACACATAACTCACTCCTTAGAGTGTAGGAATTATGATCCACATTTTCCTTCACCACATTTCATAGTTTTTTTAACCTCTTTTTTTTCATCACCACATTTTTTTACTGGCTTTTTATCTTTACCACATTTCGAATCGCCACATTTTTTAGCTGGTTTTTCTGAACCACATTTTTTCTGTGAGCCACATTTCTCACTAGCACTCAAACTCGTAGCACCAAACGCAACAAATAACATTGCCGAAGCAATCAAACTCATCAAACCTAATTTTTTCATTTTTCATCCTTTTATATTTGATTTAAAACATTGTATAATTTTTATGTGTAGTATTTGTGTAAAAATGTAAATTTTTTACAAAACTATTAATAAAACGTTAATATTTAATTTATATCTCGTTAAAAAGAGAATCTTACAATTTTACATATCAAATATAAAAGGAGTTCATTATGAACGCAAAAAAAATAGTATTAGGTTTAAGTTCAATTATGTTTTTATCTTCAATCGCTTTAGCACAACCAGCACAAAATTGCGAACCAAGTAATTGTGGAATGCAAAAACAGGAGATGCAAGGTTGTGGTTGTAAAATGAAAGGTAACAAAGATGGTATGAAAGCCCATAAAAAACATCATAAAGGAAGTCCTTTTATTGGTGCAGTAATGCGTCTTGATTTAAGTGATGCACAAAGAACACAAATAAAAGAGATTATGAAAAATAGTATGAAAAATAGAGTAAAAATTAGTGATGCTTTTAGTGAAACAGGTTTTGATAAAGCACTTTTCATCAAACTCTCAGAGCAAAGAAAAGCAAATAAAATTCAAAATGAGGCTAATATGATTGAAGCTGTATATAAAGTTTTAACACCTGAACAAAAAAAAGAGTTAAAACAAAATAAGGGCAAACATATGAAAAAAGATAAAATGCAAAGAACGCAAAAATGAAAAAACTTATAAACCTTCAATTCGCAACATCTGCAACAGCATTACTCTTCCTAATTATTGGGGTGAGTGGGGTTATGATGTATTTTCATTTTTATGATAAGTATGTCAAAGAGATGCACGAAGTTTTAGGTTTAGTTTTTGTAGGTGCTGTACTTTTACATGTAACTGCACATAAAAACAATTTAAAAGGGTATGTCAAAAAACCTCTTTTTCAATTTTTGAGTGTAGTACTTCTAATAACTACAGTACTATTTGTTGCTGATGTAGGCAGTGAAAATAAGGTGAGCCCTAAAAAGATTATCATTGATTCACTTTTACAAACACCTTTACAAAATTCTATAATTGTTTTAAAAGCTGATAAAACAGAAGTAGAAAAAAGATTATTAGATGAGGGTATTAAAGTTGACTTTAGCAAAAGTATCCAAGATTTAGCTAAAGAGAACAAAACATCCCCTTTTAAAATAGTGGAAATAATTTCAAAAAAGTAGAAGACGAAAATGATTAAGATTGCAATGGTTGAAGATGATGCTGAACTTGCTGAGGTACTTACACAGTACCTTGCAAAGTTCAATATCGAGGTGCATAATTTTGAAGACCCTTTTTTAGCACTGAGTGATATCGCTTTAAACAACTATGATCTTGTCATTTTAGACTTAACACTTCCAGGCATGGATGGACTAGAAGTGTGTAAAACTCTCCTTGCAAAACACTCTATTCCTATCATCATATCAAGTGCTAGAAGTGATATAACCGACAAAGTTATAGCTCTTGAACTTGGGGCTGATGATTACCTGCCAAAACCATATGATCCACGTGAACTTGAAGTACGGATAAAAACTATTTTACGCCGATGTTCTAAAGAAACTCAACTTGTTCAAGAGGAAAAAAAGCACGAAATTTTTGAACTAGATGAAGAGAAAAAAGAGATCAAAAAAAATGGCGAATACCTCAAACTCACACCTGCAGAGTATGAGATAATGGCACTTATGTGTAAACGTAAAGGTTTTATTGTCACACGTTATGACATTTTACAAGAGAGTTCATTTATGTCTAGTGATGAAGACAGCGGTTCACTTGCTGTCATCATCAATAGAATTAGATCAAAAATAGAAGATGATCAAAAAAATCCAAAACATCTCCTCACAATTCGTGGCTCTGGTTATAAGTTGGTAGAATGAAAAAAAACTCCATCCTTTTTACAATTAATCTCACTTTTTTTATCTCATTTATCTTTTTAAGTGTTGGTTTTGCAGTTTTATATGATATGTATGAAAAACGGGAACACTTTTTTATACATAAACGAAATGAAGATGTTTCTCATATGTTTTTAAGAGAGCATATCCATCAAAAAGATCTTTCAAAATTACGCCAAGAGTTACAACAGTTTAATTTTTCACTTATTGACAACAAAACTGAGATAAATAAAATTATGCACGATAAAAATCGTAAGATTCGTCATGCTGAACCAAACCGTCGGGTTAAGATACATGAAATAGAACTCAATAACAACCTTTATGTATATATAGCTACAAAACATTTTGAAGTGATTTTGAAAAATAATGAACCTCTTTCAAATCACCTCTTTATTGCCTCACTACTCTATCTTATAATTGTTGGTGGTTTTGCATTTTTATATTTTTCAATTATCAATAAACTCAAACCACTCAAACAACTTACAAAAGTAGTAGAAAATCTTGGAAATGAGGAGTTTGATGTGACACTTTCATCTAACAATACTGATGAGATTTCACAACTCATAAACGAGTTTAGCAACTCTGCAAAAAAATTAAAATCACTCAAAGAATCAAGAAATATCTTTATACGTAACATTATGCACGAGTTAAAAACACCTATTACAAAAGGGAAATTTTTACTCCATTTAGCACAAAACGAAGAGAATCAGGAGAAAATGGAGAAAGTTTTTTATCGTCTTGAAGCACTTATAAAAGAGTTTGCAACCATTGAAGAACTCATCTCAACAAAAAAACAACTCATAAAAAAAGAATACTTTTTAGAAGATATCGTTGATAATGCTATCGATCTTTTAATGTGTACTGAAGATGAAATACAAAAAGAATTTCAAAATTTGAGAATAGCAGTTGATTTTGATCTTTTTTCTATCGCTGTAAAAAATCTACTTGATAATGGTATAAAATATTCCACTAACAAACAAGTAAATATACAAACTACTCACAATTCTATAGTGTTTGTCAATATAGGAGAAAAATTAACATATCCATTGGAGAGTTACTATGAGCCTTTTTTCCGTGGAGATGATGTAAAATCAAATCAAAGTTTCGGATTAGGTCTTTATATAGTGAAAAACATTTTAGATGCACATAACATGCAACTAACATATAACTATATAGATGGTGTAAATCAGTTTCATATAAAGTATACTTAAATATCGATAGAGTACAATCAGAAAAAGCTTACAAGGACTTCGATGTATAAAAAAGTGCTTATTTTACATGGATGGGGTGGAAGTGACTATCCCCATTGGCAAAGTTGGTTGGCAGGTGAGTTGGCAAAAGAGTATGGATGTGTCAACTTTTTAAAGTTTAGCAACTTTGATACTCCAAAGTTTTCTGTCTGGAAACAAGAACTTTTGACGACTCTCAAAGATTTTCAACCAGATGTTGTTGTATGTCACTCTTTGGCAAATATTTTATGGTTCCATCTAGCAAACACGAATCTTTTACAAAAAGTAAAGTACCTTTATCTTGTAGCACCACCTAGTTTAACATGTACAATAGAGGAAGTGAGTGAGTTTTTTCCCGTAGATACTCCAAAAAACATCTATGCACACAATACTACATTGATTTATTCAACTAACGATCCGTATATGGAAGAAGCAGAAGCAAAAAAATTAGAAAATTCCCTAAATGTAAGAACAAAAGTACTTCAAGCTGCTGGACACATCAACAGTAGTAGTAACTTTGGAAACTGGGAATGGATTTTACAAGATATTCAAAAAATTATGGAGTAAACCTATCCCCTATGCGTATACATCCAACGTATTACTACTACTTACAGTTGGTGTTACCTCACTTGTTTGTGTAACTTGAAAAGTCTGAGCCTTATTAGCCGTTTCATTAGTAGAGTTTAAAAGTTGTGCACTTGCCTGTGAAGAGTCTTGCGTTGACGGATCAACTCTACCAAATTGTACAGGACTAGAATAAGGAGACTGAAACAAATATTGTGTAACTTGCATAATATCCTCCTTAGTAACTTCTATATTTAGGGCATCTCTAAAAACTCTAACAATTCTCAGAGGGAAGAAAAAAAGATGAAGTTGTGTAAAATCTTTTTTGAAGCGTAGCCATAGCTACGGTGATAAAAAGTTTTATGCAAATTCGCTTTTTTTATCCCTTCCACGGACATAACAAAGAGCTCCACACTCAGCGTTATCTTTTCTTACCTTAGCTTCGGGCTAGGCTTTCAAAAAGCTGCCTTGATTGTACAACTCTTTGCCATGCTGAGAACTATTAGAATTTTTAGAGATGCCCTTTACTATTATAGCACTAAAAAAAACAATTTTTCAAGTTTTACCTATCTACAAACTTTATTTCGACCACTCTCTTTAGCAATATAAAGCTCTTGATCTACTTCTATAAGGTACTGATTGATCATATTTTTTTTGAAATATTTTTGAGGATTTATCTCTGCCATACCAATACTTACACTTGAGTGTATCTCTTTATCTTCAAACTTTATAACTTTTTGAGCAAAAGCTTCTCTGATTTTATTGAGTACATCATACCCTTTTTCCTCTTGAATTGCTGGAAGTATGATGATAAACTCCTCCCCACCATAACGAATAATCAAATCAGAGTTACGTATATTTTCTTTCACTGTTTTTACAAACATTTGAAGCACTTTATCTCCTGCAATATGTCCATAAGTATCATTAATCTCTTTAAAATGATCCAAATCACACATTGCTAACACAAAACTATTATTTGTTGCAAGAGCTAGTTCGTACTGACTTTCAAATACACTCTCTAAAGCATTTCTATTGAGTGCATCAGTTAGGGAATCTTTTGCAACTTTTTGATTCATACTGATCTGATCGAGAAGTGCTAGTTCAGTCCCTATACTTAAAGAGATAAGTTCACATTTTTCAAGGTAACTGATAAGCACATGATATTCATTAAGATGCAAAACCTTAAAGATTTTACTTGCAAAAAGGTGAAGATTTTGATGTAACTGATCTATAGCTTTGTACTTAGAGTTATTTTTTATAATATTTTTTGCCTCTGAATGTAACCATTCTCCAAATTTACACCTTGTATCATCTAACTCTGGAAACTCTATAATACTACTATCTTTAATATGCTCAGCTAAAGCACTTAACCATATAAGATGTGCTTCATAATGTTTGATAAGATTTTTCTCAACAAGATCAGAGAGTGAGTTTCTTCTTCGATTATTTACAGATACTAACTTTTCAATATATTGCATCAAATAAATATGTGCAATAGTATTGTTAATTTCATGAAAAAGTTTAATAAAATCTACCACTTCTCCATTTTGAGCGCCATTTGTCAACTCTGAGATGATGATATTTTCTAATCCATACACCTCATTTGACATAACAATATAAGGGACTTCAACAGAGATTTTATATTCAGCAATCTCTTCAAAAACATTTTGCATATCTTTTGAACTAAATGGATGTAAAAACATCTCAAACACTTTTTTATAGTATGTACTTACTATTTGTTTACGCTCTTCCTCAACACTTACACAACCTGTATACATCTCAAGAAAATCTTTTAACAGAGTATCTGCATCTTTTATAGTTTTGGAAAAATCATATTTCATTATTTGAGTGTCCACACGGTAAATTTTTTTGTTTTAATTGTAACATTACTTAGTAGTGCATAGGCTTTATCGATTAAATTGGCTTTTATTGCAACATAGGATTGCTTGTCGTATATATCTATTTTTCCTATATCATTTCCATTAAGAGTTTTGTTTGATGTGAGTGCACCTAAAATATCACCTGCACGAAGCTTATCTTTTTTGCCACCCTCTATCACTAATGTTTTATATTCAGAGTTCATTACAAAATCATCACTGGTTTTCAGTTCTGTGTCGTTTAACAATTGTATCGATTGGTACTCATCTATTTCTTGTAGTTTATTATATAAACTTACCGCCAGTCCTTTTGCCCCTGCTCTGGCTGTTCTTCCTATTCTGTGTGTATATATCTCTTGTGAATTTGCTAAATCATAGTTGATTACCATTGAGAGTTCTTTTATATCTAACCCTCTTGAAGCCACATCTGTAGCTACAAGTATACGACAAGAACCATTTGAAAATTGCACTAATGTATCTAAGCGATCATACTGTTCAAGATCACCATGCAAAGAGAGAGCATCTACCTTATTATCTTGCAAAAACTCCGCAATTTCATCTGATTCAAGCTTAGTATTTACAAATACAATGGCATTCTTTGGTTGAAAATGTGCCAAAAGTTTTAAAAGTGTTTGTTGTTTGTTATCGCTAGAGATAAACCACTCTTCAATATCATTTTTTTGCTCTTGTTCTTCTACACTTACCTCTATAGGATTTGACTGGAACCCTTGACTAACTGCTAAAATCTCATCGTTATATGTAGCGGAAAATAGAAGTGTTTGTGGTTGATGTTTTAGATGAGATTTTATCGATTCTATCTCCTCGATAAACCCCATATCTAACATCCGATCAGCTTCGTCTAAAACAAAAGTATCTAACGCATCAAGGCTCAAACTTTCATGATTGAGATGTTTTAAAACTCTTCCTGGTGTTCCAATAACGATATGTGCATGGTGTGCTAAACTACCAAGTTGTTTTCCAAAAGACTCACCGCCAATGAGTGTAAGTATCTTAATGTTATGTTGAAATTTAGCTAAGTTTCTAAGCTCATTTGCAACTTGTAAAACAAGCTCTCTTGTTGGGCAAAGTATTAAGGATTGTACACGAAATTTTTTCACATCCAAATGGAGTAAAACACCTATACCAAATGCCGCAGTTTTGCCACTTCCTGTTTTGGCTTTTGCTAGGATATCTTTTTTGTCTAGGATATGCCCTAAACTTTCTTGTTGTATGGGAGTCATATATTTATACCCCAATTTATTGAGGTTATCAACCATACTTTTTGGTAAATTTAATGCACCAAATTGCTTAGACTCTCCCAAATTTACCCTCAAAATCTATACTTTGTGCTATTGCTTTTTTTATACTCTCTTGCTCAAGAGAATACTTTTCTTCAAATGCCATAATTTTTCCAATATCAAATGCTTCAACATTTTTTACAACTTCAAAAATATTCCCTAACAAACCTTTACCCTCCAAAATGGCGTCTTTTACCTCATCTGATACAAAAAGACCATCCAGTAACTCTCTTAAACTTATCCCAAAAACTACATCCATTAAAGATAAAACACCTACAAAATAAGCCTCACCCAACATATTTGATCCACTATCTGGCTTGACAACTTTTAAGATATTTTCCATCATCACTGCACGTGTTTGTACCATCTCCATTAATGGAGAATGTCCACTATCATTTGAAACTGACTTTGAATAGATCATCAACATCAACCATTGTGCCAACTTCATCCGCCCTAAAAGAGTAATCACATGGTGAATAGAGGCGATTTTTTTTCTAAAGAAAAATGCCCCAGAGTTTATAAACTGCAATAATTGTATGGATATTTCTGGATTTTTTTCAAATTCTGATGTAAGTTCATCGATATTTGTCTCTTGCATTAACAAGTTATAGAGGTGTAGAACATTAACTCTATACGCTTCAAATTTTTTATTTTCTAAAATTTTAGGTTCTGCAAAAAAATACCCTTGAAAATAATCACATCCTAACTCTTGAGCCAATTCAAATTTCTCATGCGTGTCAATTTTTGAACCAACTATTTTGATGCGTGACTCTTTTAAAGTCTCGAGCATCGTTTCAACTTCATCCTCAAACTTTTGTGAAAAATCGAGTTTAAAGTAGGAGAAATAATCAAGAACATTACTATATTTCGTAAATGTATGCAAATTTAAAGCAGCATCAGATATACCGAGTAAATACCCTTGACGATGCAGTTGTTCTAACCTCTGAACTATTTTCTCATCCACCTCAATATCATCAAACAATGAAAATATAAAAAACTCATTTGGAATTGAAAAGATCAAATCACTCAGTAAAAATTTTTCATCTACTTTAATAAATGCTCGTTTACCTAAAAGAACCTCTTTGGTACCAAACCTATTTAAAACACTACTTATAACTGCTGAACTCGCATATCTATCATTCTCTACTTTATTTCCCTTTTGAGAATCACGATATAAGACTTCATAAGCAAATAATGACAGATCATCTCGTAAAATAACTTGCCTAGCTAAATATATATGTTCCATAAGTCTCAACCACTCTTTTACTTAAAAAAATAAGTATATCACAAATATCTTTTGTAATTTTTGTTACTTTAGCTAAAATAAATTTTTTAGGTGGTAACAAGATGCATATACTTTTAATGGAAGATGATCCTGTTTTAGCAGATATATTAGTTGATTATTTAGCAGAAACTTATCAAGTTTCACACGCTTATAACTCTGAAAATGTTCATAAATTTCTTGAAAATACTCAATTTGATCTTTTTATATTTGATATAAATGTGACAGGTCAAAACGGAATTGAACTTTTAAAAGAGTTACGAGAGTTTAGTAACAATACACCAACTATTTTTATAACTGCCTACAAAGACACAAACCATCTCAAAAAAGCTTTTGATGCTGGTGCACATGACTATATAAAAAAACCTTTTGAACTTGATGAACTCAGTATTAGAATCTCAAATCTCAAACGTATTTTCAACATAGATGCAAACAAACCTCTTGAAATAACACCAGAAGTTCTTTTTGACCAAAAGACAAGAACAATCATAAAAAATGGAAATATTATCTCCATAGGGCACAAAAATACTCAAATTCTCAACTACTTTTTAAAAAACAAAGCACGTGTAATTTCCAATGATGAACTCTTTCAAAACATTTGGGATTATGATTCATTACCAAGTGAAGCAACGCTTCGATCACACATAAGAGATTTGAGAAATATCATAGGCAAAGAGAAGATTAAAACTATCCGTGCCGAGGGGTACATGTATGAATAAAATTACCAAAAAGTCATACTTCTCTTTTCTTGCTTTATATCTAGTAAGTTCATTTATATTTTTATCACTTGCAGCATATTGGTTTTTTAACTCGCAAGTCTCTATGGAGCTAAATAACAACTACTATAAAATGAACCATATTGCAGATAGTGTCAGTTCTGATATTATCCATGCAGCGATGGATAAGACCCCTTTTAAACTCCAACATTTCGATAAAGCATCAGTTGCACTTTTAGATAAAAACAAAAAAGTAATTTATGGAAAACTGATTCAAAAAGTGAATTATTCAAAAGATTACTATATGCAAGACGACATATTTACACTTTTTTCTTCTCGTCCTGCTGGTCATTTGGGGCTTAGTTATATAGTTGTACAAAGTGATGAGTGTATCCATAATGTTGAAAAGATCAAAAACAAAATTGCTTATGCCGTTATCATTACTGCATTTTTGATTATCATTATTGCTGTAGTACTCTCCTATATCTTTTTAAAACCTATAAAGGATAAAATGCAAGAGGTTGAAGAGTTTGTAAAAGACACTACACATGAACTAAACACCCCAATTACAGCACTTATGATGTCACTCTCACGCCTCAAGCAAAAACAAACTTATGATCTTAACATCTTAAACAACCTCTCTATCAGCACAAAACAACTCCACGATATCTATGAAACACTCACATACATCAGTTTTGATACAAAAGAATCTTGTGAGGAGCTTGATTTTGCCAAAGTTGTCCAAGAACATATAAATTATGTTAAAGAGCTCACTACTAAAAAGCATCTTAGTATTGAAACAGATTTACAACCTTGTTCAATCACAATCGCACATACAAAAGCAAAAATGCTTATAAGTAACCTACTTGGCAACGCGATCAAATATTCCAACCAAAACGCAACTATAGAGATCACAACCTCGTCTAATAGTTTTACGATCAAAGATTATGGCATAGGGATAGCAAAAGAGCAGATCGATACCATTTTTCAAAGGTTTGTACGCGCTTCTAAATATGGTGGAGGTTTTGGTATAGGCTTAAATATAGTAAAACAGATCGTAGATGAATATAACTATACTATAGAGGTTGATTCACAAGTTGGCGTTGGCACTACAATTACGATCAGCTTTTGAGCCCATAAACCTTAGCTCTTGTGAGTATAAACTCTGCATACTCTGCCATTGTGTGTGTTTCAGCCATTTTATCGTTTTGATTAAAAACAGCGTTTTTACTCTCTAGCAACTCTTGTGCTTCATGATACTCTTGTGCATTAACCTTATAAAGCTCATCAACTAACTCGATCTGATCGGGATGGATGATAGTTTTGCTAAAAAGTCCCTCTTTTAGATCACGTAGCACATCAGCTCTAAAGCCCTCAACATCTTTAAAACAAGGGTATACTCCTCCACTAATCGCAAAACCTGCACTTTTAAAAACTGCTATAAAATTTCCAAGTACTACATTTCCAACAGCTAGATCAAAAACTGAGTCTTCACATCCTCTTTTTAAGCTAAGTTGTCTAAGCATATCTTCCAGCCCAAAACGAACTAACAAAATTTTTTCTTTATGTGTTAGTAAAAACTTTTGTATCTCTTTGAGTTTTTCATAATCAAACAACTCACTTCCTTCAATACTAGGCATTATATAAAAATTTTTATCTTTTAAAACATCCAAATAACTTTGCATATTTGTTAGTGAAAATTTGGGTAAAATAAACCCATCGATCTTATCAATAAACTCTATTGTTAAAATCTCTTTTAAATGATTTACATCTTTAGGGCGTATAAAAATAAAAGGGGAAGTTTCATCACACAGTTTTATTGCCTTTTCAATTTTTCTAAAACTGTTTTGCAACTCATCTGCATCCAATCCATCTTCAAAATCTATAACAAGTGATCGAAGATGCTGGTACTTTTCTTTTTTGATTATCGATTGTATATTTTTATGGGAAGCTGGGACAAAAAGTGTCCCACCAAATTGTGTGTAGTGTATAGCCCTTTTCATAAAGCTATTTTACTATAGTTTTACCTTAGATCGGTAAAACGCGAATTTTATCTGAAAGTTTCTCTTTTAGAGTGCTCTCGATCGCATAGAGTGTACCTGTTGCACTTGAAGCACAACCGCTACAAGCACCAAGATAACGGATATAGATATCGATAAATGGATCGTTTGCTTTGATATCAATAATCTCCATATTTCCACCATCCATAATTAAAAATTGACGGATATTTTCATCAATGATTGCATCTACTGCTTTGATCTGTTGTACTAAAGTCATTTGAGTAAAATCTGCATTTCCAGACATAGAAGCATCAGCTGCAGCTCTCATTTTTTCCTCATCCATCTCTTTACGAGTATCAGCTAAAATATCTACTAAATAGTACTCTTTTTCTTCATGACCACCTGGTTTTATACAAGATTTACAAAATCCACCAGCTTTAGTGTAGTCTGTGATCTCTTCGATAGATTTTAGATCATTTAGTTTGATAACCTCTTTTAAAGTTGAGAGCGATACACGTGCACATTCACAGATGATGATCTCCTCTTCAAAACTCTCAGCATCCACACCCATATAAAGCCCTGCTGCTTTTTTGATAACATCATAAGCCATAACCGAGCAGTGCATCTTTTGTGGTGGAACTGCTGGAACATCTGGAGTATCACGAAGTGCCATCTCAACATCGATATTTGTGATCTTTACAGCCTCAGCTACAGTTTTTCCTTTACACAGCTCAACCATCATATCTGAACTTGCAATCGCTGTCCCACATCCAAAAGATTTGAACTTTGCTTCTACAATTACATCCGTAGCAGGATCAACTTCCCAGTAAAGACGAACTGCATCTCCACAACTCTCCGCACCAAAATCAGCCACTATAAGTTTATGTCCATTTGCATCTGCTTGTTCTTGTGTAATTTCCCCTTGGTTTTGAGGATTATTCATTAAAGTTGTTACTTTATCTGAATACTCATCCCAAAGAGATCCACCAATTAAATCATTTTTTGCCATAAC
This sequence comes from Sulfurimonas sp., assembly GCF_050296975.1. Taxonomy (GTDB): domain Bacteria; phylum Campylobacterota; class Campylobacteria; order Campylobacterales; family Sulfurimonadaceae; genus Sulfurimonas. The sequence goes on from NZ_JBNKRX010000002.1 coordinate 167,880, forward strand.
ATTTTTTCCTTCATTTTATTTCATAAAATCAACGTTGTTGAAAGTAATTCCGCCAACTACGTTAACACTGGGTTTCCTTCGGCAGGAAGCCCACGGCACTAGTGCCTTTTTTTAGTGCTTAATGGTGAAGTTCACACTCTTGTGTTTCGCCACCAAGTGTCGGTTGTACTTTTGCGTACGAACTTGAAATAGCTCTTAGTCTCTCAACTGCTTGAGTGAAATGTACGATCACATAATCGATCTCAGCATCAGTTGTAAATCTTGAAAGCGATAGACGAATACCCGTATGTGCTAGTTCGTGGTCAGCCCCGATTGCTAACATAACTGTATTTGCCTCTAAATCTTCAGATGCACATGCACTTCCTGTTGAAGCACCTATCTCAAACTTGTTTAGATCCCAAAGCATCCCTTCGCCCTCAACTCCGCGAATTGAGATAAGGATTGTATTTGGTGTACGATTTTCTCTATTTCCAACTACAAAAGTATCTGGAATCACCTCTAAAAGAGCATCTTCAAGTCTGTCTCTTTTTGCTTTGATGGCAGCGATTTTTTCTTCCATATTTTCAGTTGCAAGTTCTATCGCAGCGCCAATTCCGACAATTCCAGCGACATTAAGTGTCCCAGAGCGGCGACCACCCATATGCTCACCGCCATGTAAAAGTGGAGTGAGTGCTTGTGAGTTTTTAATATATAAACCACCTACACCTTTTGGACCATGAAATTTGTGTGCAGAAAATGACATAAAGTCAACATGAACACTTTGTACATCAACTGGAATCTTACCAACTGCTTGAACACCATCCGTATGAAAAAGCACCCCTTTTTCTTTACAAATTTCGCCAATCTCTTCGATCGGAAAGATCATTCCTGTTTCATTGTTTGCCCACATAACAGAAACTAATGCTGTCTTATCTGTTATAAATGACTTAACTGTATGTGCTTCAACTACACCTTGATCGTTTACTGGCAAGTACGTAATTTTTACACCTTGGTCCTCTAAAAACTTACATGTTGAGAGGATCGATGGGTGTTCCACTTCAGTTGTCACAATGTGGTTTTTATCGCCATTTAAAATCTTATCTACCCAAACTGATTTTAAAACCCAGTTGTTAGACTCTGTTGCACATGAAGTGAAGATGATGTCATCGTCATCACTTGCATTTATCCCTGCATATACTTGGTTTACCGCTTTTTGCAGAGCTGGATGTGACGCAGTACCAAATTTATGGATCGAATTTGGATTGCCAAACACATCACTAAAGTATGGCAACATCACCTCAACAACTTTAGGGTCACACATTGTAGTAGCATTGTTGTCTAAATATACTTTCATAATATTCCTCATTAATATTAAGAATGAAAATCATTCTTTTTAAACAAGACAATTTTTGTCCTCTTTTACTTTTGACATCATAATAGCTTTATGGTTATGAATTGCTTAAGGAAAACTTACACTCAAGTTGACTTAAGAATTAAAAAAGTCAATGACTCTCTTCATAACAACCAATGTTTGGTGGATTTCCTACAGAAATATTCTCAAAGTCATCACTAATCCAATCTAAATGCACTCCAGCATCAATACCAACTGAACTAGCTTGTAAATGAAAATCACTACCTTGGGCAACAAAAGTTGGTGCACTCTCAATATTTCCACTAATTGTTGTCATCGTAGGTGCTATACCGTCAAAAACTTGAGCATTTATACCATTATCATAAAATATATTGTTACGAATAGCTAATGAATCTATGGTTTGGTTCCCATCTAAATTAGAATAAACTGGTTGATAATTAAACCCTAAAAATATATTGTTACTTACATCAACATTTGTTGCATTGCCTATATCTGGTAGATGAAACCCTCTAGCAGCATCACCACCACCTGCATAAACCACATTGTGAACAAAATATATATCATCTATAGTTGGTAATTGATCTGTTACTTGAGCCACAGACCATGCTGTAAGGTTGTTCCAGTTTCCTGTAGTGCTTGTACCTATACCATTAAAGATATTGTTGTAAATATAAATATCTTCAACTGTATGATTTCCATGTGGATAAAATTGTAAAGGTGTGCCTACAAAACGAAATAGATTGCGATACGCATAACCTCCACCTGTTTGTTCCCCTTCTATAAATATACCCCCATTACTTGCTCCAGTATTGTAAGTTTGAAATGAGCTATAACCTATGGTATTGTCATGTACACTCCATGCATAATCAACATCACTACCACCAGAAGCACCAGCTATATCTATCGAACCATATATAATGTTTTCATAAATCTCAAAACCACCAAGTGAATTCCAAAACTCAATAGCAAAATTCCAGTCACTACTTCTATTTGAAGTTGGTGCTTTTACCAAAGTGTTGTTATAAATTTTTAGATTTTTGTTGTAGCCATTACTAAAGTATTTAATCAGATAACCATTTTCCCCTTCAGTTCGACTATTTTGGGTAATGGTGTTATTAAACACTCTCATACCATCTTGAGAACCAATTGCTACTGCACCAGAAGCATAACCATCACTCAAATGCCAACCACTACAGTTTGTCACGGTATTGTTATAAAACTGATTTCCAGTTGTCCATTGCTCTGGCTCAGAGTTATCCCCCATCGCAACTTTTCCGTTAAAAATAGCTGCTGAATGGAAAAAGTTTGTAAAAGTAACATTATGGATATAAACATTATTTCTAGCAGCGACATAAACACCAGTCCAAGCTGTAGCATCATCTCCATCTATTTTTAGATTATAAATATGCTGAGAACCATCTGTACCAACAGAGGATGATGTTAACCAGATAGATGGACCCCAAGCATCAGTTAAATGGGAGACAATAAGTGAATCATCTCCCTCACCCTCAATACTCACACCCTCAGCAAGGTGGCATTGTGTTGTCATTATATATGTACCTACATTTACGTGTATAGCATCTCCAGAGGTATCTACCATATCACAAGCATAGCTCAAACTTTTCCAAGGATTCTCCTGCGTTCCACCCTCAGCTGTATCAACACCATTTGGGTCTATATAATACCTTGTTCCTGATATCTCTAGTTGAGCAAATGAATCGGGAGGTGTTTGGGTTTGCGAATTTGAATCTGAACCTGAACCATTACAAGATGATAAAAAAACAAGGACAACCAACAAACTAATCGTTCTTACCACTACTGTCTCCTATTAAGGGCATCTTTAAATACCATTATAACTAAAGAGCGTTAAATCCAATTCACCATATGACTTAAGAATTAAAACGGTATAATTTCTACATGTGTAATTTTAATAACCTCAATGAAGATACAAAACTAGTTCTTAGCCTATTTATGCAAAAAGCGTCTGAAAATATCGGTGGAACAAACTATCTTCTCTCACTCATAGAAGCTATCAAAGCAAAAGCACTGCCACTTAGTAGCACAAAGATGCAAGTAGCTTCAAATAACTCTATCATTAAATGGAATAAAGTAATTTTCAAAGACAAACTTGAACTACTTGAGATCATTCTCGTATCTCATAGAGAAGCTCAAAATAGAGAGTTTAACCTTTTAGACGAACCAAATCATAAGAAAAAAAAGAAAATTATCAACTTTGTTAAAACACTTAAACCTATAGAGTTTGTAGTGATTCCACAAAATCCAAAAGATGGTGGTGGATTTAGTTTTGGTGTTTTTGATACTATTGATCTTGACAATAATTTAGTAAAGTTCAATCCTATCTTTTTAGCTTTCTTTTTCTGCTCAGTTGAATTTACTAAAAAAGCACTTAAACATAATTAGTATCTATTCAGTATTCTACTAGCACTTTTATCTCAAAAGTGCTAGATATTTCTCTAATTACATAAACTTGTTGTGATATTATTTTGATTATATGTAGTGGACTTTTGCGTTGTTAAAGAGATTTTCAAATCTGTTACATTCAATGTAGTTTCAGATACATTAGGTACGTTATCAGCTATTTTATACCCTATGTAACTTATACTATTATCCTCTGTTTGTAACCAAGAAAATCTATTGCCACTGCTATCAACAGCATAATATTGTTTTAAATTCGCATCATTGTCTATAGTATATTCAAACTCTCTTGTATCTAATACTTTCGCATTAATATCATAGTTATAATCATTAGCAGTAACTTCTAACAAACAAGAATTATTAGTATCAACTTTGTAAGCATGAATAGTAGCATTTTCATCTATATATGTAACGGTTGCTCTTATTTCTTCTTGCAAAGTTGCATTACTATCTGTATATGATTCATTTTGATATACCCCTTTTAGGTGTTTAAATCTATTAGAAGTACCTAATATTGAACACATGTTTGCACTTATATTATCTTCGCTAAACTCTGTAGATTTTTGTGTTGTTAAAAATATTGAAACTTCTGCAACTGAAAGATTAAGTGTTTGTGCACTAATTCCGCCATTATATACACTTGTAAGAAGACCATTACTATAATTCCAACCATATGTATTTCCATTCACATCTACAGAAAACTTTTGTGCATCTTGGTCATGTGTAACAAACAGACTATCCATACCGTAACCATTATCATCTTCTGATATTTGATCTATACAGTAGTCATCTGTGTTATATGTATACATAGTAATCATACCATTTTCATTGATCTGCATAATAGTATCATCACTTTGGTATACACCCTCTAAAATATTAAATTCACCTTGTGCAATAGAGTTGTGAACATATTCATTCAGTGTATCTCTAAAGTGGTCTTTTGCACTATCAGCACCTACAATATCTTCACTATCAACTCCTAAGCCAATGAGTGTTGCATTTGCATCAAAAGCACCACTCAGATCTTCACTCATAGTGTTTGCTAAAGTTCTAATACCCGCTGGAATCACAATACCATTAGAGCTATTTCCATCTTCATCTAAGGATTGTAAAAGTACTAAAGTTTTTTCCACTCTAGCATCATGAACATTATTTACTCCAGCTAACTCTAATGGTGTCAATCTTTGACTAGCTCCTACATGTCCAAGTGCGATACCACCTATACTAAACTCAACTTCTTCTCCATTAAGATAATAAAAAGTTCCATTTTCATCTGTTACACCACTTCGTGTTGGTGTGGAGTATTCTAATCCTTCTACAGCAGAATCTACAAAAACACCACTTAAAACAGTTACACTATTTGTATCACCACTACTGCTACTACCTCCACCGCCACAACCAATGATAAAAGTAGATGCCCCCACAATCATACTAAAATTTATAAGAACTTTTCTTAACATTTTTCAACCTAATATTAAATTTTTGCGCTATAGTAACAAAATGACCTTCCATATGTCAAGATTTCATCACAAAAAATTATGGTATAATCCCGAAATTATTTAACTTTTTAAGAGGTTTAAGAATGGGACAAACCATAACTGAAAAAATATTTTCCCAGCATGTTGGCAAAGAGGTGTATGCGGGTGAAATTGTACGTTCACCTATAGACATGGTTATCGGAAATGACATTACTACACCTATCTCGATCAAAGCGTTCGAGGATAGTGGTGCAGAAAAATTAGCAAACCCTGATGGTTTCTCGATCGTACTTGATCACTTTATCCCAGCAAAAGATATCGCATCTGCAAACCAAGCACGTATCTCTCGTGATTTTGCTAAAAAACATAAACTTAAAAACTTTTTTGATGAAAAAGATATGGGGATTGAACACGCTCTTTTACCAGAAAAAGGTCTTGTAGTTCCAGGTGATGTAATTATCGGAGCTGATAGCCACACTTGTACACACGGTGCACTTGGAGCATTTTCTACTGGTATGGGCTCAACTGACTTGGCATTTGCGATGATTACTGGTGGTAACTGGTTTAAAGTTCCAGAATCTATCAAAGTAAATCTTAGTGGTAAACCAGGTAAATACACAACTGGTAAAGATATCATCTTAGAGATTATCAGAATGATAGGTGTTGATGGGGCATTATATAAAACTTTAGAGTTTACTGGTTCTACGATTCCTTACCTTACAATGGATGACAGATTTTCAATGTGTAATATGGCTATTGAAGCTGGAGCGAAAAGTGGAATTGTAGCGTATGATGAGATCACAGCAGAGTTTTTAGCAGATAAAGATTTAGCACGTGAGCCAAAAATTCACCAAAGTGATGCAGATGCAACATATTGTATGGAACTTAATATTGAAGTTGATAAACTTGACCCTGTAATTGCTTACCCGTTTTTACCATCAAATGGTCATAGTGTAGTTCAAGCAGTAGCTGATAAAATCAAAGTAGATCAAGCGTTTATAGGTTCATGTACAAATGGTCGCTTAGCTGATTTAAAAGTTGCAGCTGAGATTTTAGATGGGAAAAAAGTGCATGAAGATGTAAGACTTATTGTAACTCCAGGGACACAAAAAATCTTACGCGAAGCTACAAAACTCGGGCTTATTGACATCATTGTTGATGCTGGTGGAGTGGTATCAAATCCAACCTGTGGTGCATGTCTTGGTGGCTACATGGGAATTTTAGGTGACAATGAAGTTGCAATCTCTACAACAAACAGAAACTTTGTTGGTCGTATGGGAAGTAGAAGTTCAAAAGTCTACTTAGCAAATTCCGCTGTAGCAGCAATTTCAGCTATAAATGGTTACATTTCAGACCCGAGGGATTAAACTCACTGTTTAATCACTAGTTTATCTTATACTAACGCTAATGAAAACTATAAAAGGGATAATTCATGAAAAAGTTATTATTACTTTCAGCATTAGTTTCTAGCGTGTTGCTAGCGGAACAAAAACCTTATGAAATTTCGGGACTTGTTGGTTACGATCTTACAGAAGGAAATATTGGTATTAAGAGTAATGGGCATTATTTAGGAGCTTTAGAGCTTCAATTTAATTCACCAGATTCAAAAATCTCTCCAGAATTTTCTGTACTTTATTCACCAAAAGCAAAATACGAGGGTGGTGGAGATTCAGCAATCACTCGTGGTGCTTTTAATGGTGTATACACTTTTGATGCGATGGATGCACTTACTCCTTTTGCAAAAGCTGGTGTTGGTATTGAGAATGTAGGTGATGAAACAAGTGCTAATCAAGATGGTTTCTTTGTTGATGCTGGTGCTGGTGTAAAATATGCATTTAATGATAGCTTAGCTTTAAAAGCTGAGGCAATCTATCTTGCAAAATTAGCACATCAAAATGCTGGGAATTTTGATAGTAACCTTATTGCAATGGTTGGTTTAACATACGCATTTGGTGAAGGTGCTCAAAAAGCTGCTCCTGTTACTGAGGAAGTAAAAGAAGAAGTTAAAGAAGAGCCTAAACAAGAGGTAGTAAAAGAGGAACCTAAAGAGGAAGTAGCTGTAGTGGCTGCACCTGTAGACGGTGATGATGACAATGATGGAGTTTTAAACTCTAAAGATGAGTGCCCAAATACTTTAGCAGATGTTACAGTAGATGAAAAAGGGTGTGATGTAGATACAGATAAAGATGGTATTCTCAATTCTGATGATATCTGTCCAAACACTCCAGTAGGTGCTGAAGTAAATAGTGATGGTTGTCCAAAAACTGTACAACTTGCTATCAATTTTGAAAATAATTCTGCACAGATTAAAGCTGACTCAAACGAAAAACTTGATACATATGCAAAGTTTTTAACTACATTCACAAACTACGATGCTAAAATCGTAGGTTATACGGATAGTCGTGGTAGTGCTACATATAACCAAAAACTTTCAGAAAAAAGAGCAAATGCAGTTGTAGAAGCACTTAAAACAAGAGGTGTAAATGCAAAACAACTTTCTTCTAAAGGTATGGGTGAAGAGAATCCTGTTGCAGACAACTCTACTGCAGAGGGTCGTGCTCAAAACAGAAGAATAGAAGCAGAACTTACAAGAAAATAGATGTTACTAGATATACCCTGTATCATCTTCGCAGGTGGCAAAAGTTCTCGAATGGGGGAAGACAAAGCGCTTCTTCCATTTGCAGATTTTCCAACACTTACACACTATCAACTAAATAGACTCTCCAAAATTTTTCACTCTGTTTATATCTCATGTAAATCAAAAGAAAAATTTGATTTCCAAGCAAATTTTATAGAAGATACAAACAAAGAACTTTTTGCTCCAACAGCTGCTTTTATCTCTATTTTCTCCCACCTTAATGTAGATAAAGTTTTTGTTATCAGTGTAGACACACCATTTATAGATACTGAAATCTTTACTTATTTAATAAAAAATGATATAAATCAATATGATGCAACAGTTGCAATTGTTGATGATGAAATACAACCGTTATGTGGAATTTATCATAGATCATTACTGGAAAGATTTTTAGAGATGGAAAAAAACGATACACATAAACTCCATTATCTTTTAAAAAATTCTAATGTTAACTTTGTTAATTTTGAGGACAAAGAAAAGTTTTTAAATCTTAATAACCAAGAGGAATATCAACAAGCTTTACAAAAACTCAAGTAACAATATAAAAAACATTTTCTTGTTACCATTTAACAATAAAGGAGATTAAATGGATCATACAAAAGAGTGTGAGTGTCTAAATGCTATCGGCAATACTTTTGATCTGGAGAGTATGGTCTCAGAAATTTTAATCACATTTTCTCATGCAAGTGGTGGAGTTAGTGCAAGTTTTTATGCAGATGAAGGTAAACCTGCAACTATACATATAGGTACTATCATTGATCCAAAAGATGCAAAAGAGTTAGATGTTCGTGAGAGTTTTTCCATTTTAGAAAAACAAGCACTTTATCTTGTTGTATTACATCTCAATTCCACTTCATTAGTATTTGCTTATAACAAACCCTTGGAAGAGGTGAAAGATATAGCACTTACATTCGCACAATTTCGCAAAAAAATCATCTTAGCTATCAATGCCTGTAGGGGTATCGCAGAACTTGAACGCCTCAATGAAGAGCTTGAAGATCGAGTTGCAGATGGAATTAAAAAGATTCATGCACAAGAACAGATTTTACTAATACGCTCAAAACAGGCTATGATGGGTGAGATGATCGAGATGATAGCACATCAATGGAGACAACCACTTACTGCAATTGGGATGAATGTCAATAATTTACTTTTTGATTTGACAATTGATGAAGTAAAACCTGAAATGCTAAGTCATGATCTTACCACTATTAATAAACAAATTGATTATTTATCTCATACCATAAATGATTTTCGAAACTTTTTTAAACAAGACAAAGAACAAGAACTTATTGAACTCAATGAGCTTATCAAAAAAGCACTACAACTAGTGGAAAAACAACTAAACTTTCATAATATCTCTGTAGACTTTAGTGATGAATGTAAAATTGAACTCTACACTTTTAAAAATGAATTGATCCAAGTTTTTCTCAATCTAATCTCAAATGCAAAAGATGCATTTACTTCAAGAAAAGAGGAAAATACAATCTCAATTAGATGTGAAATTATAGAAGATACCGTGGAAATTATTGTAAGTGATAACGCTGGTGGAATCAATGAAGAGGTACTTCCACATATTTTTGAACCCTATTTTTCAACAAAAAAAGAAAAAAATGGCACAGGGCTTGGTCTTTATATGTCACAAATTATTGTTCATGAACATCTACACGGAGAGCTCAAAGTAAAAAATACAAATGTTGGAGCTTCGTTTTATATCTTGATTCCCTATATAAAGGCACCTATAAATGACGAAAGAACTCATTAATAAAATAAGAAAAGTAGGAAAAAACATCTCCATACTTTATGTTGAAGATGATCTAGCTATAGCTTTAGAGGTGACAAAATTACTCCAAAAAGTTTTTTCAAAGATAGATACTGTTGAAAACGGAGAAAAAGCTCTCAAACTTTTTGAAGAAAACATTTATGATATTGTTATAACAGATATTCGCTTACCAGACATTGATGGCTTAGAACTTGCAGAAAAGATCAAAGAAGTTGCTCCAGAACAAAAAGTTATAATTATCTCCGCATATGATGATGTGAGATATCTGACACAGATGATTGAACTTGGAATTGATAAATTTATACTAAAACCTATAAATATGAGACAGTTTTTTATCACCATCTCTAAAATAGTTGTAGGTATATATAATGAAAAGCGCAATAAAAAACTAGAACAAGAACTTTTAGAAAAACTGAAGATGAAAGAGGTACTTTTACAACATATGTTGACACCTATTGGTGTTTTTGAAAAAAATGAACTCACCTATGTCAATCAAAAATTTCAAGATTATTTCAATATTCCAAATGAACTTCCATTAGAGAGTTTTTTATTAAGCAACCTTTTCAATGAAGAGGCTTTTAGTTCTTTAAGCAATAAAGAACTTTTGATGGTTCTCAAACAAAATAATGGTTCTACACGTACATTGCACCCATTTAAAACGGATAATCAACAAAGATATATTATCAATGTCACTTTTATTCCAGATACATCAAGTACTTTAGTCTGCTTCTTCAATGTTGAGCGTATCACCTCAGAGCTTGATAAATTACAACATCAAGAACCAAATGAACTCTCAACTGGTCTTTTTACAAGAGATCAGTTTTTACAACATCTTGAAAAACTTATGTTTAATGATTCAAACCAGTATACTATTACATGTTTTGGTATTAAACGTAAAAGAGAACTCATGAAATCTTTTGGTGTCGCGAGTTTTTATGATATCTATCAAGATACAGCAAATAAACTCAAAAATACTTTTTCAAATGAACTTGAAAGTGAAGATGTAAGACTCTATTATTTTGGTTTAAATCAGTTTGTGGCAATTACAACTCATCAAAAAAATGAAATTGTACAAAACACTTTAGAAGATTTTGCACACTCTAACAGTTTTACAGATAATAACACAAAAATCTCTGAGCCAATCTTTTTTGATATACTCTCTTTTGAACTAAACAAATCTTCGACACCAGCCAATGTATTAGCTAATGCAGAAAACAAACTCTATATGTTAATGGAATAATTTTTAATTTTGTTTAATACCTTTTGCTATAATACTTTCATATATATTGAACAAAAGAAAAGATATGAACCTTACCCACTTGGATGAAAACCAAAGACCTAAAATGGTTGATGTTAGTGATAAAAATGAAACCACTAGAGTGGCAGTAGCTAGTGGAATCATTGAGATGAGTCAAGATGCATATGATGCTATAGTAAATGAAACAACAAAAAAAGGTCCTGTTCTACAAACTGCTGTTATTGCAGCGATAATGGGTGTGAAAAAAACAAGTGATCTTATACCAATGTGTCATCCACTCAATCTTAGTGGCATTAACTGTGATGTTGCAGAATTACCTGAACTTCCTGGTTTCAAACTCACTGTAACTGCAAAACTCAAAGGACAAACTGGTGTGGAGATGGAAGCACTTACGGGTACTTCAATCGGGCTTTTAACAATCTACGATATGGTAAAAGCAATCGATAAAGGGATGATTATCCGTAATGTACAACTAGAAGAAAAATCTGGAGGGAAAAGTGGAGACTTTAAACGATAAACTGCGAGATCAAAAACTGGAACTGACATATCCATGTTCATGGTGTTATAAAGTGATAGCAAGTGAACAAGCTGCACTTGAACAAGCGATCAAAGATGTTTTGCTTGAGAGAGAGCACAAGTTAACTCACTCAAATAACTCGAAAACTGGAAAGTATGTAAGTATGAATTTAGATCTTCTTGTGCATAATGAGGATGATAGACAATTTATTTATGACGCATTAAAACAACACCAAAATATTAAAATGGTACTGTAGGAGTATATAATGGCTGCAAGTTTAAAACAATTAGTACAAAATGCATTTAAAGAGATCGACATTGAACAAGTAACTACTCACGATCTTGAAGAGATTTCCAATGAAATCATTACAACACGCACAACAAAACTAGAAGAACAACTTGAAAAACTTCTCAAAAGAAAAGAGGAGCTTGAACGCTCTATCGAGAAAAAATCTGAAGAGATTCAAGAGAAAAAATACGAAGTTTTCCACACTATTGAGGAGCAATTACAAAACAATCCATCTGCTTTTACAAAACTCCATCAAGTGAAATTACAATCAATTGATCTCTATGAGATTTTAACTGAGATAGTAGAATCTGCTATTATTACAGCCCTTGAAAAAGAGCGTGATAGTGAATTTAAAGAGTATCTTATTGAAACAATTAAAGAGATCACCTTTGAAGCTATTAAAGAGGGTTCACTTAACACTATTCGTATAAGAAAAATTCTCTCTACTATTTTAGCAGTTGCTATTGATATCGCTGAGGCTGAACCAAATAAAGCAAAAGATATATTAGCAGCAACAATCAAAGGGATGCGATCTGGTCTTATCAAATCTATCCATAGATTTAAAAAACGTCTTGCATATATGCCAGTTGAAGCAAAACATATCTTGATAGAAGATTACGACACAATTATGGAAGACCTAAACCAAACAGATACAATTTTTGCTCAAGTTGTCATCAATCAAGCATCACAAAGTTCATCTGTTACACATAAAATACTTCTTGATATCAATAAAGATATGAAATATGATCTTGAAGAGTTACTTGTCGTATCTAAAGAAACTGCTGAAGTGATGAAAAATAGATTTGCAAATTTTGCAAAACTTGCTGTTAAAAAAGCAGACTCTGCTATACATTCACCACGTGCACAAGAGGCAAAAAGAATTGGTATTCACGCTTTTGAAACAGCAAAAGTTGCACTTGGAAGCGCTATTAAAACAGCAAAAGATGTGATAGACAAAAACAAAAATTAAATTTTTTAGAGGTACTCTTAAATTAGAATTTTTTATAAAGCAAAGTTTCAAATTAGAATATTATAATTTGGTGATATTACAAAATAGAGATTATCTCTAAAAAGGAAAGACTATGATGTTACACCCAGCAACAGTACACTTTGCTATGGTTTTACCAGTAGTTGCATCTGCTTTTGGTCTTGCATATATAGTAAGTAAGTCTGAAACAATGTCAAAAATCTCAGCTCGTACAGCTTTAATCGCAGCAATTGCAATGATTGGTGTTTGGTATACAGGAAACCAAGCTGGTCCTCAAATATACAGCTTTTTAGATGAAGCTGGAAAACATGAGCTACTTGAACACAAACAATTAGGTTTATATCTTGCAATTGCAATGTCAGTCGTAGCTCTTATTCAAATGGCTGGTTGTAAACTAGGTAAATTTGGTTTACAGGCTTTTGGAGTTATTTTAACTGTTGGAGTTATGGCAGTTACATTTCTTCAAGGAAAACATGGTGGCGAAATTGTTTATGAACATGGAAAACCTTTCCAGATGACACAACTTGAAAAATTTATGGCAAGTGATGATTTTGATATGGCTGATGATGCAGAAAAAGGTTCACTTATTAAAGAAGAGATTACATCTATTGCAGAAATAACCTGTGAAAAGATAGGTTGTGAAGCAGAAGCGTCTGAAGAAGAAACAGAAGACGAGGAGTAATTAACACGTATGGATTCCACTTCTTTACAAGATATCTCTAAAGAACTACAAAAATACAAATCTGGTGATACATCTTCCACAAAGGATCTCCTTCAAGCATTGAAGGAATCCTCACAATGGCTACAAGAGAAACTGCAAAAATGAAGATTGTAGTTACAAAAACATACGAAGATCAACTACAAGCAATCTTAGCGAATATGCTTCAAAAAGATCCAAACTCCCCTAAGAGTTTTAAAATGTACCTCGATACAATTTTATTAAATATTCCCACAAAAGATAAAAAGTATAAACAGTCTAAATATTTTGAAGATGAAAATGTAAAAGATATAGAACATGAAGGTTTTACTATTGTATTTTATCATGACCAAGAAAAAAATACTTACGTCATATTAGGAATTTTGGAAATATAACATATTTCTTATAATTATAATGACTTAATCTTATATTATAAGCTTTTTTTATTTTTTAATGTTTCAATTAGTAACCATGATTCCATAAAATTAGAGTTATTATCACATTGTTTTCACATTTTGAGTATAATTGTTTTTGCTAAAATTTATATAAGCAAAAAATGGCATAATTTCCGTTTCAAATTTCGGGATAAATTAAATAACTTAAATTAGATGTTTATAAATTATATCAACTAAAAGGAGAGAATGTGGATAAAAAATCTCAAAATGATATTATCGACAGAAGAGACTTTTTCAAGAAAACTGCTGCATTAGCTGGAACTGCAATCGCTGGTAGTTCAATCCTAGCGTCGAATGCAATGGCAAATGAACATGCTGGTGGCAACGGTGAAAAAGCTATTCTTGAAACACCTGAGTGGGCTACAAAATGGGGTGATCCAATCACAAAAAACCTATATGGTATGCCTTCAAAATATGAGCACAACGTAACAAGAAGATATACAAAACTTCTAGCGTCTGGTAACTTTAGAGCTTCTATTGCAGTAACACCTATTCAAGAATCTATGGGTATTATTACACCAAATGGTTTATTTTTCTCACGTTCACATGGTGGTGTAGCACACATTGATCCAAACGAACACAGACTTATGATCACGGGTCTTGTAGAAAAACCTCTAGTATTAACTATGGAAGAGTTAAAAAGATACCCAAGTGTAACTCGTACTCACTTTATTGAGTGTCCAGCAAATGGTGGTCAAGAGTGGAGAGGACCACAATATAACTCTTTACAATTCTCTAAAGGGTTCATGTCTTGTGCAGAGTGGACAGGTGTATACATCAAAGATATCTTAAAAGATTTAGGTATCAAACCAGAAGCACAATGGATGTTAGCTGAGGGGGGAGATTCATCTAAAATGGGTAGAACTATCCCTATGGAAAAAGTACTTGATGATGCTATGATTGTATGGGGTCAAAATGGTGAAGCACTTCGCCCAGAACAAGGATACCCAATCCGTTTACTAGTTCCTGGCTGGGAAGGTAACTTATGTGTTAAATGGTTAAGAAGATTAGATTTCGCTACTGAACCATGGTACTGTAAAGAGGAAACTTCAAAATACTCTATCTTAAAGCCAAGTGGAAAAATTGCACAACATTTCTATGCAAATGAGGTAAACTCAACTGTAACTTCTCCATCTCCAGAAATTGACTGGTCAAATGTTAAAGAAGGCGATGTAGTAGAAATTGAAGGTCTTGCATGGTCAGGTATGGGAACTATTACTGGTGTTGATATCTCTTTTGATGGCGGTAAAAACTATGTCGAAGCACAACTTAAAGGTTTAGTACTTCCAAAATGTTGGACGAGATGGTCATATATGTATACAATTCCTAAAGATTTTAAACATACTGATGGTAATCAACTTTTACTTACTTCTCGTGCGAGTGATGATGCTGGTTATATCCAACCAACAGTTGATCAAGAATTAACTGCAGTTGGTGTAGAAGCTGTTTATCACAGAAATGCTGTTGAAACTTGGAGAGTTGAAGCTGATGGTAAAATCTCTCACGTTCAACTTCGTTCGGAGTATACTCGTGATAAAGACGGTAATGTAATTATTGAGAAAGGAGAAGCGTAATGATGAAATTAAATAACAAATTATTTATCTCAGCTTCTGTAGCTGCTTTGGTATCGTTAGGATTCTCTGGATGTGTGGAGGGTACTGCTCCTACAAAAGCGGCTATTGACGGTGGTGTTAGTTACCCTGTATCAAACGGAAAAACTGGACCATACTATGTAAATACTCAAAAAGATAACTTTTCTATCAACAATGGTCGTGTACCTACAAAAGATGAATATGATGCTTGGAACAGTGATGTTATGCCAGATGGAACAGGTCTACCAGAGGGTGAAGGTACTGTAACTGAGGGTGAAGAAGTATACGAAGCAAAATGTGTAATGTGTCATGGTGACTTTGGTTCAGGTGGTGGTGGATATCCAGCACTTTCTAAAGGAAATGCTTATGAGATGTTCAAAACATTAACTCGCCAAAGACTTAAACCAGATACTGATGGACCTGCAAGATTTTTCGGAAGCTACTGGGCTGAGTCTACAACACTTTGGTGGTACATCAAAGATGCTATGCCACACCCAGCGACTGATACATTAACAGATGATGAAACATACTCACTTGTAGCTTATGTTTTAAATGTTAATGAGATGGAGATCGATGGTGAGCCAGTTGATGAAGAGTATGTTTTAAATCGTGAAAACTTCTTAAAACTAAAAATGCCAGCCAAAGCTGTTTATGAGCCAAATATTGATGGTCCAAATGGTGCTGAAAATGTACGTGCATACTATGCTAACCCAGCGAACTTTGGTGGACAAAAAATAAGTGGTCAAAATAAAAATGCTACGCGTTGTATGACAAACTGTCAAGAACCAACTGTTCATGTAGCAGAGATTACTGTTGGTATCAGTGACTTCCATCCAGAGATGAGTGGTGTAAGAGATCTTCCGGCAGAAGATGGTGCAGCAGCAGCTTCTTTTGATGCAAAAGCTGCATATGCTGAGTCTTGCGCAATGTGTCACGATACAGGTGCAGCTCCAGCTCCAGGTGATAAAGGTGCATGGGAAGGTATACTTGCACAAGGTATGGATACAGTTTACAAAAAAGGTATAAATGGTACAGATGCTGGTATGCCTGCTAAAGGTGGTTCATCACTTAGTGATAAAGAATTCAAACTTGTTGTTGACTATATAGTTAACCAAAGTAAATAAATCTCAATAAAAGGAAAGATTATGGAAAGAAGACAATTTTTAAGTATGACATTAGGTGCACTAGCATTAGCAGTAGTACCAGCGAGTGTAAAAGCTGAGGATTTCAGAAAAAACAAACCAGCTGTATGGAGTGCACATACAGTAGATGACGCTATCAAAGCTATGT
>NZ_JBNKRX010000003.1:0-83902 GCF_050296975.1 Sulfurimonas sp.
TGATGCAATTGTAAATGTGCTATATGCCTCATCTACTATGTTGCCTTCGGTGTCGTAGAGTACACCTTTTAACTTATATGTTCCTGTAAGTGTTTTTTCTGTATTCCAAGATTCGGAAATAGTTTTTATCTCTTGTGAAGCTACAACACCAAGGTTTTTTGCTTCAAAAGTATGCACCACATTACCATCTACATCTTCAAGTATAAGTTGTGCATTCAGCTCATAACTGAGTCTTCCAGGGTTAGTGATATTTGCATACAGTGAAACATTCTCATCTACGCCATATGTTAGTTTGTCTGTGTGTGGGTCTATTTTTCCTAATACATTTGAACTCCCAAATGGTATGGAAACTATGTTGTTATCTTCATCACACTCATTTATTTCCATGGTGTAATCAACAATAGCAAAAATATTATTTTCACCAATATTTTCTATACCTGTGAGTGTAATATTGCTTGAACCATTAACTGCTAATGTTGGTACATCAGCAACACCTAAAAGTATCCCTCCATTTTTAGGATCACCATTAAAAAAATGTACTCGTGTTGCTTCTAGTGCAATAGAACCAAGATTATGAACATTTACATTTATACTGTAGTTCTCTGAATTATCTAAAATTTTAAGACCTGACAAACTATAATCTTTTGCCTGTGGTTCTACAGAAAGATCATATAGAACTGGACTTGTACCATTTGTAGAACGCTCAAAATTCACCATAACTTTTAAATAACGCCCTTGTAAATTTACAAGGTCACCGTTACTAAGAAGTTGTGCAGAACCAAAAGATATATTATCATCACTTGTTGCAACTGATACTTTAAGTACAGCATCTTCAGGTGTATATCCATTCCAAATTATTCTTCCCCAAGAAGAGCTTATATGTTTACTATCTTGAATAATACTCCATGTTCCAGAATCTGGTTTTCCAGAGAGTAAACTTCCAGTCATGTCACTATAATTATAAGGAGCAGATCCATTTCGTAGTTTAACGTCTAAATCAATTTTATTAGTTGTAGGATCAATTCTTACAAATTTATTATTTCCATTAACTGAGACCCAAATTTTACCTTGCGAGTCTGTAGCAGCACCAGTAGGAGAACTGCCAACATATACACTTGCCTTATATGTTCCATTGTTATCAAGTCTCGCCATTGTTCCTGGTCCACGATTTGCTGTCCAAATATCATCATCTAAGCCAATTGTTAACCCTGAAGGATAAGAATTATGTGTAGAATAGTTCCCTATTGACGTCCCATCAGCTGCAAATTTATAGACTTTATTACCAGAATAGGAACTATGCCAAATATTTCCTTGACTATCAAGCCCTAAACCATACGAACCATAAACATATTGACAAGTATATGTATCATCACTCAAATCAGTAAGTGTATTTTTTGTATCATAGCGAAGTAAGTTAAAACCTCCTTGTCGAGTTGCTGACCATAGGACACCATTTCGATCCATTAGTCCACCATAACCTCCACAACTTGGCGTTACACTTTGTAAGATTTTTCCACTTTCACCATCAATAACATTAAATACGCGATTTAAATGTCCGCCTACCCAAACATTATTTTCAGCATCAACGCTAACATGTCTTACACCTGTTCCTCCAACACGAACGTAATGTAGAATACATTCATCTTCTGCTGTACTTACACCACCATTGTTATCAACACCTCCTGTATTACTCCATGGTTTAATATCATTTAGCCCTGTTGATGTATCAATAATCCCATTACCATTTCGATCTATACATTGTCCATTTTCAACTAAACCAATTTTAACAACTGATCCTTTGCCCGATGTCTCATTACGATTACCTGCCCAAACGTTTCCATCTTTATCTACAGTTGTACGAGAAGGATTTGTTTGTCTTCCAGAAGGCGCAGAGCGATATTCTCCTAATATTTTTCCTGTTTTAGTATCGATTTTAACAATTGTTCCTGTTCCCGATGAAGAAACCCAAATCACATCAAAAGTTTGCACTGCTTCATCAAGTTGCAATTGATGTGATGCTAATGCTTTTACATTAATACTTTCCCCTAATGCAAAATCATCATTTGCAGTATATGTTGTAGCGATAGATTGACATACTCCATGACATAATAATGCAAAATTATTACTTTCGTTATTTTCTAAAACTACATTTTCTGAATCAATTTGTAAAGAGATAGGCATATCTTCATGACTATTCAAAATATTTTTCTCTAAAATTAAATTATATTGATCATATGCTTGTAAACTTACAGGTAGTACTTTTTTTGCTATAAGCGTATCAGCTTGATTATCATATTGTGAATTACCATTATTATCATAAAATGCTATAAGTGTTGATGGCACTGCTATGGCACTCCCTTGATTTTCAATACCAACAGAAATATTTTCTTCTTGATAACTAGCTTCTTTGATAATTAAATCTGGTTGAAGCTTTGTAATCCCTTGTTTGAACAATGATATAGTTCCATAATCACGTTCTTCCCCCTCAAAAAGTTCAAGTTCAAGATGCTTTTCCTCATAACCTGGATATTCAATATCAACCACTAAAGAAGAACCTATAATCTGATTGATTTCTATATTACCTTCAGCATCTGTAGTCACTTGACCTTTATATCCACTATGGAAAAAATTGACATTAACATCTTGCATTACATTTTGGGAAATGGCTTCAATAAGATGTAAGCGAAATTTTGATGGATTGAGTGATGTTGCGTATAATTCATGTCGTAAAGAAACAATACCTGTTGTTGGTACTAAGATATGTTCTTCTTTCTGCACATATCCTGCTGAAACAATACTTAGTGTTACATTCCCATCATTAGGTGCTGTATAACTATAGTATCCTTCGCTATTGGTTGTAACAGTAGCACTAAAATCCCCTGAAATAGAAACCTCACCACTAATAGATTCCCCTGTTTGTATATCAACTAAATGACCTTCAATAATTGGTTCTTTCTGCGTAATAGGATAAAGAGTAATAGGAAGTTGATAGTTCAGACCTTCTTTTAGTGTAATTTCTCCACTAATGTCAAAATAAGACGCATGAGAAAATTCTATTGTATAGTTCCCACTTTCAAGATTGGTAAAATTAAAGTTTCCTTGTGTATCTGTTTTTGTACTTAGTCCTAATTTTGGGATTGATACCTTAACATTTGCAATAGCATTGGCATTGTTTGACTGTACTTTTCCAAAAAGTGTAATTGATTTATTAATTGGTTGCATTTTAACTGTATGTTGATAGCTCGTTCCTGAGCGAAGTGTAGCTACTAATGTTTGCGTTGCATAGCCCAATGCACTAATTGTAAAGGTTGTATCTCCATCAATAACAGGAGATATATTAAATATTCCCTCCCCTATATTATGAAACTCTTGATTCATTGCACCACTTAATGTCAGATTAACATCTGATATTACTTGACTATTCATGGCATCAATTACTGTTAAATTAAAACCACTAGAGACTTGGTTTATTGGCACCATTTCAATAGAATAAAGTGAAGTAATACCAGCTATACTTTCACCTTCAGCTATAGCATTTGCATAACCATCTTTTTCAAAACTTATTGAAATTGGTCCAACAGGAATTGTATTTAACGAGAATGTTCCGTCTGCATTCGTATATGTACTTAATTCTCCTACTTTTATTTGTACTTGTATAAGTGGCTCTTTTGTTAATCCATCAACAATACGACCTTGTATCGCTCCTGAAGTTGGTGCAACATATTTAGAAAGACGTAGAGTTCCAAAATCAAGTTGTTGGCCTTGTTGAAGAGTAATTTCATCAACAATCATACTATACCCATTTTTACCAATTATAAGTTCATATTCACCTGCTTCTAAGTCTACAATTTCAAATAATCCATTATTATCAGTCAAGTAGTAAGATTTTTTTTCTTTTTTCAAAGTGATATCAACATCTGGTATAGGTTCTGTACTATCAGCATCAATAACTATACCTTTAATGCTTCCTAAATCAGGATTAGGAACCGCTACTGTTGCTATGGTTGTTGCGCGAAGTAATAATGCAGTTGTATAAGGATTATTTTCCCAACTGCCATTTGCTTTTTGTAATAAATTAATTGCATTAATGCTTTCTTGAACATCATCAATACTACTATACATTGGAGCAATTGCAATTAATACTTGTGCACTTTGATGTAACTCTCCCCATAATTGTTCATTCTTTTGAGATTCAAGAAAAGTTTTAGCTTGTTCTAATTGAGAAGCAATATCATATTGATATCTATATAACCAAAGTGCATGCATAGCACATGCTGTCAAATAAATAGAATTTTCATTACTACCTTCTCCCCAACTTCCGTTGGTCTGTTGCTCATTGAGAAGATAACTAATACTATCTTTTGCTCTATCATCCATTGTATTTAGACTACTCATAGCTTCAAGAGCTATAGACGTGTCTATAACTGTACTATTAAACCCTAAAAACTCTCCGAATCCACCATCTTGATTTTGTCGTTCTAATAAAAAAGAAACTAAAGATGTGTTTGTTTCATCATAAAATGTATTTAATATTATTTTGGAAGCAAGTATGTACGTATTATTTAATTCTGAGTTATGCATCATTAACATCGCATTTTGCTCAAAAGTACTATCAAGAGTGATACTAAGTTTTTTTGCATTAATTAACACTGTTGCTATACCTTGAAATGGTGTTACAAGATTATTCTCCGTATACATAGAACTATTAATATCATTACTTTGAATTAAAAAATTTTCTGCCATTTGATTAGCGTATGTTGAACTAAATAAGAAACCTATGTATGTAATGACCAAAAATAATAGTCTTTTCATATAATTTCCCCTCCCCCTTTTAAAACACATTTTTTAAATAAAAAATAAACAAATATTAACTAAATTTGTATTTTAAAAAGAATATTCTTTTATGTTATATCATAATTTTTTATACTTATGTTACATTAATTAACACTTTAAAATTAAAAACTTTATGAATATCAATAATAACTTAAATTAATGTATTTTAATTTTAATATAATTTTATTTTTGTTAGTATCCGTGTATTTTCAGTAAAAATGGGATTTAAATTAAAATGAAAAAAATATTTACTAGACTCAGTATAATTAGTTATTTAAGTATGGTACCTGTACTACTAGCACAAACATATACATTAGAACCAATTAGTGTAACAGATACTACTCTTTCATATTTTGAAGATACACAAGAAGAATTACATAGTCAAGTACAAATTCAAGAAACAGCACCAGGGCTTTACAATCCTGTTATTAATGGTCTTCAGGGAGATAAAATTAGTATTACAGTTGATGGATTACGTTTTAGTAATGCAATATGGCGTTCAGGTCCTAATCAATACTTTTCATGGATTCCACAAGAGTTTGTATTAAATAATGATGTTCTACCTACTTCAGATGCTATAGGCTCTACTTTAAATACAGACTTAGGGATAAATGGCAATATACTTTCATACAAATTTGATCAGTATAATACAGGAAATAAAGTTCTAGGAACCATCGATTGTGATTCAGTGAAAGCAGGTGTAAAATATTACACTACAGATAATTATAATGATGTAAATCATACTTCTTATAATCAAAATGCTTTTTATTTGGAACAAGATAGCACCATAGGAACAAGCAGAATACTCTTCAGTGAAAGTAAAGATATAGATCGCCCAGATAAATTTTTAAAAAACAAACCGTATACATGGGATAAACAACAATATCTACTTTTACAACACACTTATGCATTTAATAAAGAGAATAGTATAGTGGGAAGTTTTCAACGTTTTTTTGAAGAAGTTAATGACAATGGAACAATCTATTCAACCCGTGATCATATGTATGGATTGAAATATCAAAGTCTCATAACCAATGAAATTAATGTATATATCTCTAATTATTATGAAGATATACAACATAAGGATGACAATTATCTCTATAATACTGTAAGTGCAGGAGTTGAATATACTCAGAATTATAATCTCTTTTCATTTTACGCAAGATATAATGTTTCAGATGCTTATGTTAAATGGGATAATGAAAAGAAAAACTTTTTCAATAATGCAATTACATTAGAAATTTTCGATGATTCATGGTATGGAAGATATGATTATGGTTATAAATTTCCTACACTAGAAAACTTAGCCTATGCACAAACAACTGGTAAAGGTTATGATCTTCCAAATAATAATTTAAAACAAGAAACAAGTCATACTTTTACACTAGGTATTAAAGACAATAAGGGGGAAAAGCTTACATATGATGCGTCAATTTTTTATTTATATATGAATAATTTAATAGATAGAGAAAAACTTAGTTATCAAATCAATGATGAAGATGTTTACCAAAGTGTAAATATAGATACTGGGTATATGTTTGGGGCGAATCTTTCAACTAATTTTTCAATAGCTCAATTTGATAATATTTTTACACTTCAATATGTGTATGGAAAAACAGAACAAGACTATATTTCCAAATTAACTCCTCTAAAGCTTTTTTATAAAACTGTTTATGATGATTTTTATTTTAAATGGGAATATGCACCTAAAAGTCACACCTTATCTCAAAGTGATCAAGCTGATGTTCGTATTGTTGACGATAGATATAATCAATATAACAATAAGGGATATAATATCTTTAGTGTAGGGCTAAAAAAAGAAATTACAAAAAAACAAGTTATCTCTGTTGATTTGAATAATATTTTTGATAATGATGGTCGTGTTATAGGTTCATCTGTAGATGTTCCTGAACGAAGTTTTAGTATAAGTTATATAGTAAAATTATAAGGATTATTTTCTAGATAATACGTAAAATTGTATTTTATTTCTTCGTTGTTAAAACCACAACCTAAATTTAAAATTTGAATGTTATTTTTAGATTTCGCCAATTCAAATTTAAAGTGCGACAGTAGGTTAAGAGGATGTAGTAAAATAAGAGTCTAAATATCCGACCAAAGATAAAGGACTTTACATGAGCTACAGCCAAATAACCATGGACCAGATAGAAGCTTTAATAAAAGAGGGATTGAGTAAAGATTGTACAGCAATTAATTCAGGTGTACATCGTTCCAGCATATACAGAGAGATCAATCGAAATAGTATAGATGGATTATATAAAGCAGAGTATGCACAGATCCAAACAAGGTTGAGATATCAGAAAAAAGTGAAAAATCTTCGTCTTACTAGTCAGCATAAAAAATATATACTCAAGCATCTAAAACAAGGATGGTCACCAGAACAGATAAGTGGAAGAATGAAACTGGATGGATTACTTTGCTTATCTCATGAAACTATTTACAGATTTATATACAAGCGTATAAGAAATGGAGATAAACTTCATCAATATCTCAGACACAAACACCGTAAATATAAAAGTAGAAAAGGCATCTATGAATACAGAGGAAAGATACCAAAAGCCAAATCTATACATTTGCGTTCATTAGCAGTTGAAAAAAAAGAAAGAATTGGTGACTTTGAAGCTGATACAATCATAGGGAAGAATCATAAAGAAGCTATTGTTACTCTGGTTGATCGGCATTCTAAATTTACCTTAATGCAAAAGGTAGGTTCAAAAGAAGCATTTGATGTAAGCCGTGCAATACTGCAACTATTAAAGCCACTCAAAAATATCGTAAAGACTATTACCAGTGATAACGGCAAAGAGTTTACATATCATCAAGAGATAGAAAGAAAACTTGATATAGATTTTTACTTTGCTGAACCATATAAATCTTGGCAGCGAGGACTTAACGAACACACTAATGGTTTAATACGGGAATATATACCTAAGAAAAGTAAGTTTATTGATTACTCCCATAACCAAATTATAGCTATTCAAGACAAACTAAATCATAGACCTAGAAAAGTGTTAGGCTATAAAACACCATATGAAGTTTTCTTTGGTAAAATTGCTGAGTGGATTGATGACTCAAAACTACATTATAAAAATCAGATTGTCGCACTTGATTGTTGAATGGGCGTTTTAGAAAAAAGATTTTATGAAGGGATGGTGCGGATGAAAGGACTTGAACCTTCACACCGTGAGGCACCAGATCCTAAGTCTGGCGTGTCTACCAATTTCACCACATCCGCGAGTAGATAAGTTTTTTATGTCTCTTCAGACAACTTCTAAAAAGTGGTACGCCCTACACGATTCGAACGTGTGACCGATGCCTTAGAAGGGCATTGCTCTATCCAGCTGAGCTAAGGACGCATACAAAATGATTGGTGCGCCTGATAGGATTCGAACCTATAACCGTCGGATCCGAAGTCCGATACTCTATCCAGTTGAGCCACAGACGCAGGCAACAACCAGTGTTTGGCTTATAAGTTACAATGTTAATAATGGGGTGGAATATGGGATTCGAACCCACGGCCCCCAGTGCCACAAACTAGTGCTCTAACCAACTGAGCTAATCCCACCATATTAAAAAAAGAATGGTCGGGGTGAAAGGACTCGAACCTTCGGCCCCTTGGTCCCAAACCAAGTACTCTAACCATACTGAGCTACACCCCGACCTATACATTAAAAAGCAGTATATGCTGATTAATGAGGCGAAATTATAGTTAAAAAACTTTGAAATGTCAATAGTATTTTTCAAAGTTTTTTCATTTTCTTATTTTCTCGTACAAAAGTGAGTTAAGTTTCATTTGTTACAATTATACAAACAAAGCAAAAGGCAATTGTAAAACAGATGAAAATAGCAAGATTTAGTAGAGTAGGATTTATTTTAGCAGCGGCAGGAAGTGCTGTAGGATTAGGAAATATATGGAAATTTCCATATATTACTGGTGAATACGGTGGAGGTGCCTTTGTTTTAGTATATCTTCTCACAGTTTTGCTTATAGGGTTTTCAATTATGATAGCAGAGATGCTTATAGGGTATCTTGGGAGAAAAGATACAGTAAGCTCTTTTGAAACTTTAGCTCCTAAACATAAAAATATATGGAAATTTGGAGGTTTTCAAGGTTTAGCTGGGCTTTTTATAATGATCTTTTACTCTGTAGTGATCGGCTGGATACTTAACTACATTGTAACTTCTCTAACTTCTCTACCAGCTAATGTAAAAGAGGCTGAAGTAACTTTTAGTGCAATGCTTAATTCAGGTTTTTTTACACAGCTTTTTTATCATACTATTGCTTTTCTTGTAATCACATACACATTAACTAAAGGGATTAAAAGTGGGATTGAGAAGATCAATTTGGTACTTATGCCCGCCCTTATGATCATCTTATCTGTTATGTTTCTTTATTCACTTTCATTGGATGCTTTTCCAAAAGCAGTACATTTTATGTTTGCAGCGGATTGGTCTAAGCTCAACTCTGAAGCATTTGTAACTGCTGTTGGACATGCATTTTTTACACTTAGTCTTGGTATGGGTGCTATTATGACTTACGCAGCATCTATGGACAAAGGTGCAAACATTGTAAAATCTGCTTTTTGGGTTGTATTTTTAGACACCTCTATTGCACTTGTCGCTGGTTTAATGCTATTTACTTTTCTTTACGAGTATGGTTCTGGTCCAGCAAAAGGTCCAGGACTTGTATTTATCTCACTTCCTGCTGTTTTTTATGAGATGGGAGTACTAGGAAATATCTTTGCAGAACTCTTTTTTACTGCCCTTGCGTTTGCGGGACTTACATCTGCTGTGTCTTTAGTTGAGCCAATGGTTCAGTACTATATAGATAGATTTTCTTGGAGCAGAGTAAAAGCCTCCATACTAGTAAGTGGATTTTTTTGGTTTTTTGGGATCTTTGCAATACTTTCAAATATCGATGGAGCAAAAGAGTACTTAACATGGGGAGGTAGAAACTTTTTTGATTGGGTTGACTTTTTTACAGCAGCTATTATGCTCCCAGTTGGTGGACTTATAATGGCAATATTTGTAGGTTTTATACTAGAGAAAAGCCGTGTAAAAGCTGTAATGAAACCATTTTTAAAATGGGCATTTGAGCCTTGGTATTTCTCACTTCGCTACATTACGCCAATTGCGATGTTTATAGTGATGTTAAACCTAATGGGGGTAGTGTAATGACACCGCAGCAAGAGTGTATGGAGATTTTAAAACAAGAGGGGATCAACCCCGCTTCTACAGTTGATTATGAGATCAATGGTGAAGAAACTTCACTCACTCTGGAGTACATTATAGATACCTACATGTTAGCATCAGAAGAATCACAACTCGTATTTTTAACAGCTATGAAAAAATCTTTAGAAGCAAATACTATTGGAATAGAAAAATTCTTTGAAGGGATGGGGCAATTACTTTTAATGTCTCATCTCTCAGAAAAATTTGAAAGTTAATAAGGAAATTACAAATGCTCAAAAAAATCATTATTGGATTTTTATATTACTAGCGATTGGTGGTGCAGTCTACAAGGCACTCAATCCTTCAGACTACAAACATCCGCTCCATAGATAAATAAGGTATAAAATGGGCTGGACTTGTCAACACGATCATAAAGGTTTTTGTAAACTTCTTAATCTCAATTGTTCCCCTGGAATTAAAGGGTGCATTTTAAATAAAGGTAAAAGTGAATACTTTTTCTCTAGCGGAGATTTTGAAAAAGATAAAGAGAGAGAAGAGTCCAAAAAAGAAGACTCTATCAACTTTTCCGAACTGGCAAAATCAAATTAGAACTGAATAAGTCCATCAATCGGGCTAGATGCAGTTGCGTAAGGTTTTTTTGGTATTCTTCCTGCTTTATAACTCATACGCCCTGCAATTACAGCATGTTTCATCGCCTCGGCCATAGCAATTGGATTAGATGCTTGTGCAATTGCAGTATTTGTAAGTACTGCTTCAGCACCAAGCTCCATCGCATACGCCGCATCACTTGCACACCCGATCCCAGCATCAACAATTACAGGCACACTTACCGCTTCACGAACAAATACAACATTGTAAGGATTTTGCACACCAAGTCCACTACCAATTGGAGCGGCTAAAGGCATAATAGCATCAGCACCAGCATCTTCAAGACGCTTAGCTATGATTGGATCATCTGAAGTATACGCCATAATAGTAAAGCCCTCTTTGTGTAAAACCTCACACGCTTTAATCGTCTCTAAAACATCTGGATAAAGTGTTTTTTGCGTATCGCCGATAACCTCTAACTTAATCAGATCGATCCCTGTCGCTTCACGAGTGAGTCTAAAAGTTGTGATCGCCTCCTCAGCAGTTACACACCCAGCAGAGTTTGGTAAAAATTTAACATTAGTCCCTGCAAAAGTATCACGCAGGTTTTCTTTACTTGGATCTGTAATATTTAAACGACGAACCGCAACGGTAATAAGCTCACTCCCAGATGCTAAAGTTGCCTCTTTTGTCATCTCAAAAGAATCGTATTTTCCGCTTCCTACGATTAATCTAGATCCCAATTCATATTTTCCGATTTTTAGAGTATCATTCATATTCATTATCCTTATCTCTTTGTTTTGTTAATATCTTTCAGATTATTTGGCTTATTTTTAGAGCGCGAATCCTCCCTACGGTCTGGTCTCTAAAAATAAACCAAATAATCGTTTGTCACAATCAAGTGTGACGTTATAACAAAACAATTCTTACAGTTTACCTATACCATTGATTAAATCAGTTGGCGTAAGTGAAAAATCAGCACCATTGTAACTTTTTGCAAGTTTCGTATGAGCTAACGAACCATTTATAGCCGCTTCAAGTGAGCTATACCCCTGCGCTAAAAGCCCAGCAATAAGCCCCGCTAAAACATCCCCACTACCACCTTTTGCTAAAACATTGCTCCCATGCGGATTTACAAAAACCTCTTCGCCTTGCGAGATGATCACATTTGCCCCTTTTAACACTAAGGTAACTTCTAGAAATTTTTGGCTGAATTTTTGCGCATAGGTAAATCTATCTTTTTGTAACTCCTCTACACCTATTTCAGCTATCTCACAACACTCTAAAATCTTGCAAAACTCTTTAGGGTGAGGTGTAATTACAACATCTTTTCTTTGTAAAAGTGTACCAAGAAGCGGATGGTAAAAGATATCCGCATCTAAAAGTAGTGGCAACTTATTATTTACAAATCGCTCTAACTCACTTTGTGAAAACTCAACACCTAGCCCCATTCCAAGTGCAATTGCTGAAACAGTTGCGGGGAGTTGATGCGATTGCATGATCTCAAAAGGGGCACCGATATTTTCATTACTTAAAAGTGTCACTAAAGCAGTTCCAAAACGAAACGCAGCTTTAGCACTTAAAACACTCGCACCAGTTTTTTCTCCACTCACTACTGCAAGATGTCCATACGAACCTTTATGAGTATTTTGTTCACTTCTATGTGGGAGTTTTAGATCATTCTCATCAAGTAGTTGTACATTAGAATTTAGCTCATAAATCTTGCGTGAAACACCAAGATCGATCACATGAATCTCACCTACATAATCTTTAGCAAAATCTTCAAACAGTGACTTTTTAAGCGCTCCCATTGTCAAAGTAAAATCGGCTTTAAATTTATACGCACTTGGTACATCACAAGCTATACGCTTAGACTCAAAACTATTCATCACTTCCAGAGTGTTTGCTAAAGTTTTATCAAGCTCTCCTTGAAATCCAGTTCCTAAAATAGCATCAACTACAATATCTGCTTCATAGATTGTATCTGTAAATGTTACACCAAGCTTTTGGCATCTTTTGAGTTGTAGTTTTGCCATCTCGCTTTTTGGTTCTTTTACAAGGTAAACCTTGACGTTGTAATCTTTGTGAAGCAGACGGGAGAGTGCTAAGCCATCACCACCATTATTTCCGCTTCCACAAATGATGAGTACTTCATTTTGCTGGGGAAATTTGTTTTTGATAAAGTTAGCCATGCCATCTGCGGCATGTTCCATTAGGATATCTTCGCTGAGTGCAAATTCATCATAACATCTTCGATCGAGAGAGCTAATTTCATCAAAAATATTTTGCATTTTAGAGCCTCTTACTCTTCTGGTTGATACTCATCAATCTCTACAACAGAGTTCTTAATCTCATTAAAAAGTAGTGTTGGATATGCTGTTCTATACTGATAAAAAAACTTATTTTTCTTTAGATTTTTTAAACTTGCAGTATTAAAATAGTTTGCATTAGAACAACGACCCAAATATAAAAATGTAAATAGAAGTTTTAGATGTGGGTTTTCAAATGTCGAATGGGGTTGTGCTAAAAATGTGAAACCATATTTTTGTACATTTGTAAAACTTAACATATAAAGTAAAAAGTCTTCAAATTTTGTGTAAAAACCGTTTAAATTTTGGATGTCATGGAAAAAATAGTAGTAATTATCTAGTAACTCTTTCCCTGAAATTGTTTGCGTAAGTTTTGATTTTATATCTCTTTTATTTGAAAAATATTTCGGATTCACTGCCATATAGATATGTTTTTTTTGCGCAACCAAATCTGAAAATGCTTGTTCAAATGCTTCACTCTCTTCAAATTGGATATAGTTAAAATATTCATCTTTATATCTAAGTTCAATATTGTCTTCATGTGAATCATCAAAATCTAAGTAAAGTGTAGGCACACCCTGATCGATCACAAAGTTTCTAATTTTACATGCTAAATTTGTTTTACCTGAACCTTGTTCCCCTAAGATCAATGTGTTATAGCAAAGTATTCTTTCTTCAAGTTTTAAACTATCTATACTATCTAAATATTTTCCAATTACAGCTCTCATAAAAGCCCCTTTTTTATCTTAAAACTTATAAGTCTAATCGTATTATAACTTATGAAGATAAAAAGAGTATAATTGCATTTATGAATTACAAAACTATTGCACAAGAAACACTACAAATCGAAGCTAATGCACTTATAGAAGCTGCAAAAAATATCAATGGTATTTTTGATAAAGCTGTGGAAATGATCCTTGCATGTAAGGGAAAATTGATTGTCACTGGTGTTGGAAAAAGTGGACTTATAGGTGCTAAAATGGCCGCTACTTTTGCTTCAACTGGAACACCTAGTTTTTTTCTCCATCCAACAGAAGCATTACATGGTGACCTTGGGATGATCTCATCAAACGATGTAGTTTTAGCGATTAGTTATAGTGGAGAGAGTGAAGAGCTAAGTTCTATCTTGCCACATATAAAACGTTTTGATGTCCCACTCATTGGGATGACAAGAGATGAAAACTCTACACTTGGAAACTACAGTGATCTAGTAATTAAAGTACTAGTTGAAAAAGAGGCTTGTCCACTCAATACTGCCCCAACAAGCTCAACTACTCTAACTTTAGCACTTGGTGATGCACTTGCGGTTTGTTTAATGAAGGCTAGAGATTTTAAAACAAGTGACTTTGCGTCATTTCATCCAGGTGGTGCTTTAGGCAAAAAACTATTTATAAAAGTAAAAAATTTGATGCGTACACAAAACCTTCCTGTTTTACATCAAAGTGCTACAATTAAAGATGCTATTTTGAGTATTAGTGAAGGGCGTTTAGGTACAGCACTTATCGCTGATGATGAGAACCATCTTTTAGCACTTATGAGTGATGGGGATGTTCGTCGTGCACTATTAAGTGAAAATTTTTCTCTTGAAGATAATGTGATGAAACATGCAACACTCAATCCAATGAGTATAGATGATGCAGAGCTTTTAGCTAGTGATGCTTTAGTACTTATAGAAGAGAAAAAGATTCAACTTTTAGTTGTTACAGACAACGAAAAACATATACAAGGTGTATTACACATCCACTCACTTATCGAAAAAGGTATCTCCTAAAATGTCAATGAGACTTAACAAATATATAGCACACTATTCAACTTATTCACGCCGTGAGGCAGATAAAGCAATTCAAGATGGGTATGTTCGCATAAACGGCGAAATCGAGATGAATCCAGCTACACAAGTGCAAGAGGGTTTAGACATTGTTTACGTAAGCGGAAAACAAGTAAGCCCAAAGAGTAAATATACTGTGATTGTATATAATAAACCTAAAGGGGAGTTAGTTACTAAAAGCGATCCAAAAGGGCGTCGTACGATCTATGATACACTCCCTAAAGAGTTTAAACACTACATTCCAGTTGGACGTCTTGACTTTGCAAGTGAGGGATTACTCCTTTTAACAGATGCTTCGCACATTGCAACAGCTTTAATGGAGTCCAATTTACAACGTATCTATAAGATCAAGATTCAAGGTGCAGTAACTCCAGAGATGGAAGCAGCAATGATCGATGGACTTTATCTCGCAGATGCAAGTGCTGGAGCACATTCACACTCAAAAATAAAAGAGATGGAATTTAAGCCGTTTATCGGTTATAAGATTCAAAAAAATCAACCAACTTACTCTATCTTAAAAGTGGCGATCGCTGAGGGGAAAAACCGTGAGCTTCGTAGATTTTTTGCACACTTTGGAAGTGAAGTAGCTGATCTAAAACGTCTCAGTTTTGCTGAGATCGAACTCAATAATCTTCCAACGGGAAAAACTAGATTCTTAACACGTAGTGAGTACTCTGCACTGCATAAGTTTATAAAAGAGGAATCTAAAAAACAAAAAGAGAGAGCATAGCCTTGGACTTTGCAACACTTTTACGTCCGAAAACTTTTGATGAAATTATTGGGCAAGAGCACTTAAGCTCTAGTGGTGCACCTCTACGAACTCTTTGTGAAAAAGGTGCTTTGGGTCATAGCTTTTTTTATGGACCTGCTGGATGTGGAAAAACATCAATCTCTCGCGTCATTGCAAACTTGATGAAGCTTCCGTTTTATGAGTTTAATGCGACTTCACTCAAAATTGAAGACTTGCGAAAAGTTTTTAAACAACATCAAAATACTCTGCAAAAACCGCTTATATTTATAGATGAAGTGCATCGCCTTTCTAAAAATCAACAAGAGGTTTTACTTCCAATTATGGAGCGAAACGAAGCACTCATTATTGGTGCTTCAACAGAAAATCCGTTCTATTCACTCACTTCTGCAATTCGCTCTCGTTCGATGCTTTTTGAGATAAAAGCTATCAATAACGAAGCACTGAAAAATTTGCTTAATCAAGTAATCAAAAAATATCAACTTTCACTCGTTCAAGATGCACAGGAGTATCTTATCGCAAGTTCTGGCGGGGATGCGAGAGCGATGTTAAAACTATTGGAGTTTGCAAGCAATCTCTCAAATGAGATCACTCTTGAAACACTCAAATCACTTCGCCCAAATGCTTTGCAAGCTGGCAGTAGTGAAGCCGGGGTGCATTATGACTTAGCTTCAGCACTCATAAAGTCAATCCGCGGAAGTGATTGCGATGCTGCGATCTATTATCTAGCACGTTTGATCGATGGTGGGGAGAGTGCCGACTTTATAGCAAGAAGACTTGTAATACTTGCTAGTGAAGATGTGGGCAATGCAAATCCACAAGCACTTACACTCACAACGTCATGTCTTACTTCTGTTTCAAAAATCGGCTACCCTGAGGCGAGGATCATCTTAGCCCAAGCGGTGATCTACTTGTGTGCCTCTCCAAAATCAAACTCTGCATATATGGCAATAAATGAGGCGCTAAATAGTCTAAAAAACGGCAATATTATGGAGATACCAAAAACGATCCAACATAACAATGCAAACTATCTTTACCCACACGATTTTGGCAGTTATGTAGAGCAACAATACCTGCAACATCCACAACAATTTGTCCAGCTCAAAGATATAGGTTATGAGAAAAAAATGAAAGAGTGGCTCGAAGCAATCACAAAAGGTGTATAATAAAAGAAACACTTTTAAGGATTTTTTCATGGCAAAAAAATTTACAGATAAAGAAGCACTTGACTATCATCAATTTCCACAACCAGGAAAACTAGCAACGCAGATCACTAAAAGTGTTGCAACACAAAAAGACCTCTCTTTGGCATATACCCCAGGAGTAGCAGTTCCTTGTTTGGCAATAGAAAAAAATCCTGATGATGCGTACAAATACACTGCAAAAAACAACCTTGTGGGTGTGATCTCAAACGGTACGGCAGTTCTTGGTCTTGGTGACATAGGTGCACTCGCTTCTAAACCTGTCATGGAAGGTAAAGGGGTACTTTTTAAAAAGTTTTCTGGGCTTGATGCGTACGACATCGAGGTAGATACAAAAAGCATTGATCGTTTCTGCTCAGTCGTAAGTGCAATCGCACCAACCTTTGGCGGGATCAACCTTGAAGATATAAAAGCTCCAGAGTGTTTTGAGATCGAGCGTCGTTTAGTTGATGAGCTAGACATCCCTGTGATGCATGACGATCAACATGGAACGGCAGTTATCTCTACGGCAGCCATTATGAATGCGTGTGAAATTGCCAATAAAGACATTACAAAAATCAAGATCATAGTTGTAGGTGCAGGTGCTGCTGCCATCTCATGTGCAAGACTTTACCGCGAAGTTGGAGTGAAACATATCTATATGATGGATTCAAAAGGGCTCGTACACCAAGGAAGAAGTGATCTTAATGATTTTAAACGTGAGTTTGCAGCACATAAATACCTGACACACGATGAAGTTTTTGCTAACGCAGATGTAATCGTCGGACTTTCACGCCCAGGGACATTTCATATAGAAGATGTCGAGAAGATGTGCCCAAACCCGATCATCTTTACACTTGCTAACCCTACTCCTGAGATATTTCCCGAAGATACACGAGCTACACGTCCAGATGCAATCGTAGCAACGGGGAGAAGTGACTACCCTAACCAAGTAAACAACGTTTTAGGTTTTCCGTTTATCTTTAGAGGGGCGATGGATGTACGCGCACGTAAAATAAATACAGAGATGAAACTCGCCGCTTCAAAAGCACTAGCAGAGTTAGCAAAACAAGAAATTCCTGAGTATTTACACGAGATTCATGGGCGAAAACTAGAATATGGAAAAGAGTACATCATCCCCTCACCTTTTGATAAGCGTTTAGTAATAGAGGTTTCTGCAGCGGTTGCAAAGGCTGCTATTGAGAGTGGATCGTCACACATGAAAGATTTTGATATAGAGAAATATAAAAAAGAGTTGGCTGCGAGAATCAGCTAACTTTCTCATTTATATTCTTTTGTAGC
The DNA here is from genome assembly GCF_050296975.1 of Sulfurimonas sp. Taxonomy (GTDB): domain Bacteria; phylum Campylobacterota; class Campylobacteria; order Campylobacterales; family Sulfurimonadaceae; genus Sulfurimonas. The sequence continues at coordinate 18,001 of NZ_JBNKRX010000003.1, forward strand.
ATTATTTATAATCTCTTGACATTGCTTTTTAAATTTTGGAAGTCCATTTCTAACTATCCATTCAACTATGGAGAGATTTACACCTTCATATTCATGAGCTATATAAGTTCTAACATCATACATACCTTTAACATCTTTATCGTCAAAAGCACTTAAAATATCATTGGCATGATCTTTTTTTAATTTGTTAAACTGTTCAGCTATGGCTGTCAGATGCATAAGTATTGCAGGTCTTAATGTAACACTATCTTCAAGAGATTTTACAATGCCACCATTATTTTCAACAATTTGTTCTATATATTCTATCTTTTCAAGAATCAAATAAACTTTGCTAATTGATTCTTTAGACATATATAGCTCTATCTATAATAAACTTTTTACCAGTTTTGCCCATACCAGTACTATCAGCTAAATCTACTGGTAATCCTAAAGCACTTGAAATTTCAGATTGAATTTCTTGAATACGTTCAATCGCACCAAATCCATATCTGTTTGCGAATTCAGGAGTTGCTTCTACAAGAATATCAACATCACTATTATCATCTGCTTCATCTCGAGAATAAGAACCAAAAAGTGCTTTTATTAAGAAACCTTCATTTTGGTACTTACTTTTAACAGTGCTAAGATAGTTGAGGATAGATTCTTTTTTCATAGGCAATATTATATCATAAGGTCTAAATACTGCCACTACAATATAAAATTATGCGCTAAAATGTACTTTATTTGGGATGTTACAATCTAATATTTTTTGATTAAGCCTAATACTGAACTAATTCATAGAATTTCTAAAGTTATATATCAAAAAATAAACAATAAAATAATTAATATTGTTTATTATGGTTACATATTGAAACATTAAATAATATATTTAGTTGTTTTATGAAAAAAAATATAAATAAAACTTACTGTCTGATAAGATTAAAGATATTTCAACAATAAGGATTAACATGAAAAAAATGTTCATATTACTGTCATTACTTAGTATTACAGTTTCATTACAAGCAAAACAAGTGACAACATGTACTTCATACTTAGTAGGTGCTAAAGCTGAATTAGATTGTGTAGGAATTAACGGAAAGGTTACAATGCAAGACTTATATAAAAAAGGCTGGAAATATGTTGGTGATATTAGTGGAACAAATAAATTTGTATTAGTCTTTGAAAAATAAATATAGAAGTTTATAAAAATATTGATGTGTATTGTAATTCACAATAATTTATTAAAGGGTATAGATTGAAATGTCCCCTATCAACTAAACACTTATGAACTCAACAATCCCTTCTTTTTGAAACATAGTTGGCATTTATACGCTTTCCATGTTCCACAAAGTGTTCAATAAATAAAAAGCTTGTATTCCCTTAAACTCTTAGGAGTTTTAGGACAGATTTTTAATTTTAACTTCTCTATAAAACTTAGCAAGTCCTCTTTGTGCTTTTCGATCAAGCTTGTATGAGATAAGTTTGAGGTACTCTAGTGCCTCTTGCTTTGAAACTTCAGTGCGTTTTGCTGCTTTTTCTAAAAGGTATTGCGGGATTTTTACTTTAGTATTTCCAAAGTTTCTCTCGATCTTTTTATAGATTTTTTTGTCTTTATGGTAGGCTAAAACTGCGAAGACGAATGGGAGGTTGTAGTGGTTATTCCACTCGAGTGCCAGATCGATGTAGTTGTCGTTTTTAAGAGCGTATCGCAGGGCTTTATCGCCTATAAGTACTTCGCCTTGGATATTTAGTACGTTTGCCAAGACATTTGAGGTTGCGGATTCTTTATCTTTTTTTGCATTTGCTTGTGGGATAACGAGGACACTTTTTACCTCTTTTTTTGCGATGATTCCAAGGGCAACTTTTTTATGTTTTTTTGCAGTTATACTTGAGATGAAAGCAGCGTCAACTCGTCTGTTTTTAAAGTCATTATTGATCTTTGCAGGGACACCTTTTTTATACTCCATACTCATCTTGATCTGTGAAGATGGGGCAAATCGTTTCATAAATATATGAAATGGCAAAAGGTTCAAGTATTCTATCTTTCCAAAAAGCACATAAGCTCCAAAACTAATTTATGAAATTATACCCCACTTAACTTATCTTCGTTATAATTTCATCCATAATTCGGTTATGAATATACAAAATTGAGGACGAATCCTCCCTTTGGTCTGAGCCTCACTTTTGTACATTCACAACCTAACACTCCTGAAATAAAAGGCTGGAAACGAACGATGGTACGCGTAGAATTTTTAGGACCAATACAAAAAGATGCAATGGAGTTTGAGATCACAAACTTAAGTGAACTAGCACCCATTTTGCAACAAGATCAAGAGTTAAAAGAGTGGTTAAGCAACTCGGCAGTTGCTGTAAATGATGCACTTGTAGCTTCACTAGAACATCCGTTAAAAGATGGAGATAAAATCTCTTTATTACCACCAGTGTGCGGAGGCTGATTTGCTAGAGTTACATGATGGTGCATTGAATGTTCCTGAGATCTTAGAGCGATGGTACAAAGAGGAGTCTGCAAGTAATTACGGTGCGTATATTCCATTTGTCGGAACTGTTCGTGATGAGAACGGGATCGCGGGGCTTAGCTTTGATGTGTATGAGCCAATACTAGAGTCTTGGTACAAAGCTTGGGAAGAAAAAGCTGCCACGCAGGGTGCGATCATAAAAATGGCACACTCTAAGGGAGATGTACTTTTACATCAGTCTTCTTACATTGCAGCGGTTTTTTCTCCAAAACGCCGTGTGGCTTTAGAGTTTATAGATGCGTTTGTAGAAGATTTTAAAGCTTCAGCTCCGATCTGGAAATACGACTTACTTGATGGAAAACGTGTCTATGCAAAAGACAGATCAACTGCAATTAACGGCAGTGGACTTTTAGCGTAAGAGAGGAAAAAACTTGAACTTTATATCGTATGAAACTAGTCAAAACATGCTTGAACTGCTTCAAGTCAATAGCTCTAAGTTTGAAAGAGTTCCTTTAAGTGATGCGCTTGATCGCATCTTGGCTGAAGATATAGTTGCAAAGTACAACGATCCACAATTTCCTACTGCTTCTATGGATGGTTATGCTGTAAAACATGCCGATCTTGAACTTGGTGAGCTTATTGTTTTAGGGGACAATCCAGCAGGAAATAATGAGCAACGCATTGTAAATGAGGGTGAGTGTATAAAAACATTTACGGGATCAAAAATGCCAGAGGGTGCTGACACTCTGATCCAGATCGAAAATGTTACTTATGAAGATGGAAAAATCACGATCAATGAGAGTGTAAACTTTGGCTCGTCTGTTCGCCCTGTTGGGGAGAGTTATAGAGCGGGAGATGTGCTGATCAAAAAAGGTACAAAACTTGGCTTTGCTGAGATCGGTGTTTTGGCAGGATTAAACCAAGTGATGGTAAAAGTTTCGCTTCGCCCTCGTGTAGCTGTGATAGCAACTGGAAGCGAGATCGTAGATCTTGGAGAGCACTCTGATAATCCAGCACAAATCAGAAGTTCAAACAACTACACACTCGAAGCACTTTTCAAACAAGCCGGAGCAGAAGTTATACAACTTGGCACTGCACCAGATGATAAAAAAAGTTTGCTTTTAGCGTTTGAGAATGCAATCAACTCTGCTGATATTGTTGTAAGTACCGGTGGAGTGAGCGTTGGTGATTATGACTTTGTAAAAGATATAGTTCCAAGTCTTGGTGCTTCGGTTGTCTTTAAAGGTGTAGCAATGAAGCCAGGTCGTCATGTGATGGTAGCACAGCGTGATGAGAAGTTTATCTTAGCACTTCCAGGATTTCCGTATTCGTCTACTGTAACAGCTATACTCTACGCTCTGCCACTCATCTCAAAAATGTTAGGACAAGCAAAACCATATGAGATAATTGCAGCTAAACTGCAAGAAGATTTTAATAAACGCTCATCATTTACAGAATTTACAACATGTAATGTAGTTGTTGAAGATGGAGAATTTTTCGTAAATTTTCAAGATAAAAAACTTGGAAGTTCTGCAATCCTTACAAACATGCTCGGCAACAGCGGACTTATGATAACAGGGGAAGATGATCGTGACCTTCTTGCTGGTACATTTGTGAGTGTAATTTTACTCTAAGTCCGTCCTATTTTATGCCCTTTAAGTGCATAAAATAATATAACTAGGTAACAAAAAATCCCTATAAGATAACTCTGCTGCATATCTCCTGTAAATAAAGATATTTTTCCAAAAGCTAAAGGTAAAAGTGCTCCCCCAGCTATAGACATAATAAGCAGTGCACTTGCTTTTGGAGTGTGACGACCTAATCCATCTAAAACTAAAGGCCAAATTGTCGGCCATACAAGTGCGTTTGAAAGCCCAAGTAATGCTACATAAAGTACAGTATCTGGAATACTTTGCATATAAAAATAACTCTCTTTAGGGGTACAAGCTATAGACATCACAAGGATTATCCCAACTATAGAAGAGAGAGCTAAAGCATTTTTTTGACTGATATATTTTGGGATTGCTACTACCCCAACAAGATACGCAATTACCATACATATCATCGTGTAAGAGGTTAAGATTGTTGCATCTTTAACCCCTAAAGATTGTGCATAAAGTCCAATCGTATCTCCTGCAATTACCTCTATACCTACATAAAAAAATAGTGCTATTGCTCCAAGGATCACGTGTGGAAATCTTAGTACACTTACATGATCGTAACTGTCATCCTCTTCATACTCAACATCTTTTAAAGGGGAGAAATGAACAAATACAATAAGCATTAAAAGGATGATTGCCATCACAACATAAGGGGTAATCAGCTTGTGCGAAAGGGTATCTAAATTTGCTGTTTGTAGATTCTCTAAAAGTGGCATATTTGAGAGGATAAGCGCTGTAAAAACGATAGGGGCCAACACACCAGCAGACTTGTTAATAAGCCCCATTATGCTTATACGCCTTGCCGCACTCTCTATGGGACCTAGTAAAACTATGTAAGGATTTGATGCACTTTGCAGTATTGTAAGCCCAGTTCCCAAAACAAAAAGAGCAAGTAAAAAAATTCCAAACTCACGTGTTAGTGCTGCTGGGATAAAGAGCAAACTTCCAACTGCCATCACAAGTAAGCCCAAAGTCATTCCCTTTTTGTATCCTGTGAGCTCTAGTAGGTATGACATTGGGTATGCCATAACCGTATATGAGATATAAAAAGCAAAAGTGACAAAGAGTGCTTCAAACTCATTAAGATCACACAACACTTTTAAAAAAGGGATAAGTGAGCCATTGAGCCATGTTACAAATCCAAAAATAAAAAATAAAATGGCGATGATAACCATTGGGATAAAGTTTGATTCTTTACTCATCTCTTAAGTCCTTGTAGATATTTTGCAACACCATCTTCATCATTTGTATGTGGCAGTACAACATTTGCCATCTGTTTTACATCTGCATGGGCATTTGCAACGGCAACAGAGATATTTGCCAAGTTAAACATCCCTATATCGTTGAGATTATCCCCAAAAACACTCAGACGACCTAGATCAAACCCCGTTGCTTCACTTATACTTTGAATCCCATGTGCCTTGTCTGCATCTTTATGCAGTATAGTTAAGAAGTAACACCCCATATATGCTTCTGGTGCTAGGATGTATTTGAGTTCATTGCCAAATATTGCCTCAACTCTTTGTTTTAACTCAACTAAAATATCTTCATCAGCCATATACACCACTTTGAAATTATCTTCCATAGCACGAAGATTTTTAAACCCTTGTGTATGGTCATCATTTGCATAACGCTTAAGTATCTCTGTTTGGTAGTTGTTGAGTGTATGTGAATAACTAAATGCTTCATTTAACTCTTGATCGAGTAAAGAGAGTAAAAATGGATAAATCCCAAGTTTAGCACCCTCATTTATGATCTCATCTGCCATCTTTTTAGAGATAAATTTTGTATCTATTATTTTTCTGTTTGTTGTTGCAATCAAAGCCCCATCAAGTAAAATCATTGGAGCGTTTATACTTACTCCTTGCATAAACTGCATCGTTTTTTTATATGTTCTAGCAGTTGCAATGGAGAGGATGGAGTGATTTTCATAAGAGTTCCATATTTTTTTAGTATAATCACTTACAGATAAATCGCTTCGTAAAAATGTATGATCGAGATCGGTTATATAAATATTTTTCATGGTAGTAGTATAGGAGTTTTTGATGAAAAACGCAATAGTTACGGGTGCAAGTAGCGGGATAGGACAAGCGCTAACAAAACGTCTCTTAGCACTTGGTTTTAATGTTACAGGCGTTAGCCGCAACATTGATGAAGCTTTATTTAATCAAGTTAATTTTAAAGCCTTGCAATGTGATCTCAGCGATGAAAAACAAACCCTTCAACTTGCCGAACAACTCAAAAAAGAGGAGGTTTTTATACTCATTAATTGTGCTGGTTTTGGGAAGTTTGCTCCACATGAGGAGCTTAGTGCAAAAACTATCTCACAGATGACTTTTTTAAATCTCACTGCCCCTATGTTACTTACAAATGCAACTCTGCGAAGCCTCAAAAAAAATGGGGGTTACCTCATCAATATTAACTCGATTGAGGCTTTACGAGCTAGTAAATTTGCAGGGGTTTATACTGCTACAAAAGCGGGGCTTAAAGCATTTAGCGATTCACTTTTTGAAGAGACTCGAAAATCTGATCTAAGTATCACTAACATCAACCCAGATATGACGCAAAGTAGTTTTTATGATGAACTCCATTTTGATGTAACCCAAAATGATAGTGAAAAACTTTTAGCTACTGATATAGCCGATGCCCTACAGCATATTTTAACTATGAGAAAAGGTGCCGTTGTAACTGATTACACCATTAGAAGTTTAAATTTTGGGATAAAAAAGAAATAAATTACGACTTAATGTCTAACTTATGTGCCCTTCCCTCTTGTGTAGATTTCAAGAAGTTAATATTTTTTTTAATTTGAGCCATCGATTCTGCTGTAGAATCTTTTAACCCTTGTACTAAGTCTGTGGCTTCCTTAAGAAGTGCTATTGCTTCTTCTAACTCCTCTTTAGACTGTAAAGATGGGACTTCACCCATCAGTTTTTCGAGCTTTTCGACATTTTTTTCTATAATTGCAATTTTAAATTGCTTAAGCCACATATGTAGTCTCTCTCCAAGCTTCAAGAAGAGTTTTGAACACTTTACTACACTCATCTATTTTTTCAGTACTGTTTTCAATATTTGCTTGAGCTAAAAGTTGTAACTCATGATTGTACAATCCACTTAAATATGCTGAAATCGCTCCAGCTTTCATATCTAAAATTGTTATAAGTTCAGAAATTACTGCTATTGAACGATTAATCCAATAAACTTTTTTCTCAATATTTCCATCTTCCATAGAACGTTTTGCTTGTGCATTGAAACGTAATACCCCCTCGTATAACATCTCTATCAATTTAGCAGGAGATTCTACTGCTACGTTGTTCTGTGCATAAATATTATGAGCTGCTGTGTTCATTTGAAATCCTTTTCTTTTGTTCCTATCTTTTTTCATTTATTTATAGTACCTAAATCGGCAACTAAGGTTTATTCTTTAGTTAACTAGAACTACTTTGTGCTGCAACCATATCTGAGAACATTGTTGAGATAGTATTGAACTGACTAATTATCAAATCGTATGCTGCAAACTTTTTGGCCATAATTTCATATTTACTGTCTAGTCGTTCAATTTCTGTAGCTTTTCTCTCTTCTAAAGAAGAGATTTTATCAGTAATACTTTCTGTAAATGTGTCCAATATTGCATTATACTCTGTATATCCTTCCACAATTGTAGATATCTCATTGAACGCACCAGTTAGAGTTGTAACACTTGAATCTGAATTTGTAAAGTCACCACCATTAAAAAATGCTTGAACATTATCTGGATTATCATTCAGTGCTGTCAAAAAGGTATCTTCATCAAATGTCATAACACCATCTTTATCAATATCAAATCCATAATTCATCAGACTATCTACACCTTCACCAACACTTTCCATCATATTTCTTAGAGTGCTTTGCAACCCTTTAATGATACTTTCACTTGAAAATAACCCTCTATCAGCTTCTTCTGTACTTGATTGTGTTACACTCATTAACTCTGTCATTATTGCATTATATTTATCTACAAAGTTATTTAATTTTTCAACAATCGTATCTGTATTTTGTGCTACAGATACACTTGTTTCACCAGTTTCTGTAAGTGTAATTGTATATCCAGTGATAAGGTCATCTATTTCATTACTTGAACGAGTAATTGTTGAACCATTATTGAATGTGAATTCAGCATCAACTCCAGTTTGGAGTGCTTGTAATCCAGAAGTAATATTTGAATCAATTGTTCCACTTACATCTGTAATTGTAATGTCTTGAGTACTCCCAGTGTTTGCAGATGAGATTACAAGTCTTACATCACCAGTCCCAACATTTAAAAGTGTCGCATCAACACTATCACCTGCTACATCATTTATCAGATTTTTTAACTCTTTTAATGTAGTTGTATCTGTATAATCTATAGTATAGTCTTGACCATCTATATTTAAGTTGATTTGACCTGAAGAACCACCACCAACTAGGTCATCCTCTGAAGAAAACGAACCTGACTCTTCAATCTGTTTTGTTGCTAGAACAGAAACATTCATAACAAAATCTTGTATATCACTGTTAGCTGAAGCACTTACTTCAACCGATGTTCCACTTGTTGTTACACTACGCTCATCAAAAAGATCTACAGATGTAATATCAGTGATGCTATCAACCAAGTTTGTCATATTGGCATCTATAATTTCTAACTCGTTTTGTTTCGCAGTCTCTGTTGCAATTTTCGTAGTTAAAGGTGTAATTTTTGTTGCCTCGTCAGCAGCTCTTAACTGATCTAAAACATCTTGTGTCAATATGCTTGATCCAGCTCCTAATGAACTAATACCCATAATAAATCCTTTTTAGGTAATTATCTTTCATAATTATAGTTTCTTAACTCCAAATCGACAATTTATATTATTTTTTTAGTATTCTATGATATTGTTTTTGCTACTATAATATAGTTTTGAAATAAAGGTTGCAGATGCTTAATGGAAAAAATATCCTTATCACTGGTGGTACTGGTAGTTTTGGCAAACAATTTGTTCAAACTGTTTTAGCAAACTACAAACCAAAAAAAATTATTATCTTTTCCAGAGATGAATTAAAACAGTTTGAAATGGCACAAACTTTTAATGAATCTTGTATGCGTTATTTTATAGGTGATGTACGTGATCTACAAAGACTTCAAAAAGCTATGAAAGATGTAGATATCGTAATCCATGCAGCTGCTTTAAAGCATGTTCCAATAGCAGAATATAATCCAATGGAGTGTATCAAAACAAATGTTATGGGGGCACAAAACGTTATAGATGCTTGTATAGATAATGGTGTACCTTCTACAATAGCACTCTCAACAGATAAAGCTGCTTCACCTGCTAATCTTTATGGTGCTTCAAAATTAGTTTCCGATAAATTATTTGTAGCTGCAAACAACATCAGAGGGGATCATGCCATCAAATTTTCTGTAGTGCGTTATGGAAATGTTCTTGCTTCTCGTGGCTCAGTAATCCCATTTTTTCAAAAACTACTTCATGAAGGTGCTACGGAGCTGCCGATTACAGAACCAAATATGACGCGTTTTTGGATTACATTGCCAGAAGCTGCTGCTTTTGTTTTAAAAAGTCTCGAACGAATGCAAGGGGGAGAGATATTTGTACCAAAAATCCCTTCAATGAAAATGACTGATATGGCAAAAGCTTTAGCACCTAAACTTCCACAAAAGATAATAGGGATACGTCCAGGGGAAAAACTGCATGAGGTGATGTGTCCACAAGATGATTCCCATCTCACTTTAGAGTTTGACGATCATTATGTTATTCAACCAAGTATCACTTTTAGTGAAAAGATAGACTACTTTACAAATAATCTTCAAGAAAAAGGAAAAAATGTTCCAACTGGTTTTGAATACAATTCAAAAAACAATACTATCTGGCTCAGTGCCTCTGAACTTCTAGAAAAAATTTTCCTCTCTAAAAAAGGGGAAGATTGATGCTAAGTTACTCTTCACAATTGATTGAAGATGATGATATTGAAGCTGTAGTTCAAACACTCAAAAGTGATTTTTTAGCACAAGGACCTAAAGTAGCAGAGTTTGAACAAGCTCTATGCAACTATACAAACTCACAATATGCGATAACATTTAACTCTGCCACTTCTGCACTACAAGCCCTTTACAGTGTCTATGAAATTCAAGATAATGACGAGATCATAACAACCCCTATAAGTTTTGTCGCTACATCCAATATGTTTGTTACACTTGGTGCAAAACCGATCTGGTGTGATGTGAAACTTGATGGCAACATCGATGAAAACAAGATTGAAGCACTTATTACACCCAAAACAAAAGCGATAGTTCCTGTAGATTTTGGGGGAAAGCCTGTAGAGATTGAAAAAATTAAAGAGATTGCGAAAAAACACAATCTTTTAGTTCTTCAAGATGCTTCACATGCACTTGGTTCAAGTATAAGTGAAGAAAAAGTAGGCTCTTTTGCAGATGCAACCATTTTTAGTTTTCATGCGATCAAACCTATTACAACAAGTGAAGGGGGTGCTGTTGTTACAAACGATCCAATCATCGCTGAAAAACTAAAACTTTTTCGATCACATGGAGTTGTAAAAAAACAATTATGGAACTCTGATATGGTAGCGATGGGTTATAATTTTCGCCTTACAGAAGTTGCTGCTGCACTTGGTATCTCACAGCTAAAAAAACTTGATCGCTTTGTAAAGACAAGAAATGAAATAGCTTCCTATTACGACCAAAGATTTCAAGATTGTAAACTTTTTTTGACACAAAAAATAGAACCATATCAAAAAAGTTCTAGACATCTTTACCCACTTATTTTAAATCCAGAACTTCACTGCGTTAAAGAAGAAATTTTTCAAGAGTTACAAACTAAGGGGCTCGGTGTACAAGTGCATTATAAACCAATTTATCAAAATAGTTTTTATAAAGAAAAGTTTGGTGAGTTTGTCTTAGATGTAGCAAACGATTTTTATAAAAGTGAAATCTCCATACCATGTAATCATTCCATGAATATGGAGGATGCAAAATATGTTGCAGATACTGTTTTAGAAGTGTTAGAAAAATTTTCTTACCGAGGATGCACATTCTAATGTCTGTTATAGCGATTATACCTGCAAGGGGTGGAAGTAAAAGAGTACCAAGAAAAAATATAAAAGACTTTTTTGGAAAACCACTCATTGCCTATAGTATCGAAACTGCTAAAAACAGTAATCTTTTTGATAAAATCATAGTTTCTACAGATGATGAAGAGATTGCCAAAACTGCTAGAGAATATGGTGCCCAAGTCCCCTTTATCCGTCCAAAAGAGTTAAGTGATGACTTTACAGCAACTGGTGCTGTTGTAGAACATGCTTTAGAGTTTTACAAAAATCAAGGTATCACTTTTGAGTATTGCTGTACACTCTATGCAACTGCACCTTTATTGACACCAGCGTATCTTCAAGAGGGCTTAAAAACACTACAAAATTCTGATGCACATATGGCATTTAGCGTTACATCTATACCTTTTCCAATCCAAAGAACATTTAAAATTACACCAGAAAACAGATGTGAAATGTTTACCCCTGAGTTTTTTACAAGCAGAAGTCAGGACCTCGAAGTTGCGTATCAAGATGCTGGTGCTTTTTACTTTGAGAACCTCACAAACAAAGCTAAAGATATAGCCTTTGGGTCCGATAGTATCCCTATAATATTGCCAAGATATATGGTTCAAGATATTGATACCCTTGAAGATTGGGAGATGGCTGAGATTATGTATGAGGTAGTGCAGAGAAAACTTAAGAAGGGAGAGTCTTGAAAATAGGCAGTTTTGATCTTGAAAAAGATGGCGTTTATATCATTGCTGAAATGTCTGCCAATCATAACGGCTCCTTGCAAACAGCTATTGACACTATAAAAGCAGCAAAAGATGCTGGAGTGAATGCAGTTAAATTGCAAACATATACAGCAGACACCTTAACACTTGATTGCCACGAGGATGATTTTATCGTCAAAGGGAGTAATCTCTGGGATGGAGAAAACCTTTACGATCTCTATAAAAAAGCATATACCCCTTGGCAATGGCATAAAGATTTATTTGCCTATGCAAAAGAGATTGGTATAGATATTTTTTCAACACCCTTTGATAAATCTGCTGTAGATTTTTTAAAACAGTTTGACCCCCCTGCATACAAAATAGCGTCTTATGAGATTACAGATTATGACTTGATTGAATACACTGCAAAACAAGGCAAACCTATCATAATCTCAACTGGAATAGCTCTAGAGAATGAGATATCAGAAGTAGTAGAGATATGTAAGAAAGTAGGCAATGAACAAATCATTTTGCTCAAATGTACAAGTGAGTACCCAGCACCACTCAAAGATGCCAATCTTCTAACAATTCCAGACCTCAACTCCCGTTTTGATGTTATTGCTGGGTTTTCAGATCATACTCTTGGAAGTGTAGCACCTATCACCGCTGTTGCACTAGGTGCAAAAGTAATTGAAAAACATTTCATAATAGATAAGAGTATTGGCGGAGCTGATAGTGAGTTTTCTATGAATGCAATTGAGTTTAAAGATATGGTAGAAAAAGTACGTCAAACTGAGCAATTACTTGGAAAAGTTGATTATAGTATGACGCCTTCAAAACAAAACAGTCGTAACTATGCCAGAAGTATATATGTGGCAAAAGATATAAAAAAAGGGGAACGCTTTACAGAGCAAAACCTTAGAAGTGTACGCCCTGGGTATGGTATGCACCCAAAATTTCTCAAAGATATTTTAGGTAGCGTTGCACAAAAAAATTATAAATTTGGCGAGCGTTTTGAAAAATAAACCTTTAAAAATATTATTTCGCACCGATTCTTCTGCAAAAATTGGTCTTGGGCATGTTATGCGTTCTCTCACCCTCGCAAAACGATTTCATGAATTAAATGGGAGCATTGAGCTTGTATTTGCTGTACGGAACTTAAAAGGAAATATCAATAAAAAGATACTCAAAGAGGGTTTTAGCATTCACCCTCTTTCTTCAAATAAAGTAACCGAACTCATCAAATTAACCAATAAAAAAAACTTTGACCTTGTCATTTTAGACTCCTATAAAATTGATGCTCTATTTGAAAAAAAACTGCTACACCATACCAAAGCTAAAGTTTTAGCATTTGATGATACATTTAATCAACACCATGCAAACATTGTTTTAAATCATGGTTTTCACATAGATAAATCCTTTTATAACAATCTACTACCAAAAACTACAAAGCTTTTTTGCGGTGCTAAATACACAATACTCAGAGATGAATTTTTTAGAAAATACAAAGCTACGAAAGCACACAACAATATCGCTATTATGTTAGGTGGTAATGATACTAAAAACCTTTCACTAAAGATTGCAAAAATTCTTAAAAAGATTAATGCAAAATATCAGATAAGTATTCTCACAACCTCAGTAAACCCACATATTAAAAGCTTAGAATCGAGTAAAGATATAACTCTTCTTGTCGATTTAAAGAGTGTTGCCAAAGTTTTAGCAAAACAAAATTTGATTATTTGTGCAAGTGGTGGGACTCTTTTTGAAGTGATGGCTTTGAAAAAAATGTTTATCAACATTCAAGTAGCTGACAATCAACAATCTATTGTTGATTATTTAGAAAAAAACAAAATTTTTACCTCTTTACATCAAAATGATATTGATAAAACAAGCCTTACTCAAAAGATCAAATATGTACAAACACATGCAATATATGAACGCTTAAAATTGAAATTTAGCAAATACTTTTTAGCAAAAAAAATACTAGAAGAGTTAAAATGAATGAAAAATATTTATGGGTAATTGGTGGTGGTTTTTTACAAATTCCACTCATTAGAGAAGCGCAAAAAATTGGTCTTAAAACCATTGTCAGCGACTATAATCCAAACTGCCCTGCAAAAGAGCTCTCAGATATTTTTCTTGAACTTGATGTTTTTGATATAGAAGCGCATCTAAACTACCTTCGTGATTGTAAACTCAATATCTCAGGTGTACTTGCAGCTGGTATAGATGCACCAGAAACTATGGCCGCTATGAATCAAGAGTTAGGTCTAAAAGGGGTAAACCTAAGGACTGCATTACTTGTAAAAAATAAGGATCAATTTCGTTTAAAATTACAAGAGCTTGGTTATCCAACACCTCAATTTCTCATCATTCAAGATTTAGATAAAATTGAAGAAAAACTGCAAACACTCCATTTTCCAGTGATCGTGAAACCTACAAACAATTGTGGTAGTCGTGATATGAAAATATTTTCAAACTACTCTGATGAACTTATAACATTCATCAAACAAAATCTTCAAAAATATAAAATTGTTCTTGTTGAGCAGATGTGGCAAGGTGTAGAGCAAACTGTAGAGTGTTTAGTAGATATAGATTCAAACTTCCATAGAGGTTTTATAACTGATCGTCTTTTTACCTTTGAAAATGACTATCCAATTGAACTTGGTTTACAACACCCAACACAACTTTCACGAACACAACAAGAAGAGCTATATATATTGGCAGAAAATTTAGCAAAAGATTTAAATATAGAAGCAGGAGCTGTTAAACTCGATACTATCTATACAGCTGATGGTCCAAGAGTGATAGAACTGACTGTCAGACACTCTGGTGGCTTTGATTGTCAATACCTTGTCCCTAGAAGTACAGGAAAAAATATACTCAAAGCTGCTATTTTAACAGCTATTCAAAAACCATTTGAAAAAACACTCTTACAAGACACACTTCATAAATTTGGTACAACAGGTTCTCTATGGCCAAAAAGTGGAAAAATTACAGCAATCAATGGTCTTGAAGATGCAAAAAATATCGAGGGTGTTGAAGAGATTATAGTTGCAAAAAATGTAGGTGAGTATGTACGCAACTATACTGACTGCGCTGCAAGAGTTCTTTTCATAATCACTACTGCAAATACACTCCAAAAAGCACAGGAGATTTTGAAACAAGCACAAGATACAATTCAAATAAAGATAGAAAATGTCTCAAACTAAACACTCTGTAAAACTCTCAGCACAAGATCAAAATGCTTTAGACAACATTCAATACAGTGATAAGTTATGCGATATAGATTTTACTGATTTAATAGTCAATAAACCATGGGGGAGTGAGTACCTCTTGTATGAAAGTGATCTGTGCGCCATCTGGATTTTAAACATCAGTTATAAACACAATACCTCTATGCATTGCCATATCAATAAAGACACCTCATTGGTATGTTTAGAGGGTGAAATTGCATGTAATACACTTAACACCAAACATATACTACAACCACTTGAGAGCATTTTTCTTCATAAAAAAGTTTTTCATCAAAGTGTCGCAACTACTCAAGAGGGTGCAACACTCCTAGAGATAGAGACACCTGTCAATAAATTTGATCTTGCTCGTATAGATGATACTTATGGGCGACAAGGACTAGAGTATGAAGATAAGCACCACTATAATCAAGTGAATAATTTAACACTAGCACTTCAAAAAAATAATAATAAAAAGATCAATGACATTCAGTTAGAGATTGTAACGATATCCACTATTGAAGATCTCAAACAATACCCATCAAATAGCTTAATAGCCTTCCTTTCCAAGTCACTTTTTATAGGAAAGATACAAAAATTAAATGAAATTTCACCGCAGGACTGTGAACAGAGTTCTATAGTTCTAATTATCTCAAAAGATGAAGATGGTTATAATCATTCTATCACAAAAGGAGATGCCTAATGTCTAAAGCAGTTATCATTGTTGGTCAAGGTTTTGAAGATAGTGAGTTTACCTATCCTTACTATAGACTACAAGAGGAAAATATTAAGGTAGAAGTTGCTGTTGCTGGAGATAAACCAGTTCAGGGAAAACTTGGACAAACTGTACAGCCAACTATTCTTTGTAGTGAACTCAAAGCTGAAAATTTTGACATAGTAGTACTTCCAGGTGGGCATGAGGGACCTGATCGTGTCCGTCAAGTAGAAGATGTTTTAACATTTATCAAAGATATGGATAATGCAAAAAAACTTATCGCTACAACATGTCATGGTTCATGGACAACAATCTCTGCAAAAATCATGCAAGGTAAAACTGCAACATGCTATAAAGGGATGAAAGATGATCTTATCAATGCAGGATGTAATTACGTTGATGAAGATGTAGTGGTTGATGGACATTTCATCTCGGCACCACACTATAGAAATAATCATCAGTGGATGAAAGCTTTGATAAGACAATACAACAGATAGGTTTTATATGTCTGTAATTAAACAACTCTATAGCTCAAGTCTTCTTGAAAAACAATACTTACTTTTTCTAAAAGATCCAACCATTACAACAATTTCTTTTGATCTTTTTGAAACTTTATTATTTAGAAAAGTTGCTCTTGCAACTGATATTTTTAAACTTGTAGGCAACTCTCAATATGTCCTTGATATTTTTGAGTCTTCTGAGACATTTACACAATTACGCATTGAAGCTGAACAGAGTGCACGACAAAAATACTCTTTTAAAGAAGAGGTCACAATTTATGAAATTTATGAACAATTGCCACTTCTAAAAGAACAAATATCTGCCATTATTGACATTGAATTATTGTATGAATCTGAAAATATCTTTTTTAATCAACAAATTCTTCACTGGATTGAACTTGCTACATTACATAATAAAAATATAATTTTTACCTCAGATATGTATCTCTCAAAACCTCAACTACAAAAAATTATCCCTTCTAATCTTGATACACAAACTTTTATGGATAAATTTTATATATCTTGTGAATGTAATGCAACAAAAGCAAATGGCTCTATGTATGAACATATAGTAAAAAATGAAAATATCACTTATGTACAACTATTGCACATTGGAGACAATCCATCTAATGATGTTGCCAAAGCAAAACAATATGGTATCCATACTTTGCACTACTGTATTGATGAACAATTAAAACAAAGTTTACTCTTTGAATCAAATTACATGCAAAATAGTTTAACACCTATGCATAATGTAAGAATTTTAAGCTCTATTGTCAATCCTTATGAAGATAAAAAACAAAAATTCTTTTTTAATTTAGGTGCTTCCATTTTTGGTCCTTTATTATGGGAGTTTAGTCATTGGATTAATGAACTTGCCAAAAAACATGATGTTACTCAAATCAATACAATTATGAGAGAGGGAAGGACCTTTTATAATGCACTGCAACAAATAACACGAGATAAAGAACTTAATCTTATTTATGCATCTAGAAAATCTACACTTCTTCCTTCACTTGATCAAAAAAAAATATTTACTGAGGGGATAAACTTATTTTTTTATAGAAAATTAAAAGTTGCAGACCTGTATGCTATTTTGAAACTCCCTATACATGATAAAATCATTGCGTCTAATCAAAACACTCTTATCAAAGATGCTAGTAAAATTGTTTTTCATGGGGAGTCCTTTGTCAATATTATTGCAAGTGATTTAAATACACGTATCTCTGAGATACAAAAAAACATCAAATCCGAAAAACTTCTATTTCAAAAATATCTTTCTTCACTCAATTTTTCACAAAAATCTCTTCTTGTTGAGTTTGGTGGGACAGGGAGTATCTTACAAAACATAAAAAATGCTATGGAGATACCAAACCAACTCAATGTACTTTTATATATGCATGAATCAGGTTTTAAAACTATGTTGCATGATAAAGTTTTTACTTTCTTTCCTTATACCTCTACTACAAAAAACTTGATCGAAACTATACGAAGAACTCCTGAGTTTATAGAGATTCTTCTCAATGGAAATCATCAAACAACACTTTGCTATCAAGAAAATGAAGATGGAACTATATCTCCGCAAACAACTACTATAGAGATGCAAGATAAAGATTTTTCAAATATCATAGAAAGTTTTGATAATGGTGTCAACAGCTTTTTCACAATTGCAAAAGAATATAATATAGGTCAAAAGCTTTTTACTCGTGAAAGCTTATTGAAAATGCTTGCAAGAATTATCGATTTTCCTACATCTAAAGAAGCTCACTTTCTTGGAGAACTTTTTTATGACGAGGGATCATATGAAAATTCAAAACAAAAAATCATCAAAAATCAAGATATACAAAGTATAAAAGAGCTTGGAGTTTACGAATCTTATTTAAATAGTAAAAATGATCTTTCATATAAAATAGATGAGATAACTTGGATCAATGGGACAATCACACTGATAGAACCAGGATTTATCTCCAAAGTTAATGGATTTAACATAAAAAGTGTGAATAATGTTGCAATTAATTCTATTATAAAAACATTTGAAGAACTGCCAAAATACAATAATATTTATATCTATGGAGCTGGACAATTTGCTACAGAGTTACTAACACATACTATTATGCAAGAGCTTCAAATTAAAGCTATCATTGATACAAAAGCACAAATTCATTCATTTAAATTTTTAGATTTTGATGTTTTATCTCTTAATGAGATAATATTTGAAAAAAATGATGTAGTGATTGTAGCAAGTGCAGTTTTTGCTAATGATATTACAGATACTATCATTCAGTATTTAAAAACGACCCAACAACATATAGCTATAATAAATCATAAAAAAGGGCTAGTTGTTTATGAATGAAAAAATTTTTCTAGCCCCATATAATGACAACAATATTACTTTTAGTAAATCTTTACAAGAAAAACACTCTTTTGTTTTTCTTGGATATGTTGACAAATCTGCTCAGGCAGAAAACATCATCAACCCTCAACAACTTTTACAACAAGAGTACGATAAAGTAATCATTTGTGCTACAGAATATTTTCAAGAGATATATAAAGAATATATCGCATTAAATATCCCTAAAAATAAAATATATTTTTATATACCCCAGAAGAACCTACTTACACAAAATTTATATCTTTATAAAATTTTACGAAAAACAAATGTACCAACTATACAAAATAAAAAAATAGATTTTGAACTCTATTTCGGGAGAAATGCAAAACAATTACAAAAACTTCATAATCTACATAAACATGAAAGAGCTTTTATCATAGGAAATGGTCCTAGTTTATCTATCAGTGATTTAGAATTACTTCAAAATGAAATCACCTTCGCAGCAAATAAAATCTATTTAGCATTTGAAAAAACTTCTTGGAGACCTACTTATTATTTTGTTGAAGACGATCTTGTTTTTCAACAAAATTATGAGCACCTATCACAAATTAAACTAAAAAAGTTTTTTCCTACATATACAAAAAGATATGCTCCACCAATTAAAGATGCAATATATTATCGTCTTAATTTTTCTCCTTACAAAAAAAATTTTCCTCAGTTTGGTAATTCTCCTAAAAATTTTTACTGGGGAAGTACCGTAATATACTCCATGATTCAAATGGCAATATATATGGGGATAAAACAAATTTATCTTTTAGGGATAGATTTTAATTTCAATGTATCTAATCTTTGTGAACTTAATGAAGATGGAAGACAAAATTTTATCTATAATGGTGAAAACAATCATTTTGTTACGAACTATAGGACTAAAGGTGAAAAATGGAATGCTCCAAATCTACATATTCAACAAAAGGTTTTTCAAAATTTAGCTACCATAGCACATACAAACAGTATTGAAATTATCAATCTATCTCGCAAAACAAAATTAGATGTGTTCAAGCTAAAAAATATTGAAGATATATTCAACACTTCTATCACGAACAAAAGGAAAGTCTGATGTCGACTCTCAAAAAGTTGCTAGAAAAAAATATTTTATTGACACCTTATAATGATCTATCAAAACAATTTGCAAAAAACCTTCGAGCGATAGGTTGTAACAAAATTACATACATAGATGCTTATAAAGATGATGAGAATTGTCTCAAACCCAACCAGATAAAAAATCTAGATTTTGATTATATTGTTATCCTTTCGCCAAATTATTATCTAGAAATTTATACAAATCTATTAAACTATACAAGATCTTCCAAAATAGGCTTTGCACATACTCACATCAATCTCTTAAAATCTCAAAAAAGTTTTATAACTTTCAATAAGTTTTTTTATAAACTCTATCTGATATATCTAAATTTTTATATTAAATATGGTCAACAATTTTTCTTTTTAGGGTATAAAAATTTTTTAGACTTACGACGTTATCGGAACAAGTATATACAACAAACTACACGGGCATTTATTATCGGAAATGGTCCAAGTTTAACTGTAAATGACTTAAATCTTTTAAAAAATGAAATTACATTTGCTGCAAATAAAATTTATCTAGCTTTTAGTGAAACTCAATGGAGACCCACATATTATTTTGTCATCGATAATCTCGTGTATAAACAAAATCATCATCATATAGAAAAATTAAACTTGATAAAATTTTTTTCTATTGATATGTTATATGAAAACCCTCAAATAGAAAATGCTCTGTATTTCAATATTGCACGTGGTTCAAGTACAACTCCTCTACCAGTCTTTAATACAAACCCATTTACTGGTATAGCTAAAGGAAATACTGTTGTATATGCAATGGCACAGATGGCAGTATATATGGGGATAAAAGAACTTTATTTTATTGGAATGGATTTCAATTTTCAACTACCAGAAAAATCTGATTTGGAAGTATCAAGAGTATTAACTTGTGAGGGAGAAAGCAATCATTTTCATAAAGATTATAGAAAAGAGGGTGAAAAATGGAATGCTCCAAATATGGAAGGTTTAACAAATGCTTTTCTCAAATTAAAAGAATATGGAGAAAAAAATAACATCAAAATATGTAATGCCACACGTGGTGGCAAACTAGAAATTCTCCCTCGAGTTAATCTAGATGAGTTATTGCAAAAACATTAAAGCAAATAATCTTTACGTTATTTTTTGAAAAACTAGAAAGTTTTGTCTGTGTTTTCCTCTGAAAATTTTAACAAATTGGAAATCATCTCCAATGGTTTTAGGTATTTCATAGTTATCAATATCTGAACAACTTCTTCTAACACCATAAATCAAATATGCTCCTTTTTTTGCTTTTTTTAGTATATTGAGCTTCTCTATAGACTCTTTAATACTAAAATGGTAACCGACACAATGGAATGAATATAGCAAGTCAAAATCAAACTCCATATCCGTAAAATCATCATAATCGATAAACTCAAGATTATGCGTATTATTTTTTTGAACAAAATTAAGCATTGCTTCTTTGTTAGTATATGCACTGTCTTGAATATTCATATTATGGTGATAATTTGTTCTAGTTTCTTTTAATTGTCTCTCTCCATCTATAAATGATTCACTAATTTCATTTACTGTAATACTTTTATCTACTAAATATATTTTATTTTTCGACCAACGAAACAAATTATTAAAAAAGACAGATGATCTACCCATCCCTCCACCTAAATCAACTATCGTCATATTTTCTCGAGCTATATTGTTTTTCATAAAATGGTATAGAGCAAAAAATTCATCATATGAACTAAAATACATATCTTTATAAAAATCCATTGTCAGCTGTAGTTTGAATAAATTTATACTATTTTCATCATCTGGGAGCGTAAATCTAAATAGAAAATTTTTGTGAATTTTTTTTATTGAAAATAAATTTCTTAATTTTCTTTTGAAGTTGTTTGCCATCAAATACGATGTATATAATTCAGCATTACTAGGCATACTAATTACAATTCCAAAACAATCAAAAATATAATATAAGATACGAAATCTTAATGTATCCATTATTTAAATCCTTTATAATATATACGGCTGCAGAACACTAACGTATGTTCCTTTAACTCAGCATTAAAACTATTATCCCTTTTGCTCAAGAAGAAGCTTTAGTTTTGTTTTGTCTTCGTTTGCATAACTTTCATATGCAAACTCTACATATTCTTTTCTACTGAATTTCTCTTGTCCAAATATGTACATTCTATTGGCATCCATAATATCAAATGTTTCAATTGCTGATTTATATAATGGACGGTGTATACCACTAAAAGTTTCAATATTAAACTGTTTTTCTATAGCATCACTACATTGCAAATTCATCATTTTCATTAACTCTTCAACAAGATATATAAATACTGGTAATCTTGGATGATTTTGATCTCCCCAGTGGTATACACCTTGAGTACTTTCATATATATTTTTTATAAAGGGTACTATATCGATATGGGAGATTTTTATAGCAGTTTGTTCATCAATTTTTTGAAATAACTTTTTTTGTCTGTTTTGTAATTGATTGACAGAAGTTTCAAACATTTTTTTATATATATCTTTAGAATAAAATGAACTTCTTTCAAATGGATCATTTTTTAAAAAATCTTTTAAAGATATATGATTTGTAAAAGCTTGAATAATATTAATATCATGTACTTTACCCATCAATAAACCTTGGATTTCATTAGTCGTTATTAGTTCTGGATGATACATTATATTATATAAAGAATCAAAAAAAATGACTTGTGCATCTTTTTTCATATATGGAATAATGCGTTTAAAAGGTGTTTTTTCAACATCTAATATATTTTGAGTAATGATATAATCTGCCTCTTCAATATATGGAATGATTTCCTCAAAATAATCAAGTTTATCGATTCTTTGAACTTGCGTTAGTGTGTGAATATTCACATCCTCACAAACTGAATTGAGTATGCGTGAAATATTTCCACTCTGACAATTACCATATATTAAAATTGTTCTCATAAATTTAAATGTCCAAACAAGTTAACTTTCATAATCCTCTTTTTCATACACATGTGCTACATCGTATCTACTTACTGCTATTCTAATAGCCACTTTATCCCCTATAGCTGTAATTTTATGTTTTCTATTTTTTTGCATGAACACTAAATCACCCTGTTTGATGACCTTCTTTTCACCCTCAATATCCCATTCCCAAGTGCCTTCAATAATAAACCACCACTCATTCCAATCTGGATGATGATGTCGTCTATTGCCCTCTCCTGGGAGTTGACATATAAGTGTTGCCGAATTTGATTCTGTATCAACAAGCGTATGTGACCAAGATGTTTCTCTTCCATACTTTTCAATTATATCTGGTATATGTGTGATTTCCTGATTTGCCATATCAAAAACTGAATGTGAGACGCCATCTTGCTTTAAAATATTAGGCACATCTGCATCAGCTTTTAAGCCGTTTTGTTCTTTTGATTTCATTGAATCTCCTTTAGTATTTTATCTACAACTTTTAATGTATCGCGATTGAGTCCTATTCTTCTTTGCATTGAACTATCACCAATTGGCATTGAAAGCACTTTAACCCCAAGATAGTTAAGCTCTTGAGCATGAGCGTGAAGTAAACAATCTTTAATTACATGTGATGTTAATAAGGAACTCTCCTCATAAAAACTTATCCCTGATTCTTTTGCTATAGGCAAATGAAGATCACTCCAGCTCCCATAATCTATACTGTTTGCACTAGTACCTGAAAACATCAAACCTTTCAATAAATTTAACTCACTTAATAGTTTTATATGCTCTTTTGGTGTACTCACATCCCGTCTTTCTAAAACTGATCTTGCCCAGTTCACTGTAAATCCGATAGATTGGTTACAATGTTTATTGATATATTGCACAGCTTCAATCTCTTCTTCTAAAGATAAAAAACCTTTAACGATATGATCTGCTCTCCCACTATCACAATGTTCTATCACTATCTGCGCACCTTGCCAATCAAAAGTAACCAACTCTTCCAATGACTTTATAAGTGCCTTTGAGGAACTGCTAACCCCTGTGGCTGCTAAACTTGGTGCTGTTGCTAAAGCAACATTAAAAACCTTTTGTTCTCCAAAAAAATCGTTAATTTTTTTAATAGCTGCATTTGCAGACTTTAAAAATTTTATAGCCTCTTTTCGTCCATCCTCATCATCAGAAGCTACCCCGAAATTTGGATTTTGACTTAAAGATTTCATAGTCCCTGGCAAAGTTGTCACAACATATTGCCAACGCTTATCTAAAAGAGTTAAAAATAACTCTTCATTATACTCATGAAGAGTTCCCCAAAAAGGGAGTTCTAAACCTTTGATATTTAGGTTCTTTTTAATCTCTTCATAGTACTCTATCTCTTTTTCCTCTTTCCATTCATTGAGTGTTGGAGAGGTAGCGTAAGCACCAATTATATACTTACTATAGTCATCCATTTAAAAACTGTCCACCATTTAAATCTATTCCACATCCTGTCATATAGGTGTTATCTTTACTTATTAAAAACTCTATAGCTTTTGCAACCTCTAATGGCTTAGCAACCCTTTTCATAGGTATAGTTTTTTCTATCTGTGCTAACTTCTCTTTTGAGACATTTTCGACCAACATTGGCGTAGCAGTCATACTTGGAAAAATGGAGTTTATCATAATATTATCTTCGGCAAACTCTACACTTAATTGTTTCACCATACCACTTAACGCACTTTTTGACATCGTATATTCTACTCCTGAAAATGCACTAAAAGTTCTACTTGCTAAAGAGTTTACAATAACAACTTTTGCCTTATTTTTTGCAAGTGAATCATATGCATACTTCAAACACAACAAAGCACCAGTTACATTTACATCAATAATATTTTCAAAAATATTTTTATCAAACTCTTTGATAGATTTTTGTCCTATTGTAATTCCAACAGAGTAAATTAAGGCTTCAATCGGTGAAGATGCTATAGCTTCAAAAAATGCTTTTATTGATGCTTCATCTGTGACATCTAGAAATTTATAATCTATATCATCTTTGATAGTATGACGACCGCCAACAAGTACATCTTTATTCTGTGCTTTTAGATACTGCGCTGTTTGTAACCCTATACCAGAAGTTCCACCAATAATTACTATCAAACTTTACTCCTTGTTTTTACGAATAATATTCGACTTTATGATTCAATGTACTTTTCTTAGCACTGATAATTGTTTGTGCCAATACAAAATCTTCTTCATTATCAATATCGATCGTTGATAACCCTTTGACTTGATAGTACGCAGTCTTACTATCACCACCATGATATGCACTGCCAAAACGATGCATATTGTTTTTAAAAGCGTTGTAATCCCAACCCATCAATACAGTTGCATACGCTTTAATAGGTGTCATCTCTTGAGATGGCGGATTTTTTTTAAGTTTATCGAAATTTAATGGCTTATCATTATACGTACAAGCGATCTGTTTATGCTCAACACTTATCAATGTCTCTAAATTATTATCAAGCATATAATGAGTGAAATCTTCTATCTCTGTAGCTGTTATCAAGGGAGATGTTGGGAGAATTTGTAATAAAACATCCCCTTCTACATTATTCATAAAATCTAAAGCAAATTCATCATTAGTAGACTTATCTGTAGCAAACTCTTTTTTTCTATAATAAAACTCCACGCCGTACTCTTGGGCAATCTTTTCAAAAACAAGATCATCAGCATTGAGATATATCTTATCAAATATATCTACTTGCTTTAATGTCTCTAAAATGTAAGCTATCAAAGGTTTCCCATCAATAAGTCTCAAATTTTTTTTAGGCACTCTCTTACTGCCTATTCTTGCAGGTACCATAGCGATTACTTTTTTCATTCTACCTACTTTTACTGATAAAAATGTTCAAAATACTCATGAAATAAACTCTCAGTATTTTGATCCATTTTAAATGGTGTTAACGCAACTTCACCATATGCTACAGGGATAATCAGATTATAATTTTGAGCATCATTCTTTTTATCTTTTTGTAATGCTTCTAGAAAATCCTTAAATTCAAAAACAACAAAATCATCTTGTTCTAAATTGTCACTTATTAAGGAGTGTAGTTTTAAAAACTCTGCTTCTGTAAGGTGATTGTATTTAAAAGCTATATAGTTTGCTATATCTAAACCAATTGTTACAGCTATACCATGTGGTATTGCAAAATTTGTGGCAGCTTCGAGTGCATGACCAAAAGAATGCCCATAATTCATTTTCAGTCTTAATCCTTGATCGAGTGGATCAATTTCTAATATTTTGTTTTTTAATTTCAAAGAGTTTAGAATCATTTCTGACATAATGCTTTGATCGTCTTTATAAGTTTTTAGCTGTTCTACAATAGACTCTGTCGCTGCTACACCAGATAAAAGATGCACTTTCAAAATTTCACCTATGCCTGATCGGATATCTTTATCACTTAATGTATTTAAAAAGTCAGACTGCACTATAATCTTTTCTGGTGGATAGAAATTCCCTATAATATTTTTCCATGACTTATAGTTAAGTGAGCTTTTTCCACCTATACAACTATCTGCTTGAGCCAACAAAGTAGTTGGTAGCCAAACCCACTTTATACCTCTGTACAGTACACTTGTTGCAAATGTGACTAAGTCTTGTGTAATTCCACCACCAATTGCAACGATTTTATCTTTTCTTTTTACACCTTTGAGCATAATCTCTTCACATATTCTCAATGCCTCCTCTGGAGTTTTTTTCCACTCAAGAGCATCTATGAGAATGAGCTTTTCATCTTCAAAACAGTATTGATTTTTGTATAACTCTAAAACATTTTTATCTATCACTATAGCTTTGGTATCTTTTAGTAAATCATTTACTACATTAGTCTCAACATCTAAAACCAATTCATAAGTATCTTTGTCTGAGAATATATCCAATCTATTCAAGTGTAAATCCTCCATCAACTATAATGTTTTGACCTGTTATATAACTATTGTACTTAGAGCACATAAACAGTACTGTTGGAGCGATATCAGATACACCTGCCAATCTTTTCATAGGGATACTCGAAGAGATTTCAGACATAGCTTTTTCTCCAAGCACTGCTCTGGTTAGTTGTGTATCTACAAATCCAGGAGATATACAATTTACCAAAACATTATCTTCACCTAAGTCTATTGCCATTGTTTTAGTAACGCCTATTAAACCTGCTTTACTCGCGGTGTAAGGATTTCTTCCTGTTTTACTCACTACTCCAAAGATCGATCCTATATTTACAATATACCCTTTTTTTCGTTCTTTCATTTTTTTTGAAACTTCTGCAACAATAAAAATTGGGGCAGTTAAATTTGTCAATAATATCTCCTCTATATCTTGAACATTTGTTTCAAAGATTTTATTGACCTTATTTATCCCTGCATTATTGATCAAAATGTCAAACCCATCATAGCTATCTACAATCTTTTTGACACTCTCTTGCCAATCTTGCTCTTTGTCTATCACAAGTTGTTCATAGTATAAGCGTGTATCTATATTTTCTGTTTTATGCATTGAAGTACCAGTAACTACTACTTGGGCATCTGCATCTAAAAACTGCTTGGCTATCTCATAACCAATCCCTCGTGTTCCACCCGTTACAAGCACACGTTGATCTTTGAAATTAATTGTCATACGAACCTACATTAAAAAAATTTACTATATTTTCTATAGCACTTCTACCCATAGCTTTGACAGCCTCATTAGCATTACCACCTATATGCGGTGTAGTGATCAAATTTGGTAAAGCAATCAGTTCATTATCTTGTGGAGGTTCCACTTCATACGCATCTATTGCCGCTGCTGCGATGATATTGTTTTGTAACGCCCACTTCAAATCATCTTGATCTATAAGCCCTCCACGTGCCGTATTTATCACTATAGCACTAGGTTTCATCATAGATAACGCTTGTTTGTTTATAAAATGTTGTAGCTCATCTGTTAGTGGAGTATGTATCGTTATAATGTCTGCATTTTTGTAAATCTCTTCTTTTGTAACAAGTTGTAAATCATGTTGTTGATAATATTCATCTTGCTCTATAATATCATTTACCAATATCTTACATCTAAATGGTTTTAAAAGCTCTACCATATCTTTTCCTATATGCCCAACACCAATAATGCCGATAGTTTTACCACTTATTTGTGTACCACCATTTTTATTCCATTGACCTCTTTTAAGCTCATTGGATGTTACATAAATATTTCGACTAAGACTTAACATACAACCCAGTGCAAGTTCTGATACAGACCTTTTATTGACCCCTTGTGTATGTAATACTTCTACATTATATTTTTTACATGCTGCAAAATCTATATTGTCTAATCCAACGCCATATTTTGATATAGCTTTTAGTTTTGGAACTTGCGATAGTACTTCATCTGTAATCTTATCAAGACCAACAATAGCTGCGTCACATTGCGATAAAAACTCAATAAGTTCCTCGTTGGTAAATCGACGTTGCGGTTCATTTATAAAAATTTTTTGAAAACCTATATTTTTCAGTTCATTTATCAGCTCTGCATCTTTTGAAAATGCTACAGTAGTAACACCAACAGTTAAACTACTTATCACTGTAAAATCCTGAGTTTTCATATATTCTTTCAACGAGTTGCAAGGTCTCAAATGCATCTTTACTCGTTCCATTTTTTATTGTACCACCATTGCGTACAGCATCTACAAATTCATCAACCTCTAATTTCCATGAATCATCATTTTCAAACCATGTAGTTGTCTCTTTTGGTTTTCCCATAGCAAAAGTGATATCTTCAAACTCTCTTCTACCAATGACTAGTTTTTCAGGTGCATAACTTCTTGTTCCAGATAAAATACCATCAAGATTGATATACCCCTCTTCAAAACACATCTCAAGCAAAAACTTATGTTTCCATTGTGTTGCAGAAGAGTGTAACATAGCCGTAACTTTATCCTCTGACTGCATAATAGCAAAAGCATTATCTTCTGCTTCAACATCCCAATAAGAGGTTGTTACAAAACTATTAATATGTACAAAATCTTGACCTGAAAAATACCTCATAAGATCAAGCATGTGTATCCCTTGATCTATGAGTATACCCCCACCTGAAATATGTCGATAGTTTCTCCAGTTTTTATGATAATCAATACTTCCTGCCTTACCATAAACTCCTCTAAGCCAAAGTAATTTGCCCATCTCTTTAGATTCAATGATCTTTTTTGCTTCCATCACCGAGTAATGATATCTATGGTTAAAACCATACTTTAAAATTTTCCCCGCTTTTTTTTCTGCAGCTATCACTCGTTCTAATTCAACGGTAGTTCGTGCAGGTGGTTTTTCACAAAAAACATGTTTCCCAGCTTCAAGTGCATCTGATGTGTAGTTTGCTAAAACATCATTAAATGCACATATAAATACTGCATCAACATCCTGTGCTAAAAGTTCTTCATATGTTTCACAAAAGATGACTTTAGAATCGAGTTCAACAGGTTTATTTATGTCATAAACTGCTACAAGTTCTGTGTAATCATTTTTAGCAATCTCTTTTGCCCGAACTTGTCCAATTTTTCCAAAACCTGCTATTGCTACTTTAATCATTTTTATTCCATAGTATATGTAGATTTTGTTTCTGGTTTTAAAGAGATATAGTAACTGTAAAGAATATGATCAAGAATCATATGCATATCTTCAACTAAACCATATTCTCCTTTTTGTGTCGCTATATGAAATTTTATATCTGCAAGTTCTTTTAACTTACCGCCATCAAAGCCTGTCATTCCAACTATAGTAGTTCCTTGTTGTTTTGCGTACTCAACAGCTTTGAGAATATTTGTACTATTTCCACTACATGAAATTGCTATAAGAAGATCATTTTTAGAAATTTTATTTTTGAGTTGTGCATAAAATATATTATCGTATCCTATATCATTTGCTATTGCTGTACATACGGCACTATTATCGCTTAAACTTTCAACATTAAAATTTCTTATATCTCTTAATTTTAAACCTACACTCAAATCATTAGCCATATGAGAAGCTGTTGCAGCACTACCCCCATTACCAATGATATAAATCTTTGAATTATTTTTCAGTGTATTTTCTAAAGACTGCTGTATCTCTTTAAGCACTTTTACTTCTAAACTTTCTAAAAGTTCTATCAATTTTTTAGTATATTCTTGTACAAAATTCTCCATCTATTCCCCTAAATTATTTTCTAACACGCTCTTTACAAAATTTTACCATAACTCATGTTGCCGCTTTTTTCTTTACATATAACGCTTGTTTATGTAATATACTGATCAAATAGTTTCTAAACTCCTCATTTTCTAAAGCTAGTTTAGGCGCATCAAAATATGTTACTCGATATACATCTGTTTGGTCACTCAAGTTTACTATATATTTTTTATATAATAATTTATAAATACTATAATCCCATTTTTCTAATTCATCTTTAGAAAATCCAAAAAACTCTGGGTCTTCATAAATTGCATGTTTGTTCTTGCGATGTCGCTCCATAACACTTGCAACTGTATAACCTTTTTCATTTATATTAAAAAGTATAGCGATTATCTGTTTAAGCTTTCGCAGTATCATAGCCACCTGTAAATCCAATCTAGACTTCTGGTTTCCTATAAAAATTTCTACCTCTTTTTCTATAGTTTGTATATTATCAATGAGTACCACTTCGAGTTTTTTAATTTCACTTTCAAACTCTAATTCTGCTCTTTTTTTATCAATATCGAAAAAACAAAATACTTTAAAAGTGATCTCTGGAATAGTTTGAGACAGCTCTTTGATATACGAAATAAAAGTAGTATCCTCTTGATTTTCTTTCATATAGAGAAAACCTATCGAATTTTCATCTTGTTTTATTTTTTCAAAGTTTATTGTATTTTCTAAAGATGCAATAAATTTATATTGATTTGCTTTTTGAAAACCTATACTCAAAGTATTTTCAAGTGCATTAGTATAATAATCAACTATATGAAATAACTCTTTTGTAAATATATCCCTGATATCTAATAAAGTCTGTTTATCATACTTCATCTCTTTTTTATTTAAGAAGTCAAAAACATACGGAAGTAAATACCTGCAATAGATTTCATATACCTCTTTTAAATCACTTTTATCATTATGGGACAACTGCTGACTTAGCAATATCAACCTTTCTTTAAGCTCATCAACAGAAAATTTCTTCTTCTTACTAAAACCATTAATATCTTCTTGCATATTTTGAGCGTAAGATACCTGACTTTCTAATGCTTGATACTCTTGTTCACTCAAACTATTAGAACTATTTTTTAAAAAAATCTCATAAAGCTCTTGTTGACACTCAAAAGTTTCTGTATGTCGAAACTCTTCTTTATCAAAACTTTTTACATCAAAAAACTTCGCACCATTGCTTAGATTATAAATTTTTTGCTCAGTAGTTTTTAATTGTTTGGTTGAAGTATTGATAGATTGGATAGAGGTATTAAAATTAGGTGTAGTAAATACTATCTCTTCTGTATTTCCAGCCACTTCTATAAGATGTTCTTTAAAACTCATTTTCTCATCATCAGCTGCATTCGTATCCAAAGTTTTTACATACTCATGAGAATCAGAATGAGTTTTACCTGTTTTGGCATCAATCGCTAAATCTAGTCCCAGTAAATAAATATTTTTCACTTCTAAAGAGAGTAGTATCTGATAAGCAGTAGAACCTACACATGGTGCATATGTTTTAAATGAAGAGACTCTATACTCTGTTCCATTCTCGTAAAAAAATATATTTTTTCTATTAAATTTACTAGTAATAACTGGGTCTATTTTAGCTGGTAATATGTAGATTGTATCTTTAAACCACTCAAAGTTTTTCACTTTATTAAAATGTCTATACGCAGCTTTAAAAACATCTAAGTGAATTATAATATCCGGTTTAATCTTCTCACGTTCAAGGAGTGAAAGAGTAGCAGAAAGTGCTACTATAACAAAACTATTTTGTTTCTCTTTTACCCATTCAATATTTTTTTGTAGTGATGGTCCAGCACCGAGTAATAAAAAAGGTTTATTTTCCAATGAAGTATTTTTAAAAGTGATATTCTGAAGTAAAAACTGTTCATCACTAAACAAGTTTTCCAAAGGCGCTAATTTTTGCATAAGCAAATCATTATAAAAAAAGTTTAGATGCAATTGGCTCGTAATTGCTAAATGAAATTGTTTTAATTTATCTACACTATGATTTAAAGTGTGAAAGTATTTAATATAAAGATTGTAATAATACTCTGTTTGTAAAAAAAGATTTGCAGTTATACTAAACTCTTGTTCATCTTCAAAAACAGAGAAAAAAAGTTTTGCATGTTTTGCTAATTTAGAATAATCCACAACAAACAAAGATAATCTAAAAAGTTCAAGATCATCTTCTACTATCAGATAAACTTTTGAAGATATTTTCTTGTCAATAGACTCCATATGTAATCCAAGTCCACTACCAAAAAAAATAAACTTATATAACTTGTTTAAACCCGTTTTACCCTTTGCTTGTTCTTGCATGTAATAGCGTAATGGTGCCATACCTTGAAGGTTATATTCAAATGGCTTAAAGTTAGTACAACTTTCAAGATCTTCTTTTGTGAAATCATTTTTAAATCCTGTGATAAACACATTATCATCTAGGCTATACTCAATGCTCTGTGAAGCTTCTTGTGCATACTGCTCACTTTTATTTTCATACAACTTTTTTCCTGTCGCTTTTTCAACAACATCAAATCCATTTTCATAAATAAGTTCATATTTTTCCTGATAATGACCATTTACAACTGCATTATCAAAAGCAACTAATTTATCAAAGAGATTTTTTTGGTAGGTCTGTAAATAAGAGATATTTTCATTAAATCTATTTATTATTGTAGTATTATCCATTTACATTTAGCACCTATGGTTTGTATTGAGTAAGATTGATTATATCGAAAAAAAGAAAAGCTAAAGGAGAGAACTCCCTTAGCCCAGGAAGAAAGTTTTTTAATTACTTGCGTATTTTAAAAAGCTTTCTAAAAAAACGAAGACTATTGTAATAGTCTTAAAACGTTTTGTTGAATAGCATTAGCTTGGCTTAATGCATAAGAACCTGATTGCGCTAAGATATTTCTTTTTGCAAAGTTAGCAGATTCTTGAGCGAAGTCAACATCACGTAATTGAGATTCAGCTGCTGCAACATTTACTTGAGTAGTAGAGATGTTTCTAATATTAGATTCAAGTCTATTTTGTTGTGAACCAAGAGTAGCTCTCGCTCCATCTAAAGTATCAAGTAAAGTATCCATTGTAGTAATGTTAGTTCTAGCAGTAGTATCATCAGTAATTGCTGATGCTCCAAGTCCAGCAGAAAGGTCATCAATTGAAACAGTAAAGTGATCATTCGCAGTAGCGCCAAAACCAATTTGTGCTTCAAAAGAAGTACCACCAGATAATAATACTTGTCCATTAAAACTTGTAGAAGCTACAATGTTAGCAAATTGTGCTGATAACTGAGTAAGCTCTTTTGTAATATGAGAACGAGATGTAGCATCTTGAGTATCATTGGCACCTTGAACAGAAAGCACACGTACACGTTGCGCTATTGTAGTTAACTCTTCGATAGCACCATCAGCTGTTTGAACAAGACCAATCATATCGTTAGAGTTATTGATTGCTTGACCAAGACCTTGAGATTGAGCTGATAGTTTATCAGCAATAGCAAGACCAGCAGCATCATCAGCAGCTTTGTTGATTCTTAAACCAGATGAAAGAGCATTTAAACTTTTGTCTAATGCAACATTGTTAAGCGTTGAATTTCTGTGCGCATACATCGCACCAATGTTAGTGTTAATTCTGAAACCCATAATAAATCCTTTTTGGGAAGAGCCTTTCGCTCTTACGTTTTAGTTTGTATCTTCAGACATCCTTGCCTTAGATGTAAACCAAATCGACACCCAAAAAAATAACTTTAGAAAAATTAACATTTTTTTTACTTTTTTT
The DNA here is from genome assembly GCF_050296975.1 of Sulfurimonas sp. Classification (GTDB taxonomy): domain Bacteria; phylum Campylobacterota; class Campylobacteria; order Campylobacterales; family Sulfurimonadaceae; genus Sulfurimonas. The sequence continues at coordinate 51,739 of NZ_JBNKRX010000003.1, forward strand.
TTCTTTTAAAGTTTTTGTGTTAAACTTTCGCACTTAAAACACTATACTATATTATATAGGATTGAGATTGAACTTAATTATCGTCGAGTCACCAGCAAAAGCAAGAACTATTAAAAACTTTCTAGGAAAAGATTATGATGTTATCGCATCAAAAGGTCACATACGCGATCTTCCAAAATCTCGTTTTGGGATTGAGATAGATGAAGATACACATACCATTGTTCCAAAATACTCTGTAGCAAAAGAAAACACTGCAACCGTAAAAGAGATAAAAGATAAAGCAAAAAAAGCAGATATCATATATATCGCGACCGATGAGGATCGTGAAGGGGAAGCTATAGGATGGCATATAGCTCATGCTATTAAAAAAGACCCGCAAGAATTGCCACGTATTGTTTTTCATGAGATCACTAAAGGTGCAATTACTCACGCATTAGAGTCTGCACGTAAAATTGATATGAAAATGGTAAATGCTCAACAAGCACGTCGTTTACTCGATCGTATTGTTGGATATAAACTCTCTCCACTTCTAAGCTCGAAAATCCAAAAAGGTTTAAGTGGTGGTCGTGTTCAAAGCTCAACTTTAAAACTAGTAGTTGATCGTGAAAAAGAGATCAAAGCATTTATTCCACAAGAGTATTGGAGCATTGATACAACTTTTAAAACAAATATTGAAGCAAATCTTATCAAACATAAAAATGAGAAAATTGAAAAACTCTCTATCGCAAATAAAGATCAAGCAACTGCAATAGTAGAGAGTGTAAAACTAGATAGTTTTACCATTACTAAGATCGAGACAAAACAAAGAAAAAGTGCAACACCACCACCATTTATGACTTCAACTTTGCAACAAACAGCATCTTCAAAACTTGGGTTTTCTCCAAAGAAAACAATGATGTTAGCACAAACACTTTATGAGGGTGTAAAAACTCCAGACGGTACAAGTGGGGTTATCACATATATGAGAACAGACTCACTTAACTTAGCAAGTGAAGCTGTTGGGGCAGTTCGTGGAATTATTGAAAGTCGTTATGGTGCGCAGTATCTTCCAAAATCTCCTAAAGTGTATACAAAAAAAGCAAAAGGTGCACAAGAGGCTCACGAGGCTATCCGTCCAACAATGTTGCAGTTTACTCCAGAGGTTGCAAGTAAATATCTTAAAGCTGATGAGTTAAAATTGTATCGTCTTATTTATGATAGATTTATGGCTTGTCAAATGGAAGACGCAATATTTGAACAACAATCTATCATCTTTAGTGGCAATGAAAATGAGTACCGTGCAAGTGGTAGAAAACTTATCTTTGATGGTTTTTACAAAGTCTCTGGAACTGATGATAAAGACAAACTTTTACCATCACTTAAAGAGGGTGAAAAAGCAGAGATTGAAAAAGTCAAACCAGAACAACATTTTACTGAACCACCTGCTCGTTACTCTGAAGCAAGTTTAATCAAAAAACTTGAAGCTGAAGGTGTTGGGCGTCCATCAACTTACGCACCAACGATTGCAACACTTACAAATAGAACGTATGTAAGTATTGAGAAAAAACAAATCATTCCAACAGAGGTAGCATTTACAGTTACAGAGATTTTAGAGAAACACTTTGCAAATATTGTTGACATAAACTTCACTGCGACTATGGAAGAAAAACTTGATGAAATCGCTGATGGTGATGTTGATTGGGAAAAACTTTTAATAGATTTTTACGATAGATTTATGCAACAAATTGAAGAGGGAAAAACAAAAATCGCCTCTTTAAAAACAGCAAAACCACTCGGGAGAAACTGTCCTAAATGTGGAAGTGAACTTCTACTTCGTTCAGGTCGTTTTGGAGAGTTTGTTGCATGTAGTGGTTTTCCTAAATGTAAATACACTGAACAGATCGATGAAAATGGTGAAAAAGTAGAAAAACAAGAAGAGATTGCAGAAGATAAATGTGACAAATGTGGCGGTGATATGGTTATTAAAAACGGTCGTAACGGTCAATTTTTAGCATGTGCCAACTATCCAGAGTGTAAAAATACAAAATCTATTCAAGTTGAAGAGAAGGTGAGTGAAACTCCTTGTCCTGATTGTGGTGGAAAACTAAGCCTGAAAAATTCAAGACGCGGACCATTTTGGGGATGTGAAAACTATCCAAAATGTAAGTTTATCTCAAAATTTGAGCCAACAACTATAAAGTGTACGCAAGATGGTTGTGATGGAGTACTAGCAGAGCGTACTTTTAGAAACAAAGAGGTATATGAGTGTGTTAAATGTAAAACAAAAACGCCTCGTGAAGAGATTAATCAGAAATAAAACTTCAAAGATTTCAAAATCTTCTGTAAAAATAGGTATTATTTCTGATTCCCATACCAAAACAAACTATGCAATAAAAGCTATAGATATGCTTTTAGACCAAGGTGCAGAGTTTTTTATCCATGCTGGGGATATTGTTGAAGAACAAACACTAGAATACTTAGAAAAAACTGGTAAAAGATATGTAGCTGTTTATGGTAATAATGATGCCCATTTAGTAAATGTACATAACCAATACAATTTGGTACAAGAGCCTTACTATTTTAAATTAGCAAACACTTCATTTAAACTAATGCATCTACCATTTTATATGTCTAATGATACAGATATAGTTATTTTTGGTCATACTCACGACTTTAGTGTAGAATATAAAGGGGAAACTTTATATCTCAATTCTGGAGAAGTATGTGCTAGAAGTAAACCTCTCTCTGAATGTGTACTTTTAAAAATTACACCAAAAAAATTTGATGTCAAATATTTTACGCGAAAGAAAAAAGAAGAGTTTGAACTACAAAAAGAGTTCGCTTTTAAAAGAGACTAAACAATGAGTAAAAAAATCTTTTTATGCTCCATCTGCAATATCAACAGTGGTACATGTAAAGAGGACTGTAAATTTTGTTCCCAAAGCGTTCGCTATAAAGCAGATATCGAGCGTTATAAACAAAAACCTATTGAAGATATTAAACGTGAAGCGATTGCAGCACGTGATAGTGGAGCTCTTGGCTTTTGTTTAGTTACTGCCGATAAAGGTCTAAATGATAAAACTTTAGAATTTGTTTGTCATACAGCAAAAGAGCTACAAAAAGTAGCTCCTGAACTTCGACTTATTGCCTGTAATGGAACAGCCTCAGTTGAACAATTAAAAGAGATTAAAAAAGCAGGTATTAAAGCATATAATCATAACTTAGAAACAAGTGAAGCTTTTTACCCACAAATTTGTACAACTCATTCTTGGAATGAACGTTATGAGACATGTCAAAATGTTAATGAAGTTGGACTTGTACTTATAAGTGGTGGTATTTTTGGACTTGGTGAGACACAGGATGATAGAGTAAGTATGTTAAACTCACTCAAAGAACTTCATCCAACAAGTGTGCCAATAAATTTTTACCACCATAACCCAGCCTTGCAACTCCAACCAAATCCTCTTAAAGTTGAAGAAGCTCTTGAACTCATCAAACTAACACGCAATACATTACCAAATGCTCAGCGTATCATGGTTGCAGGTGGACGAGAACTTATGTTTGGTGAACGTCAAAATGAAATTTTTAAGTATGGTGCGAACTCTATTGTTATTGGAAACTATCTCACAACAGCAGGTCGTGAGATGAATACAGATTTAGAGATGTTACAAACTTTAGGTCTTGAAATAGCTACACAAGTAGGAAAATAAGATGTCTTATACAGTTAACGATAATGTTGTACTCATCATTACCTTATCGTTAATTATTATCTTTTCCCCTTTTATAGCACGCGCTGCAAAACTTCCAACTACTCCTATAGAGATTATTTTAGGTTCTATCTTTGGCTATATCGGTTTTATCCATGATGAACATCTTTTTGAACTTGTAGCAGAGTTTGGATTTTTATATCTTATGTTTATAGCAGGGACTGAAATTAAATTAAAAAATGTGTTAAAAACTCCTATAAATATCTTGAAAAAAACGGCTTTATACCTTGTCTTTTTATATATTTTCTCTATTGCTTTTTCTTTACAATTTGAACTTGGAAAAGTATTTATGGTACTTCTGCCTCTTATCTCTGTTGGACTTGTAGCATCTCTGTCTAAAGAGTATGGAAAAACTCCATGGTTAGAGCTTTCTATGACAGTGGGAGGGATTGGTGAAGTTGCTTCTATCGTGATTTTAACTATCACCTCTGCAACATTACAGTCTGGTATAGGTTTTGGACTTTTTCAAACTATTTTTGCGTTAATGGTATTTATATTTATCATGTATCTTATTTTTCGCTCGATGCATCTTATATTTTGGTGGTTTCCAACAATCTCAACTGCTCTTATGCCACACCAAGATAATAAAGAACAAGATATACGTCTGTCTATGGGAATCTTTTTTATCTTAATTGGAGCAATGCTTTACCTTAATCTTGAACTAGCCTTTGGTGCTTTTTTAGCTGGAATTTTTATACCTAGTTTTTTTGAACATAAACACGAACTTCCAGAAAAACTCTCCTCATATGGATTTGGATTTTTAATTCCTATCTTTTTTATACATATTGGAACTATCTTTAATCTTGATGCTCTTTTTATGGAAGGTTTAGTGCTTAAAGCTCTGCTTATAACAGTAGTTATGATCTCTATGCGTGTTGCTGCTTCTTTGGTATTTATTAAAAATCTTGGATTTGTAGATTCACTCTTAATGGGGCTGTCACACTCTATGCCATTAACTCTTTTAATCGCGATGGCAACACTTGCTTTTAATGCCCACTCTATCGATAAACTTCACTATTTTGCATTTATCTTGGCTGCTTTATTTCAGGTTATATCTGTTATGATAATTATCAAACTAATCAATATCTACAAAGAGTATAAAGTTAATAAGGAGATTTGATGGAACGTTCTGTTTTGCTTCAACTTGCACGTGATTCTATCCAAGAAGTTATAGAAGCAAACAACACTATCGATAAACAAGCCCTTTTACAAAAACACCCACTTCTCGCTCAAAATATCCCGACAACTCTAAAAATCTTTATAGAGGATGAACTCTGTGGAACTTGCATATTAGATGGAACTAATTCCCTGTTAGATAACGTCATTATTGCGGCGAAAAAAGCTGCTTTTGAAGATAAAAATTCAAAACCAATTACCACTTCACAATATCTTCATTGCCATCTGCAACTCATCCTTGATACTCCAGAAGGGGTCATCTCACAAACGGATGAGCCTATACTCAAATTTTAACTCAGCATTTGAGGAAACTTCGTCATAAATTTTTGTAGTTTTGGAGCAATCACTACTTGACAATACCCTTGCATAGGATTAAGATTATAATAGTTTTGGTGATACGCTTCTGCAGGATAAACCTCACCTAATTCACTCACTTCTGTGACTATCTTTTCATTCCACTCTTTTTGATGTTTTTCAATAGAACTCTCTATAATCCCTTTTTCCTCATCATGAGCATAGTAGATCACTGAGCGATACTGTGTCCCTTTATCAGCACCTTGTTGGTTGAGTGTAGTTGGATTGTGAATCGCAAAAAAGATATCTAAGATATCCTCTAATTTAATCATATCATTATCATAAGCTATATCTACGATCTCAGCATGACCTGTAGCACCTGAACAAACGTTCTCATAACTTGGATTTGCCCTTACCCCTCCCGTGTAACCGTTCACTGCTGAGAGTACACCTTTGACATTTTTATACACAGCCTCTATACACCAAAAACAACCACCGCCTAAAACTATTCTCTCTTTACTCATAATTAGACCTCTTTTTTGTGCTATTATTGCAGATATTTCTTTTAAAATTAAATTGTGCGATTTTTATCTTAAAAAATTAAGTATTTTTCAATAAAAGTGAGAGACAATGCCCAAGATTAATAATGAAATCTTTTACAAAAATGCTATCAAAAAATATGGTACTACTGCTCAAGGGTTAAATTGGAACTCTCAAATTCACCAAGTTCTACGCTTTTATCAGATCATAAAACTTTTACCACAAAATTTGAATGATTTTACCCTTAGCGATGTGGGATGTGGTTTTGGAGATTTTTACAACTACCTTGATACAAAACCAAAAAAATATATTGGTATAGATGTTTTAGAAGAGATGCTCAACATTGCAAAAAACAACACAGGTCAAGAAGTCCAAAAGATCGATCTTACACAACAACCTTCCCCTACTAGTGACTATATTGTATGTAGTGGTGCGCTCAATATCTTAACTCGCTTTGAGACAACTATGTTTATACAAAATTGCTACAACTCAGCAAAAAAAGGGTTTATTTTTAATTGCCTCTATGGCAATAAAGAGAGTGAAACTTTTAATTACCTTGATGAGAAGTTTTTGGAAGATATTGCCCTCTTTTTAAAAGTAAACAAAGTAAACTATATTAAAGACTATATCCCAAATGATTTAACTATAGGCTTTTTTAGATAACTTCTGTGTCCATCTTTTGAAAGTATATAACCATATCATCAAACTCATCACCTAACTCTAAGTGTAATGTTTTTAGATGTTCATCTATAAAAGTTGATGTAAATTCTACTTGCGATAAAGGGACAATGGTGTCAAAAGTTATCCCTAATTGATCAAAACAATAAGTAAAATCTGTAATCTTTTCTTGTTTTGAAAGCTCTATAGCGTGAGTTATTGCTTGAATATTTAGACGCATTGCTAAAAGTTGCATCTCTTGTTCTGACAAGGTTTGTAGAGCTTCACCTAAGCCATTTGTTATATATTCATAGATTACTCGAGAAAGTACAATCTGTTTTTTTGTTTTTGCTGATAAATTTTCCATTAGGAGAGATTATACACTTTAAGAACAAAGATGGCAAAATATCTTCAAAATTTTCTCTGTGGGATTTATATGTGTGCAATTTTTGGAATTTTAGGAGAGTATGACGAACAACAAGCAAGATATGCTCTTGGTAAAATGTCACACCGTGGACCAGATTATTGTGGTGTGATTCAAGAAAATCATCTCTTTTTTGCACACCAACGCCTTAGCATTAACGATACACACCATAGAAGCAATCAACCACTTCGTTATAAAAATATTCTTCTGTCTTTTAATGGTGAAATATATAATTATCAAGAGTTAAAACAAGAGTTGGATTTTGATTTTCAAACCAATGGAGATAGCGAAGTAATTATCGCAGCATACTTAAAATGGGGTGTAAATTTTGTGCAACATCTTCGCGGAATGTTTGCCATAGCTCTTAAAGATGGCGATACACTCTACCTCTTTCGTGATCGACTTGGGAAAAAACCACTTTTTTACATGCAGGATAAAAGTGCTTTTTATTTTGCTTCAGAACTCAAAGCACTCACACCATTTTTAAAACATAAAAAGATGAACCAAGATGCAATGCTTAGTTATCTTAGCTACCTCGCACCTACATCTCCGCACACTTTTTTTGAGGGTATTTTTAAACTCGCTCCTAGTGAATATCTTATTTTTAAAGATAACAACTATAAAGTTGAAAAATATTTTGACCTCTTAGATACTCCATCTAATATCATCACAAACGAAACAGAAGCAATTGAGAAGATCGAACAACTCCTACAAGAATCAATTGAACTTCGTTTAAGTGGAAGCGAAGTACCTATGGCAACACTACTTAGTGGCGGGATCGATAGTGCTACGATCAACTACTTTGCAAAAAACAGCGGTAAAGATTTGCTAAGTTATTCATTGGGATTTGAGGAGTATCGAAAATACGATGAGTTAGATGAAGCACAGCAAAGTGCCAAACTTTTAGGGGTAAGAAATAAAGCTGTTATTGCTACAAAATATCGTTTTATCGATAGTATGGAGAGGGTTTTAGATACACACGATGAACCACTCAACGACCCAGCTACGATCCCACTTTACATCTTACTTGAAGAGGTCAAAAAAGATGGCTACAAAGTGGTGCTTAGTGGCGAGGGGAGCGATGAGCTATTTTTAGGCTATAGACAATATTTTGAGTACATTGAACTAGAACGTGCAAAACATCTCTACCATGCAAACTGGCTCAAAAAATATTTCCGTTCAAACTTTTCCATGAACCGTGAGTGGGAATGGTACAAACGTGCATTTGAAAATGAGGTGGTGTTTCGTTGTTGTAGTGAAAAATTTACCGATATGCAAAAAAATCAGCTTCTTCGTCGCAATGTGCGTGATGGAGAAAGTATGAAATATATCCAATCTTACCGCGATAATTTTGAAAATTCTAGTCATAACGATGAGTCTATCTGGTTTAGTTATATCGATTTAAACCATTTTCAAAGTGAGCATTTTTTAGCAAAACTTGATCGTATCTCTATGGCACACTCTATAGAATCACGTACCCCATTTTTAGATCATAAATTTACCGAACTTATCTTCTCGATTGACCCAAAACTACGCTACCGTGATGGTGTAACAAAATCGTTACTCAAAAAAGCGATGCAGGATAAACTTCCAGAACCAATTATAAAAAGAAAGAAAAAAGGGTTCTCAAATCCATATATGGAGTACTTAATTGAGAGCGAAAAAATAGCTCTAATCGAAGAGGTAAATGAGCAAACAGGAATGTTTAAAAAGGATGTGCTAGAGCGCTACATAGCAACGGCTAAAAGGGGTACTTTTAAACAACACATTTGGGCACTTTATGTCCTTAGCCACTTTATAAAAAAAGAGTTTCTATGACAAAACTTATGATTCTTGCAATGTTTTTGTGGGGAACTGGCTGGACTGCACTTAAAATACTTACATATGAACTCCCTATGGATGTAGTGGTATTTTGGCGCTTTTTCTTTATGAGTGTGACTTTTATACCTATCCTTATATACTTTAAAAAACCTCTAAAACTAGATAAAAACTCACTCAAATATGTACTTTCAAGTTCAGTACTCAATGTTGGTTTTATGTTCTCATCTTTTTATGGTATCAAATATGGTCTTGCAGGGGCTGGAAGTGTTGTAATCACCACTTTTAGCCCAATAATGACTTTTTTACTTGTAGCTATTTTATTTAAAAATAGACTGCAAACAAGACAATATTTTGGTCTACTTTTAGGGCTCATTGGTGGCTATATTTTATTAAGACTCGATAACTTCAACCTCTTTTTAAACTCAGCAAATCTATACTATCTTTTATGTGCAACCATCTGGGCTGGAGTAACTGTGCTCTCACAACACTCCCAAAAATACATCCATCCAATCCACTACAGTTTTTACATCTCGATTGTAGCAACTGTTTTTATGTTCTTTTACTCATACAACTCTAATCTAAGCATTGTCTTCGATCAAGGACTTAACTTTTGGATCGCACTTATCTATCTTGCTGTTTTTGGGCAAAGTATTGCAACCACTATCTTTTTTCTCTCTAGTGGAAAATTAGGAAGTGAAAAAACAAGCTCATTTATGTTTTTAGTCCCTGTTTTTGCACTCTTTAGCGCATCTCTTTTACTGGATGAACCTATGCAACTCCATGTTATTGTGGGTGGAATTATCAGTATGTTGGCAGTTTATTTTATCAATAAAAAATAATTAATTACATTTTATAAGTAAAACATATATTTAATATAACTTTAACTACATTTTCTATAAAATGACTTATTATATCGATCAAAAGGGGTGTTTGTATGAAAAATGTTTTAGTTCTTGGTGGTGGATTTGCTGGTATAGATGCAGCTGTACATTTAAAAAAACTAGGCTATTACGTTACTCTTGTAAGTGATCGAGACTATTTTTATGTCTATCCAACTTCTATATGGGTACCTACACATGATGCAAAGTTTGCAGATGTTTGTGTTGACCTGAGTAAACTCCAAAAAGCTCATGGATTTGAACTTATCATCGATGGTGTTAAAGAGATTAGCTACAAACAAAATGAAATCACTTTAGAAAGTGGCAAAGTGCTTAATAATTATGATTATCTCATCTTAGCTATGGGGGCTTCAAAAATGCAACCTAAAGGTGTTGAAAATACTCTCTCAATCTGTGGAGCACCTGAACAATCTTTACAAATACGTGATAAATTAGATGCTCTTATTGCCAAAGGAAGTGGAAAAATCGCTATGGGCTTTGGTGGTAATCCAAAGGACACCTCAGCAGTTCGTGGAGGTCCAGGGTTTGAGTTGATGTTTAATGTGCATAATATGCTTAAACGTAAAGGGATTAGAGAAAACTTTGAACTGACATTCTTTGCACCGATGGAAGAACCTGGAAAACGTATGGGTCCACAAGCATTACAGATGATGGATAAGTTTTTTACACGTCTAAATATAAAAAAACATTTTGGACAAAAGATTACTCACTTTGAAACTGATGGAATTGTGTTTGAAGATGAGTCTAAACTTGAAGCTGACTTTACTATGTTTATCCCTGCTGGAGATGGACATAGTGTTGTAAAAAATTCCGATTTACCGCAAAATGAAGCAGGATTTGTAAAAACAGATGATTACTCTTGCGTACTTGATGAAAATGCAAATATGACAAATGTATATGCCATTGGTGATGTAGCAGCACTTGAAGGGTATGACTGGCGCGCAAAACAAGGGCATATTGCTGAAGTGATGGCAAAAAATGCTGCACATAATATCTACCAAAGGGATAATGGTGGATTTGATTTTGAGGGGTATCATAAACATCTCAATATTTTATGTGTTATGGATAGTGGAGATGGTGCGGCATTTGTTTATAGAGATGAAAAACGTGCTTTTATGTTTCCACTCCCTATCATTGGGCATTGGTTGAAAAAAGGATGGGGATTTTATTGTAAAAACTCTAAACTTGGAAATATTCCAAGAATACCTGGGATGTAAGAGGAGTTATTTTTCCTCTTCCAATCTTCTTTTGAGCTTCATTTTACGTTTTGCTAGTTCACGCATATCCTCGGTAGTGTCACTCTCATCCATAATCTCGACACCTAAAATTGTCTCAACACAATCTTCTAGTGTTACGATACCTTCTGTTTGGTCGTAATTATCACGCACTAAAAACATATGATCTTTCTTTGCAATAAACATATCCAGTGCTTTTGATACAGGGATTTTTTCATTGATAGAAAAGATGTCTTTTTTGATCTCTTTTAAAGCAACTGTGTCATCTTTGAGTGATTGTTTAAATATTTTTTTTGTAAGAACAATTCCTGTAACATCTTCGATAGAGTTTTTAAATACAGGGATACGAGAGAATTTAAAAATTGCAGGTTGTGTTTTCATAACTTCTTGAATCGTCATATTTTCATCGAGTGCAAACACAACGCTTCTGGGGGTTAAAACCTCTGCTACTTTAATCGTCCTCAGTTTTAATATATTTTCGATTACATCTGATTCTTTCTCATCGATCACACCCTCATCTTCACTCATAAGCATACTCTCTAAAAGCTCCTCTTTTGTCATAGAGTGTGCATCGGTTTTTCCACGAGAAATTTTATTTGTTACTGCCAATGTAAAAATAATTATAGGGTATGTAATCCAGATAAATATACGAATAAAGTATGTTGCTATAGGAGCTAATTTTTTCCAATAAATAGCCCCTATAGTTTTTGGAATAATCTCTGATAAAAATAAAATTGCGAATGTTAAAATAACTGATACATATACAACAGCATCATTACCGAAAATTTTTGCAGCTTGAGCTCCAACAGCTGCTGCTCCTAATGTATTTGCTATAGTGTTTAATATTAAGATTGAGGCGATAGATTTGTTTATATTTTCTTTTTGAATGCGGAGTAATTTACCAACGCTTGGCCTCTCTTTTTCCATTACTGCTATATATGACATACTTATAGATAACAATACTGATTCTAACACTGAACATAAAAACGATATACCAACCGATAACAGAAAAAACAGTATCAATAGATTCAAATGTGTATTCTCACTTTATAATAAAATATATGTTGCTAAACCTAAAAAGCTGAAAAAACCTACAACATCAGTCACAGTTGTTAAAATAACAGTGCTTCCAATTGCAGGGTCAATTTTAAGCATTTTTAACCCTAGTGGCACTACTGCCCCAAAAAAACCAGCCATAAGAAGATTTATAACCATACTTAAACCGATAACCAATCCTAACATACTTATATCAAACCAATACCAAGCAATCAGTCCCATCACTATAGCAAATACAAGTCCATTCATTAATGCAATAAATATCTCTTTTTTTAAGATCCGCCAAGCATCTTTATTGGAGATATCCCCAAGTGCAAGCTGACGCACAACAACTGTAAGTGTTTGCGTCCCTGCGTTACCACCCATTGAAGCGACAATTGGCATCAATACCGCCAGAGCTACTAAACTTTGTAATGTTTGTTCAAACATACCAATCACAAACGATGCTATGATAGCTGTTACAAGATTTATTCCAAGCCAAGTTGCCCGTTTTTGTCCAGCTACTAAGATATCATCATCCTCTTCTGCTTCGTCATTAACCCCTGCAAGATTATACATCTGTTCAGTTGCATGCTCGTTGATAATATCGTATATGTCGTCCGAAGTGATACGTCCTAAAAGTTTCCCATCACCATTTAAAATCGGCATAACTGAGAGGTCATACTCTTCAAAATAGTGTACAACCTCTTTTATATCTTCCGTATCACGCGCAACTTTAGGCTCAAAAGACTCTTCACTCTGCTCAATATTTTCTTTAATTGTTTTTGAAAAGTTAAAGATTAAAAGATCATCTAAACCAACTGCATGTAAAAGCTTATTTCTTCGATCAACAACAAAAAGATTTTGAACATTTTCTAGTTCATGCTCTTTACGAAGCTTTGCAAATCTTTTTATGACATCTTGAACCACTTCATCTTCATATGATGTAAATACTTCAAGCTGCATATATGCACCAGCTTCATCTTCATCATAACTTTGAAGAGTTTCAATCTCCTCTTTGTTTTCGTCATCTAGATTTTTAAAAACCTCTGCAGCGACCTCTTCATCTATATACTCTAACTCTTCTAAAAATTCTACTTGGTCATCTGTTTCAAGCTCATTAACAGCGTGTAAAAGTTCATCTATACTTAAATTGCCAACAACATCTTCAAAATATCTATCGGGTAATGCAAGAGCTACATCACCAACAAGATCTTTTGGGATAAGTTTTATAGCACGTTGAAACTCTTCTGCACTAAGCTCTTTTAAAAGTTTTGCTATGTCTGATGGGTGCATCTCTACATCATCATGTGTTTTTAAATATTCTTCTATCTCTTCCATGGACGTAATTATATCGAAGTAGTATCACTTTGCATCATATTTTGTAAGCTTGTTGTAGCGTATAATACTTTTTATCTCTTCCACATAAAGCTCTCTTTTTTCTGAGTACTTATCTAAACCTTTAGCTATCTCATATACATCATCACTAATATAGTTGAGTTCACGTAATCTTTTATACTGTTTTCCTTTTGCTAAAGTTATATAATATCCCCTGACTGAATCTTCCAATGAATTGTATTGTTTTATCCATACAGTTACATTGTTATCTCTGGTTTTACTTGCAGCTATTTTTTTGTCTTTTTTATGTATGCTCCACATCCCATAAAGATTATTTCCTTCCTTAAAAAAACGTGAAGTACCCCACGCACTTTCCATAGCAGCTTGAGCAATAGCTATGCTTTTTGGAATTGGTTTAAGAGCCATTAATAACTCTTCGTCTGTTTTTATCTTATAAAATGTTTTTAACTCATCTATTTTTACATTGTCTACAGAGTTATTTAGGTCATTTTTAATTTCTAAATATACCTTCGCTCTTCGCTCATATACTTTATCTACTTCAGGTACTACTATCGAATAAAATCTCTTTTTTTTCTCTTTTACACTCATTGTTTTTGCAGGTTTATTTTGTATATCTGCAAATATAGTATTTCCCAATAAAAAAATAATCAGAAGAAGATTTTTCATTTGAACCTTTCTAATAAAGGGTAAATATATATCCATCTTTAGATACTTTTTTATATTTATAACTTCCATCAAGTTCAATGACAACTCTATAATACCCTTTATGGGTACCAACTTTGATCTGAGTTACATCTTCACCCTTAATTTTTTTTGTATAACTTCCTATATCTGTTTCTCTTTGAAAGTCACATACTATTCTATGTGGATTTACCAATAAAAATGAACGTATAATTTTATCTTTTGTCTCAAGATATATTTCGTTTTTATGGATTTTAAATGTTATAAATGGAAGTTTTGCTATCTGTTTAAAAAGTGTTTCTTTCTCTATTATTTTTGTTTTTGTAGTTTTTTTCTCTTGTTCTGTTTGATAGTTTTGCGTGATAAATATAGGTAAATGCCAGTCTATACTATTTTGTAATTCGATAGTTTTATGTTGTATGCTTCCATCTAAATTTTTATAATTGACTGTCACACTCTCAACTGTTCTTGCCGTTGATGGAAGTTGAATACTAGCACGTTTTAGTGGTATCTCTTTTTCAAACTGGTTCGATGTTAGAGGTATATCTTCTGCTTCAATTGGAAAAAATGGATTCTCTCTCGCAATTAAAAAAGAGAAACATAATATAAGAAAAGAGAAGTGTTTAACCATCGTGAAATACCTATTTTTTACAAATATTATATCACAAATGAAATAAGAGTTTTAATTTACTGTGCAGAAATCTCTTTGAGCTCAAAATATTCACGCTGGAGTTCAGCATTTTCTGATTTAAGTCTAACAACCTCATTTTGTAATGAAGTCTCATAGTCTTGTAGATTTAATAATACCTCTACAGAGTTGGTTCCATAAAGAATCATCCCTAAATAAACACCAAAAGTTATCACAACAAAAACAAGCAAAAAAAACTTTTTTAAAGTTAAACCTAGATACTTTTGAACTATATTTTGTTCAGTATCTATCTCTTCAAAAAGTTCTTCTTGCATGATAACTCTTAGTTAAAAAGTGTAGAACCTAAATACTCACCATAAAAAACTTCGTTTTCTATCTCTAAAAGACGGTTGTATTTCGCCGTTCTCTCACCACGCGCAGTTGATCCTGTTTTGATCTCACCACAGTTCAGTGCTACAGCAAAGTCAGCGATAAATGCATCTTCACTTTCTCCTGAACGATGGCTCATTACACATTTGTAACCATTTCTTTGAGCTAATCGTACAGTTAACATCGTTTCACTAACTGATCCAATTTGATTTGGCTTAATAAGAATTGAGTTACCAATACCTTTTTCAATCCCTTGCGCTAAGATATTTGCATTTGTAACAAATAGATCATCACCAACTAATTGAACTTTATCACCTAAACGATCAGTAAGAACTTTCCAACCGTCCCAGTCATCTTCACTTAAACCATCTTCGATAGATACAATAGGGTATTTAGCACATAACTCTTCATAATATGCTACTAATTCTTCTGAAGTTACAGTTCTATTTTCACTCTCCAATCTGTATCCACCATCAACTACAAGTTCACTTGAAGCAACATCTAGTGCAATCGCAATTTGCTCACCAGCTTTATATCCAGCTTTAGCTATCGCTTCCATAATAACTTGGATAGGCTCTTCATTTGAGCTTAAATCTGGTGCAAAACCACCCTCATCACCAAGTGCAGTATTATGATTTTTAGCTTTTAAAATACTTTTGAGGTTATGATATACTTCAGCCGATGCTCTTAAAGAGTCTGCAAAATTTTCAAACCCTACTGGCATAATCATATACTCTTGAAAATCAACTGAATTATCTGCATGGCTTCCACCATTGATGATATTTAACATTGGCACTGGCATAACCATTGCATTTGCACCGCCAAGATAACGATACAGTGGGATATTTAAACTCGCAGCTGCTGCACGTGCTACTGCCATAGATACACCAAGAACTGCATTTGCACCTAAATTTGAGTAATTATCAGTACCATCTAATTCTTTCATGGTTGCATCAACTATCGCTTGATTAAATGGACTCATACCAATTAACGCATCAGAGATTTGAGAATTTACATTTTCAACAGCCTGTAATACACCTTTTCCCATATAGCGATCACCGCCATCACGAAGCTCTAGTGCTTCACGTTTCCCTGTACTTGCACCACTTGGTACAATAGCACTTTGCACTGTACCATCGCTTAGTCTCACTGTAGCTTTTACAGTTGGATTACCACGAGAATCCATCACTTCAATTGCGCTTACATCATCTATGAACATATATTTGCCTTTAACTCTATTTAATAGTGCAATTTTAGCAAAATTTGGTTAAATCTTAGTTTAGGTCTCTTAATCATCCTCTGTAGCTTCAGCTATCTCTGATGTATCCATAGTCATTAGTGAACTCATCCCCATTGCAACTTTGATTTTCTCTTCAATCTCACGAGCCAATTCTGGGTCTTCTTTAAACTTTAGTTTCACATTTTCACGCCCTTGCCCAAGTTTTGTCTCTCCATAGCTAAACCAAGCACCACTTTTATCTATAATGTCTAGTTTTACACCATAGTCACAAAGTTCACCCTCTTTAGATATCCCCTCACCAAACATGATGTCAAATTCAGCTTGACGAAATGGAGGTGCTACTTTATTTTTAATAACTTTTGCTTTTACACGGTTACCAATTTGTGCTTCACCTTGTTTGAGTGATGCTATACGACGGACATCAATTCTTACAGAGGCATAAAATTTTAAAGCATTCCCACCAGTTGTAGTTTCAGGTGAACCATACCCCATCATCCCAATCTTCATACGAATTTGATTGATAAAGATAACTGTACAGTTCATTTTATTTAAAACACCAGTGAGTTTTCTAAGTGCTTTAGACATAAGTCTTGCTTGAACACCTACTTGTTGATCGTTCATCTCCCCTTCAAGTTCCACTTTTGGTGTTAATGCAGCAACAGAGTCAACAACAATTAGATCAACTGCACCACTACGTGCAACAGTTTCTACGATATCAAGTGCTTGTTCACCGTAATCTGGCTGAGATACTAAAAGATTGTCAATATCTACACCTAGATTTTTTGCATATACTACATCTAAAGCGTGTTCAGCATCTATAAATGCACAAACACCACCATTTTTTTGACACTCTGCTGTAATTTGAAGTGCTAATGTAGTTTTTCCTGAACTCTCTGGTCCATATACCTCTATAACTCTCCCTTGAGGTACACCACCAATTCCAAGAGCTAAATCAAGTCCTAATGAACCTGTTGAAATAGATTGTATAGGTTCTATCTCTTTATCGCCTAGACGCATAAGAGCACCTTTTCCAAAAGCTTTATCTATTTGTTTAATCGCTAAATCGAGTGATTTTTGTTTGTTTGCATCCATCTTATGCTCACTTATATTTGAAATTTGAGAAATTATATTCAAAGTTTTTTTGTTTTACGATTAATATGACAAATTGACATATTTTTTCAAAGTAGCTATTAACTGATAATTATTATTAATTTGACTTATCATTTGAATTGATGTATTATATACCAATTTTTTCATCAAGGAGAAACTATGAATAAACTAATTGTTATACTATTATGTAGCTTATTCCCACTCATTGCTTTTGGGGATTCTTCAAAAAATTCAAAATATGATCCAGCTTTATGTAAAGTCTTTCAAGACAAAATCAAATCATATGAACAGCAAATGCGTGATGATGAATACGCAAAAACTACTTTAGAGTCTTATAAGAAACGTGCGAAAATTTATTGTACAAAATAGTTAGCGTAAGTGCTTTTTTAGTCTCTTTGGGCTAAAATCTTTTTTATGAAAAAAACACTTATAGCACACTCACCAGACGCCGATGATATCTTTATGTACTATGCCATAAAATTTGGCTGGGTAAATATGGTTGGTACTCACTTTGACAATATCGCTAAAGATATACAAACACTCAATGAAGATGCCTTAAATGGTGTTTATGACATAGTTGCTATTAGTTTTGCCCTTTATCCACTCATTGCAAATGAGTATGCACCTCTGAGAACTGCTGTGAGTTTTGGAGAGGGGTATGGTCCTAAAGTTATAAAGAAAAAAGACACAAAACTCAAACGTAATTTTAAAGTAGCCCTTAGTGGAAAACACACTACAAATGCAATGCTCTTTCGCATAGCCTATCCTGATGCTCGTATCACCTACATGAACTTTTTAGAGATTGAACAAGCTGTACTTGATGGTGTTGTAGATGCTGGTGTACTCATCCATGAATCTATCCTTACTTATGATGAGAATCTTGAAGTTGAACGTGAAATGTGGGATATTTGGCAAGAGCTTAGTGGTGGTGGACTTCCTTTACCACTTGGTGGTATGGCAATTCGCCGCTCTATTCCTCTTACAAAAGCTATAGAGTATGAAGCTACGCTTACTAAAGCAGTTGATGTAGCTCGTAAACATAAAGATAGACTTTCTCAAATGCTTTTGGAGCGTGATTTAGTTCGCATCGATGCACCTACACTTGATAAATATCTTGAACTTTATGCAAACGATGAGAGTGTCAGTTTAAGTGAGATTCAATACAAAGCAATCAATAAACTTTTTGAAATTGGATATAACCATGGTTTTTATGATAAACTAGTGTGTGTTGAAGATTATCTCATCCCAACAGAATATAAAGAGTTAAGGTACTCGTAAATGGAAGCAAAACTTATAGCATTAGGTGTTGAAACATTTAAAATCGCTCTTATGTTAGCCCTACCAGCTTTACTTGTTGGTATGTTGCTTGGTTTGATGGTTTCTATTTTTCAAGCTACAACACAGATCAATGAGATGACGCTCTCTTTTATTCCAAAAATTTTGGGCGTTGTAATCATTATAGTACTTACTATGCCATGGATGATTAATGAGATGCGTGATTTTTCTATGCATGTATTTAACCTTATCCCCAATTTCGTTGAGTAATGCAAAAAAAATCTATCAATTTTAAAAACTACTCCTCTTTTAAAATAGGTGGTGTTTTTGATGTTGCACTATTTGAAAATGGTGACACAAACTACAAAGACTTTTATCTCATTGGTGCATGTAACAACACACTAGTGGGTAATAATCCCCCTCCACTTATGATGCTTAGTAAAGATTTTGACTATATTAAGATAGAAGATAATCAACTCAAAATCGGTGGTGCTACACCTTCTGGGAAAATCGCCTCTTTTTGCAAAAAAAACAATATTACCAACTTTGAATTTCTCTCTCATCTTCCAGGAAAACTTGGTGGTTTGGTTTATATGAATGCAGGTCTTAAAGAGCATGAAATCTTTAACAACCTTGTAGATATTACCACACCCAGCGGAACTAAAATTAAAGATACAATTGAATATGGGTATCGCTATACAAATATAAAAGAGCCTATTTTAGAAACAAGTTTTTCTTTAGAGTATGGATTTGATGAAAAAAAAGTACAAATGTTTAAAGAGATGCGCTCAAACCAACCAAGTACACCATCAGCTGGAAGCTGTTTTAAAAATCCACAAGGGGACTATGCGGGGCGACTCATTGAAGCTGTAGGACTTAAAGGCAAACGAGTTGGAGATATGGCTTTTAGTGAGGAACATGCAAACTTTTTAGTTAACTACGGAAATGGTACATTTGAAGATGCGATCACACTTATCAAAGAGGCACAAAAAAGAGTTAAAGAGCAGTTTGAAATAGATTTAAAATGTGAGATAGTTATTTTAGATAAAGAGTATCTTAACAAAAAGATACTCTAAACTCTTAAAAACGAACCATTAACCCGCCATATACACCCGAGAATTTTAAATCAGTTTTTGTTTTGTCATCATCGGTTTCAAGTTCATAATTTTGTGCTCTATATCCAATCTCTACTGCTGGTTGTACTACAGGAATAAAATCTAAAGTATAGTCAACTTTTACTCTTATATCTGAAAGAGTTGAACCACTATATGTAACATATTTTACATCTGATTCTAGTCCGATATTTGTTGCTGGTATCTCAACACGAACTCTTGCATATCCCATTGGAGCTGCTAAAGAGATATCATCTGTATAATCACCAGTACCCACACCATAAATAGTTACCTCATTAGCTTTAAAGTTTGCATCCAATACTTTAATATCAACTCCTAAATCAACTGTTAGCCAAGCTGTATTGTCTAGTATATTATAGTAAGCGACAACATCATATTGATTTAACTCAAATGACCCTGTAGTCTCTCCAGAAGTACTAAAGTCTTTGAAGTATCCTTCTGCTTTCCCGGCATCCTCTACACTTGCATACTCAAGTCTTAAGTTTGGAACGATAGGGATAGGGTGTTTTATAAGCATCCATGCATAAGCAGCTGTTTTCTCTTTTTCATTACTTGTATAAGAACCTGTATTGCTTCCATCTGTGTATTTAATTGTACCTGTTGGTTTTTGGTTCCATCCACCAACACCTAGTTCAACTCTAGCAAAATCTGCATTTGCAGCTGTAGTGAGTGCTAAAACAGATACTATAGAAGATATAATTTTTTTCATGGTTATAACCCTTTGTTTAGTATGCACTATTATAGCAGATATAAAAAAAGTTGAAAAGTTTTTAAAGGGGCGGGTCCTTTTAGGACCCTAAAATAGGAGGAAGTTTTCTCGGAGAAGAAAAAAATTTATTTTTGTGCTGCTTCTAAAGCTGCATCGTAGTTTGGTTCTTCAGTAATTTCTGGAACAATCTCTTTGTAAGTTACAATACCATCTGCATCTACAACGAAGATAGCACGGCAAGTAACACCAGCTAATACAGAACCGCCTAAAAGTACTCCATACGCGTTAGCAAAATCTTTATTTCTAAAATCTGATGCAACAGTTAATTTATCGATACCTTCTGCTGAACAAAATCTTCCAGCAGCAAATGGAAGGTCCATAGAAACAACAGTAGTTTTCACACCATCTAAATCAGCAGCTTTTGCATTGAAGTTACGAGTTTCAGTAGCACATACGCCAGTATCTAGTGAAGGAACAACAATAATTAGTTGTTTTGTACCTTGCGCACCACCTACTACAACATCGCCTAAGCCATCAGAATTTACAACTGTAACTTCTGGAGCCTTATCTCCAACATTTACTTGATTTCCAAGTAGCTCTACATCTGCACCTTTAAATTTAGTAGTTGCCATATCGGCTCCTTAAGTTTAAATTTTGTAACGAAGGAAGTATATTTTAAATAGGATAATTTTACTCTTATTTAAAAAAAGAACAGTTCTTCATAAGATTTTTTTAAGTTTATGCCCTAAATCCATCAGCAACTATCTTATTTCTCCCTGTTGTTTTTGCCAAATACAAGAACTCATCTACCCTTTTTAAAAAAGTTTCAACCTGATCGTTTTGTTTTAGTTGTGTAACACCGAAACTGCATGTTAGATGATCGACAACACTAAAATGTGTATTTTCAATCTTCTTTTGCAGTTTTTCCGTCAATAACAATGCATCACTTAGAGATGACATTGGTAAAAGTATAGCAAATTCTTCACCACCCCACCTTGCAAAGATATCACTTTCACGAATTTGTTTCTTTATAATAGTAGTTAACTCTTTTAAAGCTACATCTCCCACGTCATGTCCATACGCATCATTTATGTTTTTAAAATGATCTATATCAAAAAATATAATGCTTAAATCTGATGTATATCTTCTTGATACTGACACCTTATGCCCTAAGATTTTATCAAAACCACGTCTATTTAATATACCAGTCAATGGATCATGTATAGCCTCTTTAGAAGCAAGTTCTGTTTTTCTTTTTTCCCTTTTTAGTAAAGTAAAAATCAAAAATGCCATGATTGTATTGACTATAGATAAAAGTACCATTACTTGCGAACTTCGTTTTTTTACTATATCCATTGTAATGCTATAGTTATAACCTACTATATAAGCAACTTTTTTCTTATCAAAATTTCTTACAGCTATAAAACTTACAACTACACTTTGATTTTCTACATTTCCTATATGGGTAACAATAGTAAAGTTATCTTGTGCTTCTATCTTTTGTGCAACCTCATTAGCGATAGATTTATTGATAGAAAAAATATCATTGAGTGAGATACCCATACTATTGTTAAGTGTTTTTTTATCTATACTATAATGCCCAAAAGCACTCCGCATATAGTTTATTTTTTCATCTTGAAACACTTTTTCTTTGATTACATCATTATTTACAAGGAAAAGATAAGATGTTTGTGTATTTACCTCTAAAACGTGTTCTAAAAATGCTTTAAATGAGTAAGATATCTCTACAGTTCCTACAAACTTTTTATCTTTAAATATAGGATAGACATGTCTAAAACCGTTAAAGATTCTCCCCTCTTCAAAACACTCAATAGGTCTTTTATATCTATTTACATAAACTATTGATTCCCTTACATCAACTAGAGAATCTCCAAACTTTTCAGGTCTATGAAAACGTAAAAAACTTTTTACACCAGGGAGATGAAAATGAAACTGTCGTACACCCAGTTTTTTCATATACTCATAATCTTTTTCATACTTAGTATATAACTCTTCTCTAAGTGCTGCTAATTTTTTTGGATCGTTTGTTTGGGTAGCTTTGTACATGATATCCGATGTCACATCACTATCTATGACATTATCATAAAGCACTTTTGCAATCAAATTAAGATAATGCTCCCCCATCTTAATTTGTGTATCTAATTCTTTAGATTTAAACTCTAAAAAAGTTTTTTTGTCCTCTTTTTCTTTATACTCAATTGTAAAAAATATTACCGCTTCAAATATGACAAAAAAACCTATCACAATGATAAGTACATGTTTTTGCTTTTTAAGAAACTCATAAATATTCATTACATCTTACTTTTTGCACAAATATCAAGTGCTTCAAGACTTGAAAACATCTTCTCTTTATACATATCAACTGCCACTCTTCCAATCATTGCTGCATTATCTGAACAGTATTGTAATTCGCTTAACAGCAGCTCTGCTTTATATGGTTTTAGTAATTCCTCGATCTGTGAACGCAAATAAAGATTTGCACTCGCTCCTCCAACTATAGCTAAACATTTAGGCGGGTGTGTTTTAAAGTACTTTTTGAGCTTCATAGTGATATGTTTTGTAGCTATATGCTCAAATGATGCGGCTATATCTTTATAAAGCTCTTTATCTTCACCTGCTTCTTGCACTGCAAGACGTACAGCATTTTTTAGTCCAGAATAACTAAATGCTATCTGCGGGGATTGATGCAAGGGAACTGTGAAGTTATACTTTAATCTATCACCATCTTTTGCCAATGCTTGAATAAGTGGACCTCCTGGATAACCCAAGTCCATCATCTTTGCAACTTTATCAAAACTCTCCCCAAAACTATCATCCATAGATTTGGCAACTGTTGTGATATCATGTAAACTTTTTACCTCCATCACTTGCGTGTGTCCACCAGAAACAAGAAGTACTGTAAGTGGAAAAAGTGTCTCTTTTTCTATAAAAAGTGAGTATATGTGTCCTATGAGATGATTTACTCCAATAAGTGGAATATCTAAAGCGATAGCTATCGCTTTAGCCATTGTCACACCCTCTATCAGTGTCACTGCAAGTCCAGGCGAAGATGTTACTGCAACTGCTTTTAAATCTTTAAAGTATGGCTTAGCTTGTTCAAGTATTTTTGGCAAAGTTTCAGCATGTAATCTCGCTGCTAGTTCAGGCACAACTCCACCGTATACACTATGCTCAATCTCTTGAGATATCTTTTTATGAAACAGCAGTTTATTAGTTGCTATCTCTGTTATAGCTATAGCACTATCATCACATGAGCTTTCTATTGATAGAATCATATATCTGCCTTTTGAAATGTACACATTGTAGAGAGTGGAATTTTTAATACAAAACATGTGTTATACCCATCTTCAAGCATACTATTTTGATTGACTAACTGCAAATCACCTCTAAAGATTTTTTTGACTATCTCTCTTGACATATACAAACCAAGCCCTGTCCCTGTTTGTAGAAATTTTGTTGTAAAGTAGGGCATAAATATTTTTTCTCTATTTTCTTCCAAAACCCCTTCACCTGTATCGTAACAATACAACTCAACTTCGCTATCACTATTTGAGCACAATACTAATTTTACCTCTTTACGATCTTGTTGTAAACAAGCATCTTTTGCATTATTAAGTAAATTTAAAATCACTTGAATCAAAGATGCAGCAAAAAAGATATCTTTTGAAAGTTTATTTTCTACCGTTAAATTGGTAGAAACGTTCTGTAAAGAGATTCCAACTATACTTTCTACCTCTTTAATAATTTGTGTGAAGTTTTTCATCTCATTATGGGTGCGTTTATCAAAAAAAGAGCTAAAATCATTAATTGTCTCAGCCAAAAAAACTGTATTTTGCTCAATGATATCTAAGTTTTTTTGCTCATTTGCTTTATATTGATCTTGTAACTTCAAATTAATTATCGCTAGATTAATGGTATTAAGAGGTTGCTTCCACTGATGAGAAATATTTGCCATCATCTCCCCCATCAAAATAAAACGGGCTTTTTCAAACAACAAAATCTCTTGTTCTTGCCTTTTTGCAATCTCCTCTTCTAAATGCTCTTGAATGTGTACTAACTTATACGACATTCTTACTATTAACCAAAGTGTTAAAGGAGCTATACTAAGTGGCAATAAGATTGAGAATACAAAAAGTAAAGATGTATACTCTTCATGAAAGATCATTGTAAAGAGATACACTAAAACGATAGAACTTATTAAAATAAAAAAACTCCCCCACAATATTACTTTGGTAGTTGAATAAGTGGAGATTTTATCTATTATTTTTGTCTGCATCTATTTTTCCAAGAGAATAAACTCTCGAACCTCTTTATCTAACGCAAAAACATCCTCTATAGTTTTTGGTTTTACTCTAAAATGCTCATACGCTTTGATAATATTTTTACTAATATCCATAAAACCTATCTCTTTAGCTATGAACTTCTCAATCGCAGCTTCATTTGCAGCATTTACAACAACACCAAGTTCTGGATTTTTGAGCAAGTCTTCTTTGATCTCCCATACAGGATAGCGTTCTGGTGTAATCTTTCTAAACTCTAAAGAGCCCACTTCTAAAAGATCTACATGTTCTAGCACTTCACCATTGAACTTTTGGTCGAGTGCATAAGCGATTGGGAGTTGCATCGAAGCGTGTGCAAAATGTGCAGTAGTTGAGCCATCTTTATAATCTATAAGTGCATGTATGAGTGATTTTGTCTCAATGATGGCATCATAATTTCCCTTACCAAAAAGCCAGCGGGCTTCTAAAAGTTCAAACATTTTATTTACCATTGTAGCACTATCGATCGTGATCTTTTGCCCCATCGACCAGTTTGGATGTTTTTGTGTGTCTTCTAAAGTAGCGTTATGAATATCTTCGATTACCCAATCACGAAATGCACCACCACTAGCAGTAATTGTCATTTTATTTATGGGACGGTCTTGTGATAAATACCAAAGTCCAAAATGTTCACTATCGATCGGCTGGATTTTTGAAGTATCTATAAAAGCCCCAGCAGTTACGAGTGATTCTTTATTTGCTAGAGCTATCTTTTTTCCACATTCAAGTGCTTTTAGGGTTGGACGAAGTCCTAAAAAGCCAACAAGTGCATTAACAACCAACTCACTTTGCGCATCTGCGATCACATCTAAAATCGCCTCTTGCCCATAGTGTACATTTGGATGATCTACTTTTTGTACATCATCTTGGTTTGCCACTACTACTACTTTTGGATTATGCTCTTTGATCTGCTCGTTGAGCAGTGCGATGTTGTTTCCACACACAAGCACCTCAACATCAATACCAAGCTTTTTAGCAACTATAAGGGAATTTACCCCTATAGAGCCCGTTGAACCGAGTAATACCACCTACACAAGTCCACGAAGAAGCACTAACATCACAATAGCACCAAAAAGATAGCCGTCAATTCTATCAAGTATACCACCATGGCCTGGTAAAATATCACCACTATCTTTTACACCTGCAGCTCTTTTTAAAGAAGATTCAAAAAGATCACCAAATACTGATGAGATAGCTACAAAAAATGAGATAAAAAATGCTACTGTAAAATCAACTATAGGAAGTCCAAAAAAGAGTCCGCCGAGTGTTGCTACAAACACACCACCTACGACACCCTCCATAGTTTTTTTGGGAGATGTTTCACAAAAAGGAGTTTTTCCAACACTTTTACCAACAGCATACGCTCCTACATCTGCAAGTGCTACTACTGCTAAAAGCCACAAGAGTGAAAGGATTCCATACTCTTTATACATTGTCAAAATAAAAAGCATACCCGCCGTTGGGTAGATAAAAGGGAAAAAGTCTTTCCATGGTAACTCTTTGTTGTATGCAACTGCCGAAGCATAAGCAACCCCAGCTAAAACAAAAAGATCATCCCCATATGGGTATACTCCAGCAACCAACCAAATCCCAATGGCATAGATTAAAAGTCCATCTTTCTCTACACCAAAAAGTTTTACAGCTTCATTAAATGCTAAGATATAAACACCACCAAGCACTAGCCACATTAAAAAGAGATTATCTATAAAACCTATCACTAAAACGACAGCTAAAAGTGCTAAACCAGTTACTATACGCTCTTTATGTTCTTCAAATATACTTACCATGAAAGTATCCTATACAAAATATTACTGATTATAGCTTATCACACTTTAATATCTAATTTATAAATTGATGGCGCCTCTTCATCTGTTTCTTCATCTTCATTGTTAGCTTCACGCTTTTTACTTCTTTTATTTTCTTGATCTGCTTCTTCTCTCATATGTTCACGATCAGGGTCAACCTCTTGATTTTCCTCTGTCGGACGTACTTCAAGTACCTCTTCTTCTTTCTCTTGAACTTGAGCTTGAGCTATCATATTTTGAAAATCAACACGATTATTATGTGCATTTTGCAAAGCAGTAGCTGATTGAGTCATTTGATTAACAAAGATTGCATTTCCTATCGGTCCAACAGCCATAACTTTTTCCTTTATTTAAGTACTATATCACAGTAACTCTGTCATCTATTTCAATACTTCTAAAGATATGTTATTTTATGCGTTTGGACTCTCAAAGCAACTATCTTTAGAAATAGTAACGTAACAGCACTGATGAACATGTGCCTACAGAAGTAGTATCTCCAAAACCAAAATTTAAACTTACTTCAGCACCCAAAGTAAACTTCGGATCAAAAGCGTATTCAACACCTGCTACAGGTCCTAAATTAAAATTGGTTTCATCTGTAGTACCTTGATCCATGTTACCAATACCTATATATCCACCATAATACCCT
The DNA here is from genome assembly GCF_050296975.1 of Sulfurimonas sp. Taxonomy (GTDB): domain Bacteria; phylum Campylobacterota; class Campylobacteria; order Campylobacterales; family Sulfurimonadaceae; genus Sulfurimonas. Next base: position 78,885 of record NZ_JBNKRX010000003.1, read on the forward strand.
TTTAATTTAGTATTAATACTTTTTTTCAGATGTAGCGCCGTACCTACAACAATTTCATGTCCAGAATTTCCATCAGTATCAGCGTAACTAAATCCTATGAAAGGCTCTAAGCGTAAATCTTGATCTATATCAATTGTCGCTCTAATCGTAGGAAGATCTTCCGCTATGCCTACACCTAACCCAAATTTATTATCTGCAAATACCGCTGTAGATAAAGTACCTATCAGTACAACCGCTGTCAATAACTTTGATAAGTTTGTTTTCATTCCATCTATCCTTATTTTTGTTTCGCACCATTGTACACAAAAAAAGTATATAAATGTTTAATACCGTGTATCTACTTCTACGGTCTGATACTTATTGTAAAGTACATTAGCCCCATTTTGGATATTTACTTCACGCCTAGGGGTATAATCGACCAAAAACTTATCTTTTGAAGTGGTAGAAAAATCTACACACAATCTTGCAGCCGATTGTATAATTCTCTGGGGCAGAGTTTGTTTATCTGTAGTTATTATAACATGCGTTGAAGGTCTATCTTTTAGATGCAACCAAATATCTCTGGCTTTTGCAGCTTCAAGCAGTTTAATATTCCCTTTTTCGTTTTTACCAAGTTGTACCTTATACCCTTCGATCCAAAAGGTCTCAATTGATTCATCTTTTTTGATCTTTTTATTTTGTATCTGTTTAGGGAAAAGCAGTTCTATCTTTGCGGTATCTTTTGCTTCTTGAACCGTATTAATAAAAAGTTTTGTGTGTTCAATCTTACTTCGTAAAGATTCCTCTTCGATATGTAGATGTTTTGCACGTTGTTTTGCTTTTTTGCTCTTTGCAAAAAAACTCTCACTGATCAAAAAAGCGTTTGGGTAATTTTTCTCTAAACTTACCTCTTTGAGTGTTCCATCATAATCATTTAACGCAAGTTTTTTTGTATACGGTTTAATGTTTTGAGCATTTGCTAACACTAAATTGCCTATATATTCAAACTCTTGTGCTTGGTTTTTTAGTAACTCCTCTGAGTCAAGTTTAGTATAGAATTTTTCTAATTTTTTAAGTCTCTTTTGTAAAAAAGATATCTTTTGTTTTTTGAGAGATGTCAACTTTTGATCTTGTTCTTTTTCATACACCTTATATAAAAACTTTTCTACATCTTCAATTGGATACTCTTTTGCTTCAAAAGGAGGTGCAGGTACATCTAAAAGTTTTTGCCCAACACGCACTTCACGAAACGATGAAAACAGATCGATATGACGCAGGGCTTCTAGGACAATATTATCCTCATCTAAAACAATGATATTTGTATATTTTCCAGTAAATTCGAGTTGTAGGAAAGTAACTTCTTCTTTATACGCGGAAGCAATGGAGATTTTTAAGCGTATAATTTTATCTCCGTTTAAAAGCTCTACACCCAAAACATTTGCTCGATTAAACCGTTTTGCTAGTATCACATCAAAAGGAGCATTATACACTTTACTTCGAGGGTACTCTTGACACTTAAATATACTCGAATTTGACCGTGTCATATTAAAATATATCTCATCATCTCGGTCAAATACAATCTTTACAATCGTGTCATTCACTCTATGAATAGCTGATATTTTTTGAAAATTTTTGAGATACTCTACGATCTGCTTTAGGTATGATAATTTCATAAGGGTATTTTAGCTAAACTTCGATTTATGAATGTACACACCCCAAGAGGTTTTGGAAAAAACTACTTTTCATTAGCAGCTATACAAGCATATATCTCACAGATCAAGATTATTGCACTGATCTCGTCTATTTGTACGCTTAGTGGTAAACCTCTTCGTATTCAGATAGCTTCTCCTCCAACAAAATAGTTCCTTTTCTCAAACATACAAAAAATTATTATAGGGATTATAATGCAAAAAAAACTACAATTATCACTACTATCAGTTGCTCTTCTCAGCCAATTAAACGCGCAGGAAATTACACTTGCTCCTCTTAAAGTAACATCAACTGCAATTGCTACAGATGAGTTAAAATCAACTGATGCAATTGAAGTTTATACTTCAGAAGATATCCAAAAAGCACACGCAAAAAATGTTTACGAATTTTTAAACAACCAAACTTCTGTCTTTGCGACAAGTGGTTATGGAAATCAGTTTTTACAAAAGATTGATCTTAGAGGTTATGGTGTTGGTGATGGCTACCAAAATATCGTAGTTACTATCAACGGTAGAAAAATGAACAATGTCGATATGGTACCGCAACTGCTCTCATCTATTGCTCCATCTTCTATTAAAAGTATAGAGATTATTAAATCATCTGGAATTGTAACTGGCGGTGATGGAGCGAATGCTGGTGTTATTAATATCGTAACAAAACAGAGCAATGACAAAGAGTTCTCTTTTTATTTAGGGAACCATGGTATCGCTGATGGTGCTTTTTATCTGGGGCACAAAGGGGAAAAGCTTTCACTTAACTTCAGTGGTGAAGCACAAAAATCAGAATCTCTTAGAATCGTTGACACAGCAGGAACAAAACCAACAAATAAGTTCTCAACTGCGACATTTGATCTTTCATATACTCCTACTACTGCTCTTGAACTTCATGCAGCTGCATCTACAACAGATACAGATGTATACTATGCTGGTGCGCTAACAAAAGCACAATATGAAGCAGACCCAACGCAAAAAGGATCGTATCCATCAGAGCAAACATATAAAAGTAACGTTGTAGGTGCAGGAATAAATTACGAGATAAACTCCAACTTTGCCCTGCATCTTGATCTTTCAAATGAAAAAAAAGAATCAAACTATGTTACATATAGTTCAGTTACAGACTACCATTATAAATCTTTAAGTGCTTCACTTGATTATGATAGCCAACTTGTTTCATTAAAAGCTGGTGTTGATGGTTTTGATGGAGATTTAGAGCGAACTAATCTCACTCTAAACAAGTCAAATAAAGCTCTATTTCTTATCTCTGAGATTTATTTAGACGAGTTTACTCTCAAAGCTGGTTACAGACGTGAAAAAATAGAGTTTGAAAAAATTGGTGGTGAACAAAAAGATGAGTCTCTTAATGGTATTGAACTAGGTGTAAACTACGCTTTAAGTGCTACAGATTCATTTTTTGCCAACTATTCACACTCTTATGAATCATCTTCACTAGATAGAATGTTTAGTCTTTACTCTGGGACATATACAGGGTATGTAAAACCTTCTCAAGCAAATAACTATTCACTAGGATTTAATGATATCCGCCCAAACAATAAACTCAAAATCTCGTTGTACTATACTGATCTCAAAGATGAGATATATTACTATGCTGATCCAAGTTATATGAATTCTAAAAATACAAATATAGACAAATCACATAAGTACGGGCTTGATCTGTATGATCAATGGCTTATCTCACAAAATTTTAATGTAGTCCTCAACTATAACTATGTTCAAGCGATTATAGATGAAGAGATAGAAAACGGAGAAAATTACGCAGGAAATGATCTCCCAGGTGTCTCTAATCATAACGTAAAAATAACGTTTGATTATCTACCAAACGAGTATACAACTATCTCTTTAGTTGAAGTGTATAGAGGTGAAGCATATGCTGCCAATGATTTTAACAACAACTATACTCAAAAACAAGAAGCTTATACTGCAACAGATTTGATTGCAACGTATGCCAAAGATAGTTGGGAAGTTTTTGCTAAAATAAACAACTTATTTAACCAGAAAAATGGTTTTTGGGTACAAGATGATGCAATCTACCCAATAAATTTCACTACAACTGGTTATGTTGGGTTCAAACTTAAATATTAAGGTCTTTAGATGGTAATCAATACTCGGGAGTTTTTAAAATACAAATTTTTCAACTCCCTATTTCTTGGTCTTTCAATTGGGAGCATATTTACCCTTTATGCTCCACTGGAACCATCCATCTACTCTCTTGGCGGAATTTTCTTGGCATTTGCAATGCTCTTTATCGCCAAGATTTATTATAAAATCCTCAACCTCAAAGCTTTTTTTCTTATAAGTGTTTTGGTTGAGGTTGTTATTTTACTTTTAATCTTGTACTTTCTAGTGTTTAACTATAGTTATACAACTGCTCTTTTAATCTATATGGGATATCAATTAACCTTTGTTTTTGGGTCGTATTTGTTACGTGCTGAAACTCTGTTTTTCCCTAAAGCACAACTCCTAAGTATCATCGATGTGATAAAACAAAAATCATATCTTGTTGGGATGTTGTTTGCCTATGGATTTTACAAATCATTGGAGTATTTTTGGCAGATTAGTGACAAACAAGAGCAGGTTTATCTTGTCCATTTTCCACTTTTAGTGTGTGAAATTCTTACGATCTATTTTTTACTAAAGGCTTTTAAAAAATGAGTTATAAAGAGTGGTTTGAGGTACATACTTTAAAACATGCTCAAATAGTCTCTAAACTCCAAGCTAAAAACTTTTCAAATGAGCAAATTAGAGAATATTTTGATTTTGAAAACATGCTCAAAAACGAAAAAGATTTTTGCCCTTTATATGCCAAGGGCAAAAAATGTCACGATATGGAAAAACTCAACTGTTACTTTTGTGCCTGTCCCCATTTTCGTTTTAACGATGATGGCATAGAGCAAGTTGATAGTAAAACACTCTACAGCACGTGCTCGATCAACTCCAAAGATGGCTCTTTGTACACTTATGGCGATGCAATTCACCAAGACTGTTCAAAATGTACTATCCCACATCATCCATCTTTTGTAAAAAATAACACATTTTAAAAAACTTTTACTTTAGATAAGATATACTTCATTTTACCATTATTTAATAAAATATGTTAAATTAAATTACTATAAAACTAAAGGAATAAATATGGGCAGATTAGTACTTACAGAGTCGTGTGTAATCAAGTGCGCACATGGAGGAGTGGTACAACACCCATCAACTGATCCCATACGAACTATTGGAGGTTTAAAACCAAACTTTTGTGTCGATATCCTTGGCGCTGCTATCAGTGGGTGTCCTTTAAATTCCCCCTGTACTAAAGTAGCTGCT
>NZ_JBNKRX010000004.1:0-1671 GCF_050296975.1 Sulfurimonas sp.
GCAGGGCGAATTGCTGTTTTGATTGATGGATATCGTGCTGATGATGCTATGTTTGGACAAGCTTACTTTGGAGAAGATGGAATTCTTGATGTTGCTATGATTGATAGAGTTGAATATGTTCCAGGTGGTGGCTCAGCTGGATATAGTAGTGGAGCACTTCTTGGAGTCGTTAATATCATCACAAAAAAAGGAAGTGATATTGATGGTGGAGAATTTGCTCTAGGTTATGGAAGTCATAACAGTAATAGAAAAAGAGCAGCTTTTGGTAAAAAATTTGATAATGGACTTGAAGTTCTTTTAAATGCTTCAAAGTATGATACAGATGGACGAAGTTTTACTTATAATATTAATGGAATAGATACCACTTTTGATAAACAAAATAGTGAAAAAAATCATCGTATCTTTTTTAAAGCTTCTTATGAAAACTTTTCATTGGAAAGTGCTTGGCTAAATCGAGAAAAAAATATTCCTTATTATCCTATTTGGGCTATAGAGTCTCAAATTTCATTCTTATCTACAGATAAAAGCAGATTTACACAATTAAAATACGATAACGATATTGTTTCTACGTTAAAGCTTTCTGCTTCTCTTTGGTCTGGAGAGTATCATTATTTTTCACATGATACAGTATTTTCTTCTCCTGATATAGACAACTCTTTTTTTGATGCTAAATGGTTTGGGGGAGATCTAAAACTTGTATCAACTGCTTGGGATAATCATATTTTATCTTTTGGAACAGAGTATCGTAATGATTATAGTTTAAGGTATTTAGATAATTATATTGAAGTAGCAACAAATACGGAGTATCCTTGGGAAGAAAAATATGAAAACCGTCAAACTTATAGTTTTTATGCTTATGATGAATACAAACTTACTTCATCTTTAAATTTAAATTATGGGTTTAGATATGAAAATGGCTATAATGGATATCATGCAATTAGCCCTCAATTAGCTGTAAGTTGGCAAGCTAAAGATGACACGTTATTTAAACTTTCATCCGAGCAAACACATCGCCGAACTACTGTAGATGAAGGAGATACACCTACTCCTGAGATGGCTAAAACAACAGAGTTGATTTTAGAGCAAGATTTTGCAGAACAGACGAAACTGGTTGCCTCGGTTTTTCGTTATCATATTGCTAATCGTATTGGATGGATAGCTCAATCTGATATAGTTACTAAGGGAGTAGAAATTGAACTTGAAAAACAGTGGGAAAATAATATGCGTCTTAAAAGTAGTTACACTTTTCAAGATGCAAAAGAAACAGATACTAATTTAACTCTTGCAAACTCTCCTAAACATCTTGCAAAATTAAATCTTTCAGTTCCGCTTGCAGCTGAGAAGCTTCGTATGGGATGGGAGATGCAATATGTAGGAAAACGTCCACTTGCCACGGATGATAGAAAAGAATATGCTCCTAGCCATACTGTGACCAATCTAACTTTTACTTCGCATAACTTTATTCCTAAAAGTGATATTTCTTTTACTGTACGTAATTTGATGGATAAAAAATATGGTGATGTAGTAAAACAACAAGGTAATGGAGATTTGTATTATCCAAAAGATGGACGTACCTTTTGGTTTGAATGGAGGTATAAATTCTAATGAAACAGTTAATATTATGTTTTATACTTCTTTTAAACTTATTAAAAGCAGATGCTTTACCCGAAT
>NZ_JBNKRX010000005.1:0-5691 GCF_050296975.1 Sulfurimonas sp.
CACATAAAAAGCGATACGAGGAATTTTACTTACATAGCTAAACTGTGTAGCTGACTTTTTTATAGCTGCTACGATATAGCCTTTATCTATTCCGTGTGTGATGTTTTCGATAAAGGAGCCTATGGTATTTATATCATATTGAGTTTTACACGCAATGTAGAGTTTTTCTCCTGAATCTACTTTACTCTCTGGGTCTGGGATCATCTCGTAGCATCTTTGGATGTGTGCTTCATCTAGCTCGAATTTTCTTAGGTAGTGGGTTATTTGGTCTAGTTCGTACATAAAATTTTTATCCTAGTTAAAAACTTTTAAAAGGAAACTTCTCCCCTTTAGAGCCATAGATAACCCTTTGTCCATAGACTATGTTGTACCCTTCTTCTGATGGAGGGTTTGCAACAGAGTCACTACTTGAAGAGTGGTGTACATACTTTTTTCGTAGTTGCATATGTTCCTCTTTTGGTAAAGCTCTATTTGCTTTAAGAGTTGTATATATCTGTTTTAAATAGTCACCATCACTTTTTTTACTAAGTTTATACTCATCAATTAAGTCTACTAATGGAAGTTCTACTCCATCAGCTGTTGCTGCATCGTAAAATAGTTTTAAAGCTACAAGTTCATACTCCCACGATAGACCAGTTCTGTGCATATAAAAAGTTTTGGCTCTTCTTCCTGTCGTTAATTCTAAAGAATTGGAAGGGAAGTAGTCTTTCTGATAATAAAACCCTGTATTTTTAATAAGACTTAGGATTTTTGCTTCTGTAAAATCACTCTCTTGATCTGCAAGTGCTGAATCTATCCAACCATATCTTTTATTCCATTTTATATAGTCATCTTCTCTAGCATTTCTAAAAGTTGGAAATTTTTCACTACCTCGTATCTCTTGAGGGAACTCTATAGTCTCTTGTGCTGGTGAGTTTTCATATCCACCTCCAACATCAGCATGAGCACCAGGGATAAACAACTCTTTAAATTCCCCTTCAGTATGTACTATCCCTTCATAACTTTGCTCAAATATAGAGTGTGCTCTAAAATTATTACGAAACTCATCCATCGCCATAAGATGAAATACCGAACCAATTTTCTCTTTATCGAAATGGATATTGAGATCTTTTGAATCATTACTTTGCATAAGCCCGTAGTGTGTTACAGTATCCCCTATATTTACATGTCTAAAAGCTACACTTTTTATAGTGAGTTCTTGTTGACCGTAGTAAGGATTTTTCAAAAATATCTCTGCGCTTCTACCACCACTATGGATAGTTTTTGTAATACCTTTAACATCTGTACATAGCGGGTTAAAATAGTGTCTATTTGCAATTACAGTATATACACCACCGTCCCCCGGAAATAAAGCTGAAAATATATTTTTTCCCTCAACATCACCATTGAGTGCATACTTTTCATAGCCATCTTTGTTGAGTAGCTCCAAAGAGTTCATAATTGTGCAGCTAAAATGTCTAGCCTCCGTTGCACCCCTACTAAAACCAAATACATCTAAGATAAGTTCATCTATTTTTGATACATTTGATTCTCTTAGTTGCGAGGCTATCTTATCGCAGGTATAAACGATATGTGCTTTTACACCTGTCATTCCTCCACCTAGACCCAAACCAACAAAGTTATCACTATCAAGTTTTTGTCTATCTACTGGATCGATTGTTCCTGAACCTGAAGCATAGAGTTTAAACCTTTTAAAACCGTGTTCGTACGCTTTTTTATCTTTTTTAAGGATGAGTCTGTCATCTCCTCTATAGTGCTCATACAATCTTTTTACATTTGTATAACCATTTACATAACTATCACTTAGTATCCCTTTAGGTAAAAGCTTATCAATTATGAAACTTTTTATCTCGGAGGACGTACCTTTTACTTCTGAGTGATCATTCCACCAGTCACTTAAACGCTCACCCCAACCTTCATCTTTTTTTGTTAAGGTATCACGCAACTCGTAAAAAAATGCAAATATCTCATCGCTGTGCTTGGAGGCTGTATCATCTCCATAATTTTTTGCCATTTGAGAGCTTGGTTCAAAGTATCGAACATGATTTACAACTTCATCGCGAAGCATATTCATTACATATTTAGTCTTTTGTGGATCGGGGTGGGTTGCTATATACTGGGCAAATGTTGTATAACTTAATTCATTTGTTGAACGTGATTCATCCCCATAAGGTAAAAAATGCTCTTTAACATATGCAGCTGTTTTATTAAGATAAGTTTTATGATCTTGGTAAAAATCAATATTGTACATATTGTTATTGGTTCCATCAAAGAACACTCCGTACTCTATCTTTGTTTTTGGCATCAAAGAGAGAGTGAGGAGATCTTGATAATCTGTACATACATAATCCACTTTAGAGTAATTCTCATCTAAAACACTATTGTAAACATAAGGGGTAGAGAGTAGTACATATGGGGTTTGCTCTTTTTTAGTTGGGTTTTCTTTTTTTACCTGTTTAAGCTCTTGTGCAACCATTGTTTCACACTCTTGGTAGTTTTTTCGCAAATAAGAAAGATTGTAATGCTCACCCATCTTTTTATCTGCATCACTTAAATTTTTTCTAGCATTGTTGTATTTCAGAGCATAGAGTAGATCATCTTTACAAGTTACATTACTAGCAGAGATGGAGATAAGATGGATAAGTTTATTCTCAATCACTATCTCATTAGGTGCAAGGTCTAGTGTTTGTGAAACTTGTACTTTCTCTTTTTCTATCGCTTGAGATAGTAGTGCCCCGTATTCACTCTTAACAGCATCAAGTACAGCTTTATCATCATCGAGTGTTCCAGCAGCTTCAAGTGCCTCAGCCTCACTCACTACCATATAGGCAAATCGTGTTCTACCATCTTGCTGACAAATCGTCCCATCTACATTTTCAAACGATTGACAGTGAATCATCTCATCGTTGTTATAGTGTACATCTCCATCAAACATTTTACTCATCTAGTACCCCTAGTTTTTTTAGTTGTTTTTTTGCTCCATCATCGCCTTTGTCAGAAGCTTTTTTATACCACTCTATCGCTTTTTCTTTATCTTTGATCTCTTTTTTATAAATCACAGCTATATTATATGTAGCATCTATATACCCCATATCAGAAGCTTTTTTATACCACTCTATCGCTTTATCATTATCATTTAAAACTTTGTCATAAAGGTATCCTAGATTAAATGCACTCTCGGCATCACCCATGATGTAACCTTTTATATAATACTTCTTAGCTTGATTGTACTCTTTTAATTTATCTCCATAAACTTGTCCTAAAAAACGGGCGCACTCTTTATGTCCTGTTTGTATACAATCATTTAGATATTCTTTTGCTTTATCAAATGCTTTAGCTTCTGAATAATAAAATGCAACCGATTTATATCCATATTCTGAACCAAGATCACCCGCTTTTTTATATATCTCTAGTGCTTTTTCCCCATAGTTATTAACCCTGTAGATATTTCCTAGATTTATCAGTGATTTTAGATCACCTCTTTTTACTGAGAGTTTATACCATTTGATTGCATTTTCAAATTCATAACTTGTTTCATAATTAAATCCTAAATTATGTGCAGCTTGATCGTTCCCTGCTTCGTATGATTTTTTGTAGTACTCCATCGCTTTTTTATTATCATATTTATAATCGTAGTAGTTGTAAAAGTTTCCTAGATAAAAAAGGTTTTGCATATCCCCTTTTTTTAAGCCTTCTAAAAATGTTTTTTCTGCTTTTTTATACTCTTCAAACTTGTTGTAGTACAGTCCCTTACACCCATATGCTTTTATATTGCCGTTTTTAATTTCGTTATCGTAAAAGTCAAAAGTTCTTTGTTTTGCTTTACGTTCATCCATAAACTCAAACCAACTCTCTTTTTTTACTATAGCTTTTATACCACCTATTTGACAGGTGGCATCTTTATACTCTTTTATTTTTTCAAAGTAAGGGAGTGCTTTTTCATGTTGTTGTAAGGCTTCGTTATAGATACCTGCGAGATAGTAAATTGCTTCTTTATCCCCTTTAGCTACATTTATCTCATAGGTTTTTATAGCTTTATCATACATTTGATAAGAGGCGTATATACCTGCTAGGAAGTTTATGTTTTCAACTGTGGGGTTATCTTTTGCATTTTTCTCTAAACACCCTATATAATCATCTAAAGTTTGTGCATGATCTTTGCATAGTTTTACTGTAGGTTTTGGTTGGAGTTCATTTAAAAAACTATCTATATCTATATGATCTAGGTTTACTTTTGAGAAGAGTTGAGTTACTAGGAGTAGGAGTATTAATATTTTAGTTCGTATCATTCTATAACTTCCTTACCATTTACGGTTTCTAATTGTAAACTTAGTTTAGGATTGCGATAGGTATCGATTAACATACCTACCATAAAAATTAGTAAGACACCTATTGGTAAATATATGCCAATAAATGGAAGGATCGTTAATAATGCGATAATAATTGAAAAAACTTTCATAAATTTATACTCTGACTGATACATAAATCCTAAGCACAATACCCATAATGGTAAAATATACAACACATAAAACATCCAATCAACATCAGTAAATAGATCCATAAAGATATTTTCAAAGATGGAAGAAGGGATAACGGAACTTAAAGCATATAGAATAAATGCAAAAAAAGATTCAACATTACTATTATATTTTATCAATAATGAAACTATAATGATTACAAAAGCTATGATAGTAACTATTCTAAACCATTTAAAAAACTTTCCAAGATTATAAATGTTTTGCTTTTGAAATCCAACTATCAATAAAATGTAAGGGATAAAACTAAATGGAGAAAATAAATAAAAGTACTCATAATTTAACCCTTGATCTATATAAGACAGTATAATAGATTCCACCCCATACAAAATCATAAAGACGAGTATACTAGCAACTAATATTTTTTGTATTAAATTCATTTTAAGCATTTTCTACCTTCATATTGATTACTTGGTTGAAATTCATTTAAAAAGTTCTCTATATGTTCTAGGTTTACTGTGGTGTTTCTTGCAAATAGTTGGATCGCTAGAATGAGAAATAAAAGGAATTTTTTTATCATTTTTTATCTTTTGTTTTTACTTCACCACTCTCTTTTTCATCATACGTTAGAGAAACATGAGCGGCTTTTTCAATTTTACCATCAATATAAGCCATAAAGTTAATCTCATGCACATTTTCTTCTTTTAGGTTATGGATAATTGTTTCTTTTCCATCATAATCTGCTACATTTTTCCCCTCTATATCCCATCTGATCTGTGCTATCTCATCCTCTGTTGCTTCTTCTACATTAAGTTTTGCGATACATTGCCCTTCCTCTGGAGGTAGATCACTCTCTTGAATGTTGAGTACTTCCAAATAACGCTTCAACTCACTCATAGCATACCCCTCTTCATCAGAGTTTGCTACATAACAATGAACGTGTGCGTATTTGAAGATATTGTCTTTTTGGATATTTACAGTCATGGTTAGTCCATCTTCTGTGATAGTATCTTCTATTGGGTTATCTGAGAGTATATCTTTATCTTCACTATCGTTATTTTTTACAAATGCCCATACTACTTGTGATTTTTGTGTATCTGTGAGTTCTGTTTTTGCTACCCATGCATCATCTTCGTATACTTCAACTTCTGCTGTAAATGTCAGTATATCTGTTATATCTTCTTGTTTTTCTATATCTACACTAAGGTTTGTTACT
>NZ_JBNKRX010000006.1:0-19514 GCF_050296975.1 Sulfurimonas sp.
AGCAGCTACTTTAGTACAGGGGGAATTTAAAGGACACCCACTGATAGCAGCGCCAAGGATATCGACACAAAAGTTTGGTTTTAAACCTCCAATAGTTCGTATGGGATCAGTTGATGGGTGTTGTACCACTCCTCCATGTGCACATTGAATGACACAAGCTTCTGTAAGTACTAAACGACCCATAGTTTATCCTCTAGTATGATATATAATTATTTTAAACAATAAAAAATCTATTTCATATCATACTAATTTAGAGTAAATATATTATATTTAATTCAAAATAAGATGTATTTAAACTAAATTTAACTAAAGTAATGAAAATAAAATATTATTTTTAATTAATTAAAATTTTAATTTAATTTGAAGAGGAAATTTGGAAGCTATTTTAGTAGATATTTCAAAAGATTCTCCAGTTGGTATAGACTTAAAATATGATGATACTTTTGTAGAGATAGAACAAGAGATAGATAAAGACTTTAGTCTAAATATTGAAGAAGATACGAACTGGAAATTTGTACAAGACAATTGTTATACATTTTTAAAAATACACTCAAAAGATTTTAAGATTGCTGTGTGGTGGGTTTTTGCAAATTGGCATCAAAACAGCTGGGATGGACTATATCAGTCTCTTGGTGCATTTAACCAATTTATAGAAAAGTATCATGAATCATTTTTCCCAAAATCTACAAGAGGGCAACAAAACGCTTTAGTGTGGTTAGAAACTATGCTGACAAAAGAGATTGTTGAACAGCAAAAAGATATAGGTAAAGTACAACATTCTGCTGAACTTGTGACACTTTTTGAACAAACACAAGATTTTGCTAAAGAGTTCCTCAAAGTTCAAGATAACTATTTTGGTAAGTTGATACGAGGTTTGAAATCTATAGTGCCAAAAGTGGAAGTTCCAGTTGTACCAGCAGTGTCAGAAATTTCAGAAGTTTCACAAGAAAAAAAAGTTGAACAAGTAGCAACATCTATATCATCTATATCTTCAGAAGAGGATGCTAAAAAAGTTTTTCAAAACTTGAAAAAAACAGCATCTATGTTAAGTGAGTACTATAGAAAAGAAAACCCTTTTGATAACAAAGCACTTAGAATAACAAGGTTTTTATCTTGGATAGGGGTTGATGGACTCCCAGTTGAGGAAAATGGTGTTACCTTTATCAACCCTCCATCTGAGATGACAATGATGAAATTAAACGAGTTGTTAGAAAATGATGAACAAGAGGAGGCATTTCGTTTTTTACAAAATACGTTAGAACGTTCTCCTTATTGGCTTGATGGACACTATAGAGCTTTTGAAATGCTCAAAAAGTTCAATAAAAAGCAAGAGGCACAAGAGCTTAAAAATGCTCTTATAGCTTTTGTTGAGTCAAACAAAGGGGTGGATCATCTCAACTTTAAAGACGGGACACCTTTTTTAAGTAACACGCTCGTAACAGATCAAGAAAGTTCGACAACAGTAGCAACAAAAAGTACAGACAATACTGAGTTTAGTCAAAAAGTAAGACAAATTATTCAAAACCATCACACAAAGGAGGCAATACAATTACTTCAAAATGAATACGAAACAGCTTTAAGTCATGAGGACAAATTTAAGCTGAGACTAGAGGTTGTCAAAACTAATATGGTCAAAAAACAATCTAATGTTGTTACAGCTTTTTTAGAAGGGCTTGAAAGAGATGTAGAAAAGTATCATCTTGATGAATGGAGTCCAGATCTAGCTTTAGAGGTATATAAATTACTTATAAAGCATTTTGATGGTCAAAAAGATAAAAAAGAGACTTATGATAAAGCATATGAAAGAGTGTGTCAATTAGACATTTCATATGCGTTAAATTAAAAAAAGAAGGAGAAAACAATGAAACAATCAGAGTCACCAAAAGAAAGAATTAACGTCACGTATAAACCAGCAACTGGGGATATGACGGAAGAGATCGAGATACCGTATAAGATTACAGTACTTGGGAACTATAATCCAGATGCACCAAAGGTTCCTGTAGAGGATAAAAAAGCGATTAAACTTGATAAAAACAATTTTAATGATGTATTAAAAGAGCAAAAATTATCTGTAAAGTTTGATGTTCCAAATAAACTTACTGATGATGAAGATGCATCTTTAAATGTTGATCTAAAAATCAATAGTATGAAAGATTTTTCACCAGAGAGCATAGTTGAAAATGTTGATGAATTAAAAGTTTTAATGGAACTTAGAAAATCTTTAGTTGCACTTAAAGGTCCTTTAGGAAATGTCCCAGCATTTAGAAAAGCAATAGAAGATGCTATCTCTGATAAAGAAGAAAGAGATAAATTGATGAACGAATTAAATTTAAAATCTGAGTAAGGAAAAGTAGATGTCAGCAGAAGCAGCAGCAGTAAAAAGTGAAGCGGTAAGTGGTAGTTTATTAGATAATATTATTGCACAAACAAGTATTACACAAGAGGATGATACATACTCTGTAGTAAAGTCAGGTGTCGGTGCATTAATTGAGGAGCTTATTCAATCGGATAATCCAGATGAAAAAGTAAATAAAGCAGTAATTGATAAGATGATCGCAGAGATCGATGCAAAAATTTCTGCACAAATGGATCAAATTCTTCACCATGAAAAATTTCAAGAGTTAGAGTCTAAATGGAGAGGTTTATACTTTTTAGTTGAGAGAACAGACTTTAGAGAAAATATTTTAATGGAGATGATTAATGTTTCCAAAGAGGAGTTGGTAGAAGACTTTGAAGATTGTTTAGATATTACACAAACAGGTCTATATAAACATGTATATACATCTGGTTATGGGCAATTTGGTGGTGAACCAGTTGGAACAATCTTAGCAGACTATGAACTTTCACCTTCAAATGTAGATATGAAGTTCTTAACAAAAATGGCTTCAATCTCAGCAATGTCTCATGCTCCTCTTATCTCAGCAGCTGGACCGAAATTTTTTGGTTTAGATTCTTTTGAGGGCTTACCAAACTTAAAAGATTTAGAAGATGTGATGAACTCTCCGCAGTTTGCAGCATGGAAAGGTTTTAGAAAAAATGAGGATTCAAGATATGTTGGTTTAACTCTTCCAAGATTCCTTTTAAGAGCACCGTATGATCCAGAAGATAATCCTATCTCAAAATTTGTATACCAAGAAGATGTTTCTGCATCTCATGAAGATTATCTTTGGGGAAGTACAGTTTATACACTTGCAAGTAAATTAACAGATTCATTTGCAAACTATAGATGGTGTACAAATATCATAGGTCCAATGAGTGGTGGTGAGGTAAGAGATTTACCTGTTCACACTTTTGAAAGTATGGGTGATGTTGAGATGAAAATTCCGACAGAGGTACTTGTATCAGATAGAAGAGAGTATGAACTAGCACAAGAAGGTTTCATTCCATTGGTTATGAGAAAAGGTAGTAACTCTGCTGCATTCTTCGCTGCAAACTCTGCACAAGAACCTAAAATATTTGCAGATACTCCAGAAGGAAACGAAGCAGAATTAAACTATAAACTAGGTACTCAATTACCATACCTATTTGCTGTAACAAGAATGTCACACTATATCAAAGTTTTACAACGTGAGCATATCGGTTCATGGAGAGAAAGAGATGATTTAGAGCGTGAGCTTAATAAATGGGCAAAACAATATGTAGCAAACCAAGAAAATCCAAGTGCAGAGATTAGAAGTAAAAGACCATTTAAGAAAATCAAAATCGATGTAGAAGATATCGATAAAGATCCAGGTTGGTATAAAGTAAAAATCGCTTTAAGACCACACTTCAAATATATGGGTGCAAATTTTGAACTATCTTTAGTTGGAAAATTGGATAAAGACTAATGTTTAAAGGGAGTTTATTTGAGCGTTTAACGCCTGAACAACATATTGAAATTACTAGTGGCAGTGAAGATGCACTTTATACTTCAATAGCGTTAAATTTGTCTCGAATATTCTCTACAAATGCAGGAAGTGCAGAGATAGCTCTAGATTATGGAAGACCAGATTTAGACAATATGCAACTGACTGTAAATGAATCTTTAAATGCTATAGAGCAAAAGTCAAGACTTACTATTGTGAAATATGAACCAAGACTTTGCAATGTTCAAGTAAAAATGAGAAAAAAAGATTTACAGCGTAATGAGATGAGTATTCTTATCGAAGGTTATATCAACATAAATAAAGAGATGAAAAAGATAAGTTTTAAAGCAAATCTTTTTAAAAATGGTGGAGTTAAAGTAGATAAGTATGGAATTTAACGAATACTATAGACAAGAGTTAAGTGCTTTAAGACTCGAAGGCTCAGAATTTTCAAAAAGAAATCCTGGGTTATCTACATTTTTATCAAGAGAGGGACAAGACCCTGATGTCGAAAGACTTTTAGAGGGATTTGCTTTTTTAACTGGTCGTTTACGTCAACAAATTGATAAAGAATTGCCAGAGGTAGCACATACACTTGTACAGTTACTATGGCCAAATTATGTCCGTTCAATCCCTTCATATACTATACTGCAATATGATCCATTAAAAGATAGAACTGATACCGTTGTAGTAAAAAAAGAGACAAAGGTACTGAGTAAAAGTATCGTAGATGGTGTGCAATGTCATTTTAAAACCTCTTACGATACAGAAGTAATGGCGTTGGATATTGATAATTTAAATTATTATGTACATGGTCAAAAGAGTTCTATTGAGCTAGATTTACACATGAGTGCTTCTGGTGCATTAGATGACTTAAACCTTAAAAAGCTCCGTTTTTATCTTGGTGGTTCAAAGTTTGTTGCAAAAGATCTTTATATGTTTCTAACTAGATTTCTTGAATCTGTCGAAATCGAGATACATTGCGAAAATGAAGCAGATGATAAAAAAATTGTTTTAGAGCCATCTTCTTTGCAACCAGTTGGTTTTCAAAATAGTGAACGTTTAGGAGATTACCCTTTAAATGTTTTTGATGGGTATACACTTTTACAGGAGTATTTTTGTTACCCAAATAAATTTTTGTTTGTTGATTTTTTAAATTTAGACAAGATAAATGCTCTTGGAAAAGAGTTTTTAAAAAAATCACGCTCTTTTACAATCCATTTTCATTTTTCAAAACGTTTAGAGACGAATGAACTTCCAACCCAAGAGAGTTTTTGTTTGTACTGTACACCTGCAATCAATTTTTTCCAAACAGAAGCAGTACCAATAAGAAAAAATGAGACGCAAGAGGAGTATCTAGTTGTTCCTGCGGATATCTCAAAAGAACATAGTGAGGTATATGCTATAGAAAAAGTTCGAGGTTGGATAGAGTCAAAAAACAAATATGAAAACTATCAGCTCTTTGAATCATTTGAACATAGTGATGATATGCAATATTATTCAACACGTGTAAAACTTTCTATGGATGGAAAAAGAACAAATACTTATCTTCGTTTTGCATCAAATAGTGGTTCAGAAGAAAATATAGACAATTCAAATAGTACAGTTTCTGTACAAATTTCTTGTACTAACAACAATACTCCGCATGAGACTTTACTCTTAGGAGATATACATTTACCAGACCCATTATCAAGCACGGAAAAGTTGAAATTTAAAAATATCACTATTCCCTCATCTTCTTATCCACCTCCAATTAAGGGAGACTTTTTATGGAAAGTTATTTCCAATATGTCACTTAATTATTTGTCTTTAGAGAATATCCAAGCACTAAGAAACATCATAGAAGCATATGATTTTGTAGGGCAGAATGATATTAAACAAAAAGAGAAAACTTTTGTAATGCTTCAAGGTTTAAAATCGATTCATTATAAAACAAAAGAGATGATGGACCAAGGATTTCCTGTAAGAGGTATAGAGGTTTTAGTTGTAGTTGATCCAAAAAAGTTTGAGTGTTTAGGTGATGCATATATCTTTTGTTCAATACTAAATGAATTTTTAACTTTGTATGGAAATATCAACTCTTTTCATCAACTCAGTGTTGATATGCTTGAAGAAGAAACGTTTAACTGGAAACCAAAAATGGGAACAAAGGTTTTAGGCTAGATGGTAGATATAAATAGTGTAAATGAGACTATCAGTCTAAAAACAAAGAAGTATTCACTACCTCAAGCTATGAGGGTTATACAGTACTACTTAAAACATATCTATCGAACAGCTGATTCTAAATTTTTATATAAAAAAATTCGTTTTCAGGGAAATTCATCACTTGCTTTTCAAAAAAGTGAAGTGGATTCTATAGAGTTTTTTGAGGAAGAAGTTGCAGGAAAACGTGTACTCGTTACTGTGAATTTTTTGAGTCTTTTTGGAAGTGCTTCTCCACTTCCAAGTCATTATAGTGAGCTGGTTTTAAGAAGTTTTGAAGAGGATAGTGTTTTATACGATTTTTTAAATCTATTTAACCATAACATTCAAAGGTTTCTTTATCCTATCTGGGAGAAACAAAGATATTACATCAAATATCAAAAAGATCTTAATGATGGATTTTCAAAATATATGCTCTCCCTTTTAGGATTGTATGCAAACTTTGGTTTACAACAAAATAGATTGAACTTTCAAAAGTTAATGCCCTATGTTGGAATCCTTAGTATGCGTCAAAAATCAGCAGGTACATTGACTTCTGTATTGAGACATTACCTAGGGTTTAACGAAGTAGAGATTCTCCAATCTATCAAAATGCAATCTCAAATTCCCTCATGGCAATACTCAATGTTGGGAAAAGAAAATATGCAATTAGGAGTCAATGTATCTATCGGTGAATTTCTTATAAATAAAAGTTCAAAGTTTAGAATATTACTCAAAAATGTAACGATAGATGACATGCTTAAATATAGTGTGAATGGAGAGAAAATGGATGAACTCAATGAACTCATCTCTTTTACTTTTAATGAACCACTTGAATATGATGTATGTATGGAGATTCAGGAAAATGAAAAAATAAAGTGTGTTTTAGATGAATCAAATGAAAGATATATAGGTATAAACAGTTGGATAGGAGAACCTCTAGGAAATGAACAAATTGTTATCGCACAAAAAGGTTAAATATGAAATTTGAAATACGTGAATTGATTGAAGCATTAGATGCAACAACAAAATTACATTTACAAAATGCAGCGTCAAGATGTATAGAAAGATCGGGCAATGAGATACTTATTGAGGATCTTTTATTTGTAATGTGTGAAGATGAAAACTCACTTTTTAACGCAGTGATGGCACATTATAAGATAGATAATGAGTCTATGATTGAAGCACTGCAACATGGTGTGAAAACAGATACTACAGAGAGTAGTAGTCCTGTATTTTCAAAATTATTAATTCAGTTACTTGAAGATTCATTTATGATTGCAAAGATGCAGTTAAATGTATCTGAGATTTCAGATGCTGCGATTTTATTGTCTATCTTTGATAATGGGATGAAATATATCAATACAAAATATTTTCAATTACTTCAAAACATCCCATTTGAAGAAGTGAAGTCTTTAATTGAAGGTCTCAATGAAGAAGCAGTCCAAAATGGTCAAGCACAACGACAGCAAGGGGATAAAAAGGCAAAAACTTCTGCTGAACTTGATAAATATACGACAAATCTTACACAATTGGCAAAAGATGGGGAGATCGATCCTGTACTTTGTAGGGATGATGAGATTAAACAAGCTGTAGATATTTTACTACGAAGAAGAAAAAATAATCCTATCATGGTTGGAGAAGCTGGAGTTGGTAAAACTGCAGTAGTTGAAGGTTTAGCACTAAAAATAGTAAATCAAGAAGTTCCGACACAACTTTATAATGCACAGATATTATCTTTGGACTTAGGTGCCTTGCAAGCTGGAGCTGGTGTAAAAGGGGAGTTTGAGCGACGTCTACAGGCTGTAATCAATGAGATACAAAATTCACCTGATTTTATCATCTTATTTATAGATGAAGCGCATACCCTTATTGGTGCTGGTGGAAATGAAGGTGGCGGTGATGCTGCAAACTTACTTAAACCAGCTCTTGCTCGTGGACAACTTAGAACAATCGCTGCAACTACATGGCTAGAATATAGAAAATATTTTGAAAAAGACCCAGCACTCTCAAGAAGATTTCAAAAGATTGATCTACTAGAGCCAACAGTAGATGAAGCGGTAACTATCTTAAGAGGTTTAGCAAAAAAATATGAAGAGGTACATGCTGTATATATTGAAGATGAAGCACTCCAAGCTGCTGCTTCATTATCAGCGAGATATATTACAGGCAGACAACTTCCAGATAAGGCTATAGATGTCCTTGATACTGCTTGTGCAAATGTAAAAATCAGTCAAACAAATGTGCCGTTTGTATTGCAAAAAATGTACACGCAAATAGAAGAATTAAAAAGAAAACAAGAGTTTTTTCTAAGAGATAACAATCGAGGTATAAAAGATTATAGCGGACAAATAGCTACTTTAGAAGAAGAGATCAAAGAACTAGAAGAGGAATCAAAAGTTATAAAATCTTCTTGGCAAGAGCAGAAAAATGCTATGGATGATCTGCAAAAAGCGATAGAAGAAGAGGATCATGAAACTATAAAATCTTTACATATCACTATAGACAAATTGCATGAAAAAAATAGATATATCCATAAACATGTAACAAAAGAGCAAATCGCTGAAGTGATCTCTGCTTGGACAGGTATCCCTCTTGGCAATATGGTAAATAAACAGATTGAAAAAGTGATGGATTTAGCTAATTCTATGAAAGCAAGGATCATTGGTCAAGATGATGCGATAGATTATATCAACCAATTTTTACAAATTTCAATGGCAGGGCTTAAAAAAGAGAATGCTCCAGCTGGAGTGTTTTTGCTTGTAGGACCAAGTGGTGTTGGAAAAACTGAAACTGCACTTAGTATCGCTGATCTTATTTTTGGTGGTGAGCGATTTATCACAACTATCAATATGACCGAGTTTCAAGAAAAGCATACAGTATCTAGACTTATTGGTTCACCTCCAGGGTATGTAGGTTATGGAGAGGGTGGACAACTAACTGATCCTGTAAGGGTAAAACCATATTCGGTGGTGTTATTAGATGAGATAGAAAAAGCGCATCCTGAAGTGCTAAATCTTTTTTATCAAATGTTTGATAAAGGTGTTTTAAATGATGGTGAGGGGAGAACGATTGATTTTAAAAATACTATCATCGTTATGACTTCAAATCTAGCAACAGCTGAAATCACTGAACTTTGTACACAAAATAGTGCAATCACTATGGATGAGATAAAAGATTATATTACACCTGTGTTATCAGACTATTTACAACCAGCATTATTAGGAAGAATGAATGTTATCCCTTATATGAATTTAAAAGATAATGCTTTAAAAGAGATCACAAAGTTGAAATTGAATTTTATTAATCAACAGTTAGAAAAAAAAGCGATTGATTTTAAATATGATGAGACATTACTAGATTTTATAGTAGAGGTGTCTAATGCAAGAGATACAGGGGCGAGAAATATTGAACTTATTATTAACTCGAAAGTGATGCCAGAGCTTTCACGTGTAATCTTAAATGCTGCTGTTGAAAAACAGTTTATAGAAGAACTACATATCAGTGTAGATGAAAATAGAGAAATTATTATAAGGAGTGAATCATGATAAAAAAAGTTTGTGGTTTGGTTGTATGTTTATCTGTATTGAGTACATTTGTTACAGGGTGTAGCTCATTTCAAGATGAATATAAACCGTTATACCAAGTAAAACCGGAAGTAGAAAAGGTTGAGGAATAAAAGCATGAAATTAGTCTTAGATGTCATTAAGAGTTCTCAAGATTCTCTTGCAAAAAGAAGTCTTCATTTAAATAAAGAAAATGGAGTGATTGGTAGAGCAAGTCAGGCTGATTTGCAATTAGCAGACTCTCAAAATTATATATCAAAGATACATCTCTATATTGAATATCAAGATAATCTGTATTTTGTTCGAGATGAAAGTACAAATGGGACCTATTTAAAGTTTCCATACAAAAAGTTACCTAAAGGAAATAATGTAAAAATCAATCCTACAGATATCTTTGTTTTAGGGGAGTATGAGATTCAAGCTAGATTTGTTGAAGATGATTTTTCAACAAGTATAATGGATCAAATAAATACTTCTATCGAAGAAGAAGACGATATCGGTATTATCCCTGATAATGATTTTTTAGATGAGCCTTTTGATAGCTTAGAAAGCAATGAAATTGATGTCGCAGATATCATCTCAAACTCTAAAAAGTTTGTATATGAAGATGAGATGGATGATGATGAAGTTGAGTATGAAATCACAGGTGAGATTGATGAACATTATATGAGTATCCCTGAAGCAAAAAAAGAAGAAAGTGTAACTGATTCAGTTGTAGCAGATACTTCTTTACAAAAAAGCTTAGCGATTTTGGAGAAAAAGTTGGGTATTGAGATATCTTCTTTAGAGAAAAAAGAGCGGGATATCATGATGGAAGAGATAGGTAGCATTATCATTAATAGTTTGAGTGGACTTAAACACTCACTATACATACAACAAAAGATCAAAGAAGATATGAATGTCCTAAAAACTGATGAGAAAGAGACAGTCAACCCTATACTTTTAGGAGATTCAGCTTCAAAACTTTTGCAAAATAAACAATTTGCAGGTATGTTGGGATTTTCTAAAATTTCAGATGCAGTATTGCAATCTTTCGATGAACTAGATAGACACAATATAGCACTACATTCAAGTGCAAAAAACTTGATGAATATTACGATACAAAAGTTTTCCCCTGTAAATCTGGGGCATTACTTTGAAAAAAAAGGGACTTTAAAAGGGATTTTAAAACCAAAAGCTTCAAAGATGTGGAATGGATATCAAGAGATGTTTAAAGAGTTTGAACAAGAGCCAGAAAAAGGTGTACAACTTCTACAAAAAGATTTTGAAAAAGAGTATAAAAGTAGCGCATTTGGAGTGTCTTTAGCGACACAACAGCGTGTAAAATAAAGATAGGAATGAAGATGAAAATAAAAATATTACTTATGATGAGTATCATGTTTTTGATGATAGGCTGTGCTAGTAAACCAACACATATAGAGATGAAAATTTCATCGGTGCATGAGATTAATGTTGATGAAGAAAATGTTTCTTCCCCTTTAATGTTAGTTTTTTATGAACTCTCCTCAGCAGATAAATTTGCCAAATATAATTATTGGGATGTTATCGATGACTCGGGTGAAAAATTAAAAGACGACATTATCTCCCAAACAAAATACCCAATCCTCCCAGATGAAAAACAGTGGTATAAAATAGCTTTTAATAGTAAGGCAAAGTTTTTGGGAATTGTCGCTAAGTTTAGAGATATTAAAGAATCTAATTGGCGTTATATCATTAATTTAGAAGAAGATACATATAACTATACTGAACTCAAAGTTGAAAAATATTCAATTGTAAAAGATAATTAATAATGGAAAGAAGAGTTATATGGAAAGAGGGGCTTTTTATCCGCCCACAACACTTTCAACAAAATGATAGATATTATGCTTATGAACTCATGAGCAGAACTGTTAATTCTGGAAGTAATCAATGGGGATTTTTTGAATTAGATATAGATAAACGCTTACTAGGAATAGGTAAAGTTGTTTTAAATTCTGCACAAGGGATTATGCCTGATGGAACTCTATTTTATATATCTAATAAAGAGGAAAGTTTAGCCTTAGATATTGGTGAAGATGATTATGGTCAAGGGGTATATTTAGCGATACCAATAGTGACGCAAAACAGTGATGAGGTACATTTTGAAGATCAAGAAAACCATTTAACTCGTTTTAGTGCGCAAACAGTTTTAAATGTATCAAATACAAATGCTGGAGAAAACTCTAATGCAGATATGGTACTTGCTAAACATGATTTTAAACTACTCTTAGAAGAAAATGTAAATGATGGCTATGTTGCAATAAAAATAACAAATATAGCTTCAGTAAGTACAGGTGGTTCAGTTTTAATAGATGAGAACTATATCCCAACTTTTTTTCATCTTCATCGCTCAAAAGACCTACTATCAATGTTAAATGAGATTATTCGTATGTTGACTTATAGAGTTGAAAGGTTAGCAGATAAAATTAGCAATTCTGCTTTACAGGCATCTGAATTGGGTAATTATTTAATGTTACAACTTTTAAATAAAACATTAAGTAGATTTCATTTCTATTTGACACAAGATAAGATTCATCCCCAAGATGTATTTTTAGAGTTAACTACATTAGCAGGTGAGTTGGCTGTTTTTATGAAAAAAGAAAAAAAACTAACTGAAAACTTCACATATAAACACGAAGAGATGGGAGGAAGTTTCAATAAAATCGTAAATGAACTAAAAGAGATGTTAAGTATGGTTTTAGAAGAGAGTTCAGCATCGCATCCTATTGAAGAGAGAAAATACGGCATACATGTTTCTCAAATTAAAGATAGAAAAATGATAAAAACATCACAGTTTATTTTTGCAGTGAGTGCAGATACTTCTACAGAAAAAATTAAAGAAATATTGATGGCGAACTTAAAAATAGGAACGATAGAGACTATTAGAGAACTTGTAAATTATCATTTACAAGGCTTTAAATTAAAAGCATTATCATCGCCTCCAAGAGAGATACCGTATCGTGTTAATAATCTTTATTTCCAGATAGAGTTAACCAGTGAAAATCGTATAGAGTTAGAAAAGTCAGGTGGTTTTGCCTTCCATCTATCAGCAGAATTACCAAATGTAGTGTATGCATTATGGTCTATTAGAAGCGCTTCATAAGGATAAAGTATGAGTAGTACAACATTATTAATCCCAAGTTCAAACCAAGAAAAAAACTTGACAAGATTTAATGAAAAACAAGAGGAACAGTATGATAACTTTAAAGAGAGAACTTTAAGTTTTGTACGAAATACAAAAAAGACACATATCCCATATTATGATGAAGATATAAACTTTTTTTTACTTGCAGCTTCATCGATTTTTCAACAGCTCAGTATTGTACAAAACAATTATGATGTTGGTCCTATTTTTGAAGTGAGACAATCTTTTGTAGATGGAATCAACGAATACTCAGAAATATTATTACAGTACAACGTTGAAGAATCTCAAGCATTGGTATCAAGATATATCTTATGTACATTTATAGACGAACTAATCAATACAACTCACTTTGGGCAGGAAAACAACTGGTCTAGTAATAGTTTATTGAGAATTTTTCACAATGAAACATACGGGGGTGAAAACTTTTTTAGATTGTTAGATAAGTTTTTAAAAGCTCCAGCAAAATTTATATATATTTTAGAGTTGATGTATGTATGTTTATCTTTAGGATTTCAAGGAAAATACCGTGTAGATAATTCAAACAAACAAGAACTCAATATGATAAGAGAGAGTTTATATAAACAGATAAAAATTATTCAAGGTAGAGAACCAATGAAGTTTTATACAAAACACAACCCTTCTACTTTACGCAATAGACTTTTTTATATGATCTCATATCCAACTATGATCTTAAGTACAGTACTTCTTTTAGTGATAGTGTATGCAGGTTTATCATTTGGTTTGTCAAACGAGGGAAATACTTTCTCAGATATCCTTGATAAAGGGACAAGTTCTAAATATTTGACACAAGATAATTTTAATTTACAAAACTATAGAGAGGAAAAAAGTAAATGATAAGATCATTATTTAAAAGTGGTGTGTTTTGGACACTATTTATAGCAGCTATAATTTCGGCTATTATTATTTTTGTTTTTCCTTATTTTTTTGAGCCTTATAAAGATTCAAGTTATAAGTTACTTGTAGCATTTTCTTTTTTCTTTATAGTTGTCATTTTAGTTTTATTGTATATAGTTTTTTTACAAGAAAAAACACAAACAAAACTCAAAGTGATAAAAGAGAAAAGAGATATTGACAAAGAGAAACAAAAAGCTGTCAATTTAAAAATTAAAGATATAAAAATTAAATTCAATGAAGCATTGAAAATCTTAAAAAACTCAACTTTATATAAAAATAAAAGACGAGCAAGATATGAGTTACCATGGTATCTATTAGTTGGTAAAGAAAACGCTGGGAAAACTACATTACTTGAAGCTTCTGGTTTAGATTTTCCACTCAACGTAAACTACGATCATAGAAGTGTAAAAGAAGAGGGTACTTCACAGGGATTTTTATGGTATTACGCTGAACATGCGATTTTTATTGATATGCCTGGACGCTACATAAACCCAGAGTTAGATGAAACAGAAAAAACAGTTTGGGAAAAAGGTTTTTTAAAGATATTTGCAAAAAAAAGACTTCGCAGACCAATTAACGGAATTATTTTAAATGTGAGTATGGAGACTTTTATTGAGAAAAATGAAAAAGAGCTTGAACAATATGCAAAAGACCTTCGTGATAGATTTGATGAACTTTCAGAAGGTTTTGTATCGAGTATACCTATCTATCTGATTATTACAAAGTCAGATAAAATCATAGGTTACAATGAGTACTTTGCTACTTTGAGCGAAGAGGAAAAAGAGGAAGTTCTTGGTGTAACTTTTGATGACCCTTCAATGAATATCGATACAACTGTTGTAAGACCAAAACTAGAAAATTTACTTAAACGTGTTCAGAGCTCAATCGTAGATAAACTTCATTATGAATGGGATGAAGATGCACGATCTAAAATATTCCTTTTCCCAAATGAATTTAGTAATATTTTTGAAAAAATAGGGATGTTTACAGATATCTGTTTTTCACAAACTAGATACAGAAAACCTTTAATGCTACGTGGGATATATTTTACATCAGTACCTGAAGATCATGAAGCAAAATCATCATACTTACTATCCAAAAAAGATGAAAATAAACTCAGTACTGGTAGAAGTGCTACAGGTTACTTCATTAAAAAACTTTTACAAGAGGTGATTTTCCCAGAATCTGATCTTATCAAAATGGATGATAACTTTAAAAAAGTGAATAAAAAACGACAGGTTATAGCTTTGAGTGCATCAATTATCACTGTCTTTATATTTAGTTTAGTATGGGTGAACGACTTTTTAGTACACAACAGTTTGTTACGTGATTTAGAGGAAAGAACTTCAAAAGTTCAAGAGCAAAAAAGTAAAATCAATCAAAACGATAGTTATGAAAAGATACTTCCTATACTCAATGAAGTAGCTTCAATAAAGTCACAATATGAACAAGATGTATCAGATGACTTTTATAGATTAAATTTTTATGATGTAGAACCAAAAACAGTTCAGCTTTATAGTTACTATCAAAATACCTTGGCGACAGTTTTATTACCAGAGGTAGAGAGAAGTTTAAATGAACAGATACTTTTAAATCTCAATGATTATGATAGAACTTGGAAAAATACAGAACTTTATCTTATGTTAAATGATGAAGAGCATAGAAAAAATGAGTTTTTAGAAGCAGCAATGGGTGAGATGTGGGCAAAAATGTATCCAAATAAACCAGCTGTACAAAATGCACTCAACACACATTTTAAAAACTTATTGAGTCTAGGTTTTAAACCGTATAAATTAAATGATGGAACATTAAAACAAGCTCGTTCAGTACTTTACAATAAAGCGAATGTAGTTATTGTTTATGATGCACTTCAAAAAATAGTTGATGAGAAAATGGATTTACGTTCATTTAGCTTTGAATCGGTATTGGGAGCTAATGTAGATGTCTTTAAAGGTGATGAATATAAAGTTCCAGGCTTTTTTACAAAGCAAGGGTTTGAGAAAGTTATCGTTGCAAATGGAAGAAGTTATGTAAAAGATATCTTAGAAAACAACTGGGTATTAGGAGCAAGAACAGATTTAACTGAAAGTGAATTAGATGATATCTATGCACAAGTATTAAGTTTATACTTTAAAGATTATAAACGTTATTGGATGAGTGCTCTAACAAATTTAAATGTTCCAAGAGTATATACAGAAGTTGCATTACGTAATCAGTTAGAGGTACTCTCTTTATCAAATTCACCAATAGTGTTGGTTTTACAAGCGCTTAAAGAACATACAAATATATATACACCTGAAGAGTTGTTATTACAAAAAGCTAGAAAAGACAATACATCACTTGATAAAGTGGCAAAAAATGCAGCAGAAAACAAACTAAAAACAAGCAAATTAGTTACAAATATCAAAACTGTACGCACATTTTTTAAACCTTATCATGAACTTCTTAAAGCAGATGGTACACCAAGTGCAGGGTTAGAAAACTCAATGTTGGTATTAAATGAAAAATTCCAGCAAATGAATGATATTTTTTCATCTGTAAATCCGCAAGAAAAAGCTTTTGAAATTGTTAGTGGAAGAGTTAGAGGACAATCTAAACCAATCATTCAAAATTTTTCAACTTTACCACTCAGTGTAAATCGTTGGTTTACACAAGTTTTAGGGTATAACTGGAACTATCTAATTGTACAGATGAAGAAGTATATCCTTGTCAAATATCAAGAGAGCGTCTACTCTTTTTATCAACAACGTATACAAAATAGATATCCGTTTTCACAATCATCATCTTTACAACCAGTACAGCTTGAAGATTTCAAACTGTTTTTCCAAACAAACGGTATTTTTGATACTTTTTATAAGGTATATATCAATCCATTTGTGAATGTGAATCAAACAACATATATGACATACTCTTTAAAACAGATTGATGGTAAAAGTGTAGATTTTGATTATAGTTTTATGAAAGACCTTCTACGAGTATTTAGAATTAGAAATATTTTCTTTGATAGTACAGGTACAGATTTATCATCTACTTTTTATGTTAGACCAGAAACATTAGATCGTTCACTTGCTACTATGGAGTTTAGTTATACAGGTAACAAAATGCTTTACGAACATGGGGCTATTCGGGATATACCATTTAACTGGCCAGCTAAAAACTCTTTAGCTATAAATAGAGCAATGTATCAACTATATGACATAAATGGTAATAAAACTGCAGACATTTCTGCTGAGGGAGAATGGTCATTAATCAAGTTACTAGAAAAGTTAAATGTTCAAATATCTTCAAAAGATACACTAGAGATATATTATGGAAACAATCACAATAAAGCAGTATTTTCTATAAAAGGGAAAATCAGTAAAGTATTTAGTGATGATAGACTTTTCGATACTTTTAGGTTGGATGGCAAAATTTAATGAGAATAACGAGTTGTTCTTTTACTCATCCAGGGCACACAAGAAGAGTCAATGAAGACTCTTTTTATGCTGATGATGAAAAAGGTTTATGGGTAGTTTGTGATGGAATGGGTGGTCACTCAGAAGGGTTATTTGCCAGTAGTTTAGCTACAGACAATTTTGCAGTTTTAGAATTTAGTTTAAATTTTGAGCAAAATGTTGAGCGAATCATCCAAACTATTCATCTTATAAAACAACAGCTAGATAAAAAAGTAGCTATGTCAAATAGTGATGAAATCATCGGAACAACTCTTATACTTTTATATATACAAGATGATAATGCTGTATGTGTAAGTGCAGGTGATTCAAGGTGTTATATATTACGAGACAATAAGCTTTCTCTAGTGAACACAGATCATACAAAAGATTTAGTTGTTGAAGAACAAACAGTTCAAAGTGTACTTACAAATGCGCTTTATGCCCCTGGTGATATCAATATCGATGTAAAACACTTTAGTATTCAAAAACAAGATGTGTTTTTATTGTGTAGTGATGGTTTATATAATAACCTTGATAATAAAACAATCAAAGAAACAATGCATAGCTCTTTATACGGATATGGTTTAAAAGAGCTAAAAGAGAAGGTACTTTCCAACAATGCGGATGATAATTTAACAGGTGTAATGGTATGTGTGTTTTAAAAGATATATATAACAATGCCACTGGCACATTTAATCAAAGATATATTATTCACCAGTATTTAGCAGTTGGTGGTATGAGCGTTGTATTTAAAGTCAAAGATATCTATAGAGAGTATTTTAGCGACCACAAAGAGTTAGTCATTAAAATTCCTGCACAAAAATTACTTGACAAAGAAGATATAGCTGCTTTCATGTACTCAGAGTATACTTTTTTAAGAGATATTGAGCATAAAAATATCGTCAAAGTATATGACTATGGGATAGATAATGAAACGAAAATCCCTTTTATTATTATGGAATTTTTAAAGGGAAGATTGTTAGAAGACATCCCTATATATCAAATACAACAAGATGAGAAACTTCTTTTATTTCATAGTTTATATGATACAGTGAACCATATCCATGAAAAAGGGATTATACATGCAGATATTACACCAAAAAATATTGTTGTGTCAAAGGAGCAAAAAGCAACAATTTTTGACTTTGGTATATCTCAAACAGTTGATGATGTAAAAGATTTCGGATTAGACTATCGACAGATAAAAGCATATAATCCAAAATATACAGCTCCTGAGATTCTTCAAGGGGGGATACCATCGATCTCATCAGACCTTTTTTCGTTCGCTCTTGTTTTTTATGAGGTATTTTCAGGAGAATTACCATTTTATAAAGATAGTCTTGAATTAATTGATAAACCATTAACGCTATCTAATTGTTCTAATAAAATACCTTTATTATTACAAAATTGGTTTATAAACGTTTTAGTAATAGATGCTCAAAAAAGAAAAAGAGAGCTTCCATTTTTATACAATTTCTTTAAAAAAGTAAAAAATATTTAAATTTGTTTAAAAAAATGTTGGTTTAAACTAAATTTAACCAAAAAACGTATATATTAATGATTAAATTTATTTGAAAGGAAAAATAAATGAACAACCCAATCTTTATTTCAATCGAAGGAAGTACTCAAGGTCTAATGACTGAGGGTGCATTTACACCGGAATCGGTAGGAAACTCTTACCAAGAAGGTCATGAGAATGAGGCTCTTGTAAAAGAGTTCAAACATACAATTAAAATCCCAAGAGACCCACAATCTGGACAACCGTCTGGACAAAGAGTTCACGAGCCTTTAGTTGTTACTAAACTTTTTGATAAATCTTCACCACTTTTATACAATGCGTTAACAAAAGGTGAAACTTTAACAAAGGTAGAGATGAAATGGTACAGAACTTCATACGAAGGAAAACCAGAGCATTACTTTACTATGGTACTTGAAGATGCAGTTATCGTAGATATCTCTTCTGATATGGGACTAGAATCTGGTGATATTACTTCACAAGTTGCTCCTATGGAAAGAGTATCTTTTGCATATAGAAAAATCACATGGAGACATGAGATTGCTTCTACATCTGGAGAAGATGACTGGAGACTTGGCGTTAGTAAAATGGCGTAACACTTTACAGGGATTTCCCTGTAAATTGTAAGATTAACTTTAAAAAAATAGATTTGATTTTTTAAACTTAATTTTATAAAAAGGTAATTTTGTGTCTTCATTAACTAATTCTGCCCCCCAAGCCCTAAAAGAACTAACAAACAAGATAAATCAGAAAATAGTCACAAAGATAACTATAAAAAGTTTAGGTTCAAAAACTTTTAATGTATATAAACTAGATGGTGTAAGTGAGATAGGCAAACCTTATGAGTTTAATCTTACTTTTGTTTCAGATATCCCTGTAGAGATAGAGAGTATC
>NZ_JBNKRX010000007.1:0-16838 GCF_050296975.1 Sulfurimonas sp.
TTATACTTCTTCAAATACCAATCAACAGTAAGAACAATTCCACTGTCAAAGTTCTCATCCGCTTTCCAACCAAGCTCATTTTCCAGTTTTGTAGCATCAATAGCATAACGTCTGTCATGTCCAGCTCTATCTTCAACGAAAGTGATTAGTTCTTTATAACTTTTGTTGTTTTCTTGTGGAACTCTTTCATCTAAGATTGAACAGATACGATCAACTATTTGAAGGTTTGTTCTTTCATTTCTTCCACCAACGTTATATACATTTGCAACTTTACCTGTATGGTACACTAAGTCTATCCCTTTACAGTGATCAAGTACATATAACCAATCTCTTATATTTTTACCATCGCCGTATATTGGAATATTTTCACTTGCAAGTGCTTTTCTGATGATAGTAGGGATTAGTTTCTCATCATGTTGTTTAGGTCCATAGTTGTTTGAGCAGTTTGTGATTACAGTATTAAGTCCATATGTCTCTTGGTAACTTCTTACTATCATATCACTTGATGCTTTACTCGCAGAGTATGGAGAGTTTGGAGCGTATGGTGTTTCTTCTGTGAAAAGATCACTAGGATCATCTGATAATGTTCCATACACTTCATCAGTAGAGATATGATGGAATCTACAGTTGTTATATTTTTCTTTATAAGTGAATGGTTTTTCCATCCAGTACTTTTGAGCAACATCTAAAAGTGTAAATGTACCATTTACATTTGTTTCTACAAACACTCCAGGATTTTTAATAGAGTTATCTACATGAGATTCTGCTGCAAAGTGAATAACTCCTTGAATGTCATACTCATTAAAGATAAACTCTACTAATTCACGGTTACAGATATCCCCTTTTATAAATTTATATCTAGGATTGCTTTCACACTCTTTAAGGTTTTCCAAGTTCCCTGCGTATGTTAAAAGGTCTAAATTGATTAAAGTATACTCTGGATATTTTTCTAAAAAGTAAGGGGTAAAGTTTGAGCCTATAAATCCTGCTGTACCTGTTAATAAAATTGATTTCATTATCTTCTCTCTCCTAGTTTTTGTAAACACTCATCAAGTGAGTCTTTCCAATATGGAATATTTATATTAAATGTTTGTTTTATTTTTGATTTATTTAGTAAACTATAGTGTGGACGTGTTGCTGGAGTTGGGTACTCTTTTGTTTCAATAGGATTAATTTGACAATCAAGTTTTGCCATACGCATAATCTCTTTTGCAAAGTCATACCAAGAAAGTACACCTTCATTTGAGTAGTGATATATCTCTACACTTTCATTATCGATTTTTGGTAATATCTCTAAGATGGTTTTTGCTAAGTCTTTTGCATAAGTTGGCGTTCCCACTTGATCAAAGATAACACCTAAACTCTCTTTCTCTTTTCCTAAACGTAGCATAGTTTTTACAAAGTTTGCTCCATAAGAGCTATATACCCATGATGTTCTAATGATAATTGAGTTTTTAGGGTTTATCTCTTGTAGTGCTATTTCGCCATCAAGTTTCGTTTTTCCGTAGACTCCATTTGGACTTACGTTATCATCTTCTGTGTATGGCTTAAAGTTTTTACCGTCAAATACATAGTCAGTACTTACATGTATTAGTTTGATGTTATTTGCTTTTGCTAGTTCTGCAAGGTATTTAGTAGCTAGATGGTTTACTTTATTGGCATTTTCAACATCACTCTCAGCTTTATCTACCGCTGTGTATGCTGCACAGTTAATGATAGTATCTATGTTATTTTTTTGGATGTAAGTACTGAGTTGTTCTTTATCTGTAATATCTAAAGATTCTCTATCTGTAAAAAAGTAGTTTGCAGGGAACTCTTTTGAAAGTTCAATTATTTCATTTCCAAGTTGACCGCTTGATCCAGTTACTAGAATATTATTCATAGTAATTGACTCCATACTCAAAGAGATCATTTGTTTCATTTAGTTTAGGTTGTACTTTATCTTTTGCAGAGAGGTTAAGTTTGTCATGTGGTACTTGCCAGTCGATACCGATATCTATATCATTAAATGCAATACCACGATCACACTCTGGGCTATAGTAGCTATCAACTTTATAAGCAAACACTGTATCATCTTCAAGCACTACAAATCCATGAGCAAATCCACGTGGGACTAAAAGTTGTCTTTTATTTTCAGCGCTTAATTCTACTGCTACATGTTTTCCAAAAGTGGGTGAGTTTTTTCTTATATCTACTGCTACATCTAGTACACGTCCTTGTATTACACGTACAAGTTTAGTTTGGGCATGGGGTGGTAGTTGGTAATGTAAACCACGTAGCACTCCATAAGAGCTTTTAGATTCATTATCTTGGCAAAAGTTGATTTTATAACCTAGGAATTCTTGAAGTTTATCCGCGCGAAAAGTTTCTACGAAATAACCACGCTCATCACCATGCACAGTTGGTTCACAAATAACTACATCAGGAATCTCTGTTCTTATAAAGTTCATTATCTCCCCATTCCTCTTGGTTGGTTTGCGCGTTTAATTAAGTATTGCCCATATTGGTTTTTCTTTAATGGTTTGGCTAACTCTAAAAGTTGTTCTTTAGAGATATATCCCATCTCATATGCTATCTCTTCTATACAGGCTACTTTTAATGATTGACGGTTTTCAATAGTTTGTATAAATGAAGATGCTTCTAATAAAGATTCATGAGTACCAGTATCTAGCCATGCGTATCCACGTCCCATTGTTTTTACACGTAAGCGCTCTTCATCAAGGTACATTTGGTTAAGTGTTGTAATCTCTAATTCTCCACGATCAGATGGTTTTACCTCTTTAGCTTTTTTAACTACATCGTTAGGGTAAAAGTATAGTCCTACTACTGCATAGTTTGATTTAGGTTTTTTAGGTTTTTCTTCTAAACTTATAACATTCCCATCTTCATCAAATTCTGCCACACCATAACGTTCAGGATCATTTACATAGTATCCAAATACTGTTGCTTTTTTTTCTTGTTCTGCATTCTCTATACTTTTAGCTAGTAATTTAGTAAAACCATGTCCATAAAAGATATTATCTCCTAGTACTAAACAGGCATCATCTCCATCTAAAAACTCTTCACCAAGTAGAAATGCTTGTGCTAAACCATCTGGAGATGGTTGCACTACATATTCTAGACGCATACCAATTTCCTTTCCACTACCAAGTAAGTTTTTAAAACTTTGTTGATCTTCTGGAGTTGTTATGATAAGTACCTCTTTTATACCTGCTAACATAAGTACTGAAAGTGGATAGTATATCATTGGTTTATCATAGATTGGAGTTAACTGTTTACTTACTCCTCTTGTAATCGGATATAGTCTTGTTCCGCTCCCCCCTGCTAATATTATGCCTTTCACTTCTGTTCTCCTTCATCTAATTTTTCAATTCCATTGATACATACAAAACGATTAGCATCAAAGTTCTTTTTCAAGATTTTATTATTAATTGCACCCTCATTGCTACCAAAACCTTTTTTATGCCACAGATGGTACACATTTGCAATGTTTCTACAAGAGACCACTTCTGTTCCATTAGCACGAAATCTCCAGTTAATATCTACATCTTCTCCAATGGCAGGTAGTTTATAATCTTCATCAAAACCATTTATTGAAAGTATATCTTTTTTAAAACAAGAAAAATTACATCCTATAAGATAGTTGATGTTTTTTTTTGAAATAAAATGCTTAAAAAGAAAGCTATTTGGTTGGATATATACACCATCTTCGTAGTGACGCACCTTATCTTTATGAAGGGAGATAATTCGTCGTACAAAACTGTTAGATAGTTCTTTAATAGTTAATTTTTTATCGTAAAGTTTTTGGCTGTATTTTTGACCAAGCTCAACCCGTTTACCTGCACAGACACGTCTTGGTTTTGCACAACTCAAATGACCCTCAATAAATCTTTCATGAAGAACCACATCTCCATCGATAAAAATCAGGTACTCATTGGATGCTTTTTTAATAGAGTTATTCAGAGCTACATTCTTTCTCCAGCCTAAATCTTCTTGAGTTAAGTGAATTAAGTTAGGGATATTAAGAGTTTGCATAAAAGTTTTCATTTCGGATGAATTACCATCTTCAGAAACAATGATTTCATCTATTTTTATAGACTGGTTTAAAATGGAGTCTAAAACTAGGTCCAATGCTTTTACATTTTTATAAACAGAAATAATAATTGTTGTTTTTATATTTTTAATCAATGAGATAAAGAACCTTTAACTTAAAATATTTTTATTTTACCACACTATAGCTGATTTTACTCTATTGTAAACTAACTCACTAGAGATATTTTTCATACAAATATTTTCTTTACATGCTTTCATGATTTTTGTGTTGTAACAAGGTGAGCACTCTATTTCTAAAGAGATGGGATAAACTTTATTATGGGGTGTTTGATACGGACTATCTGTAATGATATCATTTGGTCCCATAAGTACAAAAACAGGGGTATTAAGTGCTGCCGCAATATGTCCAACAGCAGAGTCTGTACATATAACTCCTTGAGCAAATTTAATTATAGAAGATAATTCTTCAATACTGTTTTTCCCAACAAGATCGATAGTATTACTGGAAAAAGGTCTTAAACGTTCAAAAAAAGTTTGTTCATTTTTTGCTCCAACAATCACTATTTGAATCTCATTTGAAAGCTTTTGAATAAGTTTAGTCCATGAATCGTTTTCCCATGCTCTATGGTTTAAGCCAGAGCGATTTACATGTGAATTACTTGGACTTAGAACCAAATAGTTTTGATTTAAATTAAATTTAGACATAATTTCATCATCTTCTAATGTATGAACTTTTGGATAAGCTTTCGCTAAATTCTCTTGCGAAATTTTTGACTGTAGAAATAGCTTTTGGGCTTCTCCTCGATTGATCTTTTTATCAATTAAAATATCTTCAAATTGAGCACCAATTTTCTCTTTGGCATCAATATTTTCTAAAAGGTCTGTAAATTGACTGCCATATTCAAAGTTAATTAATAAATCGTAGATATTTTGTTTTGAATAAGTAATGATTTTTCTTTTTTCAACACTAAAAAATATTGGAACTTTTTTGTGTTTTAAATGAAAAACTTGATTTACTCTAGGATCATTTTTAAAAAGTTGAGCACTTCCTGGAGTACATACAAAGTCAATTTGTACACTATCCCCATATTGTAAAATTAAAGCATCTATAACACTTGTAGCATAAACAAGATCACCTAAAGCTCCACATCTAACTATAATAACTTTCATTCTTTTATGACCTTAAAGCGATATGATTGCTTATTTGTTTTGCAGTTTCTTGAAGCGAAAACTCATTGATATCAATATTTAAGTTATTTTTCCCTAATGTACCATACGCAATAATAATGGTATGGTTAAATAAACCGATAGATTTTGCTTTAGAAGCTGCAGCTAGGTGTAAAGGTCCTGTATCTGCACTTATATAAGTATCACAAGCTTTAAAAAATGCGCCAAGTTCTCGCAGATTTTTATTTGAATACTCTAAAACATTTTCATTAAGTTTATATGGGACATCTGGGGATAAAATATCTACAAAAATGAGTTCGTTATTATGGTGTTTTAGTTGGTCAATAAGCTCACTCCACCATTCATCTTTTATTTTTTTATCAAATCGTGCATTTCTAAAAATTGCTACTACTTTTTGTGGAATATTAATATTATTGTTTTGTAAGAGAAGTTTTAATGCTTTTTCACCTTGTTCAATCTCTTGTGGAGTTAGTTTGATATCAAGTTCTAAAGGATGTTTATACTCAAAAATACCAAAACCATCAAGAATTTCAAGTGGCTGTAAAGCTGCATGAGAAAAGAACCTTCTATGGGGAACTTTATGTGTAATAGGTACCCAGCTTTTTTCATCTTCAAAACTAAGTGTATATTTTGAATTG
Source organism: Sulfurimonas sp. (assembly GCF_050296975.1). Classification (GTDB taxonomy): domain Bacteria; phylum Campylobacterota; class Campylobacteria; order Campylobacterales; family Sulfurimonadaceae; genus Sulfurimonas. The sequence continues at coordinate 5,880 of NZ_JBNKRX010000007.1, forward strand.
ATAAACAAAGTAACGATTTGTGAGCTTAAAGAGCGTGAAGCGATGTTTATACAAAGATCATATTGTTTTGCTCGTCCATTTTTTATAAATTTGAATAGTTTGAAAGGGTTTATAAGCAGTTTTCGGGAGATATCAATAATTTGGTCAATATTTGGCATAGGTTGTAAAATTTTGCCCACACTTTGACTTCCTATAAAAAGATCAATTTTTATATTTGGATTTTGTTTTGCAATTTCATTGATTAAAGGTGTTAAAAAAATGATATTCCCTATACGATAATTTGGTCGTATAAGTGCTATAGTTTTTATCTGGTTAATATCCAATAATTCTGTTTGTGCTTTAGGTGGAAAAATCTTAGCCAATAAAGAATTAAATAGTGAATTGAAATTTCTTCTAATTTTTAAATGTAGCGGTATTTTCATCGTTTCTTGGCTCTCCTAATCGTGGAATTGTAGCATAATTTAGGGTAATGGAAGTTGTGATGGTGTAGAATACCTTCAAGATTAAAAGGAGAAAATATTTGAAAGAGATTATTAAACGATTTTGGCCTTATATAAAAGAGTATAAGTTTCATTACATTATGGTGTTTTTTGCAGGATTATTGATAATTGCAGCAACAGCTGGAAATGCACATATTATGAAACCTTTAATGGATGATATGTTCATTGAAAAAAAAGAAGAGATGCTTTATCTAATCCCTTTAGGTCTTATTGGAATTTACTTTACAAAAGCGATAGGAAAGTATTTTCAAACTATTTTTATGGAGTATATTGGGCAGAGTATTATTAGCCGTTTTCGTGAGATACTTTTAGAAAAAATGATATCAATGGATATGGCATATCTGTATAAAAATAGAAGTGGTGAACTTATTTCAAGAGTAACAAATGATATTGCTCGTCTCCAATTTTTTGTTACCAATATGCTACCTGATATGTTTCGTGATCTTTTAGCCGTTATAGCGCTTGTTGGGTATGTTATTTATCTAAATCCACTACTTGCATTTTATACCTTAGTTGTTGTTCCAGTAGTTATAGCACCAATTATGTCGATTGCAAAAAAATTAAAAAAATATTCTCATCGCTCACAGTCAAAAAATGCAGATGTAGTTTCTCGTTTAACAGAAGTGTTTAACAATTCAGAAGTGATTAAAGCAAATGCTACTGAGAAATTTGAAATAGGAAGGTTCTCTGAACAAAATTGGCAATTTTTTAAGATCAATATGAAAACAGTATATGTAGGTGCTATAGTTTCACCTATTTTAGAAATAATAGGTGTAATTGGACTTGCAACAGTTATCTATGTTGGTGGGCGTGAAGTATATGATGCAAAAATGACTGTTGGAGAGTTTACTGCTTTTATTACTGCTGTGATTTTATTATTTGAGCCAATTCGTAAACTAGGAGGGACATATTCGAAGATTCAAGATGCTCTTGCAGCTAGTGAACGTGTTTTTGAAGTACTCGACCTTGAACCACAAATAAAAAGTGGTTCGAAAATGCTTGAAGATAATATTCATACAGTTGAATTTAATGATGTATCTTTAATGTATGAAGATTCGTATGCATTACAAAATGTAAATGTAACTATCAAAGAGGGACAAAATATAGCTCTTGTTGGTGATAGTGGTGGTGGAAAGTCTACATTTATATCAATGTTACTTCGTTTTTATGATCCCGACAATGGTGTTGTAAAAATCAATGGCGAAGATATCAAAAATTATGAGCTAAATTCTTTAAAGCATCATATAGCTTTTGTTACACAGCGTATCTATATTTTTCAAGATACATTAGCCGCTAATGTTGCTTATGGGGAAGAACATATAGATGAAGAAAAAGTGATGCAATCTTTAAAATTAGCAGATGCACTTAGTTTTGTCAATGAACTTGAAAATGGAATCCACACTATGATGAGTGAAGCTGGAACAAATCTCTCTGGTGGACAGCGTCAACGTATAGCAATTGCACGTGCTATTTATAAACACTCTTCACTTATCCTTTTTGATGAAGCAACATCAGCACTCGATAATGAAACGGAAAAACGTATTCAAGCAGCGCTTAATGAATATACAAAAGATAAGATTACAATTACTATTGCACATAGACTTTCAACGATTGAACATGCAGATACAATTTTAGTGATGCAAAAAGGAAAAATTGTGGATAGTGGGACACATACACAATTACTTGAAAACTCTGAAGTGTATCAAAAACTAGCGGGAAAATTTGCATAATTTTTCATTGAAATAAATTTTTTTGTGATATAATCGTTACTCTTATCTCTAAATACAGGGGAGTTTCATGGAGTTTTCATATAACGTCTTAATTGTTGATGATATAAGTGACAATATTAAAGTCGCGATGAATATTTTAAAAGAAAATAATTATAATTTTTCTTTCGCAATGAATGGAAAAGAAGCATTAGAGATTATAAAAACAAAACAATTTGATCTTATCTTACTTGATATTATGATGCCTCAGATGAATGGTTTTGATGTTTGTGAGGTCTTGAAAAAAGATCCAAAAACGCAAGATATTCCTATCATATTTTTAACTGCAAAAGCTGATCTTGATTCTATAGCACATGGTTTTAAACTTGGTGCAGTGGATTACATCACTAAACCTTTTTATGCGGAAGAATTGATTGCTAGGGTCACTACCCATTTAGAACTTTATAAAGCAAAATCTATTTTAAAACAAAACAATCTTGATCTAAGTGTCAAAGTTATACAAAGTGAACAAAGATTTTTAACTGAGCTTGAAGAGACGCAAAAAGAGATCATTTATCTTTTAACAGAATTAATGGAATCAACTTCTGATGAAACAGGAAAACATATTAAAAGAGTTGCCGAGATATCAAAACTTTTAGCAATATTACATGGAACACTTTCACAAACTGAAATCAATGAAGTTTTTTACGCTTCCCCTTTACATGATATAGGCAAGATTACTATTCCACATGAGATTTTAGAAAAACCTGGAAAATTGAGTGCAGATGAGTTTAAAATCATGCAAAAGCACACTACAAATGCACATGATTTTTTAAAGAGTTCTAAAAGACGTTTAATGAAAGCAGGGGATATTATCGCATATGAGCACCATGAACATTGGGATGGAAATGGATATCCACAAGGTTTAAAAGGTGAAGAGATACATATCTATGGAAGAATAGTAGCTCTTGCAGATGTTTTGGATGCCTTAGCACATAAGCGTGTATATAAAGAAGCTTGGAGTTTTAATGATTCTGTTACGTATATTCTCGATAAAAAAGGGACACAGTTTGACCCTTATTTAGTAGAGCTTTTTGAGCAAAATTTATCAAAATTTGAAGAGATTATTCAAGAGTAAAAATGAAACTATTTTTTCGTTTTGTTTTTCTTTTTTTCCTTTTTATGAGCACACTCTTTGGTGCGCTCTCTTTTACTAATGAAGAAAAAGTATATATAAAAAATCATCCAAAAATTATTCTTGGAAGTGATTATAACTGGCCGCCATTTGATTTTGTAGATAAACAAGGAAAACATACTGGACTCTCAGAAGATTTTATACGTTTAGTTGAGAAAAAAAGTGGACTAAAAATTGAGATTAAAACAGGGGTGTGGTCTCAAATATTAGAAGAGATGAAATATAAACAACTTGATGGATTGGTATGTGCGGTAAAAACACAAGAAAGAGAACAGTATCTTAACTTCTCAGAACCTTATGTAAACGTACCGATGATTATTATCACACAAAGGGGAAAAAAGATATCTTCTATGGAAGATTTAGTTGGTAAGACAGTTTCTATAAATAGGTCTTCATATATCCATGAATGGCTAAAAACAAAATATCCAAAACTAACATTGCTCCCCTCATCTTCAAATGAAGAGTCACTCGAATGGGTCTCTTTAGGTAAAGCTGATGCATATGTTGGAAACTTAGCTGTTGGAACCTATATCATCAATAAAAATTTGTTAAGTAATCTGCATATTGCAGCTAAATTACCAGATTTTTCAACAGCTGTAAGCATAGCAATCGATAAAGACAAAACTACTCTTTATAATATTATTCAAAAATCTTTTGCTGATATTACATTTAATGAGACACAGGCTATCAAAGCAAAATGGAGTAAAAATTTTGATTTTGGAAATGATAATGAACGAATCAATTTGACTCAAAAAGAGAAAAAATGGATTCGTCAACATCAGACAATACATTATGTTATAGATAACCACTGGGAGCCAGTAGAATACCTTTCAAAAGAGACAAACAAACACTCTGGAATGACGAGTGATTATTTGAAACTGATAGAAAAAAAAACAGGTTTACATCTTGTAAGAGAATCAACTACAACATGGGGAGAAAGTGTCGAAAAAATAAATACGCGTCAAGCAGATATGTACTCTTGTGTTATGGAGACTCCATCTAGAAAGAAAAAAGTAAATTTTTCAAAACCTTACATAGTGATGCCTCAAGTTTTTGTTACAAGAAAAGAGACACCGTATATTACTGATATTCATGAGCTATATGGAAAAAAAGTTGTGCTTATTAAAGGGTATGCAATAAGTGAAATTGTGCAAAAAGAGCATCCCCAAATCAAAGTTATTTTGGTAGAAGATATTATTGAAGCTTTGAAAAAAGTTATACAAGGTGAAGCATATGCCTATATGGATTTACTCCCAGTAGTAAGCAATTATATTCAAAAACAAGGGTATGCAAATTTAAAAGTTTCAGGGATTAGTACGTATAACTTGCAGATGAGAATGGCACTTAGAAACGATTGGGATAAAACAGGGATAGATATTTTAAATAAAGCGATAAACGCTATCTCTGAAGAACAAAGAAATCAAATTTATAACAAATGGGTGAAAGTTAAGTATGAAAAACGTATTGACTATACGATAGTTGTAGAGATAGCCGCAGTTTTTTTACTTCTTATTGCTGCTTCACTGTTTTGGAATAGAAAACTGAGTTTAGAGATAGCAAAAAGAAAAAGTGCAGAAAAAAAACTTAAAGAGGTAAATAAAAAGCTGATAGAAGCTACAAATATCGCTGAAAGTGCAAGCAAAGCTAAGTCAAATTTTTTATCAAATATGTCCCATGAGATTCGCACACCAATGAACTCTATACTAGGTTTTGCAGAGCTTTTAGATGAAAAAGTAGAAGATAAAAAGTTAAAATCTTTTATAAAAACTATTCGCTCTTCAGGAGAGAATCTTTTAATTCTTATCAATGATATTTTAGACCTTTCAAAAATAGAATCTGGTAAGGTTGAGATCATTCATCAAAAAACAAATTTAAGAAAAATTCTTAAAGAGAGTGTTGCACTATTTTCTTTACAAGTAGAACAAAAAGGGTTGACACTTGAGTTACAAGTAGATGAAAAGATCCCAGAGGCAATTATCAGTGACGCTATTCGTTTAAAACAGATACTTATCAATCTTCTAGGAAATGCTCTAAAGTTTACTGATGAGGGGTTCATAAAAGTTATTGCAAAAGTGCAAAAAACAGATGAACATTTAAGTCAGGTAGATATAGTGATAGATGTCATTGATAGTGGGATAGGTATCGCTAAAGAATCTCAGGAAAAGATATTTAATGTTTTTGAGCAACAAGAAAATCAAGACATTAAAAAATATGGTGGGACAGGACTAGGTCTTGCCATTTGTAAAAAACTAGCCATTTTAATGGATGGAAGTTTAGAGGTACAAAGTAAAGTGGGCAAAGGTTCAGTTTTTACTTTAACATTACGAGGGTTGCCTATCGCTTCTTTACACGATGTGCTTCAAGAGGAAGATGTAGAGATAAACTCCATAGAGTTTGAAGGTGCAACAATTTTGGTTGTTGATGATATAGAACAAAATAGACTACTTATAAAAGAGAGTTTTGATGGTACTACAGTTAAAGTTATTGAAGCAGTTGATGGAGAAGATGCAGTAGCTAAAGTAAAAGAGACGAGTTTTGATCTTATTTTGATGGATATTCGTATGCCAAAACTTGATGGGTATAGTGCCACAAGAATTATTAAAGAGGATTTTGATATTCCAATCATCGCACTTACTGCTTCCGTGATGCAAAAAGATTTACAAAAGTTTAAAAAGCAGCGTTTTGATGGATATCTGCGTAAACCAGTTTCAAGAACTCAGCTTTATAGTGAGTTAAAAAAATTTTTACCATACAAAAAAATACAAACTGCAATAATAGAAGAAAAAGTAGAAGTTGAGAATATAGAGGATTTAAAGCTATTTTTAGATGCTTTGGAAGTTAAAGTGATGTCAGAATATAAAACTGCACAAACAAGCAATGATATCGGTCTCATCTCCCAGTTTGCACAACATCTTGAAGAGATTGCACTGCAACATAAAATTGAGTATATGCAAAAATATTCACAACATCTTCTTGATAAAATTGAAACTTTTGATATTCAAGAGATTTCTTTGATGCTAAAAGAGTTCAAAAAAATTGTAAAAGAACTCTCAACTATGATAGAAAAACAGTAGTTTTTAGATTTAATCGGTTTATTAACAATATTTAGAGATAATCCCGAGGTGCATTGGCGTTTTTAAGAGCTAAAAACAAGAGGACAAATCCTCCCTACGGTCTGAGCCTCTTATTTTTACCTCTTAAAAACTATAAATTAAAATATACAAGAGGAAGCAGCCATGTCATTAGACTTCGCAAAATTTATAAAATACTCAAAACCAGGACCAAGATATACATCATACCCAACAGCATTGGAGTTTAGTGATAGTTTTGGTTATGATGAGTATTTAAACAAGTTAGCAAGTCAAGATGATGCTCGTCCTTTAAGTTTGTACTTTCATCTTCCTTTTTGTAAAAATGCGTGTTATTTTTGTGGGTGTAATGTTGTTTTTACATCTAAAGAGGACAAAATGCTTCGTTACATTGAGTACTTAAAACGTGAGCTAAAAATTCTCTCAGGACATCTCAATATGAAACGTGAAGTGATTCAGATGCACTTTGGTGGGGGTACGCCTACTTTTTTCTCAGCCGATCAGCTCAAAATTATAATTGACGAGATCAAATCTTACTTTCCAAATTTTGCCAAAGATGCTGAGATTTCATGTGAGATTGATCCGCGCCACATTGATGAAGATCAGATGCGTGTAATGAGTGAAGCTGGGTTTAATCGTGTAAGTTTTGGTATACAAGATTTTAATGAAAAAGTACAAGTTGCAGTACACCGTGTACAGCCTTACAATATTACAAAAAACGCAATGGATTTAGCCAGAAAGTACAACATGGTTTCTGTTAATGTTGATCTAATTTACGGACTTCCATTTCAGAACTTAGAGACTTTCAAAGAGACATTAGAATTAGCACTAACATTAAACCCAGATAGATTTGCCGTATTTAATTATGCTCATGTTCCATGGTTAAAGAAAACTATGCGTAAAATTGATGAAACAACCTTGCCACAACCTGATGAAAAACTCCAAATTATGCAGTATACGATCGACTACTTAACAAGCAACGGCTATAATATGGTTGGGATGGATCACTTTGCAAAACCTGATGATGAGCTTTTTAAAGCGATTGAAAAAGGGGAATTACATAGAAATTTTCAAGGCTATACTACTAAAGGCGGAGCTGATTTAATTGGTGTTGGTCTTACTTCTATCGGTGAGGGTGTAGATTATTATGCACAAAACTTTAAAGATATGAAATTGTATGAAGCAGCTATAGATGAGGGAAAACTTCCATTTGAGCGTGGGGTTGTTTTAAATGAAGATGATCTTATTCGCCAATATGTGATTATGGAGTTGATGAGTAACTTTAAACTTGACATTAAACGTTTTGAAGCAGAGTTTAATATCAACTTTAAAGAGTATTTTAAAGATGCGATTGAGCAATTACAAACTTTTGCTGCTGAGGAGCTTATAACAATCGATGATGAAAAAATTGAGTGTAGTCAAACAGGTACACTACTTATCAGAAACATTGCAATGCCATTTGATGCGTATATGCACCAACATGCTGGTAGTAAAAAAACATTTTCTAAAACGGTATAGATAGAGTGAATAAAAAGTTAGAAGAGATATTTAATTTCGATCAAACTGCAGATGATTGTGTCAAATGTGGGAAGTGTATCCCCGTTTGTACCATTCATAAAGTTAATGCAGATGAGGTAACCTCTCCTCGTGGATTTATTGACCTTTTAGGTGCATATAAACGTGGGAAACTAGAGCTTGATTATAATGCAAAAGATATTTTTGAGAGCTGTTTTTTATGTACAAACTGTGTAGATGTATGTCCAAAATCACTCCCAACGGACATGGTTATAGAACAAGCTCGTGCAGATATCGCGAAAAAATTTGGAATCGCTTGGTATAAAAAAGCATTTTTCTTACTTTTACGCCACAGATGGCTAAATGATCTTGCTTTTAAACTTGGCTGGGTGTTTCAAACATGTGGTTTTAAAATCCAAGCTGAAATTGATTCAATGAAACCAAGATTTTCATTGCCGATGATAAAAGCAGATAGACTGCTGCCAAGTTTGCGTAAAACCTCTTTTTTAAATTCCTATCCTGAAGAGATTGATAATGGTGGTAAGCGTAAAGTAGCCATTTTTATAGGATGTTTAGGAAACTACAACTATAAGTCAATTGGAGACTCTCTTTTAGAGATTTTAGATACTTTAGGGATTGATGCATTTTTGGCAAAAGATCAAAAATGTTGTGGGGCTCCTGCATATTTTACAGGTGATTTTGATACTGTTGAATATAATGCAAAACATAACATCAGATATTTTGAATCTTTAGGTGATGATATTGAAGCGATCATTGTTCCGGAGGCTACTTGTAGTGCAATGTTAAAGATCGATTATGAACATTTTTTCCACGATCAGCTAGATTGGCGCTCCCGTGCAAAATCTGTAATGTCAAAAGTATATATGGCTACAGAGTGGTTACAACACCATACTGAGCTAGAAAAAGTTTTAGAGTCTAAAAGACAAAATACTCACATTGTAACGTATCATGACCCATGTCATGCAAGAAAGATGCAAGGGGTGTATCAAGAACCAAGAAATCTTATCTCCAAAAACTATAAAATTGTTGAGATGAGCGATCCAAATGCTTGTTGTGGATTTGGTGGAATTACGATGCAGACTGAAAAGCACCATTTTGCAAAAGCAGCAGGTGCACCAAAAGCAGCAATGATTGAGCAAACTGGTGCAGAGATTGTAAGTGCAGAGTGTAGTGCATGTCGTATGCAGATTAACGCTTCAATGAGTTATGCAGGGAATGAAAAAACTGTGTTTAAAAATCCAATAGAATTAATTGCTGAGGCTCTAAAAAAATAATGGAGTATTTTATCTGGAATGCTGATCCTGTAGCTTTTTCTTTTGGTGAGATGAGTGTATTTTGGTATGGGATTTTGTTCGCACTTGCTATGTTATCTGGTTTAGAGATTATGAAATGGATATACAGATATGAAAAACTAAATTCTCAGCAACTAGATACAATCTTTTTATATGTAGTGATTGGGATAGTTATCGGTGCAAGATTGGCACACTGTTTTTTTTATGAACCAGCGTATTATTTAGCGCATCCTTTAGAGATATTGTATGTTCATAAAGGTGGATTAGCCTCACATGGTGGTGGGCTTGGTGCATTAATTGGGATATATGTATACAAACGAAAATATACATTGAATTTCATCTGGTTTTTAGACAAAATTGCAATTCCAACAGCTATTTTTGCTTTTTTTGTTCGTCTTGGAAACTTTATGAATTCAGAAATTTTAGGACGTTCAACTGATCTACCTTGGGCGATAGTTTTTGCAAGAGTAGATAATATACCTCGTCACCCTGCACAACTGTATGAAGCTTTTGCATATCTATTTATAGCGATTTTACTTTTTATCATCTATATTAAATCTCAAAACAGATTAAAAGATGGCTTTTTATTTGGTCTGTTTTTAGTTTTAGTATTTATTGTGAGGATTTTAGTTGAGTTTGTTAAAGTAAGACAAGCTGATTATGCAACAGATATGATGTTTTCAACTGGGCAATATTTGAGTGTTCCATTTATTTTAATTGGTGCATATCTTATGTATAGAGCACTAAAAAAATAAACTTTATTTTTCTTTACGCTCTTTTTTCTCTTTTTCTACAGAGCCTTTCCAAAGATAATTTACGAGAAAAAATCCAAGTAATGAACCAAAAATTGAATACAAGGCTGTACCAAAATATAGTGGTATAAAGATATCATCAAGATTATTTGAAAACCATTCAAGAGTGAGTTCAACACTTTGGGGTTGCATACCTAAAATATACGAACCTGTTAAATACTCTATATAATACATCGGCGGCATAGTAAAAGGGTTGCTTAACCAACACATAGCTAGAGCAATTGGGACATTGAAACGGAAAAATGGTACAAACAGTAAAACTGCTGCCATCTGCATAGGCATGGGGATGAAAGCTATAAATATCCCGATAAGGACTCCTCGTGCAATCATTCTTCGATTTCCGGAGAGATATTCACGAGGAATTTTATATTTTTTTATAAAGTCATTGAGTTTTTTATTTTTTGTTGTTTTTTTGAGCGTTCTTCTGAGCATATAATTAAACTTAAAATTTTTTGTTGATTATACTCTGATATTTCTTTATTTTTGTTCGATATAAAGATAGAGTAGATTATTTAACTGCAAGAATAGATAATCTGAATGTAAAGGTGTGTAAAAACTACTCAAAATTTTAAAAAATGATATACAACATTTAGAAGTGATAACATATTTATATTCCTTTGTTAATGTATAACTTAAAAAAACAATATATATTGAGAAAAGTTATGAAACTTATAGACCTAAAAAAAACCATCAACCAAGAGACCCAAGGACGCCTAAGACTGCTAGGGAGCCAAAGTAATGAGAATGAGTTTATAGTTGATGGGAGTTTCAGCATTTATAACGTAGAGGGGTTTAGTGCAGTAAATAAAGCCTATGAGTTTCATATCAC
>NZ_JBNKRX010000008.1:0-95449 GCF_050296975.1 Sulfurimonas sp.
TTATAATATTCATGAAGTTCATAATATTGATACAAATAAAGTTGAAGGTAGTTTTCAATATTTGGAAATAGATGAAAAAAATTTACTAAGTGCTATTAGTAAAAACTCTAATTTTAAATTTGAAGTTGATAAAGAAAAAAATAAGGTTTTATTTTTTAGTAACAAATAGAGAAAATTTTCTTCCCTCGTCCCCAATGTCCCCGTTGGTGATGCATAGAAACTAAACAAAAAAGGAGAAACCAAAAATGTGCAAACCACCAAAAAACATTTCTCCTTTTTTATCGTCTACACAAGGAACTCTTACAAAAGTAGATGGCACCATAACAGAGAAATACCTCTGGGCAAATCTAACAACACTACTAGCAACATTAGATACAAACCACAACATAGTAAAAGAGATAACATACGACACTTATGGTAATATACTCCAAGACTCAAATCCAAGTTTTAAAATACCATTTGGATTTGCAGGTGGATTACAAGACCAAGACACACAACTAGTACACTTTGGTTACAGAGAACTAGACACATATACTGGTAAATGGACTACTAAAGACCCTATAGACTTTAATGGTGGGGATAGTAATCTTTATGGGTATGTGCTTAATGATCCTGTTAATTTGGTGGATCCGAGTGGGTTAATGTCTACACAAGACATTATTGCATCTTCACCGTTCCTATATCATTATTTTTTTGGGTTAGGTCAAACTATGAATATATCACCTTTTTCCTCGTTAGGAAGGTTATTACAGGGAAATCTTTCTACTCAAATTTTAGATATGAAAAATGAAGCTATCAAAGATGCACGACAAGTATGTGGAGAATATAATGGGCATTACTCTCGTGCATATGATCTAACAAATATTCCTGAACTATTTTCTTTAGGAAATGGTTCCATTTTTGCAGAAACATACTGTAATAATGGATTGTGTCTTATGCACTTTTATATTAGAGATGCTTTTACAGATGCTTTAGATATTCATGACCAATGGCAAGGAAATCAAGATATTGGTATTCCATATAGAATTAATTTTGATAATTCAACTAGATTTAGCTATTAGGAGGGATTTATGACAGTTTTTAAAATAACGTTTTATATATGGACTTTGGTTATTTTTTGGAGCTTATTTTTGAAAATATTTTCTAATATATTGAACACTATGGATATTTTATTTATAATTTTTGCATTTTCTATTTTATATGCAGTCTATTTAATGTATAAAAATATTGTAAAAGCTCAAGAATATATTAAAATAAATTTAATAATCTTTTGGATCTTATTTGGATTTGAGAAAATCTATGTTTTTCTTTACAGTAGTTATATATTTATATCTAAAAGTGAAATATCAAGTGATGTACCAATGGCAATTGTATTAGTATATATTAATACTTTTGTTACTTTAGTTCCACCAATAATTTTATCTATTATCTTAATACTTTCACGAAGTGATCTGTCAACCCCACATCATACTAAGAATAAAAAACTCTAAGCAACTATTTCCTTTCGTAACATATTTTCTTTAGCCATAAAGTTTTCAAACTCTACAGGCGATAAATTATTATTTGCACTATCTATCCTTTTTCTATTGTAAAATAGTTCAATATATTCATCATCAATATAACATTTTTTATTTATTAAACATAACAGAGCCAAGACGAACCATATTTGAACCACATTCGATTGCTAGTTCAAAATCTCCACTCATTCCCATTGAACAGTATTTTGCATCTGAGATTTGTTTGAAAATCTCATGTGTAATTTCAAAACTTTTTTTGATGATATTTGTATCGTCACTATGTGCACCAATGCTCATAACACCTTTTAGATGGATGTTTGGACAAGTACTTATGATCTCGTTGTATGTAGCCAAAGCATCTTCAGGTATAACACCGTGTTTTGAGTCCTCTTTAGCAGAGTTGATCTGAAGTAGACAGTCCATAGTAGTGTTTTTAGCTTCAAGCTTTTTATTTAGCTCTAGTGCCAATTCAAGTGAGTCAAGTCCTTGAAACAAAGCAGGGTTTAGATCAATAAGGTTATTGATTTTATTTTTTTGCAGGTTGCCGATAAAGTGCCATTCTAGTGGAAGTTCTTCAAGTTCATTTGTTTTTGTTTTTAAGTCTTGTACTTTATTTTCACCAAATGCACGTTGACCTATTTCGTATAGTTTTTGAATCTCATCAACTTGTGAGTATTTACTAACAGCTATGATTTTAACTATATGATGATCGCTTACTTTGAGTCTAGCTGCTTCAACACGACGGATGATATCATCTATATATATTTTATACTCTGTTTGTGTCATCTTAACCTGCCAATCTATTGATATCGTTATAAAGACCAAGCCCCATAAGTCCAAAAAGAATTACCCACCCAGCAATGGTTAGATTCATCATCACTTTTTCACTAACTTCACGACGGAATATCATCTCGTAAATGTTGAACATGATATGTCCACCATCAAGAGCAGGGATTGGGAGTAAGTTTAAAACCCCTAAGTTTACAGAGATGAGTGCTGTAAAGAAAAACAGACTTATCCAACCAACTTTACTTGCATCAGATGTAAGTTGCACGATGCTAATTACACCACCAAGTTGATCTGCTGGAACTTCACCAAAGATTAGCTTTTTAACACTTGTAAATATCACGGTACTTGCAAAAACAGTTTGATCATACGCGTATACAAATGTTCCAAAAAAACTTAACTCCTTTGGATGTGTAACTCCAGCAGCAGTGATACCTATCATCTTTCTTTGTACACTCTCACCATACATGTTATGTGTCTCTTTAAGTTCAGGAGTTAAGATAATCTGATGTAAGTTATTTTCACGTTTGATATCTAACGTTAAAGAGTTGTCAGATTCTGCAATGATCTCAGACATCTCATTCCAACTTTTAATTTTTATACCATTGATGGAAAGAATTTCATCTTTTGCTAAAACTCCAGCTTTATTTGCTGGAGAATCTTTTACAATCTCTCCAATTACAGGAGAAAGCTCTTGAATGCCGCCTAAACCTATAGCAAAATACAAAACAAACGCAAGAACAAAGTTTGCCAAAGGTCCGGCAAAAAGTATGAAGATTTTTTGTAAAGGTGTTTTTGAGTTATAACTATCTGGATCGAATGATTTTTTTGTAGGGTCTAGGTCATCTTGCCCTTTCATACGAACATATCCACCAAGAGGGATGAGTGCTATACTCCATTCCGTTCCCCATTTTTTTATAGTTGCAACACGTTTTCCAAAACCGATGCTAAACACTTCAACATATACACCCATAAGTTTTGCCGCTACGTAATGCCCAAGCTCATGGAAAAAAATTAAAGCCGATAAAACTAATAAAGATACAAAGATACCCATTAAATCTCATCTCCTAAAAGAGCTTTTCTAAACTCCCACATGTATTCAAGTCCAGAATAAACTGTTAAAAATACAGCAAACCAAAGTATCTCATTGCCATAGTTCCAGTGCATCAGTAAAAAACCAATAGCTATCATTTGAGCAACTGTTTTTACTTTTCCAGACCAACTTGCTTTTATGCTAAGTCCTTCACTTACTGCTACTGTTCTTATACCTGTGATGAAAAGCTCACGAATGATGATAATGTAGATCGCCCAAGCAGAAGCCTCGCCAACCATCATAAGTCCTAAAAATGCTGCTAATGTAAGCATCTTATCTGCAAGTGGATCAAGTATAGCCCCGAGCATAGTCATCTGATCCCATTCTCTTGCGATATACCCATCGAAAAAATCTGTGACACTTGCTAGAACAAATAAAAGTGATGCAAAGTAGTAGTTCCAAGTGATGTCATAGCCATTGTCAGTAAAAACTTGTGGATTTAAAATAACCCAAAACATAAGTGGTGCCAATAAAATTCTAATAGATGCTAAAAAATTTGGTAAATTGAGCAAAAAATTCCTTCATATACAAAAGTTATTGCGATTTTATCTTATAAATACTTATCAATCCTTGATATGATACAATTAGCCTTATGAATCAAACTTGCAGACTCTGTGACTCACAAGCAGAATTTTTCCACCAAGATACACAAAAATATTATAGATGTCCAACATGTAAAGCAATCTTTACTGCAAAAGAGGATTTGGTTAATTTGGAGAGTGAAAAAGAGCGTTATGAACTTCACGATACCGAGATAGATGAAGGGTATAAAAAGTTTGTTTTCCCCATAACATCAAATATTCTTGAAGATTTCTCTTCTACTGTAAAAGGTTTAGATTTTGGATCAGGACGTTCCGAAGTTATCTCAAAAGTACTACAAGAACATGGGTATAGTGTTCAAAACTTCGATCCTTTTTTTTCAAACAAGCCAGAACTACTGCAACAACAGTATAACTACATAAGTTCTTGTGAGGTGATTGAACATTTTTATAAGCCTAAAAAAGAGTTTGAGCTATTGGCCTCTATGCTTTTAAAAGGTGGTAAATTATATCTAATGAGTGAGATATACAATGACTCTATGGATTTTGCATCATGGTATTACAAAAATGATCCTACGCATGTTTTCTTTTACACGCAAGATACTTTTGAATGGATAGCAAATGAGTTTAATCTTGTATTGCAAAAATGTGATAAAAGGTTAGTCATATTTTCTCATTAAAATCTTTTCCAACTTTAACAAGATAACACTGATTTATAATTGTTATAATATTTACT
This sequence comes from Sulfurimonas sp., assembly GCF_050296975.1. Classification (GTDB taxonomy): domain Bacteria; phylum Campylobacterota; class Campylobacteria; order Campylobacterales; family Sulfurimonadaceae; genus Sulfurimonas. The sequence continues at coordinate 4,672 of NZ_JBNKRX010000008.1, forward strand.
AATCATTATCTAAAGCATATATATAATTTTCGTTCATTTTATTGAAAGGAAATAACATGAGTTTAAGTAATAGAATATTAATCCGTTTTTTAAAATTAGTAGTAGCCATCTATGGTTACAGAACAAAGAAAAAACTTTATAATAAAGTAAAAAAACCACAAGTAAAACCAGTGCAAAAGCAAGTAATCAATTTAGAACATTTAAAACAATCAAATCTTTCTGGTTGTATCAATTACGATAAATTGAAAGAGGCTTTTTTAAGGGAATACCACCTTCTGCACTCCTCAATAGTAGGATCAAAAATATGAATGTAGCGAAAATGATTATACTTAGCTCATTAGTAGCTACGGCGTCATTATCTGCTGCAACTTTAAACCAAAATGTACTCAGTAAGATTGATATAGGAGCTGATTATAGATTTTCTGTTGATAGCTTAGGGTATAAAATGGCAAGTGGAAATGAGTATAAAAATAATGCTCTTTTAACAAATAGACTCTGGCTAATGTTAGGGTATACAGAAGACAAACATCTTTCATTTCACTCAAAAATAGTGTACAACAAAGTATTTGGTCAACCAGTTGTTAGTAATGTAGCTTTTGATGGTTTTGATTGGTTTGGTTCAACTACAAATACAGACAATCAAGTACGAATTAAAGAGGCATATATTGATTATAAAGATGACAAATTATTTGGTGTAAATATAGGTTGGGACTTTGGAGTAGGACGTCGTCCAACAACGTACAATAAACTTCTTAGTTTTAGAGATGATGAGGCAGCATCATCTCCACTCGGGCATATCGTTTCAGCTGAATTTGATGGTGGACATCTTGGGTTTAATTTGGAAAAACAGATAGGAATCAAAGGTTTTCGAGTTAAATTGGCAGCTGGAAGAGGTCTAAGTAGTATAGATTCTAGTATCTCTCCAACTCCAGTTGCATCATCAGGTGAAAATATCAATATGTTTGCAATTAATGTAGTGACGTATGCTAATAAAAATCTTCATACAGAACTGCAAGTTTTACGTGCAACAAACCTTGTAGATATAACAAATGCAGGGTTTGATAATACAGGTACATTTAATGCAGCTAATTATGATCCAACTTTAAAAACTGTTGGTGATATAAGTTTGGCAAGTTATATGGCAATGTATAATATAAGCAGTTTAAAAGATACAAAGGTTTTTGCTTCACTTGCTTTATCACAAACTGATCCAAGTAGTGGTGAAACTATGCTTGGAAGTGCTGATAAAAAAGTAGGAACAAGTATTTGGATAGGGACACAGTTCCCGTCGTTGATATCTTCAAAAGGAAAATGGGGTGTAGAGTATAACCATGGCAGTAAATACTTTCGCCCATTTACATATTCTGAAGATACGACGGTTGGCTCAAAACTAGCTACTCGTGGTGATGCTTATGAGATATACTTTACAGAACCATTATATAAAGGACTTTCATGTCAATTACGAACGACATATATTGACTATAAATACTCTGGAAGTAATGGCTTTTTTGGTTCTCAAACAGGGACACCTATGGCTCTAAGTACACTTTCTAGTGCGATGTATGCTTCAAGTGATTTAGCAGATTCTGTTGCAGATAGTGCATATGACTTTAGAGCATATCTGCGATATAGATTTTAATTGTAAAAAATCTCTTATAATAGTTTCGTTATAGTTGCGTATGCGAAACTATTTATCTAAATATGTAGGTATTATACTCTTTCTTGCAACCTTAATGGGGTCGTTTCACCATCATGATGATGGGCGGCAACATGAAGATTGTCAAGTATGTACTCTTCAATCAACAATGCTTGATTCAGATGTGCCACAAACGAGTACTTTCCTAACATATTTAGAAAATTTTAGCGAAGCTATTGTTACACCACTTTTTTCTGTTTATAAAGTGGAATATATCTCAAACGTAAACTCTCGTGCACCTCCGCAATTCTCTTAATTTATAAAAAATAAAAACAAATTTAGTATTAGAACAATTATAAAATGAAAGAGGATATTTATGTATAAAAAATTTATTTATTTATCGCTATTTGCATCACTATCATTATTTGCCGATAGTGAAGTTGATAAGCTTACAAGTGCAAGTATGGATAGTTTTTCTCAAAAAAGTTATCTCCCAGATATTTCACTTATTTTAGATGCAAGTTATGTAACTAGAAACAAAAAAGACGAGGAGTTAACTCACTTAGAGATACCAGGAATTGCACACGGCATTATGGGTGAGCACTCTCATGGTGATGGAGTTTCCCATGCCCCACTAAATGCGCATAATGGATTTAATCTTAACTATGCAGAACTTGCACTACAAAGTGTAGTTGATCCATATTTTTCACTTACAGGTATTTTCCACTTAAGTGAAAATGGATTTGAGATTGAAGAGGGATTTGCAGAAACAACCTCTCTTGGATATGGATTAAAAGCAAAAGTTGGTAAGTTCAAATCAGATTTTGGGCGTATCAATGTTCAACACCAACATGTTCAAGATTTTTCAGATATGCCACTTGTCTATGTAGCATTTTTAGGTGAGCATGGGATCGATGATATTGGTGCACAAGTGCAGTGGACATTACCAACAGATACTTATGTGATGGTTGGGTTTGAGGCTTTGCAAGGAAAAAATCCATCTATGTATGGAGTGGACGCGATTGTACCAGCTGGTGATGAAGAGACGATTGCGGTAAGTTCACCAGATCAGCCAAACTTACTTGTTGGGTATGTTAAAAGTTCATTTGATCTTGAAAATACAACCTTTCTTTATGGCGCGTCAATGGCGTATGGAGATAGCAGGATAGATCATTTAGATGATGAAGAACCACATGCATTTGCTGGTGGAAGTTATTTGTATGGGCTTGATTTGACTATCAAGCACTACTTTGATTCATACTCTTATTTAACATTTCAAGGGGAGTATCTTTACCGTGATATGGATGGAGATATGTACACATATACAGATAGTACGCAAACAGATTTTAATGTAAATGCAACAACTAAAAAACAAGCTGGGTACTATGCACAACTTGTGTATGCGTATAATCAAAATTGGCGTGTAGGTGCAAGATATGATGAGATCAATAAAAATGATGTAACAGTTAATAATGTAGCACAAGATTTAGAGGATAAATTTAACAGATATTCTGCGATGATTGATTACTCTACAAGTGAGTTCGCACGTTTAAGACTGCAATATAATCGTAACTATGCAATGATTAGTGAGGAAAGTAAAAAACAAACAATAGATACTGTAATCTTGGAGTTAAATCTAGCTATTGGTGCACATGGTGCGCATAATTTTTAGGAGTAGGGTATGAAAAAGATTTTAATAGTAATGCTTTTAACCTCTATCTCCCTTGTAGCTAAAGTAAATGTTGTTACAACATACGCTTATTTAGGTGAGATTGTAAAAGAGGTTGGTGGAAGTCATGTAAAAGTGAATGTTTTGGCAAATCCAAAATTTGATCCACATTTTATAGTTCCAAAACCATCTTTGATTACAAAACTTCGCAAAGCTGAACTTTTAGTTTTAAATGGTGGACAACTTGAAATAGGTTGGTTGCCACCACTTTTACGTGGTGCTCAAAATAGAGCTATCAATGTGGGTTCTAAAGGTTTTGTAGATGTAAGTGGTGTGATTCACATGATCGATAAACCAACAAATGTTTCACGCTCAGGGGGTGATGTGCATCCAGATGGAAATCCACACTTTGCACTTGATCCACACAATATGATTCCTATTGCAAAACTTATCACTAAAAAATTGGTTATGCTTGATAGTGCAAATCAAACTGCATATGAGAAAAACTTACAGAGTTTTATAACAAAATGGAGTAGTTTTTTAGATCAATATGATGCAAAAATGGCAACATGTAAAGATACAAAAGTTGTGCAATATCATGAATTGTTTAACTATTTTCTAAAACGTTATGAGTTTACCTTAGTTGGAAATATTGAGCCATTACCTGGAATTTCACCAAGTTCTAAAGATGCACTGAAAACAATTAATCTTATGAAAGATAATAATGTTAAAATTATTTTACAAGATGTGTATCATGAGAAAAAAACAGCGCAATTTATTGCAGATGAAACAGGTGCAAAAGTACAGCTTATTCCACACGATGTTGGAAGTGTAGAAGATACTGATACACTGGAGCATTTTTATAACATAATAGAAGAAAGATTATGCAGATAATAGAGATTTTTTGGCCAGCGTTTACGCTGGCTATTTTACTTGTATATATACATGCTATTTTTGGTATAGAGATCATCCGCCGTGGTGTAATTTTTACCGATCTAGCCATTGGACAGATTGCAGCTATTGGTATGGCTTTGAGCATTACATTTTTAGATGGAAGCTATCAAACACTCCTTGTTTTGACATTTGCAATTTTTGCAGCCTTGGCAATTGCATGGGCAAGTAAAAATCTCAAAAATGTAGAAGCATTTATAGGACTTTTATATGCCCTTGGAATCTCTTCTATTATGATAATCCTTGCAAACTCTGCTGAGGGGATAGAGATATTTTCAAAGCTCAGTGCTGCTGATATTTTATTTACTTCAAAAAATGAACTCTATACAAGTGTGATGTTTTATATCCCTATCTCTTTAGTGATGTTCTTTTTCTATCCAAAAACAAAAGGATTTTTAAGAGAAATCACCTTTTTTATAATGCTTGCACTCACTGTAACATCATCAGTACAAAGTGCAGGTGTACTTGTTGTTTTTGCACTTTTGATAGCTCCAGCATATATGGGGATTGTACAGAAAAAACTGCATCCTCTCATTGTTGCTTGGATAAGTGGAGTTATAGCAATAATTACAGCTCTTATTGGTTCATATCATTTTGATCTACCAACTGGGTACAGCATTGTTTTTGTAATGGTCGCTTTATCTATAGTTTTTGTAGTTATAAAAGAGAGAAAAGTTTAAGAGGAGTAAAAGTAGGGGTTTACCTACTTTTATGAATTATTGAAACGTTGTTCCACCGTCGATGATAAGTGTATGACCCGTGATCCATCCAGCTTCATCGCTACATAAAAATTTACAAGCACCACTTAAATCTTCAGGGAATCCCATTCTGTTTAGAGGGCTTCTTCTTTCTGTTTCAGCACGAACTTCAGCATAGTTTGGAAATGCACGAAGCGCATCAGTGTCAATTGGTCCACCACTTACTGCATTTACACGAATGTTTTTCTCGCCAAGCTCAGCAGCAGCGTAACGTACCATCGCTTCAACAGCAGCTTTGTTTGCACCATGTCCTGCATAGTTTGGAGTGTAGATTAAGTTACCCGTTGAGCTCATAGAGATGATACTCCCACCACCAGCAACTTCAATTCTTTTTGCAGCTTCTTGTGTTCCAACAACAAAAGCATCTACTGTTGCTGTCCAGATGTTATTTAAACCTTTTGGTTTAAGTCTCATAAATGGACCAAATCCACCAACAACAGCACGACCAGAGATGATAGCATTTGAGATAAAAAAGTTTAAAGATTCAAAATCTTCATCAAACTCTTTAAATACATCTTTATAAGTGTCAGGTTCTAAGATATCGAGTTTATACGCACGAGATTTTACACCGTATTTTGCTTCAACATCTGCAACAATTTCATTTGCAGTATCTGCATTTGATGCGTATGTAAAAGCAACGTTTGCACCAGCCTGTGCAAATGCATAAACGATCGCTTTACCGATACCGCGAGTACCACCACTAATAAAAAGAGTTTTACCTTTAAAATCTGTCATATTTACATTCCTTTAATGTCGTAATTTTTCATCACTTCTTCAATTTTTTTCATATTTTGAGTACTTGGAGCAACAAGTGGCAGACGATACTCTAAAGTATCTAGTAGTCCTGCAATGTACATCGCTGCTTTGATTGGTACTGGGTTTGATTCACAAAACATTACACTATTGAGTGGATAAAGTTTGTCATTGATCGCACGTGCACCTGCAAAATCACCACTAAGTGCACGTTTAACAAGCTCTGATTTTAGATCAGGCATAAGGTTTGATGTTACAGATGTAATTCCAGCACCACCATTTGCGAGTATTGGGTAATCAATAGCATCATCACCAGAAAATACTTTAAAATCAGGTCTTTGTGAAAGCAGGGCAGTTACACGCTCTAGGCTTCCAGTTGCTTCTTTAACACCATAGATATTTGCTACATCATCAAAAAGTCTGATTGCAGTCTCTGGCAAGATATCTACACCAGTACGCCCTGGAACATTGTAAAGCATAAAAGGAAGCTCTGGTACAGCTTCTGCGATAGCTTTGTAGTGTTGGTACAGTCCCTCTTGAGAAGGTTTGTTGTAGTACGGGCTTACTGAAAAGATAGCATCAACGCCACATTTTTGTGCAAATTTTGCAGTCTCTATAGCTTCGTGTGTAGCGTTGCTTCCAGCACCTGCAAGAACTTTAACACCTGTGCCTTTACAAACCTCTACCGCTATCTCAATACAACGAATATCTTCTTCATGAGTAAGTGTAGCACTTTCACCTGTGGTACCAACTGGACACACTGCATCCATACCGTACTTGATCTGTCTCTTGATTAGATCAGCGTACTTTTGCTCATCTAATTTTCCATTTCTAAATGGTGTGATCAATGCGGTTGAAGATCCTGTTACTATGTCCATAAAATTGTTCCTTTAAAAATAATGTGCAATTATAGCTAAAAAGTTTTATTTTTTTAATATAACCGTAGTTGATTTGTTAAAATCGAAGTACTTGTTTGCAACCTTTTGCAACTGCTTTGGCGTTATGTTCTCTACGTTTTTTTGGTAGTTAAGTAGTGGTGTGATGTCTCCACGAACAAGATAACTTCCATAAAGATTTGCAACACTTGTTGAGCTCTCTAACGAGTAAATAAAGTCAGATTTTGTATTTATTTTTACTTTCTCTAGCTCCTCTTTAGATACCTTCTCTTTTTTCAAAAGTTTGATCTCTTTGAGTAGCTCTTTTTCAACATCTTTAGCTTTTACACCAGGGTTACAAGTTGCTAAAAATATAAACAATCCCGGATCGGTATTTTCCATATTGTAAGCATATACAGAGTTTACCATTTTCTTTTCATTGACAAGTTTTTTATACAGACGAGAACTTTTCCCAGAGTAGAGAATTTCAGAGATAACACTCAGTGTTGTTTGATCTTCGTTTTTAAAGTCTGGAATATGAAAAGTGATAGCGATCATCTCAACTTCACTCTCTTTATGGATAGTTACTCTTTTTGCACCATTTTGCTCAGGTTCTATAAATTTTACTTCTGGAATATCTACACTGTTTTGGATATCTCCAAATATTTTTTGTGCTTGTGTGAACACTTTTTTAGGGTCAATATCACCAGTTACCATCAGTATCGCATTTTGCGGTTGGTAATAAGTTTTGTGAAAATCTTGAATGTCTTCAATCGTCCATGTACGGATGTCATTCATAAACCCAATCGGTGTCCAGTGGTATGGGTGGTAGATGTAGGCATTGTTAAAAAGTTTAAAGTAAAGAAAACCTAGTGGGTTGTTGTCTGTTCTCCAACGACGCTCCTCTGTTACTACATCACGCTCAGGTTGAAACTCTTCATCTTTGAGTGTCAAGTTTTGCATCAACTCTGCAAAAAGCTCTAATGATTTTCCCATATTGTCAGAACTTGATTTGATAAAGTAGTGTGTATAGTCAAAACTAGTAGATGCGTTGTTAACACCACCGATGCTTTTAACCTCTTTGTCAAACTCTCCAGCTTGAAGATTTTTACTAGATTTGAAGTTCATGTGCTCTAGCATGTGAGCGATCCCAGTTTTTCCCATAATCTCGTTACGGCTTCCAACTTTGTAGAAAATATCTGTACTCACTACATTTGTTCCATTTTCCATTGGAATTACAACAACTTGAAGTCCGTTATCTAAAGTTTTCGTTTTGTATGCTGGAAGAATATCTCCCATATTTACGTTCTGCATTCTGCTCATTGTACTCTCTTTATCTATTTTATCTATATTTGAAGAAAAAATTATTGTTGCACTAAGTGCTAAAACAATTAGGTTTTTAATCATTTTCTATCTGCCCCGATAGCTTCAGTAATGTTGCTGTAACCATCAGCTTTTAAAAGCTCTAGCAGCCCTTTGTTGATGTTCATGATAAGATCAGGTCCGCCAAATATCATAGCGCTGTAAACTTGTACTAAAGATGCTCCAGCTTTGATCCTTTTGTATGCTTCTTCTGCAGAATCTATACCACCCACAGAGATAAGTGTCGTTTTACCGTATAACTCTTTTGCGATCGCCTCAAAAATTTTAAAACTTTTCTCTTTTAAAACTGCACCGCTTAAGCCACCGATATCTTTAGGATTTTTTACAAGTGAATAGTCGATCGTAGTGTTTGTAGCGATGATCCCATCAGCACCTTTTTCAACTGCTAACTTTGTGAGTGCTACGGCATCTTCTTCACTCATATCTGGAGCAATTTTAAGTAAGATCGGCATATCTGTAAGTGCTTTTGCCTCATTAAAAAGTTCAGAAATGAAAGCTTCGTTTTGTAGATCGCGAAGACCTGGAGTGTTTGGCGATGAGATGTTTATAACAAAATAATCTCCTAAACCGTCAAACGCTTTGATCAGGTGTGTATAGTCATTGATCGCTTCACTCTCAGGTGTGATCTTGTTTTTTCCGATGTTGATCCCGATAGGTGTCGAGAATGGATAACGCTCTTTAAGACGCTGCACAACTTTAAAAGCACCGTCGTTGTTAAAGCCCATAGCGTTTTGGATAGTTTGCTCTTCTACGTGACGAAACATTCTAGGTTTTGGATTTCCCTCTTGTGGTTTTGGAGTGACAGTCCCGATCTCTGTGTAACCAAATCCTAACGTTTGAATACCTCTGATCATCGTTGCGTTTTTGTCAAACCCAGCACCAAGTCCAACAGGGTTTAAAAAAGTACGCCCAAAAAGCTCTTGGTTTAAGATAGGATCGTTTATGAAATGTGATTCTAAAAAAGAGTTGAACGGTAGTTGTGAAATGTTTGGAAGTCTAAGCACAAACTCTGCGATATGGTGTGCATTCTCCGGTTGAAATTTGAAAAGATAAGGTTTGAACAAGTTGTAATCTAGCATAGTCATCCACTTATTGAAAATAAGAGTGATTATACTCAATTAAAGGTAATAGTTTGATTATACTGCATTGGAGAGGGAAAAAGTTTAATAAGCTTTTAAAAAGAGTGATTGTCCCTATAGAGTTTAGTTCTAGAAATACTTATATTATTTCTTGCATTTTCGGGACAAATATAAAAGTCTAAGTCTCGATAACTCCAAAGATATAATTTCTCATTTTTATAAAATACAGCATGAGAATTGAATTGATATTCTTCTGATGCTATATATACTGAATATAAAAATGAATTGACATAAGCATAATTTACATTATATTTTTGAAGCCTGTCCAATATCAAAATATTTTTATAATAATTAGCTGAGAGTAAAAAGAATACAAGGAACAAAAAATTATAGGCTAAAGGTGAATACCCCTTAATATATTGAGACCAATATCTATAGGTTAAAAATGTAGTTAGACTTGTCAAAAGTAACGAAATAATAAAAGGTAATACTAAAAATGGAAAGAATTTAGCATAAAAATCAGGGACTAGTAGAAGTAATGGAGGAATTAAAAAAGCACCTAGTAAATTGATATTATAAAATGAAAACAGTGCCCAAAATAGATATGTTTGTAATAGTGTCTTTTTCATTTGAAAGTCCTTTTATTTAAGTTTAACGCTTGACTTCACTGACAGTTATCTATTCAGTGCTAGGTTTTGTTATATGAATTACGACTTATCTATATTGTACTACTTGTTTCTCTCTAAAACATTTTTCATCTCTTTATCAAAGTCTGATTCTATTTTTTGTATTTTATTAAACTCTTCATATTCACTAAATGCTTTTTGTTCGGCTTGAGTTCTTGAGATACTTCCTTTATCCTCAAGTATTTTATATTCATTAAATTCAAGAAATTTATTAACTGAGTTTGCTAAACTCTCCATTGTAAAAGTTGTGTGATTTTTTATAATTCTTTCAATATAATCAAAGTAGCCACTTATCGCACTCTCTAAGTTTTTTATCTCTTCAACACTTAGATAGTTCTTTGCTATAACTGTATCTGATTTTAACACTCTTCCATCGGGTGAATTTTTCCAAGTTTGCAAGCCCATAAATGGTTTTGTTTGGTCTGCACGATTTTCTATGATTTCTGCTGATGTTTGCCCACTGATTGCAAAATGAAATTTATTTTGAACAGTGGCATAAAAATCTTTTGTGATTTGAGAGTTTTTATCATAATCTATACTACACTCTGCAAATATATCTGTAATTTGTTGATATATCCGTCTTTCACTTGTTCGGATTGAACGAACGCGTTCAAGTAGTTCTTTAAAATAATCTTTGCCAAAATAACGACCGTTTTTCATTCTATCGTCATCCATGGCAAAGCCTTTGATGATATACTCTTTGAGTATTTTAGTTGCCCATATTCTAAACTGTGTAGCTTGTAAAGAATTTACACGATAACCAACTGATAAAATAGCATCAAGGTTATAAAACTTTGTATTGTACTTTTTCCCATCTTCGGCAGTATGTGCAATTTTTGCACTAACTGAATCTTCTTCTAATTCTTGACTTTCAAATATGTTTTTTAAATGTTTTGTAATTACTGTTCTATCTACACCAAAAAGCTCGGCTATTTTTTTTTGGGGTAGCCATAGAGTTTCATTGTGTAGATATGTTTCTACTTTTATATCACTGTTTGGTGTTGTATATAGCAAGAAGTCAGTTAGTTCATCTTTTATTGTTAGGTTATTCATCACATTGTTCTCCATACTTTTTATAATCATAGCATCTAAAATTTATATCATTAAAAAGCATGTCATTTTGTAACATTTAGCTTTCTGTCAGTATATAAAACAACATCTTTTATAACTTGCTTTTGAATTGCTGATATAAAAGTTTCCATCATTTTATAGTCAGGTTGATTATTTGTTACTGCTAAATTCATTGGTTGCTTATTTATAATATCAACATTAAAACTAGATCCTCCCCAAGAAAATGAACTAAAAGATTTTCTCATTGTTGAGATAAAAAACAATGCATTTTTTTTGTTAAATTGAGAATTTTTTGGTTTTAAAATTTTTATCTTATCCCCTGTAAAGTATGGATTTTCTTGATAGAACATAGTAGCTGTATCTTGTCCAAAGGAAATAGTATTGCCATCATTTAAGTATTGTATATCTTCATTTATATAACCTCTTTGACCATTGTTTGAACCTTGTCTAACAACATAAGGAAACTTTCCATTATCTAAAACTTTTACTTTATTTGCATCAAACCGTTTTTTGTAAGAATCTACATTAAATTGTGTATCAATGTTGAATTCTTTAAACTTGATTTTTCCTTTTTCAAAATCATCTAAAGCTTTTTGTTCTTCATCTGTTAAAGTATAGTCTTTTAATCCACAAGCTTTTAAATAAACATCTAGTTGTGATATTTGTTCTTTTTCAAGTTCTGTTATAAAAGTTTCTATAAAATTAAAATCTATTTTTTTATCTTTCGTTGGTAGTAGTATTGGAGTTTTATTCATAGCTTCACGATTAAACTTATTACCGTAATCAAATTTTTTAGATGTAGCTACTCTACATGCAGAAATTATTACATTAGCAATAGCTCTATTAAACGGTTTAATTTTTGGTACTAAATGTTGAATATGGGAATATCCTATAAAATTATTTTCTTGGTAAAACATTGTTTCTGCACCAAGTGTTGTATCTGAACAAGTTATTGAATTTCCTTTATTGTTTGCTTTCATATTTGAAAACCCCATAACTCCATTATCAATTGATGAATTTGAAATTAAAGGAATATTTCCATTTTCAGATATTATTTCTTCATTCTTTAATTTATAATATTTTGTCGGATTTATATCAAACAAATCACCTAACTTATATTCGCCCCACTCAACATTTTCTAATTTTTTGTTAAGCGGGGTGTCTACTTTCCCGTATCGCCTTTAGATTTTAAAATATTTGAAACTTCCCAAGAGAGATAATCACTCACAGTTTTTTTGAAGTCTTTCAAAGTTGGTTTTGTATCTATGATTTTGTGTTGATCAAAGTTCCAATCTGCCCCATTAGGTGTGATAAAATCTTCTACATAAATATCATCCAAGTTCCAAGTAGCTTCAACTTTAGCATTTTTACCTGCTTTATATATCTTGACAATATCTGAGTATCTTTTTGTAGGATTATCTATCTCTTGTAAGGCTCGGCTTGTTCTTTTATATCCATCATTTCTAAAATCTATAAACTTAACTGTTTGCTCATAATCATGTGCTTTTCCAGCCTCAAACACATAGATACTTGTTTGTACTCCTGCCATAGGTTGAAAGAGATCTGTAGGCATTTTTATACTGGCTTTTAGAGTATGATCTTTTAAAATCTTTTTGTTTGTTTTAACAGCTTTTCCACTTCCAGCACTATCTTGGATAATAATCGCACCCAATCCACCTGTTTCCATATTATCTAAACCAAAAGATATAAAAGGGATACCATTTTCATCATAACTAAAAGGTGGATTTAGTAATAGTTTATTTGCTTTAAAATCACTATAAAGTTTTTTTGGTGTTTTAAAAGTACTCCCTTTATAGATATTTGAGCTTCCATCTCCTCTTAGAATCATGTTTGTTGCTGCTAGTGTAAACATCTCAGCATTTAGTTCAATACCTAAAAGTTGCTTTTTCTTTATCTCTTCTATTTTAGTTTCTGATTGTGTTGTTTTTTTACCATAAAGATTTTGAGCATTTTCTATCATGATTTCCATTGAAGAGATAAGAAAACCAGCTGAACCTGTAGCTAAATCCATCACTCTACTATCTTTATTTACATCAAGAATTGTTGCCATCATTTTAGTAACATACGGAGGAGTTAAAACTATACCTATCTCTTTTCCATCACCCAGAGCATATTTTAAAAACTCTGAGTACATCTCACCCATAATATCAAGATGACCAGCCATAGCATCGATGGATAAAAATATATTTTCATAAATAAAAGTAAAAATTTGTTTATTGGTACTTGCATCTTCTTTTAATAACTTTGAAACCTCTTTATCAAGTTCTGTTATTTCATCTCTTTGTGAGTCTTTTGAAATTTCTGAAAAACTAGATAACATAAGAGATTGTTTTTCAGCTGGAATATTTCTAAAAGTTAAAAACTCTTTTATTTGATTTACTATTTGTACCCCGTCACGTTTTGACTCAGTTTGTATCCCTTTTAAATCCTCTGGAACTAAACCATCTTGAATTTTGTTTCCATCAGTATCAAGAACATTTTGCATTGATAAAAGCATACCCGATACATACAGTACTCTTTGTGGTGCTGTTATATTATGGTTGTGCATAAGTTTATTTAAACTTTTCGCATATTTTTGTAAGGTTGATTGAGAGTTTATGAGAATATCGTGTTTTTCTTCTTCTGTTAAAATGGCATCGTTGTAAAACTCATCAAATGTATCTTGGTTTTCAAGAAAATCAAGAGTTGTTATAGTATCTAGTAGTTTATAAGAGTGTTCACCTGAACCATAAACATAATATACTTTTAATTCAATACAATCATCCGAATCACCAGCAATACCTATAGCAATAACTTCAGGATATTTTCCAGATGCTATCATACCTGTAGCGTAGTACAAAGCACCATTTACAGCAAAATCTTTTATTGAACTTTCATCAAACTTTACCCCATCCTTTGTATCTTTTAGAAGCTTTTTTATTCCAAGTTTATTTTCAATGATAACTGGTGCTTGTTCGTACTTAGTAATGCTAAAGTCAGGCTTACCAAAATTCGTTTTATTTTGAGTTTTTGCTCGCCCTTTTAATGCAACTTTTAGATACTCAGGAATTGCTGATTCTATATGATAATCATTTTGATTTTTTAAACCTAGTCTTTTAAACTGAGATTTAACCCAATCATTAAGATGCTCTTCTAATTTATAATTTGATTGTGCCATTTATTTTCCCAATGTATTTCTTTATATCATGTCTGTAAAGTTTAGATTTGATATTTTAGCTAAAGATTTATTTAATGTTAATTTTGTTTATACAACTATTTATTAGTAGTATATTATATATAACTGAACTATAAAACCACTTAATACTTCATCATTTTTAATGTAATACTATTAAGTTATGTTAAATAGAAATTTGAATCAAGGTTTGATATGAACGTTAATAAGCTTTTAAAAAATTCTCCTGTAAGATAAGAACACTTTTAAAAAAGGATTTTGATGAGTAAAGTGCTTGTACCACTCGCTTGTGGTTTTGAAGAGATCGAAGCGGTAACAATTATAGATGTTTTGCGACGTGCGGAGATCGAAGTTTTGATCGGCTCTATCACAGGAGATCCTTATGTTGAAGGTGCACATAAAATGTTTGTGCAAACCGATTGTATCGTTGAGAGAGTTACAGCAGATATGATCGATATGATCGTACTTCCAGGTGGCTGGGGTGGTACTTTAGCTTTGGCAGAAGATGCGTATGTGCAAACGCTACTCAAAGATATGGATGCAAAAGGGAAAGAGATTGGTGCTATATGTGCAGCGCCTTTTGCACTTCATAAAGCTGGTGTATTAAAACAAAATTATACTTGTTATCCTGAGATAGAAAATGAGATCAGGCTTGATGGTTTTGTAGGCGATAGGGTGATGGTTGTTGAAGATGGGAATGTTATGACATCCCGTGGTCCTGCAACTGCTATGTGTTTTGCATTAGAGATTGTAAAAAAGCTCAAAGGTGCAGAAGTATATAATAGTGTTAAAAATGGTCTTTTGGCCAATTATTGCGGAGAATAATATGAAGTGGATATATGCAGTTTTTTTAACGATCTTTTTAGTTGGGTGTTCAACGGTAGATGTCAATGTAGACTATGATCAGCAGTATAAATTTTTAGAAGTAGATTGTTTTGCAGTCGAGCATGAAACAAAACAAGGTGAAAGCACTTTAGTAAATGACAGAATCACAACAGCGATCAAGCAACAGATCACACAAAAAGGGTATCAAAACACCTCTACAGCAGGACTTGTTTTTAACTACTTTTACAAAGCACAAGACAAAAAAGACTTTCAAACAAGTTACGGTTTAGGGACTGGTTTTGGAAGACTTGGTTGGGGAGGCGGTATGATGGTCTCAACAACCGATACTTACGAGTATACAGAGGGAACTTTAGTTATAGATGCACTCGATGCTAAAACAAAAAAAATAGTGTGGAGAGGTGTTGGTGTGCTTGAACTAAGAGAACAAAAAACTCCGCAAGAAAAAACAGAGTATGTCAACTCTATAGTTGCAAAAATCTTAGAAAAATTCCCATCTAAGATTGTACAACAGGAGAAGTAAGTTACTCTCGAACAAACACGAGGTTTTTCAAACTTCGTGTCTCATCTGCACTTTTAAACGCTTCTAAATTATCTAAACGTTTCTCAAACTTAAATGTTGGAGCAAGTTTTGCGATCATATCGATGATGAAATCACTCTCTAACTCTGGCGAGTTTAAACACGCTAAAAGTATACAGTTTTCATTTGCTAGTTGAGGCAGTTTAGTGATGATCTTTTCATAATCTTTTGTTGCTTCAAAACTGCCACGCTGAAAACTTGGCGGATCGATGATGATTAAGTCATACGGACCTTTTTTCTTTAAAGCACTAAATGATTTTAAGATGTTGTAGGGCAGAAAACTTACCCCTTTTGGATCAAGAGAGTTGATCGAGTGGTTTGCCATCCCGATCTTTAGTGCGCCTTTTGACATATCTACATTGACAACACTTTTAGCACCGCCAAATTTTGCAGCAACTGAAAAAGCACAGGTGTATGAAAAGAGGTTTAAGACGTGTTTGTCTTTTGCATGTTCACGCACAAAGGAGCGACCGTTTTTCATATCTGGAAAGTAAAAAGTGTTTTTATTTGAGAGGAGATTGAGTTTGAGTTTCATTCCATTTTCTAAAATGATTAGATCCTCTGGAACTTCCCCGCATAACACTTCACTAGGAGCACCTTTTATATAGCGGCGTTGCACAACTAAAGTAGAGTAGTGAGAGTTTATAACAAAGTTTGTAAGCATCTCAATAAGTTCTGCTTCATTTGATTCTTCAAAATAAAAAGCAGCGTTGATGATCTCACTATTTACACTGTCGATCGTAAGGTGTTTTAAGCCCTCATAAAGCCCACCACGCCCATGAAAAAGGCGTTGAAACTCCTCTGTTACATTTGGAAGTTTAGATTCTAAATATGTTTGTAATTCAGTTATTGTCATAAGTCATATCCATTAATAGTTTTAATACACTTCATCATGTGAACCTATCTCTACAGGGATAATTTCTTTTTCAATAATGATCAGTTCAATTGTGATTCGATAACTGATGTTTATAGACACAGAATGAAGATCTGAAAGTTTTCCAGATAGTTTGTGCAGTCTCAAAGATGGATGATGAGGATTTACTTCTAAGAGTTTAATGGTCTTTTCATATTGGGAAAGTACTTCAGGATGTCTTTTAATGAATTTTCGTAAGCGCTTTTCATATTGCTCTGTAAAGATTAACTTATAGATCATTATGAAGAGCCTCGATATGTTCCTCAGCTGTTAATGTTTTTGCTTTTCCCTCTTCTATCTCTTTATGAGTTTGAATAAGTGCTGCTTCAAGCTCACACTCTCTGAGATAATTATAATGTTCAAGATCCATCACAACGTATTTTGATTTACCACGTACACTAATGATCGCTTCATCTTCTAGCTTCAATGCCTCATCTAGTATAGTAACACCACGTGTTTTTAGATCATTTGCCATAATAGTCATATTTTAGTCCTTTTAATAGTACTTTAAATAGTATTATATCGCATATTCTTAAATAGTTATACTTTTTCCCAGAATGTTCCCGCAGGTGTATCCATGATCTGTACACCAAAAGCTAAAACTTCATCACGCAGTTTATCTGAGAGCTCAAAGTTTTTCTCTTTTTTGGCTTCGTTTCTTTGTTCGATCAGGCTCTCAATCTTTGTTTTTGTGTTTGCATCGATCCCAAACTGAAAATACTCAAACGGATTTTTTACACCAAAGCCAAGCACAGTTTCGATATAAGCTAAATTTGCCATCGTGTGACGTTTCAACTCTTTGTGTTTTCCCGCTGTATCGAGTGTTTCGTTTGCAGTAGCTACCATCTCATCGATCAAAGATAGTGCTTTAGAGATATTAAGATCATCGCTAAGTGCTTCTAGTAAACTTTTTTGAAACTGAGTTTCTTCATTTGATTCTGCCAAACCAAAAAGGCGTTTTTTCAGTCTGTAGATTTTATCCAGACGTTTTTTACTTACCTCTAGGTCTTGAGTATTAAAGTTAAAGTTTGAGCGGTAGTGCGTACTTAAAAGATAAAAACGTAACACCTCTCCATCATACTCTTTAAGTGCATCTTTTAAAAAGAAACTGTTGCCTAAAGATTTACTCATCTTTTCGCCGTCAATATTTACAAAACCATTATGTATCCAGTATTTTGCAAGTTTATGATCGCTTGAACAACGTGTTTGTGCCGCTTCATTTTCATGGTGAGGGAAAAGTAGATCAGCCCCTCCGCCGTGAATGTCGATCGCATACTCTTTGTCTTTATATGCAAGGTGTTCTTCGATCATTGCAGAACACTCTAAGTGCCACCCTGGACGTCCTGCTCCAAAAGGACTAGGAAATGTTACAGAGCCATCTTTTACAGATTTCCAAAGAGCAAAATCGGCTGGGTTTTTCTTTTGATCAGATGATGCTACACGGTTTTGTTTATCGTCTTCATCTTGAACACGGTTTGAAAGGGTTAAATACTCGCTGTCACTTGAAGTGTCAAAATAAACATCACCCTCTGTAGTTTTATATGCGTGCCCTTTGTCGATCAGCTTTTGGATCATGGCAAACATCGCTTCTAAATTTTCAGTCGCTTTTGGCTCTAAATCTGGGCGTTTTACACCAAGGGAGCCCATCTCTTTATGAAAAGCTTCAGTATAGAAGTCCGTAATAGTTTTGATATCTTTTTTTTGCTCGATCGCTTTTTTGATGATCTTATCATCTATATCTGTAATGTTTCTAGCGTATGTTACTTCAAGGTTATTTGCACGGAGAACTCTTGTTAAAAGATCAAATACAAGTGCAGATTTTGCATGACCTAGGTGTGCATCATCATATACGGTTGGACCACACACGTAAAGGGTTGCTTTTCCCTCTACAAGTGGGATAAATTCGAGTTTCTCTTTTTTTACAGAATCATATAAATGCACTGATAAAATCCTTGAAAATTAATAATAAAATAGTTAGTACGATCGAACTAAACAATAAGTATATAAGGTATTTTGATCGAATTATATCTAAAAAGTTTTTGAGCCCGAAAACTCTCACTGTCAAGATAAAACTCACAAACCCTCCGATCGTAGATGCAAGAGCCAGTCCTCCAACCCCTAAAGGCTGTATGAGTGCGAGTGCAGAGACTACATAAGCTACCAGTGAAGCTGTGGCAATTTTTGCAGCACTTCCTTGCATCTGTTTTGCATAGAGCCAAAGTACCAGCAGTTTTTGTAAACCAAAAGGGATAAGTCCGATCATATACATCATAAGTACATATGAGGTGTTTTGTGTATCGTTTGTATCAAAAGCGCCGTGCTCAAACAATAGCCAAGTGATCTCATGAGAGAGTATCACTCCGCCGATTGTGCTAAAAGTGAGTAAAAATGCTAAAAACCAAAACGCTTTTTTGAGGTTTGCAAGTGCTTGTGTTTCGTCATTGTTTTTAAGATAACGTGCAACACGAGGAAATAGAGCGATCGAAGTAGCTATAGCAAATAATGCTAAAGGAAGCTGGAAAATTCGATTTGCATAGTAAAGGTAAGAGATGCTTCCAGTGAGTAAAAAAGAGGCTAAAAAAGTATCTAAAAATGCAGAGACTTGAGCGGTTGAATTTCCCCACATAGCAGGGAAAAATTCACGTTTAAATTTTGAGGTTTCTTCTTTAATTTGCACACTTTTAGCTCTTACGTGTTTAAAGCCTCCAAATGCGATCTTAAAAAGTCCTAGTTTTTTAATAGCTAAGATGTGCACGAGTAGCTGTAAAACCCCACCAATGACAACTCCAAAGCTCATATAGTAAACTATAACACTATCACTTTTTTCCTGTGCTAAAAGCAGGGCAACAATGAGTGAAATGTTTAGCAGTGCTGTAGCAAACGCTGTTGTGGCAAAATGGTTTTTGTACTGTAACATCCCACTTAAAAATGTCATAGCAAAAATCAGTGGCAAGTACCAAAAATTGATTGCAACATAAGGGGCTGCGATCTCGATCGTCGAGTCTGAAAAACCAACTGCGATTGCCTTAGTAAAAAGTTCTGGAACTAGGTTTACTAAAAGGGTAATAATTAAGATGATCGAAAGAAATATAAGAAAAATATTTGCAGAAAAAACAGCCTTTTTTTTAGCCCGTGCAAAAGCTGGTATAAACACCTGTGTAAAAGCACCCTCAGCAAAGATACGGCGAAACAAATTAGGAAGTTTAAAAGCGATAAAAAAGATGTCAGAGTAGATACTTGCACCTAAAGTTGAAGCAGTAAGCAAGTCTCTTATAAATCCTAAAATTCTTGAAAATAGTACCCCAAAACTATTGGTGAAAATCGCTTTAAACAAGGCATCTCTTTTATTTTTACAAAATTTTAACAAAACTTTGGTTAAAATGGAGAACTTAAAATTTAAAATATGGTTGGTCAATGGCACTATTTGGTTCTAAAAAGAAAGAACATGCTTTAAAAAAAGTTCGTCCTACTGTTGTAAGAACACAAAATGTTGCCAAAGAGATATTTAATATTGCCAAATCGTATGACACTGATCCAGAACAGTTAGATTTTAATCTTCTTGGAGTACAAACATACACACGTTTAGTAAAAGATTCTAAAGAGAGTGAATGGGAAGAAGTTCAAGCAGATAAACTTTACGAACTTGATGATACTACTTTACTCAATCCTGAGTACCAAATTAAACAAACTTACGAAATCGAAATTTTTTCAAAATTAAAAGATGGTGATTATTTAGAAAAAGAGTTTAAAAGTGCTGTAGGGGCAAATGCAACAAAGTGTAAAGTTTACCTCAGTGTAGCGGCTGGTTCTAAACTAACTTATGATGAAAAGTTAGAGCACAATTTAAAGCTGCTTATAAACAAAAAGAAAATTCGTGCGGGGATACTTATTGGTATTTTTGATGAGATGGTTGATGATTTTATCTCAAAACTTTCGGCTTCTGCTCGGATTAATTCTGTATATGAATTTCAAAAAGCGCAAACATATCTGATCGCTGAGGGGTTTGAGCCAACAGCGACTATAAATGATGCTTTGATTTTACATTATGAGAACAATAAAGATGTTGATGAGAACCAAAAAGTTGATTACTCTTCAAGAGGCTTTATTCAGAGTGTGAAACAAGATGAACTGCTTATAGAGTATGTGAAACCGAAAAATGGGAAGTATGGAAGAAACTGTCGTGGTGAGTTTATACAACCAACTGAACCAATTGTAGCAAATGAGCCAACTTTTAATGTTGAAGACACTATAAAAGTTGAAGAAACACCAGAATCGATAAAATACATAGCTAAAGAGAATGGGTATATAGCTTACGAAGATAATAAGTACATTATAAAACAAGATGTAGACCTCTCAGAGATAAGTTTCAAAACAACAGGATCGATTTCAAGTGGGGTAGATTCTGATGTAAATATCTCTGTAAAAGAGAGCGATGCTGTGAAAGATGCTATCGGTACTGGGATGGTAGTTGAGGTAACAGAGATTGACATCGATGGTAATGTTGGATCAAATGCAAGGGTGATTGCAAAAAAAGCTACCATTGGTGGGCAAACACATCAATCAGCATTTGTTAAAGCTGATGATTTAGATATCAATGTTCACAAAGGGAAAGCTGAGGGAGAAAATATCCACATCACAAGATTAGAGCATGGAACTGCTAAGGGGAAAAACATTAAAGTTACTCAGGCTTTAGGTGGAAGCCTTTTTGCGAAAAATATCAATATAGAGATTTGTACATCACATGTAAAAGCAACAGCAACACATCTTATAGAGATAGAAAAACTTCATGGAAGTGAAAACACTTTTATAATTGATCCAATGCTTAGTGATGATGTACAAAAAAATGCTCAAGATAATGAAGAGACCATTAAACAACTCGAAATAGAGATACGTGATCTTAAAAAAGAAGCTGAACAATACTCTAAAATGGTAAAAGATGGGATGGGTGCATTTTTAGATATCAAAAAACGGCTTATACATTACAAAAAAAATGGTGTAAAGATGCCAGAAGCGTTTGTAAAAAAATATAAGCAATTTCAAACGATACAAAATCATCTGAAAAAAACTGAAGATACACTTTTGGAAAAACAAGATCGTTTAAATCTTTTAAGTGCAAAATCTTCTACATTTCAAGATAATATCTTTGAAGCAAGAGTTATTAATCGCGGGGAATGGATAGGGTATAACGAGATAAAATTTAAGCTTATCGATCCTCCGATGGAATTAGTGTATAAACCAGCTGAAAATTCAGAAGCAAAAATCTTTGGTATCAAAGAATCAGAAGATGGTGAGTTTAGCATTAGTGCACTGATAGAATAAAAGGGAAAAAGTTTTTAGATGATAGTTGGATTAAAAGGTGAAGTTGTTCACAAAGAACCTAGTTTTTTACATATAGATGTAAATGGTGTAGTGTATGAGGTGTTTATATCACTACAAACGTTTTCTGCATTACCAAAAGAGAAAGTTTCAATCTTTACAATGCAAATTTTTCGCGAAGATGCACAGTTGCTGTTTGGTTTTTTAGATATGGCAGAGAAAAAGATGTTTGAACGTCTTATAAAGATCAATGGTGTTGGACCAAAAGTGGCAATGGCTATATGCTCGACATACACTCCAGCACAATTTGCAGTGGTGATAAACAACAACGATATTAATGGTGTAAAAAAAGTGCCAGGGATTGGACCAAAAAGTGCAGGGCGGATACTCGTTGAACTTAACGGTTTTGATACTGAACTTTTAGCACAATCTGATGATTCAACAAGTGCAAATACACAAGCGTATGCACAAGCAAGTGAAGCGTTAGAAGCTTTAGGGTTTAAGAAAGATAAAATTTCTAAAGCTCTTAGTTCATTAGATGAAGAAGATACATCAGCACTTGTAAAAGGTGCTTTAAAATTATTACAAACAATTTAAAAAGGATATAAATATTGAAATTAACTATATTATTTGGTGGTGCTAGTTTCGAGCATGAAATTAGCATAGTAAGTGCAATTACGTTAAAAGAGAAACTTACAAATTTTGACTTAACTTTTATTTTCTGTGACAGCGATCATACTTTTTATCTCATAGAAGCATCAAAAATGAAAGCGATCACTTTTTCAAAAGGTGAGTATAAAAAGATGCCTACACTTGAGCTCTCTCAAGGTTCATTTGTCCAAAAATCTATGTTTTCAAAAAAAGAGTATAGCGATGTAGTACTCAATCTTATCCATGGGGGTGATGGTGAGGATGGTACTATATCTTCATTATTAGACTTTTATGCAATCAAATATATAGGACCACGTACAGATGCATCTGTTTTTTCGTATGATAAAGTGTATACAAAGTACTTGTGTGATGCGATAGATGTGAAAAGTGTACGCTATGAAATATTAACAAAATCGGAACATAAAGATATAACTCTCTCTTACCCAGTGATTGTCAAACCTGCTCGTCTTGGAAGCTCTATAGGTGTTACAATCGTAAAAGAAGAATCACAAATGGATTATGCTCTTGATACTGCTTTTGAGTTTGATGAAACAGTTATAGTTGAGCCATTTTTAGAAGGTGTCAAAGAGTATAATTTAGCTGGTTATAAATCAAATGGTGAGATCAAGTTTTCCATCGTTGAAGAGCCTCAAAAAGAGGAGTTTTTAGATTTTGAGAAAAAATATATGGATTTCTCACGCTCAGAACAAGTTTTAAAAGCAGAAATACCTGAAGAACTAGTCCTTAAACTCCAAACAAACTTTAAAAAAGTGTATGATGGACTTTTTGATGGTGCACTCATAAGATGTGACTTTTTTGTCCATGATGATGAGGTACTTTTAAATGAGATCAATCCAATCCCTGGAAGTATGGCAAATTATCTATTTGAAGATTTTGCTACAGCTTTAGAGGAGTTGTCATCTTCATTACCGCAAAAGAAACGTATAGCTTCAAGTTATGAGTATATCCACTCTATCTCAAAAGCAAAAGGGAAGTAATGGCGATCAAGTCGATCCAACATAAGCAACATACTTTTGATATTAGTTATGAGATAGTAAATCCAGAAGCCAAGGTAGATATTATTGTTTTACATGGCTGGGGGAGTAATAAAGAGTTGATGAAACAAAGCTTTTCAAAAGAGATGAGTGGTTTTAGACATATCTATATTGATCTACCAGGGTTTGGAAAATCAACTTGTTCTATGGCGCTTACAACTGCTGATGTGGCTAGAATTGTAGAGCTTTTAATGATCCATATGAATGCGTCTAAAGATATCATTGTAGGGCACTCTTTTGGTGGAAAAGTAGCACTTTTACTTGAACCTAAAGTATTGGTTCTTTTATCGAGTGCAGGTATTTATGTGACTAAATCATTAAAAATTCAGGCAAAAATTTTACTTTTTAAAGCATTGAAAAACTTGGGTTTTACAAAACTTCGTGAGCTTTTTGTTGCAGAGGATGCAAAAAAACTTTCAGAGCATATGTACCAAACATTTAAAAATGTGGTTGATGAAGACTATAGTGATGAGTTTTCTAAGTATGAAGGCAAAGCACTTGTATGCTGGGGTAAAGAAGATACAGCAACACCATTAAGTTCGGGTGAAAAAATAGTCTCACTTATCAAAGACTCAGAATTTGTTCCTTATGATGGAGACCATTACTTTTTTATGAAATATGGAAATGATGTATCTCAAAGAATAGAAAAAACATTTTTAGAAACTTTAGGGCATTAGTATGGAGAACTATGAAACTTTAGTAGCATTTGTTGTCAATGTACTCCTAGTTTTAGTGCTAGGTTGGTATCTTATCACTAACTTGCAATGGTATGACTATAAACTCTCACGTGTGATCTTAAAGCACCACAAAGCACATTGGCACCTAATCTATTTTATCATCCCGTTTTTTGCTTACTATACGACTGGGAAGTTTTTTACAATCTTTTTTATTTTTGCTGTACTTCCTGCTATCTATTTGTGGCATAAAAAACTGGATAAAAAGCTGGTGCTTACATGGCGTGTAAAACGCTTTTTAATCCTTTTAATCTCACTTGTGTTGTTTCAAAATATCTTGTGTACTTTAAAAGATGGATGTGCGATCTATGGTGTGTTTATGCCTTTAGCGGTTGCTTATGTAGGAAGTACACTTATAGAGAAGTATCTTTTTGCAGTTTATACAAAACAGGCAAAAGACAAGTTGAAATCTATGCAAAATTTACAAATTATAACGATTACTGGAAGTTATGGAAAAACAAGTATCAAAAACTTCGTAGCACAGATTTTAGCTTCAAAGTTTAAAGTATATGCAACGCCAAGAAGTGTAAATACAATCGGTGGACTTGTAGCGGATGTAAATAATAACCTTACAGAAGATACACAGATATATGTAACAGAAGCAGGGGCACGGGAAAGTGGTGATATCTATACAATTACAAAATTCTTAGAGCCACAAACAGTTGTCGTTGGGCGTGTTGGAGAAGCGCATATAGAGTACTTCAAATCTCTGCAAAACATCATCGCAACAAAACTAGAGATCATGCAATCTCCAAGAGTTGAAAATGCTTATATTCATACCTCAGTAACCGATGAGCCACATGAAAAAGTGACTTTTTTTGGAGATGGACTTGAAAATGTTGTAGCAAATCTTAGTGGGATCGATTTTGAAATCAACTTAGATGGCGAGATGTTGAAACTCCATACAGATATTTTAGGCGAGTTTCAGACTATGAATATCGCAGTAGCAGTTAAAATCGCAAAACAGTTTGGTATGAGTAATGAAGAGATTATAAAAGCAGTAGCTTCCCTAGAGCCAGTTGAACATAGACTGCAAAAGATTGAAGCTGGTGGAAAAATTATTATTGATGATGGTTACAATGGAAATATTGATGGGATGTTAGAGGGTGTACGTTTATGCTCACTCCACTCTGGAAATAAAGTGATCGTTACACCTGGACTTGTTGAGAGTAGTGACGAACTCAATTTACAGCTAATAGAAGCTATCAATAAAGTGTTTGATACTGTGATAGTTACAGGTTCGCTTAATGCTGATCTGTTTGATAAAAACTTAGATGTAAAACAGAAGTTTATGTTATCAGATAAATCAAAACTTGTTGATCTGTTGGCAAATCAAACAAAAGCAGGAGATATCATTCTTTTTGCGAATGATGCACCAAACTTTATATAATGAAATTTATAGACACACTTACAAAGTACACCTCTTATATAACTGCACTTATTATGGCATTACTTGTTGTACTTGTGGTCTATGACGCAACACTAAGATACCTTTTTTCGCAAGGCTCAACTGCACTTCAAGAGTTGCAGTGGCACTTTTTTGATGTAGTTATACTTCTGAGTATTGCCTATACTTTAAAACATAATGCTCATGTAAGAGTTGATATTTTTTACGATAATTTTAGTGAAAAAACACAGCACCTTGTAAATATCTTTGCATATATATTTTTCATCCTTCCATTTGCATTTTTGATCATCTATATCTCTCTTGATTTTGTTGTAATGAGTTTTGCACAACATGAGAGTTCAAGTGATCCAGGTGGACTTCCATACAGGTGGATCGTAAAGTCGTTAATCCCTCTGTCATTTGGGCTTTTAGTATTACAAGCTTTTAAAGAGCTAGTTTCTCATGTGCAGAAATGGAGAGCATTGTGATAGCACTTATAATGTTCTTTGTAACTCTTTTGCTTTTACTTATTGGAATACCTGTAGCATTTGCTTTTGGTGCAGTAGCAATGATGTTTGCTTTTTTTACACCAGATGTAGGGTTTGAAGTATTTAACATCTTGCCTTTTAGAATTTACGGAATTATGAGTAATTCCACTTTAATGGCAGTGCCACTCTTTATAATGATGGGTTTAATTCTTGAAAAATCGGGTATGGCAGAGAAGTTACTTGTCTCTATGGACTCACTTTT
Source organism: Sulfurimonas sp. (assembly GCF_050296975.1). Taxonomy (GTDB): domain Bacteria; phylum Campylobacterota; class Campylobacteria; order Campylobacterales; family Sulfurimonadaceae; genus Sulfurimonas. Next base: position 30,955 of record NZ_JBNKRX010000008.1, read on the forward strand.
TAAAGGTGTTCGTGGTGGACTTGGTGTGAGTGTAGTTTTAGTTGGTGCGATTTTAGCAGCTTCAACAGGGATCGTCTCAGCAAGTGTTGTAATGATGAGTGTAATTGCACTTCCACTTATGCTCAAAGCTGGATATAACAAATCACTTGCAAGTGGAACAATCGCTGCAAGTGGGACACTTGGGCAGATCATTCCCCCTTCGATCATCTTAATCGTTTTAGGTGATGTGATGAGTGTGAGCGTGGGTGAATTGTTTATGGGTGCAGTTTTACCAGGACTTGTACTTGTTGGGCTTTACATTGTCTATATTTTGATACGAGCTTTTATAAACAAAGAGGATGCTCCAGCATTGCAAAGTGAGGAGAAAAGTTCACTTAAAGAGCTTTTGTTCGCAATCCTTCCTCCACTTTTTTTGATGGTAACAGTGCTTGGGAGTATTTTTGCAGGGATCGCATCACCGACTGAATCGGCTGCTTTTGGTGTAGTGGGTGGTTTTATTTTGGCAGCACTTAATAGAACGCTTAGTTTCTCTATGATTAAGTATGCACTATTTGAGACTATGAAACTAAGCGGTATGATTTTTATGATACTTATCGGTGCTACTGCATTTTCACTTGTATTTAATGAACTTGGTGGGACTGATCTAATCTTAGAGTTTTTTAGTGAAGATATAGGGGATGTCTGGGTATTTATCGGTGTAGCGATGCTGAGCATTTTTATGCTTGGATTTTTTATAGACTTTATAGAAATTAGTTTTATTATAGTGCCGATCTTAGTACCTGTTATGCACGCCTTTGGGATCGATCCTATTTGGTTTGCAGTGCTTATTGCACTCAATCTTCAAGCATCTTTTTTAACACCGCCATTTGGTTTGAGTCTTTTCTTTTTAAAAGGTGCTGCAAAAGATACAATTACAACAATGCAGATATATAAAGGAGTTATTCCTTTTATCCTACTTCAGTTAGTTGCATTGGCACTTGTAATTTTATTTCCTGATCTGGTTTTTGCATTTATCTAGTTCATTTTCATAACGATATCTTCAAGAGAGTTTGCACACATCTGCATTCTCTTGCCTATCTCTTTTAACTGACCTAATAGCTCTTTGTGAATAAACATCTCTCGTAAGTTGTTTTCACTTACAAGTCCAGCCATCGATTTTGCATATACTTCTACTAGCTCATTATAAGCATTTCGTACTCTTTGTGCATTTTCTGCCGTTTTTTGTGCATCTGTTTTCACTGTTTTAAAACCCGCAGTTAAAAGTTGAGATTGTAACTGGATATTTTCAAATAATGTCTCATAATTTTCATCTAAAGAATGGATACCATACGCTTTTGCTTCTACGACAAAATGTTTGATACTTACAGCAATCCAGTCTAACTGTGTAATAACCCTATAGATAGACTCTCGATCAAGTGGTGTGATAAAACTGCTTAAAAGTTCATTCATATTTTTTTCACGAATCTCTTGAGACTTGTGTAAGTCTTGTAAGATTGCTTCACAGCTCTCTTGACTCGCTTCTATAAAACATTTGTGTAGATCATCAGTTATCTTAGTGATAATCATCGCATGTTGGTTGAGTGCCAAGAGAAAATCTACCTCTTTGGGCATGATATATTTTTTTATAAATGAAAGATTCATGAAAGTACTCCTAAAATATAAATGATGATGAATGAATACAATGCTCCAAATATCATAGAAACAGGTACATTTACAAACCATCCTAAAATGATATGTGAAACTTTTGACCAACTAACATGAGAGGGCTTTTCCGCTACACCATTTCCAATCAAGGTCGCTACAACTACTTGTGTTGTTGATGTTGGTGCGCCGATTGCAGTTGCAAGAGTGTTGACAAGTGCAGAGCCGAGTTGATTTGCAACAGAGTGAATCAGTTTGAGGTGATATAGCTCAAATCCTAAAGTTTTAATAATGCTCCAACCACCAAACATAGTCCCTAAAGTGATAGCAGATGTACACATCAAAATTACCCATAGAGGCACACTAAACTCTGAAGTTTCGTGCGAAGCTAATAGGATCATCCCAATAATAGCCATCCCTTTTTGCGCATCGTTCGCACCGTGAGAAAAACCAAGCCAAGCGACACTAAAGTATTGAGAGATTACAAACAGAGGTTTTACTTTAATGCTCAAACGTCTAAAAAGGAAAAATATCAGTTTCATTATTATAAATCCCACTATAAAACCTAAAAAAGGGGAGGCAAAAAGTCCGACTATCACTTTTGAGAGACCTACAAGTTCACCGTGTTTTATAGCTTCAAAACCCCAGTTTATTCCATGCTCCCCTACAACAAACAAACCAGCACCAACTAAACCACCTGCCAAAGAGTTTGAAGAGGATGAAGGTAGCCCAAATTTCCAAGTAATTAAGTTGTATGTGATCGCAGCTAAGAGTGAGGCGATCACTAAAGACTGTGCATCACGTAAAGAGACACTTGATATATCTACAAAAGTTCCTATAGTATCTGCCACATAAAGTCCTACCATTAATGGTCCTAAAAAGGTAAAAACAGTAACTATAGTAATGGCAGTAGGTGCAGCCATAGCTCGTGAAGCAATTGCAGTTGCAACCATATCTGCTGAGTCATGAAAACCGTTTGTAAAATCATACAAAAAGACACTTACAACAGTTAAAATAATAAGTAGCATAGTTAAATCCATGGTAAATTTTACAATATTTAAAATAAAATAAGTTACAATAATTGAAAAGAGGTAAATGGATGGAAGATATTTTATATGCACCATGGCGCGATGAGTATGTGACAAATGAAAAGATACAAGGGTGTGTATTTTGTCATATAAGCAAAAATGCTTTTGATGATGGAAAACTTCATGTACTTTACCGTGATGAGCACTGCTTTATAGTTATGAATCGCTATCCGTATACCCCTGGTCATTTTATGATTATTCCTCATACTCACATAGATAAATTAGAAGAACTCGATCCAAAAGTTTGGCTGCATATCTCCAGTTTAGCTCAAAAAGGGGTATGTCTTTTAAAAGAGGGATTAGGTGCACATGGTGTAAATCTTGGGATGAATTTAGGCAAAGCTGGGGGAGCAGGGATTGCAGAACATATCCATCTACATTTAGTTCCTAGATGGGAGCGTGATACAAATTTTATAACCTCTATTGGAAATACTAGAGTATATTCAACAGATTTTGATAAAATGTACCAAAAAATTCTTGATTTGGTGCCAAAATACATTTGATTATGCGTTATATACTTCTCTTTTTAGCTTTTATAGGTGTTACTTTTGCTTCATCATATCCAAAGTTGTATGCACAGCTGAGTGATCCTTTATATGAAGCAGCATCTTATGCAAAAACATTGCCACATGTAGGCGAATTAAATACAACTACACAAACATTTATATCAAAAGCAGACGAAGCATTGCAAAAAGGTTTGACATTTCAAAATACACAAGAAAATCAGCAAAAAATAGAGTATCTAAAAAGTTTAAGGGCTTTACAAAAAGAGTACGATTATTTTTTACATGTATTACACCAAGAGATTAATAGTGCAATAGATAAAAAAGATTATAAACTTTTTACACAATTAACTGCTTATAAATACGATGGCTTATGGCAAAAAAGAGCTTTGTATAATAAAGCAAAACAGTTTTATAAAGCCAACAAAGGGTATGGTTATAACAAAATATTAGATGAGCAAATACGCGAAAATGAATTGATAGAAGAGACTAGGGAAGCTTTTTATAGTGCTCCGGTTTCAAATAGCTATACTTCAGAAAATATTCAAAAACAAACAAAAAAAGATGTTTATATAGAGGTGGCGGAAAAAGGGATAGAGTATAACTTTATCATCCATAATAAAAAACCGTATACTATTACAATGAAAGTAGATATGCAACTCAGTGGATTAGAACAACTAAACCAAACAAATGAGTATATTGTATTAAAACCTCATACTACTAAAACATATCTCAAAGCAAAAGTATCATCAGGAAGTATAGGGTATAACTTCCACTACACTTGGAATATGGGTTCTATAAATGCAAAGCATGATGATAGTTATATCTATAGATTACCATTTGCAGTAGGAGAAAATCATATGGTTTCTCAAGGATATAATGGAAAATATACCCATAAAGGGCGTAGTCGTTACGCAATTGATTTTGTTATGGATATAGGTACAAAACTTTATGCAGCTCGTGATGGAGTAGTGGTGAAAATAAAAAGTGATTCAAAAAAACGTGGTGAATCAAAAGAGTTCTCATCAGATGCAAACTATATAATGATAGAACACTCTGATGGCACTTTTAGTCTTTATGCACATCTTAGATATCAAGGTGTAAAAGTAAAAGTTGGAGATGTTGTAAAACAAGGAGATTTTATAGGATTCTCTGGCAATACAGGATATAGTACGGGACCACATCTTCACTTCGCAGTTTTAAAAAATATAAATCTAAATGCTAAAGAGTCATTACCTATAAGATTTAATTCTGATAAAGGTATCGTCTCTATACCTATTGAGAGAACATTTTATGCTGCAAAATAGTTTGTAAATCAAAAAAATATCACAATCATTTATTTAAGCGAAAAAATTCAAAACTCTTTAATGCAAAAGTGCTATAATTCCGCTGGACAAACTAATAATTATACAAAAAAATAAGGAAAATTTATGCAAAGAAGAGAGTTCCTGAAAAGTTCTCTTGTAGCTTCAGCAGCTGTTCTTGGCAGCACGGCTTTATCTGCAGGTGAAACAACACAACCCATAGATAACAGAAAAGTTTCAACTATGGCTTTTCCTGAAAAAAAACCACTAATTACATACTCTGATAGACCACCACTTTTAGAATCGCCTAGAAGTGTGTATACGCAAGGGATTACACCAAATGATGAGTTCTTTGTAAGATGGCATTTACCAGACATTCCACAACATTATGATCCAGATAATTATACGATTCATATTAATGGTTTGGTAGAAAATGAACTTAAACTTTCACTTAAAGAGTTAAAAACTGAATTTGAACAAGTTGAAGTTACAGCAGTACTTCAATGTGGGGGAAATTCACGTTCAGCATTTCATCCGATCCCTGGGGGAATTCAATGGGGTAGTGGTGCAATGGGATGTGCTAAATGGAAAGGTGTAAGACTTCGTGACGTACTCAATCGTGCAGGATTAAAAAAAGAGGCACATTGGATTGGCTTTAACGGTAGAGACAATGCAGCATATTATGAAACACCAAACTTTGTTCGTGAGATCGAAACACATGAACTTGATGATCATGTTATCATCGCTTATGAGATGAATGGTGAAGATTTACCATATTTAAATGGATATCCAATCCGTTTAGTTATGCCAGGATACTACTCTGATAGCTGGGTTAAAATGTTAAGTAACATTACTGTTACAAATGAATACAAGTCACTTTTCTTTATGGATGTTGCTTACCGCGTTCCAGATAATAAAACTGAAAGTGAAACTCCAGAAAATCACTTTAAACCAACAAAACCGATCACACATATGAATGTAAAATCTGTTATAGGTTATCCTGAAAATGGTATGAAGGTATATCACAACTCTCATGTAGTAGTTCGTGGTGTTGCTTTTGATGACGGTACTGGTATTAGAGATGTTATGATCTCTACTGATGAAGGTAAAACATGGGAAAAAGCATTACTTAAACAAGAAAATGGGCGTTATGCGTATACAGAGTTTAGATACTCTTTTAAACCAGCGAAATATGGGAAACTCTCTTTTATGGCAAAAGCTATCAATCGTCTTGGACAAGAGCAACCATTTGCTAAAGATGTTTTATGGAACCATGGCGGATACAAATATAACGGTATCGATGTAGTAACAGTAGAAGTAGTGTAAAAAGGACAAATTATGAAAAAAATATTATTATTAGCAATTTTATCAGTAGGTTCACTTTTTGCACAGGTTAAAGGTGAAGTTGAAGTTCCATACATAGCGTATGAGATTAAAATGGGAAATGGATTTGATGCAGTTCAAGCAAACTGTTTGATGTGTCATTCTTTTGGTTATATTATCAATCAAGGTCCACAATCAAAAGATTTTTGGGCAAAAAAAGTGGATAAAATGGTTACTCACTTTAAAGCACCTATTACAAAAGAGGATGCAACAATAGTTACTAATTATCTATTTCAACACTATGGAAATGGAAAATTAAAATAATAAAGAGAGGCTTCTCTCTTTATCTACTTCTTTTTAGATTTTAGTATAAAGAAAAATCCCACTGCTATCGCTAGAAAAATTAACATCCTAATTGTTAATACTGTTATATCTGTTGTGTCATTCATGGTGTTCCTAGGTTAAAGTTATATTTTTAAAGATATTTTAACCAAATTAGATTATACTAATTTAAATTTCATACTATAAGGAGAATCGATATGAAATCAATTTTAAAACTAACAGCTACATTAGGTATGCTTATAATGATGGGTTGTTCAAGTAACTCTAGTGAGCTTCGTCCTTTAAATGGGGGATGTAACAATCCAAATTGTACATGTCCAAAACCTTGTCAATGTGGTTCAAACTGCAAATGTGGGCAAAATGGCAACTCAAAAAGTATGGCAACAGAAAATAAATAATTAAGGGAAAAAATTGCACATAACATCATTTGCAAAGATAACATTACTTCTTTTATCTATTGCAACGATGATGTCAAATGTTGCAATCATTACCTCTTTACCCCATTTAAAAACTATCTTTAGTGACGTAAAAGATATCGAACTTTATTCACGTTTGATGATTACACTTCCATCACTTTCTATCGCTATATTGTCTCCATTTCTTGGCCATTTTTTACAAAACTATAAACGTAAAAATAGCATAGTTATAGCACTTGTATTATTTTCATTATTTGGTTCTGCTGGGCTTTATTTAGGTGCGATTGAAAACTTACTTATTTCGCGTTTACTGCTTGGTGTAAGTATAGCAATGCTTATGATACTTACTACTTCACTTGTTGGTGATTATTTTCAAGGGGAAGCACGTCACAAATATATGGGATTACAAAGTGCCTTTTCATCACTTGGAGGGATGCTCTTTTTAGTTGGTGGTGGATTACTTAGTGATATGGGATGGCGTTATCCTTTTGCTATTTACCTAATAGGGATTATTTTTATACCAATGGTATTACTGTTTTTGATAGAGCCAAATTTTGAGCATATAAATGAGGAAGAAGAGGTAAATTTAAAATTAACCTCTATCTACTTTCTTGGCTTTTTTTTGATGTTGATTTTTTATACTTTGCCAACACAAGTTCCTTTTTTAATCATAAACCATTTTCATGCAAGTGGGACACTCACTGGAGCTATTATCTCTACAGCGTTTATAGCAAATGCTTTTGGAGCTCTTAGTTTTGCAAAGTTTAAAAAGAGGTATGAGTTTCAAACGATTTATCTTATTGGGCTTGGAATAATTAGTATAGGGTTTGTACTTATAGGATTTGTTCGCGATATACACTTGTTTTTCTTTACATCTCCAATCATGGGCTTTGGTGGAGGGCTAATGATGACAAATGTAATGGCTTGGATGCTCTCACGATCACACCATAGCAAACGTGTAAAATCATCAGGCTATATGAGCAGTGCTTTGTTTTTAGGGCAATTTTTCTCTCCTATAGTTTTTCATCCATTAGTGAGTTATTTTTATATACAAGACTTTTTTATTGTGATAGGGTGTGTGTTATTACTAGGTGTGATTGGGATAGGTACATATAAAAAAATAAGTGTGTGAATTTTAAAAAATGGTGGATGGGGTAGAGGGATTCGAACTCTATATCCAAAAAAATAAAGTGCCTATTTTAGGGATTTTTAAAGGGTGTTAATTCTGTTTTTTAAGCATTTGTTGTATATGATGTTGTATATCATGCGTGGAGACGGTAATGAAAATAGGCAAATACAACAGCTTGGGGAATGGTATCCAAGTTAGAAAATCTCAGGATGAAACATACACTTACTACTATTCTTTCAGAGATAAAATAGATAAAAAAGTAAAAAGAAGAAAACTCTTTACAGCTGAGAAGGCTGACAATAAATCATACGCAAAAGCAATTTTGATGATCGAGAATGTTCTTGAATCAGAAGTTGAAATCAAGCAGAAGCAAAAAGACGATGAAAAGTACATTTTGCTTAATATGAAAAAATACTACATTGCCAAAAAAACTGACGATAAACATTTTGAACTCAAAAAGCGTTATAGCAAACTATCTGATCAAGAGCTTCAAGAAAATACTAACTACAAAGAAAAGATCTATAATGTAAAAAAAGAGGGCAACAGGTTTGATAAGGCTCTCTCTACTATTTATGTCGATAAGGGTAAAAGAAAAAAATTCATAGATTTGGATGTTCGAGAGATAACTGAGGATATGATCGAAAAGGTTGTGAACACTCAACTGCATTCTATGTCACAAAAATCTACCTATAACTTGGTAGGCTTAGTGAGAGCCATTGTAAATTACAATATTAAAAAATTGCGCTTAGACTGTAAAAACCCTTTTGCGAACTTGGATATTAACTTTAAGAATGTTCAGAAAAATAGAGAACGTTATCTATCCAAGCCAGAGATATTAGAGTTGCTGGTTAAATGTAAAGAGTACACAAGCAACCCTAATGTTTACAATGCAGTGTATTTAGCTGTTTTAACTGCAGGTAGAAAAATGACAGTACTCAATGTTCAGAAAAAAGACTTTGATTTTAAAAATAATGTTTTGCACCTTTATAACTATAAAACAGAGAAACGCTATAAAGTGTTTATACCAGCTGATGCAGTAACTTATTTTAGCAACTTTCTTAAAGAGTTTGACGAAGATGAATATGTGATCAAAAATTTCAATTCAAGAACCAAAACAAAACAGCCATTCCGGGCTATACCTAAAAAAATATATGAGATTATGGATGACCTATTCAATGAAGGTCTTGACAAACAAGATAATGATATAAGAGATAGAGTAGTTAATTTCCATACTATTAGACGTAGTGTTGCCACAAACTTGGCACTTGATAATGTCTCAATCTATAAGATAATGAGGTTATTGAATCACTCCAACATTAAGCAGACTCAAGATTATATCAATCTGTCAGACTTGAATCTTTCTGATGAAATTGAGAGCACTCATACATATTTTTATGAACACATTCGTGCTGATAAAGAGATGTCACAGGAATCTATGAGTGTTCAAGAGTATCTTGACTTTTTGAAAAATGATCATTTTAGCAATGAACAAGATGTCGTAGATTTTGAGAAAAAAGTTACCTACTGGGAGTTTAAGTTAAAGGAAGAGTTTGAAGACGGAAAGAGTCTCGATGATTTTGAGACAATTCAAGAGTTAAAAAATTATTTTAATTACAGAAAAGAGTTTGCATCGTATGAGGACTACTTGGAAGCAATGCAAGAGGATACTGAAGAAGCAGACGATGAATTTTTTGATTGGCTTCACGAAAATAGCAATGCATAATAGGTATTTGACAAAATAGGCAATAATTGCCTATAATTGTAAATAAAAAGGAGCAAGTTATGAAGCAGCAAGAGATGTGTGAGCTTCTTGGTGTTCCAGAGAGAACATTAAGAGAATGGAAGCATAACAATCGTAACAATGTATATAGACTACTTGAAAGTTTAAGTTCTGAGGATGTTGAGAGATTGCTTAATAGAACCGGGTATTTAAAAGTTTTAGAGAACGAAAAGTATTTCAAATCACTTCGTGACTTTGAGAGATACCTATATCCATTATTATTGAAAAATGATACTGAAGTGTGGCTACATTTGGCAAAAGATAAAAGCCTATCTACAACTGCAAGAATGAGAAGTGCCTATTTATATACATTTTTAACAGGAAAAAAAATAAGATTATCAGACAAGCCTGAGAATAGGGTGGCTTTTTACCACGCAAACAGACCTCAAAGTGATGACAGAACTGTGAAATACTATCATTTGAAAAATGGTATCAATGAGATGAGATATAACCAATATAAAACTACAGGTGCATTTTAATGGGTAAATATGAAGAAGCACTGTTAGAAATTCTTTCAAGAATTGCAGATAAAATACCTGAGGGGCATAAAGAATATCCAGTAAAAGCATATATAGCAGGTGGTGTGGCAGTATATCTTTATACACAGGCTCGTGTTTCAGATGATATCGACATGCACATATACAATAAAATAGAGGATTTTCCACAAGATCTCTATATCACTTGGAATGACAATGGGGAAGAGAGAAAGTTAGCATATGACTACACTTACCATGAAGGCTTTGGGTTAAAGCACGAAGATTTTGACAAAAGATTAAATCACTACAAAACCATAGATAACAAGTTTGAAATTTATCTCTTGCACCCGTTGGATCTCATAATTAGTAAAATTGCTCGTTTTGAAGAGAATGATGAAGCAGATATAAAAGAGTTGATTGCTAAATGCAATGTTGATAAAGATCAACTCTATAATTTGGCAGATGACGCCATTAAGGTTGCTTTTGGGGTAAAAGAAAAAGATATGCGTCAGCATTTAGAATGGACTATGGAGTTTTTTTGATGACTGCATTGTACATGGTGTCATAATGAAATGAAGAAAACGTGCTGTTGATTCAATAAGTTAACAATAAAAATTATATATAATATTTTTCAATTTATTACATGAAGGTAGAACTGTGATACAAAATAATGTTCATATATTTATAGATTTAGAAAATTTAGCCCAATATATCAGCAAAAATATTATTGATTCTGACAAGCTTCTAATTCAAGCATTTTTTAAAAATGCAGATGAAAAATATATATCTTCTATTAGAGAAAAACTTCATTCTTTATTACCTCAGGCACATATCATAGGAACTTCTACAGATGGTGCCATTCATAGTGCTACACATGATTTTGAACAAACAGTCATCTCTTTCACTTTATTTGAAAAATCCTTCTTAAAACACAAACTTTTTAAATTTATTCCTGAACACGAAGAGGAATGTGCAAAACAAATATGTGAACAGCTTTTCACTGATAAAACAAAAGTAGCAATTATGTTTGCAGAAGGCATTTTTTGCAATGCAGAAAAAATTCTAAAATATATACATAATCAATTTCCAAATGTCATTCTTTCAGGTGGTGCTGCCGGAGATAACGCTGCATTAGAAAAAACTTATGTATGTGATAGTGCTTCATGTGATTCTATGGCTGTTGTAGTTGCTACAATAGAATCAGACTCATTAATAATCCATAATGATTATAACTTGTCGTGGAGAGCGATAGGTCCTAAAATGAATATTACAAAAGGCAATGATGCAACGATATATGAGATAGATTATCAACCTGCAAAACAAATTTATGATAAATATTTAGGAAATAGTAAATATCAAAAATATGGGAAAGAGAATGTGGATGTTCCATCTGTAGGTATTGAGTTTCCATTTTTAATTAATCGAGGAGGTATGCCAATTGCCAGAGCGGCTTTTCGTTATTTTGAAGATGGATCCATACTTTTTGGTGGAAATATTTTAGAAGGTGACACCTTACAATTTAGTGTAGGGGATGTTCAGGCAATCATACAAAGTGGGCAAGAATTTTACGATAAATTGAAGTTCAAACCTATTGAGACTATATTTATATATTCGTGTATGGCAAGAAGAAGGTTTTTAGAGGCAAATATTACTCATGATATTGCACCACTAACTAAACTTGCTCCAATAAGTGGATTTTACGGTTATGGAGAGTTCTTCACTGATGATGAAAGTGTTGAATTTCTAAATCATACTATGACTGTTTTGGCTCTTTCTGAAGAGGATGATACTATCACATATAATTCTAAATTTGACAATGCAATGGATATGTATGGTTCAAATGAGACAGTAAATACACTTATAAATCTACTCAATAATATGAGCATTGAAAATGAAGTAGCTAATTCAAACTCATCTATAAAAATAAATCAAGAGTGTGTCTATTATTTTGAGCATTCTGAACTTAAAAAGAATGATACAGCGATTTCACTTACTAAAAAAGAGAAACAGTTACTTGATTTACTCCTTGAAGAGCGAAAACAAATTGTAAGTTTTGAAACTATTGAATATGAGTTATGGCCGGACAAACAAGTCTCTCCTACAACACGTAGAACACTCATACACCGACTTCGTGAAAAAGTTGGAGGAGATACAATTAAAACCATAAAAGATGTAGGCTGTAAATTAGATATAGAATAAATTTGTTATTTTAGAACGTTTTTAGAACGTTGTTTTTTTATACTTCTTCAAAATTTTTATTAACAGAGGTAGTTATGAAAAAACACATAATTTCAACAGCTATGTTGTTGTCAGCATTATCATTTACTGGATGTGGAAGTTCATCTTCAGATGGGGAAGCAACGGCAACAACTACAACAGGGCAGTTTATAGACTCTGCTGTATCAGGTTTAACTTTCAAATGTTCATCAGGGAATTCTGGTATAACTGATGTTTCAGGTCACTTTACTTGTAATGTAGGCGATAGTGTTGAGTTTAGTATCAATGGCTTTGTAATAGGTTCTGCAAGTGCTGGAGATGTTATTACACCGCAGACATTATTTCCAAACAACACACAAGCACAGGCTAATTTAGCACAACTTTTACAAACACTTGACAGTGATGGTAATCCTGAGAATGGAATTACAATTGATTCTGAGAGTCAAGAGGTACAAGGACTTAATGGTAATATAACTATTGATTTTTCACAGGTAGATTTTGATTCTGTTATGACATCACATATTGGTAAAACATTAGTAGATGAAACAAATGCTACAGCTCACTTAAATCTTACTTTACAAAACATTGAAAATGGAGCGGGTGCAGTAACTGGATATTCACTTGTAGCTATTGTAAATAATGCAGCAGATACCTCTTGTCATAGAGATGTAGAAGCAACTTATGACGGTTTTGCAGATTATGAAGCATTTGTGAATGCAGGAGGAAGTTTGAATGTCGAATATTTTGAAGCAACTGCTAAACAATGTTCACAGTACAATGCAGCTGGGTACTGTATAGAACAGACAATACCTGAGGGTGTAAGTGGTAGTGGCAACGGTAGTTGTGTAACTGTAGTTACATTTCCAGATTCTGTAATATTGCCTGACAATAATACTACCGATACAAATACATCAGGCAGTGTAGATAACAATACAACTGTAAATCCAAATGAATTATCATATGAAGAGTTTACAACTACATATAAACCATTAATGCCAAATCTTAGAAGTGACAATGTGTATTTAGAAGAATTTAGCAATAGTAATGAGATGCTTGGTCTTTATATGTCTACAGATAGTCAACCAATGAATTTGAATGTTTACTATGGTATAGGTGGCGGTAATAATCTTTATGAATACATAAAAACAACACTTACAAAAAGTACCAGTACAGACAATGGCTACTTACAAACATTTGTTGACTCCCATCAAGAATGGGCAGATTCTGATGGCTTAACACAAGATTTTGGAACAAAAACATATGAACAGATCGGAAATACATTTTTCAATAATAGTACTTATGAAAACATCAAATTTTCAAAACCTTTGGCAATTTCTGCTTTACAACAAATTTATAGTGATTATGGAATGAGCATCACTTTTGATAATAATGACAGAGCACAGTTTTTGATGAATCAACTCGGTGGTTCTGTTTATCTGGAATTGATCGTAAATGAAAGTGCATTTTTGAAAATACAGGCGGCATTTCAAGCAAAAATAGCTGCAAATAATTAAACCATAAAAAGGAGTACATATGAAAAATACACTTATACTATCATTGGCTGTAGCTGGACTTGTAAGTTTAACTGCTTGTAGTAGTGATAAAGAAGTAGATCCCACAACGGTATTGATCAATGAAATCAATAAACAAGAGAAACAAGATTTAGAGACTACTATAAAAGTAATGAAGAGTTTTTATAAAGATACTCTTATGAATGTAAATAGTAAAGATTGTGCAGTTCAAACAACTACAGATAAAGATGAGCTTGAAAAAGCAATGATCCTTTTATCACAAAAGTATTGTGGAAAATCAGGTTTGTTTGATAACGAAATGCAGGTCATCCTCAATAATGTCAATGTTAAAAAACAGATCAATATAGGAATGAACAAGATAGATAATACACAAGAGTATCTGGATTTAGGTTTTGATCTGCCAACTGCCACAAAGATGAAACAATATGGTGTTTCACCACAAGAAGCAGATAAAATATTTGCTTTTATTGAAAGAAATCCTCGTTTTAGTGATGAAGATTATTTTTATGGAATGTTAGAATCAGGTGTTACAACTGCTGCCGAATTTATAGACTGGACTAAGGCTCCTTTACCGAGCTATAAAATTCTTGAAGTTGTTCAATTGGGCGTAAATTTAGATGAGTACAAAGAGTGGTTCAAAATGCGATACACCACACCTAATCAAATTAAAGCTTTTAAAGAAGCTGCTATCAAAACACCTGCACAAGCAAGAGAATGGTATGAGGTTGCTAAAAAATTAAATGATCATAATCTGGCTTCATATGACACAATTATCGCATGGAAAAAACTTGGTATAGATAATCCAGAACAAATAGTTGAGTTAAGAAAAAATCATATCTATACACCACATGATTATGAACAATCAAATAAAAAATAGAGGACTATATTGTGAAAAAAATGACAGTTAGCATAATATTATTGTTCCTTACAATATTTTCAGCTTGTAGCAAACCAGCACCAGTGGTCCCAAAACCGAAACATCTTAGTATTACTGACAATCAGTTACAAAACCCAGGTTTTGAGAAAATCAACAGTACTTACAAACCTTATTTTTGGGATGTAAGTAATGGTAAAACAAGTTGGGCAAATGAATATATCTCTCCATATGCCGGACATTACTATTTATACCATTTAAAAGAAAAGGCACTGAATGGACATACATTAAGTCAATCTTTTAATCTGCAAGATAGAGGATTTGATCTAAATAGTGTTGATCAAGGACTTTACAGCGTAGATTTTGGAGGATATCATAAATCTTTCGTAGAAGATAAAACTTTACAAGCAAGTATTGAACTACTGTTCTTTGATGCTAATGCAAAACCAATTCTCACAAAAGTTTTAGAATTAAAAGATCCAACCACTGAATGGCAAAAAAAAGAAAGACTTGTGGAACTGCCAAAAGGTACGAGAACAATTAAATATGCCATTAGAGTATCACGATCTGCTAATGTATCTTTTGGTCCATTGTTAGATGATATGTTTGTCTTTATCAAAAAAAATGAGAAAATTGCTGAGCCTAAAACAGTTTTGGAACCTTTAACGTCTGGATGGGCAACAAATAATGAATTAACTCGATTAGTATATACAGATAAAAATACTATAGTTTTTAGAGATCTTATTTCAAATAAGGATATTTTTAAAAAAGAGTATAAAGAGGCACCACATGCATATTTTAGAGATAATTCATTAGTCATTTTTACAGGATATAACTATAAAGAAGTTATTGATATGGATGGAAAGAATCAAATAGTATCAAAAGACAAATCTTTTGATCTTTGGTCATCTGAAGTATATAAAATAGATTCAAATAATAAAACTAATGTATATGATATTGAAAAGAAAAAATTACGTTATTCATTTTCTAATGGGGATAGATATTTTATTGTACAAGACAAAAAAAGCAATAAATTAATAAGAGGTACATACCTGGAATATGATACCAAAGGAAATATTTTTTCAAACAGATATATCCATATATATGATATATTAAAGCACAAGGGAAATAAAGTTTGTTTATTGCCTACAGGTAAGAAAAATGTACTTCCAATTGCTACTTTTAAAGCTACAGATAAAAATGGAGAGGCAGTTTTTTTTCAAATTTCTGCATATGGAAAATTGGTTGATGAAGCTGTGAAATTAGGTGACTCTGCTTTTAATACACAACGAAAACATCAAGATTTTCTAAAGAAAATAAAAAAAGCATTACCAACTGACTTTCATGTTGTTGTCAAAGGTATAAGGCTGTCTGATCTAAAAGAAGAGAATTGGAAAGATAAACAATATATGGTTAGCGATGTACACTATAATAGATTTTTTTCTGCCGGTGACGTTTCTAAATTTATTTCTCAACAGTTAAATACCAAGCTTTCTTTCTATGTGAAAAGAATCGCTGATAATTACATTGCAGATTCCAGAGGAAATAGTATTACAATTGATGATGCTTTTACTGCTCAAGAAGTAGAAAAAATTCCAAATCCATATCCCAGCAAAAAATCTTTTGTAACATCAAGTATATTACAGTCAGAAGATTATATAAATGGTAATCGGGTAATAACTCTTCGCCAATTTAATGCAGATCAGAAAGTTTTAGAAAATCCATTTTTCCAGACAAAATTAGATCCTAAAACAGAATATTTCTTTTTTGAAACTCCTGATCATAAACATTGCTATATAGTCAAAATGAAAAAAGATGGTAAAGCAATGAAAAGTTATGCGAAAGTCATTCATGTTAATTTAATTTCTGCTGAAACAAATGAGCTGAAATTACCTCTTCAAATGAAGGAAATGCAATATGCTAAAGCCTTGGATATTAAGTTGTCAAATGAAAATATATTTATAACAAATGGTAAACAATATATGGTTTTACCAATTAAATAAAGGAAAAAAATGAAAAAACTACTATTAGCTACATTAACAGCATCTTTAGTTGTTTCATCAGCATTTGCTGGTGTTACAGCAGGGAACTACAAAGGTAACAATGGAAATTTATCTATTAAACAAAACATGCAGTTTAGTTATGATTCAGATAATGGCGGTATGAATATGTGTATGATAGATGGTACTTTTCAAAAGCAAGGAAATGTCCTTCAATATGAAGAGCAAAATTGTAAAATGGTCATAAGTGCAAAATCTGCAAATGCGATTCATTTAGAAGTGAGTGGTGATTGTAGTTACTTCTGTGGAATGGGTGCCTCTGTAGATACAGAAGATATGAGTAAAAAGTAAATTTATGAAAAAAGGAAAAAAATGTTAAAAAAAGTATCAGTAATTAGTATCTTAGCGACAGCATTGTTGTTAGTTGGTTGTAGTGCACCAAAACCACAAAGTAGTAGAACATTTGAAAATAATGTTGATAGAAAAGGTTTAGATTTCACAAAATTCGCAATGGATAATGCTGATCCAAGATTGTGTCAAGAAGCTTGCGATAAGAATGATAGATGTGTTGCTTGGACATATGTAAAACCTAATACAATTCAAGGACCTAAAGCTATGTGTTGGTTAAAAGATAGAGTTCCAAAAGCAAGTAGAAACGGAAACTGTATTTCTGGATTGAAATAGCTATGATCATTTTTGGACAGTAAATATCAAAAATATCAGTAAAAAGTAAATTTATACACAAGGAAAAAGCATGTTAAAAAAAAGTATCAGTAATTAGTGTTTTAGCGACAACATTGTTGTTAGTTGGTTGTAGTGCACCTAAACCAAAGGTAATTGAAAAGCAAGTCTTTACAAATCCTACAACAAAACAAGGTTATCCAGTAGATAGATGTTATACATGGGCAAAAAATTGTGATAAACCTGTTGCAGATGCTATCTGTAGAGCAAATGGATATGAATATTCTCTTACAAGTTCTTCGGAGCCCAAAAATCCTACACAACTTTTAACTGGTAGAATGTGTAAGGCAAATTACTGTAAAGTAATTACATACGTTGAGTGTGCAAGAGAAAAGAGATAACAGTATAATTAAAGACCCTATCTATGATTTAGAATTACTGATGGAGTTTTGTGAATCCTCGTCAAAGACTCTCTCTTTATCTAAAATAGCCAAAATCATAGAAGAGATAGAGTATCGTGGATAGTTGGCATCTCTATATGCCTCTATCTGCTCTTTTTCCTTGTTGGTAAGAGACAAACTAAGCTTGGCATATCTTTTAGTAGCCACATTGTGATTAGCGGGGTTTAAACCACTTTGCTTTGTAGTTTTTTGCTTGTTAATAAACTCATTGGCTATAGAATCAAGTTCATAGTTTCGATCAATTGACATATTAATTCTCCTCTATATATGTTCTTATTTTTTTACACTTACTCTCACTGGCTGATAACTTATTGGTTGTTCTATTTTCTCTGGCAGTACGTTTCCAGCATGAATAGCCATTTTCACAAGAAAAACATTCATACATCTCTTTATTATAAATGCCCATTTTATATAGCAGTGAATACATATCACGGATAGAAGCTCTGCTGAGTCGTATATTCTCTTGATGGAAATTTAACTTTGCTATCTCTTCATTGATTCCATCGGGTGTAGTCCTCTTTCTTCTCTTTTTATTGCCATGATGTCGGTTATAATCATAGGCCGCTTCTACTCTGTCCTTATAAAGATCTTCATAATAGCATTCATACAATTGAAAATCATAAGGAGCATCTTCATATTGGTAGTCATAAAACATCTCTAAATATTCTGTATATTCCATATCCTGAATGGTTGGGTATTTTTCTAACAATTCATAATTCTTGTTAAAAAAACTTTCCATGAAGAAGCGACCTTCACTCACTTCCGTATAATAAATGAGATTGGATCGTATGTAAGAAAATTTAATATTCATATCTTTAACATTTGCTAAGATCATCTCCTTGGAGACCTTGGTGTATTTTTTCTCTCTTGAAGCATTGCCATTCTGTAGTCTGTTGAACACCACATGTATAGGTTTGTTCTTGTCGTATACGAGGGACTGGATTTTTTGCAGTGTAGCGATTGTTTTTAGAATATCAATATAGCTGTTGTTTGTCAGCACCATTATATCTGTGGCAAATTCAAAGATTTTCTTGTTAGCCTCCTTGAGATCATATACAGCACCTTCTTTATAATCTGTGGCATTTAACTCATCTAACTGTTTTACTACATAGCGTGAACTGTTAAGCTTATTTTTTAAAAAGAAGACCAAATCATTCTTCTGATCTTGATATAAGGGAAGTCTTAATAAGCGTGAAAGTTGATAGGCGATAGTTGTATTTCCAACGCCATTGATTAAACTGTAAAAGACAATCTTTCTTTCTTTATTACTATCCATACTCTTCTCAAATATTATAATGTAGTGTATTGTAGTGTAATTATAGTTAAAATCCCAATAAATAGAGACTGAAAAATTCAATGAAAAAAATGTTAAAAATTTTATGTATTTCTTTCTCCGATAAATAGGCATTTTTAGATTAGAAACAAAAAAACAATTAAATTCATCAAAATGCTGAAATGAGCAAAATATTGTAATTATTTTTAAGAAAATACACCTCTCATAATCGAAAAATAGGGAAATTTACATCTTTAAAATAATTGAATTTACATAAATTCAGTGAAAAACTCCTCACTACAATGTTGTCAACTTAAAAAGGAAACCTTTTCAAACAGCCAATCATTAAACTGGCTCTAAACCCTTAAATGACAGCCCAAGGTGTTCTTCCCAAGAACATTGAAATGCAGATTCTGCTTTTATCATTAAAGGATTTCTAATGAATACACAAAAACCAAAAAAACAAAACCAAAACACTATCTTGGCTGTCAACAATGTTGATTATAAGCCAAGAGTACTCCACACAGGCACTGCATTCTCAGGAATTGGAGCAGTTGAAGAGGCACTTAAAAACCTGAACATTGCTCACATAAATGAGTATATGGTTGAGATTGACAAGTATGCAAGAGCTACATATGTAGCTAATCACGCTGTAAATAATGTCTTTGAAGATATCACTCAACTGGATTATAAAAACCTTCCAAAAGTTGATTTTTTTCCCTTTGGGAGTCCTTGCCAGAGTTTTTCAATGCAGGGTAAAAGAGGTGGCTTTGAAGATACAAGGGGAACACTATTTTTTTATGGTGCCCAAGTCATTAAGCACAGCAGACCAAAATACTTTTTGTTTGAAAATGTCAAAGGAATGGTATCCCACGACAAGGGTAATACATTCAAGATTGTAAAGGCAACCTTTGAAGAGCTTGGCTACAAAATATCTTGGAAAGTTCTCAATGCCAAACACTATGGTGCTGCTCAAAACAGAGAACGCCTCTTTGTGATTGGCATTAGAAATGATATTAAGCAGGAGTTCATATTTCCTGAACCACAAAGAGTCTCAAACTGTGTCAATAACTACATTGAGGAAGGAACTGATTTTTCAAAGTATCTCTTTGACAGCAGCTTAATGGAGCCATTCACTCCAAAGGTTTCAACTGATATTCACAAGGTAGGTGTATTCCCTCACTTAAAATTTGAGTATGACAAGAAGGTGATTTCTTCAACAGGGATTTCCCCTTGTTTTCTTGCTGGAAACACAAAAATCAAGTTCTATGACCAAAAGAACAATCTTTACAGATATCTGACTGAGAATGAAATGAAGCAGATTCAAGGCTTCAACAAGGACTACAAGTTCCCTGTCTCCAACTCACAGGCAAGAAAACAGATAGGCAACTCTATGTATGTGGGAGTGATAGAGGCAATACTGAAAAACCTTATCCCAAAGGAGTACTTTAATACTGCAGCAGTGGCAGACACTAATTCAACTTTAAAGATAGGAGCATAAGAATGAAGACATAGAAATTGTAGATTGCTAATCAAGATAATCTGCTTGGAGCCTTTATAGTGAAGGCTCTGAGGAGCTTGTCTCCAAATATATTTATAAAAGGAAATACACAAAATGCAAAATACATTTACGCACCAATTCAAAGAAATTTTACAAGATCTGACTATTAAGCATATACAATCAGCTACCTCAGTAGAAATGGAGACAGTTGATAATGAGTATATAGGTATTCAACAGATATGGTTTATGAGTTCGCTAATTCAAGAAGTCTCAAAAAATGTTTCAGAAAAGTTACTGAATTCAGCAGAATGTTCTGAAATGGTCATTACTGCTTCTAATAAATTTGGAGAAGATCTTGTAAGGATATTCCAACTTATACAACAAGGTATGCAAGATAATGACTGCAAACACTATGGTTTGTCCATAGTTAATAATCAGTTAAAAATATCATTTTTAAAAGAAGATTAGTTTAATTAACAATCTGCTTGGAGCCTTTTTGATAAAGGTTCTGAGGAGCTTGTCTCCAAAACCTTTCAATTTAGTCCTGTTTGTTGAACCCGCTGGATATTCCAAGAGAGAATACCTGAGACCCCTTCAAACCTTTTTTAACCTAAACACTTATTAAAGGAATGCAAATATATGCAAGCTAAAAATCAATTCACAGAAATTTTAAGACAAAATCACAACATCACCAAAATCAGTCTTATGCCTCCAAAAAAATACAAAGGCACGATACGTAATGCATTACGCACAAAACTTTCAGAAGAACATTTTGAATTTCTTGGAAAGCTTTTCAGTGGTAGAAAAGACCCAGTTGATATATCTCTTAAAGTCATTGCAGTTGCATTAAGAGAGCAAGGTATTATCCTTACAATGAAAAGTGGTTTTAAAGAGGTTGCACTTAGTGTATCTGAAAAATTAACTGGAGTTCAGTGTAGTGCTGTTTCATACCTTACAGATAGGTTAAAAGATAAAGAGTATGTCAAAGGTTGCTACATAGAACACGCTCAGATAAAAGAAACTTTAGAGGACTTTCTTTATAAAGCTTTTATCCCAACTGAATTATCACTATATATTATAGAGGATTTTTTGTTGCACATAGTGTATTTGGAAAATGTGGTTCTAAAATATACTGATATATCTAAAAAACAGTCAGCTCTCAAAATCTTGGCATATCTCTATAAGACAGGTGCTGTTGATTTGGAGGCAGATTCAAATAACCCAAAAGCAGTGGCTTTAGTTGATAAACTCAAAGAAGGCATATCAAAAGTTGTCCTAAAACCTGCCAATACACTTCAAGAGGATAATGAAGCTCAATACAAAAATAATGAAGGCGCTTCAAATACAAATCTTTTTGAATCTTCAATCAATAATGCATACCGTATTAAATATGTCAGTGGAAAAAATGGCAAACACTCTTCACACTGTTCTCCAATACAACATTATAGAAAAGGTCATTTCAGAACACTTAGAAATGGTAAAGAGCAATATATAGAGGGGACTTGGATTAACAAAGATAAGCAAGTATCCTAAGCATATAAGCCTGAGAAGGTCCATATACAGGGAATAGGAACTTGTATAAGATACAAGCTTTATTAAGCTTCACAAAAATATCAAGGAAAAAACATGAATAAAATTGAATTAAACAAATTTGCCAACAGAGAATTGTATAAGTTAAAGAAGCACTATAACAATGAAACGGTTATAGACTATCTACAAAATAATGTGTATGGGATAGATTTTGAAAATATGACATTGGATCTGTCAAGCTACTCTTATGCAGACCTTTACAAAGAAAAAATTATTGTTTCTTCATTTTCTAAAAGAGTCACAAGAACAATACCAACAGAAATATGTACATACTTCAGGTCTTTACTAACAGATCTGAACCAGAAGTAAGAAATTTCAAAATTCATTGAAAAACTTTCAAAAAAGAGAGAGTTTCTCTTATACTTAAATTAAACTTAATTAAAAGGAATCAAATATGGAAAAAAATCCAGAGTTAAAAACAAATATTCAAAAAGCAAATGACATTTACAGTGAAGAGAACCTATTTTCAGGTTCTTCAATTGAGGGCAATGAAGAGATCAAGCAAGAGTTTGAAGATTGGTTCAAAGTGAAAATCCAAGGTGTAGTGAAATCTTACAAGATACATGAGAATGGATCATTGCAACTAAAATTTCAAGAGATAGTAGAAAAAACAGTGGGTGGAGTTACATATAATGACTATGCTGATAAGTCTATCCGTATCACACAAGAGAAGCCATTTAGTGAGAGTTTTGCTAAAAGTCTGTTAAACAAAGCAGTTGAAATCATTGATGTAAAAGAAACAGCCCAATATAAAAAAATAGCAGAAGGTCAATATGACTTTAATAAAGTAGAGCGTTATGTATATAGTGCAGACAATGTAAAAGCCATAGATAAAGCAGTGGAAAACGGCTATCAGCTTTTTAAAGTATTCAGCTTTACAGTCAAAGATGTGCTTCCAGCTGTAAAATATGATTCTCGTAAAAGACAACAGGTGCTTGACAAGGATAAAGCAGTACTTCTATATGAAACTGTCAATGACACACTTTCTACACTGCATAAAATAACACTTCATGGAAGCACGTTTGCCAAAGCTCAGGAGTTAAAAAACAAAGAGGTTGTAATCCTTGATCTGCAGCAGATAGGTAAAAATAATTTCTGTTCAAAAATCAAAGTAAAATAAGCAGGGTCCTCCCTGTTTTATTGAAGAGTTAAATATGAACTCTAAACAAGACACTCCCACTGATAAAATATATCAGCTGAACTTTTACAACAGCAACGGCATTATTGACACTGTAAAACTGCGCCAATACTCTGCACTGCTGTTTTTCACACTATTTATAACTGCACTGTTTATTACATACATATTTGAAAATATGCCAATGAACGAGATAGTACCTGCATTGAGTAGCATAGAGTTTTATCAACAGTTTTTTTCATTTCATTATGACACAATATACAATGCTGTCATTAACAAAATATCCCTTGAGAGCAAATATATCTACACTCTTGGCACAGCATTGACAGTTGCTATTGTGCCAACACTCTATATGATTTATAGAGTGAGTAAAGCCTCAAAGTTTCAGGCAATTCTTTCAAGTGTTGGTTTATCCCAGTATTACTACCACAAAAGAAAAGGTAAAAACATATATTTGAAATTTAAAAAGGGTCAAAAAAACAACTTCAAAACCTTTATTGCCCAGCAGGAAAACCTTACCCAAATGCTGAAAAAAGAGAGTCTGCAGTTCAAACGCTGGAAAGAGAATGGCGTCATTATTCAATACAGTGATCAGTTCCCTTCCATTGAAGAGCTGTCTAAATTACAGGTCAAGAATTTTATAAAA
Source organism: Sulfurimonas sp. (assembly GCF_050296975.1). GTDB lineage: Bacteria > Campylobacterota > Campylobacteria > Campylobacterales > Sulfurimonadaceae > Sulfurimonas. The sequence continues at coordinate 54,867 of NZ_JBNKRX010000008.1, forward strand.
CCTGACAAACTGTTTCTTGGCATTGGATTACCACTAATAGGGGAAGAATACAATAAGCAGGATCTGATTAAAAACAGATACCTTCCACGTTACCTAAATTTCAGTGACATTCCACAAGGGAGTGCCAATCTTGGATCGGCTGGTGGTGGTAAATCAAACAGTATGAACCAATACCTTTATAGTATATTTGCCAACTTTGACAAGATAGAAGCCTTCTATATGATAGATTTTAAAGGCGGGATTGAGGCTGAACCAATAAAAGATTTAGAACATAAATTCCAAACTGGCAAAATTGAGGTATTTGACGATAACAGAGTGGCACTTTACAAAGCACTAAAAAGACTGAACTTTATCAATAAAGCAAGGATGCGCTATTTAAAAGCAAACAAAAAAAAGAAATTTTCAACTGATTTTATAGTGCTGATATTTGATGAACTGGCTGAGATACTGGATTATATCCCCTCCACAAAGGAAGAGAGAAAAATGCAGGATATGATCTCTTTTTACTTGGAGAGTCTGCTTAGAACTGGTAGAAGCCAAGGGTTTAAAATATTTTACTCCACACAATCGTATCTATCCAGTGCCAGTGGACTTTCATCTGGTATGAAAAACAATACTAAATTAAAAATAGCCCATCAGTTAGGTTCTAATCTGCAGGTGGGAAGTATCAAGCCTGTTGAAGAGCTAAATGAGATAGGTGTATTCCCCACTAAATATGACATTGGGAAAAATGTAGTGATCAATGAAGCTGACAATACAATCTATGAAGTAAGAAGTCTTTATGTGCCTGACAACTTTATTGAGGAGATAGAAATAAACTCTCAAACCAATGAATCTTTACAGCAGGAACTAAAACCACATTATGAAGCAGTATATGAAGAGATGGTGCAGGATTTAAATCAAACTGGTCAGGAGGACGACACAATATACTCCCTGCAAAACATAGCATCAGATTTAGGACTGCCAAGACCAACAAATGAAGAAACAACTGTTACACAAGAAAAGATAACTCCCATAGAACCGATAGCACAGCAAAAAGAAAAACCTAAAATTTCAATAGCCAAAGCTATTCACGCAAAAAAAACTGCAAAAACTGAAACTTCTGCAAATGATGAAGCAAATTTTTTAGAATCTCTGAAATAACTTCTATACTGTAGGGAAGCAAGGAGTTATTATGACAAGAGAAATAGAAAACAGTTTTTACAATGATCGAGCAATCAGGCATCAGCTTGGTGTATTGAATGCTCTTGGTGTCAAAATTCAATTTCATATGGGGCGAACAAATAATCAGCCTGAAATTCAAATATTACATATAGAGTTTGCCAGTGCATATTTAAAAGAGAAGTCCATTCTAAACATTCCAAAAATTATCTTTACAAACTATCAAATAGAGTCAATGGAATTGTTTCAACTGGAAAAACCGAATAAAGAATTGCTTACACAAAGCGCTATAAATGGAGGATTTAGCCCTCAATTTTCAAACTTTGAGTTGGTTGTTGAAAGTATCTACAATGAAGCACTGCATGACGTAAAGGTCCAGGAAAAAAGATTAACGCAGCAATTCAAAACAGTCCTAAACCAAAACCTGCTGTTCCTGCAAGATGCGGTGAATCAGTTTATATTATTTTATAAGGTGTAAATTATGGAGATAACACAAGAACAGTATGCCATTCTAAAAGAGAATTACCAGTTCGCGCAGGAGATTAAAGAACTGCAAATCCCTTTAACCAAACAAGAGATCACTCATTTGAGAAAGCTTGTTAAACAGCATATCAAAGAGGGCTATACCAACTATCTGAGGCTTATCACTATCTACTCAATGGATAGAGATAAACTGCTGGGGATTTTTGTAAGAGATCTTTACAATGCTTTATTACTTCAAAAATGATTTAATAAATGCTTCCCATTCATCATGGTTATTATCCAGCTCTTCACCATAGTGACTTATACAAAAATGACTTATTGATGAAGTTTGGTGTGTTTTTCTGCTGTCTAAAAACTTATCCAATACCTTATCGTGAGTTTCACTTTTAATAGAGAGTAAATGCTCAATGGAAATAATATCTGTAATCATAATACGTTCTACATCATAAATGTCATCCATATCCGATAACATTACAGGATGTTCAAAAAAATAACAGACAAATCTATAAAGCTTTTTACCTGAAAATGAGTTTTGATATTCCAAATATCGATCGATATTTTTAAGAGATTTTTCTCGATCTGCTTCTATCTTTTTAAAATCATAATTGTCAAAATCTGTAATAGCCTTTACTAAATCAAAAGGCTTAGATTTTGCTTCTATGATCAATACATATGTATCAAACTCAATAATAATATCAGGTGCATCATATTGATTTCTTCCAACTGTATATTTTTCATCTCCATATATTTCAGCATTTGTTATCTGCTTTTTAGCGTAATTTTGAATATAGTTTGTTACACTGTGTCCATGTATTCTTGATTGAAAATCTTTAATATGATCATTGTGATATATCAGGGAATACAATCTGTCAAACTTTAAAAATTGTAACAGTGAAGTATAAGATACAAGCATCATATTAGTATCTGCTTGAATCAATGGATACCAATAACTTATTCGCGGAAGATATCTGTCAAGATATGTTAATCTGTCATAACTAATAAACTCTCCTGAAATTTTATCCTTTCGAAGATTAAGATAGTGTGATTTGAATTCCTCTTTTGAAATAAGAAGATATTTTAAAAATAATTCCACTTCCTCTGGAGAAATTGTAAAGTCTTTACTACCAGTTGCGAACATTGCGAATTCACTGATTGAAAGATCTACCTTTGTTTTTTTATTTTTAGTGATATATGAGAATAAGACCCAATGCAGTAAAATTAATTTATTCAAAGTAATTCCAAATTTATTGACTATAAATTCATTAACTTCAGGATTGTCTTTATACAAATCTATCAATCTTAACATAGAACTTGTATATTGATTGTCTTGTATATACATTTGTTCGTATGACATCATAAACATAAATTTTGACATAGAAAATTCGCCATCTGATTTAGAAAAATTGTTTAGCTCACTAAATGTATTATAGATTTTAGATATGTTAGGTTGATAAAATAATTGTTCTGATGCCCTTTCTTCTTCAAAAACTATAAATTTTTCCATTATATATGGAATAAAGAGGGCATATTGAAGTTGTGCTCCATTAACATCAAAATTATAAAATCTTTTAAAAAAATCTACACCGTCATAAATAATATGACTGTTGGCAAATGCATCCGCACTCAATAATTGATATTGACTTTTTTTGTCAAAATTAATTTTTTTAATAAAGTTCAGTAAGGCTTTGTAAGTTTTTAATGCTGTTTCTTGTCGACCATAGTTTTCAAAAAATTCTAAAAACATTTTATCCACTTTTTTCCTCCCTTTAAAAATTTCATTATTTATAACATAATGAAGCTAATAAAACCATGTTTTCCCCCACATTATTATAATCATCTAAATACACTATTAAAGGATTTTTATGATTAGAATATATATACAAGAACTATCAACTTATAACAATGCAGTGCCGGTTGGCAAATGGATCAATGTAGAGGACTTTGAGAGTGAAATACACAGTATTCTTGAAGAAGCAACCATTGTTTTAAAAGAGAATGGCTATCACTATGGAGTAGATGCTGAAGAATTTGAGATAGTTGATTGGGAGTGTGATGAAGGAATCAACCTTGACAGCATTGCCCAAAGTATTGAAAAACTACAAGCATTAAATGAACTATTGCAGGAATTGAGCCAAGAGGAGATTGAAAAACTAAAATTTCTATTCAATTATCACGGCTATGACCTGCAAAACATAGACAGTGATACCCTTCAAAATGTTTATACATATAATGAGTGGGACGAAGCAGTTGAAGAGTTCATTGAACTGTATCTTGAAGTGCCAGAAGAGAGCAAAGTGTACAACTACATTGATTATCAAGCAATCCAGAGAGACTTGGAGATAGACGGCTACATAGAGTATGATAACAAAATCTACACTGATTTCAATTAACTTTAAATTGACAACTTGCCAACAATGGAAAAATTGGGTCTAAGCACGATAGTGCTGCAAAGCACAATTTGGCACATTAGTGCAAGTTGGTTTAGTTTGAAGATTTGCGATAGCAAATCTGTCTTGAATAACTATAACCAACTGTGATCACAAATTTATAAATTCTCTGAAAAAATAAAATAATTTTTTTCTCAATTCTTATAATCTATACATGAGCATAAGAAGACAAATACTAAAAATAGCCAATCAGCACAATGTTTCAGTAGAGCAAAAAACTATCTACCTGCTAAATAAATTTATAAATGAACTTGACCTTGAACCTGCAAAAGCACACAATTTTATAGATATGGTCCAAAAGATAAAAAACAGCTATACAAATAAAAGCTACAAGAGTGAAATGTTTTTCATAAAGAACATTGCTCATACAGTCAATACACAAACTAATGAGAATCTATTTGATTTTAAAACACTGAACTTAGCAAAGAACTTTAAAAGCAAAATCACCGAGCAGTCACTTTATAACTATAAAAAGGCTGTAAATGTCTATTCAACCGATAGTGAAATCATTGCAGCATCAAATAATTTGGAAATGCACCACCACAAAGGAAATACTCGCTTTATAGAAGAAATGGACTCAAAGTATTCTTTTAAAAAACTGGCAAAGGTAAAATATATCGATAACAAAAACAAAGAGAAAACACCTGTAATGCTTACTTTAACAGTTGATAACACCTACAGAAAATATGTTAAACAAGATAAAAGTGTAGATATCGTCCTTGGAGAATTTACCAATCTGCTGGAAATCAATAAAAACGCTAACTTGGAAGAGTTCATTGAAAACTCCTATGAAGAACTAAATACGACATTCAGGGCTTTCTACCATTATATGAAAACACTAAACAGAAGAAGCAAAGAAAAAGAGAAACTTGACTTCATTATGATATTTGAACCTCATAAATCATTGACACTGCATCTGCACGTGCTTTTTTACTGTAATGAAGTCCATCTTCAAAACCTTTACAGGGCTTGGGACAACTACTTGAAAGATTTATCGCCAGATCAAGTAAAAGGACAAGATTTAAAAGTGATTGACAGAGAAAAAGCAACAGGAGCAACTTACCTTTCAAAATACCTGATTAAAGAGTACAACACTGATACAAAAGAAAGCTCATTTTTTATGCAATTTAAAAGATATTTTTCAAAGTTCAAACTATTCAGGACTTCTAATTTTTATCATACTACACAAGCAAAGATAGATAAAATGTATAGTCATCTATGTGCCAACTACCCTGATATACTTGAAAAAATAAGATTTTCAGAAGTGCCTATCTATGAAGTATTGGAGAGAATGGAGATAGAGGGTCTTTTTATTTTTGAAAAAGAGAATGTAGAATCATTGACATTTGACAGAAAGGCGATTCAAGCATTTTATAAAGCATATGCCCATACTCATAAAGACTCACAAATTAAACAACAGATCAAAGATAATATTGAACACTTTGCTAAACCAACTACTCATACAAGAATCAAAGAAGCAAAGTTTATATTCGACCGTGAGATACTGAATGGTGTTTTTGAGAGTTATCAGGTTGAAAAGGTAGAATTAAAACCTGAAGAAAATGCAATGGAAGTTTTTTATACAAGCAATATGTATCGAACTAAAATTTATGAATTAAATCAGGCTATTGCTATTGCTAATGATATTGCTTTAAGTACTCTTAAATATAATGATGAAATTTCTGAAGTTGTATAAATGTTGTATATCTGTTGTATATTTTAGAGTTTGTTTTAAGTAAAGTGCTTATTTTAGGGAAAAAAGGTGGATGGGGTAGAGGGATTCGAACCCCCGAATATCGGTACCAAAAACCGAGGCCTTACCGCTTGGCGATACCCCAATATGAGAGTAAAAAACTTATTTGGTTGCGGAAACTGGATTTGAACCAGTGACCTTCGGGTTATGAGCCCGACGAGCTACCGAACTGCTCTATTCCGCGGTGTTTTCACAGGCACTAGGTGTTTGTGAGCCGAAATTATAGACAATTTTTTTACCTATGTCAAGGATTTAAAGATAAAATTGTCAAATTTCTTTTTGAGCTACTCTTAATGATTTTTTCTATATAATGTACACAATAAAATTAAAGAGAAATTATGACACCTATTCAAAGAGTTTTAAAAGCTATAGAAGAGATAAAAAAAGGAAATATGGTCATCATGTGTGATGACGAAGATAGAGAAAATGAAGGGGATTTAGTATATGCTGCTGCATTTTCTACACCTGAACATGTTAATTTTATGGCTACACATGCACGTGGGCTCATTTGTGTTGCAGTGTCAAAACAGATTGCAAATAGACTTGAATTAAATCCGATGGTAAGTGCAAACACATCTTCATACGAAACTGCATTTACAGTTTCAGTGGATGCTGTTACTGCAACAACTGGAATCTCAGCAAAAGAGCGGGATGACACGATTAAAATTCTTGCAAATCCAATTTCAAAAAGTGAAGAGTTAGTTCGTCCAGGACACATTTTTCCATTAATAGCAAAAGAGGGCGGTACACTTGTGCGAACTGGGCACACAGAGGGGTCAGTTGATCTGTGCCGTTTAGCAGGGCTTAATGAAGCAGGTGTAATTTGTGAGATTATAAAAGAGAATGGAGAGATGGCAAGACGTGATGATCTTGATATTTTTGCAAAAGAACATAATTTACATACGGTGTTTATTTCTGATATCGTTGAGTATCGTTTAGCAAATGAATCACTTGTAAAAGAGTTAGATGTAGAAGATACTGAATTTTTTGGAGTAAAAGTAAAACGTCATACATTTGCCGATCATGATGGGATAACACATACCGCAATTGCTTTTTACACACCAAAAGAACTTGCAAATGTACGCGTTCATAATGTTATATCAGATTGTGATTTACTTTTAAATCAAGAAAAATACAACCATCTTATAAAGTCGATAGAGTATTTAAAGCAAAATAGTGGACTTTTGGTATTTATAAATAAAACACATCATCAAGATAATTCAATACCAAAAGAGTTTGGTATTGGTGCGCAAATCATAAAACATTTTGGTATCTCAAAAATGAACCTAATTAGTTCTATGAAACACACAGACTTTATAGGTCTTGGTGGATTTGGGCTTGAAATTAACGAAATGATTTCAATTTAAAGAGTTTGAAGGTATGAAAAGTGTCCTAGTAACAGGTGGAACAGGTTATATAGGTAGTCATACTCTTGTAGAGCTTGATAAAGCTGGATACAGTTTTGTAGTATATGACAATTTTTCAAACTCATCAAAAGAAGCGATAAAAAGGGTTGAAAAAATTATTTCTAAAAATATTTTCTTAGTAGAAGGAGATATAAGAGATACTAAAAAACTTTCAGAAGTATTTGAAAATCATAAGATAGAGTGTGTTATCCATTTTGCAGGATTAAAAGCTGTTGGAGAGTCTGTTGAAGAACCGTTGAAATATTATGATAATAATGTTGTGGGTACATTACGACTTCTTGAAGTGATGAAAGAGTTTAATTGTAAAAAAATTGTTTTTAGTTCATCTGCAACAGTGTATGGTGATCCACATACAACACCAATAAAAGAAAACTTTCCAATTGGCACTACAACTAATCCTTATGGAACTTCTAAATACATAATTGAGAGAATTTTAGAAGATATTTACATCTCTGATAACTCATTTAATGTGGTGTTACTTAGATATTTTAATCCTGTTGGTGCACATGAGAGTGGATTGATAGGTGAAAATCCAAATGGAATACCTAATAATCTAATGCCTTATATCTCTCAAGTTGCAATGGGTAAACGAGCGTTTTTAAATATATTTGGCGGAGATTATGATACCCATGATGGAACTGGAGTAAGAGATTATATCCATGTAGTTGATTTAGCAAATGCTCATGTAAAAGCGATAGAATACATTGCTGGTATAAAGAACGAAAAACCGCTTATAGTGAATCTTGGAACAGGGAAAGGATACTCTGTTTTAGATATAGTAAAAACTTTTGAAGAAGTTTCTTCTCAAAAGATTCCATATAAAATAGTCGCAAGACGAGCAGGAGACATCGCAAAATGTTTTGCTGATCCAGGTTATGCAAAAGAGATTTTGCAATGGGAAGCTACTAAAACATTAGAAGATATGTGTATAGATAGTTGGAGATGGCAAAGTAACAATCCTGATGGGTATAAAGAGGATGAGAATTAGATGAAAATAGCGATAGCAGGAACAGGCTATGTAGGTTTAAGTAATGGTCTTTTACTCGCACAAAACAATGAAGTAGTAGCACTTGATATTATTCCAGAAAAAGTACAGATGCTTAACAATAAACAATCACCTATTGAAGATAAAGAAATACAAGAGTATCTGCTTCGTAACGATTTAAACTTCTTAGCAACACTTGATAAAGAGTTGGCGTATAAAGATGCTGAGTATATAATAATAGCTACACCAACAGATTATGATCCAGATACAAATTATTTTAATACTAAATCGATTGAATATGTAATTTCTGATGTATTAGCAATCAATCCAGATGCAATAATGGTGATTAAATCAACTATTCCTGTTGGGTATACAAAAGAGTTAAATGAAGAATTTGGAACAAGCAACATTATTTTTTCTCCAGAGTTTCTTAGAGAAGGGAAAGCTCTTTATGATAATCTTTACCCATCTCGTATAATTGTTGGGGAAAAATCAAAAAGAGCAGAAGTATTTGCAAACCTTTTAGCTGAAGGTGCTTTAAAAGAAAATATAGATATTCTTTTTACTGATTCTACTGAAGCTGAGGCAATTAAACTTTTTGCAAATACTTATCTTGCTATGAGAGTAGCTTACTTCAATGAATTAGACTCGTATGCAGAATCACATGGTCTTAACACTGAGCAAATTATTAAAGGTGTAGGACTTGATCCTAGAATTGGCTCACACTATAATAACCCTAGTTTTGGATATGGTGGATATTGTTTGCCAAAAGATACAAAGCAATTATTGGCAAATTATCAAGATGTTCCAAGTAATATGATTGAGGCAATTGTCAAAGCAAATAGTACACGTAAAGATTTTATCGCTGAGAGTATTTTGAAAAAAGACCCCAAAGTTGTAGGAATTTATAGACTTGTGATGAAAAGTGGCTCGGATAATTTTAGAAGTTCAGCTATACAAGGTATAATGAAAAGAGTTAAGGCAAAAGGGATAGAAGTTATTGTCTATGAACCTGTACTTCAAGATGAAGAGTTTTTCCATTCTCGTGTAATTAAAAATTTAGATGAATTTAAAAAAATCTCTGATGTGATAGTAGTGAATAGGATGGAAGATATTTTAAGAGATGTTGCAGATAAAATATATACTCGTGATATTTTTCATAATGATAGTTAAGGTTAGTAATGAAAAATATTTATTTTAATATACGAGCAAACTCGCGAGAGAGGATGTGGGATACTCCTAAGAATGCACATCCTGTATGCAATGTTCTTCTTCCAAAAGGTATAGAACAACAAAGTTCTATTAAAACTTATAACAATACATCATCTTTTATTTCCAAACTTAAACTTGAAGTTTCTAAAAAATTGATCAACCAACAAAAGGTAGACAATCAAATAGCATTACAAGCAGATTGTCTCTATATGTGGGGTGCTTTTCCAAAAGATGATAAAAAACCTTTTATATTAGAGTTGGATAACCCTTACACTCCAGCATATTATCATATCGATAATTTTAAACGTAATAAGCAAAAAATAAAAGACAAGCTTTTAAAAGCGCAAAAAATTACTTTTATGTCAAATACTTGTAAAAACCATGCGATAGAACTTTATGGAAAAGAGATAGAAAAGAAAAGTTTTTTGAATTATCCTTATATGTCTGATAATATAATAAAAAGAAAAGTAAAAGAAGATGACATAATAGATTTTGTTTTTGTTGGTTTTGACTACCGTCGAAAAGGTGGTTCAGAACTTTTAAAGGCTTTTTCAAAAGTAAGTGCCAAAAATATTCGTCTGACTTTTATATCAAATATAGAAGATAATATTATACATGAGTATGAAGATGACACAAGAATTATTTTTCTTCCACCTCAATCAAGAGAGACGCTATTTGATGAAATTTATCCCAAAAGTGATGTATTGATTCTACCATCCCTACATGAATCTTTTGGAGTTGTTCTTTTGGAAGCACTTTCTTTTGGTTTAGGACTGATTTGTATTGATACATATGCAACATCTGAGATTGTTGAAAACAATTTTAATGGTAAGTTATTACATCATCCTATATTAAAACCAACATTATTAAATGGTGAAAAAGTTATCAATTGTGTAGATATAAGAATAAAAGATTTTTCAAAACAATATTTAGAAAATGATCAGTTTTATTATGGCATGTATAAGGAATTAATAAACTCCATTGAAGAAGCAATAGTAAACTTTAAATCTTGGCAGGAAAATAGTGTAAAACTTTTTCACAAAAGGTTTGCTCCAGATATATGGCTAGAAAATTTTGAGAATATTATAAAATAGAAGATGTTGAAAAGTTTGTCAGAGCATAAAAAATATGTATTGTTTAGTTATCTTTCCATTGGAAGTAACATCATTACTGGGCTTATACTATTTCCTCTGATTATAAAAAATATTGGCTTTGATGCTTTAGGAATTTTTGGAATTATTTTTAGTGCTAAGTCTATAATAGACATAGGTATAGGATGGTTAAGTGGAAGTATGACAAAAAATCTCATCCACTATAAATATTTAAAATATGATATATTTACTAGTTCCATTATTATAAATGTATTGTATGGAATATTTGCTTTTTGTGTAATATATCTTTTTGGGTTTTTAGTGCATAATGAGTATTTACAGAGTTTTTTTTATTTTGGCTTATTTAGTGTTTTAAGTTTTGCATTAGTTCCTTTTTATGAATATTTAAGAGCTATGTTGAAACAGTATCAAGTTGCTTTTTTTAGATTTTTGCAACAGTTTTTATTTATGGTGCTAGCACTTTCTTCATTTGTAATATTTAAGAATAATTCACTCGATATTATTTTTTTAATGCTTTTAATAAGTACTATATTTACATCCATTTGTGTAGGTGTTTATTATTTTTATCATATAACTCTTCATATTTCATTTAAACATATAAGTAAAAAATTATTTTATAAACTATTGTATAAAGATGGGGTATTATATTTTTTACAAGGTATGAGTACAATTTTACTTTTTCAATTAGATATATTGTTAATTGATCTTTTGTATGGAAGTGAACAAGTAGCACTTTATTTGTTAGTTTGGAAAATTCCAAATACACTTATCATGCTTGGATGGAGATTGAGTGAGCCTTACCAAGCGATAATTGCTAAAGAGATACAAATAGATAAAAAAAATATTTCTACGCGTTATTTTCTTTTTGAAAAAAAATTATTCATCTTAAGTATATTTGTCTTTTTTGCTTACGTACTAACAGGTGAGTGGTTTATGCAATTATGGTTAGGTGTACAAAATACTCCTAATATAAATTATATGTACCTTTTTCCTGCATTAGCTGTCGTTTTCTCAACTATGCAACGTTTTTATATTTCTGCAAATTATTTTACTTTTGGTCTGAACAAAGTTGTTTTAGCACAATTTTTTGAACTTTTATTAAAAACAATATTCATAGTGTTTTTATTCGATTGCTTTGGAGTTTTAGCCCCTATTATAGGGTGGTTATGTGCATATTGTTTTACTTTATTTATATATCGAAAAAATGCTCAAAAGGTGTTTATATGATATACAATTCTATTCAATATTTAAGAGGAATATCTGCTATAGCAGTAGTCTTTTTTCATTTATTTCATACGACTGGACAGCAAGGAGTAGCTATATTTTTTGTAATAAGTGGCTTTATTATGATTGATATAATGAATAAAAAGCATAGAGATGCAAAAGAGTTTTTTAAAGCAAGGTTTATTCGTGTTGCACCAATTTATTATATGCTAACACTTTTGACATTAGGACTAGGAATCGCTTATGACCCTACTTGGTTAAGAATTATACAAAGTTTCACTTTTACTGCTCTTGGGTCTCTTTTACCTGTTGGTTGGACATTGACGTTTGAATTTATATTTTACACTGTGGTAACACTCTCAATAGCTTTTATAAATAATTATAGACTTAGAATATTTATGATTGTATTCTTTTTAGTGGTCGGAGATACTGCATTAAACTATCTATTAAGTATAAAAAATTATGAATATGGAAACTATTTTTGGTTTTTTATTGCAGGTATACTTGTCTATGAAATTTATCAAAAGCAAAAGAAGATTTTTGAAGTTTTAACACAAAAATATTTATTATATATTTTACTCATATTTTCTTTTGTATATTTATTTTGTGGAGTATTTTTTATTCCACACTATGATATAAGTGTCAATAATTATATTGTCAATAATTTAGTACCTTCATTTTTTATAGTCTTAAGTGTATTATTAATTGAGTCAAAGTACCATACTTTAAATAATACATTTATGATTCTTTTAGGTAATGCCTCATATTCAATATATTTAACACATTTTATTGTTATACATTCATTTGAAAAATATATTTCATTAGAAATTTCTCCATGGATATTATTTGTTTTATCAATTTTAATAGGATGTTGTTTTTATAAATTAATTGAAAAACCATTTTTAGAATATTTAAAATCATTAGGAAAAGTTAGATGTGTGGGATAGTTGGAATTTGGTCAAATAATAGTATTGACCAACAAGAAAGATATGTAGATTTAATTTTGCAAAAACAATATCATAGAGGACCTGATAACAGTTCAAAGTATTCAATAGATACAATTACATTAGGTCATAACAGGCTCGCTATTATTGATCTTAATGAAATGGCAAATCAACCTTTTATATCAAATTGCGGAAGATATTCTATAGTATTTAATGGAGAGATTTATAACTATCTTGAATTGAAAAGTACACTGAAATATGACTTTAAAACCCATAGTGATACTGAAGTTTTATTAGCTAGTTATATAGAATACGGGGAAAAGTGTATTGAAAAGTTTAATGGTATGTTTTCATTCGCAATCTACGATCAAAAAGAACAAATGCTATTTTGTGCAAGGGATAGGATAGGGAAAAAACCGTTTGTGTATAGTGAACATGAAAGAGGTTTTTATTTTGCATCTGAATTAGAAGCATTATTTAGTATAGGGATATTTGATAATAGACCAGATGAAATAGCAATAGCATATAGTTTTTTAAGAAATTTTAAACATATTCCTGAACCATATACTCGATACAAAAGTATAAGACGATTAGAACCTGCCCATGCAATGATAATAAAAAATCAAAAAATAATAAAAAAATGGTGTTATTGGGCACCAGCTATGTCTTATGATGAGAGCATTACAAAAGAGGATGTTTACAATATTATCGATGATGCTGTAAAGTTGAGAGAAAGAGCAGATGTTGAGATAGCGACTCTTTTAAGTGGAGGCGTTGATAGTTCAATTATTACTGGATTGATGGTTAAACATGGACTGAAACCAAAAGCATTTTCTCTAAGAGCTGATGATGAAGAATTGGGTCGTGCGAAAAAGGTTGCACAGTTATTTAATGTACCTTTGAAGGTTTTTGAGTATGATAAAAAAAGACAAGAAGAACTTTATCAAAAAATGATAGCAATTTATGGTGAGGAGGTAAGACTTTTACCTCTAACACATGCAGCGAGACTTTATGAACAAATTTCAAAAGAGAATATTAAAGTAGTTATGAGTGGAATAGGAGCTGATGAGATATTTTATGGATATGATGGTGCAAATAAACAACTTCTTTTTTCAGATATGGTAAAAATGATTGAATTTTTGCCAAATGTACTTTTGAAAACTTTTGAAAAAGTTTTTAGTTTTCGATCAGATTTAAAGCTTATGTTTGAATTAGCACAAAAAGAAAACTTCAGACGAAAAGGGTATCTTTATGCAAAAGAAGCTAAAGAAAAAGGCTATAACGATTTTGATTATAGTACTTTGATAGACTTTTGGGCAAATAAAATTCAAACTAACCATTACATAGATAGTTCAAATTGGATTGGACTGATGAGTGAAAACGCGCATTCCATAACTATTAGTACAGATATTCCACCTATGATGTACTCTATTGAAGCAAGAGCCCCATTCTTAGATCATCGAGTTATAGAGATGGCATTTAAGATTGATGCACATAAAAAAATAGCTAAAAAAGATGGATGGGCAAATAACAAGTTGATTTTAAAACAGGCATTTGAAGGGTTACTACCAAGTGAAATTCTTTATGCGAATAAGAAAGGTTTTGGATATGGAATTAAAAAATAAAAAACTACTTTTTATACATCCAGCTATAAGATCTTATAGAAAAGGTTTATTTGCAAAGTTAGCAGAAACTTTTACTATTGAGTATATTTTTACAAAGGTTTTAAAAGAGGGAACTTTTAATTTTAATGATGTGCAAAAGTCACTAAAAGAAATATCTATAAAATACAAACAATTAAATGAAGTTAAATCTATTCCATTTGATAATTTTTCTTTTGGATTATTTTTACTACCCTTTAAAAAATTTGACATAGCAATTTTATCAAGTTGTGTTTCAATACCATTTTTATTTTTAACGCCTTTGTTTAAATTGTTTGGAAAAAAAGTTGTTTTATTTGAAGAGATGTGGCGATATCCTTATGAAGTGAAAAAATATAAATTTATTTTGCCAATTGTTCGAATATATTTAAAGTACTTTGTTGATGTTTATGTTGTTACTGGTTCACAAGTAAAAAAAATGCTAGTAGAGTACTTTCATATCAATCAAGAAAAGATATATATTGCTTACAATACTACTCAAATAACTGATATAAATGATAATGTGAATTATTTAGGTGATGATTCTAAATATAAAATATTGTATTTGGGGAGAATTGTTAAATATAAAGGACTAGATATTTTGATTGAAGCAATGAAAGGGATTGATAACTGTGAATTGCATATAGTAGGAGATGGTGTATTTTTAGAAGAATGTCAAGAAAAAGCAAAACAATATCTAAAAAGTGGTAGCTATTTTTTTTATGGAGTAATGAATCATGAAGAATCTCTAGGTATGATGAAACAATGTGATGTTTTTGTTTTACCAACTAGATTTAATTTAAGCTCAAATGTTCAGATTGAAAGTTGGGGATTTGTTGTTAATGAAGCTATGTTATTATCAAAACCAATTATTTCAACGAAAGCTGTTGGGAGTGCTTATGATTTGCTAGATGATACATGTGGAAAATTTATTGAACCAGAAAATGTGGAAGAATTGACAAATGCAATAATATCTATTTTAGATGAAAACATTGATAATACCTTAGGAAAAAATAGTTTTGAACGTGTTAATAAGATATGTTCACATGAACAAAATGTAGAAGTATTTGTAAAAGCTATTGAGAGTTTATATGAGTGAAAAATTAAAAAATTTTATATATAAAAATATTTATCAAAATATCCTTTCAAATAATATGTATGAAATAATAGAACTTAAAAGAAAACGAAAATATTATAAAAATAAAATTATTTTTATTCATGTTCCAAAAGCAGCAGGAACATCTATTTCGTATTCTGTATATAGTAGAACATTGGGACATTTTAAAGCTCGATTATTGAAAAAAGTTTTGGGTGATTTATTTGATAAATCTTTTAAATTTTCTGTAGTTAGAAATCCTTATAACAGAGTTAGATCAGCATATAAATTTGTCAAACAAAATGGTACAGGAATTATGGGGATTAGAAATAAAAAAGTTTATTCATCATACAAGTTTGATACTTTTGAAAGTTTTGTGAAACTTTGGTTAAAAGAGACAGATATTACAAAAGAGGACTATGTATTTCAACCGCAATATTTATTTACACATGATGAAAATAAAAATATATTACTAGATAAAGTTTGGAAATTAGAAGAGTTTGAAAAGTTTACCAGAGAAATCATTCATTATATTGACATCGAACAAATTTATCATCTTAACGAATCTTCAAAAGATAAAAAAGAATATGTATGGCCAGAAGAGTTAAGAGAGATAGTTTATGAAAAATATAAAGATGATTTTTTATTATTTGGTTATGAAAAATGAAAAAAATTTCTATATTAGAGTTAGTAACTGGGCTTGGTATGGGAGGAGCAGAAAAGGTTGTTTATGATCTTTCTAGAACACTCAATAAAAATGATTATGATCTTTATGTTATTGGTTTATCTAAAAGAGATGAGTTATTAGAATCGTTTGTTAAAAGTGGCATAAAAACAGAAATTTTATATAAAGACAATTCTTTAAAAGATTTTTTTAGTATGTTGTTTTTTTTTAATAGATTTATCAAAACACATAAAGTTGATATTATACATGCACATATGGTACATTCCCTTATTGTAAGTTCTATTTTAAAGATATTTCATCCTAAATTAAAGATTATTTTTACTTCACATAATGTTGTTATTGGTTCAAAATACATGGAGCTTTTGATTTATCTTTTAAAGCCACTTCGTAATATGGATATTGTTTTTTCAAAGGAGATCATAAAATATTTTTACAAATCAAACTATAAATTAATTCCAAATGGTATAGATTTAAAAAAATTTTATCCGCATGGTGAGAAGGAAAGTGAATTTACATTTATTAGTGTAGGGCGTTTAGAAGATGTGAAAAATCACAAGTTTATTATTGAAATAGCAAAACAACTAGTTGGAGAATATAATTTTCAAATTCAGATCGTAGGAAATGGTTATTTATTTAATGATTTAAATAATCTAATTCAGAAGTATAATTTAAAGAATGTTGTAAAACTTTTAGGAACCAGAGATGATATTCCAGAATTGTTATCAAAAGCACATTGTTTGATTATGCCCTCACTTTGGGAAGGATTACCAATAGCAATTTTAGAAGCTGGTGCATCACAAATACCTATAGTTGCAACAAATGTTGGTAGTATACCAAGTCTACTTAACACTCAAAATTCATATGTATGTGATATAAAAGATTTTCAAGCAAATATGATTCAAGTTTTAGAAAATTATGAAATGGCAAAAAATAAGTCACAAATATTATATGAAAAAATATCTCAATTTTATTCACTTGAGTCAGTTGTAAAACAGCATGATGAGATTTATAAAAGTTTTGTAAATGATTTAGAAAGATTTAGATGAAAAAAATATTATATATTATCAATGTTGATTGGTTTTTTATATCTCATTTTTTACCAATTGGGTTAGAAGGACTGCAAAGAGGATATGAAGTACATATAGCATGTGGGATAACGGATAAAAAGGAGTATTTAGAAAGTTTAGGATTTATTGTACATCCTCTACAACTCTCGCGAAGTGGTACAAGTATTAAAACTGAACTAAAAACAATGATAGAAGTATATAAAATTATCAAAGATACTCAAGCACACATTTTAGAACTTTTGACCATTAAACCTATTTTATATGGAGGAATTGCCTCTCGCTTTTTAAAGATTCCCAAAAAAGTTTTTTATATTACTGGGTTAGGATATGTTTTTATTGCAAAAGGATTCAAAGGCTTTATTATTAGAAATATTGTAAAAACTATGTATAAATTAGCAATTAGTGGAGAAAATAATTCAATAATAACTGAAAATATTTTTGATAAAGGGCTTATAGAATCTTTGAATACTGTTCAAGAGAAACAAATTACGATTATTCGGGGTGCAGGTGTAGATATTCAAAAATATAAGTTTATTCAAGAGGATACTTCAAAAGTAACTGTTGCAATGGCATGCCGTCTTTTAAAAGATAAGGGTGTTATGGAATATATACAAGCAGCAAAAAAGTTAAAACTTGATGGATTTGATGTAAGTTTTGAACTATATGGAGATGTTGACCATTTTAATCCTGCAACTCTAACAAATGATGATTTAATACAAATTAAAACTGAAGGTTTTGTAAAAGTACATGGATTTAGCTCTGACATTTCTGGAGTATTTTCAAAAGCAAATATTGTAGTCCTTCCATCATATAGAGAAGGTTTACCAAAAGTTCTTCTTGAAGCTGCAGCTTGTGGAAGAGCAATAGTCACAACAGATGTCCCCGGTTGTAGAGATGCTATAGAACCAAATGTCACTGGACTTTTATGTAAAGTTAAAGATGTTAATTCCTTAGCAGATACAATGAAACAACTTATATTAGATGATGCTTTAAGAATTCAAATGGGACAAGCAGGTAGAGATTTAGCTCAAAAAGAATTTGATATTGCTAAAGTTGTACAAAAACATTTTAAATTATATGAGAATTAAATATGCAAAAGATTTTAATTACAGGTTCAAATGGTTTTATAGGACAATATTTTATTCAAAAGTATCAAAATAAATATTCTTTTCAAACATTCAGTTTTTTACGTGATAAACTAGAACAGTTGGAGTTAAACAATATAAATACTATTTTTTATCTATCTGCATTAGTACACCAAATGTCTGGGGCAAGTGACAGAGAGTATGAAAGAGTTAATGTTACTCAAACTTTGCAGTTGGCAAAAAAAGCAAAGGAATCGGGTGTAAAACAGTTTGTTTTTATGAGTACTATAAAAGTTTATGGTGAGGAATCAGATGTTGTATATACAGAAGAGAGTGTATGTACTCCTCAAGATGAATATGGGAAAAGTAAATTAAAAGCAGAAAAGTTACTTTTAGAGATGGAAGATACAACTTTTAAAGTAACTATTGTTAGAACACCAATTGTATATGGATATGGTGTAAAAGCAAATATTCGAAACCTTATAAATTTGATAAATAAAACACCTGTTTTACCATTTGGTAGTATTAAGAATAGACGAAGTATGGTATATATTGGAAATCTTTGCCATTTAGTTGATACTGTTATACAGCAGAAATGTTCAGGAGTATATTTAGCGAGTGATAATGAAGTCATAAGTACTACACAATTAGTTCAATATATTGCTAATGCTTTAGGGAAGAGAATTTACTTAATAAAAGTACCTTTCTTTGAAAGTTTATTGAAATTTTTTAAACCATCTTTTTATAAAAGATTATATGGATCATTGGAGGTAAACAATGAAAGAACGAAACAAAAACTGTTTCTAGAAAATTTGTATACTCTTGAAGAAGGAATAAGTTTTACGATTAAAGGAGAAAATATATGATTTACATTATTTTATTTTTATTCTCCTTTTCATTGACATATTTCATAAAAAACTACGCAATCAAAAAATCACTAGTTGCTACAGTAAATGAAAGAAGTTCCCATACTGTTCCAACACCACATGGTGGTGGAATTGCAATAGCTGTGACATGGTTTGGTGGATTGTTATATCTATTTATTAACCATCAAATTGAGCAGCAACTCTTTTACGCACTTTTAGCAGGTGTATTGATCTCAATTGTGAGCTTTGTCGATGATATTTATGAGCTTAGTCCAAAGTTAAGATTAAGTGTTCAAAGTTTAGTCGCGTTAGCTGGATTATATTTTTTAGGTGGATTAGAGACTCTTACTTTTGGTATTTTTGAAATTTCAAATATTTATATTACATCTATTTTCGCTTTTTTCTTGATTCTTTGGTACATAAATCTTACAAATTTTATAGATGGGATAAATGGCTATGTTGGAAGTGAATTCGTTTTTTTAAGTCTTAGTGGTATTGTATTTTTTGGTGGAGCACATTTTATAGTTTTAGCTGTAGCAGTTCTTGGTTTTTTATTTTGGAATTACAATAGGGCAAAAATCTTTATGGGGGATGTTGGAAGTACGCTTTTAGGGTATAATATCGCTATTTTTACAATCTATTATGCCAATCAAAATAGTGAAACTTTATGGGTGTGGATTATACTTTTTTCACTCTTTTGGTTTGATGCAACACACACATTAATCAGAAGAAGATTCAATAAAGAAAAACTCTCTCAATCACATAAAAAACATGCGTATCAAAGGCTTATTCAAGCTGGATGGAGTCATTTTAAAGTGACAAATTATGCTATTGTTTTGAACCTCATAACTTTTTCACTTGTTTTCTTTTTGTCAAATATTGCTCTTAGCTTTTTTCTCACAATGGTTTTATTATTTATAACTATGAAATTTGTTGATACAAAAAAGCCTTTTGAATAATTGTTTTGGTAAAATAAGTCTATGAATTTAGATAAACGAGTACTCAATATCTTGGTAATAATTTTTTTAAGTATAGTTACCTTCACATGGACTTTTTTTATATTTCATCAACAAATAGATTGGAATATTATTTTTGTCGTTATTTTTGCAAGACTTGTGGCTTCTTTTACGATTTATAAAGATTATTCTCTATCGTGGTCAAAAGCCACACAAAAAACATTTTTACTCAAAAGTATAGTAGTAATTGCTCCATTATTTGTATATATGCCTATCTTATATGGGAAAATACGTATAGCTTTTATGCTCAGTGAAGCGATGACGTATTTGGTAGCTATCAACTTTATTATGTATACCTATTATTATTTGATAAATAAAAGTCGTATTTCAAAAACAAAAAGTTTGATTATTTATGGTGCAGGTAAAGCTGGTATAAAAATTGAAGAAGAGTTTAGGGATAGTGAGTATAAAGTTAAGTATTTTTGTGATGATAATCAAGGGCTTCAAGGACGTAGTGTAGATGGTATACCAATTGTTTCTCCAAATGATTTGGAAGGAGTAATTCAAGGAAAAAAACATGATCTTTTAGTTATAGCAATGCCAAGTGTTTCAAAAGATGTTATGCAAAAAGTATATAATCGTTTTTACAACTCTTTTATTTCTATTAAAATTCTTCCATCATTAGATAAGATGTTAAGTAATGAGGCACTGTCTACACAATTAAAAGATATATCTGTTGAAGATTTACTTGCTAGAAATCCTCAAGATCTTGATAAGCAACTTATTGAAAAATTTATCAAAGATAAAAAAGTACTTATCACTGGTGCTGGTGGAAGTATAGGAAGCGAAATTAGTAGACAATGTGCATTTTTTGGTGCAAAAGAGTTGATTTTGCTTGATCATAGTGAGTTTAATTTGTATCAAATTGCAGAGGAACTTTCACAATTTAATCCAGCTCTTGTAATGCAATCAGTTGTAAATTTAGAGCTCTTAGATGCCACATTTGAAAAATACAAGCCAGACATTGTCATCCATGCAGCGGCCTATAAACATGTGCCACTTGTAGAAGATAATATTCATGAAGCAATTGTCAACAATGTGATTGGAACGAAAAACTCTATAGATTGTGCAATTAAATACGAGGTTGAAAAGTTTGTTCTTATCTCTACAGACAAGGCAGTTCGTCCAACAAATGTTATGGGGACTACAAAGCGTATATGTGAACTTTATGCACAGAATGTTTTGGCAAATACAACAGAGATTGTATCGGTTAGGTTTGGAAATGTTCTTGGAAGTAGTGGAAGTGTCATCCCAAAATTTAAGGCTCAAATACAAAATGGTGGGCCAGTTACCGTTACGCATCCAGATATTACACGTTATTTTATGCTTATTCCTGAAGCATGTGAACTTGTACTTCAAGCTGCAAGTATTGGGCAAGGCGGGGAAATCTTCATACTTGATATGGGTAAACCTATAAAAATTGTTGATTTAGCTCAAAAAATGATTGAGCTTAGTGGTAGAGAAAATATTGTTATAGAGTTTACTGGACTTCGATCTGGTGAAAAACTCTATGAAGAACTTTTAATTAGCGATAGTGATACAAAAACAGAGTATGAGTCTATTACAGTAGCTGGAAGAACTGAGTATAATATCGAAAAATTAGTAGATGATATTGAAGAACTTTTAAGTACTGAGGAGCAGTTATCAAAACTAAAAGAGATAGTTCCAGAATTTAATCACCAAAATGGGAAAATATGACACAAAATTACTACAAACAAGAAGATGGGCAAAAAATAGCTACAGAAGTGGATTTAAATGCATATGGATATATGCAAAAATATCCATGGCTTTTTAGTGTATTTATCAAGTTTGATCTTGAAAATAAAGTACAAGAAAAATATGAAGAGTTTTTAGAAACTAAAGCATCTATTATATTAAGTATTGAGCATAATGAAGATGCGAAATATGTTGGAAGTAGGGTGCTGGATGGATGGAGTGAGCTCTATTTTTACTCTCAAGACTCTAAATCTTTAAGCAATAAAGTTACCTCAATTTTGAGTTCATTAGAATATTTATATGAGGCGAATGTAGTTAAAGATAATAAGTGGGATTTTTATAACTACAATCTTTACCCAAGTGAATTAGAACTTCATCTTATTCAGAGTCAAAATATTATTGATCAACTTGAAGAAGAGGGTGATAAACTTGAATTAGAACGTCCAGTTGAACATTACATTCACTTTGATACACCTACACAAAAAGAGCGTTATATAAATGAGTTGTCTTTAGGTGGTTTTGAGTATAAAGATGACATAGCTTCAGCAGATTTTGATAATGGCATAGCACTTGTGAAAACTCATAATGTACTTCCACAAACTTTAGAAGCACAGATCACGCTGTTATGTAAAAGTCTTGAAAAAGATCATGGATATTATGAAGGTTGGAGCACGACACTTGCCTAAATCAATTTTTGCCTTTGTAGGAATGATAAACTACATTGTAGTTGTTTTTTTAAATGCATTTACTGATCTTGGACATAAAATCATTATTCAAAACACAGTCTTTAAAATATACGATGGCTCAACACAAATCATGCTTACAGCTATTGTAAATGCACTTGTATTATTGCCTTTTGTTTTGGTATTTTCCCCATCTGGTTTTTTAGCTGATAAGTATGCAAAAAGTAAAATTATGCAACATTCAGCACTTGCAGCTGTTGTTATAACACTTCTTATTACATACGGATATTACCAAGGATGGTTTTTCTTTACTTTTTCGATGACATTCTTATTAGCCTTGCAAAGTGCTATCTATTCCCCTGCAAAATATGGCTACATCAAAGAACTTGTTGGTGAAAAATTTATAAGTGCTGGTAATGCTGCTATTCAAGCCACTACTACTGTTGCTATTTTAGGTGGAATTATTACCTATACAGTTTTATTTGAATCTTTTTATGAAAGTACTTTAACAACAGAATCAGATATATTACAAGGAATTGCACCTTTAGGATGGCTTTTAGTTATTAGTTCCATCATTGAATGGTTTTTAGCCTCAAAACTTCCAAATACAAAAACACAAGTTAGTGAAAGAAAGTTCGTTTTTAAGCGCTATATTACTGGTGCATATCTTTTGAAAAACCTCAAATCAATTACACGTAAAAAAGAGATTTTCGATGCTATTTTGGCGTTAAGTTTTTTCTGGTCAATCTCTCAAGTAGTACTGGCAATCTTTGGAGAGTATGCAAAAACTGAGATAGGGATTACAAATACGATTTTTGTTCAAGGTGTGATGGCACTTGCTGGTATAGGAATTGTTGCAGGTTCAATTTTTGCTGCAAAACTTTCAAAACACCATATTAATTTAGGACTCACTGGCATAGGTGCTATCTTTTTAACTCTCATTGTATTTATGGTCCCTTTTGTACATTCGATGGTGATTATAGCTATTATGTTCACTCTATTTGGAGTATTCTCAGCATTTTTACTTGTACCACTTAATGCAAGGATTCAATACCTCTCTTCAAATGTTCATTTAGGGATGATTCTTGCTGCTAATAATTTTGTACAAAATATTTTTATGATCTCATTTTTACTTATCACAACGATATTTGCTTATTTTGGAATGAATGCAGAAGTGTTGTTTTATTTTATGGGGTTTGTAGGTCTTTATCTTCTTTATACACTTTTTAGACATTATGCTGTAGAGATATTTTGGAGTATTGTGGGTTTTGTTTTATCTTTTGGATACCGTTTTGAATATATTGGTTTAGAAAATGTTCCAAACGATAAAGCAGTTTTACTTTTAGGAAATCATGTAAGTTGGCTTGATTGGGCTATCTTACAATTTCCTTTTAGAAGAAGAATAAACTACATGATGGATAAAGATATTTATTCCAAAAAATGGCTCAAACCTGTTATGAAAAAAGGGGAAGTGATACCACTCTCACCTAAAGCTTTTAAAGATGCCCTAAATGAAGCCTCAAAAAGATTAAAAAATAGTAAAATCGTAGCAATTTTTCCTGAGGGAGCTATAGCAAAAAGTACAAAACTTGGTAGCTTTCAAAAAGGATTTGAACTGATTGATACAAATTATGATGGTGTTATTATCCCATTTTTTATAGATGGACTTTATGGAAGTTTATTTGCAAAAAATAAAAGACCAAACCAACATAAAAAGTTCTTTTCTAGACGTGTAGTGAGAGTAAATTTTGCAACACCACTTAACAATACTTCTAAAGCAGATGAAGTACAAAAAAAAGTAAAACAGATGAAGGAAAACCATGAA
Organism: Sulfurimonas sp.; assembly: GCF_050296975.1. Taxonomy (GTDB): domain Bacteria; phylum Campylobacterota; class Campylobacteria; order Campylobacterales; family Sulfurimonadaceae; genus Sulfurimonas. The sequence goes on from NZ_JBNKRX010000008.1 coordinate 79,294, forward strand.
GATGAATAAACCAAAACATAACCTTTTTAGAAATGGACGTTATGCACTTGAGGGGTTTGTTGATGTTGTAAAAACAGAAACCTCTTTTAAATGGCAATTACTTATGCTTTTTAGTATGGGGGTTGTCGCATGGGTATTACCGATAGAGTTTGAATACTCTGCAATTCTTTTTATCTCTTTATTTATCCCTGTGGCTTCAGAGGTGGCCAACTCTGCTATTGAGCGTGTAGTTGATCTTGTTACTGTTGATTATCATATCATGGCAAAAAAGGCAAAAGATGTAGGTGCTACACTTGTACTTCTTAGTCTTATTGTTACTGCCATGATATGGATTTTTGTGCTTTTAATCGCTTTTAAAATGGTATAATTTTATTTTTTTAGGAGAGAATTTAAATGAATACTACTTTGATTATCGGTGCTGGTGGAGTAGGAAGAGTTGTTGCACATAAATGTGCTAAAAATGCTGATGTATTTGGCAATATTATCCTTGCTAGCCGTACTAAATCTAAATGTGATGAGATAGCTAGTGAAATCAAAAACATAACTATCCAAACAGCAAGTATAGATGCTGATAATAGACAAGAACTTATAGAATTTATAAACAAAGTGGGTGCAAGTATTGTTATCAATGTTGCACTTCCTTATCAAGATTTAACCATTATGGATGCATGTATCGCAACAAATACACCATATCTTGATACTGCAAACTATGAACACCCAGATGAAGCAAAGTTTGAGTACAAACTGCAATGGGCAAGAGACGAGAAGTTTAAAGAAGCTGGGATTATGGGACTTCTTGGTTCTGGGTTTGATCCAGGTGCTACAAATGTATTTTGTGCGTATGCACAAAAACATTACTTTGATGAGATACATACTATTGACATTTTAGATTGTAATGCTGGTGACCATGGTTATCCGTTTGCTACAAACTTTAACCCTGAAATTAACCTTCGTGAAGTAAGTGCAAAAGGGCGTTACTGGGAAAATGGTAAATGGATTGAGACAGAGCCTATGGAGATTATGCAAGTTTGGGATTATCCTGAAGTTGGTCCCAAAGATTCTTATCTGCTTTACCATGAAGAGATGGAATCACTTGTGCAAAATATTAAAGGTTTAAAACGTATTCGTTTCTTTATGACATTTGGGCAAAGCTACCTTAAACATATGGAAGTGCTTCAAAATGTTGGTATGCTTGGGATCGAGCCAGTAGAACACCAAGGACAAAAAATCATCCCAATAGAATTTTTGAAAACTTTACTTCCTGATCCAGCAAGTCTAGGTCCACGAACAAAAGGTAAAACAAACATCGGTATTGTTGCTGAAGGTATCAAAGATGGTATAAAGAAAAAGATATACATTTATCAAGTCAAAGATCATGAAGAGTGCTACGCTGAAGTACTTTCTCAAGGAGTTTCTTACACTACTGGAGTTCCAGCAATGATCGGTGCAAAACTGATGTTAAAAGGAATCTGGTCAGGTCAAGGTGTGTTCAATATGGAACAACTAGACCCAGACCCATTTATGGAAGAGATGAACTCTCAAGGTCTGCCTTGGAAAGTAAAAGAGTTAGAGGTTTAATAGATGGATTTTGACACCATAGTAGATGGGATAAAAGAACTTCCCCCATTGTCTGATACTGCAAAAGTAGTTGAGCGACTCTACGTTAATGGTGCTGAAAATGTCAATATTACAAATCTAGTTTATGCAATAGAATCAGATGCTTCTTTGACTGTAAATATACTCAAGATAATCAATGCACCCTATTATGGTTTTTCAAGAAAAATAGCATCAGTATCACAAGCGGTGACATTGTTTGGAACACAGACAATTTATGGCTTGGTTATAAAGTTTTGTGCTGAAAGTTTGATTATAGCTAATCTTCGTCCCTATGGGATAAGTAGCACTCAATTTAATCAGATTTCTCACCTGCAAAGTAGTTTAATGAATCAATGGTATTCTAAAATAGACCTTCATCATGCACAGGTGATGACACCATTAGCACTTATCATGGAAAGTGGAAAATTGGTTACATCACGTGAAATTGTAAAGGCTGGAAAAATTAAAGAGTTTCAAGATGGTTTATTAAAAGCTGATGACTTGATAGAGTATGAAAATAACTTCTTTGGAACAACATCGAGTTATGTGACAGGTGTGTTATTTGAACATTGGAATTTAGACCCACTTTATGTAAGTATCCTTAAAGAGTTGGATTATATAGGTGAGGATACTTCCCCGCAGATGGAGGCATATATATTCTCTTTAGATGTAGTAAGAACGGCTATCAATGCAAAAGAGATACTTACACAAAACTCTATAGCACATGCTTGTGATCTGATAGAAGATAAGGGGTTTGGAGTTGACCACTTTTTACAAGTAACTAGTAGAATCAAAGAAAAATTAAACAAAAATGAGGAATAAGTTGATAAATATACCAACACCAGCATATATATGTGAAGAGGCACTTTTAAAAAAGAATTTGGAGCTTCTTGATTATGTACAAAAACAAAGTGGAGCTAAAATAATTTTAGCACTTAAAGGTTTTGCAATGTACTCAACTTTTGATATTGTTGCCCAGTATCTGCAAGGGTGTACCTCAAGTGGTTTACATGAAGCAAAACTAGCTCGTGAAGAGTTTTGTAAACATAATGAAAAAGCAGAGGTACATACATATTCACCAGCTTTTAAAGAGGAAGATATAGAAGAGATAGCAGCTATCTCTGATCATATCGTTTTTAACTCTCCAAATCAGCTCTATAAATTTGCCACAAAAGTAAAAGAGATAAATCCACATATAGAGATATCTCTAAGAGTTAATCCAGAGGTATCATCTTCTCCTGTAGATATTTATAATCCTTGTGGACTCTATTCAAGACTTGGAACAACATTAAAAAATTTCGATGAAAATGTATTAGAATATCTTGATGGTTTAAATTTTCATGCACTTTGTGAACAAGATGCTGATGCACTTGAAGAGGTACTTAATGCTTTTGATGAAAAGTTTGGAAAATATTTGCAAAACTTAAAATATATCAACTTTGGTGGTGGACATCATATCACTCGAAAAGGGTATGATGTTGAAAAACTTATTTGGTTAATCAAAGAGTTTAAGAAAAAATATAATAATATTGATGTTTATCTTGAACCAGGTGAAGCGGTTGGTTGGGAGAGCGGATTTTTAGTTTCTTCTGTACTTGATACATTTGAAAATGGTATGAATGTAGCTATTTTAGATACCTCTGCTGAAGCACATATGCCAGATACATTAGCGATGCCATATCGAGCAATGGTACGAGGAAGTGGAGAAGCTGGTGAAAAACCATATACCTATAGACTTGGTGGAAATACTTGTTTGGCAGGTGATATTATGGGAGATTATTCTTTTGATGAGCTGTTACAAGTTGGTGATCAGATTATTTTTGAAGATCAGATTCACTATACTTTTGTCAAAAATACAACTTTTAATGGTATAAAACTTCCATCTCTGGCAATAAAACGAGAAAATGGTGAGATAGAAATTGTAAAACAATTTGGATATGAAGATTATAAAGGGAGATTGTCATGATAACAGATAAAGAGCGATGGAATAAACGTCATGTTGAAAAACCGATGCGACATAATGTTGAACCGTTGCTAGAGAAGTTTATTTCAGAAGAAAATATTGGCAAAGCTTTAGATATAGCATGTGGAATAGGGCGAAATACCCACTTTATGGCGGAGAGCGGTTTTGAAGTAGATGCTGTTGATATCAGTGACTATGCACTTTCACAAGTAAAAGATGATCCAAAAATCAATAAAATTGAAACAGATTTAGATACATATAATCTTGAAACAAATAATTATGATCTCATAACAAATATCAACTTTTTAAGCAGACGTTTACACCCACAAATCAAAGATGCTCTTAAAAGTGGTGGTGTACTTGTTTATGAGACTTTTATAGTCGCTCATGGGGATTTTAATAACCCAGCAAATCCAGAATTTTTACTTAGAAAAAATGAGCTTTTACACGCTTTTATCGGACTAGATATTATCTACTACGAAGAGAAAGATGATATAAACTTAAGGGGTGAAAAAACTCGTGTAGCCTCTTTAGTTGCTAGAAAAATGTAAAGGAAAAGTTTGTCCAAAAACAAAAGATTAACCCACCTCAAACAACTAGAAGCTGAATCTATTCATATAATGCGTGAAGTGATAGCAGAGTTTCAAAACCCTGCTATGCTTTACTCAGTTGGAAAAGACTCTTCTGTCATGCTACATTTACTTCAAAAAGCATTTTATCCAGCACCTCCACCACTACCGCTTGTGCATGTAGATACAAAGTGGAAATTTCAAGAGATGATAGAATTTCGTGATCGTCATGCTAAAGAGGTTGGAATGGAGTTAATCGTTTACTCCAATCCTAAGGGTGATGAGATGGATATCTCTCCTTTTGTACATGGTTCAGCATTACATACAGATGTTATGAAAACAGAGGGGTTGAAGCAGCTGTTAGACATCCAAAAGTTTGATGCTGTTTTTGGTGGAGCACGTCGTGATGAGGAAAAATCACGTGCAAAAGAGCGTATCTACTCTTTTCGTGATAAAAACCACAGATGGGATCCGAAAAATCAACGCCCAGAGCTTTGGAATGTTTATAATGGTAGACACACAAAAGGGGAATCTATTCGTGTGTTTCCTTTAAGTAACTGGACAGAACTTGATATCTGGCAGTATATCTATTTGGAAAGTATCCCTATCCCAGAACTTTATTTTGCTAAAAAACGTCCGGTTGTTGAGTATATGGGTACGAAGATTATGGTAGATGATGATCGTATGCCTGAGGAGTTACGTGCAACTGCAAAAGAGGAAATGGTACGTTTTCGTACACTTGGTTGTTATCCACTTACTGGTGCTATTAATTCTGAAGCTACAACACTTCCAGAGATTATCCAAGAGATGCTTTTAACAACTACAAGTGAGCGTCAGGGACGTTTGATCGATAGTGATGGCGATGCAAGTATGGAGAAGAAAAAACAAGAGGGATATTTTTAATGGCACACCAATCAGAACTCATCTCTCAAAATATTGAAGCTTATCTCAAAGAACATGAAAATAAAGAGATTTTACGTTTCATCACTTGTGGCTCTGTTGATGATGGAAAGTCTACTTTAATTGGTCGTTTGTTGTATGACTCAAAAATGATCTTTGAGGATCAGTTGAGTGCAATTGAAAAAGACTCTAAAAAAAGTGGAACTACTGGCGATAAAATTGACCTAGCACTTTTAGTAGATGGTCTGGCAAGTGAACGAGAGCAGGGCATTACAATCGATGTCGCGTATAGATTTTTCTCAACAGATAAACGTAAGTTTATCATTGCAGATACTCCAGGGCATGAACAGTATACTCGTAATATGGCCACAGGTGCTTCAACAGCTGATGTTGCAATCATTCTAATAGATGCTCGTCAAGGGGTACTTACACAAACAAAACGTCACTCATATATCTCTTCGCTTTTAGGGATAAAAAACATCATTGTAGCGATTAACAAGATGGACTTAGTTGACTTTTCAGAGGAGAGATTTGAAGAGATTAAAGCTGATTATGAAAAAGTTATTCCAAACTTACCACACCGTAACAATATAGAGTTTAAATATATCCCTATCTCTGCATTAGATGGTGACAATATTGTTTCAAATTCTAAGAAATGCACTTGGTATACAGATAAGCCATTGATGGAGCTTTTAGACACTATAACTGTAAATAAAAAAGCAAATGAACATTTTAGACTTCCCATTCAATATGTCAACCGTCCACACTTAAACTTTAGAGGTTTTTGTGGAACGATCGCAAGTGGTGAGATAGAAGTTGGGGATGAGATTACAGTTCTTCCTTCACGTAAAACTTCTAAGGTAAAGTCAATAGTATCAAATGATATAAAAGAGTTACGTCCACGTACAAAAGATGAAAGCGTAGAGACGATCGAGAAAGCATTTGCACCTATGGCTACAACACTTACACTTGAAGATGAGATCGACATAAGTCGTGGAGATATGATTGTAAAATCAAGCGATATTCCAGATGTTTCAAATAAATTTAGTATCATGATGGTGTGGATGGATGAAAAACCTATGAAGTTAGGCACGAACTATATCATAAAACGTGCTACATCTGTGATCAATGGTAGTTTTAAATCGATCGAGTACAAAAAGGAAGTGAACACTTTTGAAGAACTAAGTAGCCATCAACTTGAACTCAATGATATAGCAAAGTGCACCCTTTGGCTTGATCAAAAAATAGCTGTAGATTCTTATAGTAAAAATCGCTATACTGGTAGTTTTATAGTGATTGATCGCTATACAAACAACACAGTAGGTGCTGGAATGATAGTTTCCTCTATAATCATGGATGGTTTGGACAATCAAGAGAGCAAAAGAGAGTACACACAAGAGGAACGTGCTTTAAACGAGTATGTACGGATAAACTTCCCAGAGTGGGGCTGTAAAGAGATCTAATGTATAAAGACACAAATATTCGATCATTAGTAAAAGGGTTTAGTTGGAGACTGGTGGCAACTACTACAACTATAATCATTGTCTATATATTTTTTGGTAGACTTGATCTTGCTATCGCTGCGGGGGCATTGGAATGGGTAGCGAAGATCACACTATACTGGGCACATGAACGTGCTTGGTTTAAGATCAGATGGGGACGAAAAAAGATAGAACCGTTTAATTTATGGTTGACTGGACTTCCTCTCAGTGGAAAAACTACTATCGCAGATGCGGTATACCAAGAGCTTCAAAAACTAGATATTCCATTAGAGAGGATAGACTCGAAAGATATTCGGGAACTTATACCAAATATTGGGTTTACCAGACAAGAGCGTAATGCACATATGCACCGTATTGGACACTTAATCAAAACCTTGCAAAACAATTCTGTCTCAACTGTTGCATCATTTGTTTCACCATATCGTGAGTCTCGTAAAGCGATTCGAGAGATGGTAAAAAATAATGTGGTCGTGTATGTTAAAGCTGATCTGCAAACGTGTCAAGAGAGAGACTATAAAGGTGTATATGAAAAAGCTCTACGTGGAGAACTAGAAAACTTTTCAGGGATTAATGATGTTTATGAGGAACCACAACACGCAGAGATAATTATTGAGAGTGATACAGTTTCTGTAGAAGAAGCTGTGAAAATCATAGTAAAATTTATAGAGAAAAATTATGTCAAATAATGAAAATATAGTGTGGCATCCACACCATGTCGATAAACAAGAACGAACTGTTTTGAAAAATCAAAAGCCTTGTATACTTTGGTTTACAGGTCTTAGTGGAAGTGGAAAGTCTACCATCGCAAATGCAGTTGAGAGTGAACTTTTAAAACTACAAAAGCATACTTATCTTTTAGATGGGGATAATATCCGTATGGGGTTAAACCATGATCTTGGTTTTTCAGATCAAGATAGAGTTGAAAATATCCGTCGCATTGGTGAAGTAGCGAAACTTTTTGTAGATAGTGGGACAATTGTTTTGAGTGCTTTTATATCTCCATTTATTACTGATCGACAACAGGTACGTGATCTAGTAGAAGCTGATGAATTTATAGAGATATTTGTAGATACACCCTTAGAGATTTGTGAGAGTCGTGATCCAAAAGGTTTGTATAAAAAAGCACGTAATGGTGATATACAAAATTTTACAGGGATAAGCTCCTCCTATGAAGCTCCAAAAAATGCTGAGATAGTTATCAAAAATGATGACATCAGTGTTGAAAAAGCCACAGAGAAAATTATAAACTATTTGAAAGATAAAGGGTATTTAAATGCTTGATGATATAAATATTGAAGATATAAAAAATATAGCTCTGCAAGCTGGAAAAGCTATCATGGAAATATACAATAGAGATTTTAGCATTGAGTATAAAGATGATAAATCACCTCTTACAGAAGCTGATCTAAAATCAAATGAGATCATTTGCAATAAATTACAAGAGATGTATCCAAACATCCCAATTATGTCTGAAGAAAATAAACAAGTTGAGTATGTCCAAAGAAAAGATAGAGATTACTACTGGTGTATAGACCCAATAGATGGTACGAAAGAGTTTATAAAAAAGAATGATGAGTTTACCGTAAATATTGCACTTATTCATAAAGATATACCAGTTCTTGGTGTCGTGTATGCCCCAGTGATTGAAGAGATGTATAGTGCCAAAAAAGATGACGGTGCATATAAAAATGGACAAAAATTACCACTTTATACAAATGATACTCCGAAAGAAAAGCTAAGCGTAGTAGCTTCAAAATCACACCTTTCAGCTGAAACACAAGAGTTTATTGACAATTTAGATACGAAAGAAATTGAGCAAGTTTCAAAAGGCAGTTCTTTAAAACTTTGCATGGTTGCTGAAGGTGTAGCCGATATATATCCTAGACTTGCTCCAACAATGGAATGGGATACAGCAGCAGCAGATGCAATAGTGCGAGAAGCTGGGAAAATGACATATCAATATGAAAATGAACAACCGCTAGTGTATAATAAAAAAGATTTGCTAAATCCTTGGTTTGTGGTAAAATGAAAAATTAGTGGCTAGAAAACATTAAAATTTTTTTGTTATAATATCCACTTAATTAATTTAAAACCTTAAGGTACATATGACAAAAAGAACATCGTTTGCTATTTTCAAGTCTGTTGTTATGGCACTTTTTTTGAGAGAAGTACAGACTCGTTTTGGAACAAAAAAAATGGGGTATTTTTGGGCGATATTCGATGCTATGCTTATGGTGCTTATTTTTGCAGGATTAAAGTCTGCAATATCTGAAAAATCTATGCCAGGATTAGACTTTCCTGTATTTTTAGCGACAGGTTTTTTGGCGTTTTTCTTGTGGAAAAATATTGTGAGTCGTTCTATGAGTGCTTTTTCCTCCAATCAAGGCTTATTTGCTTACAGACAAGTAAAACCATTTGATACTATTGTAACTCGGGTATTATTAGAAATACTTGTTAGTGTTATGGCTACATCTGTATTTATATTTATTGGTTGTTTTTTTAACTTTGATATTGCAATGCAAGATTTTAATATGGTGATTTTAGCAGTAGTTTGGTTATGCATCTTTGGTTTTGGACTAGGAATAATGTCTGCTGTGTTTAGTTACTTTTATGAGACATTTGGAAAAATCATGAATATCCTTATGACACCATTATTATTTGTTTCAGCACTTATGTATACAGTGGATTCTTTGCCACCAATTTTACGTAAGATTATTTTATATAATCCGCTTGTACATTTTATAGAAATGATTCACGGTTTTTATTTTCATACACTAGACACACGTTATGTTGATTATGAGTATATGATGTATTGGACTATAGTGCCACTTTTTATAGGATTATTTTTTTATACAAAAAGTGAAAAAAGGATACTTTCTTCATGATAGAGCTTCGTAATGCTACAAAATATTTTCAGACAAAACATGAAAAAAAATACATACTCAATAATGTTTCTATAACAATTCCTTCAGGAAAAAATGTAGGAATTTTAGGACGAAATGGTGCTGGTAAATCAACACTGCTTAGAATGCTTGGTGGGATAGATTTTCCAAACTCTGGTGTTATTTATTCAGCAAATAGTTTTTCATGGCCTATGGGATTAGCAGGTGGTTTTCAAGGTTCTATGACAGGGCGACAAAATGTGAAGTTTGTGTGTCGAATTTATGGAAAAAGTGATTATGAGATAGAACAAGCAGTAGAGTCTGTAAAAGAGTTTGCTGAAATAGGTGATTATTTTGATATGCCGATTAAAACATATTCAAGTGGTATGAGATCACGTCTTAGCTTTGGGCTTAGTTTGGTTTTCGATTTTGATTATCTCATCATAGATGAAACCCTCTCTGTAGGCGATAAAAATTTTAAAGAGAAGTCAAAAAGTGCACTTAAAAAAAAGATAGAAAATAGTAATGTCTTACTTGTGAGCCATTCCATGCCAGTTCTTCAAGAAATATGCGATGTAGGTATAGTTGTACACCAAGGAAGTATACACTATTGTGATGATATAAATGATGCTATAGATACATACAATAATATAAATGAATAAAGAGAATATAGATGATAAAAAAACTTATACAACTATTTTGGTTTGAAAAAACAAAAGAGGAAGAACATCGGACAATTCGTAAAAGTTTTGCACGTGTGAAGCGTCATGGTATGCTTGGGGCTATTGAGCGTCTAGATAAAGACTACAAACAAATAGATGAAGATTATATTACTCGAAGTATTTTAAACACTAAGTATGCAAAGTTTAGACTCCGTTTTGTTTTTGTAACATTTTTTTTACTTAGTTGTTTTTATGTTGTATTTTTAAAAACAGAACTTTATGAATCAAGAACAGCATTGATTGTTAGAGATATGAGCCAAACTACAAATGCTTCAAGTTTAGGGCTTTCACTTCTTGGGATGGGTAGTTCATCTCAGTTACAAGATTCTAAAATAGTTGAGGAGTATCTAAAGTCATTGGATGTATATCAACTAGTAGATGCAAAATTTCAACTTACAAAACATTATAAAAGTGATGCTATTGATTTTATAGATAGATTACCAAATGATGCAACAACAGAAGAAGTTTTAGAGTACTATAATAAACACTTAATTATTTACTATGATGAGACTTCAGGTATTTTAAGTGTTGCTTTTGCACATGTTGATCCAAAAAAAGCGCAAGAGATACTAGAGTTTTTAGTACAAAATGTAGATTATCAGATCAATGAGTTCAATAGAAAAAAAGCTATAAAACAACTCAAATTTGTTGAAGTAGAGTTTGATAAGGCAAAAGAGAAGATGGAAAACTCTTCATCATTACTGGAAGCGTATCAAAATAAGCATCTCCTTTTGGACCCAACAGCAGAAGCAACATCATCAAGTGGAATCATCGCAGAGCTAGAAGCACGACTTACACAAAAAAAGATAGAGTATGCTACAAAAAAGAGCTATCTTAACGAAGACAATTTTGAGTTAGTTAACCTACGAAATGAGATCAAAGAAATCAAAGCTTCAATCGCAAAAACGAAAAGCAATTTGACTGGTAGTGAAAAAAATCCTCTCAACAAAGTACTCATAGAGTATGAAAAACTCAAAATGCAATTAGAGTTTGATACAGAGGTGTATAAGAATGCACTTATTCAACTTGAAACCACAAAGATAGACGTAGCAAAAAATGCAAAAACGCTTAGCATAGTAAGTAAACCAAACTTACCAGATGGGTATACCTATCCGAATAAACCAAAAACTTTTATAACTATATTGATTATTTCGTTGTTGATGTATGGTATATTTTCAATGTTAAGTCAAATTATTAAAGATCATAAAGAGTAAAACATGAAAAAGATATTTATAACAATTTTTATATTATTTACAAGTTTAGCTGCGATTGAAGTTGATGTCGCTCCAAAAGATGTAGATAACAACGTAAGTGTGATGAAAGAGAGTAAACTTGTTTTTGGTAATAGACTTTTTAATGGCTCTTTTTCCAAAAATAAACAACATCGCTATAATCCTAACTATTTGATAAATATAGGTGATATTGTAAGTATTAGACTTTGGGGTGCATTTGATTTTAATGCCAGTATCCCAGTAGATAGCCAAGGAAATATCTTTTTGCCAAAAGTTGGAACTATTAAACTTGTTGGACTTAAGAATGAAGAACTTTCGCGTACATTGCAATCAAAAATAAAAAGTGTATTTAAAACAAATGTTTTTGTGTATGCAGACCTTGGAAACTACCAGCCTGTAAGTGTTTTTGTAACGGGTTCAGTAAACAAACCTGGGCTTTATGAAGGGCTTTCTAGTGACTCAATTATTCAGTTTTTAGATAAAGCTAGGGGTATAGAAAATGAGTTTGGAAGTTATAGAAATATTACAATTCTTCGAGACAATAAACCTATAAAAACATTTGATCTATATAGCTTTTTACTCAATGGGAAACTTGACTTATTTCAGTTTCAAATGGGGGATGTTATCAATGTTGAAAGTGTCAAAAACTATGTTGAAATCAATGGTGATGTAAAACGTCCGTATAGATTTGAGATGATAAGTGATAGTGTTGATCTCTCTACGATCTTAAAAGCAGCTCTTCCAAACCCAACAGCAACAAACTTTACAGTCACAAAATGGAATCAAAATAACGAACAGAGTGTAAGTATACATAGTATCAAAGGAAATGAAGACTTTGCTATTCATAGTGGTGAAGTTGTAGAGTTCTTACCTGACCATAATGCGAAAAGTATAGAGGTAAAGATAAGTGGTGAGCATCTAAGTTTACATAACATCGTAGTACCAAAAGGTTCAACTCTTGGTGAAGTTTTTGAAAAGATAAAACCATCAACACTTTCAGATATGGACTCATTTCAACTTTATAGAAAAAGTATCGCTGAAGAGCAAAAAAAACTACTCGATGCACAGCTCAATGACTTAGAAGCTAAAACACTTACAACAGGTTCTATGAGTACAGAAGAGGCTATCATCAGAAAACAAGAAGCACAACTTGTACTCAACTTTATAGATCGAGCAAGAAAAGTAGAACTCAAAGGAAAAGTTGTTATAAACAAAGATACAAACTTATCACTTATCACATTAGAAGATGGTGATGAAATTTATATCCCTAAAAAGAGCCATATGGTTATAGTGCAGGGTGAAGTGATGCTACCAGGTGCACAAAGTTATGTAAATGGTATGCAGTTTGATGATTATATAAACTCTTGCGGAGGATATAGTTTTAGAGCAAATACGGACAATATACTCATCATAAAGAAAAATGGTAAAGTTGTAACGTATGATCCATCAAGTTCATTTGGAAGTAACTACCAAGTACAACCTGGTGATGCTATTTTAGTGATGGGAAAAGTTGATACAAAATACCTTCAAGTTATAAAAGATATCACACAAATCGTTTATCAATTAGCTGTTGGTGCGGCTGTGGTGCTTAGATATTAATATACAATATAGATACTTTTTAGTAAAATTTCATTTAAAATACAAAAAGGTAGTTGCTTGTTAATAAAAAAAATTTTACTGATTATATGGCATGAAAAAAGTACAACTCCTTTTCGTATAATTGAAAAATCGTATGCTCGTTACAAAAAGCATGGTTGGCAAGGGATGGTAGATAGACTCAATAAAGAATATTATAGACTCTACCCCTATGATAGTAGAAAAGTTGATCAAGAAAAGTTTTATAAAAGATGGATTAAGCAAAATGAACAAGATATTTTACATGCAGTCAAGTTAGAGTACAATCCTCTTATAAGTATAATTACACCTACTTACAATACTGAAAAAAAGTACCTCTTAAAAATGTTGGAGTCAGTTTTAGCCCAAACATATACGAAATGGGAACTTTGTATTGCAGATGATGCTTCAAGCAATGAAGATGTTATTCAAACTCTCAAAGAGTATGAAACAATGTATAAAAATATAAAAGTAATGTACAGAGATACAAATGGACATATCTCAGAGGCTTCAAACTCTGCACTTGAGTTGGCTACTGGAGAATATGTTGTCTTTTTAGATCATGACGATATGCTCTCCCCAAATGCACTTTATGAAACAGTAAAAAAACTGAATGAAAATAAAAATTTAAAACTCATCTACTCAGATGAAGATAAGATAGATGAAAATGGTAAACGACACACTCCACATTTTAAATCTGGATGGAATCCAGATATGTTTTTTTCTCAAAACTATATATGTCATTTAGTCTGTATAAAAAAAGAGATAGTAGATGAGATAGGTGGCTTTAGAAAGGAATATGAAGGAAGTCAGGATTATGACTTACTTTTACGTGTTATAGACAAGCTACAAGATAATGAAATAGATAGAATAGAAAAAATTCTTTACCATTGGCGTGCTATAAAGGGTTCAACTGCATATGGAACAGGTGAAAAAAACTATGCACATGAGAGGGGACTTAAAGCTTTAAAAGATTATTTTCGAAACAAAGACATAAAAATAACAGTAGAAAACGGTCTTTTAAATACTACATACAAAGTAAACTATCCAATACCGGAGGTACAGCCATTAGTTTCTATACTTATACCTACTCGTAATGAGTATGAATTACTCAAAAAATGTATAGATAGTATTTTTTCTAACACAACATACACAAATTATGAGATTATTATTATTGATAACCAAACAACATGTAAAGAAACATTGGACTATTTGGAAGAGCTAAATAAAGAGCATAATATAACTATTTTAAAGTATAATAAAAAGTTTAACTTTTCTGCTATAAATAACTTTGGTGTACAATATGCTAAAGGAGAATTGATTGCATTTGTTAACAATGATGTAGAGGTTATTAGTCAAGGTTGGCTCACTGAAATGGTAGTGCATGCACTTCGAAAAGATGTGGGTGCTGTAGGTGCTAAACTTTACTATGAAGATAATGCTATACAGCATGCTGGAGTTGTCCTTGGTATAGGTAGTGTTGCAGGTCATAGCCATAAATATTTTCAAAAAAATATGGATGGATATTGGGGAAGATTAAAAATAGTTCAAAATTTTTCTGCAGTAACTGCTGCATGTTTAGTAGTGCAAAAAAAATTATTTGAGGAAGTAAATGGATTTAATGAAAAGGATTTAAAAGTAGCATTTAATGATGTGGATTTTTGTCTTAAACTTTTAGAAAATGGTTATAAAAATATCTGGACTCCATATGTTGAATTATATCATTACGAATCAAAAAGTAGGGGTAAAGAAGATAACCCTATGAAGATTGAAAGATTTAATTATGAAGTTTCTTATATGCAAAATCGATGGTCCAAATATTTAAAATATGATCAATATTATAATTCTAATCTTACTTTAAAATATGAAGATTTTAGGTTGTAAAGTTGTATAGTTGTTAAAAGTTTGTCAACTATATATACTATACAAATGAAAAAAAATCTATAATGAATATCATAGTCAAGATAGTTGAATAACAATGTAGAAAAATTAAAAAAATAAATTTCTTATACAAAAAGATAAGATATTACAAACATTATATTGGATAGAATACATATGATAAGCATATTAAAGTATATAATTTTCTTATATAGAACATATAGTTTAGAAGATTATGTAAGTATATAATATGAAATTCAAAGTGTTTGTATACTTTAAATGAAATTGGCTAAAAAGATAAACTTAAATTAATGGAAGTATAATAATGGAATTTACAGGAGAACGTTTTATACCTGCTTTATCAAATGCAGAAGATGATATCTATTATGAGCATTATAATAGATATATTTCGATTGCGGAGATGGCTAAAGAAAAATATGTTTTAGATGCTGCATGTGGCTCAGGTTATGGTAGTGGTATTTTAGCAGATGTTGCTACACAAGTTTATGGTATTGACATTGATGCAGAGGCAATAGAATATGCTCAAAATACTTATGCACATAAAAATTTAGAGTTTCAAACTGCATCTGTCACAGAGATACCTTTTGAAGACGACACATTTGATATAGTCATTTCTTTTGAAACTATAGAACATTTAGCAGAGCCATCTCAACAATTATTTATGGATGAAATTGAGAGAGTTTTAAAGCAAGATGGTATTTTAATCATGTCTACTCCCGATAAAGAACTTTATTCAGAAAAAAATCTTTATAACAATCATTTTCATATAAAAGAATTTTATGAAAAAGAGTTTTATAATTTTTTACGATCTAGGTTCAAGCATGTTAATTTTATTTATCAACGTAATGAAATATGTAATGTCATTAGTGGCCATCTTTGCAATGATATGAAAGTGATTAGAAAAGATTATTTAGATTCATCACAAGGTAAATATATTATTGCTATTTGTAGTCAGAATGAGCTTGTTGAACAAAAATGTGCTAGTTTGCAGATTCATACTGGTGAATATGGAAAAAAAATACATCGAATTATAGAATTACAAAATGAGGTAGAAGAAAAAAATAAATGGGCTTTTTCTTTGGATGAAGAGGTTGAAAATCTTCGAAGTATTATCAATGATGAACGCACTCAATTCCAATCATTACAGATACAACTCCAAGAAAAAGAATCCCTCATTCAAAAACAATTGGAAGAGTCTAAAAATAAAGATGAGAGTATTCAAACATTAGAAAGTAATAAAGAAGAACTTCTAGGAGAGATTACACAAAAACAGGAAT
>NZ_JBNKRX010000009.1:0-29282 GCF_050296975.1 Sulfurimonas sp.
TGATGCAATTGTAAATGTGCTATATGCCTCATCTACTATGTTGCCTTCGGTGTCGTAGAGTACACCTTTTAACTTATATGTTCCTGTAAGTGTTTTTTCTGTATTCCAAGATTCGGAAATAGTTTTTATCTCTTGTGAAGCAACAACACCAAGGTTTTTTACTTCAAAAGTATGTACAACATTGCCATCTATATCTTCGAGTATAAGTTGTGCATTAAGCTCATAACTGAGTCTTCCAGGATTGGTAATATTTGCATATAGTGAAACATTCTCGTCTACGCCATATGTTAGTTTGTCTGTGTGGGGGTCGATTTTCCCTAAAGTTGTTGTAGCATTGATAACAGCATTGATAGTATTGTTCTGTTTTGTACATTCTACTAAAGCATTTTGAGAATCTCCTACAACATATATACTTCCACCCTCTTGTAGAGCAATATCATCTACCTGTAAAGTTTTTGACATACCAAAAGAGAGGTTTTGATCAAGAGTAGTTGTTGCTAAAAGTACTCCATTATCTTTAGGATCACCTTCATAAATAGCAATCTCAACACCAATAGGTACAGTTGCTACACCTGCATTTCCAACTGTGAATTTCACAGAGATATTTGCATCTACTCCATTGTCGATAACCTCTAATTTCCCTACTGTAAAATCTGAAACTTTTGTTTGTTTTTGGAATGTGTGAATTAGAGAATTCGAAATATCTTCTGAAGTTTTTGCATAATAAACATTTCCATAATCTCCACCAGCAGGTTGTGGATAAACAAATGCTTCAAGTCCACTTTTATTTGTACTTCCTATACCTATAGTATCAATCACATCTACACCATGAGCACTTGCATAGTTTCGATCAACTACATACGAATTAACATTCCAATAGTTAGGTCCCCAAACTCCATCTCCTGAAAGTGTTACAGCTCTGTAACTACTTTTATCTTCCAAAGTTTCCCATTTATCTGCCATTGTTCTCAAACAACGTCCCATATAGTCATAACCACTAAAATAACTGTTTTGTAATTTATCTGCTATTACATCTGCATTAGATTCAGTAATAATAGTTGGTTCTAAATATTCTTTAGGTGTATATGTGCCCGTATATACTGTTAAACGAATAGATCCATCTCTTGGAAATTTTTCAGGATCACGTAATGCACTTATTAGACCATTTTTTTGGATATGCATATAACTAGATACACTCCCAGAGTAATCAAAACAAACTCCTAAATCTATACTCCCTTGTTTCCCACCACATGATTTTGCAGTACTATAAAGGTTGTTCTCTTCATTTAGTTCTACATTCTCATTTTTTGCATCTACATATACATAAATTGGTTGATCTCTAAAGTGTGCAGTTGCATTTATATCTAAGCTTATATTACTCACTGCCTCTGGAGCTAGAGATTCACTTAATGTTTGTGTAGCAATAACTTCATCAACACCCTTTGTATAGTTTCCATCTGCGTTGAGATCAAAGTAGGCTATTAGATCAAACGGTTGTGCAGTTACAGCTCCTCTGCTTGCTAAAGATATCTCGATACTACCACTTACTTTTAGTGTTTGTGGATTACTTGTCAGATTACTTGTGTTGATCATCTCAGCTAAAATATCTGGTCGTAAATCTTCTGCTGTTATTGGACGCATTTTTAGTTGTCCTAAGTTTATAAACTGCGGTTCAGCAAAAGCTAAAAGTACTTCTATATCTTTATAACCATCTTTTTTGAGTTTTAAACTTACATTTGTAAGGTTCATATCTGAGAGTGTGAAACTTCCATTTTGATCACTTTGCATACCTGAATCAGCATCATCGATATAGATCGATACACCTTCAAGTACGGTATCTGTTGCAATATCTAAAACTTGTGCTTGTATTGTTGAAGTTGTACTTGTTGATTTTTTATGTAATGATGGAGAAAATTCTACATTTTCATCTGTTATAGTAGTATTTAGTACTATTGGATCATATCCATCTTTTGTAATGCTCAATGTTACATCGCCACTATTTAACGGTTCAACTAAATAATTTCCATAAGTATCTGTAAATACTGTGGCTTCTGTAGCACCTTGTAGTGTAATGTTTACATCTGAAAGTGGTTCTGAGGAGTTATCATCTAAAATCGTTCCATAAAGTTTTAAAGAACCTTGATCGTTTGGAATTAAAGCTGGTGAAAATATAAGTTTGCTTCCATCTGATATAGTAGCACTTTGATTGATATCTATATAACCTGTTTTTGAAACAGTTATAACTACATCACCTGATGGGATATTTTCAACTAAATAGGAACCATCAGCGCTACTTAATGCAGAGATTCCACCAATATTTATAAGTGCTTCTGCAACTGGTGCTTTAGTAATTGCATCAGAAATTATCCCTTGTATAGTTGTAAGTTGTACTTGATTTGGATCAACAACACTCATCTCTACGACACCAAAGTTGATAGTTTGCGTAGCTGTTACAGAAAAACTCCCTTGTACACTATAGTAACCATTTTTCTCAAAAATAACTGTGTAATTTCCAGCTTCTAATGCTGTAGTTGTAAAATGACCTTGTGCATCTGTTTGTAATGTTTGCACCAAAGTAGTGCCTGTTTTTACACTTACTGTAACATCTTGCAAATAATCTAATGTAGCTTTATCTATAATATTTCCAGTAGCAATTGCTTTAATATCACTACTTATACTATCTACACTTATCAACGAAGCTGTATAGATCAATGTGTAACCACTTTTAAGTTCAATTGTTTTTTGATTGATAATATAGCCATTTGCCTCAAAAGTGATAGTAACTGCTCCAGATGGAATATCGGAAATATAATATTCACCATTTTCATTTGTTTGTACACTTGTAGTACCTACACTCACTGTCGCATTTGATATAGGTTGTTGTGTAGTTGTGTCTTTCACTACACCTTTTAACACTGTTGCGGTCATAGATGATGAAGCATTTAGAATAATTTCACCTAAGTCAATATTAGTTCCATTAAATGTAATATGAGTTTGTAAACTTGAAAAGCCACTTTTTGAAAAATCTATGGTGTACTCTCCATTAGGGAGTGCACTAAAAGAAAATTTTCCATCATTATTTGTAGATACGGTTATATTTTTATCTACACCAAGCAAATTCACATTTACACCAACTAATGCCAATCCACTGCTTCCATCAAATGTACTCCCACTAATACTCCCAAGATCAGGATCAGGGACTTTTTGTGAAGCTTTTGTTATGGCTTGTAGCACCAAAGCGGTTGTGTATAGCTCATCATCCCAACTTCCATTTGTATTTTGAAGTGTATAAAAAGCATTTACACTTTCTAGTAGTGTGGTATTGTTTGAATACGTTGGTGCGATTGCTATGAGAGCGAGGGCACTGAGATAGTTTTCATCCCATAAATTATTTGATTTTTTTTGTGAAAGTAGATAGTTTTTTGCAGATTCTAAAATAGAACTTACATTGTACGTATTTCTATGTAACCACAAAGAGTGCATTGCAAGTGCAGTTACGTATACAGATGGTTCATTTTTCCCATCTCTCCAACTTCCATCGGTTTGTTGGAAAGAAAATAGATAACTAACAGATGACTGAGCACTTGCAGAGTCTAAAACTTCTAAAGCAAAAGCGGTATCTAAAACTGTAGAGTTATACCCTTGTAGCTCTCCAAATCCACCATCTTGGTTTTTATAACTTATAAGCTTAGTAAGAAGCTGTTGTTTTTTTGTAGCATTATTTTCAAGAGCTATTTTACGAGATAACATCTCTGTTGTGTTTTGATCATCATCTACTTTTTGTTTTAAAGTAGATATATCTATAGAACTTTGCAGTAAATTTAAACTCTTATATGTCTCACTACTAGCTTGTTCAACTCTAGATAAGTTTGAATCAAGAACATTTGCTTGTACCTGTGATTCTAACCACTGAACTCCTTCACTAGTAGATGCTTGTAAAAACATACTAAATAGCATAACAAATAAGACAAAGACCCTTTTTTTCATCATATTTTCCCTTTATTTTTCAGTAAGAATACACGAATACTAACAAATATAAAATTATATATAAATTAATTATATTATATTAAGTTGTTTTTTGTAGAGAATTCATAGATGAAATTTAATGAATCCCATTTTATTTACTTTATATTAGACAAGAATTTATAAAATTGAAACTGTCAATGACATAAACAATTTTAAGGAGTTCTTATGAAACGATTAGCACAGATTTTAGTTTTTTTACCACTTTTAGCAACTGCTTCTTTTGCAGGTCCTATTTTTGTCAATGTTCCTTATGACAAAGAGATCGAAAGGATGCAACAGTATCTCAACTCTATGGTTGAGTCACATATGGGTGCACCAGCAATTGCTAACTATAACTATCCACGGACAAATATTCAAGACACAACAGATAAGATTATTATAGAGTTTGATTTAGCTGGTGTGGATAAAAAAGATATAAACCTCTCGATAGACGATCATCATGTATTGAATCTTTCTGGGAAAAAAGAGCAAAAAGTTGAAGAAAAAGATAAAGATGGAAACTACATACGCAAAGAGATATTTTTTGGAAGTTTTCAAAAAGCTATTCAATTGCCAGAAAACATCATAACTGACAAATTACAAACGCAATATGATAAAGGGATTTTACATATCACAATTCCAAAAAAAGCTGTAAAAAAACCTCAAGTAAAAAATATCCCTATCAACTAACTTAGTTCTTCTATCGCTTGGTGGCAAAAACCACCAAAGCGATAAACTAATATCACTACTTCATCACTAATCTTTTATAGAATTCGCTTTATTTTTATACAACATATACAAAGGGGATATATATGACTATATTAAATAATGCTTTTATAATGCAAGAGATCACCCAAGCAAAAATCGCTCATGTACGCTGGGTAAAGAGGGCTGAACATCTTATAGCTAAACTTCCTGTAGATAAAGAGTTTATACCTTTAGAGGCTACAAGTTGTGGTTTTGGGAAATGGTTATATAGCTCAGGAACTGAACTCAGACACATGGATGATTATGCGCCGATTATGGAAAAGATAGAGAGTCTTCATGACCAACTCCATGCTTACTATGCAGAGATATATAAACTTTATTTTATCATCCCAGAAAATCGTTCAATCTTACATAAAGTATTCACATTCAATAGTAAAAAAGTCTCTAAACATGAAGAAGAGTTAGCAAAAGAGATTTTTGAAAAACTACAAGTTGTTTCTATAGAGCTTCTTGAAGCACTCAATGATTTAAAGATCGAGATTAAGCGATATAAATAGTGACTTAAGATAAACTTCGCTTTATGAATGACTATCAAGTGAAGTTTGCTACTGCAATAAAAAATACATTTTTTCATAAACTTAGTGATGTGGACAAAGAGTTTATTCAAAGCAAAGCCTATGAGTTAAAGTTTTCCCATCAAGAGTTGAAACAACTGATAGATATTGCTAGAGATTTAGAACTTTGGGATGAAGGTAATATACAAGATATTTTTCCTGAACATGAACAAAAAAAAGTTGTATTTACACGACTCAAAAAAGCATATGAAGAGCTTCGTAATAAACCAAATTCGTATGAAAACTTTACACTCAAAAATATCCCCAAAGAACAAAAGTTCACTTTTACTTCAAAACCTAAAGATGGTTTTGGACTTGGGCTTTGTCCAGTTGCTAGTGAAAAAACACGTTGCTGTAATTTACTTACACTTGATGCGGTTGAGTCTTGCGGTTTTGATTGTTCATACTGCTCGATCCAGAGTTTTTATAACCAAAACAATATAACTTTCGATAGCAGCTTTGGAGAAAAACTCAAAAATCTCAACCTTGAAGCAAATAAAACTTATCATATAGGAACAGGTCAAAGTTCAGACTCTTTGATGTGGGGAAATCGTGAGGGGCTTTTAAATTCCCTTTTTAAGTTTGCACGTGAAAATCCAAATGTGATTTTAGAGTTTAAAACAAAGTCGGACAATATCTCGTACTTTTTAGAGAATGATGTACCAAAGAATATTTTGTGTACTTGGAGTTTAAATACTCAAACTATTATTGACAACGAAGAACACTTAACAGCATCATTAGAAAAAAGAGTAGCAGCTGCAAGAAAAGTAGCCGACAGAGGTGTCAAAGTTGGTTTTCATTTCCATCCGATCGTAGAATATGTCGGTTATCTTGATGAATATGCCGAGGTGTATAAAAAACTGATCGAGACTTTTACTCCAAAAGAGGTTGCACTTGTGAGTTTTGGGACACTTACCTTTATCAAACCTGTTATCAAACAACTTCGTTCACGTGACTTTCATACAAAAATCACACAAATCCCTCACGAAGATGCAAGTGGAAAAACATCATACCCTTACGCAACAAAAGTTGAAATGTTCAAACATGCTTATGATAGTTTTAAAGCTTGGCAAACTGGAGATGATAAAGTATTTTTCTATCTCTGTATGGAACCACATGAGCTTTGGGCTGATACTTTTGGGTACCAATACGCTACAAACAATGACTTTGAACATGCAATGCTTGAAGCATACTCGAATAAAATTGGACAAGACTACTTAGTTTAGAAAGCTTTTAAATATCGAGTAGTAGACTTAATACATATACATCAATATATCTTGATATATTACTATAATCTTGCTATACTTTTGAAAAATTCACAAGGCTTCATTATGCTTTTAGCATTGAGTATATTTCTTATAACCCTCATCTTTGTGATTTGGCAACCAAAAGGTTTACAGATCGGAACTACTGCGATCATTGGTGCTATCGTTGCACTTATTGTAGGAGTGGTTTCATTGGATGATGTAAAGATAGTTTTTGATATTATCTGGGATGCCACTTTTGCTTTTATCGGAATCATCATTCTTTCAATGGTACTAGATGAGATAGGTTTTTTTGAATACGCTGCACTAAAAATGGCAAAGCTCTCACATGGAAATGGCGTGAAGATGTTTTTTTACTCGATCATCTTAGGTGCTATAGTATCAGCTTTGTTTGCAAATGATGGAGCTGCACTAATCCTTACACCGATTTTACTCGCAAAAATGAGAATTTTAAAGCTAGATACAAAAACAATTTTGGCTTTTTTACTTGCAGGTGGATTTATAAGCGATAGTGCTTCATTACCTTTTGTTTTCTCTAACCTTACAAATATCGTAACGGCAAATTACTTCGATATAGGTTTTAAAGAGTTTATACTTAATATGGCTTTACCATACATTGTCAGCGTAATCGCTTCAATGGCTGTTTTATATCTTATCCTTAGAAAAGATATTCCAAAAACTGTTGATATCGATCTGCTTAAAAATCCAGATGATGTATTAAAGAGTAAAACACTTTTTAAATTTTCATGGTTCTTTTTAGCGCTTCTATTAGCAGGATACTTCATAGGCGATCACTTTGATGTCCCTATATCAGTTTTTGCACTCGGTGGGGCACTTATATTTTTAACTATTGCTTCAAGTATGAAAGTTGTACATCCAAAGCACATTATAAAAGAAGCACCTTGGCAAGTTGTTTGGTTTTCACTTGGACTTTATGTCGTTGTATACGGGCTTAAAAATCAGGGGCTTACTACTGAAATCGCGCAAGTACTTAACTTTTTAAATGATCAGTCACAACCACTTGCAGTTATCGGGACTGGGTTTATTTCAGCATTTTTATCTGCTATTATGAATAATATGCCGACAATTATGGTGATGGATATAGCATTAGAGGGGATTAAAAACGATGCTATGATCTATGCAAATATCATCGGATGTAACCTAGGACCTAAAATGACCCCTTTTGGATCACTGGCAACTTTACTTTGGTTACACTCATTGGAGAAAAAAGGTGTGGAGATCAGTTTTTGGTCATACTCAAAATTTGGACTCATTGTTACACCGCCAGTACTTCTAGTTGTACTTCTTACTTTACTTTGATGAGGAATTACTCCTCATCAATCATTTTTTCTGTAACTTCAAAAAGCTCTTGACTCGCTGTCTCCATCTCCTCAAAATCTGCTAAAATTTTTGCTTTATTAGCTACACATTCATCTAAATTTCCATTTGCTAAACAAGCTATCGCATCTTGTACATTTTTATGAACTGTCTCATGTGGTTTGAGAATTAGTTTATAACTTTGTGTATGTCCATAACGCTCTTTTCCATCATTTACATACCATTGTCCTAAACGACAATTATTATGATCTTGGAACTCTGCAGTTACTTTTCCAGCAGAGAATGAAGCATATGCATTTGCTTTAAAAAGGACATGATCAATCATAACCAAGTTCATAAATATACGTCCGTCAATTTGGCGGATAAGCTTACTTGATTCTTCATTTGAATCACGTAACTCAATCATACTCTCACTAAATGTTGTGATAAGATCACTAAATTCATGTACAACACCTCGCATACTCTCAGAGCTTTCATTCATCTCTTGGCTCTCTTGTTGAAGGACTTGAACAGTTGTTCTGATCTCTCCGGTTGCTTTTTGAGTACGCTCTGCTAGTTTTCTAACCTCATCTGCAACTACAGCAAATCCACGCCCATGTTCCCCTGCACGAGCAGCTTCTATAGCAGCATTAAGTGCGAGTAAATTAGTTTGATCTGAGATATCACTGATAAGATTTACAACTTCAGTGATCTCTTTTGCACGACTCTCTAACGATATACTTGAATTTACATTTGCATCAAGCAATTCATTAAGTCCTTCAAGTTTACTTCCAACACTTTGGGAATCTTCAACACGATCAATACTCATCTGTGTTGAATTTTCAATACTTTGCGAGATTACCTCTAAATATTTTGCATTTGCACCAAAACTCTCTTGTAAAGATTCAAGCTGAAGATTATTTTTATTTACTAAGCTTAACTCAGAGTTCAATTCTGATCGGAGTTTCATCTTATGAGTTTGCTCCATTACACCTATACTCTCGTTCATCTGATTCCCTACAAATGTAAGTGCTGAATTTAAACCTTGAATGTTAAATTGTCTATAAAATTTATTTTCACTTGCATAATTTACAGATGTTTTCATCTCACGCATAAACGTTTCAAACTGGTCAAGTATATTGTTGAGTTGTTTAGATATTTGCCCAACATACCCTTTACTTTTGATATTTGTTAAACGATTTTCAAAGTTTCCATCTACAGCTCCATCTAAAACTTCTACAATTTTATCCATAGCTTGTCGCATACTTGTGATGTATGTATTAATCACCCATACAAGAACAACCAATAATACAAGAACAACTACGCTAAAATAAGAAAAATAATTATTTACAAATATTGCATAAAGAAACTCTAAAAGATAAAGAACAAATACCAATAAAACTAAAATTTTGATTTTAGATAGATAAGATAAATTTGTCATACTGCCCTCCATGCTCTGTGATAAGTTCTTCTAAGATTTTTTGTGAAGCGTTTACACCCCCACTTGCCTCAGCACTCTTGAGCTGTGAGTACAATGGTTTAATCACATCTAAAGCCTCTTTTGTCGGTTTTCTTCTAACAGAGTAATACCCTACAATATTTTTAGAAGCATCATACGATGGTGTAACATTGGCTAAAACCCAATAATAATCCCCATTTTTTGCACGATTGACTACATATGCATTTATCTCTTTACCACTTTGAATAGTCTCCCATAAAAGTTTAAAAATCACCTTTGGCATATCGGGATGACGAACGATATTGTGTGGAGCATTTAACAACTCTTTTTCACTATACCCTGCCAATTTTAAAAACAGTTCATTTCCATACGTAATTCGCCCTTTTGTATCTGTTTTAGAAACAATAAGTTCATTATCATCATATACTAACTCAGCCATGAATACCTTTCCCTTTTTTATTTTAAAGGTTATATATTGTCAGAATTTATCAATCTTATATACATTTTTTATTCTTTTGAAAACTATCTCAAAATCTTTACCTCTTTGTATGCATCTTTATGCTACTCTTTCTTATCTAAAAAACGGAATAACCAAAATGACACTTAACCAATACCTTGAACTTGGTAAACTAAATACTCTTAGAGCTGATAGACTCACTCCACATGGTATCTTTTTAATGGCAGCTAATGGCAAAGATGTTCTCTTGCCACAAGCATATGTTACTGATAAGATGCTTGAAAACTCTTTAATAGAAGTTTTTTTATATACTGACTCTGAAGATAGACTCATCGCAACTACACTGCAACCAAAAGCGATGTTAGATCAATTTGCCCTTTTAGAAGTTGTAGATACTGCAAAATTTGGGGCATTCTTAGATTGGGGCTTACCAAAAGATCTTCTTTGCCCAACTAAACTACAAAAAACTCCATTTAAAATTGGTGAAAAACATTTTGTAAAAGTTGTGTATGATGAAAAAACACATAGACTTGTAGCTTCTGAAAAACTTGGTGATTTTTTTGACAAAAAACTCAAAGGCTTATATCTTCACCAAGAGGTAAACATCATACCTATTTTAAAAACACCCTTAGGGTATAAATGTATTGTCAATGATCGTTATGAGGGGTTAATATTTCATAATGAAATTTTTGAAAACATTACTATAGGTGAAGAGAAAAAAGCGTATATCAAAACAATTCGTAAAGATGGAAATATTGACTTAACTCTTAGAGCTATAGGCTCTGCTAAAAAAAATAGTGATGCTACAGATAAAATATATCAACTTTTAAAAGAAAATAATGGTATTATGCCTTACAACTATAAAAGTGATGCTGAGTTGATTAAAGAGGTTTTTTCTATGAGTAAAAAAGAGTTTAAACGCTCTTTAACAAAACTTCAAGAAGAAAATAAAATTGAGATCAAAGATACAGGGATTTATCTAAAAAACTCCTAAAAAGGAGTTTGAAGTGTATACTTATAAGTGAATCAAGCTTATAAGAATATACAAGGAGAATCGTAATTAAGATTATATACCTAAATTGTTACAATTGTGTTAACAGACGGGAAACGAAAGGGAAAGATTGATGAAAAAGTGTAATTCGCTAAAAGAGGTTAGAGATGAGATTGACATTCTTGATGAACAACTAGTTGAACTTATCTCACAAAGAAGTCATCTTATTCGCCAAGCTGCAGCATTTAAAAACTCTGTAGATGAAGTAAAAGCAGAAGATCGTATAGATGATGTTATGCAACGTGCACGTAAAAAAGCGATTGAGCTTGATGTCAATCCAAATATGATTAGTGATCTTTTTAAAGTAATGATAGACGAAATGGTAGAAACTGAGATAGCTGAGTTTAGAAACTCAGGAACTTTTTAAGAAGTTAGAATTTAAACTAACTTCTTACTTGTATCTATAAGTGATACGCCCTTTATCAAGTGAATATGGTGTAAGTTCTAGTTTTACTTTATCACCTGGGAGTATTTTAATATAGTGCATACGCATTTTACCTGCTATGTGACATAAAATAATATGTCCATTTTCTAGTTCAACACGGAAAGTTGCGTTTGGCAATGCTTCAACAATCTTGCCGTCAACTTCAATAACATCTGCTTTAGCCATTTTTAGTCCTTTTATAGTGTACTGTTATTCTTCTCTTAAGCAAGAGATAATATTTCAGCTTTACCGCCAACAACTGCGACAGTATGCTCATAGTGTGAACCGCGTAAACCATCGGCACTAACAACATCCCAACCATTATCAAGAATAATAGGCTTTGAATCTTTTTGACATATCATAGGCTCTAAGCAAAAAACCATTCCATTTTTTATTTTAGGTCCAGCTTTTGGATTAGCACCATCAAGATAGTTTGGAATCTCTGGTTCCTCGTGAGGACGTTTTCCTATCCCATGACCACAAAAATTCTTGAGTGGTACAAAACCTTTTTGTATGATAGATTGCTCTAACATATATGAAAGTTCTTTAAATCTCATACCCTCTTTAATATTCTCTATTGCTTGATAAAGAGTATCTTTAGCACAAGCGATTAACGCTTCATCTTGTTTTGTAATCTCTCCTACACCTACACTAATTGCTCCATCACCAAACCAGCCATCTAGCTGAGTTCCAACATCATACCCTATAATATCACCCTCTTGGAGTTTATAGTCGCTTGGGATACCGTGGATAATAACTTCATTGAGAGATGTACATACGGCGTTAGGAAAGCCATATAAACCTTTAAAAGATGGTTGTGCACCACAACTTCGGATATAATCCTCAGCCATAGCATCCAACTCTTTAAGACTCATACCAACTTTTGTGTTTTTTCGAAGAAGTTCAAGAGTGCCGCCAACTATTTTGTTAGCAGCGCGAAGTTTTTCAATCTCTTGTGGTTTTCTAAGTGCGATTGCCATTTGAGTTATAGACCAACTGCGCTTAGAGTTTCATACTTGCTCATATATATCTGAGCTTCAATTTTTCTCATCGTATCAAGTGCAACTTGAACAACGATTAAAACTGCTGTACCACCAAAGAAAAATGGTACTCCCATCCCTTTAATAATCATAAATGGTAAAGTAGCTACTAAACCGAGATAAAGTGCACCAGTGATAGTAAGTCTACTTGCAGTTTCATTTAAAAACTCTTTTGTAGCTTCACCTGTACGGATACCTGGGATAAATCCACCTTGGCGTTTAAGATTATCTGAGATATCTTTTGCATTAAATGTGATCGATGCATAAAAGAATGCAAAGAAGATAACAAATACAAAAGTTAAAAAGTTAAAAAAGTAACTATTTGGGTTCAAAAAGTCTGCAATAGCTTGAACCGTAGGATTTGTACTACTTGAAAGTACAGTCATAGGGAACATTAAAATTGCACTAGCAAAGATAACTGGGATAACACCAGATAAGTTTACTTTTATAGGAATATAGTTCATCACACGTTTATTTTGGTTTTGCATCATAGTCTTTTTCGCATATGTAATAGGCACACGACGCTCACCAAGTTCAACATAGATAATAACTCCAACAGTAATTAAGACAAGAGCTACAATAGCAATGACAGTTAAGAAACTCATAGCACCTGTATTTACCATAGTTACTGTTTGACCTATAGCACCTGGAATTGCTGACACGATTCCAGCAAAAATAATTAGAGATATACCGTTTCCAATTCCACTTTGAGTTATTTGCTCACCTATCCACATAAGTAACATCGTTCCAGCTAACATAGAGATAGCAGAAAGTGCAATAAATGTAGTATGATCAGCTAAGATAGCACTATTGCCATTTGGTCCTGTTAAACTTTGTAATCCAACACTTACACCAACAGCTTGAATAACTGTAATAACAATTGTTGCATAACGGATAATTTGCATATATTTAACCATACCATCACGCTCTTTTTTCATTTGCCCTAAAGTAGGGAAAGTTGCAGCTAAAAGCTCCATGATAATAGAAGCAGTGATATAAGGCATAATACCGAGCGAAATTATAGATAATCTCTGAACAGCATTTCCACTAAACATATTAAATAAACCGAGTGCATCTGATTGGTGAGAATCGAAGAATGAAGCGATAACAGTAGTATCTACACCTGGAACTGGCACATATGCCAGCAGGCGGTAGATAAATAAAAAACCAATAGTAATAAGTATCTTATTAACTAGATTTTTATTCACGACTAGTTACCTGTAGTTGTAACGTTTTCGTCTTTAATTTTCGATGCTAAATCTTTTGCAGATGCACCTACTAGTTTAACTTTTGTTACAGAGTTAGCAACTTTATGAACACCACGGATAGCTTCCATTGTGATCTCAGCTAATTCAGCAACAGCTTTGATTTTTTCTACGTTGATTACGTATGGTTTATTGTTTTTAACAGTAAAACCAACTTTTGGTAAACGACGAGCTAGTGGTTGTTGACCACCTTCGAAGTTTCTCTTTCTTTTATAACCTGTACGAGATTTTTGACCTTTTTGACCACGAGTCGAAGTCTTACCCATACCTGAACCACAACCACGTCCTACTCTTTTACGAGTAGAAGTTGATCCCTCAGCAGGTGTTAAGTTTTCAATACCCATCTTCTTATCCTTTTAATCTACTAAGTGCTTCAATAGTAGCACGTACTAGTGTGTTTGGATTGTTTGAACCGATAGATTTTGTAAGGATATCTTGAATCCCTGCAAGCTCTAAAACTGGACGAGTTGCCCCACCAGCGATAACCCCAGTACCCTCAGATGCTGGTTTTAGTAATACGCGAGAAGCGTTGTACTTGTGTTCAATGTCATGAGCAATAGTTGTACCTTTAATACTTACAGTAGTTAGGTTTTTAAAAGCATCATCAACAGCTTTTTTAATAGCATCTGGAACCTCTTTCGCTTTTCCAACACCATACCCAACAGTACCATTTTTATCACCAACAACAATTAAAGCAGTGAAACGGAAACGTCTACCACCTTTAACAACCTTAGTAACACGGCCAATATTTACAATTGATTCTTCAAAATCATCTCTATTGATTTCCATATCGTCCCCTAAAACTTAATTTCGTTTGCACGAAGTGCTTCACCAAATGCAGCGACAACGCCGTGATATTGGTAACCATTACGATCAAATACAATGCTATCAACTTTAGCTTCTTTTAGCTTCTCAGCGAAAGCACTAGCTAATGCAGCAGCACCCTCTTTGTTAGCTTTTGCAGAGATCGCTTTTGAATTTAATGCACATAGAGTAGTTCCAGTTGCATCATCAATTGCTTGTACACTTAGGTAACGATTTGATCTAAATACAGAAACACGAGGAAGTGTAGCACAACCAGATATTTTTGCACGGATACGACGTTTACGTTTTAAACGATTTGCCAATTTGCTTTTTAATACTTTAGCGTTCATCTATCTTCCTCCCTTATTTCTTAGCAGTTTTACCGGCTTTACGCACGATATGCTCATCTATGTATTTAAC
Organism: Sulfurimonas sp.; assembly: GCF_050296975.1. Taxonomy (GTDB): domain Bacteria; phylum Campylobacterota; class Campylobacteria; order Campylobacterales; family Sulfurimonadaceae; genus Sulfurimonas. Next base: position 14,830 of record NZ_JBNKRX010000009.1, read on the forward strand.
ACCTTTACCTTTATATGGTTCTGGTGGACGGAAACTTCTCACTTCTGCAGCAACTTGGCCAAGAAGTTGTTTATCATGAGATTTTAAAGAGATAACGTTTTTCTCAACAGCAGCTTCGATACCTTCTGGTAAATCGTAGTTGATGTCATGTGAGAAACCAAGTTGTAAATTAAGAACTTTACCTTGTACAGCAGCTCTGTAACCAACACCGTTGATCTCAAGTTTTTTCTCATAACCAGTTGTTAAACCAGTAACGATATTTTGAGCTAATGCTCTATAAGTTCCCCAAAAAGCTCTATGCTCACGAGCATCAGATAAATTTTTGAAAGTTAATGTAGTTCCTTCGATTTCAAAAGATACATTTCCTTTTGTGTCTAAATCAACACTTTTATTGCCTTTAGCAAAAGTTATAACATCACCATTCGCAGATACTTTGATATCAGCTGCAAATTCTACAGGATTTTTTCCAATTCTTGACATGCTATTTCCTCCTACCAAACTGTACACATAACTTCACCACCAACACCAAGCTCAAAAGCTTTGTCATTTGGTAGCACGCCATGTGATGTACTTACTATAATAGTTCCGTAACCATTTTTAAAACGTTTGATATCATCTTTACCTTTATAGATACGACGACCTGGTTTAGATACACGTTTTAGTTCATTGATTACACTTTTCTCGTTATCATCATATTTTAATGCAACTTTGATGCTCTTTTTCACACCATCTTCAACTACATTAGCAGACTCAAGATAACCTTTTTCAACTAAGATATTTGCTACAGCTTCAACACTTTTAGAGTGAACTAAAGTAGTTGTAGCTAATCTTCTCATACCAGCATTACGGATACGTGTTAACGCATCAGATACTAAATCATTAATTGCCATTTTTTTTCCTTGACGTTTGTGTGATTAGCAGTTAAAACTGCTAAAAACTAATAATTAGAAGTTTCCAGCTTACCAACTAGACTTTCTAACACCTGGGATCATTCCCTCATTTGCCATTTTTCTGAAACATACACGGCATATTCCAAAATCACGGATAACAGAGTGTGGACGACCACAAATCTGACATCTTGTATACGCACGTACTGCATATTTTGGAGTACGTTTTGCTTTTGCGATCATAGACTTCTTAGCCATTAGTTGCCCCCTTGTTTAGTAAAAGGCATACCCATTTTCTCTAATAGAGTATATGCAGCCTTATCTTCTTTAGCAGTTGTAACTACAGTGATGTTCATACCATGAATTTGCATGATAGAATCATAACTGATCTCTGGGAAAATAAGTTGCTCTTGAAGACCGAAGTTATAGTTACCACGACCATCAAAACCATTTCTAGCAACACCACGGAAGTCTTTCACACGAGGAAGTGCAATAGATACAAGGCGATCGAAGAAGTTATACATATTTTCACCACGAAGAGTTACACGAACACCAACTGGCATACCTTCACGAACTTTAAAACCTGCAACAGATTTTTTAGCGATTACAGTAGAAGCTTTTTGACCAGCGATAGTTGTGATAGTATCTTCAATGTTTTGCATTAATTTATTATCTTTCATTGCAAAACCTGCACCTACAGAGATAATAATTTTTTCTAATGCTGGAATCTCCATAACATTTTTGATATCTAACGCAGATTGTAATTCTGGTTTTAAAGCTAAATATTTATCTTTCATACGAGCCATAATTACGCCTCCACTTTACGTACGTTTGAAACATCTATTGGCATCTCTTTATTAACGTGTCCGCCTTTAGTGTTTTCTTCAGTTGGTTTCACAGCTTTTTTAGCTACTTTACAACCCTCTACGATTACTTTATTTTTCTTTGGTAATACAGCTAATACTACGCCCGTTTTACCTTTATCATCACCAGTGATAATCTCTACAGTATCACCTTTTTTGAAATTAAATTTTGCCATTAAACAACCTCCGGTGCAAGAGATACGATTTTCATGAAACCTGCATAACGAACTTCACGACCGATTGGTCCGAAGATACGAGTACCGATAGGCTCTCTCTTGTCATCTAAGATAACAGCTGCATTGTCATCGAAACGAATTAATGAACCGTTTTCTCTTTGAATCTCTTTATGAGTTCTAACGATAACAGCTTTTACAACTTTACCTTTTTTTACTTTAGCAGTTGGAATCGCTTTTTTAACAGAAGCAACGATAACGTCACCAACTGTTGCATAACGACGTTTAGAACCGCCAAGAACTTTAATACACATAATCTCTTTAGCACCTGTATTATCAGCTACATTTAAACGTGAGAAAGATTGAATCATAACTACGCTCCTTTAACTACTGACTTAAGTCTAAAAGATTTTGTTTTAGAAAGTGGACGACATTCAGTAGCTACTACTAAATCTCCCACTTCTGCCTCATTACGCTCATCATGTACTAAGTACTTTTTGAAACGCTTTACAACTTTATGGTAACGAGGATGCATTACACGGCGCTCAACTACGATAGTTACAGTCTTGTCACCAGCAATTTTTACAACATTACCTTGAATTTCACGTTTATGTGTCATCGCCCGTCCCCTAGTTTGCTACTGCAGTTAATGCAGTATTGATTCTTGCAATATCTTTTTTAGTAGCTTTTAATTCACTGCTATTTTGTAATTGCATCATTTTTTGTTTAATTTTTAGAGTAAACAGCTCAGTTTTTTTCTCTTTAAGCATTGCTTGAAGTTCAGCTGTACTTTTATCTGCTAAATCAGAATATTTCATTGCTCATCTCCGCAGTTATAATTTTAGTTTTGAATGGTAGCTTGTGCATAGCTAAAGTTAATGCTTCACGAGCTAAATCGTGAGGTACACCACCCATTTCAAAGATGATACGACCAGGTTTTACGTTCATAACCCACTTATCAACTCCACCTTTACCTTTACCCATACGAGTTTCTAAAGGTTTAGCAGTTAGTGGTTTAGCAGGGAATACACGAATCCAAATCTTACCATTTCTTTTAATGTGACGAGTTGCAGAGATACGAGCCGATTCAATCTGACGAGAGTTGATACGACCAGCCTCTACTGCTTTAAAACCGATGTCACCAAAAGCTAATTTGTAACCTGAACGAGCGTAACCACGGTTACGACCTTTCATTACTTTACGATATTTTGTTCTTTTTGGCATTAACATGATCTATTCCGCCTTTTCTTTTCTTGGAGCACGTTTACGTGAACGAGTCTCTTTTTTCTCTTCTTTAGCTTCTGCTGGGATACCTTTAGTAAGTACTTCACCTTTGAATATCCATACTTTTACACCAATACAACCGTAAGTTGTATGTGCTTCAGCAAAACCATAATCGATTTTTGCACGTAAAGTGTGAAGAGGTACACGACCTTCTAAGTACCACTCAGTTCTTGCCATCTCAGCACCACCTAAACGGCCTGAAACAGAAACTTTGATACCTTTAGCACCACTTCTTTGTGCACCTTGCATAACTTTTTTCATAGCACGTCTAAAAGCAACACGACGCTCTAATTGAGTCGCAACATTCTCAGCAACTAATTGAGAAGAAATTTGAGCTTTTTTCTCTTCTTTGATATTTACAGAAACTGGTTTACCGATAAGGTTTTGAAGAGCATCTTTAAGCTTTTCAATATCAGCACCTTTTTTCCCAATGATAATACCAGGACGAGCAGCAATAATAGTTACACGTAATCTTTTAACAGTTCTTTCTATAACGATGTTAGAAACACCAGCATAGTAAAGTTCTTTCTTTAAAAATGTTCTAATCTTGTGATCTTCACCTAAAGCTGCAGGAGCAGTTTTGAAGTTAGGAAACCAACGACTTTCCCAGTTACGGTTGATACCAAGACGTAAACCAATAGGATTAACTTTTTGACCCATACTATTTACCCTCTACTTCTACTAAGATATGTGCTGTTGGTTTTCTAATACCAGAAGCCATACCACGAGCACGTGGACGGAAACGTTTTAGTACTGGACCATTGTCAACACGACAAGATGTGATAATACAATCTTCAGCTTCATTACCGCTGTTAGCAACTGCTGATGCAATCACTTTAGAGATAATTTTTGCTGCTTTGTTTGGAGTAAACTCTAAAGCAGCCATTGCTTCTTCAGCGTTCATACCTTGTACTTCTCTCGCAATTAAACGAGATTTAATAGGTGATACACGGATAAATTTTAATAATGCTCTAGCCATGATTACCCCTTCTTCTGAACAGAGCCTTTGTGGCCCTTGAATGTACGAGTTGGTGCAAATTCACCAAGTTTATAACCAATGTGATTCTCTGTAACATATACAGGAACAAATTGGCGACCATTATGAACATTTAATGTTAAACCGATCATATCAGGAAGAACTACTGATCTTCTTGACCAAGTTTTAATAGGTTTTTTATCTCCACCAGCTTTTGCTGCTTCAACTTTTTTCATTAAATGGTCATCTACGAATGGACCTTTTTTAACTGAACGAGCCATTAACCTACCCTTTTTGCATTTGGTTTACGGCGAGTGATGATTAGTTTATCACTTGCTTTTTTACGACGAGTTTTAGCACCCTTAGTTGGTTTACCCCAAGGAGTAACTGGATGACGACCTGAATTCGTTTTACCTTCACCACCACCATGCGGGTGATCAATTGGGTTCATTGCAGAACCACGAGTTTGAGGACGGATACCCATATGACGAGTACGACCAGCTTTTGCTATAACAATGTTTGAATACTCTTCGTTACCAACTACACCAACTGTAGCCATACACTCACCAAGAACAAGTCTCATTTCAGATGAAGGCATACGAAGTGATACATATTTACCGTCACGACCCATAATTTGAGCAGAAGTTCCAGCTGAACGTACCATTTGTCCACCTTTTCCAACTTTTAACTCAACGTTGTGTACAACTGTACCAACTGGGATGTTTTTTAGTTTCATTGCATTACCAGCTTTAACATCTAAACCAGCTTCAGCAGCTTGAACTTTATCACCTACTTGTAAACCTTTTGGTTGTAGGATATATCTTTTTTCACCATCAGCATAAGTAATAAGAGCGATTCTACAGTTTCTGTATGGATCGTACTCGATAGTGCTTACTGTACCTTCGATGTTGAATTTATTTCTTTTGAAATCGATAATACGATAAAGTTTTTTCGCACCAGCTTGTTTATGACGAGAAGTAATACGTCCATTGTTGTTACGACCAGAATGAGTCGGTAACTTAACTAATAATGAACGAACACTCGCTTTTGCTGTAATGTCTGAACTATCAATATTTGTATAAAAACGACGAGATGGAGTTATCGGTCTATAAGTTTTTATTGCCATATTACACCGCCAAACTTTCGATTTGTGTACCTTCTGGTAAAGTTACATAAAACTTTTTAAAATCGTTTTGTTTACCTTGTACACCACGGAAACGTTTAACTTTTCCGCTTTGATTTAAAGAGTTGATTCTTGAAGGAATAATTCCAAAGTACTCTCTAAACACCTCTTTAAGACCAGTTTTAGTCATACGAGGTGAAGTTTGAACAACGATCACACCGTCTTCTTGAAGTCCTAAAGTTTTTTCTGTATATAAAATTGATTTAATATCTGTAATATCTGCCATTACTTAGCCTCACTTACAAGATTTTCCCATACAGCTTTTTCTATCACGATTGAGCGATAGTTTGCAGCTAAGTATGCGTTTAACTCATTAGATTCAATTACGAATGTAGCATTTAAGTTTTGGAATGCTAAATAAGTTTTCTCATCTAAAATAGATTTTACAAATAAAGTATCTCTTTGGTTAAGAGCTTTAAACATTGCAGCTGCATCTTTAGTTTTACCAGATGCTACTTCAATGCTGTCTACTACAAAAAGAGTACCATTTTGTGCATGCTCGTTAAGAGCAAAGTTTAAAGCAAGTTTCTTTTGCTTTTTATTCACTTTTTGGTTGTAGTTACGGTTATTTTGAGGACCGAATGCAATACCACCACCAGTATAGTGAGGAGCTCTAATCGAACCTTGACGAGCACGACCGCCACCTTTTTGAGCAAATGGCTTTTTACCACCACCACTAACTTCGCTTCTTGTTTTAACAGATGCAGTGTTAGCACGCATTGCAGCTTGTGCTGATTTTACATAAAGGTATAAGTTATGTGGATTGATACCAGCGAATGACTCTGGTAAAGCAATCTCAGAAGCTTTTTCCATTTTTTCATTTAAAACGATTGCTGTGCTCATTATTTAACCACCTTTACACGTCCTAAAGTACCGTTTGCACCTGAAACTGAACCTAAAACCGCAATGATTTTGTTTTCAGCATCGTAAGAAACGATCTCATTTTTTACACTGTTTTGTGTGTTTCCGTATTGTCCAGGCATTTTCTTACCTTTCATAACACGACCTGGCCACTCAGCATTACCGATAGAACCAATTCTACGACCAAATCTATGACCGTGTTCAGCTGGACCTCCACCGAAATTCCAACGTTTCATACCACCTTGAAAACCACGACCTTTAGTTGTAAAAGTTGATTTTAAAGTTGTTGCTTCAGCTAATGGAGCTAGATCTAAATCACCAGCTTCAGCATTTGCAACATCTAAAGTAACGAAACGATTAAATTCAGACGATAAGTTGAATTTTTTCTGTTGACCTTCAATTGCTTTATTCATTTTTTTGCCGTTTGGATAAGCCACTAGTGCTTTACCATCGTTTACTTCACATACCTTTGCATCTAGAACTCTTAAAAGAGTAACAGGTTTTGCAGGAACAGTGATAGTACGGCTCATACCGATTTTTTCAACAATATATTCCACTTGTTACTCCTTATTTATCCATAGAGCGAACTTCTACGTCCACTTCAGGTGCTAAGTCTAGTTTCATTAATGAATCAACAGTCTCTGGCGTAGCAGATACGATATCGATCATTCTAGCATGCATACGAATTTCAAATTGCTCACGAGATTTTTTGTTAACGTGAACTGATTTTAAAACTGTATATTTACGAATTTTTGTTGGTAAAGGTATTGGACCACGGATAACCGCACCAGTACGCTTAACAGCCTCTACGATTGACGCTACAGATCTATCAAGTACACGATGATCGTAAGCTTTCAATTTCAAACGAATTTTTTCCATAATTTTCCTTCTAAAGAACTCGTCAGCCCATGTCTGACCATTTAAGGGAGCGGAATTATACTTAATATAGTAAGAAAATTCAAGGATTTTGGGGTTAAAAAGTGAAAAATATATAAATTTATTTCCTTTTAATAAGGAAATGATAAAATTTTATAATCACTTTTTTGGAGAATTTATGGAAATTTTACTCGAAGAGTTTTATAAAACTGATTTGCATCTTGATAAATTTCATGATAGAAAAGTACAAATTGATGAAAAATCATATCAAATCAGTGGCATTACAAAAAGTGGGAAGACACAACTTGTCAAATCATATTTACTCTCTCATAAAAAAAATAGCTATCTCTATATAGACTGTGATGATATAAGAATCGATATTGAACAATTAAATAATTTACTCAACCAATTTTGCCACAACAATAGAATTGATATTCTTGTTTTAGACAACTATAAAAAGGGAGTTGATTTTGCGAATGTTTCACAACTGCTCATAACTACTGCACTTAAATTAGATATACCTGAGTTAGAATATATAAATCTTTACCCTTTGGATTATGAAGAGTTTTTAGCGTACGAACATAAATATGACTCCTCAGCACTCAATCACTTTTTTCAACTTGGCGGACTCGCTATAATGCACAAAATTTACGCTGATGAGCGAAATATTTATCTACAACATATTTTAAAAAATGCACTTGATGATATGGAGTTTGATATCTTAGTGCTATGTGCAAAACTTAACTCGCAAAAACTTTCAGCTTTTACAATTTATGAAAGGCTCAAAGCTAAAAGAAAAATCTCAAAAGACAAACTCTATAAGTCATTTCAAAATTTGGTCGAGAAAAAATATATCCATCAACTTGAAAAGTTTGATCATACAAAAGCGACAAAAAAACTCTATCTTTGTGACACCTCTTTAAAATCAGCCCTATGTTTAGAAAAAAACTTTAGTAGACTTTTTGAAAATATGGTTTTTTTGGAACTTATAAAAAAATCTAAGTCTGTTTATTATGAAGATGAAATCGATTTTTATCTGCCACAAAACAATGAAATCATACTTTGTAAACCTTTTGCAGATGAGCGGCGTTTGTTTAAAAAACTTGAAAATATTGAAGCATTCTTATTTACCCACTCAATCACAAAAATAACAGTTATCACGATGACTAAAGAGGGTTCAGTCTCTCACCCTCTTTCAAAAGTAGATATTATTCCATTTGATATTTGGGCATTAGGGGATTAGATGTTCTAAACTCTCTTTGATTGTTGAATACTTAAACTTAAAACCATTTTGAGTTAGATTTTTTGGATATATCTCTTTTGAACCAATCAGTACACTTGCAGCTTCACCATAGATGATTTTTAAAACAAATTCAGGAAGTGGGAAAATCGTTGGTCGATGTAAAACCCTGCCTAGTGTTTTTGTAAACTCATAGTTTGCAACTGGATTTGGTGCTACTGCATTAAAAACACCAGTGAGTTTTTTCCCGATCAAAAACTGATAAATCGAAACTAGATCGTCTATATCAATCCAACTCATCACCATTTTTCCATCACTGATAATCCCTCCAACACCTAACTTAAAAGGTAAAAGCATCTGTTTTAAAGCACCTCCATCATTGCCAAGGACGATACCAAAACGTACAATTGCTGTGGGTTTGATACACTCATTAGCACACTGTTCCCACTCTTTTGTTAGTGCCCCTAAAAAATCATTGGCATACCCATTAAAACTCTCATCATGCACTTCATCGTCTGGATAAGCTCCAATAGCAGAAGTTGAAATAAAATATTTCACATCGCTCTCATTGATAGCGCTTACCAATTTTTTTGTTGTTTCAACTCTACTTGAGATCAATACTTTTTTATATGCTTGACTCCATTTTTTTATAATTGGAGCACCTGCAAGATTTATCACTATATCAACATCCTGAAGCTTTTGTAAAATTTGTTCTTTTGTATCATCTCTAGCAATAGAGACAAAATTTGGAAATGTTTTCAAGAGATGTGTTCCTACAAAACCACTTACACCACTTATAGCTACTTTCATAGTTATACTCCTTATTTTGTCCAATTATTACACTTTATTTCTAAATCTTTTTTAACCTTTTTGACTATAAATATCTATTTAAGTATCACTTTATCAATAATTTATAACACATTTACAACTAAGATATGATAGAATAAGCAAAACTCATCTGTGGGGAGGTAGTTTGAGATATGTTTTTTTCAAAAAATAATAGTGATCAACTAAAAATACAAGAGTTACAAGAGACTATAAAAGCTCTTGAAACAGAAGTGAATTTTTATAAAGAGATAGCAAGTTTTGCTCAAGATGAGATGATTGTTGCACTTGATGCATCAGGTAAGTATATTTATGAAAATAAAAATGCTGAGTTAATGATTGAGGAGCATGAACTCCTTGCAAGAGAGTTACAAAAAAACAATGATATTGTAGAGTTAAATCATTGTACTGGTAAAGTAACTTCTCAACCAATGACTAGTTCAAAAGGGACTCTGTATAGTATCAAAAAAGTAGATATGAGAGATACTCGTGATAGCAATATCTTATCTCTTCACCAAACAGCTATCAACACAGCCTTAGTAGATACACAACAAACTTTTTCACAGATGTTAGATGAATTAAAAATAATGAAAGAAGAGGCTGTAAACATAGCTGATGAGTCAAAAGATGGACTTTCATTAATCGTTCAATCATCTTCTGCAATGGATCTATTAACACAACATATGGAAAACAATCTTAATGGTATGAACTCACTGAATGAACGTAGTGGTGAGATATCAACTGTTATCACCCTCATTCAAGATATTGCAGATCAAACAAATTTACTCGCACTTAATGCTGCTATTGAAGCTGCTCGTGCTGGTGAACATGGACGTGGATTTGCCGTAGTTGCTGATGAAGTAAGAAAACTAGCTGAAAAAACTGCAACCGCTACAAAAGATATCTCTTTAGTTGTAAAAGCGATGCAGCAAGAAACACATCAAGCTGAAGAGAGTACAAATGAGGTCAATACTATCGTTATAGATACAAAAGAAAAAATTGCAGACCTAAATATAAAAATAAAATCATTCCAAGAAAATGCTTCAAGAAGTCAATTTGAAGTGGAACATTTAAGTGATAAAATCTTTGTATCACTTGCTAAAATAGACCATACTATTTACAAACACAATGTGTATGCTCTTATCTTTGGTGAAGAGAGTGATTTTAAAGCAACATCTCATAAAGAGTGTCGTTTAGGGAAATGGTACACCACTGGTGTAGGCAAAGAGAACTTCTCTACTATGCCTTCTTACGCAAAACTTGACCAACCACATTCAGTAGTGCACGAACAAGCTAACCTTCTTGCTAATGAGTGTGGCGGTGATAAAGTGATCTGTTCAAAAGCTGTAATTGAAGAGAGAATCAACAAAATCGAGTATGCAAGTAAAGATGTATTTAGCTATCTTGATGCACTTGTTGAGGAGCGTGGAAAATCGATGATGCATAAAGCCGCTAAAACATTGTTTCAGGGAGGGGAAGGAGAGTAATGGCTGAACCAAAAAAAAATATAGTTATTATAGATGATGAGAATGAGATATTAAACATGTTAGAGAGATATTTTGTTAGAAATACAGACTATAAAGTGCAAACATTTAGTAATCCTGTTACAGCAATATCATCACTATCAAAAAACACAGATATTATCCTTCTTGATATCATGATGCCTCAGATGAGTGGGCTTGATGCTCTTCCAAAACTTTTAGAAAAAGCTCCTGATGCTAAAGTACTCATGATGACAGCATACTCTACGCTTGATAAAGTACTCAATGCGCATAGATTTGGAGCGACTGATTATATTATGAAACCTTTTTCATCTTTGGATGATTTAGGAAAAAAAATTGAAGAAGTGTTAAAAAAATAAACTATGATTTTTCAAAATGTTTCTATTCTCTTAGTTGAAGACGAAGAGAGTTCAAGAAATATGATCTCTCTTTTTTTAAAACAACTTGAATTTGCAAATGTATATGTAGCTGCAAATGGAAAAGAGGGATATGAACAATTTCTTAACCATAAACCAGAGCTTGTTTTAACTGATCTTAATATGCCAATCGTAAATGGTCTAGAACTTGCAGAGAAGATTAAAGCCATTACCCCCCATGTCCCTATATTATTGATTACATCATCTTTTGAAAAAGAGATTACAGAACAATCTGTTGATATTGGCATAGATAGTTACTTATTTAAGCCTATAAATCTTGATCGTTTAAAAAAACTTCTTCTCAAATATACAAATAGAGTTTTATTGGAGCGCAATTTAACCAACAAAATGAAACTCCTTAATGAATATAAAGGGGCTATTGACGTAAGTTCTGCTGTAACAAAAACAGATACACAAGGTATCATTACCTATGTCAATAATGCTTTTTGTCAAATGACAGGTTATTCTAAATTAGAACTTTTAGATGAAAAACATAGTCTCATTAAACATCCAGATACACCTCTAACTGTACATAAAGAGATGTGGAATACTATTATAGATCAAAAAGTTTGGAAAGGAAGACTCAAAAACCGTAAAAAAGATGGCTCAACACTCTATAAATACTCTACTATCATCCCAATTATCAACGAAGATAACGAGATTATCGAGTACATCGCTTTACATCAAGACATTACAGACCTTTATAACCAAGAGGAGAAGCTTAAAAAACGTATTGAAAAAGAGGTGAATAAAAATCTATTGGAAGCAAAATTTTCAACTATTGGACGTATGGCAGCTGGAATCACACATGAGATCAATACCCCTCTAACATATGTACGTGGAAATATAGAATTAATGATTCAAGATATTCAAACTATAGATGATAATGTACAACAAAAAAACTATCTTCTTGAAGATAGTAAAACTCTTCTTGAAGGTGTACATCGAATCGCTAGTATAGTTGAGTCTATGAGAGAAGTTGCTGCACAAAATAAAGAACAACTCCACCCCACAAATGTTTATGCTTCACTTATAACTGCTCTAACACTCTCATATAACAAAGCAAAGCAGATTTCTGAGATACGCCTACAAAATGAGGTGTTTAAAATTGGAATGGATAAAGAGAAGTTCAAATATATTGCAAATATTCAAAAACAGCGTATTGAGCAAGTCTTTCTTATTATTCTCAATAATGCTCTTGATGCACTCAAAAAAGTTGAAGATTTTAATAAACGACTTTTAGAGATTACAATTGAGAATGAATATAAATTTATTGTAGTTCGTTTTAAAGATAATGGGGGTGGCATAAATGAAAATATACTACCAAAAATTTTCGATCCTTTCCAAAGCGATAAAGAAGAAGGTGGCATGGGTATTGGTTTGAATGTTGCAAAAAAAATCCTAGATGATCATAATGGAAAAATCATCCCATCAAATCACGAAAATGGCGCACTTTTTGAAGTATATCTCCCAAAAGAGGCAGAAGTATGCTCTGCGGAATAGACGAAGCTGGACGTGGATGTTGTGCAGGTGATCTTGTAATCGCTGGTTGCGTCTTCAATGAAGATACACCTTTGATAGAGGGGCTTACAGACTCTAAAAAAATCATAGAAAAAAAGAGATACGAGTTGTTTGATCTTGTCAAAAAATCTACACAACATCATATAGTTGTTAAATCCTCCACCGAGATTGATGAAAAAGGAATATCCAAATGTATGCAAGAAGCGCTTTTAGAGATTCAAGCAAATCTCAAAGCCTCAGAATATCTTTTTGATGGCAATACAACCTTTGGTGTAGCAAACCTACAAACGATGATAAAAGCAGATGGCAAAGTCCTAGAGGTAAGTGCAGCTTCTATTTTGGCTAAAGTTACTCATGATAAAAATATCATTGCTGATGCACAAAAATATCCAAACTACCAATTTGAAAAACATAAAGGATACGCCACTGCTGCACATATTAAACTTATAAAAAAGCATGGTTATTCTCCTATTCATAGAAAAAGTTATAAGATAAAAGCGTTAGAGCCAACACTTTTTGATCTCTAGTGCTATACTATTGCTTCGTTTATAGTTTATAATATAGCTAAAGTTAAAACTGGAGTGTTCAAAATGTTAATAGAGATATTCACCGATTTTATTCGCAATAAAAAAGATCTACGTGAGTATGTTGAGATTAGAAAAGGGATTCATCAACGTGGTGAGTTTAATGATGCTACATTGATTAAAGTTCAGGAAAATTTAGAAAGACTTAAAGAGGAAAATCCAGAAATTTATGACAAAATGTATGCAGTTTTAGAAGAGGTTTTTAAACGTGATGAGGGCAATCATATCGATTACCCTCTAGATTTTGCAAGGGAAATACTTAAGATGTTTCATGCTCAATCTTTAGAAAACATTTACGAGGAATACAGAGCCGTTTTAAGCCATAAATATCAAACACTAAACTAAAATAAAGTACTTGTAGGTTATCATCTCGTGATGAGATTTTTACAGATAAATGATTTAGAGATTCACCTACAAGGCGATCAAGCCTTTTTATACTCAGAGAGTGATTCTGATGTGTTAAACATAGAAAACATTGAGTTTTCAGAAGAAGCAGAAAACTTGATACTTGAAGAACTTCGTTTAAAAAATAAAACCTCTTTGATGGACAACTTGAACTTTTCTTTTTGATTAAATAGTTAAGATGGTGCAGATGATGGGATACTAAATTCCGTCAAACACCGTCATTATAGGAAGTGTAGAGTTTTCCCAATTCCATTTGTTTAGGAACTTGATGTTCAAGAGCTGAACCTATTGGTCCTGTTTGTATAGCGTAGTCTATAGTTTTTTGTTGGCTATTATCTAGTGATCTTCCTACTGTTGTATACTCTATATCTAAATGTATACCACCACTACTTATAGTTCTTGGTAATCCAAAAAGGTATGTTATCTTTGGCTCGTACCCAAATATACCCTTTGAAGCAATGAGACCTGTTTTTACTTTAGATGCAAGAGCTGAGAGTTGTGACTGTGCTTGTAGTTGTGCAAAGTAACTTAGTGTGCCTGCGTACATCATATCTCCTAGTAGGTCTTATGCCTTAATTATTTTTTTGACAAATTCTTGTTATCAAAAACCACGATATATATGTTATTGTAAACATATACAAAAATATAAATCCTATTTCATAAAAAACATTATTAAAATATGAATAATACCAATCCCTACTAGATTCAAATGTCAAAATTGGGAAAAATATATAATATAACAATGTCAATAACCAACCTATTTTTTTTGACAATAATTTCTTTTTACAATTTGGACAGCTATAACCTTCATACAATATATCAAAAGACGCTAACTTATTAGCATACTCTTTTAAAGA
>NZ_JBNKRX010000010.1:0-100586 GCF_050296975.1 Sulfurimonas sp.
CTCTTTTTATAGTAAACAGAGATATAGCACTTAAGTATAAGATAAAACTTGATTGTGATTATGATAAAGCAGAGTATATGCCAAAAGAGACATATACAGCAAACCAATCTCTCTCTTTAACCATAGATGAGATCAAACTTATTCCACTAGAAACAAAAGAGAGAAATATGTTAGATAACATAGTCTATGCAAAAAAAGTGAGAGAACAAGAACTAGCCCAACAACAAAATCAACAAGCGAGTTAAGATATGAAATATTTAATAAGATTACTTTTAATCACTTTACTTTTTACTTCTGCAACTTTGTTTGCAGAGGTATTTCACAAACCAGACTTTGATCCAAGACTAAGTATAGAGCAAGGCTCTTTAGAATGGTGGAACCATGCTGATAATGATAGTGCTTCTGCTTTTAACATCGGTCTTCTTTATGACTTAAAAATCAAAGACTATAAACTTGCTGAACTTTGGTATAAACAGGCTTTAAATGTTGATCCTAAAAATATCCAAACTATTATGAACTTAGGAATACTTTGTGATAGAGAGTTAAATGAGCCAAAAAAAGCTGAATTTTGGTACAAAAAAATTATAGAAATTGAACCAAATAATTCAAATGGATTATTTAATTTAGCACTTTTATATGAAGCTAAATTAAATAATCCAAAACTCGCTATAAAATATTATGAAAAATCTTTTCAATTAGGTAGCAAAGAAGCTTCCAATAATCTAGGTCTATTATATGAACATCAAAACAATCACACAAAAGCTAAAGAATGGTATTTAAAAGCTATAGAGAGAGAGAGTTTAAGTGCAATAAAAAACCTAGGGCGCCTCTACCATTACAAACTTCACGATGATGTAAAAGCAACCACATATTTTATAGCCCTTATTGGAAAAAAATACTCAAAAGGACGAATTTTAGGATATCTAAAAGACAAATGGAATCTCTCAGATGAAACCATAAAACAAGGCTACGAAGCCCAACTTAACTCAAAAATAATTCCAGAGAAACTAAAATATAAAGGCGGAATCTAATTGTCCGCTCTTCCACTCAAAGCTATAGCATTTGGATATGAGATAAAAATCCTAGAACCTATAGATAAAGACTACTACGGAATGCCTCAAACACTTCAAACAAGAGTAACCATACCAAAAGAGGTATTGCAAAACAACATACAAGTGATGTTAAAAATAGATAGTGATTATGATAAAGCAGAGTATATGCCAAAAGAGACATATACAGCAAACCAATCCCTCTCTTTAAAAATAGATGAGATCAAACTTACTCCACTAGAAACAAAAGAGAGAAATATGTTAGATAACATAGTCTATGCAAAAAAAGTGAGAGAACAAGAACTAGCCCAACAACAAAATCAACAAGCGAGTTAAGATATGAAACATCTAATAAAACTACTTTTAATCACTTTACTTTTTACTTCTGCAACTTTGTTTGCAGAAGAATTTAAAAAACCACCATACGATAAAAGACTTGATCTAAAAGTAGATGGTAAACTTTGGTATGACTATGCTGATACAAATAGTGACTTTGCTTATAACTTAGGGGTTTATTACCAACAAAACTTGAAAGAATACAAAACTGCTGAATTCTGGTATGAGTATGCTCTCAACTTAAATGATAAAAATATAAATGCAATTTTTAATTTATGTATAATTTACGAAGATAGAAAAGAATATGATAAGGCGATTAATTTATATAAAAAAGCCGTCCAGTTAAATGACACTCAAGCTTCTATTAATCTTGGATTACTGTACTCAGCGCAAGAAAACTATTTTGAAGCGATTAAATACTATAAAAAAGCTATAGAGAGAGTTTAGATGGGCTGAAAAACCTCTCACTACTTTACTATAAAAAACTTCACGACACCACAAAAGCGGTAGAATACTTCATCCCACTTATAGATAAAAGATACTCAAAAGAAAAAGTGATGAAATTCTTTAAAGTAAAGTATCATGCAGATGAGAAAAGCATAAAACAAGGCTACGAAGCCCAACTAAACTCAAAAATTATCCCAGAAAAGTTAAAGTATAAAGGTGGAATCTAATTGTCCACCTTGCTAAGTTTCTACTAAAATATAGTTAGTTTAAAAAAGTTTTTTAAACAATTTATTTACTTGCTTATCAACCGCTTTTTTTGCCTCGTCTTTTAAGATTGCACTTGCATCAACTGTAACTTTTGGACTATTTACATCTCCTTGTAGTTGTACATAGAGCGGTGGATTATTGTTTCCTATAATTTTTATATTTGAATCTATTCGTTGCGTTTTTGAGTTCAATTTTGTATCTTTTGTATAGATTGCTGACGTGTTGGATTTTAGGTCTAATAATGCAACTATATTTTCTTTATCGATTTTTGCATTTGCATCCCCTACAAATATCTGTTTATACATATCAACTTTTGCATACTTTTTTGTAAGATCAAGTACTTGATTTTTTGTAAATTCACCATCTTTTAGCTTTGCGTCAAAAGTTCCTTTAGCTTGTGCTAGATTGTATTTTAAAACTCCATCAACTTTTGATTTAAAGATTTTTGGATAGATAAGTATATCTAAAACATCTAATGTCTGCATATTTGAAATGTTTGCTTTTAGATCATCATTATGCAGTTTTGCATCAAGCTTTCCACCTGCAATACTACTAAGCATTGTCAAGTCTAAATCTTTTGCTTTTTTAAGCTCTCCAGTCGCTACAATAGAACCTTTTAACTTTCTCTGCGTTGCAAAATAAAGTCTATTTAGATCATGAACTTTTACTTTATAGTCACTTACTATTGAGCTATCCTTGAGATCAAACTTTGCACTTTTTATATCTAAATCAGCTAGATTTGAATTGAAATCCACTTGAGTGTCTGCCAAAGTTCCCGCTAGTTTTGTGACTTCTGTCATATTAAATGTAGTTTTTGGCATTGGAGATTTAAACTCATATGTTTTTGTTAAATATTTACTGTCTAAGACTCCATCTTTGATGGCTGTTTTTACATCCCCTTTGAGATTATTCATATCTAAACTGCTAAGTTTTACATCCATATTTAGCACTGCATCTGCATAGTGTGGTTGTTTTATCATATAGAGCAGTTTTTGAAGTTGTAAATGTTCAATTTTAGCTTGGAGCGAACTTGGTTTAAACTCTTTTAAAATTGCTTCAAATGTAGTTTTGGAAGCTGCTATATCACTAATACCATCAACTACCATCTTCTCTTGTGAACCTTTTACATTTCCACTGAGATTTAAAACACCTCTGATATCTGCATTTGTGATAGGTTTTAAAACTGCAAGTTCTTGAACATTGAGTGCATAGGTACTATTAACTTGAAGTGGGTCTGGAACTACCGTTCCACTTGAGCCTATTTTTGCTAAGTTAGAATTGAGTAGATAACTATATATTACATCATCTCCTTTGAGCTTTGCATCTAGTTTCATTTTAAAATCAGTTTTTGGAATGGTAATATTAAAGTCTTTTTTCATCACAGCAACATTGAGTTTTCCATCAGTCGTTACTAGTTTTAGATCACCTTCAAGTTGATGTGGTTTGATATTTTTCAAATTTACATCAAGATTAAGTTTTGCATCTGCATATTTTTTTTGATTCAGTATATATAAAAGTGATGCTAAGTCTGCATCATCTATTTTTGCGATAATAGAAGTTGGATTTAACTCTTGAAGCTCTACATGATACGAAGTAGCACTTGCAGCAACATCACTTTTCCCATCAATGTTGAAAAGTTGCATATCCCCTACAACTTTTCCATCTGTTAAAAAAGCACCATTAAGTTTCATCTGTACTAACTTTTCTAGGGAGACTAATTTATTGAGCATAACATTATAATTTAGATCAAATGATTGTGAAAAAAGAGAATAACTTCCCTTTATAGCTATAGAGTTATCACTATCTAGTTGCAATAAAATATCGATACTACTCATATCAAGTTTAAAAATTTCTAGTTTACTATCTAAACCTGTTGCTTCATTGATCTTTCCTTCTACTATAGGAGCTACAATTGAATTTCCTATGCCTGTGAATGCTAAAACATATACACTTAAAATTAGTACGATAACTATTGCTACAATCCATTTCAATATCTTCATAACCACTCCATTATTCTTAATGCATAATCATACATCAAAAAAATAACAAATTGGTGAGCAAATATACTTGATATAAATAGACTAAAGTTTATTGATAATATATACATAAATATATACTTGACATTGTTACACTCAATATGTATAATAATGTCATCTTTTAATAAAGGAGAATATAAATTATTATGTCGAATGAAACAAACGAAACATTAAATGAAGAGTTAGAAAATTCGCAAGAAGTAACAAATGACGAAGCACAAGCAGACGCTGAAGCGGTAGAAAATGAGTTTGATCTTTTACAAAATGAACTAACTACTTTAAAAGATAAATATGCACGTGTTCATGCAGATTTTGAAAATATTAAAAAACGTCTTGAGCGTGAAAAATATACAGCAGTAGAGTATGCAAATGAAAAATTTGCAAAAGATATGATCCCTGTTATCGATTCACTTGAGGGTGCTTTAAAATCAGTTGCCACTGAGGGTGATAAAGCAGAGCTATTTGATAAACTCAAAGAGGGTATCGAGCTTACATATAAGCAATTTTTAACGTCACTTGAAAAACATGGGGTTACTATGGTATCTCACGAAGAGCCATTTGATCCAAATATTCATAATGCTATTCAAAGTGTAGATAGTGAGGATGTTGAAAGTGGACAAATCGTTCAAACTTTCCAAACAGGTTACAAATATAAAGAGCGTCCACTTCGTGAAGCTATGGTAGTAGTTGCCAACTAAAAAGCTTTCAGCTTTTTCGTAGGTTTTTCGCCTAATGCAACAAAAGTTGCAAAACAAATTTTTAAAACATCGTACAATGACGGTGTTAAAAAAGTAAATAAATTTAAAAATGAAAAGGAAATATTATGTCTAAGGTAATTGGTATAGATTTAGGAACTACAAACTCTTGTGTAGCTGTTTATGAAGGTGGTGAAGCGAAAGTTATCCCAAATGCAGAAGGTAAAAATACAACTCCATCAGTTGTAGCATTTACTGATAAAGGTGAAGTTTTAGTAGGTGATCCTGCAAAACGTCAAGCGATTACAAACCCTGAAAAAACTATCTCTTCTGTTAAAAGAATTATGGGTCTTATGATGAACGAAGAAAATGCTAAAAAAGCGCATGACAAAGTTACATATAAGATTGTAGACAAAGATGGTATGGCTGCTGTTGATGTTGCAGGTAAGATCTACACGCCTCAAGAGATTTCAGCAAAAATCCTTACAAAATTAAAAGAGGATGCTGAAGCGTATTTAGGAAGTAAAGTTACTGATGCTGTTATTACAGTTCCAGCATACTTTAATGATGCACAACGTAAAGCTACTAAAGATGCTGGTACAATTGCAGGACTAAACGTTCTTCGTATCATCAATGAGCCTACTGCGTCTGCACTAGCTTATGGACTAGATAGTAAAAACGATGAAAATGTTTTAGTATATGACCTTGGTGGTGGTACGTTTGATGTTACAACACTAGAAATTTCTGATGGAACTTTTGAAGTTCTTTCAACTGATGGTAACGCGTTCTTAGGTGGGGATGACTTCGATAATAAAATCGTTGATTTCTTAAATGATGAGTTCAAAAACTCTCACGGAATCGAGCTTAAAAATGATAAAATGGCTCTACAACGTCTAAAAGATGCTGCTGAAAATGCTAAAAAAGAGTTGTCTTCATCAACTGAAACAGAGATCAACTTACCATTTATCACTATGACTGAAGCTGGACCACAACACTTAGTTGTAAAACTAACTCGTGCGAAATTTGAAGGTATGATTGATGGACTTGTAAAAGAGACTATGGATCACATCGCAACTGCTATGAAAGATGCAGATTTAGATAAAGGTGACATCAAAGAGATCATCATGGTTGGTGGTTCAACTCGTGTACCTTTAGCACAACAAAAAGTAAGTGAGTACTTTGGTGGTAAAACGCTGAACAAAGGTGTAAACCCTGATGAAGTTGTTGCGGCTGGTGCTGCTATCCAAGGTGGTGTATTACGCGGTGATGTTAAAGATGTTCTTTTACTAGATGTTACTCCGTTATCACTTGGTATTGAAACTCTTGGTGGTGTTGCTACTAAAGTAATTGAGAAAGGTACTACGATTCCTGTTAAAAAATCGCAAGTATTCTCAACTGCAGAAGACAACCAACCAGCAGTATCTATTAACGTAGTTCAAGGTGAGCGTGAGTTTGCAAAAGACAATAAATCTTTAGGTTTATTTGAACTTGGTGACATTCCTGCAGCACCTCGTGGTGTGCCACAAATTGAAGTAACATTTGATATCGATGCAAATGGTATCTTAACTGTTAGCTCAACTGACAAAGGTACTGGTAAATCTCAATCGATCACAATCTCTGGTTCATCTGGACTAAGTGAAGAAGAGATCGAAAAAATGGTTCAAGATGCAGAAGCTCACAAAGCTGAAGATGGTAAAAGAAAAGAGTTAGTAGAGACTAAAAACCAAGCAGATGCTCTTATCGCTCAAACAGAAAAAACAATGAGTGAGATGGCTGATAAACTTGAAGATGATGAAAAAGCTAAAATTGTAGCAGCAATCGATGCACTCAAAGAGACTCTTAAAGATGAAAATGCAACAAAAGAGCAGATTGAAGAAAAAGTAAAAGCACTTGCAGAAGCTTCACATAAAATGGCAGAGCAAATGTACAAACAAGAGCAAGAAGGTGCTCAAGGTGGAGCTGATACTTCTAAGAAAAAAGATGACGATGATGTTATCGATGCTGAGATTGAATAAGTTCAGTCTCTCTTCTTAATTTTTAAACGGTTGTCCTTGTGGCAATCGTTTTTATCTCCAAATATACACTTTCTATTTTTATAAATTCTGATAAAAAATATACTTAACATTATAATGGTTACTATACCACTCAACAAACTCTGCTGATACAACTCTTGCATATAAAATATAACTGTAGTGATGAGAAAAACTATTGCTAATACAAAACAGATAATAAAACTCCTAAAAAATATGTAAAATAATATCAAAGTGTATTTTAAAATTTGTAGTGTTACAATTTTTATTATGCAGATAGGTTCTAATACAAGTTACACTATCGACTCAACTGTTTACCCAAGCTCAAAAAAGGCTGATAAGGTAGATGATAAAGAATCATCTACAGAAGAGGAAAAAGACAACTCTTTACAATCTTCTCAAAAACTTGAACCCGCTGAGCAACAACAAGTCAATCAACTTCAAGCTCGTGACACTGAAGTAAGAGCACATGAAGCTGCACACAAAGCTACTGGTGGAGGCTTGGCGGGGAGTGCTTCTTTTTCATATCAAAAAGGACCAGATGGAAAAATGTATGCTATTGGTGGTGAAGTTTCTATCTCTTTCAAAGAGGGCTCAACGCCTCAAGAGACTATCGCAAATGCACGACAAGTTGTAGCTGCTGCAATGGCTCCTGCAAATCCTAGTCCACAGGACTATGCTGTTGCAGCAAGTGCTAGAATGATGGAAATGAGTGCACAACAAGAGCTTGTCAAACAACTCCAAGAGGAACAAAACACTCAAGCTGGACATCAAACATACGCAAATGTTCAAAAATAATTTGTGAACACTATTTGCTTTACTTATATTGTTTTACGTTTGCAAAAATCAATACTAAGGATCTGTCATGAACCATGTTTATGCTGAAGTTGCCCTTTTGAGTGCCCACAATCCTACAGTGAACCAAAATATAAGATTTTTAAAAATGGTGAAAATTAATTTATGGCTTGATGATAAAGGGGGATGATCCAAGGAATCAAGTTCTGGAAATTTTCACTCCCAATTTGGGAGTGATCTAAAAATCGTCGTTTTCAAACTCCGCTGCATCTTTTTCATACTGCATCTGTTCTAATGTTTCATCTGACAAAAACAACTCTTTCATCTTTTTCACAAAAATAGTACGATCTTTTAAGTCTACAAAATAAGAATAAGTTCCATACAACATCGCTACAACTGTAACAATTAAAATAATTTTTTGAATTGGATTAAACTTCTGTACATTCTCTTTTATATGAACCTCACACACACCACCTGGACAATGTGTAGCTTTTTCTTTCATCACAAAATTAAAAATTTTACACCCTAAACAGATTGAAAAAGCAGCTTCAAAAAAGAGTAGAAACATACAGATAAGACACACTAAAACTTTTAGTGGATTAGGTTCAAAAGCAATAACGAGATAGTAAAACATAGGAACTGCAATGATAAATCCTAGTCCCCACGCAAATCTTTTTTGCGCAGCACCTACGTATTCGGGAACTTGATTTTGAACAAAAAAACGACCAAGCATTAAACTTGGTGCATATCTAGGATTAAGCATCCTTATCAAAAAATCTAAAGTAAAAAAAGAGACAAAATATTTTGAAAAAACAGCAGTTTGAAGCATCACTCCATTTGTAAGTCCTATAAAAGCACCAACAAATAAAATGGCTGCTGCTGCACGGGCTTCACGTTCATTTAAAACTCGAACTTCATATCCAGCAACTTTTTCCCCATACTCAGGTAAAAACCCCATCTACAGTCCTCTATTCAAAATCTTTTTGTGCTTCTTTTAAAGCCCCATTAAAGTCCATGATCTCTCCACCATGTTTTTTTTGAAATGCTTGTGCTGCTTCTAAAGATTTAAAAGCATATTTACTCACACGAGTCATTGTACCTCTTACGTCACTGCCAACAACATAATATGCTTCCAACACAGGAATAGGTTTAAGTGATGTAATCTCAACCACTTTAGGATTTTTAAGTTCTACACCTTGATTTAAATGTTCTGCCAAACAATGGATTGAACAGTATTGATATTTACGTGTTTGATCTTCCGCGATATAACTTGTTTTGTAAAATTTCACCAAGTTCATACCACATTGATGACAATGATACTTCTCTTTGCCCTCTTGAACTAATACAGCATCTTTTTCATCTACTGTTTGGAACATTACAGGTGGTTTTTGATGCATATGCTCTTGAGTATGCTCATGTGTCGGTGTTTCTTCAACTGTTAAGGTTTTTTGATTACACCCTACAAAGGCTAGTACCAAGATTGCTGCTAGAATAATTTTTTTGAACATTTTTTTTCCTTCTTCACTATCTATCTCTTCACAATTTCAATATAATTGTAACTATAAATTATTACAATTAGATTAATAAGTTTATCCAAGGTTATAAAAAAGGTTTCATGTGCTAAAAAAGAAAATTTTTCACTATTTAAAAGAACTCGTATTTATCGTGATTTTTATGAGCGTTGTTGCAAATCTACTCAGTATTTATAAAAGTCAAACATTAAATCAAGAACCTTTACAACTCAAAGAATTCAAACTTATTGATAACTCTACATATATTCCTGATCCAACAAAACCAATTATTATTCATTTTTGGGCTACATGGTGCCCAACTTGTAAACTCGAAGCTTCAAATATAGAATATCTTTCACAGTATTATAATGTCATAACAATAGCAGTAAACTCTGGAAGTGATTATGAGATACACAACTATTTGCAAGAACATGATCTTCATTTTAAAGTTGTAAATGACAAAAATTCCCAGCTTTCAAAACTTTTTAAAATCCAAGCGTATCCAACAACTTTTATCTATGATGCTAAGCAAAATCTTCGTTTTAGTGAGGTTGGATACACCTCAACATTAGGGCTTTTTATAAGGATGTTTTTTATCTAATCTTTAACGTAAAATGATAAAATATTTTTATGTCTAGTTTTACTTTTGAGTACCCTTTTGCACTGGTTTTATTGTTACTTATCATCTGCATCTATAAGTGTCCAGCTAGTGTAAAAAAAATCATCTTTCCTCATCTCAATTTATTTACCTCCCATACAAGTTGGCTGAGTAAAGAGAAACTATTTTACTCCTTCATTTTAGCCCTGCTAATAACTGCTCTTTCCTCACCTATTAGCTATAAACAGAACACTTCACACTATAAAAAAGGTAGAGATATCGTTTTTGCTTTGGATACAAGTGGTTCAATGGCGGAAAATAACAAGCTTGGAGTTTTAAAAGATGTTATCAGAGATTTTATATCTAAAAGGTTTGATGACAATGTTGGTGTTAGTGTTTTTGGTTCATATGCTTTTAGTGCAATCCCACTCACTTATGATATGCAAAGTATAAACTTTTTACTCGATTTTTTTGACGTTGGGATTGCTGGAGATAGTACAGCCATTGGAGATGGATTGTATAGCGCTATAGCTATTTTAGATCAAGGGGATGCAAAGAGAAAAGTGATTGTTTTAGTTACAGATGGATTGAATAATAGCGGTTCGTTTTCTATCAAAGATGTTGTAACAATAGCAAAAAACAAACATATACTTATCTATACAATAGGAATTGGTAAAAGTTCAGAATTTGATGCTGAGTTACTCAAAAAAATAGCCAAAAAGACACGAGCAAAAAGTTACCAATCAGCAAACATAGAGGAGTTAGCAACTATATATGATGAGCTGGATACTTTAGAGCCAAGTGACCTTCCCTCACAACACTACCTTAATAAAAAGATGCTTTACATCTACCCTTTGATTTTAGCTTCATTTTTGATAGGCTATCTTGTATATACAGCCAATCAAAGGAGAGAGTTTTGAGTTTTCTTTCTCCTTGGATTTTATTTTTTCTTATCCCATTAGCACTCTACTATAAAAAAACTAAACAGGAAAAACTTCTTATATTTTCACTTTTTTTTATCATCATTGCACTCTCTCGTCCAGTGCTTACTCATGTTCCAACACATGAAAAATTTGATGCACAAGATTATATAGTGGCTATTGATGTATCTTATTCTATGCAAGGAGATGATCTCAAACCATCTCGTTATGTTGTAGCAAAACAAGCGATAAAAACTCTTTTACAAAACTCTTTGCATGATAGATTTACACTCTTTGCTTTTACCTCAAATGCGATGTTAATCTCACCGCCTACAACAGATTCTCGCCTGAGCATAAATGCTTTAGATATTTTAAATCCCGATTACATTTTAACAAAAGCAACTTCACTAAAATCATTACTCACAACTGTATCAAAAACATCATTTGAAACAAAACATTTGATCATTTTTACAGATGGTGGGGAGGAACATAAGCTTCAGAAATTAGTAACCCTTGCAAAACATAACAGAATCATCCCCTATGTTGTAGCTGTTGGAACATCTGAGGGTGCAACTTTGCAAAAAGATGGAAAGATTTTAAAAGATGAGCATAACAACTTAGTGATCTCTCGTATCAATCCAATGCTTAAAGATTTTGCATACCAAAGTGGTGGAAAATATTACACTTTAGAGAGTAGTGATGCAGATGTGGTTTCTCAAATTTTATCTGATTTAAGTGCTAATGATAAAAACTTGGAAAATAGTGAAGTTGAAGTACTCAGTTATATCGAACTCTTTTGGATTGCTTTACTTGGTGCAATCATTTTATTTTTCATTCGTGTGACTAAGTTTCATACCTATTTTGCACTTGCTTCTTTGTTGCTTTTTGTAGATACTCCAAAACTCCAAGCACAAATATTTGACTTTTATCACTTTGATAAGGCACAAATATTTTACGAACAAGGGGAGTTTATTCTAGCCTCACAAGAGTTACTAAAAGTATCTCCTAGTGTTTCAAGCTACTATAATCTAGGTGTGATCTACTACAAAAATAAACAGTATAAAAAAGCTCTGCAATATTTTTCAAAAATAAAAACTTCCAACCCTACTCTCAAACAAAATATATACTATAATATGGGAAATTGCGCTTTTAAACTAGAAAAATATTCACGTGCAAAAATTTACTATAAAAAGGCTTTATCACTTGGTTTTGATCAAGAGAGTTATGAAAATTTAATGCTTATATACAAATACAATTTACAAGATAAAAAAGACCTAACATCACTATTACCTCGTCAAAACACTAAGCAAAATACACAAGAATCAAAACAAAAAAAAGCGAAAAAAAAGAGCGATACTAATAGCACACAAACATCAAGCAATGCTAACTACAAAATAGGCTATAAAGCGTATGAACTTATCAATAAAGGATACACAGATGAAACACATCCTTGGTAAGTTTCTTTTATTGTTTCTATTTGGAGTGCATCTTTTTGCAAACTCTAATCTAGCAGAGTATTCGATCAAAGCAGATAAAACAAAAGTGTATCTCAAAGAAGCAGTTTTGATCACCTTTAAAGCAAAACAACGTAACCACTCTGAAAATATGTTTTTCTTTTTAGAAGCGAAAAAATCGCCCGATTATCAAATAACACTTTTACAAAAAAAAGAGGTTGAAGTATCGTATCATAATAAAGAAGCCTCTTTTACTTTTTTACTTTTCCCACTCAAGAGTGGGAAAATATCTGTCAATTTTGATTTTATAGCGAAACAAGCAAGTGATGATGCTGTTGCACAAATCTATGAAGGCTCACGTGATAACCAAAAATGGATGGAGACTATAGATACAAATATACCTCTTAAACCTTTAAGTATAGATGTTATTGTACTTGAAAATGAGATACAACTTGTAGGTGATTTTAACCTTACATCAGAGCTTAAAGGGGATCATGTAGATGCTTACGATAATGCAAACATCATATATACTTTACAAGGTAAAGGGTTTAACCAAATAGATATACATCCTATACAAAATATCGATCAGGTAAAAATTTTTGAGCATGTTCAAAATGTTCTTAATCAAGCAAATAATGATGGCTATACGATTGTGCAGAAGTTTAACTATGCACTCATTTCACAAAATGATATAACCATTCCATCACGAGAGATAAAATGTTTTTCTCCAAGTAAACAAAAATATTATTCGCTTCACACACAAAAGTTTAATATCTCTGTGCAACAAGCAGATAAATCTGAACTTTTAGATGATGAAGAGTATCCAAAAACAGAGCTTCATTTTGAAAAACTATTTGATTGGCTCATCTATATGGTTATATTTTTAAGTGGATTTATAAGTGCAAAACTGCTTCCAAAACGTGTAAAAAAGGCAAAACGACAATTTGAAGATATAAAAGATGCCAAAACTCCACATAAACTTTTATTGCTTTTACTCGATAAATACAATCCAGCTCTACCGAAAGAATTTATAGATCAACTCGAACTTTTAATGAAAACAGATGATGCAAAACAGTTTGATAAGCTCAAACAAAAAATCTTGGAGCAACTACAATGAAAAAATTGCTTATCCTTCTTGTTTTTACTCTTACACTTTTTGGATCATCTTATGAAAATGGACATTTTTTATATAATGCAAAAGGGTGCAGTAACTGTCATGGTACAAATGCAGAAGGGAGCAATGAAGTTCCAAGACTTGCAAATAAATCAAAAAAATTCTTAGTTTCAAAACTCAAAGGTTTTCAAGCAGGAATAGCTACCAATCAAAATCAGCAGATAATGATTGGTTTTGCACAAGGATTAAGTGATAAAGAGCTAGATGATATAACTAACTTTTTATCCACTTATAAACAAAGTTCAAACAAAAAGTATAAACTCAGCGAAGATGTCATGGGTGGCTATTAAGTAAAAAACTCTTCAAAAACAGTATCTAGGTATTTTTTAGTACTATGGGCTTTTTTAATTTTTTTCTCAAATATCTCTTTTGAAGCTGGGTACTTATCAGCATACTCTTGATAGAGTTCACATTTTATATCGATATTTTTACGGAACTGATTCATCACTTGTTTCATATCATCAGGTGTTGCAACCCATTGCATAAACTTTTTAAACATACGCTCACGCACATCCAAAGCAAAATGCTCATCAAGCTCAGCTGCCATAGCTTTTAAATCCCAACGTGAAAAATATATACCACTTTTAACAGGTGGCATAACTTCTTTATACATTGCTACCAGATAGTCTGGATAGTCTTCACGACTCTCTTCATCTGTAAGACAACTTTCATCATCACAGTTAAGTTGCATATTTCTTTGTAGTTGTTCAAACTCACTTCTAAGTTCGTTAAAATCTTTCATATCCATTATGCATCTCCCCCAACATAAGTAAACTCTTTCTCTTTTAAATCTGAGAGGTATTGAAAATCACTAAGTATAAACTCTAATGCAAGTTCTGCAGCATCAAAATACAAAGCTGTTCCAGCTTCAGATTTTACATTGAGTAAAAACATTGGTGCCCACTCTACAAGATGATCTTTTAAAAACTCATACTGAATTTGTGCGATCTTAGATGCTGCTTCAGTATCATCATTTTCTAATGCTTTATATTCAGCATCACATAGTTTATACATAAACTCTAACTCAACACCTATATGATCAGCACTCATAACACGAGCTTGATCGAGTTCAACTCTAAAATCATACTCATTATATAAAGCTTGAACAGGATTGTCACCACCTGTTTCCATCATCTGATCTTCTCTACGATAAAATGACTCGTATGGAATAAGATGGAGTAAAAAAAGATTCGCAAAGTCTACATTGAGATACTTCTCAATCAAATCTTTGCTACTCATGTTTTTTCTTTTTTCCCATTTTTCAAACTCTGGGAAAAAAGATAAAACATTTTGGTCTTCTGTTATGAGTTTTAGTAAATCCTCATCAACTTCATTCATTAAAATTCTAGAGATAAGTGCATAAATATTTATACGTGCTGATTGATGCGTTTTCAAATTTTCTTGCATTGATAATTATACCTTTGATTGTGTATCTATGGAAGTATATTAAAGCACCACTTTAAGTGGGCTTTAATATGTTGATTATACGTCTTTAATCTCTACTGCGTAAGCTTTGTTAGAGAGTGGAACAATTGGACGTTTAATGTGTTGTGGACGACGTAACTTATCTCCAGCTTGAAGTGGACGAGTAAGTTGCTCTCTCCATGCTTGATAAACTTTAAAGTTATTTTCATAGTTTACATAAATATCACCAATTTTGTCATCAGCTTGAGCTTTCTCAAGAGAAACTTTTTGATGCCATGCATGGTTTCCTGCAATTGGATCTGGATGCGCAGGAGCTACAGCATTTTGCCATGAACCACTTAAACCATCCCACCAAATGTTATCAAGGTCTTTGTTGTACTCTTTAAATTGCCATACATCATGACGCTTAGCAATTCCAGCAGATGGTTTCATCGTACCAATTTTTCCATCATTTGTCATGTCGTATTTAGGAGCACCAACACCCATAATACCTAGTGCATGATCAAATCCTGGAACTTCAACAGAATCTTTTAATCTCCAACGACCAGCATGGTGTGAACAAGCAAGTACACCTGGACGAGTAGCTTCAGTTGGAACTGCCATAGCTACAAAGTAACCACTATCAAGTCCAGATACTGTATCTGTGATTTTTACACGGATAGCATCTCCTCGCTTGATACCAAGTTTCTCAGCATCTTTAGTATAAATCCAAACTGGATTATGATTTTGAGATATCTCCATAAGGTGTTTAGAGTTAACTGAACGAGTATGGATGTTATATGGTAAACGGAATACTGTATTTAATGCAAACTCGTTATCGCCTTTCATCATACTATGGTGAACGTGTGTTACAACATGCTCCATTTTTTTAAGCTCACCCTCATTACGTGGATAAACTGGAACAGCGTACTCTGGCCATTTCCATTCAGCAAACCACTCAGAGAAGAACTCTAGTTTTTTACTTAATGTATGGAAACCTTCATATAATTTACCATTTTGCTCTAAACCGATAGATTGTTTACGACCATCATGTTCTACCCATAAAGTTCCAAATTTATCTTTTTTAACTTCGTGTTTAGGGTATTTTTTACCATGTGCAACATAGTTGTGCCCATCAAATTCTAAAACCTCTTCTTGTGGTTTATATACATTAGTTTTCTCAGTCCAAGCTCCATGATCTCTCATATAGCTATACACTGGAAATGGCTCATCTTTATACATTTTTTGAGCAGTTTCTTTAAGTCTTGGAAGAAGACTAAGTGCTGCATCAAAATACTCAGGTACTGTAACAGCACGTGAAGGATCATTTTTAGATGCCCAGTATTTTCTAATACCTAAACTTCCATCAGGGTCAACATGATGCACCATTAAGTTTGCAAAGAATTCTGTCTCTTCCCAAATCTCACCAAGACCATATTTCATGTGTGCTTCAAGAGTTGCACGTGCTGGATTTTTTGCTTTCCAACCCATTTTTTCAGCAGCAACACGAAGAACTGATTGACGGAACTCAATACGTTGTTCTGGTTTAGAAGGTGTTGATTGTTGATCATTTCTCTCACCTGCAAGACCTGTTGGTAAAACATAGTCACAATACCAGTTTGTCTCAGACCATGTTGGAGATAAGTTAAATGATAACTCAATTTTGCTCTCATCTTTAAGTGCTTCGATCCATCTAAAACCATCTGGGTTAATCCATACTGGGTTATACATACGAGGCATCCAAACAGCAAGTTTAGTCGGAACATTAAGACCTTTTTTGATCCATTTTTGTTGCCACTCTTCATCCATTAGAAGGTGAGGCATAATATGACTCATCTCATAAGTTGATAGTGGATATTCTGGTGGCCATGAAATCTCATTCCATACATCTACTTTAGGAGGTCTCTCACCCGCAACAGTAGCTTTGTCACCTTTACCAGCAACAGAAATTTCATGCCAGTGGTGGAAACTTGTCCCACCAATGTCACCACGAAGTGCTCCACGAAGTGCTAAAGATAAGAAACCAGCACGTACGTTCATCCAACCACCACGGTGACCGATTGGTCCTGCACGCCATAGATAAGTTGCTATTTTAGAACCCGCATCGATGTACATCTCCCAAAGAGCATCTAACTTATCTTCCATACCTTCAAGTTTACACTCTTTAATGACATACTCTTTAGTATACGGAGAGTAAAGCTCTTTTGCTAGTTCAATGAAATCTGCGTAGCTTTTCCCTTTTGGCATTTTAGAGATATATCTATACCCTACCATTTTCTTTAGATAGTCTGTATTGTCCATTAAGCGATCCCAGTTGATCCACTCTTTAACAAAATCATGTGCTACTAAATCATCACCATTTTTATCTTTTTCGTGTAATACACGATTTACAAGATAAAGGTAAAGTGCAGCTTCAGTACCTGGCCATGCAGGAATCCAAAGATCAGCTATACCAGCAGAGTTTGACATACGAGGATCAATTACAACCATTTTTGCACCACGTTTACGAGCATCAGCAATAAGACCAGCTGATTGTTGGAAGTAGTGACCTGCATCTGCAGCATGAGATGATTGTAAGAAAATCAGATCGGCATTTGCCCAATCTGGTGAGTTTCTATCATCATTTGCCCACTGAATTGTACCTTGACGAGCACCTGCTGAACAGATGTTTGTATGTGAGTTAAATGAATCAACTCCCATAGTGTGTGGAACACGACCTGTGAAACCATTTTCATTTGGACGACCAACATGATACATAATAGTTTTTCTTGACATCTCATCGCCAACTTTAAGCGTATCATGCATTTTTTTACCAATAGCAGTCATTGCTTCATCCCAAGTTACACGAACCCATTTCCCTTCACCACGTTTAGAACCAGGAGCTCTTTTTAGAGGGAATGGGATACGATCTGGATCGTACATTTGAGAAGTTGTTGCATAACCTTTTGCACAGTTACGTCCACGAGAACCAGTGTGCAATGGGTTACCCATATATTTTCTAACTGTCATAGTTTCTTGATTAACCCATGCAGTAAGACCACAACCAGCTTCACAGTTTGAACAAACTGTTGGAACAATTGTGTAGTTATTTACTTGGATACCATCTGGATTTGAGTCACTTTTTACACCATGGCGTTCAATACCACCACGTTTCCAATCAGTTCCATCAAGCTCAGCAAATTTATCCCACTCTTTTTGATCAGGATAAAATGAGATTGAATCTGGCGTATTTGTAAACTTACTCTGCTCAATTGATTCAGCAGTAGCATCAGTTACAAATACATCTCTAGCAATAGCAGCACCTGCAACAGAAAATGCAGCGCCTTTTAAAAATGTTCTTCTACTTTCTAAATACATTTATAATCCTCTTTCTAACTTAACGGTAATAATTGTGGTATTACTAACCATACATGTTTAACAATCCATAAACCAATGATCGCTAAAACAGCTGCTAAATTTAATATAGCAGAAGAGTTACTTACTCTACTTAATGCAACAAGCAACATAGGTAAAATATATGCTACCCATTGTCCAATCCAGAACATTGTTGCATATTCACCATCACCTTTAACATAGTGTAAAATTGCAGCAACCTCTTCAGCTTTCATAGCACCAAATACATACTCTGACATATAGATAATAAATGCCATTAAAGCACTAAGTCCTAAAATTGCACCAAAAAATCTTTTAGTTTCATCACTTAGTTTTGAACCACCCATTAAGATAATAGCTGCCGCACCAGAAAGTGTTGCTGCTAAAATCATTTGAACTGCTTCAGTTGGCATTTGCCATAACTCACGAGCTGTAGCTTCTGCCATAATTCCTGCAGTGTAAAGTGTAACAGGGATAGCGAGTAAAGTTACCCAGAATAACATTTTGTCAAACAGTTCTGTATTTTTCTTTAGAATCATAACAGCAATCATAAGAGACTCTAAACCAACAAACACTGTTGCCATCCAAGCACCAATCGTGATAGCAGATGTTAAGTGTGGATAGAAGAAAATATGCCACATTCTAAATGGTTGATGTAAATCTGCTAATGTAAAAAGTAAGAAAATATTCATAAATACGAAAGAAACAATAAGAGTAGAAGTTCTTAATCCACTCATCTCACTTGAATTTTTCTTCATAAGTAAGAAAAGCATAAAAATCAGACCAGTACCGATACTTTTCGCCCACATATTCATTGTAACAAACCAACCCCAAAATACGTCTGGTAAAGCTACATCCAAAGTTACTACAGCATTTGTAGCTGCTAAAGTTTCATGTACCATTAGTGATGCCCTCCTAGTGGAAGATGTGTAATATTGTTAAATAAGTTGTAACCCTCTTCTCTTTTTGAAGCTAAAGGATTAAGGTTTACATTACCACCACCTACATAGAAATGGTGAGGGTTTGTACCTTTTTCTGGTTTACGAACAGCAACATTTCCTTGATTTTCTTGAATATATTTTGAGATATTTGATGTTGGATCATCAAGGTCACCAAAAATGTTCGCTTGAACTGGACAAGCAACTACACACGCTGGCATCATAGAAGAAGCGATACGGTGCGCACAATATGTACATTTGTCTGCTGTTTGTGTTTCAGGATCGATGTAAATCGCACCATATGGACAAGCCATTACACAACCTGCACAACCAATACATCTCTCTTTATCCACATTTACAATTCCATTTTCGATGTAATGTAGTGCACTTACAGGACAAATTCTCTCACATGGAGCATTCTCACAGTGATTACATCTAAGTGGTGTAAAAGTTCTTTTCGTTTCTGGGAACGTCCCCACATCCACATATTTAACACGAAGTCTCCATGTACTTAGTGGAACTTCATTTTCCACTTTACATGCGATTTCACATCCTTTACATCCCATACAAAGATGTAAATCAACTAGGAAACCTAATTGCATATATTCTCCTTTGACCGAATTAAATGGTTTAGTTTTTTTTGTTATAACTAAGACTAATTTGTATTAAAAGAAGCCCTTATACTAGGGAAAATGGCTTTTTTTACTAGTAAACATACTAGCTAAGTATCCTTAAATAAAATATAAATTTGTGTGATTTTTTTGAGATAAATTGGAGAATGGGTAATTTTAAACTTAAAAAAAAATTTTAAGCAAAATCATTAAAAGTTTATTGAATTTATCGTATAACTTCTGGTTATATCAAGAAGAGATACTACTTTTATTATCTCCCCTTTTTTGATATTTTCAATATTATCAGCGAAATATGCGATCACACTACTCTCAACAAGTGGGGAAATCATTCCTGAGCCTATCTTATTGTTACGTGTTGGGTAAAAACAACCATCTTCTAAAAGCCCAAGAACCATATTATCACGTCCTGCGCGAAGATGTAAATCTTGTCCCATTTGAACTCTAAGTGCATTATGGTAACAGTTTTTAGCTCCTTGCTTTTTAAATATAGCAGGTATAGAGAGTGTAAATACATTTAACATAGTCGTGAGTGGATTTCCTGGCATTGCCATCACTAAGGTTGTTCCCATTTTACCCATCATAGTTGGACGTCCTGGTTTTACATTGACACCATGAAAAATAGATTTTAGACCATTTGCAACAAAAGCTTGGTATAAAAAGTCTGCATCGCCCATACTGATACCACCTGTAGTAATAACAACATCATAAGAGTTTAGTTTTGAGATAAATGATATCGTTTCTTCTAAATCATCAGGTATAGCACCAACATAAGAAGCATGAAATCCAAACTGTTTAAGTAATGATTTAATCCCAAAAGCGTTTGCATTATATATCTCATCTTCATCAGCTTCTTCCCAAGGCTCTCTTATCTCATCACCTGTTGAAACCACTGCTATATTTAAAGGTGCAAATACTTCAACTACTGTGATTCCTTGTGCAGCTAAAAGTGCAATATGTGCTGAAGTTAATATTTCACCTTTTTGAAAAAGTACTTCACCAACTCGTAGCTCTTCACCCTTTTTTCTTAAATTGTCCCCTAAAGAAATCTTTTGGGGGACTACAACACTCTGGCTTGTTACATCACTACAGTTTTCAATGG
The DNA here is from genome assembly GCF_050296975.1 of Sulfurimonas sp. Taxonomy (GTDB): domain Bacteria; phylum Campylobacterota; class Campylobacteria; order Campylobacterales; family Sulfurimonadaceae; genus Sulfurimonas. Next base: position 20,758 of record NZ_JBNKRX010000010.1, read on the forward strand.
GTGCAATTGTATCAACACTCTTGGGTACTTTTGCCCCAGTCATAATTTTACAACACTCACCCTCTTGGATCTCACAAGTTTGTTTATCTCCAGCAAAAACAGTAGCAACAACTTTGAGTCGTTTTCCTTTATCACTGTGTTTAAAAGCAAATCCATCCATTGCAGAGTTATCAAATGAGGGTAAATTTTTCTTTACAATAATATCATTAGCTAATACTGATTGCTCTGCTTCCATTGTAGAGATAAATTGTGAATCAGTTTTTGGAGTTATTATATCTATAACTTTTTGTTGTGCTTCGCTTAATGATAATGATGTAAATTGTGGCAAATCTTATCCTATTTTTTTAATCTTACTCTGACAGATTGTTCATGTGCAGTTAAACCCTCTGTATTTGCTATAAGTGCACACTCTTCTCCAACTTCATTAATAGCATTTTGACTAAAAGAGATAATAGAAGATTTTTTCATAAAATTCTCAACACTTAGCGGTGAGTAGAACTTCGCAGTTCCACCCGTTGGCAGTGTATGATTAGGTCCAGCCACATAATCACCAATTGCTTCAGGAGTATTGTGACCTAAGAAAATAGCACCAGCATGTTTTATATATGGCAACAACTCAAACGGTGACGTTGTCGCTACCTCTAAGTGTTCAGGTGCAATCTCATTCATTAGTTTAATTGCTTCATCCATATCTTGTGTAACTATAATCGCTCCACGCTCTTCAATAGACTTTCTTGCGATCTCCTCACGAGGAAGTTTAGCTAACCAGTTTTCAACTTCAACAGCCACCTCATCAGCTAATTTTTGTGAAGGTGTGATTAAAATTGAACTTGCCATCTCATCATGTTCTGCTTGAGAGAGTAAATCAATTGCTAAATGGTTAGGATTTGCACTCTCATCTGCAAGTATTCCTATTTCACTTGGACCTGCGATCATATCTATATGTACATCTCCAAAAACCATCTTTTTAGCAGTTGCAACAAAGATATTTCCTGGACCTGTAATTACATCTACTTTTGGGATATTTTCAGTTCCATATGCCATAGCTGCAATTGCACTTGCCCCACCAACTTTAAAGACTTTAGTTACACCACATAAATGACACGCTGCTAGTAAAAGTTCGTTTGGTTCATTATCTGGTGTTGGTGTACATACTACAATCTCTTCAACACCTGCAACTTGTGCTGGAATAACATTCATCAGAAGCGAAGATGGATATGCAGCTTTTCCACCAGGGATATACAGTCCTGCACTATCCACTGGAGTTACTTTTTGTCCTAAAATAGTTCCATTTTCTTCTGTATCAAACCAAGATTTTGGTTTTTGTTTTTGGTGGTATGCTTTGATTCTATCATATGCCAAATGTAGAGATTTTTTTAATGTCTCATCTAAATTTGCATACGCTTTTTCCATAGATTCTGTAGAAATTTGTAAATCTGCATCACTCGCAGGTATCCATTTGTCAAATTTAGAGATATGCTCTTTGAGTGCTTTATTTTTATCTGTTTTTATCTCATTTATAATATTTACAACTATATTGCTTACAGTTGCAATATCCATCTTCCCACGACCTAAAAGCTCCCCAAAATTCGCTTCAAAACTTGGGTCTTTTGTAGTTACAAAAATCATTTTTTTACCTTACTTTTTCTTTGAGTCAAACTCTTTTTTTACAACTTTGAGTGCTTCTATAAAATAGTCTTCCCCTACAGCACCCACAAGTGGTTGATACATTGGTTGTGCATCAGCACCTAAAAACCATAATGTTGGAGTTCCTGGTCTCCATAACATTTGAGGGAATGGGTCTCTTTCATCAGCATATGCAATTATAGAAACATAGTCTTTGTTGAGTGCATCTATCACTGTTTTATTTGAAAATGTTGTTTTTTCTAAAAGAGTACAGTATTTACATCCATGGCTTGAATAAACAAATAAAATAGGCTTATTCTCTTTTTTTGCTTCTTCTGCACCACTTTGAAAATCTTTTGCCCAATGAATTTCATTAGCGAATATAGACGCGCCTAGTAACATTATTGTTAGTATAATTTTTTTCATAGTTTTTTTACCTTTTTTAATAGTTCTCTTGCACACTCCAGTGCTGGTTTGTTCGTTACATCAATTACAACATCTGCTAATTTTAAATAATCTGGACGACGTACATCGTAAATCTCTTTAGCTTTTTGCAAATCTTGCAACAAAGGTCGTTTTTTTAACTTTTTAAGTGCATTTGGATGTTCTTTAATTCTTTTGATAATCTCATCAAAAGGGGAGTCCAATAAAACTATTGTACCTATTTTTTTTATATTTTTTTGTTTATAAAAACCGCCACCTGTAGAAATTAATGTATCTTTAACACTCTGCTCTAACCAATGTGCGACTTTTTTTTCCAATTTTCTGAAATACTCTTCACCCTCTAGCTCAAAAATAGACTTTATTTTTCTATTTTCCATACTTTCAATAAGGTCATCAGTATCGATTGCAATATAATCAGAGTGTTTAATCACTTCTCGCGCAACGCTCCCTTTACCAACACCCATAAAACCAATAAGTACAATGTTTTTCATTATAAGCCTTTTATGTACGACATTATATATAATTATTTTTAAACTAGCATTTAATAACACTTGCTATAATATCCACTCTAAATTCAACTATAACAAATAGGTATGTATGTATGAAAAATAAAAAACTTTTTACACTGGGTTTTAGTTCGGTTGCTATCTCACTCTCTCTTTTACTTTCAAGCTCTCTTTTTGCAGAGGCTATACAAAAAGATTCTGAGACTTCAAGACTTGAAGCATTGGCAAAATTTACAAAAGTCATCTCAATAGTAGAACAATACAATGTTGATGATATTACAATTGAAGAGTTAATTGACAAATCACTTGATGGGATGATGAAAAACCTAGATGCTCATTCAAACTATTTGACACAAAAAGATTATAAAAGATTAAAAGTACAAACTGATGGTGAGTTTGGTGGACTTGGAATCACTGTTGGGATGAAAGATGGTGCACTTACAGTTATTGCACCACTAGATGACACACCAGCAGATAAAGCAGGACTCAAAGCTGGAGATATTATCTTAAAAATTGATGATAAATCTACACTTGGTATGACTATCGATGAAGCAGTTTCATTGATGCGTGGAAAAGTTGGTGATCCTATTGATATCACTATAGTGCGTGAGGGAGAAACAAAACCTCTCATAGTTCATATAGTTCGTGGAAAAATAACAATCGATTCTGTACATGCTAAAGTAGTTAATGATGACATTTTATATGTAAGAGTTTCAAGTTTTGATAAAAAAGTAGCAGATGATGTTGCAAAAGAGATCAAAAAAAGAAAATCTACAACAAAAGGGATTGTTTTGGATTTAAGAAACAACCCTGGTGGTTTACTAGATCAAGCTGTTGGTTTAGTTGATCTATTTGTAAATAGTGGCAAAGTGGTTTCTCAAAAAGGAAGAAATGAGTCTGAAAACAAAGTTTATAGTGCTACTAGTGGGGCTACTATTACAGATGTTCCAATGGTTGTATTAGTTAATGGTGGAAGTGCTAGTGCCAGTGAGATCGTAAGTGGTGCTCTTCAAGATCACAAACGTGCAGTATTAGTTGGACAAAATACTTTTGGAAAAGGGAGTGTTCAAGTAGTGCTTCCTATTACAGATGAAGAAGCTATCAAACTTACCATTGCAAGATACTATTTACCAAGTGGAAGAACTATCCAAGCTGTTGGTGTAAAACCAGATATCACAGTACTTCCAGGTGAATTAAAAACACATGAAAATGAGTTTGCAATTAAAGAAGCAGATTTGAAAAAACACCTCGAACAAGAACTTCAAAAAGTTGATGGAAAAAAATCTGACGACAAAGCAAATCAAAAAGATAAAGAAGATATAATTACGCCAGAAATTTTAAATAAAGATAATCAACTCAAAACTGGTGTTGATATCTTAAGAGCACTTATTATTACGAAAGGATAATTACCCTAATGGAAAAAAAAGAACTTCTGTATGAAGGCAAGGCTAAAAAAATTTGGTCTACTGAAGATGCAAATCTTGTTATCTCTGAATTTAAAGATGATTTAACAGCGTTTAATGGTGAAAAAAAATCTAGTGAAGCTGGTAAAGGTGCACTCAATAACAAAATCTCAACAGAGTTATTTAAACTTTTAAGTGAGAAAGGGATCCCTACACACTTTGAAAAGATGTTAGATGACAACCATATGCTTCATAAAAAAGCCAATGTTATTCTAATTGAGGTAATTGTAAGAAATATAGCTACTGGATCACTCTCAAAAAACCTTGGTATTGAAGATGGGAAAGTGCTTCCATTTACACTTGTAGAGTTTGATTATAAAAATGATGCTTTAGGTGATCCAAAACTAAACGATCAACATGCACTTATTTTAGGTTTAGTTGAGTACCAAGATGAACTTGACAAAATTCGTAGAATGGCAAGACAGATCAACGATATCTTAAAACCTTACTTTGCAGCAAAAGGTCTTAATTTAGTAGATTTTAAATTGGAGTTTGGAAAAGACAAAGATGGGAACATCATCTTAATCGATGAGATCTCACCTGACAACTGCCGTTTCTGGGATGCAACAACTGGTGAAAAAATGGATAAAGACAGATTCCGTCAAGGTCTTGGTGGGTTAAAAATGGCTTACGAAGAAGTGCTCAACCGTATCTTAAACAAATAAATTCAAGGAAAAGACAAAATAATGAAAGCAATTGTAAACGTATCTTTAAAACAAGGTGTACTAGATTCTCAAGGAAAAGCTGTTCACCACGCACTCGACTCTCTTCATTTTAACGGTGTAGAAGATGTACGTGTTGGTAAACAAATTGTATTACAACTGAATGAATCTGACAAAGAAAAAGCTTTTAGCGAAGTAACAAAAATGTGTGAAGAGCTTTTAGCAAATACTGTTATTGAAGATTACGAGATCGAGCTAGTATAATGAAAGTTTCAATTTTACAATTTCCAGGTACAAACTGTGAATACGATACACAGTATGCATTTGAAAAGTTAGGCGCACAAACTGAGATCGTATGGCACAAATCTGAATCTATTCCGAATGATACTGACCTTTTAGTCGTTGCTGGTGGATTTTCTTATGGTGATTATCTTAGAAGTGGTGCAATTGCAAAGTTTTCACCTGTTATGAAAGCTGTAAAAACATACGCAGATAATGGTGGAAAAGTATTAGGCATCTGTAATGGTTTTCAAGTTTTAACAGAATCTCGTTTACTTCCAGGTGCACTCAAAAGAAATGAAAACTTACATTTCATCTCTAAACACCACCATTTAAAAGTTGAAAATAACGACAATGTATTTTTAGAAAAACTTCAAAATGGTGATATTGTAAATATTCCAATCGCTCACCATGATGGTAACTACTACATTGATGAAGCAGGTCTAGCAGAGCTTGAAGAAAATGGACAAATCCTCTTACGTTATAGCGATGCAAATGGTGAGATCTCAAACCCTAATGGAAGTGTAGCTTCTATTGCTGGTGTTTGTAATAAAGAAAAAAATGTATTTGGACTTATGCCACATCCTGAGCGTGCTATGGAAGCTGTTCTTGGCAGTGATGATGGCGTTAAAATGTTACAAGGATTTTTAGAGTCGTGATTCTAAGAGTTCTTTTTATTCTCTCTCTCATTGCTAATGCTTTGTTTGCCAACAAAGTGATTTACACGAGTTACGATCAAGTACCTCAGAGAGTAATAAAAGGACAAATTTTTGAAGTCACACTCAAGACACTTTCAACAGTTAGAGATTTTCAAGATATAGAGTATACTTTCTCTAACCATCCTGGAATTGAGATATTAGACACAACTCCCAATAGAGTGCAAAAAGGGAAGTTTTATTACGACACTTTTAAGCTCTATTTAAAATCCAGCGATGCTAAACTTCCAGATATTGAAGCTTCTCTTGTAGCTGATGTGTCATTTGATACAACTACAATCGTCGGAGATAAACTTAATGTTATCACTTTAAATCCTCAAAAAAACTTCTCAAATATCGTAGCAAATAATTTTGCTTTGAAAAACTATAAAACAATCAGTTATGATAATAAACATAACATTGTTATCTTCTCTGCAATAGCAACAAACTCTATGTTAGAAGCTATGCACTTTAAAAATGTTTTTAAACAAGGGATAGAGTCTATTGAGCAAACTCTTGGCGATTCGGAGATTACTTATTTTGTAGTAATAAATAAAAAATATGATAAGTTCTCTTTTTCTTATTTTAATATTTTACGCAATCAATTTGTGACTCTTGATATCCCTATAGTTGTTGAAGATGACAGTGTTACTACTCAAACTGATCTCAAACCAACAAATCAATCACATGAAAAAATAAAGATGTATATAGCTGCTGCTGTAAGTATATTGCTCTTTATTATCAGTATTTGGAGAAAAAAATATATTTATATAATTTTTTCTATAGTTCCAGTTGGATATATCTATCTTAGTGCTACACCGCAACAAAATATATGTATTAAACAAGGTGTTTCTATCCATCTGCTTCCTGTAGATAATGGAACAATTTTTGAAGTTACTCAGAGTCAAATTTATCTTCCACAAGAGGGAAGTGTTGAACGATATGTTAAAGTAAGACTTGAAAATGAAAAAATAGGTTGGGTAAAGAATGAAGATACTTGCTCGAATTAATTGGTTTTTTGCCACACTAATCATCTTTAGCGCACTTGCACTCTCTATACTTTTGCACTTTGTTTTACCAAGACCATATCCAAGAAAAATATCCTCTTGGTTTATTCGCCTTACTACTTTTTTCACAACAACTATTAAAGGTGAAGAAGCAGAAGATGCACAGATGTTTCTTATCAATCACCAAAGTGATTTAGACATAGGTGTGATGGAAACTATTACAAAAAAAGATCTCACTTGGGTTGCAAAAAAAGCACTTTTTCAAGTTCCTTTTTTTGGTCTTGCAATGAGACTTCCTGAAGATATAGAGATAGAACGTGAAAGTAAAACATCACTTGTCAAATTACTGAAAGCTACAAAAGACAGACTCTCAAAAAAGAGAGTTATTACAATGTTCCCAGAGGGAACTCGCTCACGTTCTAAAAGAATGTTACCATTTAAAGCTGGAGCAAAAGTAATCGCAGATAAATATCAACTAAAAGTACAACCAATAGTGCTTGTAGATACTGCAGGTTGTTACGATATTAAAACATTTTTTTATATGCCAAAAAATATCACAGTAATCTACTTAGAGTCTTTTATAGCTGATAAAGGCAATCCAGATTGGTTAAATAACTTACGAGATACTATGCAAAAGGTTTATGATGATGAGTTGGCAAACGCTTCTAGCAATCGGTAGTGGTGGTTTTATAGGAGCAGTTTTACGTGCCTATCTAAATGGTGTAATTTCACATAGACTCCCTCACGAACTCCCTTTTGGAACACTAGGAGTTAATCTTCTTGGAAGTTTTATAATGGGATGTTTGGTAGCTTATTTTGCACACGCTTCACTTCCTGTACAGTTTAAATCATTTCTCTCAACTGGAATACTTGGTGCACTTACAACCTATTCCACTTTTGCAATGGAAAGTTTTTTACTCATTCAGGGTGGAAGTTTTGCTCTAGCTTTTGCAAATATGGCACTCAATCTTTTTGGAACTATTTTAATGGCAGGAAGTGGATACTATTTGTTCAACTCACTTCTTGCTAAATAGCAATAATTTCATCGCTACACCACGACGCTAAATCCAAATCATGAGTGATAAGTAACATCCCCATTTTATCTAAATGTTTCATCAACATTTTCATCACATCAAGTTGAATAACATTATCAAGTGCAGAAGTTGGTTCATCTAAAAGAAGTAAATCTGGTTTCATTAAAATTGCGCGCAGTATTGAAGCACGTTGCAATTGTCCACCTGAGAGTTGATGGGGCAACTTTTCTAAAAGCTCTTTTTCTAAATTAAGCACCTCTAAATAGTGTTCTAACTCAGTGAGTGATGCTACATCTTTTATCTGATTAAGTATCGTATAACTTGGATGAAAAGAGCTGTAAGGGTCTTGAAATACTTGAGAGATTTTAGTAGTTTTTACACTCCCTTGAAGTGGTTTTAAATTCCCTAAAATAAGCTCAAATATTGTACTTTTTCCAGCTCCGCTCTCACCTGTAATTGATTTTAATTCACCCTTTTTTAAAGAGAGATTGAGATCACTAAAAAGAATTTTATCTTTTGAGTATCCAAACTCTAAATCTTTTAACTCTAAAATTGTTTCCATCGCACCTATTTTACTAATGCATGGTAAAGTTTTGTAAGTTCTTTATAAAGAGCATCTGGTTTTACATCTGGGTTTTCCTCCCAAATACGCTTCATAACTACATTATCTTCTTCCCCATCCCATACCTTAACATAAGAGCCATCTTTGTAACCATTGTCTTGACGGAATTGATTGAGAATATTTTTTCCAACATACAAACGATAGAGTGTGTCTAAATTTAATCCACTCATTTTTACAAGTTCAAAGAAAGCAACAAGTAATGCATTCAAATCTAGTGTCTCTTTAGATAAAGATAAACTCATAATAGTTTCTACTTTTGTCATTATCTCTTTGTCTATTGCAAAATTGTCTACATCACTATGCTCAATCATTGAAAGTGCATCAAAATCTGAGATCATCATAGCGATATCTTCTATGCCACCTTTGAGCTCTTGGCTATAGTTTTCAATAGCAAGTGACATTATAAAATGCCAAACATCAACTACTTCTATCTGAAGATTTGCCCAATCTGGTTCTTGATAGATATTTTTCCAATGTTTCCATGAAAAACTGTCAATCATCTCTGCACATTCCATATATATACAGCGTCTCCAGTTGATCTCTTTATCATTTTTTGTAGTACCTTTTGTCCACTCTTCACCATTTGTAGCATCGTTGAGTTGGTTTTGCAGTTGTAGCATTAAAAGAATTTTACTGTTCATATTTTCTCTCGTCTTTCTTGATTAAACTTCTTATAACATTATAGGCGAAATGCCTAGACCAACAGGAGGATTTGCCATTGAGTCTATAATGTTATAAGAAGTAAGAGTTTTATTGTACAATAGCGTTCATAAAAGAAAGTATAAGTATGAAAAGAATTAACTGTAAAAGATGTAAATACTATTTTGTTACTTGGGAAGCTAGTCAACCCCACGGATGCAAAGCATACGGTTTTAAATCAAAACAATTACCCTCACAAGTAGTTCGCTCTAGCAGCGGTAATGATTGTTCTTTATTTATGGCCAAATAACCTTTTTTCCAAATCCAAGTCTATTATCAGTCAACTTAAAAAAATTTACCTCTATAACCCACAGTTTTGGTTGCATTGCAAGTGCGTAGGGAAAAGTTTTAAAGTAGAGTTTTGAGAACTCTTTATTTTCATTTTCAGAAATTATCCCTCGAAATTGTAAACCTTGAATTTTACCAATCTCTTTTGTTTCAAGAAGTATATTTCCAGCAATCTTATTATTTTTTTTAATCTGCCCAATATGTAGAGTATCATCACTACTAGCAACTACAAAAACTCGACTCTTAGGCTCGTAAGCATAAAATAGACTACATGCACTTATAACTTCATCATCATGTGTAGCAAGTGTAAGCACATGATGCTCATAAATGAAACTATCGATTTTTTCTAGATCGTCAGCCATTAAATCTTATAAAGGATATTTTCCAATCCTTCTGCATCTGTAATATTACGTTTATCAAGCATCATCTGCCCTATGTCATCTTCTCTTAAAGCATCGTAAATATCATGAGGGTTTGTCATATTATAGTAACTTTTTAAAAACTCCAGTGTAATCTCAAAGTTATCATTTCTCACACTGTGTTGTTTATGCTCTTTAAACGCATCCCAGTCAATAACCATTTTTTATTTCCTTTTTTAAGGCAATTTGCAATTGTGAAATTATTTGCATCATTTTAGCAGATGACACTGCAAAATTCAAGCGCATAAACCCTCTTCCAGCTTTACCAAAACTAAGTCCTGCACTCAATCCCAGTTTTGCTTCATTTACAAACCACTCACGAAGAGCTTTATTGTTTTTTTGCATACCATTGCAATCTAACCATGCAAGGTAAGTTCCCTCTATTGGTGTAACTGAAATCAATTCACTATATTTTTGACATAATTCATCTAACATTTTGTAGTTTTGATACAGATGTATTTTTAACTCTTCCAACCACTGAGAGCCATTTTTATAAGCACTTTCAAATGCTACATGACTCAAAACATTTCCTTGTGCAAAATGGACGTTGTCATACGCTTTTTGAAATGGCTCTTGTAAGTTTTTTGGTACAACTATCGTACTTATTGCAAAACCAGCCATATTAAACGTTTTTCCAACTCCTATAGCTGTAATAGTTCTGTTTTTTGCACCCTTTAAAGAGCTAAATGGGATATGTTTATTTTCTCCATATACTAAATCACAATGTATCTCATCTGAAAATATTAAGATATTATGCTCTATACATATAGCTAAAAGTGCTTCTAGTTCTTCCTTCCTCCATACACGTCCAACTGGATTGTGCGGAGATGAGAGCAAAAGTAATTTTGTTTTTGGTGTTATTTTTGAGCGTAAATCATCAAAATCAAATGTATATGTTTTATCTTCCAATTGTTTCAGAGGATTTATAATTACACCCCTTTGCATATGTGTAGGTGCATGAAAAAAAGGTGGATAGATAGGAGTTTGAACAATCACCTCATCCCCAACTTCACTCAAAGCTTCAATCACAACCTGCATAGAAGCCACAACAGAGTGAGAGTAAAAAATATCATCCACTTCATACACTACACCATGATGTTTTTTCATCCACTCAATCTGAGCTATTTTTGCCGAATCTGGGAACTCTTCATACCCGATAATTGGATGTTCTAAGCGTTTTTTTACACTTTCTAAGACAAAATCAGGTGTATCTATATCCATATCTGCCACCCATACTGGTAACACATCTTCTGTGCCAAACAGCTCTTCTCTTAGTGTATATTTCTCTGCATTTGTATTATTTCGATCTGCACTTTTTGTAAAATCGTATTTCACTTTTTTCTCCAAACACTTACCTCTGCGATATTGTGTTGATATTTTCTTTTTGTCTCTGGAATTATAAACTCTAAATCTTCAATAGCTATAAGCTCAAATGAACTCGCTAAAATTTGTTTCAAGCTCTGTAGTGTAGTGACTTCATCACCATTTTTATCATAATAGCCACCTAACCAAAACTCTTTTTGCGTTGATTCTTCTTGCCAAGTATATGGAGATGTAATCATCAAAATCCCATCTTTATTTAATCTACTTGCAACATCCTCTAAAAAGAGCTTTGGATTATATAGTCTATCTATCAAATTTGTCGCTAAAATAAGGTCATAGTTTTTAAAATGTGGTTTTAAATTGCATGCATCTCCCTGCCAAAAACTCACTTTATATTTTACATCTTCATACCCTAACGCTTTGAGTGAAACAGTTCTTTTTTCTGTGATATCACCTTCTTGTTTTACCTTATAAGCGATTTTTCTACTCTCTTGAAGTTTTACACCAATACCGATAAAACGAACTGAAAAATCTATCCCCTCAACCTTATCAAAAGTATGAGCCAATTCAAAACTAGCCCTACCTGTTGCACATCCAAGATCAAGTGCTTTTGTAGTGTTAATAGTGTATTTTTTTGCAATCTTGGCACAACTAAGTGCAAAATTTTTCACTCCAAAATAAGTTTCTCCATACTGAAATTCACAGTAGTGAGCGACTAGTTCATCTGTTTCATAGATATTGTCATTATTCTGTTCATTTTCACTCAAAACATAGCGAAAACCAGCGTGTTGAAAAAAATGTCGTCTAAATGCATAGCGAGAGTACTTCATAATCAAGTTTCCCGTACTTGCAAATGATGAGCCAAGAATTAAAGCGTGTTTTTCATCAAAAGTTGGGGTTGAAAAATCATCATATGCCTCATGTGGCTCAAATCCATCAAAGCCACGAATAGGGGTGCGGCTCCATTGCCATACATTGCCGATCAAATCATAAATAACACTCCCATTTTTCAAAGCAAAACTGAACTGATCCACTGGACAACTAGAACTATAATGGTAAAAATTTATATTTGCTGAGCTTTCGTGTAACTCTGGCACATCTTGCAAATTTGATTGCTCATACATAGCCATATACTCTGCTTCACTTGGAAGTATGTAATTTTTCCCATCTTTTTTAGACTTGTAGTTACAAAAAGCTTCCGCCTCTAAAGCGTTTACATCAACAGGCCAATTTAGTGGCAGAGGGATGATATTTGTAAAAGCTCTGTAGTTGTAACCACCCTTTGTTTTGATCCAAAAATGGGGATGTTTCGCACCACTTCTTTGTAAAAACTCTTTACCCTCATCACTCCAATACTCTTTACTTTCATATCCACCAACTTCAACAAACTCTAAAAACTCTTCATTACTTACTAAATATTTTGACACCTGAAACGACTCTATATCCTCTTCATAATCTCCATACTCGTTATCCCAGCCATAAAGAGGATGCTGTTTTGACTTGCCTAGTTTTACTTTTGCACCATCAATCTTTATCATTATATTTTGTGGTGCAGGTGCACTATTTTGACAAAGTATAAAATCATCATTTTCACAAATAAATTCGATCGGCATTTGACGATGCAGTACAGATGATGTCTCTATATGTATACGCTCATGCTCAATCCCCATGAGTATAATCCACATGGCAGAATCTTGCGTGATTGGCAGTGTAAAGTCCAATGTATCGATCAAAGAATTTATAAGCTTTCTTACTTGATCTCTATACTCGCGAACCTCATTCACTTTTGGCCAGACATAGTTCGATTCACGCATATCATCCCAAGTCATCTCATCTACACCAATAGCAAAGAGCGATTCATATTCAGGATTGATTCGCTGAGTAATGATCTTCATTAAAATAAGTTTATTTATAAAAAAAGTTGCTGTATGCCCAAAATAAAAGATCATAGGATGACGTGTTGACTCAGACTTTTTATAAAATACCTCATCATCTTTTAGTATTTCAAAAAGTTTTTCAAAAAGATCGTAACTGTTATTGAAGTACTTTTTAATCTCTTGACGTTTTGCCTCAACATCAGTCCCATCTAACCTTGGAGGGAATAGACTTAACTTACTCACACATTACCCTTTATTTTGATAAAGTTTATTTTATCATTTTAAAGAGTATATGCAAATTTAATACTTAAGCGCCTCTATTTGTGTATCTTCATCAATGGTTATCTCTTCATACACATTGGTTACAGGAGCTATATGAGCATCGCGTCCGTAGATGTAACTTTGCTCCTCTACGATAACTTTATATGCTTTATCAAGCTGTAGTGCTCTTTGTACAGATGGTAAAAGTAGGTATGAGATATCTGTAGCAATTTTTTGTGATTCAGTTGTATTTACACTTCCATTTGCATCAAAAAACTTCTCCATCACCTCATCGTTTGATCTAAACTCATCCCCTGCATGGTTTTGCTCTAAATAGAGTTGATACTCTTGGCGTCCATCTTTTGTAAGTGGCTCTGCTATACCACTTAAACCATTTGCATCTTGACTCCAGTGATACCACCCTTGCATCGTCGCATTATGATCAAACTTACGCTGGAATACAAATGTACTATCTGCAATAGCCCCTATACCACTATGACACCCTATACAGTACTGTGTCTCTTCATAATTTTGTGGACGAAGTTCACCAATCTCATCTTCGATAAATCCTTGATATACCCAACCTAAATTATTTGACGCTCCATACTCACTATTACCTATGATTGTTCGTAATCTATCTGGAAAGTCATCTTTCTCTTTGATCTCTGCCAAACTTGCATTTCTTAAATTTGCATACGTTAACCAATACAATTTTTTAGCATATCGTAGCTCTTTCATTCTTGGAGCCATTGTTACACTTTGATTATCATCGCTTATATCTATATAACGAACTGAGTGTAAAAATTCTGTATTTTTTGGATATAACCCTGGAGCTATTAAATACTCATTTGTCACTAAAAGTGCTTTTGCAGCCCCAACATAACTCATAGAAAAGTTCTCAATTTTCCCAGTTCCTGAATTGTATGTAGGTTTTACCCATTTAAACACGATTGTATTTGCTGTATCAAGAGTACCATTTTGATTAAGATCAACTCCATATACATTTTCATCTACACTATCAATAGAAACATCTTTCTTCTTTATTAATGCCTCGACAATCGAAAGGTTCAGTTTATATACCTCTTTATTAAAAGTTCCATTTTCATCCTCTTGAAACACATCTGCTAAACGGATAAGCACATCATCAGTGCTTCCATTTGTCGGCCAAAAAGTTCCTAAAAATGGATAATATGCAAAAGCACGCCAACCAGTATAATCTCCACTAGAGTTTTTATCAAACCCCTCATCATCAAAGTTAAAATAACAATCTGGCACATACCCATTCCATACGCCATTACCTGTATAGTCCCACGCATCTGGCAAGTTATATTTGAGTTTATTTGCTAAAAGAATCTGCCCTTTTTGCATATAATTATTTTCACGTACATAACTTAAAATCTCTTCATCACTTATTTGACTCACTAAAGAAGTCCTATCTTTAAAAAGATTTGTAAAACGATTTGTAGCTGTATACTCCCCAAAAGATCTTGTCTCTTGTAAATCCCAATCATCTATATAGTTTGGTTCATTTGAGTTAATATGGCATGTAAAACATGGATTATGTACTGTGCCATTTGCATCAACAGTTTTTGTATAACATTGACTTGTTACATATGCCCCTTTATTATTTAAAGATGTAGTTCTATTGAAATCAACTTCAATTGGAGTTATATTTCGTGTGTTATAAAGTGACTGGTTTGTCTCATATGTTGCAAGAGTTTGTGTCGAATTTTGTTCTTGAGTTGTGTTTTCTTCTTGTGTTGAATTCTGCTCTGTAGTATTTGTACTTTCACCACAACTAATCAAACAAAGTGTTAAAGCACTTAATATTAAGAATATAAAATATCTCATCTTTTCTCCTTGTTCAAAAGTAACCCTTTAGAGGTGCCCTTTACTCTTGAAAAAAGAGAAAGGGGCAAATGCCCCTTTAAGTTTTACCAGTTGATAAATGGTCCAACTACACCAACAGAGGATTGTTTTTGTGTAGCACTTGCTTCAGTAGATAATGAATAATCAACATCACTTGAACTAACCTCACCAAATGGGTGCTGTGTAACTAGACTTAAGTATCCAAATCCATTGATATCTTCATACCAAAATGGTGATGTAGTTTCAGAACCATATGGAGTTGAAACAATACGAGTTAAGTTTTTAGTTTTTACATCATATGACCATACAAAGTCATTTGGATGTTTACCTGTATCTTCACCAATGATAAGAGTATTTTTTCCATCTAAGAAAGTAAGGTTATCTGGATTAGCAATACTGTTGATTGAACAAGTATACGCTTCATAATCACTTCCCTCTGCATAACTAGATGCTTTTCCAATTATCTCTGCTTGAGTATTTTTTACAACGTATGAACTATCGATCTCTGTATCATCAGTATCTACAGGTGTTTCACTTGCTCCTGCAACTTCTAATGCGTATACTACACCACAACTGTTTTTAGCAAGTCTAATATCATTATTCCCACCGTTATCTTGTGATGAACCATCTTCCATCCCTTTTTTCACTTCACTCATTGCTACATAAAGGATTCCATCTTGCGCGTTATAAGTGATACCCTCTTCTTTTCTAAACTCAGTTGTAGCACCTAAAACTGCTGCATATCTTCTTGTTTCTAAGAATGCTGCTGCTGTTTCTTGACCAGTTTTAACTTTTAAACATTCTGCACCCATTGCAGTATTTACCGCTGTAAAACCTTCTGTAGGACACTCATAAGAGGAATTCATATCTTCTGTATCAAAAATATCGCTAAATACTGGCTGGGCTGCTACAAGTGCTTTGATTGTTGCATCATCAGAGTGACCAAGTCTTATCCACTCAATATCTGCACTACCACCATCAGTACCAACTGCTGATGTTTGTACCCATTTAGCAGCGTAAAGTGTACCTGCACTTAAGTCTTGTGTCGTATCAGCTACATACATAAAAAAGCCAACATTTGTACCATCATCTGACATATATACAGTTCTCTCATCAGGCATAACATATGCAAGTTCCCATGCAGCACGTCCCATAGAGAAGTGTTTTGTATAACTATATACTGGAGTATCTGCTGAAGCATCAATACTTACCTCTGGAATATATCCATAGTAGTAAGGGTTATTATTGGCATCTGCATTTGAATTATTTTCATCATTCCAGTAGTATTTAGTAACTTCATCATAATACGAGTTACCTGTAAGCATTGTTGTAGTATTTAAATCTTCTTCAACAGTTCTTGCATCTGGTTCATACTCCTCACTTCCTAAGTGTGACTCCCATGGAGTTGTTACACCAGCACAGTGAACCCAACCACCAAAACCATCTTTTTGACTGATATAAGTTAATGAATCATCAAGAACTGCTAACTCACCAGTAGTACTGTCTTGACTAAGCTCCATACCATACATAGCACCCACTTCACACTCAAATTGACTTACCATAAAGATACGTCCACTTTGTTGAATAATAGAAGAGTGATCAAGTCCAGAACCAAGAGCATTACCATTGGCACCATCACAAATAAATGGACTAGCATCAGAATATGTAATTGCAGTATCTGTTGAATCTTTTAAAAGACCAAAAGTTTCACCATTGTTTGTAGTACTCGCAGAGATAAGTTTTGTAAAACCTATAGTGTCAGTATTTCCATTTTCATACTCAACACTTGTAGATGTACGGATACTCATCTTCTGAGTTGTTGTTGTAGGTACACTTAACTCATCAAACTTTAGTGTAACAGTTCCAGCATCAGTTCCATCCGTTCCATCAGTACCATCGCTACCATCAACACCTGCTGTTCCATTCGTCCCATTTGTTCCATTAGTACCATCAGTACCGCAACCAGTTAATGTTCCAATCAATAGTAAAGCTGCCGCTAAACTTAACCACTTTTTCATTTTTATTCCTTTTTTGAGTTTTCAATGGAATCTTATTTATTATTTGTTACTAAATGTCTACATATCAAATACAAAACCATTACATGCAGTTACAAAATGACAACAAAGCAATATTTTTAGATAAAAACATTCTGCTATAATTATCTTTATGCAAATAGAACAAAAATCTTTAATACTCTTTACAGATAAACTTGATGGTAATGTTGCATTCCATGTTGAAGATGATCTTAATTGTGTATTGTCAAATCATGAAGTCTTGGCGCTTAGACACAACTATGACCTCTCAAAACTAGTACATATGAAACAGATTCACTCTAGTGTTGTTCATGTGGTCGAGGATGGTGATGATTTTGAAAACCCACCTACTTGTGATGCACTTATCACAGATAAAAAACATATACCTTTAATGGTGATGGTTGCAGATTGTAGCCCTGTAGTTTTTTATGACCCTATTAAAGAAGTTATTGCGGTAGCTCACTCTGGACGTGCTGGAACATTCGCAAATATTACAAAAAATGTTATTGATCGATTTACAACTTTATATAAAAGTGATGTCAGCGATATTGAGGTAACAATTGGAGCTGCTATTGGAGAATGTTGCTATGAAGTGGGTTTAGAGATCGTAGAGGAAGCAAATAAGTTAGGTTTTTCTTATGCTATCACGCAAAAAGATGAAAGTTACTACTTAAACATTCCCACTATCTTAGAAAAACAACTCAAAGAGCTAGGGGTTACAAACTATCAAATCTCTGGGGAGTGTACATGCTGTAATACAGACAAGTACTACTCTTATAGAGCTGAGGGAAAAACAGGAAGGTTTTGTGCGATTGTAGAGTTACGTTAAGCTTTAGACTTCTCATATCTTTGTATGGTTATGAAAGAAGTCTATTTACTTTTTTAACTAATTGTTCTGGGAGTAGTCCTAAAGACTCCTCAACAAGTTTTGTATTTCCATGTGTAATGAACTTATCTTCATACTCAAAACTCACTACTTTTACATCATCAAGCGATTCTTGTGCTAAAAACTCTTGTATAGCACTACCTACACCACCCATTTTTGCACTCTCAGAAAATACAAACCATTTTTTGTGCTTTTGTGCAAGTGTACGTAACATCTCTTCATCAAGTGGTTTTACAAAACGAAGGTCTAAGACGGCTACATCTTCTTGTAAAAGAGCTGCTGTTTGTGCTGCACGTCCTACTCCATTTCCATAGCCTATGAAGAGAACATCTGAATTACTTGATTGTACCAATTGTGACTTCCCTAACTCAAACGGTTGTGACTCCGCCAATGTATCACATAACATAAAAGAGCCCCTAGGGTAACGAATGGTACAAGGGTGGCGATACTCGTGTGCAAATCCCATTGCTTGATGAAAACTTTTTTCATCTCTTGGAGCTAAAAGTGTCATATTTGGAATAGCTCTTAAATACGATACGTCAAAAACTCCTTGGTGCGTTTCTCCATCTTCACCTACTATACCAGCACGATCAAGTGCAAATACTACTGGCAAATCCATTAAACAAGTATCATGAATTACTTGGTCATATGCACGTTGTAAAAATGTAGAATAAATTGTACAAAACGGCTTAAAACCCTCTTTTGCTAATGCTGATGCGGAAGTTACTGCATGTTGTTCAGCAATTGCGACATCCCAAAAACGCTCTGGATATTTCTCCATAAGTGGGCTCAGCCCTGTCCCACTTGGCATTGCAGCCGTCATACCCACTACTTTTTCATCTTTATCAGCAAGATTCATTAAAGCTTCTGTATAAATTTGTGTTGCTGATTTTGCAGAGGATTTTTTTGCACTATTTCCACTATCGATATCAAAAGGACCAACCCCATGCCATTTTTCCTCTTGTCCCTCAGCTATTTCATACCCTTTTCCTTTAAGGGTTTGCGCATGAATAATAACAGGTTTTTTCAAGTTTTTTGCAGTTTGAAAGATATCTATAAGTTGTGCTAAATTATGCCCATCAACTGGACCAATATAATCGATCCCCATCTCCTCAAACATAATTCCAGGAGTAACTAACTTTAAAGATTCCTCCATACGTTTAGCGATATAGCGAGCACCATCTCCAAAATTATCTACAAAATTTTCAGTATGTTTTTTAAATCTTTGATAAAAAGGACTAGCCATAGCAGAAGAGAGCATTCTACTGACTGCCCCTATCGGTTTAGCGATCGACATCTCATTATCATTTAAAATGATAACCATTGGATATTTACGATCACCGAGTTCATTTAAGGCTTCATACACCATACCAGCTGTCATTGAACCATCACCAATCATAATAACTGGTACACGTTTATCTTGCTCATTTTTAAGAGCTATAGCTTTTGCAGCACCAACACCTAAAGAGATCGAAGTAGAACTATGCCCTGCAACAAAATAATCATCCGCGCTTTCACTTGGTTTTGTATAGCCACTTATACCACCAAAAGTTCTAAGTGTATGAAATTCTTCCCATCTACCTGTTAAAAGTTTATGGGCGTAAGATTGGTGAGATACATCAAAAATAAAAGGATCTTTTTTACTATCAAATACTTTATGCATTGCAACAATTAACTCTGTTGCACCAAGTGTTGAGCTTAAATGTCCACCATTTTTACTAACAACTTTTAAAATCTCTTCTCTTATATCAGCACAAAGAGCTTCAAGCTCTTCAATACTTTTGTCTTTAACATTCATGTTACTCACTTAAAGCTGCTTTTTTTACTTTCTCAAATCTTTTTTGTATTTGCGAATCAACATTTCCAGCATCACTAAGTACAACAACACCACCTTCACTAATAGCGCCATCAGAAATTACTGTAACGTTTTGCAAAGCACCTAGATGTTGTGATACTACACTATGATCTTTTGGATGCACCTTTAAAGTTATTTTAGCTGCACCTTGTAAATCTTTTATAAGCTCATCACTGAGTGCTTTGGCTATATCATTTGAATTTTGAGAAACTTCAACTTTTATAACTTCTTGAGCAACATCAATAGCTGCTAGAACAAGTTCACTCTTTAAAGACTCTACTGAACTTTTAAATTCATCTGCTGCACTCTCAAGTTTTTTGATGGAATCTTCATAAAGTGTTTTAGTGTTTTGCAACTCTTCTTGAATGTGTTCTTGTGTCTGTTTTACACCAGTCTCTAATCCTTCGGCAAATGCATCCTCTTTTGCTTTTTGAAGTTGTGCAGCAAACTCTTCCTCTTTTTCTTCAAGTTTCATCTGTAACTTGATAAAGTTAGAAGACATCTCATCAGTTTTTTTCATTAAAGATTCAATCAAAGAATCTTTAGTTCCTGAGCTTAACGCACTTGAATCTATCTTCTCATCTGCTAATTGTGGTTCAACACTTACTGTAGGTTCTTCCTCATGATTTTCATCTTTTGTACCAAAAGCAATCACTTTAAAATTGTATTTGTTAACATTATGTTTTTCAATTAAATCACTAGAAATTACAGTTGCCATAACACTACTCTACCATCTCTTCAGTTGAACCCATTTGGATAGTTCCAGCTTCAGCTAATTGATTAACAACTTCAACAATTTTACGCTGAGCTGCTTCAACATCTTTCATTTTAACAGCACCCATAAATTGCATCTCTTCTTCAAATGCCTCTTGTGCTCTTGTACTCATAGCAGAGAAGAATTTCTCTTTTAACTCTTCTGGTGCAGATTTCATTGCAAGCATTAAATCTGCTTTGTCGATTGCTTTTAATATCTCTGCAATTGCATTTTTATCTAACGTTACAATATCTTCAAAAGTAAACATCATCTCTTTAATGAGTGTCGCTAACTCTTCATCAACTTGCTCAATTGTAGCTAACGTAGCTTTAGAAGATTTCGCACCTAAACGGTTAAAGATATCAGCAACCGCACGAGTTCCCCCAACTTCAACTTTGTATGATGCAAGAGATTCAAGTTTAGATTCAAGCACAGCAGAAACACGTTTGATAACTGATGGTGAAATATCCCCAAGTTTTGCCATTCTCATTGCAACTTCACTACGTAAATCATCTGGGAAATATTGCAGGGTATCTGCAGCTTCAGTTGCATCCATATGCGCTAAAATCAGTGCAATCGTTTGTGGATGCTCATTTAAAATAAAGTCTGAAAGCTGTTGTGGTTTAATTTTTGAAAGATAAGAGAAGTTTTGTGTACTTTGCATAGATTTACTTAATTTATCAAGTACTTTTTTCGCTTCTTCAGGACCTAGTGTTTTGTAAAGAAGTTCACGAGCATACTCCATACCACCAGTTGTAAGGTATTGACCTGATTGAAAAATAGCATGAAACTCTTCAAGCACTGATGTGGCTATAGCTCTATCTATACTTTTATTTGCTGCAATATATTTTGATATCTCTGTAATAGCTTCAACATCCATAGCTGTAAAAATAGCTGATGTCGTCTCTTCTCCAAGTTGTAATAATAATATGGCAATTTTCTCAGCCATACTCATCTCATCAAAAAAAGCCTGTTGTTGTTGTGTTAAGGTTGCCATTTTAATCTAACCTTTGTTTATGATGTGGAAGATCAGCTTCTTCCGACAATAGGGCTTGAAGTAATGCAGCTACATTCTCAGGCTCATCTTCAGCCATTACACGTACTTTTTCTAACAATACTTCATGCTTAAGTTCATCTTCATTGAGTGTCCCACTAATTCCAAGTTGATCTTCCACTTTTTTACGCATAGTTTGCACTTTCTCAACTAAATCATCACCTTCATCTTCATCCAAATCAAGTGATGGTCTCTCAAATGATTCATCCTCTTTAGAAACTTCTAACATTCTGTCTGCAAATGGAATAATCGCTTTTTTGTATACAATAAAAAGTAATAAAAGAACAAAAATATATTTAAACAAATCAGCAAAAGGTGATAAGTAAGTTTGAGAATAACTCATTAATTGCGACATTTGCGTAGCAGATGGGTCCTGTGCTTCTCTTTCAAACTGTAGATTTTGTACACTAATTTGATCTCCACGCTCAGCACTAATCCCAATAGAGCGACTAGCAAGTGAAGTTAAAGCATTAATATCTGCTTCATCTAACGGTGTATACTCTGTTTCATCTAAAAAGTTTCCATTTTCATCAACTTTATATTTGTATTTTCCATCGACTAAAACTGCAGCTGTAACTCTTTTAATACGTGCAAACTGTGCTTTTGTTGTACTTACAGTTTTACCAACCTCGTAATTTGTTGTCCCTGTATTTTTTGAATATTTTTCTGATGTTTTATTTGATTTAAGCCCTTCAACTGGGGCAATATTGCTCACTGTACCTGGAACTCCACCTGTTTGGTCTGGAGTAGAACCCTCACGTTTTTCTTCACTTACTTGTTCACTTCTTACAACATTTTCTGGATCATACTTTTCACTCGTTGAGCTTTGTATTGAAAAATCATAATCAATTGTCACTTGTGCGACAACCTTATCTTTTCCACCAACAAAAGGTGCTATAACCTCAATAATTTTACTTCTGAGTTTTGCTTCTTCTTTTGTTTTGTATTTTTGCTGTACAACTGAAAGCTCATCCATAGCTCCCATTTCATCGTCATCACCTAGAGTAACTCCATCATTACTAATTACCATAACATTTTTTGCATCTAGTTTTGGTACAGCTGCAGCTACAAGGTTTTTTATACCTCTAATTTGTTTGTGTGAGAGTGATCTTCCATCTGAAAACTCAATCATAACTGAAGCTGTTGGTTCAGCTTGTTTTGAAACAAAAAGAGTGTCTTTTGGAAG
This sequence comes from Sulfurimonas sp., assembly GCF_050296975.1. Taxonomy (GTDB): domain Bacteria; phylum Campylobacterota; class Campylobacteria; order Campylobacterales; family Sulfurimonadaceae; genus Sulfurimonas. The sequence goes on from NZ_JBNKRX010000010.1 coordinate 43,600, forward strand.
CGCTAAAGAAACACTTGCACTTTTTATAGGTGCAAGTGCGCTGATTGTACGTGAGAGTTCCCCCTCTAACGCACGAAGATATTTTACATCTTGGTCAAACTTTGTAGCACCAAACTCTTGGTTATCAAAAAGCTCAAACCCTACAACATTATCTTTTGGGATTCCTAGTGAAGCAATAGAGATACGCTCTTTGTAAACAACATCACGAGGTACTTTTATGATATTGTTTTCTTCAAGTTTATAAGGGATTTTATCTTTTTCAAGTTGTTCAACAACTTTTGCAGCATCAGTTGAACTGAGTGAATCAAAAAGAACTTCGTAAGAACTAAGCGTTGAGTTTCGAGATGTATATGTCACTAAAAATATCAAAAATGCAACTATACCAAAAACTGCAAAAGCTATAATCGCTTTTTGCTGTTTTGTTAGCTTTGCATATACAACCGATAACTGTGAAAAAAGTGCCTTAAAGTCCATTAATTATCAAATCACCTATAAATATTGCTTTGCAAGTTCAAAAAATTTATCATTTTGTACACTTGTTCCAACTGTAACCCGTATAGCGTTCATACCGTAACTAGCTAAATTTCTTACAATCATTCCACGTCTGAGTAGTTCATCTGCTAACTTTGTTGAATTTTGGTTCTCATTTAGACATAAAGTAACAAAGTTTGTATAGCTCTCAATTATATCTATTTTTTGCTCATTTGCAAACTCTTTGTAACGTTTCATCTGTTCAAAGTTTAAAGCGATACTTTTATTAACAAATTCTTCATCTTCTAATGCAATTGAAGCAGCTTCTAGTGAGAGAGTAGTGATATTAAAAGGTGGTCGAAGTTTATAAAGTTCATTGATAATCATCTCATCTGCAACTCCATATCCAGTACGCATCCCACCAAGTCCATAGGCCTTTGAAAAAGTTCCTAAATAAATCACATTTTTAAATTTTGCTATTAACTCTTTGGGGTCAACCTCTTTTTTAGCATCTGCATATTTTGCATACTCCATATAGGCACCATCTACAACTACTAAAGTATCTTCATCAATTTTTTCTAAAAATTCCATCATTGCAGTGGCATCTATAGCATCACCCGTTGGATTATTTGGTGTACATAAAAAAATAATCGAAGGATTTGCTTTTTTGTATAATTCATAAAATTCATCTAAGTTGTGCTCTTGAGAAGCAGTTTTTACTACTTGAGCACCTACATGCTTTGCATAAATCTCATACATTGCAAATGTTACACTATTTACAAGAATAGTAGTATTTTCATCTGCTTTTGCATGTACTATAAACTCGATCACTTGATCGCTTCCACTTCCAATGATGATGTTTTTTTGTTCTACATCAAAACGTTTAGCTAGACCTGCTTTTAACTTAATCATGGAATCATCTGGATATAAAGCCATATTTTTTACAATATCGCTTACTGCTTCTTGCACTTTTGGTGAACATCCAAGTGGATTTTCATTTGATGCAAGTTTTACAATATCTTTTGGCTCGATGCCAAACTCACGTACAACCAACTCTATAGGTTTTCCAGCTTCGTATGTCTTGATGCTCTCAAGATGTTTATTAAATTTCAATTTTCACCCTTTGTATACGATCCTAGCCATGTAACTTCGCTAGCGTGTTTTTCTATAACTTTTTTAATTCGTTTCTCATCTATATGACCATAAAAGTCTATATAAAACCAATATCCAAAACCACCATCTTTATCTTTTGATGGGCGAGATTCTATTTTACTTAAGTTTATCTTCTCCTGATCGAAATCTTGTAAAAAGTGTACTAGGGCACCCGCTTCAACTGCATCTTTTAAACGTACTAAAATGGATGTTTTATCATCCCCGCTAATTCCATTTTTAAAATCACTTAAAATGACAAAGCGAGTTGAATTTTCAGCTTCATCTTCAATGTTCTCAAATAGTATTGGCACACCATAAAGTTTTGCTGCAATGTGTGAGCAAATAGCGGCGGCACTCTCATCATCAGCTGCAAGGATTGCCGCTTTTGCAGTTGATTCAACAGGAATAAGTTCAATATCATTAAATCCATGTTCACTTAAAAATTCACGACACTGTCCAAAACCTTTATCTTTTGAATAGATTCTTTTTATATGTTCAAGTTTATGTGCTTTCGTCGCAAAAGCGACATGGATTGGCATATAGAGTTCTGAAACTATTTTCATAGATGATTTTGAGAGTAAATCAAGCGTTTCACCTACAATTCCATCACGAGAGTTCTCAATTGGCACTACACCAAATTTTGCACGACCAGCTTCTAGTGTTTTAAAAACAGACTCAATTGAGTTCAAAGAGAGATACTCACTCATAGCACCAAAACGACTCTCAGCAGCTTGATGTGTAAAACTTCCTTCAGGTCCAAGGTAAGCTATACGCTCTGGGAGTTCAAGGTTACGAGATACTGCAAAGATTTCTAAAAATATAGCTTCAATTGCTGCTTTATTTAAAATTCCATTTTCTTTAAAACTAAGCTCACTTAAGCGCTCAATTATCGCTTTTTCACGTTCTGGTCTGTAAATAGTTCCACCTGTATTGGCTTTAATTTCTCCAACACGCTCAACCACTTTCATACGCTTATTTAACAGCTCTAAAAGTTCTGTATCTATGTTATCTATGGCTTCTCTACACTCTTCTAAAGTTTTCATTACATCTTCCTATTGTGGTGCATTAAGATATCTAACATATCTTTATACACAAAATCAGGTCTTAATTTTTCATCCAAAAATGGAACTATCTCATCTGCTGTTTTATATTTTCCACTTGTTACAAAAACAGTTTGCATACCAAGCTCTTTAGCACCACCTAGGTCACCCTTTACATCATCACTAATAATTGTCACATCTGCAAAATGTGCATCTTGTACTTGCTGTTGTAGCTTTTGGAGTGATTCTTCATAAAAAGCCGTACTTGGCTTCCCAATAACTTCATACGATGAACTTGTCGCAAACTCTAACATTTTTAAAATTGCTCCAACCCCAGGATATCTTTTAGAGTTTTTTGCATAGATTGAAGTCTCATGCATCCCTACTAATTTTGCACCTGCAAGTATAAACTCTATCATCTGAGCAAACTCTTCAGAAGTAAAATCTGCTTTAATGGCAACTAAAACAGTTTTTGGACTCGTATAGTTCAATTCATATCCCATAGATTGAAGATTATCCAAAAATTCTGGTGCACCGTATGCAGCTACTGCATCTTTTTCAACTCTGTCCTCTAGTACCATCAACGGATCAAGGTACTTGTCAAAACTAAACTCTAATCCAATAGAGTGTAAAAAATTATAAAATTTTTTTGAGCTATTTTTTGTATTATTTGTAATTACCATAAAAGGGATATTCTCTTTATTTAAATGTTCCAAAAACTCACAGCTACCTGCTATTGGAGATTTATCAACATCACTGATTAAAGTCCCTTGAACATCTATGAAATACAATGTAACCCTCTTATTTTACTTTGCTAAAAACTCTTGTTCTAGCTTTATTAAATCTTCAAAATTCTCACGAGCGCGAATTACTCTTGATTTTCCATCTTGTAGTGCTATCTCAGCGCTTCTACCACGAGTATTGTAATTACTCCCCATACCAAAGCCGTATGCTCCAGCTGATTTAATCACAAGTAAATCATTGTGGTTCAGTGGTGGCAATAAATAATTTTTTGCAAAAAAGTCACCACTCTCACATACTGGTCCAACTATATCAACTTCTCTTAGCTCAGCCTCATTATCTGAAATTGCTTCAATCTCATGGTAGGCACTATAAAGTGAAGGACGGATTAGATCATTCATCGCACCATCTACTACTACAAATTTTTTCTCACCATTTTGTTTTTCGTATAAAACTTTTGTTAAAAAGTATCCAGCATTTGCAGTTAAAAAACGTCCTGGTTCGCAAATGATTGTCATATCAAGTGCCGTGAGTGTTCCAAGAATTGCTTGTGCATAGTCGTATGGTTTAATTGTAACTTCATCATTGTATTTGATACCTAAACCACCACCAATATCAAAGAACTTCAACTCAATATCGAGCACTTGAAGTGAACGTACTAAGTCTGCTACAATCTCTGCCGCTTCTCGGATAGGATCAAGTTCTGTAAGTTGTGAACCAATATGGAAATGAATTCCAACTGGGTCTAAACTCTCAGAATTTTTTGCTTGGATATACATCCTTTTTGCCGTGTTTAAATCTACTCCAAATTTATTGTCATGTAAACCTGTTGAGATGTACGGGTGTGTTTTTGGATCAATATTTGGATTGACACGAATACTGATACGCGCTTGTTTGCCTAACTCTTGAGCCATCAGTGCTACACGTCCAAGTTCTGCTTCACTTTCTACATTGATGTAAAGGATATCTTTTTCAATAGCTTCGCGAATCTCATCATCTGTTTTTCCAACACCAGAAAAGATAATTTTATAAGCGGGGATACCTGCTAAAAATGCACGGCGTACTTCACCGATAGATACACAATCAGCTCCACTACCCATTTTTGCGAAATGTTGCACTACACTTAAATTTGAGTTTGCTTTTACAGCATATGCAATTATAGATTTTCTACCACGAAAAGCCTCTTTAAGTTGCTCAAACTGCGTTTGCATATAATCAAAATCATACACATATAAAGGTGTTTTATACTCTTGTGCTAAAGATTTAAAATCGATCATAAATTTTCCATTAAATTTTTGACGATTTTATCCAAAATGTGCTTATAAGTGCCTAAGTTGATAGGCGATGTTTTCTCCATAGCCCCAAAGCAATGATAAAGAGCGTTGTAATTGGACCTAAAATTCCCACTTCACTTGATATTGTTTTATGGTTTGAAAGTTCTATTAACATAAACATACCACCCCATACCAAAAGTGTCGAAACTATGGCTGCAAATGAAAAAAGTGAGACATTTAAAAAACGTACACTGATAGGGACTAAAAAGAAGATAATAACTATCAATGTAGGTGCAAAAAATGGGTATACTAAAATTCTATACAAAGCCCCACGAATATTACTTGTTTCAAGCCCTTGAGAACTTAACAAATTATAAGCATCATACGCATCTTTTATAGTAAAATCAACTTGTCCTAAATAGACTTGGTCAAGCATTTTTGGTCTAAATCCATCGAGAATTTTGAGATCTTTTTCCTCTGTAACTTGAATCCCCTTAGATGCAAAACTCAAATCATCTGGTTTTGTGATAATATCTGCATTTTTAATGCGCCAATAATCGTTTTCGTAATGTGCCTCTTTTGCAATTAAAACAGATTTTAAAGAGTTGTTTTGAAGGTTAAAAACTCTAATATCAAGTGCTTTTTCTTGAATAGGAAGCAGTTTTGAAAAATAGATATATTGTCCTTTATAGATGAAAAACAAATCTCGACTAGGATTTAAATATGTTCCATGTACACGAATGTTTTTTGCGTATTCTTGGGCACGAGAAAACTTCGTAAAAGAGTGTAGAGATATAAATACAAATATTATCAGTGAAGCGACAACTACAAATGGTTTTAATACATCTACACGTGAATACCCCAAAGAGTAAAAAGAGACAAGAGCGTTAGAACGTATCAGATAGATTTTTGTTGCAATCATTCCAAAAACTAATGAGATAGGTAGCAACATATCAATTGCAAAAAAAGTTTTATATGTTAGATAAATAAGTGCTAAGTTCGCTGATTTTGAAAGTGCATCAGCATTACTCATATAATCAAATCCTACCATAAACAGTATAAGTGCAAAGAGAATCACTACAACATATTTTAAATAGTGCCAAGTGATATACCTATAGGCTAACATATCGAGCCTTTTTTAGAGTATTTTGAACTTGTATCTTCAAGAGAATTACTTAGCATAAACTCAATTGCATCACACGTATGTGAAATCCATTTTTCTAAACATTCATTTTCCAAAACAGAAAAATCACTTAACACATACGAAACCACTTCACCTTTATGTTCTGGCTTTCCTATGCCCATTCGTACACGTACATACTCTTTAGATATATGAGTATCAAGTGATTTTAACCCATTATGTCCACCATGCCCACCACCAAATTTAAAACGCAAAGTTCCAAAATCAAGGTCTAAATCATCATGTATTACAACAACTTCATCTATTTTATAAAAGTTTTTTACCTTTACAACTGATTCTCCAGAAAGATTCATAAATGTGAGTGGTTTCAATAAAAAATGATTTTCAAATTTGAAAAGGTCCCCTTTGAAGTTTGAAGAGGATTGTTTTGAAGCATTGAACCTAGAGATAAGTTCATCAATTACCATAAATCCTATATTATGGCGAGTTTTTTCATAGTTCGCTCCAGGATTCCCTAGACCGACTATGAGCATAAGTAATTCCTTACTTAGCTTTGATCACACTTAAAACTGCTACACGGTCAGCGTCAGTGTATGTAACATTCTCAATAGCTGGAAGGTCACGGATAAGTCTTGCATCACCAACATCCATAGGAGTTACGTCTACAACGATCTCTTTTGGTAAATCTTCGATTTTAGCTTTTACACGAAGACGTGGTTTTGAGATGAAAACCATACCTTTGTTTTTAAGACCAACTGCATCACCTTGTGCTACAACTGGAACCATATAATGTGTTAAAACACCAGGTTGTGCAACCATAAGATCAACATGAAGTAATTTACCAGTTGTTGGATGAGACTCATATGCTTGTACTACAACATTCATCTCTTTACCATCTACTTTTACAGCAAATGCAATTGAATCTTTATTGCGTACAGTACGGATATATTCATTCTCTTTGAATGCAGCATTGATATTCTCAAGCCCTTTTCCGTAAATATTTGCAATTAGATAACCATCACGGCGAAGTGCTTTAACGCTCTTCTTACCAGTACTCTCTCTAACGATACCTTCTAACATACGAAGTCCTTATTGTTTAAAATGGGCGAAATTATATCTTATCTTGAATTAAATTTTACTTTAAATCAAACACATCATCATATTCACGTGTTTCTTTTTCTGTGTTAGTCGTTGCTTGAGCAGAAATTTTTCCACTTGTGAGTCCTGAAATTCTAAGCTCTAAATCTGATGAACTTGTTGCATATTCCATTGCAGCATCTTTAGAGATTACGCCTTCCGTATACAGATCAAAAATAGCCTGATCGAAACTTTGTGAACTATAATGTTCTTTACCAGCCTCAATAGCATCACGAATCTCTACATCACGACTTTCCATAATAAGTTTTTCTATATATGGTGTACGTACAAGAATCTCTAACGCTGCACGACGACTACCATCTTTTGCAGGGATTAAACGTTGAGATATAACACCTTGAAGTACCCCAGCAAGAGAGATACGTACACGGTTTTGCTCTTCAGTTGGGAACTGCGCAATGATACGATTGATGGTCTCTTTTGCATCGAGTGTGTGTAAAGTTGAAAAAACCAAATGCCCAGTATCTGCTGCATGAAGCGCCAAGTTAATCGTTTCACGATCCCGCATCTCCCCAACCAAAATAATATCTGGATCTTCACGAAGTGCTGCACGTAAAGCATTTGAAAAAGAGAGTGTATCTTGTCCAACTGAACGTTGATTAATAATACAGCCTCTATCTTTATGAACAAATTCAATTGGGTCTTCAATTGTAATAATATGCTTTTTCTTTGTTAAGTTAAGCTCATTTATAAGGGCGGCAAGTGTTGTTGATTTTCCTGAACCTGTAACACCAGTAACTAAAACCAATCCACGCTCTTTTTTTGTAAAGTTATGAATAACACTTGGCAGATATAACTCTTCAATGGTAGGGATACGCACAGGAATAACACGAAAAACAGCTGAAACTCCATCCATTTGAAAAAAGATATTGACACGAAAACGATTATTTTCATCAAAAGGGTATACTAAGTCAAGCTCTTTTTTCTCAACAAATTCTCCAAACCGCCCTTTTAGAAGCTCTTTTGCAAATGTTAAAGCATCCTCTTTAGAAAAAATCCCACCTGAAAACTGTTTAATCTCACCATTAATTCTTGCACGTATAACAGCATTTGCTTTAATATGAAGGTCACTACCACCAACATCGATCATTTTTTTGAGATGCACTCTCACTTTTTTTAGTTGTTCAAATGTTAATTGACTTACATCTATATCCGTATTCATAATGCCTCCAAAATATCTGTAAATGCATCTTTAAATGCTACTAATCCATCTTCAATCTGTTGATCTAAAACCGTCTCTAAATCTAAACCTATTGCAGCTATTTTATCAAAATATTCTTGTATTGTTTGTGGGTCAATTGGAAGTGCTTTGATTTTACTTCCATTTTCATTATAGGCTTTAATTGTATCAATTGGCGCTGTATTTACGCTATGATATGCTAAAAGTTTTTCAACATAGTAATGTGCAGGAAGGGAATCATCTTTGACACCAGTACTAGCAAACAATGCCCTACATCCTTCAACTTTCATCGATTCTATCTCACTATAGATACTTGCTGAATTATAAATACCACCCAGTGCTACTTCAATATCATGCTCTACTAAATATTTATCGATAGCTCGATCAACGCGTGATACAAAAATACTAATGACCGTATCTACTTTTTCACCGTGTTTTTCACACCCTTTAGCAAAAGCTTGTGCACACTCTATTGCTTGTGCTTTTTTAAATATCAATGTAGCGTTTACTGGTATACCTTCAGAGGTTAAAGCCTCCATCGCTTTATATCCAGCTTCAGTAGCTGGAACTTTAATCATCACATTTGGTCGATCAATTGTTGCAAAAAGACGTTTACCCTCAGCAATTGTAGCCTCTGCATCATCACACAGATATGGATCAACTTCAATACTTACATAGCCATCATCACCTGCATCAAACAGTGGTCTTAAAACATCTGCAGCTTTTTGAATATCAAAAATAGCCACTGCTTCATACTTTTGTTTTGCATCTAAATGGTCATCTAAAGATTTTAATTGTTCAAGATATGCAGGTGAATTTAAAATTGCATTTTTAAATATAGCAGGGTTTGATGTAGCTCCATTAATAATTTTTGCATCAATTAACTCTCGAAACTCATTATCTAAATAGTCTCTTTCAATAAAATCAGCCCAAAGTGAAAACTTCAAATCCTCAATATACATAAAAACTCCAATTAATTTTAAGGTAGATAGATTTTGTCACACATCTCCTTATATTCTGCTTTTGGATCACTCTCTATTGTGATCCCTCCACCACTTTTATATATATATCCAGAGTCTGTTTTTTCGATAAAGCGGATCATAACACCACTATCTAAACTTTCTCCATCAAATACACCAAATACACCACTAAAAAAACCTCTCTCATAGCCTTCAATTTTCTCAATCAAATCAACTGTACTTTTTTTAGGTGTGCCACTTATACTTCCAGCTGGTAAAAGTGCTTTTAAAATATCCCCCAAACATTCATTCCAATTCTCTTCTAGTTTTCCACTTATATGTGAACTTACCTGTAGAAGTTTTTTATCCCCCGCGTTAATCTCATCTATATAACGAAATTTTTCAACTTTTACATCTTTGGCAACTATTGAGAGATCATTGCGAAGTAAGTCCACAATCATGATATGCTCAGCCATCTCTTTTTCATTTGAAAGTATCTTTTCTTGTGCATTTACAATCGCTGCATCGATGGTACCTTTCATTGGAAAAGTTGCTATAGTATTGTTTTTAATTTGAATGAATTTTTCAGGAGAAAAACACACAAAATGATCTTTAAAACGAAGTTTATAGTCTGCATTTGCAAGTGTATATATCTCTTTTAAAGAGAGTTGTGTTTCTATAGATGTTGGTTGTGTAAGATTAAAAATATAGGTATTTCCAGCTTCTATATTTTGAATAACTTTGTCAAACTTTGAAAGATAATCTTCATAATTTGTAGGTTTTTTTTTCAAAAAATGGGGATGTTGTTTATATATGTGGTTATGGTCTATTTCAAATTCAATATCATGCTTAGCTAAATTTTCCAAGGGAAAAACGTCGATATTTTCCCCTTTAAAATCAGTAACAAATAAAAAAGGGATTTTTGCTTTTGCATATGCATTGATCGTCTCAAATCCCATAAGACTTTTTAAACGTTAGCGATTAGTTTTTTAAGGATTGCCATACGGATATTTACACCGTTACTTACTTGTTTGAGTACTTTACATCTTGGATCATCTAAAAGTGCATCTGAGATATCTATATTTCTATGCACAGGTCCTGGATGTAAAAGGATAATATCGCGATCCCTTACTAACTCTTCAGTGATACAAAAATCACTCGCATAATCTTTGAGTGATGCATAATTTTGCGATGAGTGACGTTCAGTTTGTGTACGAAGTGACATAATTACATCTACCTCATCGATAATCTCTTTTATATGATGTGTTGCACGTAAATCTGTTTTTGGTAAAAAGTGAGGAGGTGCTACTAAAATAACTTCCATCCCAAAACGAGTTAAAAGCTCAATATTTGAGTTTGCCACACGAGAATTTTTGATATCTCCTACTATGGCAATTTTTTTACCATTTACATCACTAAAATGATCCATTAAAGTATAAAGATCAAGTAATGCTTGGGATGGATGTGCATGAGCACCATCCCCCGCATTTACAATCGAAGCTTTTGTATGTTTTGAGAGAATTTTTGGTACACCTGCATTTTGATGACGAACAATGATAGCATGAGGTCCCATTGAGTCTAAATTCATTGCAGTGTCTACTAGAGTCTCCCCTTTTTTTGTAGAACTTTTTGCCACATCAAGATGCACAACCTCTGCACCCAAACGTTTTGCAGCGATCTCAAAAGAACTTTTTGTACGAGTAGAGTTTTCAAAAAAAAGTGTAATGATTATTTTATCTTGTAAGATTCGTTCAAATCTTCCATCACTAAATTTTTTCGCATCTGCTAAAAGCTCTTTAATCTCATCTGTACTAAAGTCATCTGTTCTAATTAAGTGAGACATGCACTCCCTTTTGGCTTATAAAGTAGTGATATTATAGCATTATTTTGGTCACAAGTTTTTCTAAGTTTGCAGTTGTAAGCACCTCTGGAAATATTTTTTGAAAATATGGCAGCGAAACTTTTTGAAAATTTTCTTGTTCACCCTCTCTACAATTAAAGAACACTTCATTTACAATTCCAAAATCGATTAAAGCTTTTTGGTGAATAAGGGTATCATTAATGCATCCAAGTGAGCAGTGTGTTACTAAAATTGTCTTAGCTTTAAGCTCTTTAATCAAATCTATCATCATAAAATGCTCATCAATTGGAACAAATAATCCACCAGCTCCCTCAATAAATAATACATCACACAAACTATCTTGACGCTCAACAGCGCTCTGGATTTTTTGATAATTTATCTCTGAAAAATTTGAAGCTACACAAGGTGCTGCTGGAAGCTCATATGAGATAGGGACAATATCCTCAACCGATAATGACCATGCATGAGGATTGAGCTGTTTTAGAAGTGCTAAAAGTGCATCGCCATCTGGATACACCCCATCCACAACTCCAGTCTCAATCGCCTTAATCACACCAACTCTATACCCTTTTTTTGCCAACTCCTGCATCAAAAGTTTAGTAGTATATGTCTTACCAATATCTGTATTTGTTGCTGTTATAAAGATTCTTTTTGCCACAATAATCACTTCATAAATAAATTTTAACAATTATAACGAAATTTTATTTACAAAATAGAGAAAAAGAGTGATGGAGCTACAAGGCGCTAGATGAGGAAGCCTACACTAAGTAGGCGACGAAGTTAGCAACGCAGTAGATGCGTCGCTATTTTAGTTTTTAGATGTGTCTACTATTTTGTTGGCTTTGATCCACGGCATCATTTCACGAAGACGCGCACCAGTTTGCTCGATTGGGTGAGCTTTTAGGTTATTTCTTTCAGCATTCATTCTTGGGTATCCAGCTTGACCTTCAAGTACGAAATCTTTAGCAAATTGTCCGTTTTGAATCTCTTTTAGAACTTGTTTCATAGCAGCTTTAGACTCAGCATTGATAACACGTGGTCCTGATACCATATCACCATACTCAGCAGTATTTGAAATTGAGTATCTCATATCGGCAATACCACCTTCAAAGATTAAATCAACGATAAGTTTCATCTCGTGTAAACACTCGAAGTAAGCCATCTCTTCTGGATAACCAGCTTCAGTTAAAGTCTCAAAACCAGCTTGGATAAGTGCAGAAACACCACCACAAAGAACTGCTTGCTCACCAAAAAGGTCAGTTTCAGTTTCATCTTTAAAAGTTGTCTCAATGATACCTGTACGTCCACCACCAATTGCAGAAGCATATGAAAGTGCTAACTCTTTAGTAGTTCCACTTGGGTTTGAACCAATAGCGATAAGGTCAGGGATACCACCACCTTTAGTAAATTCGCTTCTTACAGTATGCCCAGGAGCTTTTGGAGCTACCATCATTACATTGATATCTGCAGCTGGTTTAATTCTTCCATAGTGGATAGAAAAACCATGACCAAATGCAATAGTTGCACCAGATTTTAGGTTTGGAGCGATCTCAGCAGCATAGATTTCAGCTTGGTTTTCATCTGGTAAAAGGATCATTACAACATCTGCTTTTGCAGTAGCTTCTGCAACTGTAAAAACTTCAAAGTTTTTCGCAGCAGCTTTATCCCAAGAGCTTCCACCTTTTCTTAAACCAACGATAACGTTAACACCACTATCTCTTAAGTTTTCAGCGTGAGCGTGACCTTGAGAACCAAACCCAATCATCGCAACAGTTTTACCTTTAATGATGTTGATATCACAATCTTTGTCATAATAAACGTTTAATGCCATTATATTTTTCCTTGACTTTAAGAGTTCTCTCTTAAAAAATTTGTGGCATTATACAAAAACTTTTGTAAAACTTTTATTAGAGTAATCTTAGTTTTCATTTTATATTTATCAGCTTAATATCTAAATGTGTATAATTTGAAAAAAAATATGAGGTTTATCATGAAAAAATTTAACCTTTTTAACGAGATTATCATTGTTGATAAACAAAAACTTTTCAATGCTATAAATTCCCATAAAGAGTTTGCTATCAACATAAAAGGAGAAATCCTTTACACTCCCCTTCCAGACAAAGAAGCTATCATCTATCTAGGGCAACACGTTCCAAAACCAACAAACCCTTTAATGCCTTCAAAATATATAACACTTTCAGAGATACTTGGAAAAAATTATCAAATAGTTGAAGATGAGGATCGTGTACTTATAAAAGCATTTTCAAATTGGCAAGAACTTATAAAGGCGAATGTGTTACGAGCTTCGTACGATGATACTACAGGTGATGGCGTAAGTGAATTTTCAAACAAAGAGCTTGAAAAGATTGGTTGGCAAGTGACAGAATTTGATATCACTTATAGAGAATTAATTGAAGTGATTGAAGAAAAATGTGATGGAGTTTTGCTCTGTATAGAGCAAGAATCTCCACACTATCAATTTAGTGGTTTAGGATTTATACAAAATGATGAAGATGCCAAATCTGTACTCTTTCGCTACTGTCAAGAAAAAATCAGAAGATTGCTTGAAGAAGATGAACTGTACACAGTTGATAAGCTAACAGATGATGAAAGAGAAGCGGCGGAGTTTTTTGGAGTTGCTTAGTTAACTCTCCCGCCACTGCACAATATCTTCATATAATTCCTGTGCATTTTTACAACGAAGATATATCTCTTTTTTACCTTTTTCTTTTACCATTACAAGAGGTTTTAAAAAGAAAAATGCATTGCCTCTAATTTGAAAGTAATTTTTTATACTATATGGAACTATCTTTATCTCTTCAATATCTTCTTTGTCAATCGAATTATAATTTGCACCAATGATATTTAATCTCTCTTTTGTAACATCCAATCTTATTGCAAAATTTCTATACACTGTACTAAACAAAAATACTAAAACTATAAAAAAGAGTACAGTAGAAAAAATGAAATAAAGAAAAAACCCTCCAGCAGAAAGTGTATAACCAAAATATGGGTTATCAAACAATACTAAAAATAGATAATACTCAATCCATGAAGCTATAAAGTTAGCAATTATTACTACAACAAACATCCAAACTACCGATACAAATCTTGTCCCTAAACGTCGTGTAAAAATAATATCTCTTTGAGAATATACTTTTTTTTCTTTTGCTCTTTTAACTCTATAAAAAATGTTCATCCCTACAATCAAAAGTATGACTATTATCAAGTATAAAAGAGAAAGATCATATGGGAAAAAATAATAATCTTGATATGTATACAAATACCCATACTGTTTGATAAAACTATCACTGATTACTTTTTGAAAACTGTTTATATCTATAGAATTAAATACCTCATAGGGTGTTTTATCTTCTATATGTTGATACACTCTAATATACTCTGTCGTATCTATTAAATCCATCAAAGAGTTACTATCGTGTTCTATGGACGTATAGTATAATTTTGATTGTTCTAATGCTTTTACGATATCTTTTTCATCCATTTTGACAACATCATTTTGTATCTGTTTTTGTATCGTTTGTAAGTTTTCCTCAAAATTATCATGTAGCGAGTCAAAAGACACACCGACTAGTGCAGCATTACGAAGGTTTGTATCATAAGCAGATACACTATATGTTTGCCCTAGTTTATTTCTAAGGAGTTGCTGCATCTTTTGTGCTAAAAATTCACTATAGCTATTTAAAATAAGATATTTTTTATAATCATCTAGTATATATCTACTTCCTATATATGCTCTATTTTTACTACTATTTGCAATCCAAAACAGTTTGTATTCTTTTGGTTCAAGTTTTGCATCATAAGCCAACTCTTGTGTATGCTTTACTCCTTGAAATTTAATAGTGCCATACTCTTTTTGAATAAGTTGTATCATATTTTCAAGATCAAAGTTTCCTGCAATTTTTAAAGTCATATTTGCTGGATAGTAATACTCTTTGTAGTGTTGCATTACTGCATCTAATGTAAATTTATGATTATTGAGTTTATAGATATAGTGTGGTGGTCTCTCTTTTTGTTTTTGTAAACCAAAAGAATCTGTAAATATATTTACGTCATCAGGAAAAGAGTTTTTTATTGCTCTATAACCTAAAAATAAAGGATACAAAAGATGATCATGCCACTTTGCATCTCCTATCTCTGTTTGTAAAGCACCTCTTTCTATCTCTAAATCATCAATACTTACATTTTTATCAAATAACATCTGTGCAAAAGTTTTTACTAAAAATTCTGATTTTTCACTTTGAATTGTTGCAACATATTGAGTAGAATCTTCTCTCGTATACCCATTTACATACGTTGCACCCGCATCTTTTAAATAATCTAAAAAATCGTTATGGGGGACTCTTTGATCTCTAAAAATCAGATGTTCTAAAAGATGTGAAATACCAGCAGTCTCTTCATCTTCAATAGACATTCCCACTTTAACATCTACACTTATTTGAGTGTTCACCGCCTCTTTGTCTGCTAAAAGGTATACTTGTAAACCATTATCTAATTGTAAATATTTTATATTTTTATAAGGGTCAATATTCTCTTGTGCTTGTAAAGACCCAACAAACAAAGAAAAAAACAAGAACAAAAAAATTTTTTTCATTTAATCTCTTCAATTTTTTTGCTTGATTATATAGCAAAAAACCTACATATAATATAAAACAATTTTTAATTTTTCCAGTTTTTATAAAACTCTTCAAACTCATGCGCTTGTAAAGGTTTTGCAAAATAGTATCCTTGTACTTCATCACAACCATATTTTTGAACTAAATCAAGGACTTCTTTATCTTCTACACCCTCTGCAATAGATTTAAGATTGAAGCTTTTTGCCATTTGGATGATTGTTTTTACAATACTTTCATCCCCTTTATCAATTAAAATATCTTTGACAAACGAACGGTCTATTTTTAATTTATCCACTGCAAAATGTTTTAAATATGCAAGACTTGAATACCCTGTTCCAAAATCATCAATAGAGAGTTTCACTCCAAGTGCTTTAATCTTTTCTACAATTTGTAAAATTCTTTGGGTATCTTCTATTAAAACTGATTCTGTAAACTCTAGCTCTAAACATGTTGGGTCTAATGAAGAGTGTTGTAAAGCATTTTGAATAACTTCCACAAGATTTCCTCTTTGAAACTGAATTGCTGAGATATTGACTGCTACTGAAATATTAAATCCTTGTTGGTTCCAAACACTTGCCTGTTTAGTTGCTTGTTTTAAAACCCATTCCCCTATAGGAACTATTACACCAGCTGTTTCTGCAATGGAGATAAAGTCATTTGGAAAGACTACTCCCAAATTTGGATGCTGCCATCTAATCAGTGCTTCAACTCCAATAATTCTGTTTTCAACAATATCTATTTGGGGTTGATAATAAAGTACAAACTCTTGATTTTCAACTGCATTTTTGAGATCATTTTGCATCTTAAATAATCCAATTAGATTATGTTTCATCTGTTGTGTAAAGACACAATAATCATTTTTTCCATTCTCTTTTGCTTTATACATTGCAGCATCAGCATTTTGGAGTAAAATATCAAAAGAATCTCCATGTTCTGGGTATAATGAAACACCAATAGAAGCAGATATAGACAAAACATGGTTTCCAATTGTAAAGGGACTTTTTAATTCAAAGAGCAATTTTTTACTTATACTTATTACATCCTTTTGTTTTTCAACATCTGAAAGGATGATAATAAATTCATCTCCACCCTGCCTACTTAAAGTATCACTCGCTCGTATACATTTTTTGAGTCTACTTGATACCATTTTGATAATTTCATCTCCGACATAATGTCCTAAAGAATCGTTAATTGTTTTAAATCCATCAAGATCTATAAATAAAATAGCTATCTTTTTTTTAAGACGTATTGCTCTAGTTAACGCCTGTTCTGCCCTATCTTTTGCAAGCATTCTATTTGGTAGTCCCGTGAGTACATCATGATGTGCCATAAACTCTATACGTTTTTCTATATTTTTACGTTCAGTTATATCCTTTGTAACCAATATAGCTTGTATCGGACTTGTATTTGGAATAACAACCACAGAAACCTCGTGTTCCCTTATCTCATTAGTAGTGGTAACTAAACTTATATTATATGTACTTGGTGCGTCTTCACCTGCTAAACGTTTTTTATATGTTCGTGCAACTTTTTCCTTATCATCTTCATGAATAATATCTAAAAAATTTGGTTTATCTTTATGTGTAATATCACCATAATATTTTTTTACAAGATTTTCGTTATTTGTATAAATAAACTTTCCATTCTCCAAAACATGTACACCAATATCTGCTTCAGCGACACTTTGAAGTACTATTTTTTGAAAATCTCTTTGTTTTAATACTTCTGTTTCAAACTCTTTAATTTTACTAATATCATGTCCTATTGCAAGTGCTCCTACGATCTCTCCAACATCATTTCTCTCAGCAACTAAATGGATATCATGAGCTACTCGTACACCATCATTCGTTCTAATCCATTCAGTTGTAATATTTTCTGATTTGCCTGTTTGAATTACTTGCTGAACTTTTGCTTGATACTCCTGTGCACTCATATTTAACATAGTTAAATAAACACCCCATTGTACTTCAGGTTTATGATTCGAAACTAATTCATACGGGATTCCTGTTTGATTTGAAAAAGCAAGATTTGCATATGTTCTTTTAGAATTTCTATCATAACGCATGATAATATTTGGTGAATTTTCTGCAAGAGTTCTATACTGTTCTTCCCTTGCAAATAACTCTTTTTGAAATGTGATATCATGTCCAACAGCTAAAATACTCTCAATTACCCCGTTACTTGTAAACTCAGGTGCATGATTATGTATAAAATACTTTTTTGACCCATCTGGTAAAATAAATAACAATTCTACAGAATCAGGTTCTCCAGTTGTAAATACTTTTTCTAAACTATTTATAAGTGCTTCGTCATAATCTGGATGGATCATCCTAACTTCTAATGGTGTTTTACCAATAAAATCTGACGCTTCTTTTCCTATAAGTTTTTCTACTGCATGATTGATAAAAGTTCTTTTATAATTCTTATCATATCTATAAATTGGGATATCCGCATTTTGAATTAATGTTCTATACTTTTGCTCTTTTTCTTTAATTTGTTCTTCATGCGTCTTTTGCTTGATAATATCTCTAGCAATACCTAAAATACCAACTAAACTTCCGTCCTTTTTATACACAGGTACTTTTCTTACTTCTAAAATACCATCTTTCCCACTATCTTTGTAGGTTATTGCTTCTTCAGAAAAGCTAATCATTTTATTATTCATTGCTTCTTCATCAGAGAGTTTACAATTATTAGCTTCATGAACCTTATAAAAATCGTAGTCTGTTTTACCTACTATATTTTCCACATCCGTACATAAAAAATCTTCATAGGCTTTATTACATGTAATATAAATACCATTTTTATCTTTCATCCATAACATATCAGGTATCGTAGAAATTATGGATTGTAATTGTAAAGTTGTTTCTTCAAGTTTTTCCTGAATAAATGTCATCTGTGTTATATCTCTTGAAATACCTACAATTTGAGATATATTTCCCTCTTTATTAAAAACAGGTGATAACACAGAATGACATGTTTGTTTTTTATTTAAAAATCTGTATTCATTTATATAGTCAATTTTCTTTCTTGCTTGTAAACATGTATTAAATTTATCAATAAGAAGTTTTCTAAAGTTAGTATCTTTTATATCGTCTACACATCGATTAATGATAGCTTGTCTTGGTAACCCACTACTTTCTAAAAAAGCTTTATTCACATCTTTGAGAAAAAACTTGTTCTGTTTTGTTACTTCCACAAGATAGATGATATCACCAGAATTGTTTAATAAACTTTCATAATAATCACTTTTTTCTGAACTGATTTGCAATTGTCTTCGCGCTTCTTGCAATTCATCTGTAAGTTGTTCTATTTGTTGTTGAAGAGTTGTCTGCTGTGGTTTACCTGTCATATCTATCCCTATGAGTGATATTGCAATAAAATTATATACATACCAGCTGCTTGACCAATTGTACACTAAGTGTTTATACAATTAAGTTGCATTAGTTATTCCGATAAGAGACCATTACACGACTTTTATGGTTTATGACTCTCTAAAAAAACGCTGTAAAATCACCATTGCAGCTACAGAGTCTACTCGTCCATCTCTGATGTAACGGATTTCTCCTTTGAGTAAATTTTCTGCTTCTAAAGAACTATTTGCCTCATCTTGAAAGAAAACCTCACCTTGAAACTCTACAAGTTTTAAAAAATGCTCTATACGTCTACGCATCTCATCTTCACTACTACCACCTAATGGTATACCTACAACAAGCGTATCTACTTCCCATTCATCAAGTACTTTTTTTAGATCATTTGCAGCTTGATCTCTATTTTTTCGTATGATTGCTGGAAGTGGTGTGACTATATCCTTATGTGCAGAGTATGCAAGACCGATACGTTTTAACCCTAAATCAATAGCAATATACTTCAACTATTTCCCTAAGCAAAAAGAGCCAAACATCTTATCAAGCATCTCATCATTTTCAAATGGACGTGTAATACTAGCCATTGCTTTTACTGCTTCATTTAGATGAAATGAAAATATCTCTAACTCTTGATCTTCTAGTGGTGCGAATGCCTCATCTATATCTTTGATTGTCTCTTCAACTGCTGCGATCTGACGCTGTGAAATCAGCATTATTTCATCACTGCTATTTGACCTATCCATAATTGTTTCAAGTTTTTGAATTAATGGTGTCACATCATCTTTTGAATTGAGTTCAAGATCAAACTCACGATCTAACTCCAGCTTTGTTTCAAGATCAATCTTATTTTTTATAGATATTTGCTGTTTTGGAGTTTTCTCTAAAAGAGAAAGTATCTGTTTATCTTCATTATCCAGTTCACGAGAATTATCAAATACTGACACTACTATATCACTCTGTTCTATCGCTTCTAAACTTCGCTCGATACCAATTTTTTCGATCTCATCACTCGCTTCTCGTATACCAGCAGTATCTACTATACGAATCAGGTGCGTACCTATTTTCACCTGCTCCTCGATCGTATCACGCGTAGTACCAGCTATATCACTTACAATGGCACGGTTATAATTTAAAAGGGCATTTAACAAAGAACTCTTACCAACATTTGGCTTTCCAACTATCGCTACACGAAAACCTTGCATAAGACCTGCACGCGATTTTGAAGCTTGTAATGTTTTTTCAAGTTGTGCTCGTAATCTTTTCAACTTCTCTTTAATCTGCTCGATTAAATCTTCTGGCAAATCCTCTTCTGCATAATCTATACTCACCTCAGAGTATGCCAAGATATGAATAATCTCATCACGAACTTCTTCGATAAACTCTTTGAGTGAACCTTTGATTTGTTTTGCCAAAATTTTTGCAGCATCTTCACTTTTTGCTTCGATTAGTTGCGAGATAGCTTCCGCTTCACTAAGGTCAATTCGACCATTAAAAAATGCTCGTTTAGAAAACTCTCCAGCATTAGCTACACGTGCCCCTGCATCTAAACAAGTTTGTAGGATAGATTGTGCAACAATATATCCACCATGACATTGTATCTCAACAACATCTTCACCTGTAAAAGAATGGGGATTTTTAAAGTAGATGATTATTGTCTCATCTATAAGTTGCTCTTCTTTATCGAAAACTGTAGTTAAAGTAGCATATCTTGGAGAAAAATCTTGTTTACGTGAGAGTTTTTTTGCAATACTGAGTGCTTTATCTCCACTCAATCTTATAATTGCAATCGAGCCTATGCCATGAGCAGTGGCAATGGCTACTATAGTGTCGTTATCCATAACTTAGTTGTGATAATCATTCACTATAATGTATTTTAATCCCTCTTTTGTAGAGCGGATAACAACATACTTATCTGGATATTTATCTCTTAATTCTTTAAGAGCAATTTGTACCAAAACACCATCCAGTATTTTTGTTTGTGCACGACCATCACGTTGTATAATTTCATACACATTTTCAAGATATTTTGCAACAGCTTCCTCTTGATTTTTCAAAAATTCTGCTATCTCTAAACGAAGTTGTAAATTATATTTTGCATTTATCCAATTAAAAAGCATATATGAAAGTGCTTTGTATCTGTATCCTTCTTTACCAATAAGAAGCGCTGCATCTTCCCCTTTAAATTCAATAAGCAGAGTTTCAGCATCATAGGCACTCACATTCACTTCATCAAGATCAAAACAAACATTTGCAAAAAGTTTATTTATATCTTTTTGAACCTCTTGCACAACCTCATTCATATCATGATTAAAAATTGTTTGTGCCTCTTCTTGCTCATCATAAGAGTCATCATAATCTGCTGTATAATCAAGTCCACTTCCGATATCTTCTTCAAGCTCTTCATCTTGATCACTTACAAACGATGTTGGTAAAATAGTATCATTAATAATTTTTGGTTCATCATTTTGCACTTGTTTCTGTGTTGTTTGTTTTTTTGAACTTTTTTTCTGCTGTACAGTTGCTACAATAATAGCTTTTTTCTTAAAAAGACCAAATATACCATTACTTGGTGCTTGAACAACCTCTACAGCTAACTCTGTAACAGAACAATCAAGAGATGCAGCAGCATCTTGATATGCCTGTTCTAATGTGATCGATTCTATCTTGATCATAGTTATTTCCCGCTTTTTTTCTCTACTGCTACTTTTACATCTTTTGCATTTTTAAATTGTTGATTTACAATAAACTGTTGTGCAATAGAAAATAAGTTATTTACAAACCAGTATAGCACAAGTCCTGATGGAAATGTAACAAAGAAGAATGTAAAAATAATTGGAAGATATTTAAACATCTTCTCTTGTAATGGGTCTGTGAAATTATTTGGTGTCATATGTTGTTGTAAGAACATTGAAGCACCCATTAAAATCGGTAAAATATAATATGGGTCCATACGTGAAAGATCATCAATCCATAGTAACCAAGGAGCACCTTGGAGTTCAACTGCATTTAAAAGTACACGATAGATTGCAAAAAATACAGGGATTTGTAATATCATAGGTAAACAACCACCTAATGGGTTAGCACCATGTTTTTTATACATCTCCATTGTTGCTGCATTCATACGTTGTGGATCTTTACCATACTTCTCTTTAATCTCTTTAAGTTGAGGGGCAAGTTCTTTGATCTTTTGCATACTTACCATACCTTTGTATGTAAGTGGATATAACACAGCTCTAACTATTGCAGTAAGAGCGATAATAGCCCAACCCCAGTTACCAAAAATACCATGTAACCACGAAAGCAATGCAAAAAGTGGTTTTGCAGCAAATGTAAACCAACCATACTCAATAGCATTTACAAGTACAGGGTTAATTGCCTCTAAAACTTTATGCTCTTTTGGTCCAATGTAACCATGAAATTCATTGTTGTTCTCAGCTTCAAAGTAAACAACTGGATTACTCTCAAAACCACGCTCAACGATTACATTTGTATCTGCATTAAATCCATACATAATTGTTGCTGTATATTGGTCAAATGAAGAAGCTAACTCTACCCCTTGAAAAACTTGACGACCTTCAGCTTCACCATCCTCTGTGATATGCGCAACATCATCATTTGTATAGATCATACTCCCAGCTACTGCCATAAGTTGTTGTGCAACTTGTGGTCTATCTCCGATATATACATAATATCTTAAAGGTT
The DNA here is from genome assembly GCF_050296975.1 of Sulfurimonas sp. GTDB lineage: Bacteria > Campylobacterota > Campylobacteria > Campylobacterales > Sulfurimonadaceae > Sulfurimonas. Next base: position 66,281 of record NZ_JBNKRX010000010.1, read on the forward strand.
TTGATGTAGTTATCTTTACATCATAATGCCCATCTGCATAAAATCTCAAAGCTTTTATAACTGTAACTTGGGGAAGTTTTTGTGTTAAAATTACTTCTACTGGTGTCTCTGGCGTTACAACTGCATTTGTGATATTTGCTGAATATGGAGTTTTTAAAGCACTTTCATTGATCGTTTTATCTAAAAATCTAACATAAAGAGGTTTTGTTCCATTTTCAGGCACAACTTGTGCATGTAAATCTTCTGCATCTCTAAATTTATCTTCTAAAAGCTCTTTTGAAGAGATACGCCCTAGTGAATCTATTTTGAGTACAAATTTATCATTTTTAATTACAACTATATCACTTGAAGCACTCTCATCAATTTTTTCTGCTTCAGAAATCTCATGCCCACTTACTTCTTCTACAGAAGTTTCTTTTACCTTTTGTACTTTTGTTTGTGCAACTTGTTGATCTTGTTGCGGCTCTTTTGGTGGGAAAATAGCAGTATAGCCCACGAAAAAAATTACGGATACTAGTACTGCGACCAATAATCTTTGATTTGGTGTCATTTTGTCAAACACAAATTACCCTTTGTATGAAAAATTTTTAATAATGTGATAACGGTTCTTTTCATTGGGAACCAACCAATATTTTATAGAATCAAGTTCGAGTTTTGATGGTTTTAATTCCAATTTATCCAACAATGGATAATCGATTCCACCATCAAAAAGTTGATTGCAACGTAGTATTCTAATAAAAGAGTTATAAAAAGCACTTAAAAGTGAATTATTTTCAAAATTTATCCGTGCATATTCACTACATGTTGGGTAGTATCGACACGAACCATAACCAATGAGTGTAAAAAACTTCTGATAAAGCCATAAAAGCTTAAGTAAGAGTTTTCGCACGAGAGAGGATATTTTTGAAATCATTTTGAATGGTAAGGAATGGAGCGGTTATTAGTGCTGCTTTGGCAACAAATACATAACTTCCATCTTTAAGAGCTGGAGCCATTTCACAAAAAAGTGCACGCATTCTACGTTTTGCACGATTTCGTTTTACTGCATTACCTAATTTCTTAGTTGCAGTAAAACCAACTTTGCGAATTCCATCTTGTGGAAGATAAAAAACAACTACACTTGAAGAGTGTTGGTTTTTACCCTTGTTGTAAACAAACTGAAACTCTCTATGTTGCTTCAGCGTGTTAAACCCGCTTATACTGATAATTTTTTACGACCTTTAGCACGACGGCGGTTAATGATGTTACGACCATTTTTAGTAGCCATTCTAGCTCTAAAACCATGTGTTCTTTTTCTAGGCGTATTATGTGGTTGGTATGTTCTTTTCATGGGACATATCCTTATTTAATTTAAGAGCGCAATTTTACAAAAATATTGCTTAAACACTCTTTAAGGTTGCCATTTAAGCATACTACTCATCAATGTGTTAAAAATGTGATATATCTATATATTTTCTGTGATATAATGTCGCTAGAATTAATAAAACGACTCTGAGGAATGTAGACATTTTGAAAAAAATTTCCACAATTATTATCTATTTTCTATGCTCATCAAGTTTATTTTCTAGTTCAAATTATCAAACTATTGAACAACTTGCCAAAAGTCTTAAATTGTTTGGAGGGACTAAAGCCTCTGTGCAATGGGAGAAAATTTTTTCCTCACAAAGACATCTCAAACGTTATCATCTTGAACATCTTGATCATAATACAAAAGAGCAATTGCAACACTATCTCATCCAACATGCTGCTGATTCTAAACAACCTATAGTCCCAGGAGTATAATAGTGTTTATACAATGGTTATGTTTATGAAATTATCGCAAAAATGGGTCTATTTTACGCTAATTATTAGTTTTATTTTACTTATTTATTCACTTATACTGAGTTATGCTAATCTTCATAGAAATAGTGAAGTATTAAAACAACTTTCAGATGATCAAATAGCCCTGAGTCACTATGCAAACAATTTAAACTACTCTGTGAAAAAAAATCAGTCCGATACACTTCAATCATTAGCACTCTATCATGATTTAGACCTCTCAGATGTACAAACATCCCAAAAAAAAATATTTCAACATATCACAGAATTAAAAGATTCGCTAGGGTCAAATAAAAACTTTTCAAAAGAACTCAATGAAACTTTAGAGCTTATTGAAAGAAGAGCTGTTGGTTATAATCTTGTACAACAGTCACTTATAACGGCTGTAAAATCGCAAGATACAGAAGATATACAAGACGCATTAGTTGGTTTTGACATGGTAAGTTTTCAGTTTTCGCAAGATATTTCAAAACTTATGGAACAAGTACGTAAGTCTTTGGACGAACAAATAGAAACACTAAAAAAAACAAACGATCAAAACTCATCAATTTTAATTTTTTCCACTATTTTATCTGTTTTACTAATCATTATGAGTTTAATGAAGTTTTATGCAGCAAATATCAAGATATCAAAGCAACTACAACTCAAAGTGAAAGCTCAACGCCATCTTAAAGATGCAAAAAAACAACTGCAACAATACAATGAAAATCTAGAAGATGAAGTCAATAAAAAAACAAAAGAGATTCGAAAAAAAATATATACAAACTTTTTAAGTGGTTTGCCAAATAGACATCAACTATTAGAGGATACTTGTAACCAAAACTATGTAAAAATGGCACTACTCAATATAGATAAATTTCAATCTTTTAATGATGTATATGGTGAAAATGTCGGAAATATAGCACTGCAACAAACAGCAAAATGGTTAGTTGAGCATATAAATACAGAGGATTACTCTTTATACCATTTAAGTGGAGATGAATTTGTTATAGCATCCACAAGTCAATATTTTTCAAATGCTCTTTTTATAGATTTTATCGAAATGGTCCTCAAAAAATTTAAAAAAACACACTTTGTTTATGAAAACAAATCATATCAGTTTATCATGAGTGCAGGGATTACATTTTCTGGAGAAGCTAAAATGTTAGCCTATGCAGATATGGCACTTAAAGATGCAAAAAAGAAAAATCTATCTGTTTGTGTATTTGAAAATGATAAAAAGTTAGAACATATACACAAAGAAGATATTGAGATACAGAAAAAACTTCTTTATGCACTTGAACATGATGGACTTGCCTCATACTATCAACCTATAGTTCCTATTAGAGATGTAACAAAAAAGGTCAAATATGAATCACTTGTAAGACTCATAGACAAAGATTTTAAAGTGATCCCACCTCTAAAGTTTTTAGAAATAGCAAAACAAAATAGAGTTTATTACAAGATCACAAAACAAGTTGTTCAAAATACTTTACAAACAATCATAGATTACCAAGTTCCTTGCTCTTTAAACCTTTCATTGACAGATATAAAAAATGAAAGAACTACTAAATATCTCTATTCGATATTTGATGAGTTTGAGCATAATAATCTTTTGACTATAGAATTACTTGAGACAGAAGATTTTGATAACTATGCAGAAGTGTATTCATTTTGTATGAAGATCAGAGCTTATGGGATTAAAATAGCTTTAGATGATTTTGGTAGTGGGTACTCCAATTTTTCTCATATTCTTAACCTTCCAGTCGATTACATAAAGATCGATTCATCACTGATTTCAAATATTGATCGCGATATTAGTTCACAAATTATGGTTGAAACAATCGTTACTCTTGCTCGAAAACTCAATATTGAAACGATTGCTGAGTTTGTCTCTTCCGAAGATATTTTAGAGATGGTTAAATCACTTCGAGTAGACTATGTGCAGGGCTTTCACATTGGAAAGCCTTTACCTATAGAAGATCATTTTAAAACTACATTTATATTTTGATCTTCTACTATAAACTCTACTTTACTACCCTCTTTTACTTTACCCTCTAAGATAAGATCAGCTAGTTTATCTTCAACTATCTCATAAAGTGCACGTTTAAGTGGACGTGCTCCATATACTGGGTCAAATCCAGCCTCAGCTATATACGCTTTAGCTTCATCACTTAAACTTAACTCTATATCTCTATCTTTTACTTTTGCTTGGATTTCAGCAAAGAATAGATCAACAATACCACGAATTTGTTCACTTCCAAGAGCGTTAAAAATAACAACATCATCAAGACGATTTAAAAACTCTGGTTTAAAAGCCTGTCGGAGTTCGCCCATTACCATCTCATTTAGTTCTGGTGAATTTGGATTGTTTATAATCTTATCCGATGCAATATTTGATGTAAGGATAATGATTGTATTACTAAAATCAACCGTTACACCTTTGTTATCAGTTAAACGACCATCATCGAGTACTTGAAGCAGTACGTTAAATACATCTGGATGCGCTTTTTCGACCTCATCAAAAAGTACTACTGAGTATGGTTTACGACGCACTGCTTCTGTAAGCTGTCCACCCTCCTCATACCCAACATATCCAGGTGCAGCTCCTACTAAACGAGATACTGCATGTTTCTCCATATATTCACTCATATCTATACGTATCATCGCTTCTTGTGAGTCAAATAAAAACTTCGCTAATGTTTTAGCAGTTTGTGTTTTCCCTACACCCGTTGGTCCTAAAAATAAAAAACTACCAATTGGAGAGTTTGCAGAAGAAAGACCTGCTTTATTTCTCTTGATCGCACGAGCTACTGCGTGAGTTGCTTTACTTTGTCCTACAACATCTTTATTTAACTCATCTTCAACATGTAAGATTTTCTCTTGTTCCCCTTGAAGCATTTTAGTAACTGGTATATGTGTCCAGCGTGAAACTACTGAAGCGATCGATTCTTCATCAACTGAATTTTTAAGTAATGTTCCCGATTCTTGCATCTGATCCCATTGTGCATTTAACGCTTTTTCCTCTTCAATCAGCTTTGGAATTGTCCCATACTCAATCTCGGCAGCTTTGTTAAAATCACTTTGTGCTTTTGCATGATCTGCTTCACGACGTTTTGATTCAATATCACCTTTAATTTGTGAAATTCTCTCAAATACTTGTTTTTCACTTTCAAACTGAGACTCTAATTTACGAAGCTCCTCTTTTAGATCAGCTAACTCTTTTTCGATCTCACCCAAACGTTTTTCATTTGATGGAGTTTTCTCCATCTTTAACGCTTCTTTTTCAACCATAAGCTCACTAACTTTACGTTTTGCGATACTCAGCTCTGTTGGTTCAGACTCAATCTGCATTTTTAGCTCAGCTGCTGCTTCATCGATCAAATCGATCGCTTTATCTGGTAAAAATCTATCTGCGATATAACGATCACTCAGACGCGCAGCAGCTACAAGTGCACTATCTGTGATACTTACATTGTGGTGTGCTTCTAAGCGTTCTTTAATCCCACGTAAAATTTGAAGTGACTGATTTACAGTTGGCTCATCAAGTTGAATCGGTAAGAAACGGCGTTGTAATGCTGCATCTTTTTCAAAGTATTTTCTATACTCTTTGAGTGTTGTCGCACCAATTGTGTGTAACTCACCACGAGCAAGAGCAGGTTTTAAGATGTTTGCCGCATCCATACTTCCTTCACTAGCACCTGCACCAACAATAGTGTGAATCTCATCAATGAAAAGGATGATATTTCCAGAGCTTTTTACCTCATCTATAACCGCTTTTAATCGATCCTCAAACTCCCCACGGTATTTTGCACCCGCAACGAGTGAACTCATATCAAGAGCTATTACACGTTTGTTTTGCAGAGATGTTGGCACTTCATTGTTATAAATTCTTTGTGCTAAACCTTCCACAAGAGCAGTTTTACCAACCCCAGGCTCACCTAAAAGCATAGGATTATTTTTCGTTTTACGAATTAAAATCTGCATCATACGTGTGATCTCTTCATCACGTCCAATCACAGGAGAGAGTTTTCCTTCTGCTGCTTCTTTTGTTAGATCAACTCCATATTTTGAAAGTGATTCTAAGTTTTCATCTGCACTTTGTGAGTCTATCTTTGCTCCACCACGTGAAGCCTCTAGCTCTTTTTCTAAACTCATAACATCTATATATTTTTTAAAGAGGCTCCCATAAGGTTCAGTTTTTAAATTTGCTAATATGTATGTATCAACTGCAAGGTAACTATCCCCATTTTTTGTCATAAGTCCAACACCGTTTTCTAGTGTCTGAACAAATGCGCGTGAGAGTTTAATGTTCTCTTTTGAAACAGATGATGATTTTGGCAATTTCTCTGCCAATGATTTTACATCTAATTCAAGAGCAACTTTATCGATCCCCATTTTATTGAACATCTGATTGAGTACTGAATCATGATTTGTCAAAAGTGCCCATAAAAAATGCTCACTTGCTACCTCTTGGTTTTTATTGTGAAGTGCAAGTGATACTGCACTCTCTATAGCTTGTGTCATATTGTGTGTTAGTTTTTCAAAAATATTATTACTCATTTTATAATCCTCTTGTAGTGTAAATCCCTGTGACGAGCCAACATTGTAAATGTTGAGCCGGAACAGATTAGGATTTACTCTGTCATCCTTATTAATTTATATCGAGTAACAGTTTACTATCTTTTTAAAAACCTATATGCTACTTAAGTAACATTGAACTTTTTTTCATATCTTGACAACATAGAACTATTACCAGTCACACCACCACTATGAATATACAAAACATTCTCTTTTGTTTGCTCTAATAATGTTTGCCACATTTGTGGTGCATAAAGCAGATCGAACTCTATTCCTGCATCTTTTGTTTTTTCGTATAGCTCATAAAACTCCTTATATGGTTTTGCAAAATGGTACTTTTTTTTGGGTGCTAAGATTTTTAAGTTTTGAGGAAGCTCGTCAACTAGTGCTAACATTTGTGTTTTTAGATACTCTACATCTCCCACACAAGGTGTTGTATAGACTGTATATTCTGGCAAAGATAGTGCTAAAAAAAGTGCTGTAGTCCCCGTACCAGAAGGTGTTGCAAGTGCTGTAATATTATGTTGATTTAAAATCTCTTTTTGCTCTTGTATCTCTCGTGCCAAAACTCTTAAACCAATCTCTGCTTCTACAACAGCCCCACCTTGATCAATGATAAAAGTTTTTTCGTCAAGGTTTACTCTCAGTGATGCTATAAAATCTTTATACAACTCATCTGCTATCTCTTGGTGTTGCATTCCTAAAGATAAAGCTTCATAAAAATTTCCGTTTTTTTGCTCTTTTTGTGTGTCACTTAATGGTTTTGTATAGTAGATAAACTCCCATGATTTTTGTTTACACATTGCAGCAATAGCTAACATTGCATTTGATTGTGTACCACCATAAGAGATAATCTTTTTAAAATTTTGCGAGGGAGTTTGCAGGAGAGTATAGAGTTTTCTGTATTTATTACCAGCGAGATATCTATCTATAAGATCATCGCGTTTTATTAAAAACTCTCTCCCATCAAGAATGATGGAAGAGATAGAGGAGTTTTGCATAAGCTAATTACTTGATAACTGCTTTTTTCTGAAGATCGTCCATTTTAGTTTTCATAGCATCTTTAAATTTTTCCATTTTAAGACGTTGTTCTATAAAACCTTTCACTTCATCAAATTTTCTTGTAGTAGCTGATTTTTTATCTTCTAAATAGATTACATGGTAACCAAATTGTGTTTTTACAGGCTCTAGCGTTACAGTACCCTCTTTCATAGAAAATACTTTATCATTAAATTCAGGAACCATTTGCCCTTGCGTAAAGTAACCAAGGTCTCCACCTTTTGGTCCACTAGGTCCTGTTGATTTTGATTTTGCTTCTTCGATAAATTTCTCTTTGAGTTTTTCACCGCTTAAAGATTTTAATCCAGCAATAATTTTTTTCGCCTCATCCTCTTTTTCTACTAAGATATGACGTGCATGAACACTTTCAGGTTGATTAAATTCCTCTTTGTTTTGGTTGTAATAATCTTTTAATTCTTTATCAGAAATTTGAATCTCATCAAGCAGTTTTTTTTGCCATACTTGAATAGCAAGTTCTTCTTTCATACGCTCTTCAAGCTTAACGTATTCCTCTTTGTACTCTTTTGATTTTAAAACACCTTTTTTTACTGCATCTTCATAGATTAACTCTTTACCGATAAGCTGTTGTAAAACTTGTTGTCTAAATTCTGCTTGACGCTCTGGTGGTACTTGGTTAAATCTACCTTGTGTCGCTCTCATTAGCTCACTATCTACATCCTCTTGTGAAATAGCCTTACCATTTACACTCACAAGAGTTTCTGCAAAAGCCAATGTCCCCGTAAAAAGAGCTACTGAAAGTAAAATCTTTGCCTTGTTCATCATTATGTATCCTTATTACATTTGTATATGAGAAAGTTTAATGTTAATTAGATAACAAATATTAAACAAACTATACGTTCACTTTTAAATGTTTATTTAAAACATGTTCTAACTTATCACGAGTCAAAGGTTTAGGAATATAATCATCTAATCCTTCTGAGAGAATCATCTCTTTATCCCCATCCATAGAGAGTGCTGTTAGCGCAATTACAGGTATTCTTTTCATCCCTAAATTCATAATAGCTTTGATCTCTTTTGTTGCTACAATACCATTCATTTGCGGCATATCAATATCCATAAAAACAATATCAAAACTTTTTTGTTTATACTGCTGAATCGCTTCTAAACCGTTTGTTGCTGTTTGTACTTCAATATTGTATTCTTGGAGTAAAATTTTGATAAGTCTTTGGTTAATCATATTGTCTTCTACAACCAATGCACAAACATGATCTTTTTCCTCAATTGAAAACTCTTCTTTAGGTTTTGTTTGCAGTTCAATTTTATTTAATGAGTTTAGATGTTTTGCTACACCACTTGGTAAAAGTGGTCTTCTTAGCTGTTCATTTACTAAATGTGTTAATTTTGTTTGTAGTTTTTCATGTTCTTCAAGTAAGATAGTTACAGGAGCTTTTTTAAAGTACGTTCCAAGTTCAAGCATCCATGAAGAATCATTTTGATTTGCAATGATATAAAGAGCATCTATATCATCATATACATGTTCATCTAATTGATTTGATTTAATCACATCTAAAGCAAATGCACGAAGATAGATAGTTAAGAAATTTGCTTCATCGATCTTACTCTGATCAAGTAGAAGTACTTTTACTTTTTTCTTCGGCATCATTTTATAGTTTTGCCCTTGAGAATTTTTAAAGTTAAGTACAAAATTAACATATGTTCCTTGTGTATCACTAGTTATGCGTAACTCTGAACCTAAAAGTTTTACAAGTCCTGAAGATAAGCTAAGTCCCACACCCAATCTTTCATCCGCGTGATTTCCAGCAGTAAACGGTTCATTGATAAGTGCAATCTGCTCTTCAGAGATTCCTTGTCCAGTATCTCGTACACTAAAACCTATACTACAATCACCATTTTGTTGGCGTTTTAAAAGTTTTACCTCTATAATAACTTTTCCACCACGAGGTGTAAACTTTACTGCATTTGATGCCAATGCATTGAGAATTTGCATAATTTTCTTAGCATCACCATTAACCTCATTTGGAAGTTTAGGGTCGATGAAACTCATCACTTTTACCCCTTTTTCCATCCCTTGTTTAAAAAATCCTGTTGCAAGACTTTCCACAAGTGGAAGTAGATTAAATGGTTCAGGTGACAACTCTAACCTTCCACCTTGTAATTGTGCTAAATCAAGAAGTGTTTCAATGTTTGTCATTAAACTTTTCGATGACCTTTGGATCATACTTGCATATTCACTCTGTTTTGAATCAAGTTGTGTATGTTCTAAAAGGTCTAAAAATCCAAGAATACCATTCATAGGTGTGCGGAATTCATGCCCAATATTTGCTAAAAATTTTGTTTTTAATTTTTCTATCTCTTTTGTTTTTTCTTCAGCTTTATAAAGTTTTGTAACATCTTTAAGCGAAAGTATATAGAGTTGTGAATTATTATGCGATTGAGAAACCCTAGCGTCTATCGTGACAACTTTTGAACTATTTTTATCTAAAAGAGAAACTCTATACCCATCCTCTTTATATTTTCTAATATAATCTAACCATGATCTATCTGATTCTGTAAAAATTTCTTCACTTTCATTTAAAAAAATATCTCGAATGCTCTCGTTTTCTCTATTAAAATCAGCAATATCATGATAGTTCATTGTTTTTAAAAATGTTTTATTCGCACCTATCCAACCTTTTCCTTGTAAGAAATAAAGTAACATATCTTCACTGTCATCTGCTAACTCTAGAAAAAATTCTCTTCCTAAATTATTTTGAAAATTAACACTTGGAACTACCTCTTTTGTATTTTTTACATCATCTTTTTGTTCGTCATTATTTTTATTTGATGAGAACATAGAAAAAAAGCCCATAAATTCCCCTTTTTTAACTATTTTTTTTGCAAGGGATCGATTATACCATATAAATTAATATTAATACAAGTTAGATACAATGCCACAGAAGATTAGTGAGGTTTTATGAAAAAAGCAACAAAAAAAGAGATCGCAGAGATTCACAAACGTTTTGTCGAAAGATACAGTGATGCAGTTACAGAACTTGCTTATAAAAATGCTTATGAACTAGTCATTGCAGTTGCTCTCTCAGCACAATGTACAGATAAACGTGTCAATGTAATCACTCCTGCTTTGTTTGAAAAATATCCATCACCAAAAGAGTTGGCTACTGCAGATATTACAGAAGTAAAAGCACTTATTAACACTTGTTCATTTTTTAACAATAAAGCAAAAAACATTATAGAGATGGCAAAACGTGTAGTAGAAGTGTATAACGGTGAAATTCCTATGAATGAAAAAGAGTTACAAACATTAGCAGGTGTTGGACAAAAAACAGCAAATGTTGTAATGATTGAATATACTGGTGCAAATCTAATGGCAGTTGATACACATGTTTTTCGTGTATCTCATAGATTAGGTTTGAGTGATGACAAAACACCGATTGCAACAGAAGCTACTCTTGTTAAAAAATTCAAAAATGATCTTCATGCCTTACATCAGGGGATGGTACTCTTTGGAAGATATATCTGTAAAGCCAAAAATCCAAAGTGTGATGAGTGTTTTTTAACTGAGTTTTGTAAAACTAAAGAGACTTTCAAAGTATAAACTAAATAATGGGGAATACTCTTTGCTTATCTTCAAGCATGAAAAAAATTAGCCTATTATTTATCCTTTTATTAGTAACATTCTCTGGCTGTGTAAATAAACATGGTATCTCACTCAAATACTACAGTGATTGTAAAGAGTATTATGATCTACAAGGGTATTATCACAAAGAGTGTGGTGATGATGACTTAGTTACCTACGAACAAATGAAAGATGTAATCAAGAAAAAAGAGGAAGCTCCACAAGGAAATGTCTGGTAAAATTATTTTATAGCTATAAATGTAGCAAAATTAGCCCAGCGAAATACTACTTCACAATGAGAAAAACCATTCTCTAAAGCCATTTTTATATTTTCTGCTTCACTATATGGGACAAGTACATTCTCTAATGCTTCACGTTTTTGCATGATCTCGTATTCGCTATACCCTTGCTCTTTTTTAAAATCATAATAACACTCTATAAGGTCTTTGTTAAGTTTTGAATGATGGGAGATAACTTTTTCACTAAAGATAAATACACCCTCTTTTTTAAGTGAATCAGCTATTTTTTTAATCAGTTTTTCACGTACAAGTGGTCTTATAAATTGCAAGGTATAGTTACTTACAAAAACATCAGCTTGATTATAGTTATATTCTAAAATATCTGCGAACTCGACTGTTACATTAGCGCCATATGCTTCAATCTTTCTTTTTGCACGTTGTAACATTGCTTCAGAGTTATCAAGTCCAATTAAATCTGCTTTTACTTCCAAGTCTCTATGAATATTTAAAAGTAAACTTGCAGTTGAACACCCTAAATCATAAAGTATGCCATCTTCTTGTAAATTTTTTAATGCAAAAAACTTTGTAATTTTTTGTGATTCTTTATAAAAAGGGACACTGCGCTCAAGCATATCATCAAAAACAGCAGCAACCTCTTCATCGAATTCAAACTGCTTTTTTATCGGTTTTGTAAATACTTGATCGTTCATATCTTTTTAGTTTCTATTAAGAGCATTTAGATCTTTAAACGCTTCGATCACACGATCAACTAAGCCCTCTTGCCCTGCACGAAGCCATTTTCTTGGATCGTAGTAATTTTTATTTGGTTTATCTTCCCCATCAGGATTTCCAATCTGTCCTTGAAGGTAATCATGATGTTTTGCAACATATTCTCTTACACCATTCCATGTAGCCCACTGTGTATCTGTATCAATGTTCATTTTGACAACACCATAAGAGATAGCCTCACTGATCTCTTCTGGAAGTGAACCCGATCCACCATGAAATACAAAGTTTACTGGTTTTTCAGCAGTTGCAAATTTTTCTTGGATATATTTTTGAGAGTTGTCTAAAATTTTTGGAGTAAGTACAACATTGCCTGGTTTATATACACCATGTACATTTCCAAATGAAGCTGCGATTGTGAAGTTTGGAGATACTTTGCTTAACTCTTCATAAGCATAAGCAACTTCTTCTGGTTGTGTGTATAAAAGTGCATTATCAACATTTGTGTTATCTACACCATCCTCTTCACCACCAGTCACACCGAGTTCAATCTCAATATGCATACCGATTTTTGCCATTTTTTCTAAGTATTTTTTTGAAATAGCTATATTTTCTTCTATTGGTTCTTCTGAAAGGTCTAACATATGAGATGAAAACAAAGGTTTCCCATATGCTTGAAAATGAACTTCACCAGCACCTAACAGTGCATCAATCCAAGGTAATAATTTTTTTGCAGCATGATCTGTATGTAAAATAACAGGTACTCCATAAGCTTCTGCCATCATGTGTACATGCATTGCTCCGCTGATTGCCCCTGCGATTGCAGCTGATTCGTTCTCATTACTAAGCCCTTTACCTGCAAAATACGATGCACCACCGTTACTAAATTGGATAATAATAGGTGAAGAAGCTTTTTTTGCAGCTTCCAAAACACCATTAATCGAGTCTGTATTTACAACATTTACTGCTGGAATTGCAAATCCTATCTCTTTTGCATGCGCGTAAACTTTTGTTACATCTTCACCAAATAACACACCAGGTTGAACCAAATCTAAAATACCTTTACTCATAAATATCCCCAAAAATTTAATTGTGCAATTATATAACACTGTACTTTTAAAACAACTTTATGTTAATATCATCTTTATGGAACAAGAGATAAAAACAGACATTATTTTGGTAGATATTATTAACTTCTCTAAGTTAACATCTAAGCAACAACTAGAGATTATAACTTTTTTAACAAAAAGCTATAAAAAGGTTATTGAGAGGATGTTAGAGAGTTCAAAAATGCCTCTTTCAACACTTATACTCAGCTTTGTATCGACTGGTGATGGATTTTACTGTATACTCGATCCAAAACTCAAAGGGTATGGAACTTTTTTAGGACTTAGTTTTAATCACTTTTCAGAACAAATACCACATAAATACCCTTACTTTCAAGGTATTAAAGTAGCGGTGCATACTGGTTGTATTTCTCGTTTTACAGATATATTAGGCAATGACAATTTTATTGGTGATGGATTAAATGATTGTTCAAGATTTATAGAGTTTAAAAACTTTTCAATCTCCACGGTTATGATCTCAGAGGAAGCTTATAAAGAGTTAAAAAAATTTTTGCGTTATCACCCAGATTTTGAGAAAATTTTGTTTGAAAGAGAGTTTAAACGTTCTAAAGTATATAAATTTTATGATAAACATCAAAATGAAAAAAGGGGTTATTTAGTTTGGCTTCGAAAATCAGGTATAATTAACCCTCCAAAATTCGACTTTTTATAATAAAAAGGAAAAACATGAGACTCACCTTAGATGAATATGCAAAACATTTTAAAATGTCTAAAGAGATGATCAACTCTAAACTTAGAGCTAAAAAACTAAACTATATAATCGAAAATGGAGTTACATATATCATAGTAACACGTAGTTCCCTTGAGCCAGAAAAAAGGGAAACGATTCATAAAGAGAAAAAAGAGCAGCAAGTGCAACAAAAGACAAAAACTCAAACAATAAATGCTCCTGCAAAGCCAAAAACTACAGTTTCAATGGTAATATCTTTATATCAAAAAGAAAATCTTCAACTCAAACAAAAGATTATGCAACTTGAAGAGAAGATTGATAAACTTATAGATGATAAAGAGCAGATGCTTCGAGATGAGATGGCTCGTATAGAACAAGTATACAGCAAAAAAGATGAGCATCTAAAAAATATACTTGAACTTATAAACACTAAACTCACTCTTGAAAAAGAGAATGCTTTGATCCATGATGTAGAGGCTATCACGCAACAGCCAAAACAGGAAAATAAAATCATAGAATTAAAAGAATATCTTAGAAATCTTGAAATTGAATCGGGGCACAGAAAAATGATCAAAAAAAGGTTTCTCAATGCCTATGGAAGTGATATAAGAGTTATTAAACAAAATGGAAAAATCTATCTAAACCTTTCAAAATACGACTACTCTGATCTTTTAAACTAAAAACTTATTTTTTAAGCCTCTAAAGCAATTTTAGCTTTAGAGGCTTTTTTTATGAAAATGTTATACGGATTTCCGTATTTATTATAATTTTTATATATCTTTTTATAATTTTTAAACAATATTAAATACATATTAAAATATATATTATACATTTTTATTTATTTTATCTATCATTAAATGTATATTTAAGTATTTAATCCGTATAATCTTTTCCATGCAAATCGATGACTTGTTTAACATACTTCATAACTCAGTAGAATCACAAAAAAATGGTCGCAAGATATCTCTAAAAGATATGGCTAAATCTTTAGGGCTATCTATGCGTACATATCAAGACTGGAAACTTGGACGTGCAAAACCTCAAGCTGCTGCTACTGTAATTAAGATGTTAGGTATGTTAGAGGATGATGAGATTATCCGTGCTGTTAGAAAAATCAACAATTTAAAGGATGCTTAATGGGAGCATTAACAAAAAAAGAGAGAGAAGCTTTAGAGGATGTCTTTATCTCTATCCATGCTAAAAGTAGGTTTGAACAGTTTCAAACATTACTACAAAATCTCATACATAAAACTTCTAGAGTTATAAAATCCTATAGCAAAAAAATTAAAAAAGGACTACTTTTACTCTATATTAAAAGTTTAAGCAGGTAGTGAGTATTTAGTGAGGTTTTACAGAAAATGAACTATTTGAAACAAAAAATCTATACTTTTTCCTAAAAAAAGGGAAAAAGAAGAAAATTTTAAGGAAATAAACTATAAAGTACTTTTAGCTGAATTGTTTTGTCTATTCCCTTTATTACGAGGGTAGGCAGAGATTCGGAAAAATTTTAATCCAAGGGTAAATTTATGAATAAGGCACAATTTGTTGAATTAGTACAAGAGTGTGGTAACTACAAAACTAAAGTAGAGGCAGAAGCAGCTATTAAAGCTTTCACTGAAGCAGTAACTGAAGCTTTAGTTAAAAAAGAAGATGTTTCTCTTGTAGGATTTGGTAGTTTTGCGTCAGCACTACAAAAAGGTAAAAGTGGTACAGTTCCAGGTACTAGTAAAACTTATACTACTCAAGATAAAATGGTTCCTAAATTTAAAGCTGGTAAAGGTCTTAAAGACCGCGTTGCAGCTGGTAAATAATCTCTAATATATCGCCTTTTTTGGCGATATACTATGTGAATAAATGAATTTTAATCCTTTCTCAATATTTCAAAAAGAAAAATCAGATCTTGTTGTCCCCGACAGTATCTTAGTCAAACGTATCAAATCTCTAGCAAGAAACAGTAACTTAGAAATCTTTTCTAATGTTGAAGTATATTTGCACAAACAAAGCTACAATATTGAACTTATGCTTTATGATGATATGCGCGGTATCTATATATTTGAGATTAAAAAGTGGTCTTTTGATGATTTAAAAAATGCTACTATCGAAAAAGCGCAAAATCAAGAGCACTCCAATAATACACTTGCATACGACAGAACTCAAGAGATTATAAAAAGAAAATTCAATGAAGTTATACACACAGATGGTCCAAAGATATACAACTATCTTTTAATGGAAAATTTAAGTGCTGATGAGTATGAGCATTTAGATGATTCATTTAAAGAACTTCTACCAAAAAAGAAAATTATTTTTAGCAACTCTTCAACATCAGATATTTTCAAAAAAATAGAAGATGAGCCTAGAATAAGAATAAATAAACCAAAAAATAGTTTAGAAACACTCTTTACACAATACACCAAAATTCAAGAAGATGGTAGACTTGAACTTTGTAACAATCAAGAGATTGATTTTTTAAACTCTCCACTCAAAACTATAACACACCTCTCAATCAACGCTCAAGACACAAAAACATCCCTTCTGTTACTTAAAGCGATTATCCAAGTATTTAAACAAGATTCAAAAAAAGTTATTATTGTTAAACCCTCTATCCTTGCAAGAGATATAGCGTATAAAAAACTTTTAGATATTATTGAACATGGAATTATAGAGTTTGATATGAATGCTATAGAGCTCTTAACTCCTTTAGAACTTATAAACAAGCATCTACAAAAACTTAAAAAACCAATGATTCATGATATAAGATCACTTGATCCAAAACTTTTAAAAAAATCGTTTGATGTAGCAGAGTTAATTATATGCGATGATGCAAATTTACTCCCTGAGTCCTTTATTCAATATATCCAAAATATCCAAAAAAGTAAAAAATCACTTTTTGTAAATCTCTCAGATACGCAATACGCCTTAGAGTATTCAACAAACTCAACAGTAGAGTTTTTAGAAACTATCCCTCTTGCAAAAACAATGCAGCTGTTACAAAAACTTTTAAAAGAGAATGCCCCTGAAGATATTTTAGTAGTTTCAAATAAAGAAAATAAAGAGAAATTACAAGATGATCTAAAATATTTTCTTGCAGAAAACACAACAGAGGTTGAAGCTTCAAAAACACTTTTAGAACACAATTTAAAAGATTTAAAACTTGCGACTTATGATGATATTTTTGAACTCTATGCAAAATATATTATATTACTTGATTTATGTGATTATAATGAAAATCAGATAGAATACGCTTTCAATTTAGCAACGAACTGTGTGTATGTTCTTTACGATCATTCTTGTGAGACGATCGATATATTGAAGGAAAAGTATGAAAGTAACAAAAACTGAACAGGAGTGGAAAGAGCAACTCTCTCCTGATGAATTCTATGTTTGCCGACAACATGGAACAGAAGCCCCTTTTTCTGGAAAATATTACGATTGTAAAGATGATGGTATTTACAAATGTGTTTGTTGCGATGCTCCACTCTTTGAATCCACTACAAAATTTGACTCTGGAACTGGTTGGCCAAGCTACTTTGAACCCATTGAAAATGCTATCACTGAATATAAAGATATGAGTCATGGGATGATCCGCATTGAAGTACGATGTGCCTCATGCGATGCTCACCTAGGACATCTATTTGAGGATGGTCCAGAACCAACTGGAATGAGATATTGTATCAATTCAATTTGTTTAAATTTAGAAGAGGAATAATATGCGCCATATAATCATATCACTGCTACTGGTATTTTCTACAATACTCAGTGCTCAAAACCCACATGTAATTTTAGAAACAAATCAAGGAAATATTGAACTTGAACTTTTTCCTGATGTAGCTCCACTTGCAGTAGAAAACTTTACAACACATGTAAAAAATGGTTACTACAATAATCTCACTTTTCACAGAATCATCAAAAACTTTATGATTCAAGGTGGTGATCCAACTGGCACTGGTCGTGGGGGAGAATCGATCTGGGGTAAAGAGTTTAAAAATGAATATGCTCCAAATGTAGTTTTCGATAAAGCTGGAATCTTAGCAATGGCAAATGCTGGTCCAAATACAAATGGCAGTCAGTTCTTTATCACAGTTTCCCCTACCTCTTGGCTAAATGGTGGATATACAATCTTTGGTAAAGTAGTAGACAAAACTTCGATGGATGTAGTACTTAAGATGAGCAATGTCAAAACAAATGGCAGATATGGTGGAGATAAACCTATAGAAGCACAAACAATCAAAAAAGCATATATAAAATAAAAGGGCTACCATGGATATAGAAACACTCAATAAGCTTGAGAAAAAAGCTCTCAAAAAAAGTGGAATGGATTTTAATCGTTTAGGAATTTCTCTCTTTTTTATAGTTGGTGTACTTACTTTTAGTTTTCTCTCAAATGGTGGTATTCCAAACAATATGTTTCTAGCAATTGCAGCACTTATTGGTGCTTATATGGCTATGAACATAGGTGCTAACGATGTAGCTAATAACGTAGGTCCTGCGGTTGGTTCACGTGCAATGACAATGACAATGGCTATTATAATTGCAGCTATATTTGAAGCAAGTGGTGCACTTATCGCTGGTGGTGATGTTGTCAAAACTATTAAAAAAGGGATTATTGATATCTCTGCTTTTGGTGGGAATGCCGATCCTTTTATCTGGGCAATGATGGCAGCCCTTCTAGCAGCTGCACTGTGGCTTAACCTTGCAACAGCATTAAAAGCTCCTGTTTCCACTACGCATTCTATTGTTGGTGGTGTTATGGGTGCTGGAATTGCAGCAGCTGGTTTTAGCATCGTTTCATGGCCAACTATGGGAAAAATTGCTGCTTCATGGGTAATCTCACCTGTACTTGGTGGATTAATAGCAGCAGCATTTTTATACTCAATCAAAAAAACGATTATCTTTAAAAGCAAAAAAGTTGCATCAGCAAAAAAATATGTCCCTATCTATGTTGCTATTATGGCTTGGGCTTTTGTAACTTATCTTACTTTAAAAGGCTTAAAACATATCTGGCCTAGTGTTGTTAGTTTCTTAAACAAACTTCCTTTTATCACTATAGAAATAACAGATAAACCAACGTTTACAACTGCTTTAATTTTTGGTGCTCTTGCTGCAATTCTTGTATATCTATTTATGGTCAAAAGAATGGCTACAAAAAATTTAGATGAAGATATTGATTCTGTAAATAAACTTTTTACAATTCCACTGATTTTCTCCGCAGCACTACTTAGTTTTGCTCACGGTGCAAACGATGTTGCTAACGCTGTTGGACCATTAGCTGCTATTAGTGACGCTGTTGTAAATGGTGGTGTCTCTTCAAAAGCTTCTATCCCTTTATGGGTTATGGCTGTTGGTGCATTAGGTATTGCTTTAGGGCTTATGCTCTATGGTCCAAAACTGATTAAAACTGTTGGAGCTGAGATTACAGAGTTAAATCAAGTCAGAGCTTTTTCTATTGCCATGGCTGCTGCTATTACTGTTATTATTGCTTCACAACTTGGGCTGCCTGTAAGCTCAACTCATATTGCAATTGGTGGTGTATTTGGAGTTGGTTTTTTAAGAGAGTATCTCCATGTTGTTTCAAAAGATGCTCAAAAAATGGAAAATGATCTACAAATCATCGAAGATGAACAAGCAACGCTTAATGCTTACAAAGCACAACTCAAAGTACTTGAAGCAAAAGATGATAAATCAAAAAGTGAATACGAGAGGGAAGTTGAACTCTTTAAACTTATAGCTAAAGAGGAAGAACTTTTAAAGTCTACAAAAAAACACATTAAACAGATTGAAAAAGTTCAGTATGTAAAACGTGACAGTGTCAAGAAAATTATCGCAGCATGGATCATTACTGTTCCAGCAGCAGCTATTGTAGCAGCAATTCTCTTTTATGCTATCAAAGGTATTATGATTTAGTATCCTCTTCCTTCACAAAGCTCAACACGATTTCTACCTGATTTCTTAGCTTTGTAAAGGAGTTCATCAGCTTTGGCGATAACCTCTTCTAATCTTTTTCTCTCTTTTACTTCACAAACACCAAAACTAGCACTAATATCTCCAACTTGTTCTATAGAGGTCTGTGCAATTTTCACTCTTAACTTTTCAGCAATCTGCCCCGCTTGTTCCAAAGAGACCGTTGGCAATAAAACAACAAACTCTTCTCCACCCCATCTACAGATCATATCTATTCTTCTAGTTTCATCTTGTAAGATTTGTGCAACAGTTTTTAAAACTTCATCTCCTGCAATATGACCATATGTATCATTTACTTTTTTAAAATGGTCTATATCTAAAATGATTAATGAGAGTACTTCTAAACGCTGTAACATAGTCTCTAAAGAGGAGTTATAAAGTTG
This sequence comes from Sulfurimonas sp., assembly GCF_050296975.1. Classification (GTDB taxonomy): domain Bacteria; phylum Campylobacterota; class Campylobacteria; order Campylobacterales; family Sulfurimonadaceae; genus Sulfurimonas. The sequence continues at coordinate 86,419 of NZ_JBNKRX010000010.1, forward strand.
TTTAAATTTATGTCTATTGTACAAACCCGTTAAAGAATCTAGTGATGCCATAAGTTCATACTCTCTATTTTGCTCTATTAAAAGAGTATTAATCTCTTGAAGTTCTGCTTGGTGCTCTTTCATAACTAGTGACCATCTATTATATGTCAGTAAAATAAGCTCTTTTTGTGAAATAATCCCTACAAGTTTATCGTGTTCATCCACTACAATTAAACGTTTATAATGTTTCTTTTTTACAAACTCTAAAGCTTCTCTCACACTTGTTCTTTTGTATACTACATCAACAGGAGAGTTCATATACTCTTTGATTGGTAAGGTAAGGTCTGATTGATGCTTGATAAGTTGCACTACATCTTTAGTAGTCAATATTCCAATTGGAGTTTGATCTTCAACTACAATCACACTATCATTTCCACTTGTATGCATATGTGTTAAAACATCTAAAGTTTTGACCTCTTTGTTGATCCATCGTACACGGCGAGATAATTTTAAAAAATCTTCAATTGTGTAGTTATCTAAAATAACTTCTGGGTCTATATTGCTTGTAATATCTGTATGTGTAATAATCCCGTAAATTGTTTTATCATCATTTACTACACAGATATATTCACTTAATTCATCAAGATATTTTAAAAGATTTAGAACATTTGTTTCTTTTACAACTGCAGGAATTTTTCTTAAATTCAAATGTGAAATTTGATCAGAGAGTTTTATATGATCCTCTTTCAGTTTTAAAACTTCCATGGCAGTAAGGACATAATAATTCTCACCGTCAATAACAATAATATCACGATGCTCACCCTCAAGCATCTTTTCTATAGCATATTCTATTGTATCTTGCATATAAGTATAAACAACATTTGTACTTGCAATATCTTGAGCATTTGGAAATTTCATTATTATCCTTTTCGTAAGGCTATATACACTTCTAAAGCTTGTTTATGCTCATAGACATCATGTACCCTAATAATTGATGCACCATTTTTTATGGCTTCTAAATGAAGTGTTAATGTCCCGGCCAATCGTTGTTCAATACTTGATGAAGTAATTTTATCAATCATAGATTTTCTTGAAGCACCAACAAGTAACTCTTTTCCTAATACTCTAAAATGTTCTAAATGTTTAATGAGTGTTATATTATCTTCTAGCGATTTTCCAAATCCTATTCCAACATCTAAAATAATATCTCTAACCCCAAAACTTTCTAATTTTTGTACTTGTTTTTCTAAATAGTTATAAATATCCAAAACTACATTGTCATAATGGGGATTTTGTTGCATTGTTTGTGGAGTTCCTTGCATATGCATCACAACTGCTGTAGCATTAAACTCGGCACACAAGCTACATAACTCATCATTTTCAAATCCAGTAATATCATTGATAATTGTAAAACCACATTCAAGTGCATACTTCACAACTTCAGGAGTGTATGAATCTATACTAAATTTTACTTTTTCATAGAGTTTATGCTCTTTAATTGCATCCAAAATGGGTTTGAGTCTTTGCATCTCTTCTTGTGGTGATACAACTGTTGCATTTGGTCTTGAAGAGACACCACCAAGGTCGATAATATCTGCACCATCTTCGATCATCTCTTTGATTTTTTTTACTGCACTATCATTTACAAATCGTGAACCACTAAAAAAGCTGTCATCATTAGCATTGATTACACCCATAATCTCAACTTTTTCTATAGGCTTTAATGCAAGATATTGTTGCAGTTGTAGTGCTAATTCTTTAAGTCCAAAAGGTTGTGCCAACTCTTTTTTAGAGAGTGTTTGCAACTGTTTTGTTGTAGCGATTAAAATGCAATCTACATAAGGAGTTTTTGCTAGAACAGTACCACGTGGAACTGCAAGATCAGCCCCTATTGAAAGTGCATCTTGTTTTAAAATATTGGCTCCGCCAACATTTAAATTTTGAATATAAAAGAGATGTGTTTTTGCTTTAGAGGAAAGTATTTTCAAACCTCCGCTATCAACACCTAGTTCAAGAAGGTATTTTTGAATATCTATTTCGTTGGATAACTTCTTGATCTGCATTATCGCTCCTGTATAAAACTCATTAGAACAAGGGCAAATATACTTTGCGGACGAGAGTTTAACTCTAACAAACGGTATGCCATATCGAAATTTTCAAGCTGTTTTTCAGAGAGAATCAACTTTTCTAACACTGTTGCTTTATAAAAAAGTGATTCAACAAGTTGTTTCGCCTCATTTTTTGAAACTCTTGCATATGTTTTTAGAAAATCAAATATAGCCGAATAGTCAAGCCGTGCAAGTGAAATATCAAGCTCTTTCATCTCGTGTGAAGTATCTACTTTTAAGATTGGGAGTCGTGAACGAATTGTTGGTAAAAGTGTTGATTTTGTTGGTGTTAAAATGATAAACTCGATATTTGTAGGAGGTTCTTCTAAAAGTTTTAAAAGAGAATTTTGTGCTACGTCTGTAAAATCTATTGCAGCTAAGATGATATATTTTGTAGAGGACTCACTTATATACGCTTGTGCAGTCACCTCTTTCGCGTGTTCAATTTTAAAAGTCTCTTCAACAAACTTAACAACTCTAAATCCAGCTAATAATGCTTCAAGTCTTTCTATCTCTCGCTCTAACTCTTTTGAGATGATTATATGACCTTTTATCGCACTATTAACTTGCATCAACCTCTCCAAACATTGCTGCGTTTAATGAAGCATCAAAGAGTCTATAAAGTTGTAATAATTTCATATCCAACATTGTGTCATAAGACTTTAGGGTAAAAGCATTATTAAAATCTTCATCGAAAATCCAAAAGTAGCTATTATCTTTTCTTTTTGCAATATCGCTTCGTTTATCATCACCTTTACCGATATACCAGTAAAAGTGCTCGTTTTTATACGATAATGAGACAAGGTCATCAACCATATCAATCATCTCACCACCACTTATATTATTAAAGTGAGGATATACTGCATCGATTGTCACTATAGGGATAAGTGGGCGTTCAAAACCGATACTATTTAATGAATCAATAATATAACGCTCTAACCACTTCCTTTTTTTATCTGTTATAAGCACTATAGTTTTTCCACTCAGTATCTGTTCTAGTGCTAAAGCAGTAGTTTTTGACCATTCAAAACGTTGTTCTTCTAGCCAGCTAAGAGCCCCACCCTCTTGGCGGATTGCATCAAGACTCCACTGTGCAAAATCAGACATCGTTTCTCTTTATTTTTCTAACTCGTATGCATCATGTAGACTTCTTACAGCCAATTCTGCATATTGTTCATCTATAACCATAGAGATTTTAATCTCTGATGTTGAGATCATATTAATATTGATTTTATTTTCTGCCATCGTAGTAAATGCTTTTGCAGCTACACCAGCATGTGATTTCATTCCAACACCAACAACGGAAACTTTACAGATTGCTTCGTTGTAAGTATCATCTGCAATCTCACCATTTTTTACAAACTCATCAACTACAGCTTTTGCATCATGAAGATCACCCTTTGCAACTGTAAAGTCAATGCTAGTTGTATCTGATGCCGCTTTATTTTGTACGATCATATCAACGTTTACTTCAGCACTTGCAAGTTTGTTGAAAATTTCACTTGCGATCCCTGGTCTGTCTTTTACACCTAAAAGTGATATACGAGCTTGGTTTTTATCTAATGCAATCCCACTTACTAATGGTTTTTCCATAATGTTTTCCTCTTTTGTTATTAATGTCCCCTCTTCGTCTGAAAAACTAGAGCGTGTTACTAGATTTACGTTTAATTTTTTTGCCATCTCAACTGAACGGTTTTGAAGTACTTTAGCCCCTAATGATGCAAGTTCTAACATCTCATCATAAGAGATTTTTCCTAATTTACGAGCTTTTGATGTGATTCTTGGATCAGTTGTAAAAATCCCTGTTACATCTGTATATATCTCACAAAGATCAGCTTTAAGTGCACCAGCAATAGCTACAGCACTTAAATCACTTCCACCACGACCAAGTGTAGTTACATCACCATGTTCGTTTACACCTTGAAAACCAGCAACTACGACTATTTTTCCCTCTTTAAGCGACTCTTGCATAGCAGATGGGTCAATATCTTCAATACGTGCTTTTGTATGAATTTTATCTGTGACGATTCCAGCTTTTCTACCACTCATAGCAGTTGCCCCATACCCCATCTCTTGTAAAGCGATTGAAAGAAGTGATGCTGTTACACGCTCACCAGAACTCAATAGCATATCCATTTCTGCACGTGCAGGATTTTTTGAAAAATGCTCTGCATACTCCACCAACTTGTTTGTCTCTCCACTCATAGCTGAGACGACAACCACTACATCATTACCAGCATCTTTTGTTTTTGCTACACGAGACGCAACATTTTGGATACGCTCTAGATCGCCTACACTCGTACCACCAAACTTTTGAACAATTAACATTAAAGATGTCCCTCTTCTTTAAAATAATTTATTACAGTTTCATATACATTTTTTTTAAAATGAGCTGTAATTTCTAAAACCTCATCTACTGAAGCATATTTGTACGCAGAAAACTCTGGGTGTTTTGTATCTAAATTGATATCTGCACCTTTGTCTAACTTTACTAAAAAGTATCTTTGTGTCTGCCCTTTATACGGCCTCATACTTTTAGCTATTTTAGGAGGAAAGTCATAAGAGATCCACTCTGGATATTCAGCAATGATTTCGGCTGCATTTGTTCCAATCTCCTCTTCCATTTCACGGAAAAGTGCATCGATAACCTCTTCACCCTCATCAATTCCACCTTGGGGAAATTGCCAAATATCAGCTAAATCGTTTCTTTGTGCTATAAAAATATCCTTTTTCTTTGGATATTCATGCGATACAATAATCATAGCAACATTTGGACGATAACTCTCTCTTAAACTCATATATGAACCCTAATAAAATAATCGTGATTATACAAAAAGAGTAATTTAAAATAGTTTAAATCAAAAATTGATTTTCACTTATATTGTTAAAATTGCAGACATGCTATCAATATTAATCGTAATTTAATATTTTTAAATATAGAATTTTTAGTGTAATTCAAAAATAAAGGGTAGTTTATGAGTAGTGAAAAAAATAAGATTGTTGCAGCACTTCTAGCATTTTTCTTAGGTGGATTTGGTATCCATAAGTTTTATTTAGGTTGTACAACAGCAGGAATTATCATGCTTGTTGTTTTTCTTGGAGGGATTATTCTTTTAGGTATCCCTAGTATGATTATCGGTATTATTGCGTTTATCGAGTTTATCCTTTATCTAATAAAATCTGATGAAGAATTCGATAGAATTTATGTAAAAAACCAAAAATGTTGGTTCTAACTAACATCTAACTTTTTAAGAAGACTTTTTAAGTCTTCTTCCCCCTTTTTCGTTATACTTCCAAAATGTTACTTTATATCCATATACCTTTTTGCGATTCAAAATGTTCTTACTGTGCTTTTAACTCTTATGTAGATAAATTTCATCTCAAACGTGAGTATATGTCCGCACTTGAACAACAACTTCTTTATGAGCTCAAACATTTTGATGTACAAGAAAAAAGTATAGAGTCTGTTTTTATAGGTGGTGGGACACCTTCTACAGTATCCCCAGCGCTTTATAAAAACATTTTTACAATCATCTCCCATTACTTACAAGACAATGTAGAAATTACAACCGAAGCAAATCCCAATAGTGCAACATATGAGTGGCTAGAGGGGATGAAAAATCTAGGTGTAACTAGAGTAAGTTTTGGTGTTCAAAGCTTTGATAACAACAAACTTAAACTTCTCAATCGTGCTCATAATTCAAACCAAGCTGTTGAAGCTGTACACAATGCAAATAAAATTGGTTTTGACAATATCTCACTTGATCTGATTTATGCAACTTTAGGCGACACTCAAGAGCTTTTACAAAATGATTTAAAAACCGCATTTTCACTTCCAATTAATCATCTAAGTCTTTATGCTCTTACTATTGAAGAGGGAACTGCATTTGCATCAAAACCACAAATGTCAAAAGAGCAGTTAGAAGATACAAAATGGCTTTTTAAAAAAATCGAAGAACATGGATTTAAACAGTATGAAATCAGTAATTTTGGATTGTATAATTCAGTCCATAATTTAGGCTACTGGCAATATAAAGATTACATTGGCATTGGTGCTGGAGCAGTTGGCAAACTAAAAAACGAGCGCTACTATCCACATACAGAGATAGAAAAATATATACAAAACCCTCTAAAGATTACAACTGAAAAACTCTCAAGTGATGATATAAAAATTGAAAAAATATTTTTAGGTCTTCGATCGATTGTAGGTTTTGAACAAACAATTTTAAATAATGAAGAGAAGATAAAAGCAGATGCACTTGTACAAGAGAAAAAACTGACTTTGCAACAAGGGCGATACTATAATCACGACTACCTTTTAAGTGATGAGATTACACTCTATATAACCTCTTAAAATCTACACATTTTTTTATTATTTTTTATAATTGAAGATTATTTAACCAATCTTTCGATAAAATCACAAAATTATAAATTTTCTTAAGGCGTTTACGTTATGTTTGGAATGGGTTTTACCGAGATTCTTGTTATTGCTGTTATTGCTATTTTATTTTTAGGACCAGATAAGCTTCCAAGTACAATGGTTCAAATTGCAAAAGCTTTTAGAAGTATGAAAACTACACTTGGAACTATGAAAGACACTATCGAAGAAGAGATGCATGTAGCTGATATCAAACAAGAAGCACTTGCGTATAAACGCGAGTTAGAAAAAGCTTCCAACAGCATTTCAAATGCTACAAATGTAAATGCACATATTGACAACCTTTTAGATGATACACAAGAACAACCTGAGACAAAGAAAGCAGCAGCACAACCAGAAGAAGTGACTTTAAAGAAAAAGAAAAAAACAAAACCTCAAGAAGAAGAAAATATAGATGTTTGAAGAGATTAGACCCCATTTAATAGAGCTTAGAAAAAGACTTGCTATTTCAGTTGCAAGTTTAATTGTGATGTTTTTCGCGATGTTTTATTTTCATGAAGCAATTTTAGATTGGATGGTGACACCACTGAATGATGCACTTACAGAAGTTGGAAAAGTATCTCTCAATGCAGCAGAGGGTAAAATAACAACACAACAAGTCGGTGGAGCTTTTTTTGTAGCATTAAAAGTTTCATTTTTTGCAGCAATTTTAGGGGCATTACCAGTAATTTTAGCACAAATTTGGATGTTTATAGCACCTGGCTTATACGCAAATGAGAAAAAAATGCTTATCCCTTTCATTGTTGGTGGAACTGTGATGTTTGGTATAGGGGTTCTTTTTGCCTACTATGTTGTCACCCCTTTTGGATTTGACTTTTTAATCACCTTTGGATCGTTTAAATTTACACCACTTATAAACATAGAAGATTATGTAGGCTTTTTTACAAAGATACTCTTTGGTTTTGGTATTGCTTTTGAGCTCCCAGTTTTTGCATACTTTTTAGCACTTTTAGGTTTAGTTGATGATCGTGCAATGACCTCATTTTTTAAATATGCCATCGTTATCATCTTTATCGTGGCAGCATTGCTGACTCCACCAGATGTATTAACACAACTTCTTATGGCTGGTCCACTTATAATTCTTTATGGATTTTCTATCCTTATAGTGAAACTTGTAAATCCTGCTGAAGCGATTGAAGAAGATAACGATGAAGAGGGCTCAGAGGAAGCTAGTGCAAACTAAGGAACTCCTGACCTCAAGTTATGATTTTCATCTTCCAGATGAACTCATAGCTACGCACCCTGCCTCTCCTCGAGATCATGCAAAACTTCTTGTATATGATAGAGCTACAGATACAATCACACATACATATTTTTATGATTTAGAAAAGTTTATTCCAAAAGATTGTGCACTTATTTTTAATGATACAAAGGTTATAAAAGCACGTTTGTATGGGCAAAAACAAAGTGGTGGTAAAATTGAACTGCTTATAAATAGAGCTTTAAATGCAAATGATGTTCATGTATATATCCGTGGACGTGTAAAAATAGATCAAGAGATATTTTTTGAACAAAATTTAAAAGCAGTCGTAAAAGAACTTTACGAAGATGGCACTCGTGTAGTCAACTTTTTTCAAGATAACCATCTTTTACGTTTTGAAGAACTGCTACCTATTCTGGATACCATTGGGCATATTCCACTCCCTCCTTATATCCAAAGAGAAGATAACGAAGAGGATGCAAAAGAGTACCAAAGTGTTTTTGCTAAAATCGAGGGTGCAGTCGCAGCACCAACTGCATCACTGCATTTTACACCTGAGCAACACCAACGAGTAAGTGAGAACTATAAACATGCCTATGTTACACTTCATGTTGGTAGCGGTACTTTTAAACCTGTTGAAACAGATGTAATAACCGAGCATCCAATGCATTCAGAGTTTTATGAAATCTCCCCAAAAGCAAAAGCACTTTTAGATTCAAAACAAAAGATACTAAGTGTTGGAACGACATCAACAAGAACTGTAGAGTTTTATGCTCGTCATAAAGATCAAACAAGTGGAGAAGCAAATCTCTTTTTACACCCAAATAACAAGCCTTTGCGTGTAAATCATCTTCTTACAAACTTTCACTTACCAAAATCAACACTTATCATGCTTGTTGCTTCATTTGTTGGACTTGAAAAAACCCTTGAACTCTATGAAGAGGCAATTAGAGATAAATATCGTTTTTACTCTTATGGCGATGCGATGTTGGTTTTATAATTTTCAATTTTAGTTCATATATGTGAAAAAATGTAACACAACTTTTTAATTAACAGTAAAAAACTAAAATGTTCTGATTTTGTAATCTACTTTATTTTATCATCGATTAATTTTGTTTATTAAGGTGATATAATGAAAAAGATATTGGCTATATTGTTATTGCTAAGTTTAGGGAGCTTAGCATTCGCAAAAGAGCATAAAAGTGAGCACAAAGAGTTTCATCATAAAAAAGAGATAGGTTATACACTCTCTCCACTACCAAATGCTACAAATGTAGCAGCAGACACAAAGATAAAAGTGATCTTTGATGAGAAAGTTGAGAGAAAAACTCTTAAGCACAGTCATATTGTTTTAAAATATGTAGAAAAACATCATAAAAAAGCAAAACACAAAAAAATAAAACCTATAAAAGGGCAAAGTTATTTTTCCAGAGCTGAAAATGCTCTGATCTTTTTACCTCACCATGAACTTCAAGAGGGGGAGTATGAAGTTTCTATAGATGGTATAGGTCATAAACCTATCCGTTATACTTTTAGTGTCTCAGCTATACAAGATACAACCCCACCAACTATCACTTTAAATGGAAGTGATACCATAACTCTCAATCGTAAACAGTCATACATAGAGTACGGTGCAACTGCAACAGATGATGTTGATGGAAATCTATCTGTATCTATCACAAATAATGTAGATACAAATACAACAGGTACATACCAAGTTATATACAGCGCAAAAGATAGTGCAGGAAATGAAGCAACAGCAACAAGAAGTGTAGAAGTACTCCCGCTTTTAAACTCTTTAACACTTTCAAGTGAAGTAACAACTTTACATATTGGAGATACTTCAACACTTAGTGTAAGTGGAACTTACGAAGATGGCTTTACTAAAGACTTAACACAAACTGTAAACTATAATGTTGCAGATACAACTATAGGCATTATGAATGAAAACATCTTTGAAGCCCTAAATGTAGGTACAACAACTTTAAGTGTAAATTATGCAGGAGTAAGTTCAAATAGCATAACTATCTCTGTGATAGAACCGATCGATACAACAAACTTCAATGCTACATACTTTGGAAGCCAATACTTACAATACATCCCAAAAGATGCAACAGTTACAAAGTATGATGAAGACCTTTTTTGTATGCTCACAGGAAAGATACTTGTAGAAGATGGCACAGGGTTAGCTGGGGTAAAAGTAACCGTTCTTAATCATCCAGAGTACGGTTCACAAGTAACAGATGCAAATGGTAGTTATGTATTTGCTACTAAGGGTGGAGTTACACTTACTATGCGCTACCAAAAAGATGGTTACACAACTATAGATAGAAAGGTTGAGGCTCCCATACAAGAATGGGGAATCGCTCCAGAAGTTACTATGCTTCCAATAGATAGCAAAGTAACAACCATAAACCTAGAGTCTTTAACACCACAATTGCATGTATCTACTCCTATAACAGATGACAGAGGTACAAGAAGTACTACATTAGTATTTAATGGAGTAACACAAGCGATCATAACTGCAAAAGATGGAACTACAAGAGAACTACAAAGTATAGATGTCCGTGCAACTGAGTTTAAAACACCTACTTCTATGCCATCAGATTTACCATCTACATCTGCTTATACATACTGTTCAGATTTAACTGTAGATGGAGTGAGTGATGATGAAAATGTAACTTTTAATGCACCAGTTATCATGTATGTAGAGAACTTTTTAGGGTTTGATGTAGGGGAGATAGTTCCAGTTGGATACTACGATAGAAACAAAGGCAAGTGGATAGGCTCAGAAAATGGAGCAGTTGTAAAACTACTTGATACTGATGGCGATGGTAAAGTAGATGCCGTAGATAGCACAGGCGATGATCAACCAAATGACTTAGATGGAGATGGATTATACAGTGATGAAGTAGTTGGACTTCAAGACAATTCAAACTACCAAGCAGGGCTTACATACTGGAGAGCTGCGATCACTCACTTTACACCTTGGGATCATAACTGGCCGTATGGTCCACCTGATGATGCAGATAAGCCAGATGATCCAGATATAGACGATGATAATCCAGATGATCCGTGTAAAGTTTCACTTAGCTCATATGTAGAACCGAAAAAAAGAATCTTTCATGAAGATATACCAATAGCTGGAACAAATGAAACACTGCACTACTCTTCTAAAAGCGTAGATGGGTACACATATGTTATAGATGCATCTGTAGATACCACAACAGCTCCAAGCTCTGCTATAGGTGCTACAGCAACGCTTAAAGTTGGTGGGCGTACATTTGTAAAACAGGTTTCATTAAACCAACTAAACACTTTAAAGTTTAAGTGGGATGGGTATGATGTTAGTGGACATAAAATGAGTGGAGATGTGAAGGCTATAATAACTATAGCTTATCAATATCAACCTGTTTATTATGCTTCTAACACTACTTTTAGCCAAGCTTGGGCAAAAGTAGGGAGTACAGTAACAGCTATTCGTGGACGTTCTACTATTGACTTACAAACAAAAAAAACAGTTATTATAAATGTAGAGAATACAAATAGTTATAGTGGTCATTTAGCAAATGGTTGGATGTTCTCTGATGATTTTTATCAATTAGATAAATTAAAAAACAAAGAATTTACTTACACTATCTCAACAGTAACTGGAAATGGTGCTCGAGGATTTTCAGGTGATTATAGATATGCAACAAATGCAGCATTGTTTTTTCCTCAAGGAATTGCCGTAAATCAAGCAGGAGAACTTTTTATAGCTGATACTGATAATAATCGTATAAGAAAAGTAGATACAAATGGGATTATAACTACAGTAGCAGGAAATGGTACTCAAGGATTTTCAGGAGATGGTGGAGATGCAACAAATGCATCATTATATTATCCTCATGGAATTGCCATAAATCAAGCAGGAGAACTTTTTATAGCTAGTTCTAATAGTCGTATACGAAAAGTAGATACAAATGGGATTATAACAACAGTAGCTGGAAATGGTGCTCGAGGATTTTCAGGAGATGGAGGGGATGCAACAAATGCATCATTGTTAGAACCTAGAGCAATTGCCATAAATCAAGTAGGAGAACTTTTTATAGCTGATACTTATAATAATCGTATAAGAAAAGTAGATACAAATGGCATCATAACAACAGTAGCTGGAAATGGTGCTCGAGGATTTTCAGGGGATAATGGAGATGCAACAAATACATCATTGTTTTTTCCTCAAGGAATTGCCATAAATCAAGCAGGAGAACTTTTTATAGCTGATACTATTAACGATCGCATTAGAAAACTTATACCATCAAAAATACATCAAAAATACAACTTAGATACCTCAAAATACATCTACAAAAACCCAGATAACACTATAGAGATATATGACTCTACTGGTAAACACTTAAAAACATTTGATCTTGAAACAGAAAAAACTTTAAAAGAGTATACCTATGATTCCAATGGTTATCTTAGTACCATAACAGACCAATTTGGAAACACTTTAAGCATCACTAGAGATGCAAACGGTTACCCTACTGAGATAACTGCACCAAATGGTCAAAAAGCTTACCTCCAAGTGGATGATAATGGTGACTTAATCGATGTATGGTATGAAGATAACTCAGGGTATAACTTTACTTACTTTGATGGTTCATTGATGGATACTATGACAGACAGAAATGGTAACAAAATCCTTCACATTTACGATGAAAATGGTCGTATCACACAAGAGACAGATGCAGCAGGTGGAACATGGCAGTTTGCAAAATCAGGTACTCCAAAAGCACCTGTATACTCCATGACAAAACCAGAGGGTAGTGTAACATCAGGGGTAAATGAAAAACAAGATGATGGTTCGATCATAGCGACAAGAACACTCCCAACTGGAGATACATTAACCATCACTACTTCAGCCGATGAAAAAACACAAACTACACAAAGCAATGGTATAACTACAACTGTAAACTACACAGCAGATAGTTTCACACAAGATAAGATACTATCTTCAAGCACAACAACGCAACCAAGTGGATTGTCTCAAACTACAACGTATGTAACTAAGTATGATGGCAACACAACCCAAACAAATGTAAAAACAAAAAAAGTCACAAGCAATGGTAAAACAACTATATCAAAAACAGACTACACAACAGGAGAGATCACTTTCACAACTCCAGAGTCAAGAGTACTCACAACTCTTTACAATAAAGAGAACCGTTTAACGACATCTATCCAAAGTGGAACACTCACACCAACAACGTATGAGTATGACACTAAAGGAAGAGTTGTAAGTGAAACAACAGGAGATAGAGTAGTATCGTATACTTACGATCAAAGAGGCAACATAGCCACTATCACAACCCCAAACAACGAAACAACAAACTACGAGTACGATGTAATGGATAAAGTAACTAAGATCACCTATCCAAATGGAAATACAGAACTCTACGCTTACGACGCAAACGGCAACATGACACGCCTTAGCACACCAACCCCAACAGATTTTACATTTACATACAACGGTGTAGATAAACGTACATCACTTATAAGTCCATCAAACTATACAACCTCATACACTTACAATAAAAACAGAAAATTGACATCTATCACAAGACCAAGTGGAGCTACCATTACAAACAACTACACAAACGATAGACTAAGTTCAACTGTTACACCAGAAGGAACTATAAACTATAACTATCTATTTGCAGATCAATTAAGCTCTATCTCAATGGGATCTGAGAGTATAGAGTATAGCTATGATGGAGATCTATTAACCTCCCTTACCCAAAATGGAACCCTTGATCAAAGCATCAACTACACTTACAACAATGACTTTGCAGTTACAAGTACAAGCTATGCAGGAGTTACAACTACTTACTCTTACGATAATGATGGTTTACTCACTCAAAGTGGAGATTTTACCCTTACAAGAGATCCAGATAATGGATATGTTACAAATGTAACTGATGGAACTTTGAGTATAGATAAAGAGTACAATAACTACGCAGAACTCACTCAACATAGTGACAACACATTAAGCTATACACTCCAACGTAACCTAGAGGGAAATATCATCCAAAAAATTGAAACAGTTGGTGGTACTATAAACACTTACAACTACACCTACGATGAAAATTCAAGATTGATAACTGTAGAGAAAAACAACCAAATAGTTGAAAGCTACACTTACGATAAAAACTCAAACAGAATAAGTGCAACAATAAACGGAGTAACTACACAAGCCACTTACGATCAAGAAGATGCAATTGATACTTACGGAGATAATACTTATACTTACGACACAGACGGACAACTAAACCAAAAGATTACAAATGAAGGTATAACTACATACTCTTATAATTCTCAAGGTACACTTACAAAAGTAGTAACTCCAACAAATACCATAGAATACATCCTAAACCCACTAGGTCAAAGAGTAGCTAAAAAA
>NZ_JBNKRX010000011.1:0-102298 GCF_050296975.1 Sulfurimonas sp.
TCTTTTTGCCCTACGGGAAGCATAAAAAGAGGCAATCTTGCATAAAAAAATATTTTCACCTTAACTACGGTTAGGCTGAAAAATTTGTTTTACACAATCTTACCTCTTTTTATACTTCTCATATCTTTGTATAGTTTTGCATGAAGTCTATAACTTTTTCTAAATCTATTTTTTCTTCAACCATTGACGGTGGAAGCTCTTTTGCATTTTCGAGCGCTTGTAAAATCTCATAACTTTCTACATATTGCACATGGTGTACATATTTAAATAACTCTTTTTGATGGAAAAAATGTTTTCCAGTAATTATCTTACACCCAAAAGATGCAGGTTCAAGTGGATTGTGTCCACCAACATCTGCTTTAAAAGCACCGCCGAGTATTGCTATATCGCTGATCGCATAGATGTTATTTAACTCACCCATAGCATCAACTAAAACAAGATCACTTCCTATTTCTTGTGTTTGGGAAAATCTTTCCAACGTCAAGTTATGTTTTTTTGCAAACTCTTGCATCAACGTATACACACTCTCAAAACGCTCTGGATGACGTGGAACTATTATGAGTTTTGCATCATTTATGTGTTTATACTCTACAAAAGCTTCAAGTACACTTTGCTCTTCTGTTAAATGAGTACTTCCAGCTACTATCACTTCACATTCTGGCTTTGCATACTCTTTTGTTTTTACAATCTCACCTGCTAGTTTTATATTGCCAATTACTTCTATGTTTTTAGCCCCTAATGCTAAAAATCTGTTTTTATCAATTTCGCTTTGTGCATAGATGATCTCTACGCGTGAGAGCATCTTTTTATAAAACCACGCAAATTGTAAGTAGCTTTTTACACTCTTATCAGATATACGAGCATTGAGTAAAATAATTTTTGCACCCTTATTAAATGCTATAACAAATAGCAAATACCAAAACTCAGCCTCTAATACCACAAGCAGTTTTTGTTTTTTCATCCAAAACGGCAAAAATATCTCATACGGCAAATAACGTACTTCTGCATCGTATTTTTTAGCTTCCTCTTGCCCAGTATGTGTGATCGTTGTGATCACAACCTCTTCATCTAACTCTTTTAAAATCGGTTTTAATGCTCTTGCTTCTCCAAGTGAACATACATGAAACCAAATTTTGTTTATGGAGTGAAAACGGGGATTTTTAAAAAGGAAAAAACGAGCTGGAATAGATTCTTTGTACTTGTACTTAAAAGCTAAAACAAAAAGGAGTGGTAATGCTACTATATAGAGTACTACACCTAAGATGTAGTACAAAAGAGCAAAGAACAAAACTTACTCTTCGCTAGCTTTCACGTAAAGGATACGGCCACAGTGTGGACAAGTTGTAATTTCTTCACCTTTAATTACGTCTGAGTAAACTTTATCACCAATCACCATGTGACAACCCATACAAGCTTGTTCTTCAACAGGAACAACAGTTGTATTTTTTGCCCAACGACGAATTTTTTGGTAAAAAGCCAAACCTTTTTGGTTGATCTCTGAAAGAAGTACCTCTTTTGTTTTAAATAC
Organism: Sulfurimonas sp.; assembly: GCF_050296975.1. GTDB lineage: Bacteria > Campylobacterota > Campylobacteria > Campylobacterales > Sulfurimonadaceae > Sulfurimonas. The sequence continues at coordinate 1,529 of NZ_JBNKRX010000011.1, forward strand.
TTCTTGACGATCAGCATCAATTTTTTGAAGTTTTTCATCAACCTCAGCTTTTACACTTTCTAATGAAGCATTTACTTCTGCTAAGTTTGTCTTTGAAGCTTCAATCTGCTCTTTTTTATTTTCAATAATTTTTTCTAAACGCTCAATCTCTTCGTTTGCGAAAGTGATCTGCTCTTTTGCGATTTCTTCTTCAAGTTGCAGTGACTTCATCTCACGTTCTGTTTTTACTTCAGCAGATTTTTTTGCATTCTCTTCAAGTTTTGCAGAGAGTTCAGCAAGGTGAAGTTCATTTTTTGACTTTTTAAGTTCTTCGTCTTTTATCTCGTTACTTAAATTCTCAATATCAGACTCAATGCTACTAGTTTTAGCAAGTGCAGCTTCATATTTATAGTTAGCTTCTTCTATCTGAGGCTCAAACGCATCGATCTCTTTGTCTACTTGTGCAAGGTCGATAAGTTGTTTAAGGTGCTTATTCATTGGGTTCCTTTGGGAGTTTTACTTGTACCATTTTTGTTCAAAATATACTTAGATATATGTAAATGGATTTTCTGATGACGCAATTATAACTTTTAAACCTAAATTTTTCAAATGTTTCGCTAAAATTTCTGCAAAAAAGCGTTCACTTTCAAAATGCCCTATATCAATTAGGGAAAGATTTATACTTTTTGCTTCCATTGCATCGTGATATTTTACATCTCCAGTTAAAAAACAATCTGCTTTTAAACTTCGCATTAAAGAACATCCCGAACCGGTTGTCAGTGCTGCTACTTTAACCTCATCTGAACATTTTACACATTTTGCAAACTTAAGTCCAAAAGCAGTGGATACTTTTTTAGCAAAACTATCGAAATCTTCATTTACTTCCAAATACGCTATAAAACCGTCTTTCTCTTTTATCTCATATCCTAAAACTTCTTGTGCTACATACTCGTTTAGGTGTGTTTGATCAAAATTTGTATGCATTGCGATATTTGATATATTTTTTTGTATCATCTTTTGGATGAGATTTGCTGGATACTTACTAAACTCTAACTGTTTGAGTCCTCCAAAGATAAGCGGATGGTGTGTAATTAAGAGTGCATTGGATTCAAGTGAATCGATCAATGTCTCATCTACATCAATGCTCAGTACTACAGTTGAAATATCGTGTTTAAAGTCCCCAACTAAAAGTCCAGAATTATCCCAAGACTCTTGAAGATCAAACGGTGAGAGTTCATTTAAAAAGTCGTATATCTCTAGTACTTTCATAAGAGTTTCCCCAGTTCTTCTTTAGCTTCTGTAAACTCAGGATTAAGCTCTAGTGCTTTTGTATACATCTCTTTTGCATCATCAAGACTCTGCATATCAACTAATAAGTTTCCATAATTGTAGTAAGTGATTGGATTTGTATCATTGATCAAAAGTGCTGCCTCAAGATTTTCTTTAGCTTTGTCTAAATCTCCCGATTTTCTATAAGCAGATGCAAGTGCTTGATGGATAGCTGGATTGTTATCATCAAGACGTAATGCGCTGTAAAACGCTTCAATCGCTTCATCATAACGCTCTTGTTCAACTAAAGCAAAACCCATTTTAAAAATTATTTCTGCGTTATTTGGAGTTTTATAGTTTGCTTCACTGTAAATAGCTAGTGCTTTTTGAAAATCCCCTTGTTGCATCTGTTCATCACCTTGATCTATAAGATGATCGATATTATTTGATTCATCAGAAGTACTTTGATGTGGGTCCTGAAGTGTTTGAATATGTTCATAAATTTTATATGCAAAAAATGCAGATGCACCAAGCATCAATAGTTGAAATATACTCACTTGTTCTCCTTTAAGATTTTAGTATTGAGCAGTGAAATTAGTTGCAGGGGATCAACTTGAACACCACCAACTCGAACTGCAAAATGTAGATGTGGACCAGTAACTCTGCCACTTTGTCCACTAAGCCCCAGCAGCGCACCTTTTTTTACCATATCACCCTCTTTAATATCAAACTTGCTCATATGAAAATAGCAAGTGTATATCCCATATCCATGATCTAAAACTACTGTACCACCAGAGTAAAAACGATCCGCTACAAGAACTACTTTCCCATCATTACTTGCTTTTATAGGGGTACCTACTTTTGCTCGAAAATCTGTCCCACTATGGTACCCTTTGAGTGAACCATTATAAAGTCTTGCTTTTCCAAAGTCTGAAGTTATATTGCTATCAAGTGGCAGATCAAAAGGCTCTGAGATATAAAGTTTTGGAGTTACAGTGCCATAAACATTCATCGCTTGGTTATACTCTTTTTCTATCCTTTTTTGTACCTCTTTTGACTTTGGATTTACTTTTGAGCTATCTACACTTAACTTTTCATGTGCATACATCCCTTTTTCAACATTTAAAAAAAGTAGCGTTGATTGTTGTTTTTTATTTTCACTATAATTTACATATACCTCTTTTGAAGCCACTTTTTCATAATACCCTATGGGTACAAGTGCAAAGCATCTATTTTGATCTATTGGGGAAGTAATGATTGGAAACTTTTTTTTATCTACTGAAATATCTTGAAGTTTTACACCTTGTTGCTTTTGAAATGTTATAAGTGCTGTTTTTCCATTGACAACCTCATCATCAAAACTTTTTATTTGCAATGCGAAAAGATTGAAAACTAAAAAAACTAGGACAAATAAAAGTCTCACTTATAATCCTTCATAGCACGAGCGATATCTCTTTTTTGATCTTTTTCTTTTAAGTCGTGACGTTTATCGTGAAGTTGCTTCCCTTTTGCTGTTGCTATTTGAATCTTAGCAATATTTTTAGCATTAAAATAAAGTTGTAAAGGTACAACTGTATAACCATCTCGATCAACTGCTTTTTGGATCTTTGCTAACTCTTTTTTGTGCAGAAGAAGTTTTCGCGTACCACGCTCTTCATGCCCATAAAAGTAGTGAGTAGTTTCAAGTCTGCCAATATGGGCGTTAAATAAAAATGCTTCATCTTTTACAAAACGGATAAAACTGTCTTTTAAATTTACACGACCGGCACGAATCCCTTTTACTTCACTTCCGGAGAGTACAAGCCCTGCTTCATACTTCTCTTCTATAAAATAGTCATGATACGCTTTTTTATTTTTCGCTATGGTTTCACCCATAATTATAGATTTCCTTTTAAACTTTTTTTCTCTTTTAATAGAGTTTCATACCCTCTTGAAGGTGCTTTTGGTATTAACAATCCTAACAAAAACGAACTTAAAGCAATCATCGCACCAATAATAAATACCAATTTATAAGAGTAGAGCCAAACCAGTCCTAAAACCACTGGTAAAAACACAGCCGCAACATGGTTTATAGTAAAGCTTACAGCACTTGCACTTGCTATATCTTTTGGATCAGCTATCTTTTGAAAATATGTTTTGAGTGCTATTGCCATAGAAAACAGTAGATGATCTACTACATACAGCGCAAAAGCGATATAAACATTTTCAACATACGCATAAGATACAAACACAAGTATCAAACCTATATATTCTAGTCGTAAACTAGCTCTCTCTCCATAAGAAGCTATAAATTTTCCAATCTTTGGAGCTAGATAAATATTTAAAGCAGAGTTTATCAGTAATAATGCCACCATATTATGGATATCTACACCAAATTTTTCAACAAGTAAGAAACCTGCAAAAACTACAAATATTTGTCGTCTTGCTCCCGCTAAAAATGTTAACAGATAAAAAAGCCAATACTCTTTTTTGAGTTTAAGCGATTTTTCTTGCACCACATCATCTTTAAAATGCTCAAAGCCAATCCATGCAATAACGCCCACAAGAGTAGTAACACCACCAAAGATGATATACACTGTTTTATACTCTACACTATAAAACTGCATCATCACATAAATAAGCCCAAATACCACTAATCCACTTAAAGATTTAGCAGCTGTAATCTTACCTAGAACTACAGGTGCATCTTTTTTATCGAGCCATTGGAGTGATAATGATTGGTTAAGTGTCTCTAAATAGTGAAACCCTATCGACATAATCACTGTAGTTGTATAAAGTCCCAATGCACTTGGATATACACCAGTTAAAGCTGTTCCAACTCCTAAAAGTATCATTGAGATATAGGCAAGACGTTGTTGTGAAATGATAAGAATCACCAAAACAACACTAAAAGCCAAAAATCCTGGAATCTCTCGAAGACTTTGTAAAATACCAATTTGTTTACCATCAAAAGATGCCACTTCAATCACAAAGTTATTTAACAAACTCATCCATGTTGAGAATGAAACTATCATGAAAATAGACAAAAGGTATAGTAGTGCTACTTTTGAGGTAAATATATTTTTAATCATGTGGAATAATATAGCGATTTATCTAAATAGAAAGTAAAGATGCTCTATTTTATGTGGAAAAAGCTACTACCACTTCCACTAAAAAAGTAACCTTGTTTATAGTGATTTTTCAACTCTGGGTACTCTTGTAAAGCGGGTGAAAAGAGATCATTTGCCTCTACAGCCAAGTACGTTTCTAAGACTTTTTTTGAACTCATATTTTTTAATTTTTGTGCTTCAAAAACATCTATAGGGTTATAAAAGTTTTCTCTATATGCAGTATAAACTTTTGGTGTTGATATTTTTACATCTGGAGTGAAGACCTCAAACTCCAAAACTTCTTCATCAAATGGCTCAACAACTTCACCAATACCAGCTACATTAGCACTCTCAAATCCAAAAATAAAAAATGGTACATCAGCTCCAACTTTTAGACCAATTGTAGCTAATTGATTTAAACTTAGACCCAAATCTAAAACAGAGTTACACATCTTCATAAAAGTTGCTGCATCACTACTGCCACCACCAAGTCCAGCATACGCAGGAATATTTTTATCAACAGCAATTGCATGGGTTTGCATCAGCTTTTCTAGGGAAGCTGATTTTGTGTACTCTTTTAAGGCTACATATGCTTTATAGATTGTATTTTGTGTTACTGTACAGTCAAAATCTCCAATGATTTTAAACTCATTCATCTTTGCATCAGTTTCAGCTTTTGATACAAAATAGAGTTCATCATATAAAGAGTTTACTTTTACAAAACGGGAGATTATTTCGTGATAATTATCACGTTTACCTGTAATTTTTAAAAATATATTAACTTTAGCGTATGCTTTATATTTTTTCATCTATTTTCCAAGCAGTTCGCCTAATGATTTTAATTCATTCTCATCACTTTTGTGAAGTGCAGCTTTATTGCTAAGAGCTACTTCACGTGCAAGTTCATCTCTTAAAATAGAGACCTCTTTTGGAGCATCAATTCCAAGTTTTACAACTCCATTTTCAACAGCTATAACTTTTACAACAATATTGTCACCAATTACTATCGCTTCATCTACTTTTCTTGCTAATACTAACATTCTATCTTTCCTAACTCATATCTCACCGAATTGTCGATGATCGTAATTATTGATATATTGTCGCCGTTATCGACAAAATACGTCCCTTCATTTTGCACTTTAAAATCCTCTAAAGCAAGAACTCTTCCAAAGTTGATATTTTCTTGATTACCTAAGTAATAATTTTGCTCTAAGAAGAGTGAAGATTTGATATCTAAAGCCTTTTCATCTTCATAGATAAACTGTCCTTCACATAGTCTCTCTAGTGCACTTAAACTTCCAGCTTCCAGTCCTAACTTTTTTGCTATTAAAAGTCCGAGTGATCGGATGTATGTCCCCTCACTCACAGTTGCTTCAAATGTTACAAAAGGGTGGCAATAGTGAAGCAATTTCATCTCATAAATAGTAGAGTGAATTTTATTTAAAACGACCTCTTTTCCTGCACGAGCAAGATCATAAGCACGTTGTCCTTCTATCTTTTTTGCACTAAAAATAGGTGGTTCATACTCAAGCTCACCTTGTAGAGATTCTACTGCTTTTAAAATCTCATCTTCCTTAAAAGGCTCTACTGTGTTTACTTCTTCTATCATCTCTGTATCGAGTGAATCACTTTTAGCACCTAACCAAAGTGTCGCACGATAAATTTTTGGAGTTTTGTTTAAAAAACGAAAAAGTTTTGTATGCGATCCAAAACCAATAACAAGTACCCCTTTTGCAAAAGGATCGAGTGTGCCTGAAAACCCTGCTTTTTTTACACCATATTTACGTTTGAGTTTTGATAAGAAAAGATTTGAGCCAATTCCTGCTGGTTTATATACTACAAAAAGTCGATTCATAATTTCTCAACAAATGATGCAAGAATCTCTCTTTTATTTCCTGCAAAATTAATATTGAGTTTAAATTCACGTCCAGCTTTACTTACGCCTAGGACACGACCAGTTCCAAAAATCTTATGACGAACAAGATCGCCTTTTTTATATGCAGTATTTTTTTCCACCTTTAATGAGCCATCACAAAGTCCAGCCTCATTAAAAAATCTACTTTTTTCAAGATCACTTCTGCGACCTTTATAAAACCTACTTCCTGCATGAGAAAGTGTTAATGTTTCTTTTGCTCTTGTAAAGGCAACATATCCTAAACGACGCTCTTCTTCAAGGTCACTTCCATCACCAACCAATGGCAAAAAGCCCTCTTCCATACCTATGACAAAAACGTGTTCAAACTCTAAACCTTTTGAAGCATGAATACTCATCATATAAATAGATTCTCCCTCTACCTCATCTTGGTCACTTTGTAATGTAAGCTCATTTAAAAATTCATCTAACGAAGTCTGGGGATTATTTTTTATAAAATCACGGAAAAGTGCATAAAACTCATCCATATTTCGTATACGATCATCAGCATCTGGCATGGCACTATAAATATCTTTGAGATGAAATGTTTCTTCTAAAACATCTATAAACTCATAGGTAGATTCTTGTGCAACTTTTGCAACACTCTCAAGATTAGATATAAACTCTTTAAGTGTTACTGCATTTTTCTTTTTTACAAGATCAACTAGTTGTGTATCGTCCACGGTTGAAAGGTATTCATAGATTGAAGTGCCTTTTTCATGTGCAGCTAACTCAATCTTATCTACACTTGCTTTGCCAAGTCCCCGTTTTGGTTTATTTACAATTCGTTTGAAAGAGAAATCATCATGATGATTTGTGATAACACGAATGTATGAGATCAAATCTTTAATCTCAGCTCTATCGTAAAAACGAACTCCCCCTACAACTTTATATGCAATGTGTGCACGGTTTAATCCATCCTCTATAGAACGAGAAAGTACATTTACACGATAAAGAATTGCAATTTCACTTGCTTTAACACCACTATCTAACAATTTTTGAATTTGAGATGCTACTTTTCTAGCCTCTTCACTCTCATCTTGAGAATTAAGTGTTGTAATCTCATCACCATCTCCGCGTGTAGCTATCAGCTCTTTTCCAAGACGAGAACGATTGTGTTCAATGAGAGCATTTGCAACTTTTAAAATTGGTGTGCGTGAACGGTAATTCTCTTGAAGTTTGAAAACTGTAACATCTGAGAAATCTTCATCAAACTCCATAATATTTCTTATGTGTGCACCACGCCAACCATAAATGGACTGATCGTCATCTCCAACTACACAAATATTGTTATGCGTTGCGCAAAGTTTTTGTAAAAGTTTAAGTTGGAGTTCATTTGTATCTTGATACTCATCAATCATAATATATTGATATTTTTGGCTTGTTTTTTCTGCTAACTCTTCATTGAGGTCTAAAAGTTTATACGTGAGTGCAAGAAGATCATCAAAATCAACTAGATTATTTTCTAAAAGGTGCTTTTCATACTCTCCATATACCTCTGCTATCTGCTTATAATTAAAAAGTTCTGCTTGTTTATAAGCATCATCTGGCGTCATTAAAGAGTTTTTATATCGTGATATTTCAGAAGCAATGAGAGGTGTTGGAATCTCAGAGTTGATATTTTTAATGATTTTTTTCTTATCATCTGTATCGATAACTACAAAGTTATTTTGACGACCTAGAAGATGAATATTAAATTTTAAAAAAAGTAATCCAAATTTATGAAAAGTACAAAGAAGTGGTGGGTATGCAGCATTTTCAATCATAGCCATTGAGCGCTCTTTCATCTCACGTGCTGCTTTATTTGTAAAGGTAAGTGTTAATGTATTTGAAGCAGGGATACCTATAGCTTCTATTAAGTATGCTAAACGTGAAACAATAGTTGTAGTTTTCCCACTTCCAGCCCCTGCAAGGATTAAAACAGGACCTTCTGTTTGTTTAACAGCAGCAGTTTGTGACTCGTTTAGTCTTGCAAATATCTTTTCCATTTCTTCTACTTTAGAGTTCTTACCTATAGTATATAACTATAAATTAAAAATATTATAACAAAAAAAGCTAAAATTATTACAAAACTATTGCAATCATTATAATAATCAGTTATAATTTTAGTATTATTATAACTTATAGGAATTATTATGTTAAGAGATTTTGCGAAATTACAAACTTTTTTGATGGTTATCAAAGAAAAGAGTTTTTCCAAAGCATCGGCTAAACTAGGTATCTCTCAACCTGCCGTTACACAACAAATCAAATTTATAGAAGATTATTTAGATACAAAAATCGTTGATAGAAAAAAGAATGGTATCATCCTTACAAAAGAGGGTGAAGATCTTTTTAGAATTGCACAAAGATTAGAAAAAGCAATCCAAAACTCTGAAAAAGAGCTTTTAAAAATCATCAATAAAGAGTTTACTTTTGTTATGGGTGCATCTTTTGCCATTGGTAACTATATCCTTCCAAATTATCTAGGTGAAATCAAAAAAAGAATCGATAATGAAGTATTTATGAATGTTGATCTTTCATGCAATATCATCGAACAACTAGAAGATAAAAAAATCGATGTAGCACTCATTGAATCTCCTGTATTTAAAGATGGCATTATCTATAGAGAATGGGTTGAAGATGAACTTGTAGTTTTTTCTAACCAACCAATCAAAAAACACTTAAGTGCTGATGATCTACTAGAGTTTGACTGGATTTGTAGAAATGAAGATTCACACACAAGAAAACTAACAAGTGAAGTTTTTGAAGAGATGGGTGTTCAATGTAATAACTTCAATGTACTCGCAGTTTTACAAAGTCCTACAGCTATTAAAGAAACAATTATGAACTCTGATAAAAACTCTGAGAGACCAATTGTTTCTATTATGTCAAAACATGTACTCAAACATGAATTTGAAAATGGTACACTTTATGAGGGACGTTTAAAAAATCATAAAATTACTAGAGAACTTTATATAGCATACTCAAAAGATAGAAAACATGATGCCTTTGTTGATAATGTTGTAAACTATCTTTTAGCACTTCATAGAGTATAGTTTAAACGTTTAACTTCTTCGTAGAGGAAACTCGTATCTGCTCCAGCTAAACTTTTTTACAAAAGTTTGCTCGTCGTAGAAGTTTCCACTACTAGAAAATTCTCAAGTTTATTTTATAAACTTGGAATTTTCTGGATTCGCTAAAAAAGAAGCCATTGAAGTCTCAACCCCTTTTTCATCAATCTCTTCTTGTTTAGTAGTTGTAGGTGCTATCTCTTTTGGGTTTGCCAGATTGATAAATATAGGTGTTTCATCGATAATAACTTGCAAGATACTGAGTAATGGTACACTTACCAAACTTCCAAAGTTTTCACTTCCAAAACCTGCTTCAAAGATGAGATAATCATCATCTACTCGAGCACTCTCAAAAGTATACCCAGCAAGAAAAAAAAGTGTTAAGGGTCGAAACTCTTGGCTAATATCTTGTGGAATTTCAGGATGAAAGATCACATCCTCTATTCTGCATAATATACCAAAGTTTTGCTCTTTACGGAAAAAAAATCCTATCAACTCTTGAACATTTTTTTTCATTAAAAGTGCAAAATCTCTATCTTCAACCAAATTATCTAACAAATTATATCCTCAATGTTATCTTGTGTAATTATATCAAAATCTATCATAGCATTCATCAATGCTACTTTTTTAAATTTATAAATATCTTTATATGAAATATATGTAGCATAAATTTTTTTTTCTTCTAATAGCTTTGCACGCATAGTCCCCTCTAAAAGAGGTTGTTTTGGAGTTAGCCAAATATCCCCATCAAAAAAAGCGACATTGGCAATTGTTGTATCTGTGATAAGTCCATCTTTCACTATCAAAACATCATCACACCCTTCTTTTTTTTCCAAAATGGTATTTAATTTTTCACGGTTTTCAAATTTTTGAGCATACTCTACAGTATCGTCAAATACAAGCTTTAAAGTTTGAATTTCACGTTTTTTATAGGGAAGATATTCAACACTATAAGAGTCTTTATCATAGACAATTCGACATCTCAGCACTCCAGAATCCTGTGGTTTTATAATCTCTTTTAAAGTTACAATACCTTCACCAATGGTTCTATCAAGACGTTGTTGATGGTATTTTAAATTATAAACCTCTCGATCAACTATTTTTATAGTCTCTAAAAATCTACTATTCACTAAAAAGCTCTGTTGAGAGATATCGCTCTCCTGTATCACAAAGAATAGTTACAATCGTTTTGCCTTGAAATTCTGGGCGTTTGCCTACTTGCATAGCTGCATACACATTCGCACCACTTGAGATTCCAACTAAAAGTCCCTCTTTTTTTGCAAGCATTCTAGCCGTTTCAAAAGCATCCTCATTACTCACTTTGACAACTTCACCATACACAGAAGTATCTAAAATATCTGGTACAAAACCAGCACCAATCCCTTGAATTTTATGCGGAGATGGTTGCTCACCAGAGAGGATAGCACTTGCTTCTGGTTCTACTGCAAAAATAGCAATATTTTGCACCTCCTCTTTTAATACCCTTGAAGTCCCAGTAATAGTCCCACCAGTTCCAACTCCAGCTACAAAAGCATCAAGCTTTCCCTCAGTATCTGCAAGTATTTCACGCGCAGTTGTAAGTGTATGAATCTCAGGGTTTGTTGGATTTTGAAATTGTTGTAAGATGATGGAGTTATGTGTTAGTGCTTTTAACTCTTCTGCCTTAGCAATTGAACCTTTCATCCCTTTAGCTGCTGGAGTTAAAACAAGTTCAGCTCCTAACGCTTTTAAAAGATTTCGACGCTCCATACTCATAGAATCCGGCATAGTAAGAATAAGTTTAAGTCCTAATGCTGCACAGTTTGCTGCAAGTGCAATCCCTGTATTTCCACTTGTTGGTTCGATGATAGTCGTATCTTCTTGAATCACACCACCCTCAATCCCCCGACGGATCATATTCATTCCGATTCTATCTTTTACAGAACTTGTTGGATTCATAAACTCACATTTACCCACTATTGTTGCACCACTTAATTCTGACGCTGTGTTTATTTTCACTAGTGGCGTATTTCCAACCAATTCTGTAATATTTTTTGCTATTTTCATCTTTTTTTACCCTCATTTTTTAGTTTCATCTCAAAGATGTTGTTCACACAACTCTCAACCATCTTATACACTTCATTAAATCCATCAAAACCATTAAAAAAGTATGGGTCTGGCACATCAGCGCCATCGTACCCAAACTCCCCAAGTTTTACAAGGTTTTTAGCCCCCATTCTTTGCAGGTCACTGTAATTGCTACTATCTAAAGCAACGATAAGATCAAATTGTTCAAAATCTTGCTTTGTTACTTTTCTTGCTTTATAACTAGCGATATCTATTCCATTTTGTTTAGCAACTTTAATAGAGTTGATGCAAGGTGCTTCACCAATGTGCCAATCCCCTGTTCCAGCTGAGTCAATACTTATATTCAAATTCTTTTCCGCTGCAATCTTGTGTGCCACTCCTTCGGCAATTGGAGAGCGACAAATGTTTCCTAGACATACAAAAATTATAGAATTCATACTTTTGCCTATTTTTTGTTATTATTATACAAAAAAAGTGTTCAAGAGGTCTAAAAATGGCAATTTATTATAGCGATGGGAAAAAACTAGTTGATGTTGAATACGATACTATCGTAGAAGTTGGTGACATAGTTGATGGGATGCGTGTACTTTCAACCAATATCAAATCTTCAGATGAATATGCCGTTTTTTTACTTGAACCAAATACACGTGTGACTTGTTATGTTTTTGATGAAGTGTTCATTGTTGGAAAAATGGATGGTTTTGAAAATCTTGCCGATGCAGTTGCAGCTTGGAATAATGACGAAATCTAACTTTTCAAAAATTATTGTTGATGTACTAAATTTCTTCCTTTATTTTTTGACATATAGAGTGCTTCATCTGCACGTGAAATAGTCACTTCAATAGGTTCAGAAACTCTATAGATTGTTATACCTATACTTATTGTAACTTTGTGCTTTTCTATAAAAAGATGTTGTTCAACTTTTTTTCTCAATATATGTGCAAATGTGCTGATGGATTCTTCATTTACTTGAGGGACTATAATTAAAAACTCCTCTCCACCCCATCTTCCAATGATATCACTTTCACGAGAATTTACTTTTAATATAGTAGCTAAATCTTTAAGTATAGTATCACCTGTATGGTGTCCATATGTGTCATTGATCATTTTAAAAAAGTCTATATCTATAATCATAACTCCAAAGATTTGTCCATATCGATCCGCTCTACTTTTTTCTTTTTCAAGTACTCTATCAAGTTCATGTCGATTATATAATTGTGTCAATTTATCTGTAATAGCCATTTGTTGCAGTTCATAATAGGCCCGTTCAAGTTTTTCATTTGTTTCTTTTAAATTTCGTTTGAGTTTTTCTTGTTTTCTCATTATGTAAATGCCAAGAAGTGCTATGAGAGTAAATACACCGATAACTTTCCATAGTGCAGAATAGTCTTTCCCTTTTTCATACTTAATAGATATCCATCGATTTAATATCTCTCGATGTTGTTCTTTCGTGATTTGGTTGATCCCTTTTTCTAAAATTGTTAATAAGATTGGGTCATCATTTCTTACTCCTATTCCTAGTTCCCAATTCTCTGCAATCTTTCCTGTGATTTTCAAATCACCCCCATATTTATTTTGAAATCTATACCCAATAGTTGCAAGAGTTCCAATATATCCAAATAACTCCCTCTCTTTAACTCTCTGCAATCCATCATCAATATTTTCTACTTCAATAATATTGAGTTCTGGATATTGTTTTTTTAATAATTCTACAAATGCATAATCTTTTGCAATCCCTATCTTTTTACCTTCTAAATCTTTAATGTCATTGATAAATGGTACATTTAAACGAGTCGCTACAACCAAAGGAATCTTTAAATATGGTGTAGTGAAATTCCAATATTTTTTTCTTTGAGGGGTTTGCATCGCTAAAGATAAAATATCACATTTTCTCTCTTTAGCAAGTGCAACTGATTCACTCCAACTAGATGCTTTTATCACTCTAAAATCAACCCCTAAATTTTTTGTTAATACGTTAAAATAATCAGCACTCATCCCTTCATAATTTCCATCTTCATCAAAATGTTCAAATGGCATCCAGTTAGGGTCTATACACATAGTTATTGTTTTTTTCTTTTGAAGATACTCTTTTTCTTTTTGACTTAACTGTAGGGCTGCTATATACTGATCATATATAATCTCATCAAAATCTATTTTTTTTTGAATTAATCCTAAAAGTTTATATACATCATAAACTTTTTCTAATTTATATTTTTCCATCTTACCAAGGGTATCTGTTCTAAAATATGCTAATTTCTTTAACTCATTTGCTTCAAAGTTCAAAGCATTTTTTGATTTTTTTTGTGTATTATATTTTTTATAGATTGTGTGCACACTCTCTTGTATATGTGAAAAGGCGTATTCCCATCCTTTCAAAGTTGCTTCTTTGAAATTTTTCACCTCTTGAGGAGCTTCCAAAAGATGTTTTTGACTTGTAATGATCATGTCGTTATAAAAATTAAAACCATAATCTTTTGGACTAAATATAACTGGTGAACCACCTTTTTCTTTTAATATAAAAGGTTCATTTGAGATATATGCAGCCATCAAATCTGTTTTACCATCTAAAAGGTCTGATGGGTTAAAAGATGGTTTTTGGATATCAAGGTCTTCTAATGAAATATTATGGGAAAACATCATACTTAGTAAAGATGTATCAGAGTTTAAATCTCCAGTTGTCATCACCCTTTTATGTTTAAAGTCTTTGATTGATGTAATTCCAGAGCTTTTGTCAGTTAATAATATTAAAGGGCTAGATTGAAAGATAGTAGCTAGATAGATGATCTTTTTACCATTTGAAATATCAATTAAAGAAGTCGGACGAGCAACTGCATATTCACTATGTCCATTGATAACTTCATCCACCATATCGATATCATAGTTCCACTCTTTTATATCTACATCTAAGCCTACATCCTTGTAAAAGCCTTTCTCTTTTGCCATAATATAACCAGCAAATTGAAACTGATACTTCCACTGCAATTGTAAAGAAACTTTTTTTGTTTCTGTTGCATAACATGATGAGATTATCAAAAAAAGTATAAAAAATATCTTGTTTATTTTTATGTTTAAAAGTTCCATCAAAGATAGTTTATCTATTTTTTCTAAGAAAAAAACTGAAATTTTGAAATTATAAATATTTATATTTATTTCTTACCCTTTATAAGCTATATCTTATTTTGAAACAGCAATAATATAACCATTATTAAAAATTGTTTGAAAGTCGCAGGATGAATGCTACAGATAGATTTAATGATGAGGTATTAGAGATTTTTTTTGATCAATTTGTTAAAAGCACAGTTGAGTTTGAAGAAGCCCTTAACGATTTAAAAGATCATAAAAAATACGAAGCTGCTACTAATACTCTATTTCGTATATTTCACAATTTAAAAGCAAATAGTAAGTATTTTAATTTTAATGAGATGGGACAACTCTCTACAAAAGTTGAAACAGTTTTAAACTCTTTACGCGATATCAATCCACCAATTTCAGAAAATGTGTTAACATGGCTTGAAAAAGTTTTAGATCAATATAGGCTTTGGGAAGATAATATAACCAATAAAGAAAACTTTGCCCCTTTAATGCCTACTCTTTTAGAAGAAATTTCTACCCAAGATACAACAACAGACCCTATACATCTGTTACAACAACAAACTATTTACTATTTTAATGACAATGTTACTCTCTCAACAAAAATCTATGAAGCTTTACAAAGTTATACTACGGAGGTAGTTCATGTCAAAACTTTTGAAGAGTTTGAGAAACTTTTAGAGCAAAATCGTATAAATATATGTATTTTGGACCTTCAAAAAGATTATATAAAAGCAGCCAAAATTTTTTATAAATACACCACAACTGCTGCACTCATAGCTTTTTTAAATAGCAATATAGATAAAACTACAAAAATAAAACTCTCTTTAGCAGGAATTTTTCATACTCTCACTCGTCCTATTTTACTTGATGCTTTACAAAGGGAACTTATCACTGTAACCGAATCACATTTTACTTCAAGAAGATTTATTATCAACAATAAAAAGATTGAAAATTTCATCCAAACTATTGAGCCACTGAGTGATACAATCAAAAAAATTCAAAAAATTTGTAATGATGAAGAATCTTCAATTAATGACCTAGCAAAAGTTGTAAAACACGATCCTATCATCTCAGGTATGGTTTTAAAAGAGGCTAAAAATCCTCTATACCAATTAAAAAATGTCAATAATATCGATTTAGCAGTAAGTCTTTTTGGAAAACGTTATATTCAAGCTATAGCATTAAAAAAAGCAGTAGATAGTTTTGATACAAAAGAGCTCTCTTTATACGAGATGGATTACACAACTTTTTCAAAAGTCTCAATTTTACGACTAATGTTGATGATTAAATGGTATTCAAAGGTTTCGATATCTTCTTTAGAAATTTTATCGAGTACTGCTGTTTTAGGTAATATCGGTCAACTCCTTTTAGCAAAAGAGATACAAAGGATAGATAAAGCAAAAGAGTTTTCATCACTTGCAAATAAATACTCTATAACGTATGCAGAAGGAAAAATCCTTCATACTACAACAACACATGTAAGTAGCGATATCTGTAGTCATTGGAAGTTACATAAAGATATAGTAGATTCTCTACGTTTTAGTGAAAATCCGCAATACGCACCTGTAGAAATCTATGATTTAGCTTTAGCGAATCATGTTGTTTTTCATCTCATACATCTTGATGGGACAATAGAGCCAACTATTCCAAAAAGATTAGAAAAACTACTCTATTCAAAAGGATTATCTTTAAAAGATTTACAAAAAGCACTTGAAAATGTTATAGAAGCAAGTCAATAATGGTGCGCAGAGAGGGACTTGAACCCTCACAAGCGTAGCTTACTACCCCCTCAAGATAGCGTGTCTACCATTCCACCACCTGCGCAATTTTTGAAGAAAAAAAAAGCTTAACTCAAAAAAGAGTTAAGCTTTATGAGGTACTTTGAGATACTCTAAGAGTTACCCTAAGTATGGGTTAGCGTAAAGAGCGATTAATGCAACAACAAGTGCATAAATAACTTGCGCTTCGATCATTGCAAGAGCGATGAACATTGTAGTCATAAGTTTAGCACCTAAACCTGGATTACGTGCAGTACCAGCGATTGTAGCAGCAGCAGTATGACCCATACCGATAGCTCCACCAAGAGCAGCTAAACCAAGACCAAGACCAGCAGCGATCATAGAGTAAGCTTTAAGAGTTTGGTTAGCAACCTCACCACCATCATTAGCTAAAAGTGCAGCAGAAAATGCTACTAAAAGAAAAAGAATTTTTTTCATAATATATCCTTAAAATAATTACAATCCGTTCGGCTAGCGTAACCTCATCTTATGATGAGGCAATCTAAACATAAATGCCTAGATTTCCCTACTAGAAATTGATAAGCGCAATTTTACACAAGAAGTTCTAAATACTTCCTTATAAAACATCTATCTTTTGCTCAATCTTTAAAAAACTATCAAGATTTTCTAAAAATAGATCCACAAGTATTGGATCAAAATGTTTTCCTCGCTGCTCTTTAAAAAATTCTAATATTTTATCAAGCTCCCATGCTTTTTTATATACCCTATCATGCCCTAGTGCATCAAAAACATCTGCTATAGCAGTTATACGCCCAAAAATAGGTATATCCTCACCTTGAAGAGCACGAGGGTATCCAGAACCATCCCATTTTTCGTGATGTGTATAGGCTACAATTGCTGAAGCTTTTAAAATATCTCTGTTTGAATGTTTTAACATATCATACCCTAACTGGGCATGTGTCTTCATAATCTCAAACTCTTGCGGAGTTAATTTCCCAGGTTTATTTAAGATATTATCAGGGATTCCAACTTTTCCTATGTCGTGCATTGGACTTGCTTGTTTTAAGAGTGTAGCCTCCTCTTCACTCAAACCATGTAATAGGGCTAACATATAAGAGTATTCAGCCACTCTTTGAACATGCTCACCCGTTTCTTGGCTTCTTGTTTCTCCAATAGCACCCATTTTTTCTACTACTTCTTTTTGAGTATTGATAATCTCTTCATTGAGTTTATAAATATCTGTAACATCGTACATAACTTGTAAAAACTCAACAACTTCATCTTGTTTGTCTTGAATAGGATAAAAAAGTGTATTGGTAATAAATTCACTTCCATCCTTTGCGATATTAGTCATCACATGCTTTACAGTTTTATTACTCTTTAAATCTTTGATAATTTTTTTACACTGATTTTGATCTCTATGTTTTTGATGGCGAATCTCTTCACAATTTTTTCCAATTAACTCTTCTCTTGTAAACTTACTTAATTTTATAAATTTATCATTTACATAGGTGATTACATTATCAGTATTTGTTCGTAAAACTGCTGTTGATAAGTTAATCGCTTCTTCATATTGTCTAAAATGATTTAAATTTGTCTCAAGATTTTCTTTTGAAGATTTCATCTCATTTTCAAAAAAATCTCTTACTATCTCGAGTTCTGTTACATCATTGCCTATACAGATATACTCTCGAAAGTTTCCGTTTTTATAATAGATCGGTGCAATCTCTGAAACAACCCAATAATCATTTTTACGTTTGCCTTGATTATGGATAAGCCCTTTCCAGATATTTCCAGCTTTAATGGTACTCCACATCCCTTTAAACAAAGTCGCTTCAGTATCAGAATGTTTAACAATACTATGCGGCTTTCCAATAAGTTCTTCTTTTGAATAGTCTGAAATTCTTTCAAAATTTTCATTTGCAAAAGTGATCTTACCTGAAGCATCCGTAGCAGAAAAAATTGAAGCTGAAGAAACAGCATTTTTAAACTGCTGTAAGTAGAAAATATTTTCATCTAAATCTTTACTTGTTTCTTTGATTAACGTTGTTAATGCAGAAAAACGAATATCATCGTTTGAAGGTTTTATGTCATTAGCAAAATTTATCACTTTTCCATCAAAACTACCTTCATTCAGAGTTACATATGTTGTAGTCATATTTAAAAGATTATTTTGACAGTTACTATTGTTATGAAAAAACTCCCCATAAGTTATAAATCCAGAAGTAGGTCCTATAGAACTTAATGTATGTATTTCCTTATCTATAAAGCCACCTAAAACTTGTCGTCTTGCAGCACAAGCATATACAAAAGTCACCTCATTTGTTGTAGAATTGTTTTGTTTTAAATAGTGAATATTCTTATTTTCAATCGTATCTATATCTACAAAACCAAATCTTACTTTTGTACCTTCTGGAATTTTACCTGCAAAAGTGATACTTCCATTTTCATAATCAACTGCCACTAAAGCTCTTGCAACATCAATATCACCACTTTTAAAAACTAAAGGAAATTGACTCCCATATTGCAGTAAATCATCTCGAACTATTTTGCCTAAATATCTTCCAAAAATATCGATAGTTGGTATATGATCGAGTTCATAGATAATTCCTCCATCTGCTCTAGTAACTACCATCTCTTGTCCAATTGTTTCTAAATTAAATAGATAACCAGTATCTACTTGAAGTACTTTTGAGTCTATAACTGCAAAAACTATATCAGCATCATCTTGTTCATTTGAACTTACATAGTTACTTTGATATTGGAAATCATCACCTGCATTTCCACCTACAATCATTAGATTAGGTTTGCTAAGGGCGAGTTGTTGCAGTAAATTAGAAGCATCTAATTTAAAAGTGTTTGCAAAAGAGATAACTAGCTTCGTATCATCACAAATATAGTTATTCTCTAAATCTTGTAAAATATCTTCTATAGCAACATTGCTATACCCGACACTTCCAACTACTGAATGTTCAAAAAGGGAAAATGATAAAACAATTTTTTCATCAAAAATCTGCCCATTATCAACAATTCCAGCCGAGCTAGTAGTTATGATAGCACTTTGTTTTAAAAGTGCTTTTAACTCATTTTTTATACTTAAAACTTTTTCGTATGTTATGCTTGAACTAAAAATCTGAACTAAAATATTTTTTTGGTTATTAAACTTAATGTTTTGCTTTACGAATTTCTCTAATGAAACTGCATTACAGTACTCATAGTTAATTTGCTGCATTGCAACTCCATAAATAAAAAAAACTTATTTTATTGTAACATATTTAGCGATAAAAGAGTTTAATTTTATACCATAGATAAAGAGATTTTGTTTCCTTTAAACTCTATAATTTCTACTGTAACTTTATCACCTTCATTTAATACATCTCGAACATTATCAACTCTCTCTTTAGAGATTTTCGAGATATGTAAAAGTCCATCAGTACCATCAGGAAGTTCAACAAAAGCACCAAAATCTACTATACGTTTTACAGTCCCTTCATATTTGTCACCAACTTCATACTTGATCTTAGCTACTTTTGGTTTTGAAACGATAGAGTTTATATGCTCTTTTGCACCCTCAATTTTTGACTTACTTGTACCAGTGATTTTTACTTTTCCATCTTTTTTATCTATGTCAATCGCAACTTCAAACTTCTCTATAATTTCACGAATAGTTTTTCCAGCCTGACCAATAATCTCACCTATAAAACTAGGATCGATATGGAAAAAATCTGTTGTTGGGAGCACTCCATCATTGAACTCTATTTGAGACTCAGCTTCTAACATAATGTCGATGATGTGTGAACGCCCCTCTTTTGCTTGGTAAAGTGCTTCTTTTAATACCTCTAGTGAAATACCGCCAAGTTTAATATCCATCTGCATAGCAGTAATGCCATCTTTTGAACCTGTTACTTTAAAGTCCATATCGCCATCATGATCTTCAAGACCCATAATATCTGATAAAACAGCATATTTATCACCTTCACTTACCATACCCATCGCAATTCCAGCAACTGTATCTGAAGTTTCTATATCAGCAGCACGAAGAGCCATATAACCACCACATACAGTAGCCATTGAACTTGAACCATTTGATTCTAAAATTTCAGACACTAAACGGATAGTTTTTCCATCTGTGTTTACAATTGACTCTAGTGCACGTTTAGCCAGATTTCCATGACCCAATTCACGACGTTTTACACCAGTAATTGGACTCGCTTCTCCAACAGAAAAACCAGGGAAGTTATAGTGCACCATAAACTCTTCATTTTGTGTACCCTCATCTGTAAGTGTTTCAAACATCTGGGCATCTTTAGGACCACCTAAGGTAAGTACTACCAAAGCCTGTGTCTGACCACGAGTAAAGAGACATGAAGAGTGTGCTGATGGAAGTACATTTGTCTCAATTGTAATTGGTCTTACCTCATTTAAAGCTCTCCCATCTGCACGCACTTTTTCATTAAGGATTTGTGAGCGAACTTGAAGTTTTTTTACACTCTCAATTGCCGCTTTTAGCTCCTCTTCATCCCACTCCTCTTTTGTTTTTAAAATAGCTTTTCTTAAATTTCTAAGTGCTGATGAGCGTTCAGATTTCGCCATCTGATTCATTGCTTCTTTTATATCATCCAGATGATTTTGTTCTATGTATGCAACCATCTCAGAGTTGAGCTGATTCACATTTAACTCTAATACTAAAGTATCTTTTTTAAATGGTGTAAAACTCTCTTCATATTTACTATTTGCTTCAAATAAAACCTCTTGCGTTTTACCAAGAATCTCTATAAGTTCATCTTCTGCTAAAGCATTAGAGATATGTTGATCTATAACTACACCACCCATACCTGCATTAATAGGGTCAAGTATTGGTTCAATACTAGGTTCAATCTCTACATTTTCACTGCCAATCGAGCGCATCTCTATCATTAAAAGATCATCTTTTGTTCCTGAAAGATATAGATCAAGCGTAGAGTTATTTAGTTGTGAGAGTGTTGGATTTAAAACGAGTTCTCCATCAACTTTTGCAGCGCGAACTGCTGATACACTTCTATTTATATCAATATTTGAGACATAGAGTGCTGCTGAAGCGGCATTAAGTGCTAGTACTTGTAAATCTGCCTCACTATCTACACTAAATACCATAATAGTTATCTGTGTTGGATGTCCAAAACCTTTTGGGAACAGTGGACGTAAACTTCTATCAACTATACGAGACGTAAGTGTTTCAAAGTCACTTGGTTTTGTTTCACGTTTAAAAAATCCACCTGGAATCTTTCCAGCTGCATATGTTTTTTCTATGTATTGTACCGTGAGTGGTAAAAAATCTTCACTTACTGTTTCATTCTCTTCAATCACAACTGTAGCTAACATTACAGTGTTACCAGATTTTAACCATGCTGCACCATTTGCTTGACGTGCTACCTCATTAAAACTGTACGCTTCTTGTTTATTTTGTAATTCTAAACTTACATCATATTTCATCATTAAACCTTATTTTTATACTTACTCTATTATTCTTCAGTAAATTATACAAACGTATCAAAAAGATATACTTGTATAATTTACCCGAAGTGAGAGTTAAAAAGAATCAAGCTTACAAAATTTATGCTTAACTCTTTTTAGCTCTCTAAGCAGAGTATTTAAACTCTACTTATTCTCTTCTAAAATTTTTTCTACTATCTCATCATCTATTTTTTCCAGTTTTTTGTAATACAATGACGTTTCTACATAATCGTCAATATCATAGAGAAAAAATATATCATCTACAAATGGTTCTAGCGTTTCAAATACATCGCTTGGGATTACAGGAACAGCAATATAAACGGCTTTTGGTGATTGTGCCAAAATAGTTTTAACAGCTGTCATAAGCTTTGTTCCAGTCTCACTTCCCTCATCAATAAGTAAAACAACTTTATTTTTCATCGAGGGAAAAGGGCGACCTTTTCGAAACTTGTATATATTGCTAAGTATACCCTCTTCATGCTTTCTATGTGCTTCACCATAGATATAGTCAAGCTGAATCTCAAATGACTCGATCAAATTTTCTTGAATAACTATCTCTTCTGTTTCGCTTACACGTGCAACTTCACACTCAGCATTATTAGGTGCCATAATTGGTTCTAAAAAAAGGATGTTGAGACGATTTTTCAATCTATTTTTTAAATATGAGCCTAAAACTAATCCACCATGAGAAACTCCAACTAATTCCCACTCTTCATCTTTCATTTTGTTCATTGGAATTACATCAGATAGCCTCTTAGCCGCATCTTCTCTGTTAAGTAATATCTCTTTGTATTGTTTCATTTTAATTACTCTCTTTTGCTGGTAATTTGTACTCTACTAAAGCATTATTTGGATCAGACTTCATAAATGGTTTAAGTACAACACTTACAAATATATAGCGATCGTTCACTGAGGATGCATCCCCATTACTATCAAGGATTGGTCTTGTATTTTCACTATACTTGACACCAAAATCCCAACACCGTTTTTTATACATAAAACCTATTGAACCTGTTTTTAACTTACTGAGTTCAAAATCGTAGTTGTATACAGCTGAAAAACTATAATGTCTATCGTAATCATACTCTAACGATGCAGTTAAATATTTCGTAAAAGGATCATCAGTTGTATTTACTTTTGCAATATCATACTTAAAAAGATGAGAAATATTCAAGTTTAAACCATAATTATTATAATTTATGGAGTTAAAAACTTTTGTAAAGCGATGTTCTTGATAGTTATAAAACATATTATTATAATAAGAAAGGTACTTTGTAACTTTATAATCTAACTCATTTTCTAATTCACCCAGTTTATCTGCTCCTGTTTCATAAGAGAGCTTTTGTGAAAGTCTATGATATAAAATTTCATTAGCAGAAGTATCGTAAAAATATTGTGTAAAATCTAAGTATGCTTCATCATCTACGGCATTAATACTGTAAAGCTCACACCGTGCATCATTTTGATTTTCCTCTTGAGAACAAAGATCAGATACATCATCATAAAAACCTGTTTTAGCACTTTGGTCAAACCTGTTATATCTAGCTGTAAAACCTACAACATGAATAAAATCATCAAATGCCTTAGTTAATTGAGTTGAGGCACTTAAGGTATGGTAATTACGCAAAAAGTAACCATCTGTATAATCAAAATTCGGTATAGAACTAACACTTCCACGAAATGCAGAGTGTTGCATATATAAATTTGCTTTATAAGATACATTAAGATATTCATCAAAAAGATATCCTTGTAGTGTTACTGGTAAATTAATATCTGTTTGAATTACATTTGTATCAACACGTCTAAAAATATTTTTGCTTTGAACATCTAAAGAATAAAGGAGATGATCTTTTAAAAAAGTGTCTAAATAATAGTGATAATGTAAATTTGGTAACTGTTGTAAAACATCCTCATTTGTCTCTTGCTCCAAATCTTGGTAGTATTTAAAATAAGCAGCCACGTAATGATTGTCTGTATTGTAAAAAGTATTTATTCGAGAGAGTACTTGATTTGAAGTTACTTGATCTTGAGCATTATTTGAAGAAAGGTTGATATACTCAACATCATTCATATGCCCTATATCAACATATAACCCTGATTGCCCTTGCAAATCTGTATTAAACCATTGGTTGAGAATATCCGTGTTTTCATACTTTAAACTTGCACCATAATGTTGTTTATTTTTTAAACCTGTTGTTAATGAATTTAGATATGAATCATATTCGTTAAAAAAACCAACATTGATTTCCCCTTTAGAAACTGGGGAATCAACAAATCGAAATTTTGAATAAATTCCATTTCCACGATCAGTTCTAATTTGTGGTTTTAATTCTAAGTCCCACCAATTATACTCTGCAATGAAAATAGGTTGTTCATAATATAAACCCTCAGCTTGAGAGATTCCAAGAGAAGGCATCAATAAACCAGTACGTCTTGTTGTATCTAGTGAGTAACCAAAATAAGGGGTATAAAAGATAGGGATATCGTAAAAATAAAATCTTGCATTATAGAGATTTAACCATTTTGAGTGCGTATTATAATCTGAAGAAGTAAAAGCCATTTTCCACATTGGATCAATAGGATTACATCCACTCACCATTCCAGAGCGAATATCTACATCTGTATCTTTAGACTCTCCACTTAATCCACTTATCCAAACCTCAGAAGAGGTGTCAAGCATATAAAATGGTTTAAAGACTTTCTCTTTTTTTTCTAAATTAATTCTTGCATATTCACCTAAAAGTTTATAGTTCCCTTTATAGTTGATTTTGATATTATCAAAAAGTTCTAAATCAGAAGTACTTCGATTGTATATTGCTCGTGATGCAGTTAAAAAATAATCATTGTAAATAACCGTAACCTCACCATTTGCCATCACTATAGAGCCATTTGTATCCATCTTTGATGCATATACCTCTACTTTAGAAGATGCAGCATAGAGACAAGAACTCAAAAAGATAAGAAAAAAAAGAAAAAATTTAAACATCTACAACCAAAGTTTTTGCTGTTTTATCATGCCAAGTTTGTCGAAATGGGTCTAATACTCCCCATAAAAAACCAAGGTATAAAAATATTTCACTTATTACTTTGAAAATTGCACGATTGAGTGCACTAAAAATAGTAGGATTATCGAGTGTTTTTATCTCAATCACTCGAATTTTCATAACAAGTTTTCCAATAGTTGCACCATATTGCATAATAAAATATGTATCATATACTATCTTCATCATCATTATTTCAAAAAAATATTTTTGCATAAAAAGAATCTGTGCTTCTAAATCTTTATTGGCACTCATTTGTTCATATAAAGCAATATTGAGTAAAAATGAGAGTAGCATAGTATCAATGAGTAAAGCTATCGCTCTTTTGGTTATACTAGCTAAAACAATATCTTCACGATGTAGTTTGCTCTCTATCTCTTCATTCAATGTTATTCCTATAGTGCTTGATAAGCAATATCCGTTCTGAATTTTTTACCAGCAAAATGAACTTGTCCACATCGCAGATATGCACGGTCACGAGCTTGTTTAATTGTATCACCTAAACCTATACAAAGTAAAACTCTACCACCTGTAGCATACAGTTTACCATCATCCTCTTTTGAAACACCAGCAAAAGAGATATGTGTATATTTTTCAATCTCTTCATGATGCACTTCATCTAAGATAATCTCCGCTGGTTTTGAACTTCCATATGGATAGTTTTCACTTGCCATTACAATACCAACAGCGTATTGCTTTGAAAACTCTACCTCTATCTCACCTAAGCGATTTGTTGCAGCTTTATAAAACATATCACTTACACTTGAGTTCATTAATGGCATAAGGATTTCACATTCAGGGTCACCAAAACGTACATTAAATTCTAGTGTAATTGGCTCACCATTTACAACCATAACTCCAATAAAAAGTACACCCTCAAAAGGTGCACCCTCAGTTTTCATCCCATCGAGTGTCGGGCGAATAATACGATCTTTTACTTTTTGGTAAAGCTCATCATCTACAAGAGGAGTCGGAGCATAGGCACCCATACCACCAGTATTTGGTCCAGTATCACCATCTCCTATACGTTTATGATCTTGCGCAGCTTGTAGTAAGATATAATCATCACCATCACAAATAGCAAACATTGAAAGCTCATATCCATCTAAGAACTCTTCAACAATCACTTTTTTACCAGCATCACCAAACGCTTTTCCACTCAACATCTCACCGATAGTTTTCTTTGCTTCATCGTGAGACTGAGCGATAATTACACCTTTTCCACCACAAAGACCATCTGCTTTTACGACGATTGGTGTACTTAAGGTATCTGTAAATTTATATAACTCTTCAATCGAATCACTTTCAATATAACGAGCTGTTGGGATATTGTATTTTGCTAAAAAGTTTTTCATATAAACTTTTGAACCCTCTAATTGTGCAGCCTGTGCACTTGGTCCAAAAATAGTTAAACCATTTGCTTTAAAAATATCTACAACACCATCAACAAGTGGAGCTTCTGGTCCTACAATTGTTAACTCAATCTCATTATCTTTTGCCCAAGTAGCCAACTCATTATAGTCTTTAATATTTATATTTGTACCAAGCTTATCAGTCGCACCGTTACCAGGTTGAAAGAAAATCTCATGTCCAGCATTTTCATTATAAATTGCTAAACCAATAGAATATTCACGACCACCAGAGCCTAAAATCAATATTTTCATCTATTTCTCCACTAAAATATATAATCAACTCATCTCAATAAATTCAATATATATTTTTATCGAAAACTGAAAGTTTTTTTGTAATATGAGAAGGTTTTATCATAGCCCAAATGACCGTCACACGAATGGCTTTGGTTCTAGAAAGCCTAAAGTGTGTGAAGAGAGATCTATCTCAGGCGGCAGTTTCTCGGCTGCATTGGCATACCTCAAACGAAATTACCGACACACAATAGATCTACATATTCACAATATGAAAATGTAGAACCCTCATATTTGTGCTGGCACGTGCCATTCAGACTAGTAGAATTCTTGCAAAACCACACATCGTACAGCTTCTCAAGAAGTCTAATACAATTATACAAAAAAGATACTTGAAGTTTTTTTATTTCTATTCACTCTCTAGTAAATATTTATCTATATCTTTAAAAAGTTTTTGTAACTCTTTATCATAAAAAGGGATAAACTCACTCCAACTACTTCGTTGCCCTTTTTCAAGTTCATACTCCATAGTTGCTGCTGCTTCAAAAACATTATATGCTCCAATGTTCAATGCAGTATCTTTAATTGTTCTTGCCATTTTCCGAGCAGCATGAAAATCACCATCTTGGCACAGTTTTAAAAGTGTTTTTGCAGAGTTAATGTACATCAGTTTAAAATCTTTTAAAACAGATTGATAAAACTTTGCACTTTGATTATATTTTGCAAGGCCTACTGATATAGATATTTCATTATAAAGTTGATTTTCTTGTGAAAAATCTTCCTCTTCACCACGTGATGGAGCACTAAAACCAAATTTTAGACTATCTAAAATCTTTTTATAAAAAATATCTACAACTATCGGTTTTGCTATATGACCTTGCATACCTGATTCTAAAACTTTACGAATTGCTTCTTCCATAACATCTGCACTCAGTGCAATAATCGGTAATTTATCATATTTTGCATTTTGTCTAATTTTTTGAGTCGCTTTATATCCATCCATTGTAGGCATATTGATATCCATTAAAACAAGATCAAACTCTTGTTCATCCAGTTTTTCAAGTGCCTCTTCTCCATTGAAAACAAAACAAAGTTCTATTCCTGTATCATTTAACAACCCTTTAATCACTTTATGATTTAGTTCATTATCTTCAGCGATTAAAACTTTTTTCCCCTGCATCTCTTTGAGTTCATCTTTATAGCTACTGATATGTGACTTTTTCTTCTCTTTTTGTTTTGTATATAACTCTATAAGTAGATTTAGAACACTTAGCTGTGTGAGAGGAACTTTGAGATAACCATCTATCTCTAAACCATCAATATTTCTTGCTGATGATGTACTGATTCTGTCATTGAGAAGGACCACTTTTGCAGGATGCTTTTTCTGAAACTCTTTTATATTCTCAATAGCCAATGGTGATATACACTCTTGACCTATAACTATAATGTCATAATTTAACTCTTCATGCAGTGTAGCCTCTTCAAAAGAAGGGATTTTATACGTTTCATAATTAAAATAATCAAAAGCACGAATCAACATCAATATATTTTTATCAATAGGATGTACAATGAGCACTTTTTTGTGTAAAAGATTCTCTGAAGGAAATCTATATTGACGATGATTTTCAAGATCTTGTTGTCTAAAAGATGCACTAAAAGTAAAAACTGTCCCTTTTTCTTTTGTGCTATCTACCCTTATTTCACCCTTCATTAGCTCAATTAACTGTTTTGAGATACTTAGTCCAAGACCTGTCCCACCATATTTTCTACTCACAGATTCATCTGCTTGTATATACGAGTTAAAAATCTTTTCTATTTGATTTTGACTCATCCCTATACCAGTATCACTTATGATAAATTTTAAAATCACATTTCCATCAAAAGAGGAGTGTAGTTTTATCTCTAAACTCACCTCTCCATTATGGGTAAATTTTACAGCATTTCCAACAAGATTGATAATCACCTGCCCTAAACGGAGGGGATCACCTAATAATTTTGCTGGTATATCTTGTTCAACATCTAAAGAGAGCACATTGCCATTTTTTTGTGCCTGTACTGAAACAACATTTAAGACATACTCTAACACATCATTGAGATCAAATTCCACCTCTTCTAATTGCAATGCTCCTGCTTCTATTTTTGATACATCCAAAATATCATTTATAATATTTAAAAGATGGTTTGCTGAACCTTCAATTCTTTGTAGATAATCACTTTGTTGTACAGTTGGTTCATCTTCAAGTGCCAAATGTGTTAAACCCATAATAGCTGTTAAAGGTGTACGTAACTCATGACTTACATGTGATAAAAGTTTCTCTTTATTTTCTATAGCTCGATGTGCTTGTTCAAATTTCTCACGAGTGATCATTAAAGTATTTTCACGTCGTTCATTCTCTTTTTTTGTTTTTAAAATATATGCAAGTAATACCACAAAAAGAGTCAATAAAATCCAAAAGAATATATCTATTATATTCCCACTATGTTGTTCTTCTTGTGTCTTTACTACACTCACGACTTTAGCTTGTTTTTGAGGTTGCACAACTTCTACAGAGGATTGTTTTGGTATAGAAGTCTCTAAAGTATAAGTTGGTTGTGTTATTTGAATAGGTTTTTGAACAACTGTTTTTGGTGTTGACTGTTTTAAATTTTCCATTATATCTAGATTATTCTCTTCTAGATAACTTTGTGTTAATTTTGTAACATAAATTCCCTGATATTCTAAACGAAGAGTATCAAGTACCTCTTGGAGTACAACTCTATCATAAAAAGGTTCTATAATAGTGATAAAATACTTTCCAGAGGAACGGGTTCTATATACAAAATGGTGCTTTTCTTGTAGAGATATTATATTTGGATGTTCTTGTACAAACTCTTGTAAAGTAACTAATGCGGTTTGTGCATCTTCTTGTGTAGGGAAAGAGCCAACACGAATACTTCGAATATACGAAGCTTCTATTAATGCCTCAAAAAATAATAACAACAAAAAGAAAGAAAAAACTCGCATCTATTTCCTTATATTTATTTCCCCACGAAATTGAACAAGTTTATCTAAAGTAAAATTAATTTATTTTAAATCTGCTAGTTTTCTCGCTAGTTCAACACAACTTTCTATGCTTTGTAGGGATGCGGTTTTGTATTTCATCCCATTTGGAAGTGCTTTTGCTGTTGTTTTTCCAATCGTAACAAGAGAGTTTTGTTCACTTAGTTGATGTGTTTGTAAAAAACACTTTACACTTGATGGAGATGTAAAAATAAGTACAGCATCATTTTCAATTTGAACATCTAAAATCTCTTGAGAACAAGAAGTTTCATATACTATTGCTTCATCTATAAAGTAATCTAATTCTCGTATTTGATTTACAAAATCAGATGCTGTCTCTTTTGCTCGTAAATAAAGCCATTTTGCCTCTTTTGGATACTTTGTAATAAGCTTGATAAAAGTATCACTATACCCCTCACCTCTTTCTAAAACTTCACCTCCAAGTACTTCAAAACTTTTTGCAGTTTGTTCTGATACGCATAAGGCTGGTTTGTCTATATACGCTTTTATATCATACTGTTCTAGTGCTTTTGCAACTTGTTTTGAACTAATAATCAAATAATCGTATTTTGAAAAATCTATATTTGGAGTGAAAAATCTTGTGTTTAATGAATTAATATGAATAGTATCTAAATAAGGAGTTGTTGAGAAGAGATATATTTTTTTAGACATGAGAGAAGCCTTTTGGCTTACTCCCACTCAATAGTAGCAGGTGGTTTAGAACTAATATCGTAAACTACGCGATTTATCCCATCAACTTCATTGATAATTCTTCTTGAAATTCTCTCTAACAAATCATGTGGTAAATGAGCAAAAGTTGCTGTCATACCATCAACTGCTTCAACTACGCGTACACACACTGTATTATCATATGTACGATTATCCCCCATTACACCAACAGACTTTACATTTAAAAGTACTGTAAATGCTTGCCATGTTCTTGTGTAATAACCACTTGCTTTTAGCTCATCAAGCATAATTACATCCGCTTCACGAAGCAAATCTAAATCTGGCTTATTTACATCACCCATGATACGGATTGCAAGACCAGGCCCAGGGAATGGATGACGGTTAATCATAGATTCTGGAAGACCAAGTTCAAGACCGATTTTTCTAACCTCATCTTTAAAAAGTTCACGTAAAGGCTCAATCAGTTCAAAATCCATCCAGTCAGGTAATCCGCCAACATTATGATGTGATTTGATAACTTCAGATGGACCATTTACTGAGATAGACTCTATAACATCAGGGTAAAGTGTCCCTTGTGCAAGGAATTTAATACCATCATGTTTTTTTGCTTCTTGCTCAAACACTTCGATAAAAGTATGCCCAATAATTTTACGCTTTTGCTCAGGATCGCTGATACCAGCAAGACGGCCTAAGAAAAGTTCACTTGCATCTGCTACAACAAGTGGCGCTTTTAAATTTAGTTTGAAAACTTGTTCAACTTGCTCACGCTCACCTTTACGCAGTAGTCCATTGTCAACAAATACAGGAATTAATTGATCCCCAATCGCTTCATAAAGCATAGCTGCAACAACAGAGCTATCAACCCCACCACTTAGACCACAAAGAACTTTCCCATCACCTACTTTTTCACGAATGATTCTGATTTGTTCTTTTAGAAAATGCTCCATTTTCCATTTTTCACTAACCCCACAAATATTTTTTGCGAAGTTACGAAGCATTAAATAACCCTCTTCTGAGTGTTGTACTTCCGGATGAAACTGCATCGCATATACATTTTTTGCTTCATTTGCAATTGCAGCAAATGGAGAGTTTGCAGATGTTGCAATCACTTCAAATCCTTCTGGAAGTGTATCTACCCTATCTGAGTGGGACATCCATACAATACGATCGTTATCACAATCAGCAAATAGTTTTGAAGCATTTGATTCATAATTGTTGATATTAAGTTCTGCTTTGCCATATTCATGGTGCGATGAACGGATAACACTTCCACCAAAATCAACCGCTATTCTCTGCATACCATAACAGATACCAAGAACTGGAATACCCATCTCATAAACACCTTGATCAACTTCATAAGCATTTTCACTGTACACAGAAGATGGTCCACCTGAAAGAATAACACCTTTAGGATTTTTTGCTTTTATCTCTTCAACTTTTGTATGGTAAGGAAGAATTTCACAATAGATTTGATCTTCACGAAGACGGCGTGCGATCAATTGCGTATATTGAGACCCGAAGTCGAGTACTATAATGCTAACATTTGTCATTAAAATGCCTTTGGGAGTAATTAATTACGAAAGGATACTATAAAAAAGATAAAGAAAAGATTTGGTGCCCCTAGCATCAACGGAGGAAATTTTTTTCAAAGAAAAAAATTTGACCGTAGTTGATAGTAGAGCTTGGGGCTAATACAACCCCATAACCTCAAATTGAACATACCAAATTGCGATAGATGCAATATAACCAACTAAAATAGTCCAAGCATGTTTCATATGTGAACCAAAAGTATAAATTCCATGGAGTCTACCCATTACCCCAACACCAGCAGCTGAACCAAAAGAGATCATACTTCCACCAATACCTGCAGTCATTGTCACAAGTAACCACTGATCTAGTCCCATAGCTGGAGAAGATTTTAAAATTGCACTCATAACAGGAACATTATCTACAATTGCAGAAAGAAAACCTACACCAATATTTGCAGATGTTGATCCTATAAGTTCATAAAGATTATGTATGTAATGTAAGAAACCTAAGAAATGTAATGCTCCTACTGCTGAGAGGATACCAAAGAAGAAAAGTAATGTATCGTTTTCAACTTTTTGCATATTTACATAAATATCAAATCCATTTTTCCCTGATTTTGTAAGAAAAACTGAGTACATTTTTAAAATTGCCAAACCAAACATCATACCCCACATTGCTGGAAAGTGAAAAAATTGGTGCCCCAAAACAGCAATAGAAATTGTAAAAACACCAAGATATACAGTCCCCATCGCACCATCTAAAAGTTCTGGTTTGCTCTCAGTTGTTGGGTCAAACTCCGGTTGTCCTTGAGGAACTGAAAGAGAAAGCAAGTAAGCAGTAATCAACCAACCAATTATAGATGCTGGGAAGAGATAGAGGAAATCTATAAACTGTCCTTTTCCTGCTGTCCATGCCATTAACGTTGTGATATCCCCAAAAGGAGACCATGCCCCACCAGCATTTGCTGCTACAACTATATTGATAGCCCCTGGAACTAAAAATGAGATATTTTTCTTATCAATTGTAAAAAGTACAGTTGATAAAATAAGTGCTGTAGTTAAGTTGTCTGCTACTGGAGAGATAAAAAATGCTAAAAGACCTGTAAGCCAAAAAAGCTTCTTGTATGTATAACCTTTTGAAACAAGTTTATACTTCATAAGATCAAATACACCGCGTTCTATTAAAGTTTCGATGAAAGTCATCGCAACAAGTAAAAAGAAAAAGATTTCAGCAATCTCTAGTATTAAAGTCTCTAACTCATCATGTAACGGATCTGGATTTAGTCCATTTAAAGCATAATAAATACCTACAAGCATAAACATAAAAGTACCCGCAAAAAGCGCTGGTTTAGCTTTATTTACACTGTATTTTTCTTCAGCTGCAATAAAATAATATGCTACGATAAAAGCGATTAAACTTAACCACCCTACCCATGTTGTTGCTAAATTTACATCTGTTGCTGCTTGAGCAACTACATCTGTAGCAGTTTCAACTACTGAACTATGTTCCATCTAATTCTCCTCTTGTATGGTGTGAACACCTATCGATTCAGTTCTATTAAGTGCAGAGATTACAATCTCTCTCGCTGTCAATAAACGAAATTTCAATAGTTTACCAATTTTTTCTTTTAAAAGAGCATTAATTGTCTCTAATGCATCGTTTAAACCTCTTTTTGTACGGATAATTGAAACATTTTCCCACATTATTCGTCTGAGCTGATTCTTTTTCGCTTTATCATCTTTGTAGCTCATCACTTCATCAACGATAGGAAACTCTACTATTTCATCACTAAAATTATTAGTTTTTAAAATATCTTCAACAGCTAGTTTTGCAAAGACAAGCCCTTCAAGTAATGAGTTAGATGCTAGTCTATTTGCCCCATGTACCCGTGTTGAAGCGACTTCACCAATGGCGTACAACCCTGCAATATTTGGCACACGCCCTTTTAAATCTGTTTTTATCCCACCAATCGCATAATGAAATGCTGGTGAAATTGGTACTCTTTGCTGGGGCACTTTAAATCCAAGTCCTCGGAAACTTTTATAAATATTTGGAAACCTATGCGCAAAATACTTTTCATCAAAATTATCAAAGTTTAAGTACACATTTAACCCTGTCTTTTTTTTGTAAAGAAAAATTGACTTACTTACAATATCGCGAGATGCAAGTTCTCCTCGTTCATCATACTCAAATAAAAATCTTTTTCCATTTTCATCTGTAATAGTCGCACCCTCACCTCTTAGAGCTTCCGTTAAAAGCATCTTTTGAGCATTCGTTGAGTTTACAAATACAGTTGGATGAAACTGTAACATCTCCATACGGTCAAGTTCGATCCCTTTCATCACACAAAGCCCTTGCATATCAGCACTGATACATGGTGCATTTGTATGGTATTCATACAGAGAACCAACCCCTCCACTTGCTAATATGACGTTATCCGCATATATATTTTTAGTTTGCCTATGGTCTAAAACAGTCACACCATAACACTTTTGATCTTTTATAAGCAGATCAACTACACGCGCATCACTGAGCATTGCATGTTTATTATGTGAGAGTAAAAAGAAATGCAAATAGCGTCCTGTTGCATCTCCACCAGCATGTACTATTCGCTCACAAGAGTGAGCCGCTTCTTTTGTAAATAAAACATTTCCCTCTTTATCTTTATCAAACTCAAAACCATTATTGATAAGGTCATCAATTGCTGCAAAAGAGTATTGACTTAAAACTTTTACTGCTTCCTCATCACACAATCCATCACCAGCATTTAAAGTATCTTGAATATGTACAGGGATATCAGCTTCATCTCGTGCTAAAGCAATTCCACCTTGAGCGTAAAAAGTATTACATTTAAAAGTTTCTCGTTTATTTATAATGAGTACTTTCTTATCTGCTGGAAGCTTCATAGCTGCATAAAGACCAGCTACTCCAGCACCAACTATAATCACATCATATTTATACATTAGACCTCTCTACTCGCAAGTTTCATTTGTGTCAAATTTTTTCTCTTGCATGTGAAACTCAATATTTTCATCACTTTGGGGAACCTCTTTTTCATAGTATGGTGGTGCTTTATAGCCACACCCACTTACACTTAACAAAAAGCTTGTTATAATTAGCATATGAAAAATAGCACTGATATTATAAAAAATCTTCAAAATCAACCTCAATTTTCTAAACTATCTCATTTTAACTGTATCAAAAAAATACAATCCCTTTTTAATGCACCCTTGCAAAAGATGGTAAAGTTCGCATACATAAAAAATCAGACACTTTTTTTCGTACTCAACCATCCAGGTGCTAAACAAGAATTTGATAATAATATACAATCGATTAAAAGTGCTTTAAAATTTGTAACTCCCGATGAGTGTAAAGAGTTTATCATAAATGATATAAAAGCTTTTGTAACACATACACCAACTTTTAAACAAACACCTCAAACCATGAAAAATGAAACAGCCCCTAGCTATATTGAAAGAGCAAGTGGTAACCTTGAAGTCACTATCTCAGATGAACGCTTGAATCAACTTGTAAAATCTATATTTAACATTATAAAAGAGAAAAATGGATCTTAAAACTACCATTCAACAACTTCCATCTTCCGCTGGAATATACCAATATTTCGATAAAAATGGACGATTACTTTATGTTGGAAAGGCAAAAAACCTTTCAAATAGAGTAAAAAGCTATTGGTTATTTACCCCTGATTTACACCCAAATAAAAATCTCTCATCCCGTATCACAAAGATGTTGGAACAAACTGTTTCACTTGAGTATATAGTTGTAAATTCAGAGCATGATGCACTTATTTTGGAAAATTCTCTTATAAAACAACTCCATCCAAAGTACAACATATTACTTCGTGATGATAAAACATATCCATATATCTATCTTGATAACTCCCAAAAGTACCCTCGCCTTGATATAACAAGAAAAGTGATTAATTCTAAAGAAATTACATATTTTGGTCCTTACTCTGTTGGTGCTAGAGATATCTTAAATTCGGTCTATTCAATTGTAAAACTAGTACAAAAAAAAGGATGTTTACGTTCAAAAAAACTTTGTTTGTATTATCAGATAGATAAATGCCTAGGTCCTTGTGAACTTCCTATATCTCAAGAGCGTTATAACCAAGAAGTTGCACTTGCAATTTCACTTATTAAAAATAAAAAACTTCTCATAAAAAAACTCCAAGAAAAGATGGAGTTTTATGCAGAGGAACTTCGTTTTGAAGAAGCAGCCCAGATGCGAGACACGATAGATAAAATATCTCGCTCGGAGATTAATTCAGATATAGACTTTGCAAGTAGTGAAAACTTTGATATTTTTGTACTAGGGCATAATGAAACTCGTGCAGTATTGGTCAAAATATTTATGCGCAATGGAAAAATCATCTCCTCTTCACACGACTTTATCAACCTAATACAAGGGTTTGATTCAAATGAGATTTTTACACAAGCTTTAGTGGATTTTTATAGAGATGAAAAACCACCTATCATTGCTCCGATACTTCTCAATATGGAATTTGAAGATCAAAAACTTATCCAAACTCATTTAAGTCAAGTATTTGAGAAAAAAGCATCAATCATTGTACCTCAAAGAGGAAAGAAAAAAGATCTCATTGATTTAGCCCTATTAAATGCTCAAGAGCTTCTTAAAAAGGAAAAAAATTCTGATCAAAAAACTTTGCAAGAACTTCAAGAGTTATGTCATTTAGAAGTTGTACCAAATAGGGTTGAAGTATTTGATAACTCTCATATGGCTGGGATGGCAACTGTTGGGGCTATGATAGTTTATGACAATGGAGCGTTCGATAAAAACTCTTACAGAGTGTACCATTTAGAAGCAAAAGATGAATATGCGCAAATGAGAGAAACACTTTCAAGACGGGTAGAAAGTTTTAAAAAAAATCCAGCTCCTGATCTTTGGATACTTGATGGAGGGGCTACACTTTTAAACTTAGCACTTGACATTTTAGCTTCTAATGGTGTTCATATAGATGTTATAGCAATCTCTAAAGAAAAAATTGATGCAAAAGCGCATCGTGCTAAAGGAAAAGCTAAAGATATCATCTATACAAAAGATGAAATCTTTAGACTTCAAGAATCAGATAAACGTCTACAATGGGTACAGAATTTAAGAGATGAAGCACATCGAAGTGCCATTACTTTTCATAAAAAAACAAAACTCAAACTTGATCAAGAGAGTAAACTTTTAAGTTTAAATGGCATTTCAGCACCAAAAATCCAAAAACTTCTCAACCATTTTGGTAGTTTTGAGCTTATTAAAAGTGCCTCTTTTGAGGAACTTGCGAGTATTTTGAACAAAAAAGATGCAAAAAATATAAAATTATCATATAAATAAGTTTTATTTTTATATGAATATGATATATTTGTGACAATTCTAAAATTTTTGCTAAATATAAGGTTTAAATATGGAAAAAGTTACTCCTATTGATGAAGAGTACATGTTTGAAAACTTAGTGATAGTGAGTCAAACAGATGAAAAAGGTGTAATCACCTATGCAAATAAAGCATTTTGCGAAGTTTCTGGTTATACTGTTGATGAACTAGTTGGTCAACCTCATAATATTATTCGGCATCCGGATATGCCAGCTGCTGCATTTGAAAGATTGTGGAGCACTGTAAAAGGTGGTCAAGTATGGAATGGTATTGTTAAAAACATGAGAAAAGATGGAAAATACTACTGGGTAGATACTGAAGTTTTACCAATAAAAGATAAAGATGATAATATTACAGGTTATATTGCAGCTCGTCGTGCGGCATCACGTAAAGATATAATCGACACTGAAGAAGCTTATAGAAAAATGTTAGAAGCAGTTTAAGGGGTAAGAATGCTAATATACAACTACAAAAAAGAGTTTATAGGAATAGATGAGAAAGATCTTAAGACATTAGGGCTTGAAAATTTAGCTCAGTTACGTTCAGAAGCAGCAGATTTTGCTGACCTTTTTGTAAAAACACCTGGTTTTGTACATAATTTCCAACATGTTCATTGGATAGATTATATTTCGTGTGCAGACTCTTCAGAACAACCACAAGTTGTCATTAATGCCAATGGGAACTTATTTAAAGCTACTGTTACAATTTCTTCATCTTATTTAGCAGATAGTCCTACACAAAAAGCATATATAGTTAATTTAAACCATTTAAGAGGTTTAACTGACGCAGAGAAAAACTCTATCTCTGCTGATTTATTAGATAGACCAATACCTAGTAATGCTGCACCAATTGAGCCAGTTAGTTTTACAAGTGAAGTAGACACTTATGATGAAACTCCTAAATCAACACCATCGAACGACCTAGTTGAAGATGAGTATGATACTGTTGCTGAAGAAACATTACAAAGTCCTGATACTGAGATGGATTTACTCAGTATTGATGATGTTGTTGATGATGCTTTTGAACTTCATCCAGAGCTACAACAACAAGAAGATGTATCAACTGAAATTCCAGATAGATTAGATATTCCAGAATCAATTGAAATGGAAGAAAAGATTGAAGATGTTATTGCAGAAGTACCACAAAAAGAATTTGCACAACCGCAACCATCTACAGAAATAGATGAAGATCTTGAAAAAGCACTTCATAGTGATTATGTATATAATCCTCAAATTGCTTCAGATGAACTTGGTTTACCACTTGATCTTATCGAAGAGTTTATTGAAGATTTTATCAACCAAGCAAAAGAGTTTAAACCTGGTTTATATAGTGCTTTAGATGAAGGTGATATAGATAATGTGAAAATTCTTTCACATAAACTCAAAGGTGTTGCGGCCAATCTTCGTATAGAAGATGCTTTAGAGGTTTTAACAACAGTTAACACTACATCGGATATCAATGCCATCAAGAAAAATTTAGATATTTTTTATGTAATTATCGCAAAACTTGCTGGTGAAGAATTAGCTTTAAATGTTGCACCTCAAAATGCACCTGAAGAGGTTGAAGAGGAGATGGTGTTTGATCTAAAAGATGATACTTCATCAAATGATGACATCTCTTTAGTAGAAGAGACAGCTAAACAAGAAGAAAATACAATTGAAGAAAATGATTACTCAATTGCAGATGATGATGTCCCAGAGCAGATAGAACTTCCAGAACTTGCTGATGATAATTTTGTGGTACAAAATGAAGTAGAAACTGACCTTTTAGATACCTCTTTTGAAGATGAGTTATT
The DNA here is from genome assembly GCF_050296975.1 of Sulfurimonas sp. Lineage (GTDB taxonomy): Bacteria > Campylobacterota > Campylobacteria > Campylobacterales > Sulfurimonadaceae > Sulfurimonas. The sequence continues at coordinate 40,364 of NZ_JBNKRX010000011.1, forward strand.
ACTCAAACCTGAAGAAACAAGTGCTCCACAAAGCTATTCAAAAGAGCAAATAGCTAACGAAATAGGTGTTGACTCAGAAGCACTTCAAGAGCTTCTTGGAGAGTTTAATTCTGAAGCAAAAGATATGATAGCAACTATGAAAACTGCCCTGCATAACTCAGATTTAGATCTAGTAAAAGCACAAGCACGTCAGTTAAAAGGGATGAGTAGCAATATAAGGTTTACAAACCTATCCAATGAAATTCAAACACTTTTAGATGTTGATAATGTTGAAAGTGCATCCAATGAGGTATCTAAAATCGAAGCACTTTTAGAACAAATTTCTGTTGAGGATTAAGATATGCAACTAGGACTTAAAAATAGACTTAGACTCATCTCACTGTTACCTATTATTATTCTATTTTCGATTACGAGTTACTTCGTATATGATTCGTATGCAAATTATAGAGCTGCACAACTTTTACAAGATAGACTTGCAGCAAATAGAGAGTTAAATTCACTTGTAAATAATATATCTCGTGAAAGAGGTATGACAGTTATGTATCTTGGAAACTCATCTCCAAATACACTCAAATCACTTGTAAAACAGAGAAATATTGTTGATGCAAAAGCAAAACTTTATTTTCAACATATTGATGCACAAGCTACGATAAAAAACTCTTCAACTATAGATAGTGAAACTGCTCAGCTTAAAAAAGCATATAAAGACATTGTAACCATTAGAACACTTGTAGATGAGCAAAAAACAAACTTTAAAGATGTATACGAAAAAGTTTATGGTCATGCTCAACAACTTGCCATCAAACAACTTGAAGAGATTACATATAATCAGTTAGATACAGCAATCAATGACTACTCATTTAAATACATTAATCTAGTTCGTGCGAATGAGTTTACTGCAGCAGAACGTGATTTTATCTCCTTCGCAATTGCACGTTCAACTGAACTAGATGAAGAGGAAGTCAATAAGTGGATTAACCTTGTTTCAAAAGCAGATGCTATTACTTACGATACTTTAAAAGATCAAGAATTAATAGCAACACTCAATGGAATTTTTAAAACTGAAGATGCCCTCGAACTTTTTGATGATATCAATACAGAAAGAGCTTCTGTTATGATCTCAGCTGCTGCTGGTGAATATGAAACAAATCCAGGTGTTTGGTTTGCAATGTTATCAGAGAAAACAAATCTTCTCTCAGATGCTCAAGAAAAAATTCTTGAAGCGATGGATGCAAGAGCAATTAGTGTAAAAACAGATGCTTTACAATTCTTAACTATCACTCTAACAATTTGGTTAGTTATTATTGTCCTTGCTATTTTGGGTTATTTACTCTCAAATGAGATTGCAAAAAATATCAAAAACCTTGAAGAGGTTCTTATCCGTGTTGCCGAAGATGCGACAGAACACGATGCGGAAAATATCAACCTCGATACTGCAAAAGGGACAACAGAGGCATATAATCTACTTGAAAAAATCATTGAACAAACAAGAGAAGATAAAGAGCTTGCACAAGAGGCAAGTGAAGCAAAATCTATGTTCTTGGCAAATATGTCGCATGAGATTCGTACACCACTTAATGGTATTGTTGGATTTACGGAACTTCTTAAAGATACAGGTCTCAAAGAGGAGCAACAAGAGTTTGTTGAGATTATTGAAAAATCTTCTGAGAATCTTCTTGAGATTATCAATAATATTCTTGACCTTTCTAAAATTGAATCTAATAAACTTGAGATTGAAGATATTATATTTAACCCTATCGAAGAGTTTGAAAGCGCTGTTGAAGTTTATGCTGTACGTGCGAGTGAAAAACATATTGACCTTGGTTGTTTTATCGATCCTGAACTGGAAAAACCTATCAAAGGGGATCCAACAAAAATTAAAGAAGTTATTATCAACCTTCTCTCAAATGCTGTTAAATTTACAAGTAGCTCAGGTGCAATCAATGTTGACATTAGAAAACTTGAAGCACCTCAAGATGGTATTACACGTGTTAGATTTGAGATTCAAGATAGTGGTATTGGTGTAACTAGTGAGCAAAAAGCAAGAATCTTCGAGGCATTCTCACAGGCCGATACTTCAATTACACGTAAATATGGTGGTACTGGTCTAGGACTTACAATTTCATCAAGATTTATTGAACTTATGGGTGGACAACTTGATCTTCATAGTGAAGCAGGTGAAGGGACTACATTCTTCTTTACACTTGATTTTGAAGAGGTTGAAGCTACACAAGAGTCTTCTAAAGGTGTTTACTCAAGTATTAATGCTCTTGTATATGAATCAGCACAAAAACAAAAAACACAAGATAGATATTTACGTGAATATTTAGACTTCTATGGTGTTAGTTATACATTGTTTAAAGATTTAAATGAACTTGAAACACTCCAGCGACAAGTGAGTTATGATCTCTTATTTATTGACTATGATTATGCAACTGAAAATGATCTAAGTACATTTAGTTCAATGCCTGAAGAGTTAATTCTTTTAACAAAATCGTACTATATGAGAAAAATAGACTCTATGGGACTTGATATTTTCAAAACCCTTTATGAGCCTTTAAATACGACAAAATTAAAACAAGCATTAGAAAACTTTAGCTCATCAAACTTCAATGCTAAAAAATCTAAAAAAGTTGCTCGTAAAAAGTATAACGTTGAATCTTCAAGATTCAATGCAAATGTCCTTGTCGCAGAAGACAATATCATTAACCAAAAACTGATAAAAAGAACTTTGGAAGATTTAGGTTTAACTATCGACATTGCATCTAATGGTCTAGAAGCATTCCAAAAACGTAAAGATGGAAATTATGATCTCATCTTTATGGATATCCAAATGCCTTTCTTAGATGGTATGGAGGCAACAAAAGAGATCTTAGAGTATGAAGAGGTTTATAATCAACCACACGTTCCAATCTTAGCACTTACTGCCAATGCACTTAAAGGGGATCGTGAAAGATTTTTAGAGGCTGGACTCGATGAGTATACAACAAAACCTCTTGTTCGTGCAGAGATTGTAACTTTACTCAACCACTTTTTAGGTGATTATATTATTTATGAAGAGGAGTTAACTCCTGAAAATACTGAACATCCAGAAGTGGTAATTACAGAAGATGATTTAGCAGATAATAATTCTCAAGAGATTATTGAAGAGGTTACTGAATTAGCAGCAGATAAGTTTGTTGAGGAAAATCTCACTGATACTGAAGTTGAAATACCAACAGAAGAAGTTTTTGAGAAGATCATTGAAGAAGATTTCGAAGAACCAAATGAGTTAGATGAAGAGGTGCAACCTATTGCTTATGATTCAGATGTATTAATTGCAAACTATAGTAAATTTAATTCAAAACTTATAGGTAGAATACTAACAAACTTAGCTTTTGATTATGATATTGCAAACAGTGTTGAACTTGTGAATGAAAAACTTCAAACAAATAGATACAAAGTAGTACTACTTGATTCTTTACTTAAAGATGCAGTGGATGTGTCAACAGATACTGACATTCTTATCTTAGAAGATTCTATAAATAAAGAAAAATTACAGTCTGCTTTAGAAAAATATATTTAAAGGATATAAACTATGACAAAGAAAGATTTAGTAGTACTTGCAGTAGATGATGATTTAATCAATTTAAAGCTACTAAAGTCAATGCTCTTAAAAACTGGAAATGTTAAAGAAGTTATAGAAGCAAAAAATGGTTCTGATGCTATTAGTGAGCTCAAAGGACGCAGTGATATTGATCTTATTCTTTTAGATATTATCATGCCTATTATGGGTGGAATTGAGATGCTAAAAGTTGTGCGTGCAGATGCTTCTTTAAATCAACTTCCTATCATTGTTTTAACAACTGATGAAACAAAAAAAGCTGAAGCACTTGAAGCTGGAGCAAATGGGTTTTTAATGAAACCAATTAGAAACGATGAACTCATTACTAAAATGGGAACGGTCATCGTCTAAGACTAATTAAAAAACAAGTTCTTATACAAGAACTTGTTTCAGTACCTCTTCTATCCTTTTAACCCCAACAATTTTCATAGCATCTTTTACTTCTTGTGGTATCTCATCAAGATCTCTGTCATAATTTTTTTGTGGGATTAAAACTTTACTCATATCTGCTTTATGTGCAGCGATAAGTTTCTCTTTAAGTCCACCAATTGGTAACACATCGCCATTAAGTGAAACTTCACCTGTCATTGCAATATCTGAGCGTATTTTTTTCGATGAAAGTATAGAAGCTATAACACTTACCATCGCAATTCCTGCACTTGGACCATCTTTTGGCGTTGCACCATCTGGGACGTGTACATGTAGGTCATAACGTTTATATACTTCACTAGGATCAATTGCTACACCATCTTCTTTTTCTTTAAAAGAAAGAGGGATATTATCTTCAGAAATTTCAATTTTTCTTGTATCTATTAAAGTTTTCACAACACTAAAAGCGATACGAGCTGACTCTTTCATAACATCTCCAAGGCTACCTGTGAGTTGCATAACACCTTTACCTTTTATACGGATAGACTCTATTTTTAAAACATCACCACCAACTGCTGTCCATGCAAGACCATTGACTACACCAATGACTGGAACTTTATCTGTTTTTTCAATCTCAAAAACACTTTTGTCAAAAAACTCATCTAAATTTTTTACACCTACAGAAATTTTTGAAAGTGTTTTATCTTTTAACATCATAAGTGCAGCTTTTCGTCCAAGTTGCGCAATTCTACGACGTAGGTTACGTACACCTGCTTCGCGTGTATAACTATGGATAAGCTCTTTTAATGCTTGTTTAGAGATAGTTACTTCCGATTTTTTAAGTCCATGTTTTTTTAACTCTTGAGGGATCAAATAACGCTTTGCAATCTCAAATTTCTCCTGTGGTGTATATGAACTAACTGTGATAAACTCCATTCTATCAAAAAGTGGTTTTGGTATACGTGCTACATCATTTGCAGTTGCTATAAAAATCACATTTGAAAGGTCGATGTTGAAATTTAAATAATAATCACGAAATGCATTGTTTTGCTCAGGGTCAAGTATCTCTAAAAGTGCTGCAGTTGGATCACCTCTCCCATTTCTAGTTACTTTATCGATCTCATCAAGAACAATAACTGGATTCATTTTTTTCGCGTCAATTAAACCTTGAACTATACGCCCTGGCATTGCTCCAACATATGTACGACGATGTCCACGCAACTCATTCACATCTTCCAATCCACCTAAAGCTATACGCACTAACGGTCGCTTCAATGCTGTAGCTATTGAATTTGCTAAAGATGTTTTACCAACACCTGGAGGTCCTGAAAAACATAAAATTGCACCAGCAGCTTTTGTCTGTTTAATTCCTCGAAGTTCTAATAACTCTTTTACAGCAAAATACTCAACAATTCTCTCTTTTGGTTTTTCTAAAGAGAAATGATCTTTGTCAAGTTGTTTTTCTACATCTTGTATATCAAGTGGTTTTTTACTCATAGAGCCATATGGCACATCTAAGACCCAATCAAGATATGTTTGTGTCATAGAAGCATCAGAAGAATCTGGATGCATTCTTGAAAAACGCTCTAGCTGTTTACTTACCTCTTTGTAAGCATCTTCAGACATTTTAGATTTTTTCGCCTCAAGTTTTTTACGATACTCTTCGATCTCTTCATCACGAGCAGTATCAGTACCTAACTCTTTTTGAATCTGTTTGAGTTGCTCTTTTAAAAAGTACTCTTTATTTACTTTTTCTATATGTGTATGTACTTTTGAACGTATCTCTTTTTGGAGCTTATTTGCTTCTATCTCATCAATAAGATAGTCGATCAGGTCTAAAAATCTTTGTTCTGTATCTGTTTGTGTAAAAAGTTTATACGCTTGCTCTTTTTTAAGTTTTACAGTTGAACAGATCAAGTCAATTATACGATTATGATCGTGATTTTCCTCAATAGTTCTTAAAAGATCAGGTGGAAAATAGTTACTTACACCAGAGAGTGTACGCACTTTCTCACGAACTACTTCTAAAATCGCATCAATTTTAAGAGTATTTACCTCAATAGAAGGGATCACATCAACATGAGCTATAAGTGGGCTATCTGAGATTTTATGTAACATCTTAGCACGTGCTAAACCTTGAAATAAAACTTTCACCCTACCATCCGGCAAGGCAACTTTTCTCATGATAGAGCCTACAACTCCTGCATCATATAAAGACTCATACTCACGTTCACCCTCTTGCTCAGGTTTTGTAGGGCAAACAATCACTAAAGAGTTATCTTCTATAGCTTTTGTTGCAGCATCAATATTTTTCTCATCATTTAAAAATAAAGGGGAGATCATAAAAGGGTATAAAAATATATCATCCTCTGCTATTACTGGAATATCAGCAGGAAACTCTCCATAATTACTCAAATTCATCTGTTTTTGTCCTTATTTTGTACTATTATCATCTTGTATAGAGTTTCGTGAGACCACACTTTGCGTATCTGGAATCATAAAACCATACCAACTTGCACGTCCATCGCCCTCAAACCACTCTCTATACCATGGTGTGTTTGCACGTTCAATCTCATCCCATTTTATCCAAGGTTCAGGTTTAATATCTCTATAATACTGCGCAGATTTATGCTTATCAACTCTGTCATACAATAAAGCGATAGTTTCGTTTAAAGCAGCCTCTGAAAGACACAATTTTGTAAGCATCGAATCCACTAACGCATAATACTCAGAGCGTGGATAGTTTCGTTTAAATGCCTCTGCACTTTTTATCGCATCTTGTATAAGCACTTGATCGCGCCTTGGATTTGGCAGTGAAAGGTATTTCGCCTTTATTTTCAAAAACTCTGCAAACTCTCTTTCATTTTCATTTGCATATCTTTTTACATACTCATCTAAAAAATGCTCACTTAAAAGATACTCTTCGTTATACATATGTGAAATTGCTAGTATCATAGTAGCTTGTGGTAAAAGAGGTGAGCCTATATGTTCCCCTTGCAGTGAAGCATAATAATCATCCGCTTTATCAAGATTTCCATCTGCTATAGAGTTGATGATCTTGCCATACCAATATACCGCTGGTTTATTGTATTCCTCAACATCTTTTGAACAAGCACTAAAAAATAAAACAATCCCTATAAATAAAAATAAAACTCTAAACCTGTTTTGCATAAAATATTCCTAGATATTAATTAGATTGTTATTTTATCCAAAACTTCTATAATAGTGTTTAAACAAAAAAATTTAAAAAAAATAACAAAAATATCACAACTTATGTTTTTTTTAAACTTTTTAAGCTATACTTAAGTAGGAAAGTTAGACAATTGGAATGTAGGCAATTGTTTACATGCTACTGAGCCCTGTGGTTTGGTGCAGTGATTTTTCTACTTTGAAACGAAGGGGTGTATTATGAAAAATCTATTTACAAAACTCATTCTACTTTTTTTATTTACCTTATCTTCATATGCTGATATAGCTTGTACAGGTACAACTGCCAATTGTACTTATGATGTAAGTGCTGCAACTTTAGCATCAAAAATTGAGGGTATAGGTATTACTATTACAAATGCAAAGATTACACATGGTGATGGAAAGCAAGTGGGTGTATTTTCTAACGGTATTAACGGAGCTGGATTAGAGATAGACGAGGGGATTATCCTTACTGGTATGAATGTAAAAGAATCTTTTACTACAAATAGTTCATGGCGAACATCCATCCAAGAATCAGATATCTATTCTGATACAGACTTAATAGCAATTGCTAGCGATGCAATCTACAATCCTGTTATTTTTGAATTTGATGTTACTTTAGATGCAAATACTCGTTTATTACTCATTGATTATCAGTTTGCATCAGAAGAGTATAATGAATATGTTGGTTCTCAATTTAATGATGCTTTTGGCTTCTTTGTCTCTGGTGGTGATCTTCCACAAACATACAATATTGCTAGAGTAATTGACAACCAAACCTATGTTACTATAAATAATATTGATAATTATCAAACTGTAACTGTTAATAACGTAAACAACGGCTCTGTAGGTATCTATGATGATTCTACTGCAGAAAATTTAACAAACACTAGCTTTTTTATAGATAACTGTAAAAAAGGTACTGGTGTACCGAATTGTACTCAAAACAATCCACCTGTAGATGTAGAATATGATGGAATAACACACATCTTACATGCAACCTTAGATAACTTAACTCCAGGACAAACGTATCACTTTAAAATGGCTATTGCTGATACAGGTGATTCTGCATGGGATACTGGAGTATTTGTAAACAAAATCACAGGTTTACGAGAACCTAGTTTATGTTACGACTATGCATATAAACAAGATGATGTCTATCTTACAGAAGGCTACGATCCCAATAAAGGGCCATATATAAGTGCTGAGTCTCTCTCTAGTAATCCTATTCAAGTAGGTATGTACATAAAAAATACCCAAGAATCAGAAATAGAAGCAACTAATATCACTATAGATATTATAGACATCAATACTACTCAAGCTAGTTATATTTCAAACAGTACCTATGTAACAGAACCTGGAAGTTTTTATCCAGCGCATATTTCAGATTCATTTTTAACGTTAGGGACAGATTATATAAATGGGGTGCCTATAACTTCTTTTAATGCCTTTGAGTACTTTTATATTTACTTTTTCTTAACACCTCATGTTTCTGATATGTCTTTACCTATTGTTGCAAGAATCAACTATGATCTAACAGTACCACTCTCTGCAACTCAAACCCAAACTATTTATAGATCAAGTATAATTGATGAAGATGTTCCTATCTGTAGTGGTTCATCTGACTTTGATCCAGTTTATGGACTTTTCAATGTTATTGAAAATGGTCTTTATACTAGTGATTCTAGCTATTACTACAACCTAAATACTCAAGTGGTCAATAGACAAGGAAACTTAAGTGTAGCTACAGTCGATGCAAATAGTTCTGACCTTCATGACCTCATTCCAGCTACTACTATAGTTGGTGTTGATATTGTTGATCTTAACTCTTTTCATGACACCGCGGCAACATGTAGTGATGTTAACAATACCATTTCTGATAGAGTATGGGTTCTTTTTGATAACCAATCATTAACACCTTTAAATGTAAGTGGATTTAACCAAAAAGCCTCAAAAAATGCAGCATTTCGTATTAGTTATTTTGATGATGGGAATGGTACCCTTCTTCAACTAGAAAAAGTGGAAAAAGATGGTGAAACAAGATGGAATGTAAAAAACTTTCCAACTCTAGTTAAAAATGGCCAATGTATGGCAGACATCGCATCTGGTACAGATACTGTTGCACAGTACTGTAGTAATGCTGGTAGCTCTTTTGCTTCTGCTATGACTTGGAGTGATCTTCAAACATGTATGGATTGTGTTTATGGTTACAATACATACTCCGTTTGTAGTAGGGATAACTTTTCAATCAGACCAGAGGCATTTCAAGTCCATTTATCTGATCAAAACTTAAGTGGAGGTCCACAACTTAATCTTCTTACACAAAATTTCACTGGTGTTACAAATCCATCTACAAACCGACATATAGACTTGGCTTCTGGTTATACCTATCAACTTGATGTCAATGCAACAAATCATATAGATAACAATGCATCTTCTGGCTACAATGCTCAATATAGTAATGCTTCTGCGAGTTTAACCGATGCAAATGTAGCAGTTTCTCGATACGTATGGACTCCTCAAAATGGACAAGATGTGAGTGGATGTAACGACTTAACAGATAAAGATGTTAACCTGACTATCAACAGCGGAATAGATATTGCAGACACTTCAGTTGCACAAGTGGGAGACTATATATTTAGCATGGTAGACAGTTCATGGACTGCTATCGATAGAATAGAACAATCTCATCACTATTCATCATCATATTTCCAATCTGGTTCAGACTGTGTTGTGGGGAGTAGTTTTGTAGCATCTACATCTGCATATGATAACTTAAATGGGTGTAATATAAGTAGTACACATATAAACCAAGATACATTTGTAACATATCATGACCTCAATGTAACGTTTCATCCTTACCAATTTAACCTATCAAATACATTATCTGTAGGAGATAGTAATAAAACGGATTCAGATATGACAGATACTAGAGATCTTTTTGTTTATATGGCAAATATTGACCAAAACGAGTCTATCTCTGTTCACTTAGATACAACTGTTACAGCAGCAAGTTTTTCTGGTACTGCACTTAGTAATTATGTTGCTAACTGTTTTTCCAGACCTCTACATATTACCATTGACAAGTCAGATACTACAAGTGTAGACTTAGCATATCAATATTTAGTACATAATTTAGATAGTAACAGTTCTACATTAACAACATTTGATATTAACAGTACAATTGCAAAAGGTCATACAACAGAAAATGCTGACTTTAATACAACAGCTGCATTTTTCCAAAAAGATCAAAATGGGACAATGCGTCTACGCACTAATCTTAACTTCAATAGAGATATAAATGTTTCAGCAGGACCAGAAGATATCAACTATAGTTTTATAGCAGCAGAAGATAACGCTACACTATTTAATGCTGACTTAGTGAACAATAAATTTGCAGAAGGGAATCGTACAGTAGGACAAGTTGTGCATCATTATTATGGAAAAACTGTTGCTCCAAAAGTGACTATAATATGTAACGAACTCCCATGTACTACAGGAACTGCTACAAGTAGTGATACATCTACAAAAGTTTTAGCTTATTTCACAATCTACTGTGATCCAACAGATGCAGCTTATACATGTCAAGCAGCAACAGTTGCAACATCAGCAACTTTACCAATAAATTCATTTCAAACAAACGACATACGTTGGTGGACAAACCCTTATCATGATGACCCTACTGCATCTGGTGTAAATATTAGTGGAACACAAACTAATGATGGTGATATAGGTGCTATTTCAGAAGTCGCGAATTCTCAAGTGAATGCGTCTGCATTAGTTGAACAAGAGCCATATATGTATGAACTACCATTGACATATCAAGGTGGTAATGGTTTACCATATGATGCAACTATGCAGATGCAATCAGACCCTTGGCTCATATATAATGCAAGCAATGGTAATGCTACTGCTAATAGTTTTATAGTAGAGTTTATAGGTGCTAGTGGTTGGAGTGGAATTTTTGAAGAGGATAGTACAACTGATACAAAAGGGGTAGCTCCAAAAAATAGGAGAATCATGTGGTAAGAAGATATGCCTTTACTATGATAGAACTCATCTTTGCTATTGTTGTAATTGCTGTTGTTGTGATGTCACTACCAACTATGACACAAAGCGTCGACCAAAGCAGTGAAGACAATATTGTCCAAGAGGCTGTTTTTGCTTCTCAAGCGATTTTAAGTGAAGCTATCTCAAGTTATTGGGATGCAAATTCACAATTTGATGCGATTATCTCTGGAGGGTTATCAAGAACTATTAATACAGGAAATTGTAATATTGGGCTAAATGGTCAACCAAACCAACGAACTGGAGATGTTACAAGAAGATGTCTCAGTGATCTTACAGTTGCTGTATCAAATAATGCCGCTATTGCTTATACGATAGACAATCTTGCTGCTCAATGGAATGGGAATAACATTTTTACAAGCACTGCTTCCAAAGCTGCTTATAAGTCAAACTATACTGCAACTGCTGCAGTGACACAATGTTCTAATGGTGCTGGATGTGGTTTTGGTGCTGTAGCTATAAACCCTGATCTAAAACAATTACGCATAACTATAAGAGATGGTGGTGTAGCTGTTGTTGTACTTAGAGCTTTTAGTGCTAATATCGGAGATATATCTATAGCAAAGAGGACGTTTTAATGTCTCGATTACGTTATGCATTTACAATGCTTGAACTTATCTTTGTGATTGTAGTCATTGGTATACTTGCTCACTTTGGAGTTGAACTACTTAGTAATACATACCAAAACTTTATTTTTACAAAAGTCAATAATGATCTACAAAGTAGAAGTGGAAGTGCTGTAGAGTTTATAGCTAAAAGACTAGAAAACCGTATAACAGGTTCTGTAAGTGCGGTTAATGCTGCTGGAGGGCGAACATATTTACTTGGTGGTGTTGCTCCTAATGTACCAACTTTTGAATGGATTGCTACTGATATTGATGGCTTTAGAGGGACTAATCAACCACTTTGGAGTGGTGTGATTGACCTTCAAAATAGTAATGCAAATCTTCTTGTGTCACCAGGGAGTAGTTTTGCAACTTTAACGAATCGTATTAGTGATCTCTCAAATGGAGGAACTAATCTTAACAGTGCAGCACTTTATTTTATAGACTCACCTTTGGCTGCAAATAACCCTTGGGGATTTGCAGGTGCTATAGGTGATCAAAATAGTAATATTCATCCCATCAATATGGTAGGAGGAAGCAATACACAATTAGTTCCAAGTGTAGGTAGCTTTGCAAATGTGGAGGTCTCAGAATATTATAAACTTGTTTGGACTGCATATGCTGTAGCTCTAGAGAACTATAATGCAGGAACAAATATGGGAGAGTTAGCTTTTTATTATGACTACCAACCTTGGTTAGGAGAGACTTATCTCCAAAATGGTACAAGAACCGTATTGGCTAGAAATGTGAGCACTTTTCGTTTTCGTGCTGAGGGTTCTTTAATAAAAATACAAGTATGTGCAAATACTAACTTAGTGGAGAATTACGCGCTATGCAAAGAAAAAACAGTATTTTAAACCGTAGTGGTATAGCTATGATAATGGCTATATTTGTTATAGTTATCATCTCTACAATATTGGCTATTTCTATATCTCTCTCTTCCCAAATGAGCCAAAAAACAACCAATCTCTATCTATATGAACAGTCTGTACTATTATCTCGTTCTGCAACAGAGTATAAAATGCTACTACTTTCTCAATCAGCAAATCCATGTACTCCATTAGCAACAAACTTTGTTTACGATGGTATTTATACTGTTAATATAACTACTCAATTTATTCCTGCTGCCGCTACTACTTGTGCTGTAAATTCTGCAGGAAATCAACTTGGAATAACAAGTGATTTTGTCGCTCCAAATGGGGTCAGTCTAGATGGAACTGTAATTATGGATGTAACAGTAACAGCAAATCCAGCTGGAACAACTGAGCCTGTAAGATATTTTAGACGCTCTATACAAAAACTCTAAAATATTGCTTTTTTATAAACTTTGAAATGTTATAATTCTTATAAAAAAAGGATTATGATATGAATATCTCTTTAACTGGTAGAAATATCGAACTTACAGAATCTATGAAAGAGCATATGAAAAGCTCTATAGATGCTTTTAAAAAATATAACTTAGACATTATCTCAACAAGTGCAGTAGCTAGTTCTTCTCATAAAAAGGGAAAAGAACACTTCAACATCGAATTTGTACTCAATCTCCCTCAAAAACACACTATTGTTATTAATCAAAATGATGGTGATTTACATGCTGCTATTGATATGGCGTTAGAGCGTGCAGAGAAAGCACTTCGTCGTTTACATGATAAAGAGGTAGACCACCAAAAAGTTGGTCTTAATGAGATAAAAGCAGAGCTAAGTGATGTAAAAGAAGCTGAAGCTGAGATGGAAGATGAGATTGTTCCTGTTGAGCTTGATCTTTATAAACCTCGTGAAGTTGAAGATGTTTTAAATGACCTCAAAGAGTCTGGAAAAATGTTTGATATCTTCATCGATCATGAGGATAAAACACGTGTGCTTTATAAAAGAAATGATGGGAAATTTGGCTTGTATTAATCCTTTAGGCTTTTAACAAGTCGCTTTTTACCTCACTAACAATTTCTTCATCAAGTGCGAAGTCAAAATATTTAAATTGACTTCCACTTTGACTTTCCCCTTTTAACAAGTCACCACTTTTTCTATAACGCAAGTCTAAATTTGCTATATCAAAACCATTTGTCGTTTTTACAAACTCCTCTAACCTTTGAGATTCTTGTCTATTTGTATATAAAAAACAATACCCTTTAAGTCCTGTACGACTTACACGTCCACGAAGTTGATGCAAAGTCGAAAGCCCTAATCGCTCAGCTCCTACAATGACAACTGTTGAGAGTCTTGGTAAAGAGATGCCCACTTCTACAACAGTTGTAGCTATTAAAATGTCACCATTATCTCGAAAATCAAGTAGGACTTGCTCTTTATCTTTATCTTTGCCATGTGTTACATATACATTTTCAAAATTCTTTTCCCAATAACTTCGTGCTTCATCTATACTTTGATACTCTAATGCTTCACTTTGTTCCACTAATGGATATACTAGTAACACTTGATTTTTTTGTGCAATCTCCTCTTTGATATGTTCAAGTAAATCTTTAAAATCTTTTTTTTGGATAACTTGGGAGTCTATATCTTTTTTATAAGGAGTTGATGTTATGAGGCTTACATCTATATGTGCTGATTCTATCATCGCTTGTGTTCGTGGGATAGGGGTTGCTGAAAATTGTAAAAAATGGGGCTTTTTATTACCAGAACTTACCAACTTTTCAAGTAAATTTCTCTGTGCCGTTCCAAAACGATGTTGTTCATCAACCATAACAACTCCAACTTCTGGAAGCTCTCTATATAAAAGTGCATGTGTGCCTATAATAAAATCATACTCTGATAAATCAACTTTTTTCGTTTTATTGGTAACGAGTGCAACTTGCATATCTAAATATTTTTGTGCTTCCTCATAAAGTTGATTTGCCAAAATAGTAGTAGGAGCCATCAACACACTTTTATATGGGTGCATCATATAAGCAGATGCAAGTATCACCATTGTTTTTCCACTACCAACATCACCAACTATCATACGTCTAGCAGCCACCTCTTTGCTAAAATCTTTTTGTATATCTTCTATAGCATTTTGTTGCTCAAGAGTGAGTTCAAATGGAAGTTTTTTTGTCCAAGTTTTATACTCACTTTGTTTTGAAACTAAAGTTTTAAAATATCTTCTTTTTTTTCTCAGTTGCAAAAGGTAGATAAAAAGTTCTAAATATTTAAGTGCTTGTAAACTTGTTTCATTTAACTCTTTTGGTGGTAATTCTGATGGAAAATGAAGTTTTAAAACTGCCTCTACTATCTCTTGTTTTAAACCGCTTTGAAAGAGATTTTCTGCTGTTACAAGTTTTTGCACAAGTTTTGCGTGTGTATCATTTCTGAGTTTTGATTTATATTTTGGTGTGATTTTCCCAATATGTGAAACTTTTCTAGGCATAGTTATAGTACACTGGCCCATTTTACAATCTATAAACCCATAAAAATAATCTCTTTGCCCAGTATGAAATGCATGGAGCATATACGGCTGTGGTTTAAATATAACTCCAGAGAGTGTATGTCCAAAATTATGAGCAAAAAAAGTGATTTGTATAGAGTTTGCAGAGCGATAAACCGACTGAACAGTTGCGTCAATCACTTGATATTTTTGAGGTACAAGAGTAGAGGTAACTCTATGATCTTCATAACTAGAGGGAATATGAAGTGCTAACTCCGCTAAAGAGTGAATACCAAGTTTTTTAAATTTTGCTTCTTGTTCTTGTGTTAGTTCCATAACTGTTTACTTTTATGATATAATTCCAAGTATAGGAGTGGGCTATTGCCCACTTACCTTTATAGTTAGGCTGAAGGGTCTAAGTTTCAACCTAACCTTTAGGGTAAATCGCTTCAAAAGCGACCTCCTTATACTTGGTTTTGTCCCACCTTTTTTAGGTGGTGACAGAAAATTATACAAAAAAACTAAAAACTCTTTGAAAAATATGTCAATGTGACATACTATCCATTTACTCTCTTATTTCTATCTTCTTCTTGTGCTTTATAAAGCTCTGCGCAACCACGTGAAAGTTCACGAATTTTTAAGATATAGTTTTGGCGTTCAGTTTGAGAGATAGCTTTTCTTGCATCAAGTACGTTAAATACGTGTGAAGCCATCATACAAAGATCATACGCGGGTAGTGGAAGTCCAGCCTCAAGTGTACGTAAACACTCTACACTCTTTGCGTTAAACTCTTCAAAAAGCATCGCTGTATCAGCTACTTCAAAGTGGTATTTTGAAAACTCGATCTCACTCTCTTTATGCACATCTTTGTAGTATGTTTTGTTACTATTTTTATCGATATTCCACACGATATCAAAGACAGTATCTACACCTTGAAGATACATCGCAAGTCTCTCAGTTCCGTATGTGATCTCAGCAGTTACAGGTTTACACTCAATCCCACCAACTTGTTGAAAATACGTAAACTGAGTTACTTCCATACCATTAAGCCATACTTCCCAGCCAAGTCCCCATGCACCAAGTGTTGGCGATTCCCAGTTATCTTCTATAAAGCGAATATCGTGTTTTGAAACATCAAGCCCAAGATACTCTAGCGATTTTAAGTATAACTCTTGAATGTTATCAGGTGAGGGTTTAATGATAGCTTGAAATTGATAGTACGATCCAAGACGATTTGGATTTTCACCATAGCGTCCATCAGTTGGACGACGTGATGGTGCTACGTAAGCTGTTGCCCATGGAGTTGAGTCAAGTGATCTAAGAAAAGTAGCAGGATGAAATGTTCCAGCCCCAGCTGGAATGTCATAAGGTTGTACGATATTACACCCCTCTTTCATCCAAAACTCTTGTAGTTTTAATAACATTTCGCTAAATGTAATCATTATCGTCTCACTTCTAAATTAATTGCGAGATTATACAATGTGGAGGCTTTTTAATTTATAAAGTTAGTATTTAATGGTTACACCAAGTTTTAAATAATGATCGTTTGTACTACTTCGAGGTTCCCAGTATTTATAAGCATCTATAATGATTTCATCTGATTTATCAATACTTTGATGTGAATAAGTATAAGATGTATATATATCTACTTGATTATTTAATCTATAGATTAAAGGGATTTCTATATCTACAACTTCTGCACCACCCAATTTAAACTCTTGTGAGATTAGATTTAGTTTCATAGTTGGACTCAAACCATACTTATATTTCATATTGATTCCAAGATTCATATCTGAAAAAATATCTTTTGAGACTCCTATCTCAGGCATCAAATAAAACCAAGAATAAAGCTCGTTTTGCGAATCAGAAAGCTCCCTATACCAAGAGTGAAATCCTATTCCAATTCCATAGATAAAATTAAAGTATCTCAAGTTATGCTTATTTTTATACTCTACACCCACATCATATAAGGCATTAAAAGTAGTAGATGTATAACTTCCATATCCAAGGGATGAACTTATAAGTGAACCAGTATAATCGCTATCTCCACTATATGCAGAGAGAAAAAATGTTACATCTGAGCACATCTCATTATCACATTCAACAATACTTTTGTAAGAAAGATCAATGCCTAAAAGCATATTTGTTTTTTCTCTATCTAAAAGAGTACCAGAGTCATCATATTCTCTATAATCCATCATCATATTTGACAATGCAAAAGAAAAACTTCCTTGCTCAGCATATAAAAAACAAGAGAAAATCAAAAACAATATATACTTTTTCAACTCTATTCCTTTAGATCAATTTACAGATAATATCCCCAATATTTTTTCCTAAAGATGATGCAACTACATTACATTTAACTTTAAGTAAAAAACATATACCTTCTCTATGTGATGGATGGATACATTCATAATTCCCCATCCCCTTTGAGATGATAAGATCAACATTGTCGAAAAGATTTTTTGCTTCATTAGTTGCACGAGTATATGTAAATCCTGGAGTATTTACACCACTATCAACTAAATTACATAGTGTATCAAAACCTGCCTCTTTAGCTTCTTTCATAGTTACATCATTAATGATAGGATTGCCTCTAACCATATACGAAAACTCTATATTTGGATACAGCTCTTGAAGTGTTTGTATAAAGAGATAATCAAAGATGTGTTCCCCTACATTATCACCAATTACCAACACAGTTTTTGCATTTTCCAACTTTGATTTTAAAATTTCAAAATCATTATGGGCAAAATCAATATGAAAAATATTTTCTAACTCTTCATGCAAATCAAACTCAACCTCAGCTGCTAAATCTATAACATTTCCAGCAACAGCTATTTTTGTAGCAGTCAATAGTTTCTCTTTAGTTTGAAAAAGTTTTTTGTGTAATAGTGGTACAAATGAGAGTGCTTTTTGTGTTGAGTGTTCTTTTACCTCATCGTACAAGTCATACTTATTTGCGATATGAGCCATTTTCTCATAAACATCAGCTGCAATTTCTGGAGGGGTTTGTTCATATGAAAAAGTTTTACTCATCTTCTCAACAGTTGAAGTAAGTTCAAAAGAGAGCCGTTTATTGGCATTGATTGCATTTGCAACTTTAAAACTTTGATTGACTATACAACCTATACACGCTTCATCTATCTTCATTAAGATGTATGCTCATCAATCGCTTTATTCCACATCAATTTGTATTTTCTTCGCATAAACTCAACCTCTTGTTGAGAGAGTTTGAGTTGCTCTTGAAGTGTATGGATAGTTTTTCTATCTTCATCGTAAAGCTCTTGCAGTGAAGCGAGTGCTTCTCTTAAAAACTCATTTTCTGTTTTAATCGATTCTATCGTTTCATCTTTTGCATCAAGAACTTTTTCGTGAAGATTGATAATTGTCCCTATAGTTTTTTCAACAAATTCGGGTTGTACTATCATCTCATGAGTATTTTTTTGAGAGAGTTCTTGGAGTTTTGCAGGAACAACAACCTCAGTAGCGCCTTTTGATGGATCGATATAGCGAATACCATCTTCAACTTTTACGCTCAATTTTCCACGCTCGATCAGGTCTTCGATTGCGTTCATATCAAGACCAGTCATTTTACTGTATTCATCATCAAGCATCCACTGCATTGTTTTTCCTTAGATTGTTTTAGCTAATGATAGTCTCTATCTCTTGAGAATCCATCTCAACTTTTTTTGCTTTTGCAATTCTATCTTCTTTAAGTTTTATAGCTAACTCTTCGTTTTCAAGTGCTAAAATCTGCATCGCTAAATATGCTGAGTTTATAGCTCCTGCTTTTCCTATAGCTACTGTAGCAACTGGCATTCCAGCTGGCATTTGTACAGTTGAAAGAAGTGCATCAATTCCACTAAGCGCAGATGCTGACATCGGTACACCAATGATAGGTTTAACTGTTTTTGAAGAGAGTACTCCCGCTAAATGTGCCGCCATCCCAGCAGCTGCAATGAACACTTGTGCACCTTTTTTCTCAGCAGCATCAATATACTCTTTTGTTCGTTCTGGAGATCTATGAGCCGAAGAGATAATCATCTCATAGTTTACTCCAAAAGCCTCCAATGTGTCAGAACACGACTTCATCACCTCATAATCACTTCTTGAACCTATAACAATAGAAACAAATTTCATTGTTTTTTTCCTTATTTTATTTTATAGTGAAAGTATAACAAAAAAAGCTATTTCTTTGGATAAGTTCCCATATCTGGGTGTGACGGTATTCTAAAAAATGTAAATGGTGGAAATTTCGCTGGAAGTTTTATAGGATTTATATTTCCACTATGTACACTTTCCCAAACTTTTCCATTTTGTGCTTGAAGTTTTGCAAAACTCATATAGATACGTCCATCTCTTTCATATGTTTTTCCAAACTCATTTTCGACAAATTCTATTTTACTACCAAGTGGCATCACAATTTCAAGCTCATCTTCTGGTAAAGTTTTATACTTACACATATAGTATTCACCATCTTCTGTACCCTCACCTGTAACTTGGTGAGTACCAAGTTGCATAGTAAAATCTAAACTTTGCGTATCATTTTTTTCAAATGGACGAGAGATAAGATATGCATCTGTATATCCACGATTTTGAAGTGATTCTAATTCATACTGATACTTTTGAGTATCTTCCTTTCCAGCATAATAATCATCGATCGCCATTCTATACGCTTTTGCAGTTACAGCTGCATAATACGATGTTTTTGTACGCCCTTCAATTTTTAAACTATCAACTACACCACTCTCTAAAATCTCTTTAATATGTGAGCCAAGATTAAGGTCTTTTGAGTTCATTATGTATGTACCCACGCCCTCATCCTCTTGAAGTTTAAAAAGCGTCCCAGTCTCAGGGTTTGCGGCATACATCTCATAAGGGAAACGACAATCATTTGCACAAGAACCACGATTTGGTACACGTCCACTTTGTAGTGTAGAGATCAGACATCTTCCACTATACGCAAAACACATACTTCCATGTACAAACACTTCTAGTTCAAGATCAGGCAGCTCTTTTTTGATCTCTTTTAAATCTTTTAAAGAGATTTCACGTGCAGTGATGATACGAGTCGCCCCCATATCTGCATACACTTTAGCATCAAGTACATTCATAACATTTGCTTGAGTTGAGAGATGTAGTGGCATATCTGGTGCTATTTCATGTGCTAGTTTTAAAACCCCTGGTGTTGCTACTATAAAAGCATCAGGTTTTAGTTCTGCCATCTTTTGTATATGTTTTTTAAGTAAACTTATCTGGGAATTAAAAGGAAATCCATTAATCGTAGCATAAACTTTTTTGCCACGCTCATGAGCATACTTTATACCCTCTGCAAAATCTTCAAATGTAAACTCTTTACCACTACGTATACGCAAAGAGAAATGACTGACTCCTCCATAAACCGCATCTGCTCCAAAATCAAGAGCAATTTTTAATTTTTCCAACGTACCTGCTGGAGAAAGTAATTCAACTTTTTTCATTATTTCCCGAACTGTTCTAAAAGTGCTTCAATATCTTCTGTAGAGGCTAAATCATTATTATCATCACCTGCTAAATGTTTTGCTGATGGTACACGTGCACTATCATCAACTTGTGACTCAAATAAAGAGTTCATATAATGAGAAAGTGTTCTCATAACATTGATAACTCTCTCAATTTTTTGACGATGAATATCTTGATATTGCATAATATCCATAACATTCATAATCGAATCACCAGAGTTTTGTAAACACTCAATAACCCCTTGTAACTCTTCTAAAGCTGCTGTATTTTTTTCTAATTGAGTTTGAAATGTTGCAACATCAGGAAATTTTGCTATCAAATTAGTAAAAAGTGTTATATTTGCCTCTAAATTTTCTACAACTGAGTTTAAACTTTCCTCTTTTTCCATCAAGTCATTACTGATACCCTCAATGATATCAAAAATCTCTGTCGCTTTCTCTTCAGACTCTTTAGTTACATCATCTAACTGATGTACTACTTTGTTTTCATGTGTAGCTGGAGGTCCCCACTTATGCTCATCTTTTTCTTCGATAGAACTCTCTAATGCTGTTATATCATCTATCGCTTCTGATTCCTCTGTAGCCTCATCCTCAATACTTTCAAGGTCTACATCACCACCCATTAACGCATCTAGTTCTTCTTGAGTCATAAAAGATCTCCAAAATTGAATAATTTATTAATTAACACTATAATAGCATAAAATATATAACAAAGAGGACACAATGGTTGTTGATCTCCATAACCACACCCCTTTATGCAACCATGCCCAGGGCAGTATAGATCAGTATATCGAAGCAGCTATAAAATCAGATACAAAAATTTTTGGTTTTGCAGATCATGCTCCGATGGATTTTGATCCAACATATAGAATGGGTTTTAATGATATGGCTATGTACGAAGCCGATGTACTCGCTGCCAAAGAAAAATATCAAGATAAAATCAAAATTTTATTGGGTTATGAGGTTGATTATTTACAAAACCATATGGATGAAAGAGTTCTAAGTGCTAAAGTTGATTATCTTATAGGTTCAGTGCATTTTATCGATGGATGGGGATTTGATAATCCAGAGTTTATTGGAAGATATGAGCATGAGAATATTGATGAAATTTGGGAAAAATATTTTAAAGCTGTTGAAGATATGGCAAAAACAAAATTCTTTGATATTGTTGGACATTTAGACCTTATAAAAGTTTTCAAATTTATGCCAAATAAAAATATAAGTACACTTGCAAAAAATGCACTTATTGCTATAAAAGAAGCAGATATGACTTTAGAGCTTAATGTTGCAGGATACAGAAAACCTATCGGTGAGCCATACCCATCAAAAGAGTTACTTCAAGAAGCCTATAAACTAAACATCCCTATCACTTTTAGTTCCGATGCGCACAAACCTGAACAAGTCAATCTTTTTAATAATGAAATTGTACAACTTGCTCGTGAAATTGGTTACACTGAGTGTGCTTACTATGAAAAAAGAAAGCGAAAATTTCTAAAATTTTAGCTTTCAGTATTGACTAACCACATTGAAAAAACATTGAGATAATCCCAAAAAGACTCTATATATTCAGGTGTTATCCCCTCATCAACCAAACCTTCCAAAAGCGGTTTATAAAGTGCCAACCAAGATTGTCTTGCTTGTTCATCTATACGAAATGGGGCATGACGTCCAACCATCTGATGTTGCCCACGTGATTGTGTAAAATAGTCTGGTCCTCCGCTAATCTCTATCAAAAAATCAAATGCATGTTTTTGTGCTTCTGCAAAATCTTCCTCATCAAAAATAGGAAATAAAAAAGCGATATCACTCGTTTTAATAGATTCATAATGAGCATATACAAGTTCTCTAAAACGCTCCTCTCCCACTTCATGTAAAAAACCTGGATGAGGTTTTGCTACAGGTGGTCTTACACCTATCTCTCCATCTGTAATTTGTAGATTCACACTATCACCTTCTTTTCAAAATTCTACAAATAATTATACAGATTTATATTTATTATTACTTTATAATGATTCAAAACTCTCTTGTTATATTTAAATTATCACCAAAATACACATAGAAACTTGCTATAATATAACAAAGAATTATTCTGGATAATAACATTAACTTGAAAAAAAATACTCTCATCATTCTTTTGTATTGCTCTTTTCTTTCGATACTTCATGCAGATGATTTTGATGATTTTGCAAATATCCAACCACAAGCTACATCAAACTTTAACTCACAACAAACTTATCTAGCTCGTACACTCTCAAATCATGACATGTTTTATGATCCTTATACATTTGTTCTTTTAGAACTTCAATATAAAACTCCCCAGGGGATACATTTAGATTTTGGTGCTGATATGTATAGTGACTCTACTACACAAGGGATTGCACTCAACCAAGCTTCATTACAGTATTCTACAGATCGTTTTGATTTTAAAGTTGGAAAATTTGTTGAGACACTTGGAGTACTTGATTATCTTAGTATAACAAATATCACCAATCCTCCTCGAACACCTTTTTTCGATGATTCAAATATCAATATTCGTAAACTTCCTTTACTCATGGCAAGTGCATCAACCTATCTAACTAAAGAGTTTAAAGTACAAGCAATTGCACAACCATTTGATAAAAACCTAAACTATACCAATGTCTACCTCAATACAATTTTAAAATCTCTTCTACCGTTTTATCTTAACTCTGTTGAGTTTCAAAACAATAATTTTAATATAATACGAGATGAGATATTTTTACCTAGTTATAATGAGCAAATTGCAGACGCTTTAAATACACATATACAAAATAAATATAAAGCAAATACAACGTTAGCACTCAATAAAGCCTCTTTCTTTCTTCTTATGCAATATGATGATTTTGATGCTACTTATGGTTTTATATGGACTAATCATTACTCAGAAGTTCAATATATACAAATAGATGAAAACTTTTTTAACTCCATAAATGACATATTAAATGAACAAGATAGTGGTGCCTTGGATGCTTATTTGTCACAAGAGAATCTTGATCCAATCTCTAGTATCTCTACATATCGATACGATCAAGTAACTGCATACTATGAAAGTTCTTATAAAGAGATAGGTATCCGCTCTGAGATAAGTTATAGAGATAAAATTCCTACAATCAATACACTCTCAAGTCTCTCAAGTATAGCGATTGGTCTTGATCATAAAAGTACAAATATGTACAATAGTATGGAGTTACAGTATTTGCATGTACCCTCTTTACCAAAAGATGTTTTTACATCCACATTTGTCAATAAAACAGATAGCTGTAAATCAGGTGCTATGGAGATGTATATGAAAACATATATTCTTGGTGGTTATTATAATGGGGAGTTTGAACTTAGTGTATCTCCAAGTGTTGTTATAGACTTTGAGGTATTTAATGCTACACTTCAATTTTATCATTCAAAACTTCGACCTGAACTTGATACATTTAGCTTAACTCTAAAGGCTACACTTGAGTAAAATAGTAAAAACAATTATTTTTGGAGTTTTACTTTTTTTAAATCTCTTACTTATCAACTCTATCACTATGCAAAAAACTGATTGGGGAACTTTTTTTCCAAAAAATACGAACAATGAGACACAAACAACTTTATTTACCCAAAATATACAATATCTCTTTATCTCAATGAATAACCAAACCATTCTTGAACAATGGTTAGAAGAAGACACTATTTTAAACTATTATCAATTAAATCAA
Organism: Sulfurimonas sp.; assembly: GCF_050296975.1. Taxonomy (GTDB): domain Bacteria; phylum Campylobacterota; class Campylobacteria; order Campylobacterales; family Sulfurimonadaceae; genus Sulfurimonas. Next base: position 64,771 of record NZ_JBNKRX010000011.1, read on the forward strand.
AAAAAAGATTTATACCTTTTACTTTTTAATAGGACACAACAAACAAAAGTTTTGCAAAATATAAAACCTTTTGTATATAGTGGTACATCTGTTTTAGGTGAAGTTGTTGTCAAAAATTTTCAAGAGGAATTTTCATTTTATCTTCTATATATAGCACCTATTTTATTACTACTTTTTTGGTTTTTAAGCTCTTATGAATATCTCCTAAATATTCTCTTAGAACTTTTCTCTTTTAATTTGATACTTTTAACAACTATAAAAGTGCTTGATTTTCATATAGATATTGCTTCTTTGATGACATTTCTTTTTTTATTTGTATATGCATTTACACTTTTTCATTACATCTATTCTAAAGAGTTTGATAAGAAAAAACTCCAGTTTGGCATCGGTATCTCTATCTTTACAACACTCATTAGTGCTATTTTTTTAACCCTTTCTCAATTTGGTTTTATTAGCTCATTTGGAGCGACACTTATCTTAGGTCTTATAACACTTCTCATTTATACTTTTATACGCTTACATTTTCTAAAAAAATCCTCTTGTACGTTTAGAGGGATATACCATTTTAAATACACAACAAAAAAACGCTTAAACGTTATTATTTTATCTACTATGTCTGTACCGTTTATAGGTTTATTATTGTTTCACTCAAATCTGCATTTAAACCTCAACCCTTTGACACTGATTGGAAAACAAACAAAGGCATTTCAAGAGATTGAAAATTTTGAATCAAACTATATCAACTCTCTTCCTATTGTGATTGAACTATCATCTAAAGACAGTTCTTTTAAAGAACTCAAAGAGGTGCAACAATTACATCAACTTGTACAAGATTTACAAACAGTTCCTACACTTTTTCAACTCTATAACCCAGATATCGCTTATAAAAATTTTGCATCTAGGGAGATTACACAAGCAACCCTGCAAAGTTATGCACAATTTCTTTTAGCAAATGAACTAAGCAATTCACAAATGTCACTTTTCTCAAGCGATATGAAAAAGAGCTATATTTATCTACTTATTCCAATTACAACAGATACTTATTCAGTGAAACAGATTTTGCAACAAATTGATCTAAAAGCACAAAAATATCCACAATTTGATTTAAAAATCAAAGGAAAAGTATCTGATTTTCATCATCACACACAACTCTTTTTACAGGAGTTTGCAAGTGGACTCAGTCTCTCACTTGGGTTTATTTTTTTATTTTTTCTATTTTATTGCCGCTCTTATAAAACACTTATTATTATCATCTCAGCACTTGTATCATTTGTATCTCTTTTAGGTATTCATGCATTATTTAACTTACAAGTCACACTTATGACATTACTCAGTGTTATACTCTTTAGTGGATTAGTAACAGACAATATTGTTCATATATTTATCTGTTATAAAGAGAAAGAGGAAAGTTGTTTTAACTCCGTCACAAAACCTATAATCGTTTCAAATATCAGTATGCTTTTAGGGTTAGGTGGTATGTTTTTTGGAGGCTCTTTATTGTTTGAATTTGCTTTAGAGTTAGGGATACTACTCACGATAAATCTTTTATTTATCCTCTATATCCTTCCCTCACTTTTACGATTAAAAGTTTTTAAAAATTACACTGCTCAAGGCGATTCTTATAAAACAATGATGTAGATGGTTTCGTTTGTAGAGAATCTAACTTAATCCTATAAAGATATGTTTTGTTGTTTTTATGATCTATCACATGCCATTGGGTAACTAAAGGTTTATCTTGAAACTGTGTCACTTTATCAATGAACACTTCTTTTTCTAGAATGTCTCTTTTAAAAAATTCTATCTTATCAATCACTTTATCATTTTTATCGATGAAATAATAAGAGCGGTACTTCCCTTTTTGTTTAGATATTTTATAAAACTCTTTTCCATCATATTTTAGTTCATCTACTAATGTAAATATACCATCATATGTTTGGAGATCAGCATACGAAATCCCTAAACCAAAAACCTCTGAATTTTGCTCTTTTTTTGGAATAATTCGCACCTTATCCAATGCAGGAAAGTAGACATAGTTTGTTGTTTGATCATCTTTTTGTACACTTAAAATTGATGTACATGCGATATCTTTAGGGTATGAAAAACGTATAAGTAATGAGGAGTTATTATTCTCCTCTTCTTCTTGCGCGATCAAAAAACTTCTTAGCTCTTTTGAATCATCGGTTTTTATAACTGATTGCACCTCAAAACGCATATTTTTATATGCAAATAATTTTGTGCTTTGCTCATAAATCTCCTGCGCACTTTGTGCTACAAGTGTAGAGGAAAAAAGAGAGATGGCAATCAAGCAATCTCTTAAAATCATTCACCTACCCAATCTAATGCACTTAAAGTGATCTCACGAAGTGATGTCTGATTTTCAAGAACTGTTAACGCATAAGTATTCATATCTTCCATCATCTGTTGTGTAGTTTCACCAATAAGAGTAACGATTTGGTCTTCTCCATCAGCTGAATACCACTCACGATCAAGTACAAGTGCTAGACCCATAAGCATAGTGTTTGAGATAGTTTTCATTCCACCATAAATCATTAGACCAAAATTTTGAATTAAAATTTCTGTATTGACTATCAATTGTTCAGTATACACAATTCTATCTGCCATCTCACCGATTCTATCTGCCATTTGTCCAATTTGAACAGACATGAAAAGAATTCTATCTGCCATTTGACCGATATCTTCTGCTTGAGAAGCAAATAAGTATCCATACTCCATCCCTTGCATAGCAAAAGTATACGCATCATCTTCTATTTTCATCGTAAATTTGTATGCTAAATCTGCTAAATATGTTGCAAAATTATATGCATCTGTTTCTGTTTGCGATGTAAAGTCATATGAAAGTTGTGAGAGTTGTGAAGCAAAAAGATATGCATCACTTTCAGTATCACTTGCAAAGGTATCTGCCTGTGTAGAAAATGTAGTACTCAATCCAGAAATAAGATCATAAATAGCACTCAAATCAGAATCAGCCTGTAGTGAACTCTCCAAAGTTTCCATATACGTTGCAAATGCTTCATCTTGTGGAAGTGCATCATTTCCAAATAAAATCCAAAATTGACTTGCATCACCATCAGTTTGGAAGTTCGATTCATCTGTTTGTAAAGCAATCGCACTTGTTGCACTTAAAGCAAAAAGTGTTTTAAATGCCATCGCTATAATTGCCAAAAACTTTGAACGATTTGTCAACTCAGTTTGCAACTGTGTTATCATATCTTGTTCCTCTGTTGTCAGAGTTGTAGAAGCTTCTAATTGTTGTAAGGTTTGCATACTTGTTACCATACTCTCAATAGTACTATTTACATAACTTTGTACTACCCCAGAGAGTAAAAGGATAAGTTTACTTTGCAGGGAAACTATTTGTAATTGTATATTTGTTTCCGTTGTTCCAGATGTTTGCAGTTTATCTAAAGATGCACTCCCTAAAAGTGCCATCGAAGCTATACTCATTTTTACAAAACTCATTATAATAGATTCATTATTGCTAAAATCAAGATTTTCTAACGATTTTGTTTTGATAGTCTCTAACAATTTATCTAAAGAGAGAAATGTTGCAAGTGCATAAATAGTCGCATCAGAACCACTTTTAGATAAAAGTACCTCTTTTAACTTTGTTAGTATTGCTGTTACTGCATCAAGTGCAGCACTTCCTAAAGAACTAGCTACCAATGAAATCGCAGACTCTAACAGACTCATATCTACACTGCTTACAAGTGCTGTTTGAGAAGCAAATAAACTTGTTTGTAAATCTTGTTGTGCTGTATCTTTTTTGTATCCATAAACTCGTAAAGCAGCTAAAAGCTTGGCATACTGATGTGAAAATTGTGTATATGAAAGTGACTTATATGTTTCATATTGCTCTAAAACACTAGCATCTTCATCATCTAAATAATGTGGAATCTCTAAAGATGTATCTTTTGCATCACTCATTATTTGATTTATAAAATCTGTTGCTTTAGAATTTGCTACACTTGTTGTAGCAAATGCAGTCATAAAAGATGTTGCACTTTGAGAGTCTTGACTTTGACTTTGTATAGAATCACTTGTTGCTTTTGCACTTTGTAAATCTGCTACGACACTATCTATACTTGATAAAGTTGCTGCTGTAGTTTCTGAGCCTCCGCCACCACAAGCAGCTAACATTGACATTGACCACACTGAAGCAGCCACTGATATACTTGAATGTAAAAAGTCCCTTCTTTGCATATTTTTATATTCCCCCAAATATAAATATAATAAGATAAAATTATAGCATAATTTACCTTTTTTTATTTTAATAGATACCTAATTTTAGTTTTGGAATATATTATGTAGAGTCTAAAATAGATTACTTTCAAAGGATAAGCTATGGTACATCATGTAGTAGTAGAAAAAATGTGTGGTTGTGCAAAAAGAAAAAATATGCCACAAATTAAAACTTTCGAAGATAAAGAGGATGCTTTTAAAGTTGCTAATGCTTGGGCGAAAGAATTGAACGAAACTTTTTGTGGTGAGCACGAGTTTAATGTTGTAGAAGTAGATGCAAACTACGTTATTTCTGTTGAATAAAATATTAAGAAATTTCTAAAAACAAATCTATACAAATGATATAAAGTTAGCTTTAATATTATCATTTGTATAATACATCCATATAACAAATGTAAAAGGAAATCCGAATGGGTAAATATATTGAATTAACAGGTGCAGATTTTGAATCAACGGTAGCTGAAGGTGTTACACTAGTAGACTTTTGGGCTCCATGGTGTGGTCCATGTCGTATGATTGCTCCAATCATCGAAGAATTAGCTGAAGAGTTTGACGGTAAAGCTAAAATTTGTAAAGTAAATACTGATGAAGAGCAAGATATTGCTGTTAAATTTGGTATCCGTTCTATTCCAACTATCCTTTTCTTTAAAGATGGTGAGATGGTTGAACAAATGGTAGGTGCTGCTTCTAAACAAGCTTTCGCTGACAAACTAAACGCTCTTTTATAATTTTTATTAAATGATTGAAAAAAGGGAGAGAAAAAAGGGAAAATCTCTATTTTCTCTCTCTACACTTCTTGCCTCTTTTTTTGGCGCAGCTATGATAGCTGGGGCTTTTGCTTATTTTAACTACAAATTTTCCGAATATAAATTTATCGATTTTAAAGAGTGGGTTTTTTACGAAAAAAATGATCTTTTTACTCCAAAGGAAGACAAATATCTCGTAGTTTTTTACTCTTCAAAACAAAAAAATGCGATTAATGAAATTACTAACTTACAAGCTGAATTTCCAACTTTAGCTATTGATTACTATAACCATGTTATACCCAATACAAATAGAGTTACGTTTTTACGTACAGGAACTAACACTAGTTTAAAATTTATCCAAAGGTTTAATATTTATAAAACACCATCTATTTTTTTTATAAAGAAACAAAAAGATTCTCTTTATAAACAAGATAGTATGATACATAAACTCGATAATTTACGAGATATTTCTAAGACTATTCAAACTCTTTAAAAAGGAATTTATATGATATTAGATTGTGCTATAGTTGGTGGTGGACCAGCAGGACTAACAGCAGGACTCTACACTACTCGTGGTGGACTTGAAAACGTTGTAATGTATGAAAAAGGTATGCCTGGTGGTCAAATAACACAAAGCTCTGAGATTGAGAACTATCCAGGGGTAACAGGAGAAATCACAGGGATGGATTTGATGATTCCTTGGCCACAGCAATGTCAAAAATTTGGTCTTAAGCACGATATGGTTGAAGTGCTTCGTATTACAAAAGAGGGAGATGTTTTTACTATCCATAAAGGTGATGGGACAAGCGATCAAGCACATAGTGTTATTGTAGGTACTGGTTCGTCACCAAGACGTGCTGGTTTTAAAGGTGAGAATGAATTTTTTGGAAAAGGTGTAAGCACTTGTGCTACATGTGATGGATTTTTCTATAAAGGTAAAGAGGTAGCAGTCATTGGTGGTGGCGATACTGCTCTTGAAGAGGCACTTTATCTAGCTAAAATATGCACAAAAGTATATCTTATTCATAGACGTGACACATTTAGAGCTTCACCAAACACTGTAAAACGTATAGAAAATGCTGAAAATATCGAACTGATTACAAATGCAACACCTGATGAAGTATATGGCGATACTATGGGTGTAACTGGGATTAGAGTTGCATTTACTGATGGAACAACTAGAGAGATAGAAGTTCCTGGAGTTTTTACATTCGTAGGCAATAATGTAAACAATCAAGTACTCATTCAAGAAGATGGCAGTTTTTTATGTGACACAAATGAACAAGGACAAATCATCGTTGATCTAGGTATGAAAACTTCTGTAAGTGGTCTTTTTGCAGCTGGAGATATGCGTATACAAGCTCCAAAACAAGTGGTTTCTGCAGCAGGTGATGGTGCCGTTGCAGCGTTGAGTGCGATTAGTTATGTTGATGAACTTTTAAACTAAGAGATGGTAATATTTCAAAAAAGAAAATATGCTTTTAAAGGATAAGAGATGATCAAAGTTGGTATATTTGGTGCAAGTGGGCGTGTAGGTAAATTATTATTAGAAGATTTAAAAATAACTCCAAATATGGCTGTAAGTACTGTTTTTGTTCGTAACTCTTTAGATTTTGCAATTGATCCTTCTATTTTAGTAACTTCAGATATGAAATCATTTTTAAATGGCTGTGATATTGTAATAGATTTCTCACTCCCTGATGCATGTGAAGCACTTCTAGAACAAGCTGTAAAGACACCAAAACCATTAGTAATAGGAACAACAGGACTAAGCACTCATCAACTCAATCTTCTTAAACAAGCAAGTGAAGCAATGCCCGTACTTTATGCAACAAACATGAGTTTAGGTGTAGCTCTACTAAATAAACTCGTATACCAAGCTTCAAAAACTTTAGAAGGGTTTGATATAGAGATAGTTGAAATGCACCACAGACATAAAAAAGATGCTCCAAGTGGTACTGCACTTACACTCAGTGAGTCAGCAGCAGCTGGACGCAATTTAGATATTGATAAAGTTCGTGTAAGTGGACGTGATGGAAATATAGGAGAGCGTTCAAGTGATGAGATTTCAGTTATGGCTCTTCGTGGTGGAGATATTGTTGGTCGCCATACTGTAGGATTTTATAATGATGGCGAGTTTATAGAGCTGAACCATACAGCTACAAGTAGGAACACTTTTTCTAAAGGTGCTATACGTGCTGCAAGTTGGTTAGTGAGTCAAGAAGTTGGTCTGTACTCTATCTCTGATTGTTTGGAGTTAGACTAGTTTACATATTTTTGGCACTTTGTGCCAACTTCGCCCAAGCAGATTTTTCATCTGCTTTAATCGCTGCGTCATACGCTTTTTGAGCTTCTTCATCTCTCCAAAGTTTAGCATATACACAGCCAAGTAAATACTTTTGTCTTGCACTATCCTCTTTTGAAAGAGTTGCACTATTCAATGATTGAATCACTTCTAAAGCATTGTCATAATCGTTTTTATCCATATATGCTTGATAAAGTGAAAACTCTATATATGGTGTTTGGGCATGAGATGATGATTTTTGCTGCATATCGTATACTTTTCGCCCATACTTTATAATCATGTTGTCATCTTTTTTTACTATCCCTACTGCTACCATATTGGCATAACGATCTATATCTTTGTAACTATCTTTAAAAGTCTCTTCAACTTTTGTAATCGCTTGGATCATCTCCTCTTGCTTTTCAAGTCTATCGTAAGTATCAAAGAGTATTCTATAAACATCCAAGTACGCTTCATTCTTATCGAGTTCTATAAGTGATATTAAATCTTTTGCAGCTTGTATAACATCTTGGTAATTCCCAATTGCAAAATCAACTTTCACAAATCTATAAAGCCATTTTTCCTTTTCTTGAACATCTTTTGTATCAATATTCTTTGTTGTCATCTGTTTTGCTAATTGGTAATCTCCACCTTTCATAGCACAAGTATAAATTTGGTCATCCCACTCACTAGATAAAGTGACATTATAATCACTCGATATGATTAAAACCTCTTCACAGTTTTTATTTTTTAAAGAGTCTTTCATAGCACCAATAGCAGCTGTTTGTATAATTTGATTTATATCAGGGTAATCTATATCATTGAGTACTAAGAGTTGATCTTTTAATGCAAGTGCATCATTGTATCTTTCCAAATCATTGAGTAATTTTGCTTTTTCATACAGAGCTTTATGCCCTATACTGTCATCTCCATACTCTTGCATCAATTTATCAAACTCTGCTAGTTTTACACTACTGTTCATATCATCAATATCAAAAAAGAGTTGATCTTTAACTACTTCCACCTCTTGATAAAAATCTCCATCTGGAAATTTTTTCATATAATTATTTAGCGCAGTTAATGCTTCTTTTTTATTTTTTGTATTTGCTAGATATAATCCCCGTTTTGCCAATACCTCTTCAAATTCATCATATGTAGGATTTATATCATTTAATAATGCAGTTGCTATATCTGCAGCAGTTTGTTCTTGACTCGCATCTGCATATAATTGCATTAATTCCATTGAGAGTTGTAGTTTTTTTGCAAAATAACTTGGTTTCACTGTGATGATTTTTTCTAAATAAGCACTCGCTTTTGTAGGTGATTTTTGAAAAGTTGTGTTTGCAAGATGATATGCGGCCTCAACTGCTACATCAACATCCTGAGTTTCATAAAGTGCTCTTTTATAAAACTTTTCAGCCTCAGATACACTACCCTCTTCTTCTAAAGCTTCCCCTTTATAGATAAATCCTTGCTGTGCAAATTTACTTCCAGCATGTTCACTAAAAAGTCTATCAAAAAAGTAATCAGAATCTGAACTCATCCCTATTTTTGCATAAGCATTAGAAACAAGTGAAAGCACTTCAGCTACATTTTCATCAGCAGAGTACTCTCTTAAAAATATTTTTGCATTTTCAATGACATTATCATAGTCTTTGAGCTTTGCATATATTTTTATCTCGTAGTAAAGGAGTTCTGCTTTAAAAAGTGTATTTGGATATCTTTTTAAAATATCTCTTGTAACCTCTAAACATTTTTCATAATCCTCTTGTTCAAAATATTTTTTTACTTTAATGTATTCAGAAACATCTTCAACTTTTTTGATTTTAACAGGGTTTCCTTTGATATCTAAACTTCCAACATATGGAAGCTTATCTCGTTGTGTATAAAAAGGAAAATTAACAGCTATATCAGAAGATTCTTCTGGTTTAATAAGTGGAAATTTTTCTTTATAACCAATAACAACCCAAGAGTTTGTCAAAGAAACTTTTGGATTAAAAAGTGTATCATCTTCACTAAGGTCAAAAATATTCGAATACAGTTTCATCTTGTGCTTTGGTTTTATTGAGAGAAAAAAAGTATCTTTTTTAACAAAAGTGTTCACTTTAAAAAACTCATCTTCTAAATTTTTTACATTTTTAGATGATCTTTTTGAAAATGCACATATGATCTCTTTTACTTCAAAAAAATCGTTTTTCATCTCTTTACAAGTAAATTTATCTTGATCGCTTAAGTGAAGTGTAGCGTATTTTGTGAAGTTGTCTTTTGCACTATCGATAGAGATTTCAAGTGCAAAAGCTATAATAGGGGTCAAAAGAGTTAAGAGTATCTTTTTTACCAATGCTCTCCCCCTTTATGAAGATTTTATCTATTAATAACCACTATTATATACAAAAGCTGTAACAAATTCTAAAAGTGGATTTACAGCTATAAAAGCAAAGATTGTTCCCATAACTGCGATACCAATGATAGTTTTGAGTGCTTTTGTTGAGTTGGCAATATAGATGTGCCCACCATTTTCCATAACTGGCTCTTTCATAAACATATAAATAATAAGTTTTAAATAATAATACCCAGCAATTGCAGAGTTAAGTGCCATGATAAGTGCAAGAATAGTATAACCACTTGTTACAGCCGAACTAATCATATACATTTTACCCCAGAAAAGTGCAAATGGAGGAAGTCCAGCTAAGCTTAACATAAACAGTGCCATAATCATTGCTGCAATAGGAGCAGTTTTAATCATACCCGCAAATTTATTATATGAGTGATCTGAGTCTTGATGATCTGGAAGTTTTTTCTGTCTTGAAATCCAAAGCATTGAGAATGATCCAAGATTTGTAAAACTAAATAGAATCCAGTACAAAAAGAGTGCTGAATTTGCTTGTGTAGTCCCTATTAAAACAGCAGCCATTACAAAACCAGCATGTGATATAGAAGAGTATGCGAGCATACGTTTTACATCTGTTTGCACTAATGCCCACAGATTTGAGATAGTCATAGTTACAACAACGAAAATGTAAAGAACAATTTCTAACCAAACGATGTGACTATGTACCAAGAATTCAAAAAGTCTCATAGTTACAACAAATGCTGCAATCTTTGGAACAATTGACATATATCCAGCCATAGCAGCTGAACTTCCCTCATACACATCTGGTGCCCAAGTGTGAAATGGCACAAGTGAGAGTTTGAAACCAAAAGAAGCCAACATAAATGTTACTGCAATAAGTATATACCCAATATCTGCATAGTTATTGTTTGCTAGTACTAAAGCAATTTTATTGATCTCGATTGAACCTGTAAGTGCATAAAATATCATTGCACCAAAACTAAAGAAACCTGCTGCTAATGCACCCATTGTAAAGTACTTAACTGCTGCTTCAAAAGATTTGTCACGGTTGTGCATAGCGATCATTGTATAAAGTGCTAAAGATGCTGTTTCTAGTCCCACAAAAATCATAATAAGATTATCAGACGATACCATAAACTGGAATCCACCAATCATAAATAAAAACAGTGCAAAGAACTCAGGATATGAGAACTCATGGAAACGTTTATGTGTAAGTGCTAATGGTATAAACAACATAGATGCTAAAACAATAATAAACTGAGAAAGTATTGCTAAACCATCTATAAGCATCACATCAAATACACCTAAAGTAATACCGCTTTGTGTAAAGATTTCACTAGAATCTACTAAAGCGATAAAATCCATGCCTAAAAAAAGTAATGATAAAACTACATATAAACTTTTGTGAAGACCACCTTTAAAAAGATCAACAACTAAGATAAGTAGTGCACCCACGATTGGCATTAACATTGGTGCAAGAGTAAGTAAGTTTAACGACTCTAAAGAGATATTAATTGGTGATAACATTAGTGTGCCTCCTCAGTAGAAGTTTCATCTTCATCGATTACTATTTCTTTTGTCTTAACAAGATTTGGTATTCTCTCTTTTGCTAAGTCACTTTGTGATTTGTTATGCATCAACTGAACAATTGCTTTTACAGAGTTATCAATTGGTCCTAGAACTGGTTTTGGATATACACCTAACCAAATTGTAATCACTGCTAATGGCAATAATGCAATAAGCTCACGTTTACTAACATCTGGAAGATTTTTATTCTCCTCTTTGATCTCATTTCCAAAGAACATTTTTTTATACGCTGAGAGCATATATATAGCACCAACGATGATAGCTGTACCAGCCAGTAAAGTTAACATATGTGATTGGTTATAAAATCCAAGTAGACTTAAGAACTCACCAACGAAGTTAATAGTAAGTGGCATACCAACTGAAGCCATTAACATAATTCCAAAGATAGTTGCATATCTTGGCATTACATTTGCTAAACCACCAAACTCACTCATTAGCTTCGTATGACGTCTATCATAGATAACACCAACCAGTAAGAATAATGCACCTGACACAACACCATGAGCAATCATTAGAAAAATCGAACCAGAGATACCTTCAACATTCAATGCAAATGTTCCAAGGATGATAACACCCATGTGTGAAATAGACGAGTAAGCAACAACTTGCTTCACATCTTCTTGTGCATACGCTACCATCGCAGTATAGATAATCATAATGATGGCAATAATCGCGATCGGTACCATAAAAAATGCAGATGCATCTGGAAACAATGGTAATGAAAAACGGATAAACGCATATGTACCCATTTTAAGTAAAATCGCTGCAAGTATTACAGAACCGATCGTTGGTGCCTGACCATGCGCATATGGTAACCATGTATGGAATGGAAACATTGGAACTTTGATCGCAAAACCGATAAAGAATGCTACAAATAACCATAATTGGAAACTCTCTGGTAATATAAGTCTATACCATTCAAGAATTGAAAAACTCCATGTACCTGTAGCTTGGTAGTAGAAAAATGCCATAAAAAGCATACCAACTAACATTACAAGTGAACCTGCAAATGTATATAAGAAGAACTTAATCGATGCATATATACGAAGTGGTCCACCCCATGCACCAATGATATAAACCATTGGTACTAAAGAAAGTTCCCAGAACACATAAAACACAATAGCATCTAATGCAGCAAACACACCAACCATTGTCATTTGTAAAAATAGTAGTGTAATAATCATATTCTTTTCATTTGGAGTATCAGTAAGAGACGCTATACCAATCATTGTAAAGAATGATGCTAAAATGATAATAAACAGTGAAATCCCATCTACACCTAAAATATAGTTAATTCCATATGAAGGTACAAGTGGTAAATTCTCCATAAATTGCATACCAGAAACATTTCCATCAAATGCGAACCAAAGCCATAATGAAAGTGTAAACTCAACAACAGCTACACTCACACCATAAGCACGGATACTATCTTTTTGGATAATAAATCCTAAAATCCCTGCTAATGCTGGAAAGAAAATTAAAATTGATAAAATATGATCCATCATTTTACATAACTCCTAAACTTGATAAGATCGGTTTGATCACATCAAAATATCTAACTGTTAATCCAAAAACTACAGCTACTGATAGTAGTCCTATAGTACCAGCTACCATCCATTTTAGCATTGTAGAAAGATTTCCACTTTGCATACCTCTAGTATTCTCACCTGTACTGTAAAGAATTCCTGCAATCCCATCAACTGTTGCATCAACAATTTTAAGATCAATTTTTTTCCAGAAAATTTCTGAAATCTCTTTGTATGGCTGTACTAAATATTTTTCATACGCATACGGGATATAATACTGGTTAAATAAAACTTTGTAACAAAATCTGTTTTCCATTTTACTCGTACCATCTGGAACACCACCTTTCCATGCTGCATATTTTTTATATGCATACAACACTGAAAGAATTACAAAAAGTTGTGTACCAATTGTCATACCCCAGTAAACTCCAGGATGGTGAATATGATACTCTATCGCTGGTAATAGGTTTGTAATCATTTCAAAATATGAAATTTTAAATGAACCAGCAATAATTGCTAATAATAATAATGGACTCATCGCAACAAGCATAAATTTATACGCTTCATGTGGATGGATACCAAAAAGTTTGTAACGCTCTTCACCGTGGAAGATCAGTGCAACAAGTCTAAATGAATAAAATGCTGTTAAACCTGCAGTAACTAACAACACAGTGTAAATAATATAGTGATGTTCAACAAATGCCGCTTCAATGATAAGATCTTTTGAGAAGAATCCAGCAAGTGGGAAGATACCAGCAAGTGCAACTGAAGCTAACGTCATCATAATAAACGTACCTTTCATAACCTTACGAAGTCCACCCATTTTAAATGGATCAAGTTCATCATGCATTGCGTGCATAACATTACCAGCTCCAAGGAATAATAACGCTTTAAAGAATGCGTGAGCCATAAGGTGGAAAAGCGCTACCCAGTATGCACCAAGCCCTGCTGCAGCGAACATATACCCTAACTGTGAAAGAGTTGAATATGCAATGATTCTTTTCATATCACGATTCACTAACGCCATAGATGCAGCAAACATTGCAACAAATGCACCAAGAGATGCAATAAATAAACCTACATTTGGAATAAGATGATACAGTTCATGTGAACGGATAACTAAATATACCCCAGCTGTAACCATTGTTGCCGCGTGGATAAGTGCAGAAACAGGAGTTGGACCCTCCATTGCATCTGCAAGCCAAGTATGTAATGGAAACTGTGCAGATTTACCCATAGCACCGATAAATAGAAAGATTCCAATCCAAACAAGTGTAGTAGTATCTAAATGTGCCATTACAGCAAACGCTTCGTGGTACTGAAGTGAACCAGTATTCCAGTATATTAAAAAAAGTCCAATTAACATACCAAGGTCAGCGATACGGTTCATAATAAACGCTTCATTTGCTGCCCAAGTTGCACTCTCTTTGTGAAACCAAAAACCAATAAGTCCCCATGAACAAAGACCAACACCTTCCCATCCAATGAAAAGCCCTGCAAAGTTATCACTCATAACAAGTACCATCATTGAAAATACGAAAGCTGAAAGCCAAGCAAAGAATCTATTGAAACCTTTATCATGATCCATATACCCAATAGAGTAGATATGTACAATTGTAGATACTAATGTAACAACCATCATCATAGTTACAGATACTTCATCAACTATAAAACCAAATGGGATATATAAATTCCCTGTAGCCATCCACGTCATAAGTTCAACATGAATTGCTTCACCACCACCAAGTATATGTACTAATAAAATAGAACTACTTACAAATGATGTAAAAATAAGTAAACTTCCTACAATACCAGTAAAAGTTTTTTTCTTTGTTGCTGTAAAAAGCGCAGAAAATAAAGAACTTACTAGTGGTGCAAAAAGTGCAATATATAAATATTTTTCCATATTTTATCCTCTCATACTTGCCATAGTGTCAAGATCAATAGTGTGATGACGTTTATGCCATACAATTAAAAGACCAAGTCCAACTGCAACTTCACTCGCTGCAATAGCAATAACAAAAAATGCAAACATTTGACCTGTTAAATCACCATAATAGTGTGAAATAGCGGCAAAAGCTATATTTACAGCATTTAATAAAATCTCTGTTGAGAAAAACAATAAAAGTAAGTTCTTTCTTCTCATAACACCTGCTAAACCAATAGCAAATAAAATTGTAGATAGAACAAGATAGTGATTTAAACCTATTTCCATCATGAAAGCACCTTTTTATTTTTTTCTTCAAGCTCTAAAATCTCATCAGCACTCATAAGAGTAAGTGAAAGATCCATTTTCTTACCAGCTAAGATAATACCAGCTATCATTGCTACTAGTAACATTACAGCTGCTACTTCAAATGGAATAAGGTACTTCGTAAAAAGTACCACACCCACTTGTTGCGTATTTCCAACATCTTGAAGTTGTGGAGTAAAAGCCATCATATTATCAGATACAATTGGAGCTGCAAACATTGCTACAACTAAAATAGCTGCTAAAGTTGCCATTGTAACTACAATGTATTTATTCCCTTGATGCTCTTTAACCTCACGGGTCGTATCAAAAAACATCATACCAAATGCATATAGAGCCATTACAGCACCTGTATAGACGATAATTTGTATCGCACCTAAGAAATCAGCACCAAGGATAAAGAAAAATGCCGATATAAAAATCATTCCCGCCGCTAATGCACTTAATGCATATAACGCATGTGATGTCGTTACTGTAATAAAGAACATCGCAATCGTTAAAAATGCAAATAAGTAAAACGCTACCGCTTCAAACATAATCTAAACTCCTTAATACGCTAGAGGTGTCTTTTTGACACGCTCATCTTCATGTGGTGTAATAGACCCAAAGCCTTCAAACTCTTTTTGAGCATTTGCTTTCATAGTGTCTAATGGTGTTAACATATCATTATAAAGAATGAAATGCTCTCTTTGATCACTTGCATTTTCATACTCACCACCATGAGTAATAGCAAGTTCAGGACATACTTCTGCACAGTATCCACAGAAAATACATCTACCAAGATTGATTGAGTATTCGCTCACCTCTTTTCTTTGGTTTTCATCGTATTTTGTCTCCATACGGATACAGTTTGAGATACAAATCTTCTCACAAAGACCACACCCAATACATCTCTCAGTATCACTCTCCCAAAGACGTTTCATCTCATGAACAGCACGGTATCTAGGTCCAATTGGCATCTTCTCTTCTGGATACTGTACTGTGTGAATATCAAACTTGATCATCTCACGAAGTACTACCCAAAGTCCAACAAAAAGTTCCCCTTTAAAAGTTCTTTTTGCAACTCTTGCAAATTTTCCCCATGGTGTAGTGGGATAATCTTCAACATCTACTAAAAAATAGCCATTTTCAGCTACATTTCTATCGTTAAATGGTTCTAAACTCATCCATATCCCTCCTAAAACATCATCACAAAACCAGTGATTACAACATTAACCACTGCGATTGGCATAAGCACTTTCCAACATAACCACATCAATTGATCTGGTCTCACATCTGGCCATGCAGCTCTTGTCCACAAGAAAAAGAAGAAGAAAAATGCAACTTTTGCAAGTAATCCAAGTGCTCCTAAGAAACTTCCATCTCCATATCCACCTAAGAAGATAAGTGGAATAACAAATGAGATAAAGAACATATTTGCATATTCACCGATAAAGAACAGACCCCATCTCATACCAGAGTACTCTGTACCAAAACCATCAATGATTTCGTGGTCATTCGCGATTAAGTGAAACGGTGTACGACCAGTTTCAGCAAATGCTGCGATCCAAAAGAGTACAAATGCAACAGGCTGAGACCATACAATCCAACTTGTAATTCCACCAGCTTGATATTCATTAAAGTCAATAAGTGAAAGTGAACCAACCATCATAATTGGAGCAAGGAGTGATAAACCTGTCACAACCTCATATGAGATAAACACAGCAGCTGTACGCGCAGCAGAGATAAGTGAAAACTTATTAGCTGAAGACATACCACCAAGAAGTGGTCCATATAAACCAACAGCCATTACACCTAAAATATAAAGAATTGCGATATTAATATCTGCTACAATTGGATGTACTTCATAACCAGCTATACTAAAAGATGGTAAAAATGGAATAGCAGCAGAAGCCATAAAAGCAGTTGCTGCTGTAATTACAGGAGCAATTTTAAAAATCTTTGCTACAACACCAGTTGGGATAATATCCTCTTTTGTAAAAAGTTTGATACCATCAGCACCCACTTGCAATAAACCAAATGGACCAACATTTACAGGTCCTAAACGACGTTGCATAAATGCTAGTACTTTTCTTTCAAAGTATGTACCAATACCAGCTAATGCTGAAAATACTAGTAAAATTACAACAATTTTAATTATCGTTTCTATTAAATATGCGATATCCATACACTACACCTTTTCTATCGAAGCTGAACTAAAACGGTATCCGTCAAATAAAGCCTCTGAATTTAAATTTGAATCAAAAGTTGGAAGAACAATGATTGAACCAGCTATTTTATTATCACTTACTACTGATGCTGTAAGTTCCCCTTTTGCTGTTTTCACACATACTGTATCACCCTCATTAAAATCTGAGTTAGATAAGAACTCTTCTGACATATACACGCCACTCACTTCATTAAGCTCTGTAGCTTTGTTTGTGAAACTATTAAATTGTCTTACAGGGTTAGCAAGATAGATTATACTGCCTTCTAACTTATCTTCGCTGAATTTATTAACAGTTTCATCGCCACTTGTTTTTACTGCTACATTTTCTAACACATAACCTCTTACCTCAACACCATCATTGTCATAGTGATTTGGTAGATTATCAAACATCTCAGCTTTAAAACCTTTTGAAGTTGGAAGTTTTGCAGTATAGTCAATTACATTCTGAGCAGTAATTTCAAGAGCATTTGCGATATCATTTAACTCATACCCATTATATGCGACTGCTGCATTTGTAGGATTTACACGTTTATTAATTGATGTAAGTGTACCCTCTTGTTGATTGATTGCTGGCATATCAAGGTCACCATCACCTAAAGCACTAAGAGTGAAATCTGCTTTGGCGTTGTAACCGATTGTATATGTACCAGCTATATCATCAAGTTCACAAATAAGGCTTACACCTAATGTATTTGTAAGTGATGGAATCATTGTTACTGTAAACTCTGAATATTTCTCTACAAGTGCTACTAATCTTGCTAAATTTTTAGAGTTTGGATGGCTGTAAAGATCAGGTCCAACCACAAGTGCAAATGTTTCTGCTTTTTTAAGATTTTTTTCTAAATCTTCCATAAACTTATCACCAGCTCCGATAAGCTCTAAAAGTTTGTTCTCATCAATGACAACTTCTTTAGAAACTGTTTTAGAAACCATAGTTGATTTTTCTACCTCAACCTCTTCCTCTTCCCCAGTCTCTTCATTGAGTTTCATCTCTTTAACAACTTCTACCACTTTCTCTTTTACAGTCTCTTCAACTGTGATAGTCTTTTCAGAGTGGAAAGATGCCAAATATTCAGCTAAATCACTTGGCATAGTTTCTTTGTTTCCAAATAGATCAAGAACGAGATAAAGTGCTATCTCCTCTTGAAGTGGAGCATGTTCTACACTCATAATAGATTTGCCAAGACCTTCAATAATAGGGTCTTTTACAGGGTGGAAATAAAGTCCAGCACCTTTGTTTACAGTCATAGAGTTGTTCAGTGCGTATCTTGCATTTGGATTGTCAGATTTAAGTGCTGATCCAACTGAAACAATGAAATTAGAATCCATCGTAACTTTTAAATCACCTCCATAAAGTGATTTTCCACTTACTTCAGAGTAATCTTTTAAGAAAGTTTGGAATGCTTTTGCTTCATCATTTACAAGTTTATAACCAAATTTTTCTTTCATAGCTTGTAAGAGATATGCCTCTTCATTTGTAATCGTTGAAGTAAACTTGATCGTATCTGCTTTTTTGAATGCTTCAATCGCATTAGCAAATGCAACTTCATCCTTTGTCGCATCACTGTTTTGGTAATCAAACCCATAACGTCCAGCTCCACATAGAGATACATAGTTATACTCATTTGTTACACGATAGATTTTTTGTGTATCATCGTGTAAATCTGTATGTTTTACATCATAAAAGATTTGGCATCCTGCACTACAATGTCCACAAGTAGCAGGTACTTGTTTTAACTCCCATGCATTTGATTTATACATAAAATGTGTATCAACTAAAGCACCAACTGGACATACAGATGCACATTCTCCACATGATGTACAATCAAGCTCATCTGTACCGTTTGTTAAACCAATAACAGATTTATTTAACTTGTTCCACATTGCATATGAATCTTTTGGCATACTCTCTTTAAATTCTGCATCAATTGCATCAGCACCACGTGCAATAGTTTTTAAAGAGTTATCTCCAATCATATCTTTACAAACAGTTGCACATCTCTCACAAACTATACATAAACCTGGATCGTAGTGTAAGTGTCCCCAATCATGAGCACTTCTATCTACATCTTTAATTGAATAACTTTGAGAATCTACACCCATTTCAAGTGTATAGTTTTGTAACTCACACTCACCTGATTGATCACAAACACCACACTGTAATGGATGATTTACATCATAAACTTCCATAATTGCACGACGCTCTTTTTCGATGTTCTCAGTCTTAGTTACGATATTCATCCCATCTTTAGCTTTGGCATTACAAGCATATACCTGTTTACCATCAGCTTCAACAAGACAAATACGACAAGCTAATGTTGGCGAACATCGTGTCAAATAACATATAGCTGGTATAAAAATATCATTCGCACGAGCAGCGTTTAATATATATTCGCCCTCTTGCGTCTGTACTTCACGGCCATCAATATTTATACTGATCTTACTCATTGTACCACTCTTTCTATCTTGGATTTTGCAAATCTATATGCACTCGCACTCTGCGTTATATCAAACACAGGATTAAGTGCAATAGTCCCTTTTAACTCACTATCAAGTTGAAAAGTTCTTTTTAATGTTGTACTACCAAAAGTGATTGTTACTTCATCACCATCAGATATTTTAGCAGCTGTAGCAAACTGTGCTGAACCTCTGAGTGTAGTATCTTTTGGTAGTTGTTTTGTTTTATTTGTGTAATTATTGAACTGTAAAACTGGATTTGCGTTGTATATAACTGTACCGTTATACTCTGGTAACTCTTCTACCTCTTCAAGTGTGCCATTTGCATCTACTTCTACTTCATCGAGTAGATATCCTCTGACATCTTCGCCTAAGCCAGTTAAGAAATTTTCTAAATCATCAAAATCAATCGCTTTAAATCCAGCTATATTAGCTAGTTCTTTTGTATAATCAATCGTATTTTTAGCCTCTAAACCTAAACAAGAAGCTATATCATTTAATGTATACCCATCGAAAGCAACTGCAACATTAAGAGGTAACACTCTGTTATCTATGCTTACAACAGTTCCCTCTTGTTGATTCAGTGCTGGTACTGCTAAATCTGCATTACCTAAAGAGGAGATAACAAACTCTCCACTAGCGTTATAACCAACTGTATTTACAGTTAGTTCATCAACATCTAAATCACAAATCATACTTACACCAGCTGTATTTACATCTGATGGGACTACAACTAATGAATATTCTGAATACTTTTCAATTGTAGCTGCTAGTTTAGCAATATTTTCACTACGCTCATGCGCTAAAAGATCGCTACCTATTACAAGCACTTTATTATTAGCACGTTTAAACTGCTTAGTCATAAATGCCAACTCATCATCACCAATATTGCTCTCAGCAGATAAATTACCTAAATCCAAGTTATCTAAAAATGCTTTTGTATCTTCATCGATATCAACACTCGCTAAAAGCTCATTTGCAATAAGTGCTAATACACCCTCTTCAGTTCCAACTTCATACTTCATAAACTGTGTTACTGTATTTTGTAGCAGTGCATCTTCAATTGGGTGTGCATATACAATTTTTGCACCGTTATGGCGAGATGCAGTTGTAAGGGCATATCTTACACCAGGATTATCAGTTGCAATTCTTGAACCTACAACTATAACAGCCTCCGCTTGTTTGATTGCATCGAGTGAACCGCTATGGTGTAGTTTTCCACTTACAGAGCTGTATGCTTTCATAAAGTTACTATACATTCTTGCATCTTCGTTAAAAAGTTTAAGACCAAGTATCTCTTTTAGTTTTTGTAAGATATACGCTTCTTCGTTTGTAATCATCGAATTAAAACGGATAGCTTGTGCATTTTTTAGTGCTTCAACTGCTTTTTCAAATGCAACTGCATCACTTTTTTGTCTGTTTGCAAAGTCAAACCCAAAACGTCCAGCACCGCAAAGTGATGTAAACTCAAAGTTATTTTTCACTCTGTAAATCTCTTTATCCCCATTAAGACCACTGTGACGTACTTCATACTCTAAAGGACATCCAGCCGAACAATGTGCACATGTTGATGGGACACGTTTTAACTCCCATGCGTTTGCTGAGTATTTAAAGTCACTACTTACAAGAGCACCAACTGGACAAACTGCTATACATTCACCACAGAACGTACAATCAAGTTTCTCAGAATTTTTAGGGATGATAGTTGAACTATATCCACCAAAATATACATCGATTGCATCATCACCAATTGCTTCATTACAAACATGTGTACATTTCTCACACATGATACAAAGCGCTGGATCGTAAGAGATGAGTCCCCAGTCTTTTACAGTTTTATGTTGGTCACGTGCAGAGAAGTTTTGTTGTGAAACACCAAACTCTAAGGTCATATTTTGTAGATCACACTCACCAGATTTATCACATACACCACACTCTAATGGGTGATTTACATTATAAAATTTCATGATGTTTGTACGCTCTTGTTCGAGAGCTTCTGAGTTTGTTCTAACGATAATACCTTCAGTTGGAGGTGTATTACATGATAATATAAATCCATCAACACCTTCAACTTCCACTGAACATATACGACACGATGCACAAGGACTTGTTTTTGTAATGTAACACATAGTTGGAATATATATCCCCACTTTACGTGCAGCTTGTAAAATAGTCTCACCCTTATTGGCACTTACTGCTTGACCATCAATTTTAAAGTTAATTGTCTTACTCATAATGCCCCCTACGCCTGTACCATAGCGATGTAATAACAACGCATACAACGTTCAGCTTCGCTAAGTGCTTGTTCTTGTGTAAACCCAAGATTTACCTCTTTGTTGTTGTTTTTTCTTACATCAACATCTAAAACTTCAGCTACTTCACGAGGTAATCCTGGGAGCCAACCAGTGATTTTTTCATTTTTATCGTACACTTTTAACTTCATAAGATGATCTTCCATGATCTCCTCATCGCTTAAAGTGATCTCACCACTTTGTACATATCTTGCCATTACAGAAGCTGCACGTTTTGCTTGACCTACTGCATTTACAATTGTCATTGGACCATATTCACAATCTCCTGAAGCAAAGATACCTTTGCGAGATGTCATATAATCTTTACCATTTGTTTTTATAGTAGCCCATGAAGTCATCTCGATATCCCACTCCTCTGGAAGCAACCCTAAATCAGCTGATTGAGAAACTGCAGGAATTAAGTAATCCGCTTCAATCGTGTACGATGCACCCTCAACTTTTTCTAAATTCGGACGACCACCATCTGGATCTGGTACGAGTTCATACTTGTCAATTAAAAGCTCTGTTAAAACATCATTTTCATCTGTCGTGATCTTATTGACCGCTGAGTGGAAGAAAAACTCTACTCCCTCTTCAACTGCTTCATGATACTCTTCATAGGTAGTGTTACGGATGATAGTTTTCTCATCACGACGATAGATCATAATTACACGAGCAGCTCCAGCACGGATAGAACAACGTACAACGTCCATAGATGTAAAACCACCACCAACACATACAACTGTTTTACCGGTTAAATCCACGTGATCCGTTGGAAGCATCTGCTTCTCTTGAACATGTTTTGGAGTTTTAATATCAAACTTCTCATAAAGGTTAACCCAGTCAAGAAAATCAATTGCCCCCCAGTACCCTTTAATCTCTTCACGCTCGTTGTCACAACGAACTTTTTTTGAAATTCTCGTACCAGTTGCAACCATTACTGCATCGTAATCTTGCTCAAACTTACGCATATCATCAGCTGTGATTTTACTGTTAGTAATGAAGTTTACACCCATATCGCGGACACATTCGATGTCTTGCGCGTATTTATCCCAAGGCATACGGTACTCTGGAACTCCAACTGTCACCTCACCACCAAGAACTGGAAGCTCTTCATAACAATCAACTTCGATCCCTTCAGCAGCTGTATAATAAGCAGTTGTAAGTCCAGCAGGACCAGCACCTATTACGGCAATTTTTTTACCAATTGAGGACTTTTTCTCCATTGGATGGAAAAAGTCGTACCCATGATCAGTTTCATAATCAGCACCAAGACGTTTAAGTGCCATAATAGAGATAGACTCATCAAGATTTGTTCTACGACAAGCATCTTCACACGGGTGTGGACAGACACGACCACAAGTGTGAGCTAATGGCATAGTTTGACGAGTAGCTTCTAGAGAATCATCAAAACGTAAATCTCTTACACCTTCGATATATCCAGGGATATCAACATGAGCTGGACATGCATCACTACAAGGTGCAGTGATTTTAGCAATGTAACTAGCATCTCCATCATAATGTTTTGATGGCATTTTTTTGTTAATACACTCTAAAAATGTATCTTCAAAGTGAGTCATCAAATCTAAAATAGGATTTGGAACAGTTTTACCAATCTCACATTTAGAAGTAATCTGCATACTTTTTGAGATCTCTTTTAAGTGGTTAAAATCAGCAATTTCACCTTCACCACGAGCAATTTTATTGAGCTGATCGTATAAAATACGTCCACCCCAACGCCCCGGTGCACAACGACCACATGCTTCAGAGTATTCCTGATACTGTGCAGCATATTCCATTGCAAGGCGGATAACATCTACATCTTCATCAAAAAGTGTAACACCATCCCACCCAATAAACGCACGTGACGATCTATGATCATCGTATTGTGCTGGTAAGTTATATGCTGATTCTTCCCACTTATCCTGTGGTTTACCGACATTATTAATCAGCTCCCCATTCCAAGTAGAAAAATATACTTTGCTCAAATCAAATTCCTAATCTTTTTTAACAACGATAGTCCAGTCAACTTCGTTAAACTTTAATGAGTTATATAACTCCCAACCACACTCTTTTACTAAATCTGCACTTCTTTGCACTGGAGTAAAGTCACCAATTTCAAAAAGAAAAATCAATGTCTCACTTGCTTTATGAGTCTCACCTAAAATCTCTTTCATACGAGGTTCAAAGTCGTTTTTTAAATGTCTTAAATCATATCTTTTCATTATCTATCAACCTCTCCAAATACAATGTTTGTCGTACCAATAATAGAAACAACATCCGGAATATAATGCCCTGGTAAAAGATCAGTTAAAATTCCTGTATGCCAGAACGAAGGCGCACGAAGTTTTAGTCTGTATGGGTATGGTCCACCTTGAGAGTTAATGTAAAAACCAAGTTCCCCTTTTGGAGATTCTGTTGGAACATATACCTCACCAACTGGTGGTCTCATCCCTTGTGTTACAAGTACAAAGTGTTGCATTAAAGAGTAGTTCTGCGTCATGATATCTAGCTTTGGAGCTGAGATATATTTAGGTGCATGGACCATTAACTCCGTTTGTCCCTCTTTTACACATCTCTCATACATCTCAATTGTTTGGTAAAGAATTTTTGCAGTTTGTCTCATCTCTTCCATATAGATGCGGTAACGTGCGAAGTTATCCCCTTTATCAGAGAATGGTACATCAAACTCTACTTCATCATAAAGCTCATAAGGTTCCTCTTTACGGATATCCCATGCTACACCCGAAGCACGAAGCATTGGACCTGTACATCCCCATGAAAGTGCCATATCTGTTGGAATTGTTCCAACATCTTCCATTCTCATTCTCCAGATACGGTTAGAATCTAGTAGGTCTTCGTAATCTTTGATGTTTTGTGGAAGTTTGTCCAAGAAAGTTCTTAGTTGCGCTAGAAAATTATCTTGAATATCCAAAGGAACACCACCAATGCGAATAGCAGCATGAGTTAAACGAGCACCACAGTACCCCTCCATAATATCCATTAAATATTCACGCTCACGGAATGCAAATAAGAAAATAGTCATCGCACCGATATCAAGCGCAGTTGTTGCTAACCAGAAAAGGTGAGACATCATACGATTGATCTCTAAGATCATCATACGGATAACTTTTGCACGACGTGGAACTTCAAGTCCAACTAATTTTTCAACTGCAAGTGCAAAACCGTAGTTATTTGCAGATGAAGCGATATAATCCATACGGTCAGTAGTAGGCATAAACTCGTTATAGATCATATTTTCAGCCATCTTCTCCATACCACGGTGAAGGTATCCAACATCTGGATGTGCTTTTACGATCTGCTCTTGTTGTAAGTGAAGCATTAAACGTAACTGTCCGTGAGCAGATGGGTGCTGTGGACCGAAGTTTAAGATAAGCTCATTATCGTCTCTGTCAAATGTAATATTTTCAAAAAACGGTGTTAATCTGTTTTTTACTTGTGCCATATTTCTACCACCCTATCTTTGCGGATCATCAATAACTTTTGATGACTCTTTTGTATATTTTTTGATGAGGAATACTCCACCCTCTTCTTGGTAATCTTGGTGAGTTCGCTCCATATTGTCAGTGATTTCAGTTCCTTTAGGTACTTCAAAACCAAGACGTGCAAAACGCTGTGAATCGTATCTGTCAACACGCGCCGTATCACGAAGTTCAGGCCCGATAATATCACGAGCTTCTTTTCCGTAGATTTTATCAACTTCATACCAAGCAGCAAATTCATCACCTTGAAGTGGATATGTTTTGCGAAGTGGATGTCCCTGCCAATCATAAGGCATAAGGATACGTTTCATAAATGGGTGTCCGTTTGCCTCAATTCCAAACATATCAAACATCTCACGCTCAGACCAGTCCGCACTTCTAAAAAGTTTTTCAACAGAATCAACTGCTTGACCCTCTTTGATAAAGTATTTGATACGGATACGTTTACGTTTTGTCATAGAAAGCATCTGATAGAAAATCTCAAAAGTTCCATCTTTTGCTAACCAATCGATCGCACTAAGTTCAGAAAGCTGAGTATATTCAAGCTCATTTTTCATAAGTTCAAGTACGCCATAAATATCGTTTGCATTGATATATACAACCATCTGTTCAACTTGAATGTAAACATCACTTACTTCAAACTTTGCTTTTATAGCAGCTAAATCTGTTGCAAATGTAGCATCTTCTTCAACCGCAGTTTTAGGAACTTGTGGAGCTACATAAAATCTATCTGTATAGTACGCTTTTTTCTGTACATCATCTTTTGGTGTATACGCTCTCATTACATTAACCTTTTAGCTTTTTGTGCACGACCAGCTTTTTGTGCACGAATTTTTTGCTGTAATAACATAACACCATACTGAAGTGTCTCTGGACGTGGTGCACAACCTGGTAGATATAGATCAACAGGGATGATTCTATCTGCACCTTGAACAGTTGCATACGTATTGAACATTCCACCAGTGTTTGCACAAGAACCCATGCTTATTACCCAACGTGGCTCAGTCATTTGATCATAAAGACGTTTAATGAATTCAGCGTGTTTTTTTGTAAGCGTACCAGCTACAATCATAACATCAGCTTGACGAGGAGATGCTCTAAAGATCGTCCCATAACGGTCAAAGTCATAACGTGAAGCCCCTGATGCCATCATCTCAATACCACAACAAGCAAGACCATATGTAAGTGCCCAAAGTGAGTTTGAGCGTCCCCAATTTACAACTTTATCGATCGATGTAAGTGCAACTGGCAATCCACCATCTTGTGTATAATTTACTTTATGTTGTGCCATTCTAGCGCTCCTTTTTTCCATGCATATACAAATCCTATTGCGAGTAAGAGGATGAACATAATCATCTCAGCAAATCCAAACCATCCAAGTACTTTAAAATCTACTGCCCAAGGAAACATAAATACTATTTCCACATCAAACAGTAAAAATAAAAGTGCAAATAGATAAAACTGAGGGGAAACTCTATTTGGTTGTTTCGTTATCTCAGGTCCACACTCATATACTGAGAGTTTAATTTTTTCAGTGTCTTTTGCTGCTAGTGCGCGTGATGCAAGTCTTGCAATTACAGTTGTTGCGTAAAAAGCACCAAATGTTATAACAAAAAGTACAAATACCCCAAAGTAAGGATTTGCAGTACTAATATGCTCCATATAACCTACCTTTTTTCATAAGAGTCCACTCTGATGTGTAACCCTATTTTTATATTGTTTTCTAATATCTAATAACACTTCAAATTATAAAACTAAAGTGTTCTGTAAATATTAGAAAAAACAGTTACTGCACTATATCAAAAAGAGTATTAAAAAAAAGTTTATACGAAAAAAAAGTAGTTTGTGATGTCACAATTTGCAACATAAAAATGATGAAAAATTAGCATATGTGTAGTTTTGTAATACTTATTATAAGAAAAAGTATAGAGTGTTACAAAAAATACTCTATGGAACTCTATACTTTATTTATTTAAGAATCCCATAGATTTTTCACTGTCAAAGTTACCAGTTTTTTCGCGTTCAATCTCACCTATAAAATCTTTCATCAAAAAGATAGGCTCCTCTTTTACTGCAACTTTATACGCAGTATTTTTTACGATTAAGTTAATTTGTCCACCCGTTAAAGAGTACTCAGCCAATTTTTCTTTACTAAAATCCTCTTCATATGGTGCATCTTTTGGCAACATTTTTCCCCAAAGCTGTACACGTTGTTCATAATCTGGTTTTTTAAACTCTATTTTGTAGTTAAATCTTCTTGAAAATGCTGTGTCTATGTTTTCAAGTAAGTTTGTAGTTGCAATGAGCATCCCTCTAAAGTTTTCAATCTGTTCTAAAAAGATATTTTGCATCTGATTATGCATCTGATCTGAGCCTGTTATATTTCCACTACTTCTTGCACCTAAGAACTGATCTGCTTCATTTAGCAGCAAAATAGGCTCTGTTTTTGTTTTTTCTGTAAGTTCATAAAAAGTGTCAAAAATCTTTCTTACATTTTTTTCACTCTCCCCTACATACATAGAGAGAATTTTTGAACAATCAAATGCGAGTACTTGGCGTTTTAATGATTTTGCTAGAGAGTATGCCGTCATAGTCTTTCCTGTTCCAGCCGCTCCATAAAAAATGATACGTGCATCGATACCAGATTTTTTATTTTTTATTCCCCATTTGACTAAACGAGCTACAACCTCTTTATCTACTTGTTTCATCAAGTTCTCTAGTGTTTCTCTTGTTTTAGCATTGAGTACTACATCCTCTAGTGAACTCTCAGGCTCAACTAATTCAAAGATATCTTGTTCCTCAATCAAAGCATTGAGTTTCAGACGTGTCACTTTTTTCGTTTTTTGTGGATGGATGATACTTTGAAGCACCTCATCAACAATGTAAAATGCACGTGAAATTCCCCCAAAAGGATTCAGCATCTCTTCATAATCGATGATGTTATTTTCGATCAAATTAGAGCCATCTTCTAAAAGTGAACGATTTTTTATACGCTCATACTCATCTAATGATATAAGGTCTATAAGTGTGTTCATCTCACGAAGTGAAATGTCAGTTGAACTATACTCTTCACGAAGCAGAGCTATAAAGATCACCTGTTCGTAATTGTTCATCTTCTTTTGTCTAAAGAAACGATCGAGTACTAACTCTTCATCAGTTTGTGCAACTCTTTCATCTATTCTTTTTTCTAAAAGTTTAAGTTTATTTTGTAATCTATCGATACCTAAAGAGTGTTCATGCACATTTTGACGAATAACACTCATTTTTTGGTATAGCTCTATTCTAAAAAACTGATCTTGCAAATACTCAAGATGATCTGCATATGGTTTTACCTCTGGTAAATCAAGATCAAGTGTACCATCTTGAAGCAAACGTAAAAATGAAGGTGTAAGACCTACTGCACCATTTAAAAGTTCAAGAGGTGTTACATCTGCAATTTTGATAGGGGTAAAACTTTGTTGGTGCAACCAACCAAGTTCAAGCAAATTTTTCACATGTTTTAAATTATCAAGATACTCATAATCTGCATGTGTATAAAGATCTTGAAGCAGTTGAAAGACCAAGACATCGTCTTGACCTTCAACATATTTTTTTGCAACATAACGAAGTATTTTTGCTTCATCGATACTACATTTTAGATGTATAAAAATTCCGCTTTTTGCTACATCTTTTGTATTTAAAAAATCAGTTAATATTTTCAAAAAAATCCTTAAAATTTATATCCTAAACCAACAGAGACTAGTGTGATGTTTGAGTTAGATATTGTACCTACCATAGTGCTATTTGATACATCTCTATCTTCATGCATTGAATAGATTGCAGATAGTCCAACATCTAAATCTTGATTTACTGGGTATCTTATACCAAAAGAGATCGCCATACTATCACTATCTGGTAACTCAAAGGTTACTTTATCATCTGGAACAGGATTTTGATCATACACAAAACCAGCCATGAGTGTCATACTGTCCAACTCTTGTGTAACTCCTACACGATACGCATTCACATCTTTCCAATTTTTTGCGATAGGGTCATCAAATGAAGAGACTAAAATAGCAGGTATTGCACTTGCATAATCAAAATCCAATTCATCATATGCAGACCAAAAGTTTCTCTCTATTACAACCTCTACTGTAGTTTTTGTGTCAAATGTATATGCAGCTGCTAGTGATGCAGATGCTGGAAGTGGTACCATAACATTTCCCCCACCATCATACACACGTGTTCCACTTACATCTAATTTTGCATTTCCACTTACTGTTAAGTTTATATTTGAACGATATGTTAGTGCTACATCTATTTTAGAAGTTGGTTTGTATGAAAGTGCTAGGTTGTACCCAAAATCCATACTATCCCCTTGTAAATCCCTAGAAGCTGTATATTCACTTTGAACAATTCCTGATGAGTATACAGCTCTAACTCCAGCTGCAAAAGCGATATCATCTGTAAGTTTCATCGCAACACTTGGATTAAGCTCTACAACTTCTAACGAAAACTTTTTAGCACTATATACTGCTGGTGCATCATCCCATCTTTTTGTCAGCCCTGCAGGAACAACAATATCAAAACCTATTCTATATCCATTGATATCCTCTGAAACATAATGTAATGATGGAATTAAAAATTTCTCTGAATGTGCATCTATATCAATCCCACTATACGCTCCACTGCCTGTAAATTTTGTAGCATCAAGTCCTATGTAAGTCGTAGCTACTTCTACATAATTTTTATTTTCCATAAAAACCATATTTGCTGGGTTATAATAAGCCGCATCTGCCCCTTTTGCATGAGCGATATTTGCAGCACAAAGCCCTACTGCATTCATTGAATTTTCAGGAATTTTATATCCACTTGCTAATAAAGTTGAACTTGCTGCAAGTGAAAGAAGTGTATATTTTAAAATTTGTTTTTTCATCATCTCCACCTTATCTTGATCTTATTTCATTAAACCATGTTACTGCAGCGCCATACGCTTCTGTTGCACAATTTGCATGTACAAATGGGTGTGTTGCATCAACTTGTTGAGAAAGATACGCTGTTGGTATCGGTGAAATTGTCACATTTACATCATTTGCTAATAAGTTTGTATATGCTGTAGTTGTTTGAGTATATGGGATAATCTCATCATCTACACAATGAATTAACTTAAACTCTGATCTTGGAGACCAATCATTTACAATATTATCACCTAAACGTACTTTTACAGAATTATTTACGTTGTTTTGATAGTCATTTATAAAAGTTGTTGAAAAAAGATTATCTGCTGTATAAGTTCCATAACCATAACCAGTTGTTAAACCAAGTGCAACATGAATCTCTGTGGAGCTATAACCACCTGCAAAAAGTGCTGGAAATGTTGTTGTATTTATATCAGTTGCCAAGATATCACTCAAGTCAACATCATTATAATAAGCTGCATATGAATTGGCAAGATACCCTAAAAATGCAGGATATACCATTGTTTTTGACGCATTGAGTTCTTGATCTGCTAAATCTTCTGGGCTATACGGTCCAGCCATTGGAGCTACACCCATTAGTGTAAATTCATCCGAATGGTTTTGCTCAATATCTTTAGCAAGACTCATCGCTACATATCCACCTTCAGAGTACCCTGTTACATAAAGCTGACCATTGTAAACAATGTTATTATCAGTCATATATTTTACACTTGCACGAATCATATCAAGTGATGCTTGAGCAGAACCATTTTTTAAGATATATGGGTGTGAAGTACTATTTGAATCACCATACCCTATATAGTCTGGTAAAACTGCGGCAAATCCTGCATAACCTGTCATTAAAACAGCTACTGAATAGTTTGGAAGTCCATCTGTAACCTCTACCTCTGTTGGTGCTTCACTATTTAAAAACATTGTTCCATGATTATCACAAATCATAGAGATAGAAAAACTTTTATTTAGTAATGCTAAAGTTGCTTTATACGTATCTGTTGCACTTGGAATAACTAATAATCCTGATGCTGTTACACTTGCACCATCTTGGTTTGTTGTTGTATAAATTATTTTAACAGCTTTATACCCAAATGCATTTGTGGCATCTGCTTTTATCGAAGCTTGAACAATACTTAACATTGTTGAAGCATTAACTTCTTCTACAACCTCAGCACTTACTAAGTTGTTACCAACACTATTTTTACCCTCATTTCCATAGTCCCCACAACCACTAAACACACCAAGTGTTAGCAGAAGCAATGTGACTAAACCATTTCGTAATTTCCCCGTCATTACTATCCCTTTTTTTTGAAGTGAAGGCACAGTGTAACACATCAAATATTAAAAAAACTCTTCCCGTGTAATAAACTTACAAAAATGTATCTTTCGGTTACTTTTGAAAAGAATACAACATTGCAATCTCATCTTTCCAGATCGTTTCATCGATTGTTTCTAGTATAAGTGGTATATCATCCATACGTTCATCATTCATTATAAATCTAAACGCATCAAGCCCTATTTCCCCTTTTCCTAAAGAGTGATGTCTGTCAACTCGGCTACCAAGGGGTGGTTTCGAATCGTTTATGTGCATTCCGCTTAGATACTCAAACCCTACAATCTCACCAAAACTACTCCAAGTTTTATCGTATGTTTCACGTGTTCTGATGTCGTATCCTGCTGTAAACATATGGCAGGTATCTATACACACGCCAACACGACTTTTATCTTCCACTTTCTCAATAATACGTGCTAAATGTTCAAACTTATACCCTAGATTTGAACCTTGCCCAGCTGTGTTTTCGATCACCGCTCTTACACCACTTGTTTTATCTAATGCGATATTTATCGACTCTGCGATTACATCTAAACACTCATTTTCTACTTTTGTAATATACTCTATATCCTTTTTCTCTTTTGCAGAGAGTTTTACTAGATGACTCCCTGGATGAAAATTAAGACGATCAAGTCCAAGTATCTCACAACGCTGCATCTCATCTATAAAGGCTTCACGGCTTTTTTCTAATTTATCTGTTTCAGGGTGACCAAGGTTAATCAAGTAAGAATCGTGTGGAAGTATATGTTTGGGTTGTATACCTGATTTTTCTAAAGTATCAAACCAAGTGTCAAGTGTTTTTGCATCAAATGGTTTTGCATCCCATCTTTTTTGATTTTTTGTAAAAAGTGCAAATGCCTTTGCCCCTATCGCCTCAGCATTTATAATCGCATTAAATACTCCACCACTTGCACTTGTATGTGCCCCTACAAATTTTGCCACTATATATCCTTTATTTTTATAAGTATTTTATTAATTGTGTCTTTGAAATAGATTTGATTTTCTTCCACTTTATATGCAATATCTACACCATTATCAGAAATATTTTGCTCAAACCCATTTGCTGTCTTATGTAAATTTCTACCTTCATAAATAGGTTTGCCCAAAAAAACATTTTTAAGAAGATCATCTGGATATGCTGATGAGAGGTATTCTTCATTAAAAGAGGATTTTCTCATACATCCTTCTCTATCGACACATACCATACCATCAATACTTATCTTTTTAAATGCATTTCCTGCAACATACAAATCAATCTCTACACTATCATCACTTTTTGTAAGATATGCCACATCTGAAAACTTGATTTGTTTTGTTTTAAAGACTACAATTTTAGATTTTTTAATAGTTGGTTGTACACTACATCCATAAATAAATACCAATAATAATGAAGCTACCAAATATCTCATCAAATTCTTTACTTTTAATTTTTCAAAAATTATATTCAATATATCTACAAATACTTATAAAGTGACAAGATTACTTTTATTGTTTTAATCTTCGGTAAAAACATCAATTATGATATACTGATAAAAATTATTTTAGGATTTCAAATGCGCTATATTTTTACTCTATTACTTTTACTTTTAAACACACACTTGTATGCAAATGAAGTATATCCTATCTGGTTTTCAGAACAAGGTACACCTCTTTTTCAAGCAACAAAAAATTTTGAAAAACTTAATAAATACGACTCTATGAAAACTGAAGTTATAAAGTATTCTAAAGTCTCTAAAGAAGTGCAAGAGCTAGGTCATAAGGCAGATAAATCACAAAATAAAAAAGATATCCAAACGTATTTAAAATCATTAAGATCATTACAAAAGCAACATGACAATATTGTCAAACTCAATATGATTGCTATTTTAAAAAGTATCAAACAAAATAACTACAAAGAATTCACACTCTTAGCTGATATTGGTGCACCTTATTTTAAAGAGCAAGATCGGCTCAAAGAGCATATACTCACTTACTACAAAAAAAATAAAAAGCCAAAAAGGATTGCTTCACTTGATCGAATGATTAGAGCAGATAAGACTACGATAACACGCTATACAGCTTCTAGATCGTACAGTGATAGTGATGAAGATTTTGGACCTGATGTTTTTCTAAAACAACACGAGATTATCGTAGTTTCAAGATCAGGATGTCCATACTGTGACAAAGCCAAAGCATTACTGCGTGCAAATGGTAAATCTTATCGTGAAGTTAATTCAAACAGCAGTGAAGGTTCATCTTTACTAAAAAAACATAGTGCAAGAGGAGTGCCTTTGGTTATCATAGATGATGTGGTAATCAAAGGTTTTAGTGAAAGTCGTATTTTACAAGCTATTAAATAAAAATGTCTATTTGTCATAAAACTAAACTTTAGTCACTTTTTCTTATATTATTCTATCTATGAAGATCCACATAGATATAGACTGCTTTTTTGTAAGCGCTATCCGTACCATTGATCCCTCTTTAGAACATAAACCTGTGGCGATTGGTGGGCGGAGTGATACGAAGATATTTGACAATAGTGCTAAACAACAAACCGTAAACCTTGAAAATAGTGGGAGTTTTGTGCCTACTTTTTTTAAAGCGTATGAGAGTAAAGATGATGATATAGATGCTTTTAGAGATAGTGATGGGAAAATTCGCGGGATTTTAACAACCTCTAGTTATGAAGCTCGTGCTTTTGGTGTCAAAACGACTATGCGAATTGAAGAAGCATTACAACTTTGTCCTGAGCTTATCATCAAAGCACCAAATATGTCTTTGTATCAAAAACTTTCCCATAAATTGCATGAGTATCTGATGCTTAAAATCCCTTTGATCGAACAAGCGAGTATAGATGAGTTTTATGGTGATTTGAGTGGTTGGATTGAGGATAATGAAGTGCCTTTTTTTATAGATACTTTGCGTCATGATATCAAACGTGAACTAGGTTTACCAGTTTCTATAGGAGCGGCACCAACACGCTATATCGCAAAACTAGCTACTACATATGCAAAACCTTTTGGCTCTAAAACGATCTATCCTTGGGATTTTGATAAGTTTGTCAATCCGATCAAGGTAGAAGATTTTGCTGGTATTGGGCGAAGTATGCGCCAAAAACTTTATGATGTTCAGATACATACACTTGGTGAACTCCGCTCTCGTCGTGGTACATTAGAATCTTGGGGACCGTATGCAAAAGAGCTTTATAGACGTGTCAATGGAGAAGTTGATGCAGAGATACAAACAAAAAGGGAACGAAAATCGATCGGTATCTCACGTACAATTGAACCACTATTTGATCGAAATGAGTTGCGGCGACGTGTCCATATCTTGGCAAGGCATCTCAGTTTTGCAATCTTAAAACGTGATGTTATTCCAACTGTATTTCATCTCTCTTTGCGTTACGAAATGAATCAAAAATCTCATATAAACATCTCTTTAGCTGAAGTTTTTACCGATAAAAAGTTCGATACTTTATGTCAAGAGATGTTCAATAAAGCCGATACACAAAGACGTTTGCGAGTAATCCGTCTAACTATTCAAGCCAGTAGTTTTACAAAACACTCAAAAAAAGAGCTCTCGCTTATAAACTTCCACGATGAGCAAAAAATGCATAATCTCACACGCTCTTCACAAAAACTACGTGAAAAATATGGACTTGATGCTATCAAATGGGGGAGTGAAATGCTCTTGACTTAAGCGTATGGAATACTTTTTTTAAAAAGTATTCACGGGAGCTTAAAATAGAGTCAAGAGTACACTTTAGTGTATAACTTATGATAAAATACTTTTCATGACAAATTTGAGGCTTCTTGAGCAATTTCGCTCTTTTTATTTTAAAAACTATCCTGATGATATGGAGAGCATGATTGATTACTTCTCTGTATTTGGAGGAGTTGATTGGCAAATAGACACTACAAAAGATATCAAAGAGCTTGTATTGGAGCTTGTACTGGAAAACTTTGATGCACTCTATGACAAGGTACAAGAACTCACCCTTGGCAATAAAGATTATAAAAGACTACTACGCGCTTTAGCTGTTGGAGATCGTAGAATCTTTTCCGCATTTAACAAAGCTGGTTTAAATAATGGAAATGGTGGAGCAGCCCTTAACTACTTACAAGAAAAAGGGCTTATTGAAATGGAGTATTCAAGAGAAGCAGCTCCAAGAAAAAACTCACCTAATGAAAAACTCAAACGCTCCGATGCTAGACATCGTATCTCACATAAAGTATTTTTCACCTACCCTTTTATACGTTTTTGGTTTTATTTTATCTCACCAAATTTTAAGTATATTCAAGAGGAGAAATTTGAAAAAGTATTAGAAGATTTTGAGCAAAGACACAACTCCTATACAAGTCTTGTCTATGAAGAGCTTTGTGAACTTTTACTCAACTATAACCTTAGAGACGCTTACATAG
The DNA here is from genome assembly GCF_050296975.1 of Sulfurimonas sp. Taxonomy (GTDB): domain Bacteria; phylum Campylobacterota; class Campylobacteria; order Campylobacterales; family Sulfurimonadaceae; genus Sulfurimonas. Next base: position 100,923 of record NZ_JBNKRX010000011.1, read on the forward strand.
CAAGTTCAGGAAGTTACTGGGATGCAAATGTAGAGATAGATATCCTAACAACTACACAAAATGGAAAAATTTATGTGGGTGAGTGTAAATGGACAAATCACAAAGTTAATAAAAAAGAGTTGCATAAACTTGATGACAAATGTCAAAAACTAGGTATCTCTCCAACACAACGGGTACTATTTTCAAAACGTGGATTTTCTAAAGAGCTTGAAGCTATGGCAGGTGTTGATCTTGCACTCTACACAAGCGAAGACCTTAAAGTCCTTGTAAAAAACAACTCTCGAGAAAACAATGCAAAAATGCTTTTTAGCTAACTATACGGAGTGCTTCGTACGCTTCTTGTAGAAGCTGAAATTTATTTGTATAGTGTTCAACCATATGTGGTGCTTCATGGTAAACTTTATCTGGATGATATACTTTTGTAAGTTTTTTATAACTTTTTTTAAGTGCATCCTGACTTGCACCAATTGGACATTCTAAAATAGTATAAAAATGTTTATTGACATCTATTGCATTCTCTTTGACAAGATCACCAAAACTAAAATTAGCAAAGTCACTATAAAGTTTTGACATAAATTTATTGTCATATGTGTATTGAATTTGATAATGTAAAATATGACGTTTGTTGAGTGTTTTTTCTAACCTTGCTTTTGCTTTATAATCACTTACATCTACAACAAGTGAGACATCTGTTCCACGCTCAACATATACCTCTAATTGTGAACGCATATAGTTTACTACCCAGGCATTTGGTTTTTCTAGTGAGATTAGAACTGTATTTTTATCATACGCATAAAGATTTACTTTTATATTTTCTGCCTCTTGTACTTTATCGAGTTCTATTTTGATCGGTTGTGATCCATACTTTAACATTGAACGTAGAAAAAAGTGGTGATTAAAGTCGTGCACTTGTGCGTGATGCGCACTGAGTTTATGTAAAAACTGTTCTCGAATCTCTATCAAAGACTCGTTTCTAAATACTAAAACTGCCTTTGGTAAAAAAAGCATACCACGTGTATGATGATTTAAAAATTCTACCATCCACGGGGCATTTAAGGTATCAAAATTTGTAGTAATAAGAATAAGATTATTGCGCAGTACTATATCCATATTAGCTACCTTTATTTGAATTTCATAGCATTCTTATAGCAAATATAGTTCCATAAGCTATCTTAAAAATCCCTTGTTTGAATTATTTAGCAAATTGCTTTTTCATCTTCTTTATAGTTTTTTTAAGTTTATATAGAGTTTTAGTAAAATTTTAGTAATTTTTAAGCAAAAGTGTTTAATTTGGTAACACTTTTTAGCTTTTTGGCATATAGAGAGAGATGAGCAATTCTAATTGTCCTTTTAGCTCATGGAGAATAGCAGTCTTT
>NZ_JBNKRX010000012.1:0-182633 GCF_050296975.1 Sulfurimonas sp.
ATCAATATTTACAGTACCACCCCAAATCTCTAAACCATCATCAAGACCACCAATGATAGCTACATTTTCGATTGTAGTTCCAGAACCAACACCAGCTAAAGAAAGACCGTTAAGCTCTTTATCTTTTTCTACTTCATAACCAGAGTGTTTGATAACTACATATTGTAATGTACCCGAAGATTCAGTATCATTTGTATGATCAGCACTACCAAATTCTACATCTTCATCAGCTTCATAAGCTACAACACCACTATGTGTATACGCATTACCTGCTAATACAAGTCCACCCCATTCACCAGCAGAGTTTGCACTAGAGTTTCCTTTTACATCTGTTTGTGATGTAAATACAATTGGTTTAGCTTGTGTACCAGTAGCATTAATTTGTGAACCTGGTGTAATAACCATAAATGAACTAGCTGTACATCCAGCAATTGTAGTACCCGCTGGTATAGTTAAAACAGAATCACCTGTTACTTTAACTTTTCCATTCATACCATATACTAAAGATGCATCTAAAGTAGTATCTGTTGAAATATCAGAAGGCAATACTTCATCAATGTAGTTTGAATCACAAGATGCTGTAGTTGTAGTAGTAGAGCTTCCTCCACCTCCACCACCACATCCAGTGAAAGCGATTGCAGCGATTGCAGCGAAACTAAGTGTTGTTAATTTGAACTTATTCATATCCGAATCTCCATAAAATGATTTGCTGCAATTGTAAGATGGAAATATTTCATAGATGTAACCAAACAGAAACAAAATGGTTACAATATTTCACTCTCTTGTAATCTTTATGAAATAAATCTAGTTTAAAATCCTGCAAAACAAAAAAATGTGAGTTTTTTAATAATGAAAAAACAGATACTTATAGTAGATGACGATCAAGACATTCTTGAACTGCTTGAATATAACCTTATGAATGATGGTTATGATGTTATTGGTATGTTAAATACAAAACATGTTCGTGATATTTTAAATGAAGAAAATATCGATCTTATTATAATGGATAGAAGTTTACCAGATATAGAGGGTAGTTTTTATATCGAAATGTTACGAAGCAAAAATATCCACACTCCTGTAATCTTTTTGAGTGCAAAAAATTCTAGAGAAGAGATCAAAGAGGGATTTTTAAAAGGTGCCGATGATTATGTTGTAAAACCTTTTGATATTGAAGAGTTAAAGCTTCGTATAAATGCAGTTCTTAAACGTCAAAACCCACAAACAAAAGAAAATATTGAAAACATCGAGTATAAAGATATTCAACTTGATTTAAACATACAAAAAGCCACTATCACAGGAAAAGATGTGAGTCTTACAAAACTCGAAACTGCCCTTTTAAAACTTATGATACTTAATAGAGGTAAAGTTTTAGATAGAGATTTTTTACTTAAAAATATCTGGAATGAATCTGAATCTACAAACAAAAAAACTGTCAATGTAGCGATCAAAAGACTCAAAGAAAAAATCGATCCAAGTGGAGAGAAAAACTATATAAAAACGATTCGTGGTATTGGCTATATGATTAACTAATGTTGAGATTTTACTTAACATAAAAGCAAAGTTCAAAGACTTTGCTTTTACTAAAAAGGAGAAATGAAATTTTGAGGTTTATTAAGTAGATTCTTAGAACTCAACTTGAGCAGTTAGCATATACGCAGTACCGTTGTCACTACTGTAACCATTTCCAGTACTATCATCTTCATTATCACTTACGATAACGTTTGCTACCCATTGAACGTTTCTATTTTGATCCCATGCAAAACCAGCTATGTATGATGTTTTCTCATACTCTTTAGCACCAGATACAACTTCTGGCGTCCAGCTATCGTAACGTCCAAGGAATCTATACTGTTTGTCATCACCTATACGGTACTCACCATTTACTGAATAACCTGAACCAGATTTTGCAGATACATATGAAGCATCATTAGCTGTATTTTTTGAGCTTACATATTGAGCTGAAACTAAAAATGCTGGTTGATTATATACTGTATGTAAACCAAAGAATTCTAAGTTGTCATTTCCTTTGTATTTTGTATTTAACTGACCAAAAAATGAAGCATCAAAATAAGTTTTTTTGTTTTGTGCATCTTTACCATCTACACCTAAGATGTGTGCAGTAGCTCTCCACTCAAAACTCATATCCGTTCCAGCTTGTGTACCGTGGTACCCTTCACCATTAAATAAACCATAATCTGCATCAAAGTACTGTGTTCTTGTTTTTAACATTGCACCAAAGTCAGCTGAGTTTGATAAGTCACCATTACGTTTTGACTCGATAAGTACTTCAGAGATATCACGGAAATACCAAGAGTTATGCTCTTCATAGTCATGCCATGGACGGTGAACTAGACCAACCTCTAATCCTGTTGCTGGTAATACTTCATTTAAGAAAAGGTAAGCATATTTTGCTCTTACATTTACATCGCCACCACTTTCATGGTTTAAGTCATATGTTACACGAAAGTAAGATTTTGGATCATCTAAAAGATATGCTTTTAATTGAAAATAACCACGACGAATCTCAAATCCACCTTCATCTTGCAACGCAGCGCCTGTCGAATCTGTTGATTTTAAATCATTATATGTATAACCTAAATATGTTAAACCAGAAAATTTTAATTTGTCTGCATGAGAAAATACAGAAGTATCAGATTTTATCTCAGTACGACCTTCACCAGCTACAGTAAAAACTTGACCATTTGCATCTTGGTAAAGTTTTACATCTGATGCACTTAAAGCAACTGAACCTAATGTTAGAGCAGCTAAGCTTGATAAAACAATTTTTTTCATATTTGTTTTCCTTTTTTTCATTTGATGTTGGAAGTTTATTACAGGTTTATTACAGAATGATTACAAAATGGTTGCATACATTTTTATTATATATATAGCTCTAAAATTGAACGAGATTTTTGTAATCTTACTGTAACCTAAGTATTTTATACTTCTCAAATCTTAACAAAATACAAAGGTAACAAAGATGACAAAAATTGCTAAAATTGCTCTTGCAACAACTCTTCTCGCTGGTAGTTTAAGTGCTAGTGATATCATTAAAGGAAGCGGGGCTTCTTTTCCATATAGTGTTTATCAAAAATGGTTAAAAACATATAACAAAGATACAGGTATCAAAGTTGACTATATCAAAAAAGGTTCATCTAAAGGAATCAAAGATGCTAAAAAACGTGCTGTTGATTTTGCTGGAAGTGATGCTCCACTCTCTCCAAAAGACCTAAAAAAAGCTAAACTTTACCAATTCCCTGGTGTTGTAGGTGCTATTACAATGGGTTACAACCTTCCAGAAGCTAAAGAACTTAAACTTAGCCGTAGTGCTATTGTTGCTATTGCAAGTGGTAAAGTAGCATACTGGGATGATAAAGTAATCGCAGATGCAAACAAAGGTACAAAACTTCCACACAAAAAATTAACTTTCGTTCACCGTGCTGATGGAAGTGGTACTACATATAACTTTACATATTACCTATCAAAAGTTTCTAAAGAGTGGAGACACAATTATGGTGTTAAAAAATCTCTTAACTGGCCAGGTGACCAACACATTGGTGGGAAAACAAACTCTGGTGTAGCGGCACTTTTAAAACAAACTCCATATACTGTAGGATATATTGACTATGCTGATGCTAAAAACAATGACATCGCTATGGCAAGTGTAGAAAACAAAGCAGGAAACTACATTAAACCTGAGTTAAAATACTTCCAAATAGCAGCAGCAAAAGCTGACCTTGATCCTAAAAAAGATTTCTTTGCTATGATCGCTGATCCTTCTGGTGCTGAGTCTTATCCAATAGTAGCAGCAACATTTATCTTAGTTCCTGTAGAAAAAACAGCTATGAATAAAAAAGTAACAGCATTTTATGACTGGTCATATAAAAATGGTCAAGAGATTGCTAAAGGCTTAGGGTTTGTTCCACTTCCAGATTCTTTAGTAGAAAAAATTCATAACTACTGGGCACAAAAAGGTATTAAATAATACCTTTTGCCTGTTGTAACCGTATTGTAATCTTCGTTTCATATAATTCGACCAATTTATTATAGACTCCTTTTATAACTAAAAAAAGATATGAGAAGATATAAAAAGAGGTAAGATTGTGTAAAACAAATTTTTCAGCCTAGCCAATGCTAAGGTGAAAACATTTTTTTATGCAAGATTGCCTCTTTTTATGCTTCCCGTAGGGCAAAAAGATAAACTGCTTTACTCTTCGTTAGATAACCTTCAGCATAGCTCACTATGCTAAAGAACATCTGCCTTGATTAAATTGTTTCTCTTTTTGCTCATACTTTATATAGTTATAAAAGGAGTCTAACAAGGTTTTATATGGAAAAAATCTTTCAAAAGCTCTCTTTTGGGAGTGCCTCTTTAGTATTGATTATTCTCATTGGAATATTTATAACTCTCTTTAGTGCAGCACAACCTGCTATTAAAGAGTTTGGTGTTGGATTTATCACAAATCCTGACTGGAATAAAGAAGTTCCTATAGAAGCAACTACGCAACAAGCAACAAAACCAAATGACCAAGCTCTTGATGAAGAGGATCTTTTATTTGGTGGAGATGATGAAATTGCGACAAAAACAGTTTATGGCGGACTTATTCCAATTGTTGGAACAATTCTTTCAACTCTTATAGCACTAGTATTTGCCCTACCAATTGCAATGGGAATAGCAGTCTTTTTAGCTGAGATCGCACCAAAAAATATCTCACATATTGTCGGGATTGCCATTGAGCTCTTAGCAGCAATTCCATCAATCATTTTTGGTATGTGGGGACTATACTATTTTGCACCTATCATATCAGATACTTTTGGTGGCTACCAAGTTTCACTCCTGACCGCTGGACTTGTTTTAGGGGTTATGATTTTACCTTTTATGGCAGCAATCACTCGTGATAGTATGAATACAACACCAAATGTTTTAAAAGAATCTGCTTATGCACTTGGTGCTACAAAATTTGAGGTGATTAAGGATATTATCTTTCCATATTCAAAAGTTGGTATTATTGGCTCTATTATATTAGCACTTGGACGTGCACTTGGTGAGACAATGGCAGTTGCATTTTTAATCGGTTCTATTTTTAGTTTGCCAGATGCTATTAACGATCCAACTATCTCTATCCCTGTAGCGATGGCAAATAACTTTGGTGAATCAAGTGGTTTAGGTGAGAGTGCACTCTTTTACTTAGCACTTTTACTCTTTATCATTAGTTTTGGTGTTATCTCATTTGCTAAATTTTACTTTTTGAGAAAGGCTAAATAATGAGACTTTTCATAAATAAAATATTTTTAGCACTCTCTGTTTTATCAGCTTTTATAGGTTTGGCATTTTTAGCGTGGATTTTGATCACTCTATTTTTAAAAGGTCTTAGTTCATTTCACTTTAATCTGTTTTTAAACGACTTGGTTGAAGGGGGCTTACGAAACCTTATAGTTGGGCAGCTTATCTTAGCAGGACTTGCTTCAGTTATTGGAATCCCCATAGGAATGACTGCTGGGATTTATATCCAAGAGTATGGACGTGGAAAGTATGCCTCATTTATTCGAGATTTGAGTGATGTTATGATGTCTGCACCATCGATTGTTATCGGTGCATTTGTGTACGCTATGATTGTTGTTCCTATGGGAGGCACTAGCGGATATGCTGGTGCTATTGCATTAGCTATCATGATGATCCCTGTAGTTATCAACACAACTGATTCAATGCTAAGCCTTGTTCCTCGTGAGCTTCGCGAAGCTGGAATCGCACTCGGTGCTAGTAAATATAAAGTGATTATAGACATTGTTATAAAAGCTGCAAAAGTTGGTATCATGACGGGGATCTTACTCGCATTTGCTCGTATCGTTGGGGAAACTGCTCCGCTACTTTTTACATCGGAGACTTCAAACTATTTTACGCTCAATTTAGCTGAGAGTTTTCCATCACTTACTGTAAGTATTTACGACTTAGCAAATGAGCCAGAAGAGTCTAGCCGTGATCTTGCTTGGGCAGCTTCATTTATACTTACAGTTTTAGTTTTAATCATCAACTTAACTGGTAGATTTATCACAAGAAACAAAAAATAAGGATTTAGTAGATGTCAATCATGAAAATAAAAAAGTTCTCTTTTACATACGCTGGAGCTGATCATCCATCACTCAAAAATATCAATTTACCAATTGAGAAAAATAAAATTACAGCACTCATAGGTCCTAGTGGTTGTGGAAAATCAACCCTACTTCGTTCAATGAATAGAATCCATGATCTTTATCCTGGGAACAAGTATGACGGAAAAATTGAACTGCTTGACTTAGAGAGTGGTGAGTTTAACAATATTTTAGATATTAAAAAAGAGAATGAGTTTATCAAACTACGCCAACAAGTTGGAATGATTTTCCAAAAACCAACACCATTTCCTATGAGTATTTTTGATAATGTAGCGTATGGTCTTAAAATTGCAGGTATCAAAAACAAAACAGAACTTCGAGATCGTGTAGAAATTGCTTTGAAAGGTTCTGCTTTATTTAAAGAGGTAAGTGATAGACTAGATAAATCTGCAATGGGTCTCTCAGGTGGACAGCAACAACGTCTTTGTATCGCTCGTGCAGTTGCAGTAAAACCTGAAGTACTTCTTTTTGACGAACCAACATCTGCACTTGACCCTATCTCTACTGGTGCTATTGAAGAACTTATTGTTGAGTTAAAAAATGAAGTGAGTATCGCAATTGTTACGCACAATATGCAACAAGCAAGTCGTATAAGTGACTACACTGCATTCATGTACCTTGGAGATTTGGTAGAATATGATAAAACAGAAACTATATTCTTAAATCCTACAGAGAAACAAACTGAAGACTATATCACTGGTCGTTTCGGTTAATAAGGAGAAATAATGTTACAAACTTTTAGATCGAGTGTTAATGACGTTCAAGATAAAATTACAAATATTGGAAATGATTTAGTTCGTGCGAATGAATTGATAGTTGATGCTATAATTGCATGTGATGTAGAAAAATTTAATGATGCAAGAGGATACATAAAAAATATCTCTTCAAAAACAAGTGATATTGATAATTTAATCATTAAAATATTAGCACTCTATACACCAGAAGCAAGGGACCTTAGACAAGTAGTCGCATACTTTAAGATCACAAATGAACTTGCTCGTGCATGTGCAAATACAAGAAGTTTTATCAGAGGCTTTACAGATATCTGTACAGACTTAGAGGAACAAACGATTAATGATTATGCTATCCCTATGCAAAACTCTACAATAAGAGCTATAAAAATCGCAGTAAGTATGATAAACTGCCATGACTCAGATGAACTCAGAGAGAGATATGATGAAGTTCTCATAGAAGAGAACAAAACAGATGATCTTTACTCTATGATTGAAAAAAATCTGATTCAACAAGCAGATACAAAAAATGGCGAGTTTGAAAAATACCATAGAATGTTACGAGCACTGCGTAAAAGTGAAAAGATTGCTGGACGTGCTATAAGCATGGCAAACTTGTTACTATACGCAAACATTGGTGGTGAGTTACAAGCCTCAAATTAAAGATATATTCTAAAAATATATAACTAGGAGAAAAAGTGCTAAAGTTTCATCAAATAGTACTTAGAAAATTTTTAGCACTTTTTTTCGCCCTCTTCTTTATAGTTGGAGGGATTGTATACTTTTGGGTATACGATTTTTATATTGAAGCTTCTAAAAAATCTCTTTTAAAAGAGGTGAAAATCCTTGCCCTGCAAGTCACTCCAACAACTGATCTTGATCGCTTAGCAGCAAATGTCAAAAAAACATTAGGTATTCGTCTAACCATCATAAATGGTGATGGTGTAGTTATCGCAGAATCCCATAAAGATAAAACAAAGATGGAAAACCACCGTTACCGTGACGAAATACTTCAAGCTGATTCTAACAAATATGGATACAAAAAAAGACACTCCCACACACTCGATCTTGACCTCATTTATGTAGTTAAAAAATACACTATTGGCAATAAAATATATTATATTAGACTCGCTGTAGAGCTTGAGGGGATCAAAGCACAAATGATGCAACTAGCACTCAAAATATTCTCAGCTTTATTTCTGTTTTTCATTGCTATTTTATTTATGACTTATAAACTCAATTCACAAGTTGAACATGAAGTGTCAAATATCATTTTCTTTTTAAAATCTCTCACCAAAAAACAAAAATCTACCTATATCCAGTCGCAATACTCTCAAGAATTTGCTATTATTACGAACCTTTTAACAAAAGTTTCACAAATCATAGTTAAACAAGAGAAGAAAAAATCAAAATACACAAACAAACTCAAAGAACTTAACAAACAAAAAGATGACATCATTTCAGCGATTTCACATGAGTTTAAAAACCCTATTGCAATTGTCAATGGTTATTCACAAACACTTTTAGAAGATTCCGATATAAACCCAAATATTCGTCATAAATTTTTAACCAAAATCCATAACAATGGTATCAAACTCAGCGAACTTATAGATACACTTAGACTCTCACTCAAACTTGACTCAAAACAACAATCGCTACAACTAAGTAGTTTTAATTTGTATGAACTTGTAGAGGAGTGTGTAGAAAATATCAAAATCAACTACACTGGACGTAAAATCATTCTCGATGGTTTAAAAGATATCTCTATTGAAGCTGATAGAACAATGCTCAGTATTGTGTTTTCAAACTTGATTGAAAATGCTATCAAATACTCAGAGGATGAAGTGTATATAAATTTTGATGCACAACATATCGATATCATCGATAGTGGTATTGGTATCTCACAAAAAGATTTGCAAAACATAACCGATAAGTTTTACCGCGTTCATAAAAACTCTTGGAACAACTCTTTAGGTCTTGGGTTATTTTTAGTAGATAACATTCTCAAACTTCATAATTTCAAACTCTCTATAGAAAGCGTGGAAAATGAAGGTTCTACTTTTAGCATCTATTTTTCGTAATAAAATTGTAATCTAGCTAGTTTATTATTCTCTATATTTTTAGAGGATCTGCGATGCTAGATATAGAAAAAACTTTACTTACAAAGTACCCTAAACTTAAAAACTCAAAACTGATTAAATCTGCTGTAAATAAATTTGCAGATTCTGTTATTCATCAAGATGAGATAAATAAATTTATGCAAAAAAATACCCATCTTGGAAGTTATGAGTTTATAGATGAAGTACTCGAATACTTCAATTTTAACTTTTTTGTCAATGATAAAGAGATAGAAAATATCCCTGTCAGTGGTCGTGTAGTAATAATTGCCAACCATCCATTAGGTGCACTTGACGCACTTTCACTTATCAAACTTGTTTCAAAAGTGAGAAAAGATATAAAAGTAGTTGCAAATAATGTTTTAGAAATTTTTGAAAATGTTCGTCCACTTTTAATTAATGTAGATGCTTTTAGCGCTTCACAAAAAAAAGAATCTATCGCCAAAGTGTATGAATCACTAGAAAATGAAGAGGTAGTTATCATCTTCCCATCAGGGGAAGTAAGTCGTGCAACACCAACAGGAATAAAAGATAAAAAATGGAAAAAAGGGTTTTTAAAGTTTGCGCATAGAAGTCATTCCCCTATTTTACCTATCTATATAGGTGGTAAAAACTCTAAAACTTTTTACTCAGTTTCAGCACTCAATAAAAAACTCTCAACGGCACTGCTTCCAAATGAGATGTTTAAGCAACGTGACAACTCTATCGAGATGATTGTAGGGGAAGTAATTCCAGCTGAAAATACTACTCCAAAAGGGATTGAGCAAGATAAATTAATCGATCTGTATAAAAAACATCTCTATGGATTACGCTCTAAAAAAAAATACTTTGAAACTCAAAAAGCGATAGCCCATCCTGAAGACCCAAAAGCGATAAAAAAAGAGCTAAAAGCCTCAGAACTCCTTGGGCAAACGAAAGATGGAAAATTTATCTATCTGTATGCGAGTGAAGATAATAACTCAATCGTTATCAATGAGATTGGGCGACTTCGTGAAATTTCTTTTAGAAAAGTTGGCGAAGGTATCAATAAAAAACGTGATATTGATAAATACGACCGTTATTATAAGCATATTGTTCTTTGGGACAATGAAGACTTGGAGATCGTTGGAGCATATAGAATTGGTGTGTGTTCTGAAATACTCGAAAACAGATGTATCACTGAGTTTTATACAGCTACACTTTTTGAATATAACGAACCATTTTTACACTACTTATACGATTCTATTGAATTAGGGCGAAGTTTTGTACAACCAAAATACTGGGGAAGTCGTGCACTGGATTATCTTTGGTATGGAATCGGGGCTTACTTAAAAAACAATCCTCAAATCAAGTATATGTTTGGTCCAGTAACGCTTAGTGCTACACTTCCAAAAATCGCAAAAGATATGATACTTTACTTTTACGATCAAAATTTTCCAGACACAAATCACTTGGTTGATGCAAAAATTCCATACAACTTTAAGAGTGACCAAGAACTTGTAAACAGACTTGAAAATGAATTTGCTTCAGATGAGTATAAAGAGAATTTCAAAGCTTTAAAAAATTCACTTAGCTCTATAGGAGTAAGTGTTCCAACACTATATAAACAATATAGCGATTTATGTGAGGAGGGGGGAATAAGTTTTTGTGCATACAATATCGATCCAGATTTTTCAGACTGTATCGATAGTTTTATTGTTGTTTCTGTTGACAAGATAAAACAAAAACAAAAAGAGAGATACTTTGGACTCTAAAGACACACAATGTACTCTTTGCGATGAGTGGAAAGAAAAACTAAAAACTCTCGATATCGCTTTTCAACCCATTATACATATAAACACTGGGAAACTCTATGGTGTCGAAGCACTTCTACGAAACTTTAAAGATATTGGATGTGATTCTATCTTTGAAGTTTTTGATACTGTACATAAAAATAATCTTCTTTACTGTTTTGATTTGGCACTCAGACGTAAAGCATTTAAAAAATTTCTAAAACTTACAAATTTTGAGAATCTCAAACTTTTTTATAACCTTGACAATAGACTTTTTGAGATGCCAGACTTTACATCTGGAAATACAAGCAATATTTTAAAAGAGATGGATATTAAACAAGAAAATATCTGTTTTGAAATCTCTGAGCGACACGAAATTGCAGATAATTTTGGGATGGAAAAAATCCTACAACATTATAAAAATTCAAGTTTTTGTATCGCAATTGATGACTTTGGTGTAGGCTATGCTGGATATAAACTCCTTTTTGATGCAACACCAGATATCATCAAAATAGATAGATACTTTTTACAAAATATTGAAAAAGATACCAAGAAAAAATTGATGGTAAAAAGTATAACCCACCTTGCTATAAAACTAGGCATTAAAGTGATCGCAGAAGGGGTTGAAACAGAGGCAGAATACCTTACATGCAAAGAGATAGGATGCCATTTAGTACAAGGGTATTTTGTACAAAAACCAACGCTAGATATTGATGAACTAAAACCTAAATATGAACATATCATTCAACTCGTTAAAGAGGATAAACGTTCAAAAAAAGGTGGAAATATTTTAAAATATATTGAGCATATAGAACCTATAAAATCAAAATCATCTATGCAAAAAGTGATTGAGTATTTTAAAAAGAAAAACACTAGTTCAATGGTTCCAGTTATAGATAATAACAATGAGCCAGTAGGCATTTTTTATGAATCTCAAATCAAAGAATATATCTATTCACCCTATGGAATGTCTATCTTACTCAATGAAAATTCTCAAAAGTCAAAACTCAAAAACTATATCTCTAAATGTCCATCAGCTGATGTGCGAAGTGATATCACAACGATAATTGAGCTTTATTCAAACAATGCAGAATCAAATGGAATCATTATCACTCAAAATACACACTATTTAGGATTTTTATCTGCAAGTAATATCATTAAGATCATGCATGAAGAAAACCTTATAGCAGCTCGAGATCAAAATCCACTTACAAAAATGCCTGGAAATAGAGTCGTTGAGAAAAAAATCTCTGATCTCTCATCACATAAACAATACATTTTATGCTACTTTGATCTTGATAATTTTAAAGCCTATAACGACAAATATGGTTTTAGAAATGGAGATCGTATCATCCAACTTTTTGCAGATATCCTTCAAAAACATCTCAGTAGTGAGTTTTTTAAAGGGCATATCGGTGGGGATGATTTTTTTGTATCTTCTAAGTTTTATAAAGATGAGCTCGAAGAACTTCAAAACGTTATGACAATCTTTGTAAATCAAGCCAAAAGTTTCTACTCACAAGATGATCGTGAAAAAGGGTATATTCTCAGTACTGATCGTGAAGGAGTAAAAAAACAGTTTCCACTTCTAAGTGTAAGTGCTGCCATACTCTTTGTCAACTTCGCAAAAGTTTCTGAATATACAAACCATATAAACAACATCCTCTCTTTGCAAAAAAAAGTAGCAAAACACTCTAAAGATAAAATTTCGATCTCTTACTTACTCTAAGAGCTAATATATTTTACAAAATAATATAAATTTTTTATTATTCTAAATACCAAAAAACAACAAATTTAAATATTAAATAAGTTCCATTGTAGTAAAATCTTAAATATTTTTTAAAAAAAGGGACTAAATGAAAGTTTATACTAAACTGATATATCTCACTTTATTGTCGATTTCACTCCTATTTTCAGGATGTTTTGAAGATGAACAAACACTATCATTAAACACAGATGAAAATGTAACACTCAAATATACTACTTTTACTTTAAGTGTAGAAGCACCCGATAGTAAAACAGTTACAGCACTCAATCAAACACTTCTCACAGACCAAAACAAAACAGTTGTTATCAAAGGGGTAGACAACAACACGACTTTTTACCTTTATAACATCCCTTTAGTATCTGGAACAAATGAGATCAACATCACTGCAACAAATGAAAAGAATGAAAGTGTCTCAAAATTCTTTTCTTTTACCTCTGATGCAAATGGTTCAGCACCTATTGCTATGCATGCAGATAGTTTTAGCGGTGTAAAAAGTTTACAAACAGATGTCAAAGTAGGCACACTCTTAAATGCAAAAAAATACCTTTTTGACCAAAACGGTGATGGCATCATAGATGAGATAAAAGAAGATGCAAACTTTAGTGTAAACCTCAACCAAGAGGGACGCTACAAACCAAGAATTACCATTTTAACAGATGATGATGTTCTTTATAGCAGCAACTCTTTTGCCCTCTCACTCGATGTCAAAGCAGATGCTAATCAAACTGATCCAGTAGGTGCACAGCCAGTTGATGAAGCAAAACACTTTGTTGAAGCACTTATAAACAATGATCGTGCAAGTGTAGAGGAGTGGTTCGGACACAATGAAAAACTTATAAGTTACATCTATAGCGATCCAAAAATACAACCATTTCTAGCCGAGACTTACAAACACATCACAAGTTGGGAGCAAACATATCACGATTCAGGTTACGCCACAGTAAAAATACTCTTTGAAGCAGAGGGCAAAACCTACGAAGGTGGCTTTGAGATGGTAACTATAAACCCACAAGTGAGTACTGGACGTCAATGGATTGTCCGCTTTTTTTACTAAGTTAGCCTAATGGCAGGTTTAATACTTTTAGGGCTTTTAGCTCTTGGGGTTATAGTTGTAGTGGTTATGGTTATAACCAAACAAAGCAATAAACGGATACTTCAAGCTTTAGGTGGGTCTTTTGTAGTGATAGCCACTTTTATGCTCTACACAAACCACACCTGCGGACCAAACTCTACAGATGTGAAGATAATGACACCACAAGCAGAAGCCATAAGTAACTACATTCTTAAAAATGGGATACCTGAGTCGCTTAGTGAGATTTCTGGATTGCCTTATGAGTTAGAGGGGTGTAAATGGGCTAATGATGGCACAAAGATAGAACGATGCAATTTTACTGTAAACAGTAATATTTATTCAATCCACTTAGATTATCTATTTAATATTTTAGAAATTTACACTAAAACATCAGAAACAGGTATTTATATAAATTTTAAAAATCAAGGCAATAATATTTTTATTATCGAAAAAAGTATTACATCTTACAGTAGCAAACATGATGGTATCTGTAATCCAATGAGAATGTAAAAAGGAAAAAACATGAAAAAAATATTTGTAATATTACTGATAAGCATAAATCTTTTTGCTTGGGAAGTTAATACTCATAGAGCTATCGACAGAACCGCACTGGAAAAAGTTGACAATTTAAATGCTTTTATATCTGCTACTGGAGTTGGCAGTGAAAACTATATATATGAAGAGTTTGAAGATTATGACACAACATATTTTTTATATGTAATGCAAGGTGAAAAAAACGGACTATCTGAACTTAACCAAACATTTTCAAGTACCGACTACAAATCCCTCCTAGAAGCCGGCACAATACTAGAAGACGCCCAATGGACACATAGTGATTTGCTAAAATATACCCCTAACCCTCTTTTTGATTTTATCTACTATAAATACGATCAAGCAGACGGACGCTTTTTAAACCACTTCTACAATCCTCAAGTATTTGATGGCAATGCAGTCGAGTGGGCTTATAACGCTGGAAGAAACCTATACGACTACACAACTACAAAGGAGACACACCAATGGCAGGTTTAATACTTATAGGGCTTTTAGCTCTTGGGGTTATAGTTGTGGTGGTTATGGTTATAACCAAACAAAGTAACAAACGGATACTTCAAGCTTTAGGTGGGTCTTTTGTAGTGATAGCCGCTTTTATGCTCTACACCAACCACACCTGCGGACCAAACTCTACAGATGTGAAGATAATGACACCACAAGCTAATGCTATAGCAAAAAATATTATAACGAATGGAGTGCCTAACTTATTGTCTGATATTCAAACTTTACCTTATGTTTTAAACAATTGTAAACGAGAAAAGAAATATGAAAAAGGTTATTACGAAACAGTGAAAAATAGAAGTAATGCTGATTATTTATCAATTGATGAAACTTGTGAATTTCAAGTAGAAAAAAGAATCTATGAAATAAATTTTTCATTTTTTGAACATTATAAATCACCACAAAATACACATGGAACACTAAGGATTCGCAATACTACAACTCAAACAGGTATTCTTACTTCTTTGGAAATCAATGATAGTGGCAACATTACTGTTGATTTTCAAAAATACCCTACAGTATATAGTGTTAAAAGCACTGGTATCTGTAACCCATTAAGACAATAACAAAGGGAAAAAATGAGAAAAATTTTAATACTATTTTTAGTAAGTATAAATCTATTTGCATGGGAAATAAATACGCATAGAGCAATAGACAGAGAAGCTTTGAAAAAAGTTGATAACTTAAATGCTTTTACATCAAGTGTAGAATTGTTTAGTAGTTATGCAAATGAAGAATTTGAAGACTATGGAATGACATATTTTGAGTATATTCAGCAAGGTGAACTTAATGGTATGTCATTGCTAAATCAAGATTTTAATAATAAAAATTATTTTGACCTCCTAGAAGCCGGCACAATCCTAGAAGACGCACAATGGCCACATAGTGATTTGCTAAAATATACCCCTAACCCTCTTTTTGATTTTATCTACTATAAATACGATCAAGCAGACGGACGCTTTTTAAACCACTTCTACAACCCTCAAGTATTTGATGGCAATGCAGTCGAGTGGGCGTATGATACGGAAAAAAATCTATACGACTACACAACTACAAAGGAGACACACCAATGGCAGGTTTAATACTTGTAGGGCTTTTAGCTCTTGGGGGCATTATCTTAGTAGTTATGCTTATAACCAAACAAGGGAAAAAAAGAGTAGGTATATTTTCAGGTGGGTATTTTATAGTTATAGCTTCATTTATGCTCTACACAAACTACACCTGCGGACCTAACTCCACAGATGTAAAGATTATGACTCCACAAGCTGAAGCTATTAGTAACTACATTCTTAAAAATGGGTTACCTGCATCATCACTTAGTGAGATTCCTGATCTGCCTTATAAACTACATGAATGTAAAAAGGAAATACAGTTTACTGATCAAAATCTGCAAACAATGAAAGATAAAAATCTAGCAGATCATATTATAAAAAATGAAGAATGCTTTTTCAGTTCAAATGATTCTAATTACTTAATTCAAAGCTCTGTTATTGAAAAATTTAAAGCTAATAAATACGCATATAGCACATTGAAATTTTATTCAAATGAAAACAAAACAGGAATGGATTATATTTATATTTACAATGCAAATAAAATGCAGTGGGAATATAAAAAGTTTTTAAATGACACGAATAGAAATCCACGTATTTACGATAATAAAACGTCAGGAATTTGTAATACATTAAGAATGTAAAAAAGGAAAAAAAGAATGAAAAAACTACTAATAATAATTTTAATCAGCATCAATTTATTTGCTTGGGAGATAAATACTCATAGAGCAATTGATAAAGAAGCAATAGATAAAGCTTCAAATTTGGGTGCTTTCATAGATAATACTGGAGTTGGTAGTGAAAACTATATCAATGAAGTATTTGAAGGCTATAATAGAACATATATTGACTATGTATTAAACGGTGAAGAAAATGGGATTTCTAATGATGCCCTTAATCAAAATTTCAACCAAGCAAACGCTGACTACAAATCCCTCCTAGAAGCCGGCACAATCCTAGAAGACGCCCAATGGCCACATCTGATAAATGGCGGTAGTTGGAATATAGGTGATATGTCAGACGGACGCTTTTTAAACCACTTCTACAACCCTCAAGTATTTGATGGCAATGCAGTCGAGTGGGCTTATAACGCTGGAAGAAACCTATACGACTACACAACTACAAAGGAGACACACCAATGGCGGGTTTAATACTTTTAGGGCTTTTAGCTCTTGGGGTTATAGTTGTGGTGGTTATGGTTATAACCAAACAAAGTAACAAACGAATACTTCAAGCTTTGGGTGGGTCTTTTGTAGTGATAGCTTCATTTATGCTCTACACAAACTACACCTGCGGACCAAACTCCACAGATGTGAAGATCATGACACCTCAAGCAGAAGCCATAAGTAACTATATTCTTAAAAATGGGATACCTGAGTCGCTTAGCAAGATACCTGATTTGCCCTATCCCTTAGAAGATTGTAAAAAGGAAACTCATAATTATGAACAATGTACTTTTTATATTAATACAAAAAAATATAATGTGGACATTTATGATCTTTCCGGATTAAGTTTAAATGTATATAGCTGGGAGAGTGAAACAGGTATTCGTTATGAATTAGAGTATAGTGAACAAAACAATAAGTGGCATCTTGCAAAAAGCAATATTGCATATAGTAGTAAACATGATGGCATATGTAATCCGTTAAGAATGTAAAGAGGGAAAAAATGAGAAAAATATTTTTAATTTTATTAGTGAGCATAAATCTTTTTGCTTGGGAAATAAATACACATAGAGCAATAGACAAAAAGGCACTTGAAAATGTACAAAACTTAGAAGCTTTTACATCAAGTGTAGAGTTATTTGATAATTATGGAAGTGAAATTTTTGAGGGATATTATGGGATGACATACTTCAAATATATTAGTGATGGAGAAAGTAATGGAATATCAGCCAAAGAATTAAAGCAAATATTTGATAACGCCAACTACAAATCCCTCCTAGAAGCCGGCAGCATCCTAGAAGACGCACAATGGCCACATCTGATAAATGGCGGTAGTTGGAATATAGGTGATATGTCAGACGGACGCTTTTTAAACCACTTCTACAACCCTCAAGTATTTGATGGCAATGCAGTCGAGTGGGCTTATAACGCTGGAAGAAACCAATACAACTACACCTCTGCTATGGATTATTTTGCAAAAGGTTTTAGTGAATCTGATATAAACGAAAGACGTAAATACCAAGCAAAGATGTTTGTGAGTGTTGGAAATATGTTACATATGCTCAATGACATGAATGTCCCTGCTCATGTGAGAAGTGATTTACACCCTCTTTTTGAACCACTTGAAAAATATATGAAAGGTGGAGAAGACCATAATCAAAATGTTGGTTACTACATCAAAGGAAACTCAAAAGCTGGAAACCTAAATCCATCTGCATCAGATAAAGTAACTCCACAACCTAACTTTCAAGCTTTTATGAAAACAGAAGCGGAATTTACCTCTACTAATTTTTTTAGTGACGATACTATCTTTGAACCTTATTTAACGCCTAATGAGTCAACTACACATATAGCAGATAGAACACAGTTTGCAACTTATGCTCGTTCATACATATACAATAGTAACAATACTAAGATTGCCATTCATGTAGAAAGCTACGTCATAAATGCCCTCAATGGAATAATAGCTACAAAACAGAGCAACAAAATGGTTCTTGGGGACACTTCTATATTTAATGGAGATACTTCTGTTTTAGAAGATAGCGGAAAAGTTCTCATCTCCCACGCCATCGCCAACGCCTCTAACTTTGTAAACTACTTCTTTCGTGGACATATAACACCTAAAGTTACCTCTTGTGGGTTACAGGTTACAAATGATTCAAAAGTTGATCTTGTAGCAAATGCTACTGCTGTTACTTTTATAAAAGGCGGTACCTTTACAGTTTACGCAGATAAAGCTGATGGGGAAAGAGTTTATTTGACTGAAAAAGCACTTGATGAAGACCTGATCCTCGATCAAAGTATAGTTATCAAAGGGGTTGCGAGTGCTTACAAGGAGATTTTTGGAGAGGTGTCGCAAAATGCTAAACTTACTGTAGTTTATGAAGGAAACATCGGTGTTGATGCTGGTGTAACTGTGAGTACTGAAGTGTATAACCTACAAGAGCTTCCAAAAACACAAAACGGTGCAGTAGAAGTAACTTTAAATTGGGAAAACGATGCAAACTATGACCTTGAACTTGCTATGCCAAGCAGTGTAAAAGATGTAGAATCTCCAAGCTGTATGGAACATGCTTATGTTGCAACCGAATATGACATTTATCCAGGGACATACAAAGTAAATGTAGCAAAAGTTTCAACTAAACCTGTTGATGGAGTCTACTACGTAACTATAAAAACTCCTGGTTCTATAGAAGTAGCATCTATAGATGCAAGTACCACTGGACATATAGCCGACATCCATGTCAAATATATTGATAATGAGCCTGTCATAGAGCTTGAAACTCCATCAAGTATTAATATTGTTTATTCTAATGGTAGTGATGGCAGTGGCAGTGCTGGCTACCATCTTTCTCATCACAGCGGTGGCGGCAATGGTAGAACTTCCAGCCATCGATCATATTCATCACATAGTGGTTATAGCTGTGGTGATATACCTTGTGAATACTGGATAACTTGGTATGAAAGTTTAGCTCTTGTTGGACCACTCAGTGATGCAGATATTTCACTTTTTAGTCTAGATGCATTTAAAAACCAAACTTCAGCATTATATGAGGGAAAAACAAGTAGTGGCAATACTCTTTACACAGCTGGAAAACTAAATATACCTGAAGATGTTATCACTTCACTTGATGATGAAACTCTTTATATCATTGAAGTGTCTGGTGGTACAGATATAGATAAAGATGATGATATGATTGTAGATACTATAGGCACACCAAACTTGGGAACTCTACATACACTAGTAACAGGAACACAACTCAAACAACTTAAACCAAAGGTAAATATCCTTACAGAAGTAGCGTATCAGATAGTAAAAGATGGTATAGCAGATGGTTCATTAACAAAAGCGGAGCTTATAGAAAAACTTGATGATATTGCAAGTCGTTTATTGTTAGCAAAAATATATACAGAAAATACAGAAGATGTTAATTATACTGATCTTTTAGATTGGCTCCCTACTATAGACACAGCACTTTTATATGCAGATTATGATACAAAAGTAGTACCAATAGTGAACAAAGTTTTAGCTGGAGAAAAGATTTATCAAAATGCATATAATTTAGTTTATTTTTCAGACAATTTAGTGCCTATTATCAAAAGTAAATCTTACCATATAGCAGAGAATGCCTCTATAGGTAGTATTGTAGGAGATATAGAAGTACAGAGCGAAGGTAACTCTTCTATCACAAATTTTAAACTTTATGGAAATGGTTCTAGCAATTTTTCTATAGCTTCAAATGGAACAATAACAACAAAAGTACTACTAGACTATGAAAAAGAGCAGTTTTATTCCCTTTTTGTTCATGCACAAAACTCTGATGGCTATAGTAAATATACAGCTATTACTATCTCTGTTGATGATGTCGTAGATGCCCCTTATATTACAGGGTTTAGTTTTGAAGAAGTGTATGCTGATACATCAATAGGTACAAAAGTAGCACAGGCAGTTTTTGAAAGTGGCAGTTCAGCTATAACATCTATGCAACTTTCAGGGGAAGATAGTAGTTACTTTACTATAGATACAAATGGTACTATTACAACTACAAAAGCTCTAGAAGATTTTTTCACAAAAAAAGCGTACACATTTTCTCTAAGTGCTAGTAATAACTCTGGGGAGAGTTTGCCTATAGATGTTATCGTAAATATTGGCGACAGACGTGACATACCACTTATAAATAATTTGACACTTTATGTTGATGAAAACACACCTCCGCAGAGTATTATAGGACAAGTTCCAGTAGTTAGCGATGGTGATAGTCCTATAACCTCTTTTACTCTAGATGATAGTACTCTTTTTAACGTTGATGATAATGGAACTATAAAAGTTGCACCAAATGCAGTGTTAGACTATGAAAAACAACACTTTATAGATGTCAATATGACTGCCTCAAATGTTATTGGTGATAGTAGAGAAAAAATACTCAGAGTAGTACTCAATGACATCCCTGATGTTTTACCTACTCTCAATGATGTAAATCTTTCTATAAACAAAGAAGAGGCTGTTGGAAGTATAATTGGTAATGTTTTACAAAATGGTGGTGATAGTGCTATAACAGATGTTTCACTAACAAACAATCCATACTTTAAACTCAACACAAATGGTGATATAGAAATAACACACTCACTTTTAGAGCAAGATGATGAGCATTTTACACTTCAAGCGACTATGACAAATAGTACAGGAGAGAGTAATACTAGTGTACTAAATATTGATCTAATTACAACACCTGTTGTTCACGATATCACAATAAATGCATTTGACAATACTGGAGAATATACAGAGATAGTAACACTCCCTATCATAAAAAACGGTAACGAAATCACTTCCATTACACTCAGTGGAGAGAGTGACAACTTTACAGTAGATACAAATGGAACATTGAGAGTTGCACAAGGTGTTACACTTAAAGCAGCAACAAAATCAGACTATCTTTTATATGCAACCATCAACGATACATACAATGCTACAATTAGAGTCCATATAAAAGATAGAATTATCGGCTCTGTTGATACTTCAGGTTATGCTAGAAGTATCACTTTAAGTGCTGATAACACCAAAGCTTTTGTGGCTGATGGAGGTTCTGGTGTTCAAGTTATAGATATAACAGACCCTACAAACCCTAAAATTATTAGTTCAATATATATCAATGGGGCAAGTGACATTGCTTTAAGTTTAGATGAAAACCAAATATATGTATCATATTTTGGTAGTGATGGCTATGGAGGGATGAAAATAGTGGATATTAGTGACCCTCTAAACCTTACTATCATTAGCTCTGTATCTATTCTTGATGAAGTTTCAAACATTGCTTTAAGTGCTGATGGATTTACAACCTTTATTACTGGTTCTTCTGGTGTTCAAATTGTGGATGTAAGTGACTCAACTAATCCTACTATTATTAGTTCGGTAAATACTCCTACATTGTATATCAATCCAAATACTGATAATTCTAAAATATTTCTTAGTAAACATATTGTAGATATCACTGATCTAAATAATCCTGCAATTACAGACTTAATTAATCTTCCAAAAGATTCATACTGTATTAGTTTTGACACAAATCAGACAAAAGCTTTTACAACAAATGTATATTCAGGAGGAATTCAAATTTTAGATATAATCGACCCTACTAACCCTATAGTATTAGGCTCTATCAAAACATCCTATCGAGTTTTATATATTAAGTTGAGTGAAGATGGTAATACAGCATTTTTAACGAATCATTATAATGGAATTTTAATTGTAGATATTAGTGACCCGACTAACCCTATTATCATTGATTCTATAGATACTCCAAATATACCAAATCGTATTGCTTTAAACTCTGATAACTCCAAAGCTTTCATAGCTGATGGAACTTCAGGTATACAAATCATAGATATCTCAGGATATAAAATAGAACAAAAAACGCCTGGAATTTTAGGTTTTTCAACTACTATAGAAGCCTCTACATCTGTTGGCACAGTTGTAGGACAAGCAAAAATATACTATAGTGGTGAGAGTGGTATAACTTCATTTGAATTAACTGGAGATAGAGCAGAT
This sequence comes from Sulfurimonas sp., assembly GCF_050296975.1. Classification (GTDB taxonomy): domain Bacteria; phylum Campylobacterota; class Campylobacteria; order Campylobacterales; family Sulfurimonadaceae; genus Sulfurimonas. The sequence continues at coordinate 22,403 of NZ_JBNKRX010000012.1, forward strand.
GATTTCAGTATAGATAGCGATGGTATAGTAAAATTAGCTAAAGAGTTGGAAGTAATACCAAACAACATCTACGCTTTAAAAGTTCGTGCTACAAATAGTGTTGGAACAAGAGAAGAAGAGATTACCATCAGTGTACACTCTCTTCCAGAAGCAAATAACTTTACTGGTACTGTAAATAGTATGGCAACAGCAGAAACAGTAGTAGGAACACTAGATATGCTCTATGATGACAATGCTACAATCTCTAGCATTGTTTTAAGTGGGGAGGGAAATGAAAACTTTACTTGTGATACTTCGGGAAATATTTATGTAGCACAAGGAGCAGAATTACATCATTTTGTAAAAGCACAATATGATTTGAGTGCAACTTTAACCAATGATTATGGAGACTATGAAAGTAATGCTACTATCAAAGTCAAAGCTATAATTACAACTGTTGATACTCCAGATACGGCTTATGGCACCGCTTTAAATAATGATAACACAAAAGCTTTTGTCGCTGACAGCTATTATGGTGTTCAAATTATAGATATAACTAACCCTACAAACCCTACTATCATTGGCTCTGTTGATACTTCGGGTTCTGCTCATAGCATCACCTTAAGCACTGATAACACAAAAGCTTTTGTCGCTGATGGAGGTTCTGGTGTTCAAATTATAGATATAACTGACCCTGCAAACCCTGCTATCATTGGCTCTGTTGATACTTCGGGTTCTGCTTTGAGCATCACCTTAAGCACTGATAACACAAAAGCTTTTGTCGCTGATGGAACTTCTGGTGTTCAAATTATAGATATAACTGACTCTACAAACCCTGCTATCATTAGCTCTATTGATATTTCAGATTTTGCTAGAAGTATCACTTTAAGCACTGATAATTCGAAAGCTTTTGTGGCTAATAGCGGTTTAGGAATACAAGTTATAGATATAACTGACCCTATAAACCCTACTATCATTGGCTCTGTTGATACCCCATCTTATGCTGTAGGTATTACTTTAAGTACTGATAATTCGAAAGCTTTTATAGCCGATAGAAATTCTGGTGTTCAAATTATAGATATAACTGACCCTACAAACCCTATTATTATTGACTCTATTGATACTCCAAATTCTGCCTTAGGCATCACTTTAAGTGCTGATAACACCAAAGCTTTTGTTGCTGATGGATATTATGGTGTTCAAATTATAGATTTAACAGGTTTGGAATAAAATGAAAAAAACAAAATTGTCAACTTGCCTAAATTTTAATCAAAAAAACCCTAGAGCTTTGGTCGAAAATCAGCTATACTATCAGGAGATAAATTTTTAGGAGAATGTTAAATGGGTAAATTTGTTAATAACATTGAAGAGTTTTTCACTTTTTGTGAAGAGAATGATGTACAATTCGTAGACTTACGTTTTACAGACATCAAAGGTGCATGGCATCACCTTACATATAGAATGAGCGCCGTAAATGAAGGAAACTTAATAAATGGTTTTCCATTTGATGGTTCGTCAATCGAAGCTTGGCAGCCAATCAACCGTTCAGATATGCTTTTAAAAGCTGATGTTCCAACTGCGTTCTTAGATCCTTTTACTGCTGATCCAACTATCATCGTTTTCTGTGATGTTTACGATATCTACAAAGGTGAACTATACGAAAAATGTCCACGTTCTATCGCTAAAAAAGCACTTGCACATGCTGATGAATTAGGTATTGCTGATGCTGCTTACTTTGGTCCAGAGAATGAGTTCTTCATCTTTGATGATGTAAAATTCATCGACAACATCAACGAAGCTGGTTATAAAGTAGATTCTGAAGAGGGTGAGTGGAACTCAAATACTGACTATGAAGATATGTACAATACTGCTCACCGCCCAGGAACTAAAGGTGGTTACTTCCCAGTACAACCAACTGACTCAATGGTTGACTTACGTGCTGAGATGATGCAAGTACTAGAGCAAGTTGGTCTTGAAGTTGTTCTTGGTCACCACGAAGTTGCTCAAGCTCAAGGTGAAATCGGTATCGTTTTCTCTGACATCATCGGTGCAGCTGATAACGTTCAAAAATATAAATATGTTGTAAAAATGGTAGCTCACCTTAACGGCAAAACTGCTACATTTATGCCAAAACCACTTTACGGTGACAATGGTAATGGTATGCATACACACCAATCATTATGGAAAGATGGTAAAAACTTATTCTACAAAGAGGGTGAGTACGGTAACCTTTCTGAGATGGCTTTACACTATGCTGGTGGTATCTTTAAACATGCTGCTGCAGTTGCTGCATTTACAAATGCTTCAACAAACTCATACAAAAGACTTTTACCAGGTTTCGAGGCTCCAAGTATCTTAACTTACTCTTCTCAAAACCGTTCAGCATCTTGTCGTATCCCTTACGGTGCTGGTGAAAAAGCTACTCGTATCGAGATGAGATTCCCAGATAGTACTGCATGTCCTTACTTAGCATTTGCTGCTATGATGATGGCTGGTCTTGATGGTATCCAAAACAAAACTGTTCCTGTTGGTCCAATGGATGAAGATCTATTTGAACTTTCTTTAGGTGAAATTCGTGAGAAAGGTATCCCTCAAATGCCACACACATTACGTGAAGCACTTGAAGGTCTAATCGCTGATAACGACTTCTTAAAACCAGTATTTTCTAAAACATTTATCGATGCGTACCAAGAGTACAAATTCGAGCGTGATGTATGGCCAGATGAAGGTCGTCCAACTGCATACGAGTTTAAAACAACTTACCAATGCTAGTTGCTTAGTATCTGCACCAAAAGGTGTAGATACTTCCTCAAAACTTTTTCTCTTTTTTTTACTTTTTTTCAAAAATAAATTAGGTTATAATCTACACTATGAACGACAATCCATTTAGCAAACAAGATGATATTGTTATAACAAGACGTAAAAACCCAAAAGGTGAATATGCTCACTTAAACACTTCTGAACTCTTGAATGCTGTTAAAGAGAGTGCTCATTCAACTCACCGTGCTGATCTAGACATACTTCTTGAAATCTTCTTAGACCGTTACAATGCAAGACAAGATGAACTTGATAAACTCAACTATGAACTTGCTCAAAGAGTAGAACTCGAAGTACAAAAAAGTGAGGCGAACCATAAACGTTTTGAACAACAAGCAAAGATGGCAGCAATGGGTGAGATGATGGATGCAGTAGCACATCAATGGAAGCAACCTCTTAATGCACTCTCTATGATGGGTGATCTTTTAGTTTCAGATTATGAATCTGGCGATTTAACATTAGAATCACTCAAAGAGATGCGCCAAGATATGCAGGTACAAATCGATCATATGGTTACAACTTTGCGTGAGTTTAGAAACTTTTTTAGACCAAAAAAGAAAGAAGAAACATTTGGCATCAAACGCTCCACCCAAAGTGTCACTCTTTTGGTAAAAGATGAATTTGTGAAAAATAACATCACACTTCGTATTGTTCCTGAACATGAGATACTGATTTATGGAAATGAGAATGAGTTTAAACACCTTGTTTTAAACATTATAAATAATGCTAAAGACGCTTTTAATGAACGTAACATTGAAAAGCGCGAAATCATCCTTGACTTTACAAAAGATAAAAAATTTACTTATCTTACAATAACAGATAACGCAGGTGGTATTCCTGAACATATTATCAACGATATTTTCAAACCTGAAATCACCACAAAACCAGAGGGAAAAGGCACAGGTATAGGACTATATATGAGCACACAAATCGCCCAAAAACTTGGTGGTATTTTAAGTGTTAAAAACACTCATAATGGGGCAATGTTCGAGCTAAAAGTTCCCCATGTTATCTAAATGTCTCCTTATGTAATAATTTCGTAATACTTTTGACTTAAACTTCCGACATGAACTACAAGTCAATTTTTGTCTCAGACATTCATCTAGGTACTCGCTTTTCACAAGCTGAACATTTTTTAGAACTTCTGCGCGATACAGAATGTGAAAACCTCTTTTTTGTCGGTGATATTATTGATGGTTGGGCTATTAAGCGAAAGTTTAAATGGGAACAATCTCACTCTGATGTGATTCAAAAAGTACTTAGAAAAGCTAGAAAAGGGACACAAGTATTTTTTATCACTGGAAATCATGATGAATTTTTACGTCCATTTGCACCTTTACTTATGGGTGAAAATCTCAAAATCATTAATGAGGTTGACTATAGTGCTATAAATGGCAAAAAGTATCTTATCACTCATGGTGATTTTTTTGACTCTATAACTATGACAAAAAAATGGCTCGCCCTTTTAGGGGATGTCGGGTATGATTTTGTACTGTATCTCAACCATATTCTCAATAAATTTCGTAAGCTTTTGCGTATCCAAAAACATTGGTCACTTTCAAAATATGTCAAAGATAATGTCAAAAGCTCTGTGAGTTTTATAACCGACTTTGAAGGGATTCTTTCAAATCATGCTTCAAAACAAGGCTATCATGGTGTTATTTGTGGACATATACACAAAGCTGAAGCAAAAATGATTAATGATATAGAGTATTTAAACTGTGGTGATTGGGTAGAGTCCTGCACATTTGTAGCAGAAAATTTTGATGGAAGTTTTGAGGTTATACATTGGCTAGAGAGATAAAAGAAGTTGCACTTTGCCTTTCAGGTGGAGGTGCACGCGGGGCGTATCATTTAGGTGTACTGCATTACTTAGATGAACAAAACATAAAAGTTAAGGCTATCGCAGCTACATCAATCGGCTCAATCATAGCTGCGAGTTATGCAGCAGGAGTTTCGCCAAAAGAGCAACTCGAAATATTAAAGTCTAAAGAGGTAAAAAAACTTTTTAAATTCAACTGGTTTAAAGAGTCTATTTTTAACATAGATATAGAGGCTGAAATATTGAAAAAACTTGTTCCAATTACAAATATGAATGAGCTTAACATCCCCCTTTACATCACTGCAGTTGATCTTGATGAGGCACAAGAAAGAGTTTTTTATACTGGAGATATTTATCAGCTTTGTCAAGCATCTTCAGCCCTTGTACCTTTTTTTAAAGCTGTGAAAATAGATGAAAAAACTTACGTTGATGGTGGCGTATTTAACCACATCCCAGTAGCCCCACTTATAAACTTAAATACACCTATTTTAGGGGTAAATCTCCACCCTTTCGTGAACAATGTAGCTACTTTCAATCTCTTTTCATATCTTAAAAGATTAATAGTATCAAGTATGCAAAAAAATGTACAAAAAGCTAAAGAGGTATGTGAGTATTTTATAGAATCTCCAGAGATCACAGACTACTCAATCCTCTCATTAAAAAACTTCGATGCACTTTTTGAGCTTGGGTATCAAGAGGCGAAACGAACAATACTTGCATAGTAAAATGCATGAGTATGCAAGTCCTATATTGCCACCGTTGTAAAACAGAGTATAAAGTACGCGAAGAAGATATTAATTTGATGCAAGAACATTTTGGTAATTTTGATCCAAAAGAGTACAGAGACGGCTGCTTTTTCAAAAATCTCGGACAACTCAAACGTTCACAAAACCAAAGGAAAATAGATGACAGTCGATGTACACGTGAGTGCGTATGATGATGCATTCATTGACAATATTGAAGATATTATGGAAGAAACTATTGTGCAGATGTTTGTTTTGCATCCTAAAAGTATAGATTCTCTCGAAGAGGTACAAGAGCTTTCAAACGAACATAACAATATCTTTTATACTGTACCAACAGAGCTTTTAGAAAATAGCTGCAACAAATGTGTAGGTGTCGTAATATCTTCTGCTAAAGAACTTGAACAGATCGAAGATCGTGTAGTGATGATCGAAGAGGCACACTTGGACGAAACATTTTATGAAGCATTAGGGGCACATAAAGGGATCATCTTAAATGCTACAAAAAGCCATGAGGACTTGGAGAACTTTTTTGTAAGTATCAGCCCTAGCAGTATTGATCTGTTTGACAAAGATGAGTTAAACAAACTCTCTATGCAAAAAATTGCCCTGCAAAGTAACTATCCAAAACATGAGTTTGATGAAGTCTATACTACGGTTGAGAAAATCTCTCATGCAATGTTTCGATCAGAACAAAGCATCACTTTAGAAGCGACTAAAAACACCTTGCAACTTTTTTCTCTTATGAAAGGCTAATACAATGGAGGAGGAGTTTATCATTTTCAATGGAAGCTTAGGTGTGCACGATATTGTCACGATAGGTGAGTTCAAAGTTGAAAATGGAAAAACAACTGCTTGGCTAGAAGAGCCTTATGAGATGGTAGGACCATTTAACTTAGATGAGCTTATATCAGATAGTACAATCAGTTTTGCAGAGTGTATGGTAATGTCGGTAGAGAAATGGAAAAAAGAGCGTAAAACACTCTTACAACAAGCCTTCATCAAACAACAAAAAATACAACAAGAACACTTTGAAAACATCCGCCGATACAATCAACAAAGACACTACAACGACAAAGAGCATAGAGAGCTTTTGTGTTTACCACTTGAAGGCATTCTTGAAGCAAATCAGATAAAAACCGCATACAGAAAACTCAGCAAAAAAGTACATCCCGATCTTGGTGGCTCACATGAAAAATTTATAGAGATCACTGTAGCGCGGGATACTTTACTTAAAAAATTCAGTTTATAACTTTCCTACAAAAAAATTCTAACCTTAATTTCGCTATAATTCCGCAATTAATAAGATGTGTAAGAGTGTCTTATTAAAAATTTCAAGTTTAAAGGAAATGTTATGAAACATATCCCTACGGGCAAATACCAGCCCTACCCTAAGATAGATTTGCCAGATAGACAATGGCCAAATAATGCAATTACAAAAGCTCCAGTGTGGTGTAGTGTAGATTTACGTGATGGAAATCAAGCGTTAATCAACCCTATGAACATGGAGAAAAAACTTGAACTTTTTACACTCTTACTCAAACTTGGATTTAAGGAGATCGAAGTTGGATTTCCATCTGCATCAAAGGTAGAATTTGACTTTTTACGTAGATTAGTAGATGACAAACTTATCCCTGATGATGTAACTGTCCAAGTGCTAGTACAAGCTAGAGAGCATCTTATAGAGAAAACTTTTGAAGCGTTACGCGGTGTAAAAAAAGCAACTGTGCATCTTTACAACTCTACTTCTGTAGCGCAAAGAAAAATAGTTTTTGATAAAAGCCAAGATGAGATCGTAGCATTAGCGTTAGAAGGTGTTGATCTAGTTAAAAAATACGAAGCACAACATGATGGCAAAATCTTTTTGGAGTATAGCCCAGAGAGTTTTACAGGAACTGAGTTAGAGTTTGCAGCACGCATCTCAAATGCAGTAACTGCGCGTTGGGGCATTTCAGCTGATCGTCCAGTGATCATCAACTTACCAGCAACGGTAGAGATGGCGACACCAAACATATATGCTGATCAGATCGAGTGGATGAGTAAACACCTTGACAACCGTGAGCATGTGTTAATCTCAACACATACACATAACGATAGAGGTACTTCAATCGCTGCAACTGAGTTGGCATTACTTGCGGGAGCAGACAGAGTTGAGGGGACACTTTTAAGTAACGGTGAGCGTACAGGAAATGTGGACATCATTACATTGGCACTTAACATGACAACGCAAGGGATCGAGAGTGGTTTAGACTTCTCAGATGTAAACAAAGTAGTTGAAGTGGTTGAGCGTGTAACTGAGTTACCAACACATCCACGCCATCCATATGTAGGCGATCTTGTATATACTGCGTTTTCAGGTTCACACCAAGATGCGATCAACAAAGGTTTGGCATACCAACAAGCTAAAGAGCAACCGTTTTGGGAAGTGCCATATTTACCGATCGATCCAGCAGATGTTGGACGTACGTATGAGTCGATCATCCGTATAAATTCACAATCTGGTAAAGGTGGTGTAGCATACATTTTAGAGCAAAATTATGGTTATCAATTGCCAAAAGCGATGCACCCTGAGATCGGTCGTGCTGTTCAAAGACTTAGTGATGTAGAGGGACGTGAACTCTCAGGCGAAGAGATTTTTGGTGTATTTAAAGCAGAATATTTTGAAGTACAGGAGCATATTAAGTTCATAGACTTTAGTTCAACTACAAAAAATAAGATTGCAAACTGTACTTTAACGTATGAATATAATGGTAAAGAAATTACATCTGATGGTACTGGTAATGGTCCAATCGATGCATGTAAAGATGCTTTAATGAAAGAGTACAAAAACGAGTTTGCGATCAAGTCTTACTCTGAGCACTCTTGCGGAGATAAAAGCTCGGCAAAAGCTATCGCATACATCGAGATCAAAACAAAAGATAAATTCTCTTGCTTTGGTGTTGGACGTAACAGCGACATCACAATAGCTACGATCAAAGCACTTTTCTGTGCACTTAACAGAACTTACGACAAGTAAGTTCTGCCCCCTCTCTTTTAAAAAGAGATACCCGCACTGAGTTCTGGATACGATCTATAACAATCCTCAGATTCTACACAACTATCAAAATACTCTATAGCATATCCAAGAGAGATATAAGAGTTATTGCTAGTTATAATGCTTAACCCCCCACGAAAACCATAAGAGCCAAAATCATCAATAACAGGACTATCTATATATGTTTTACGACCAAATGCACCAACATATGGCTTAAATCTTTTATCTACAGGCAGAAAATAGTTTGAGTATAAAGATACCTCATTTTGTGTTGGTCCTGAACCAGACCAATTTCTATACATTCCACCAAGAGATAAATTGTCAGCGACATAATACTCTCCACTTACACCAATAATCGTATATGAGTATCCAAAACTTTGTGCACCACCGACATAAAGACCTAGGTTTGCCTTGCCTTTAGAGAACACATCCCCATTTAAGACTACAACCAACAAGGAAAATAAAAAAACAATTCTCATCAAAATAACAACTCCTCCCCTGCATCTGGATGCGATTCTGCTTTTGGTGCTTTAGAGATATCACTAAAGTACTCTTTTTCTCCATTAATGGTAACTTCACGAACACCCTCTGGAACATCAAAATGTCTTTTGATTTGTGGATAATATTTCAGTACTTGTCTATAAAAATATGAAAAAGCTGGAGCTGCTATCCTACCACCTGTTTCTCTTTTGTACATTGGTGTATTGTCATCATTTCCAAACCATACAACTGTTTCAAGTGTTGGAGAATACCCAGCAAACCAACCATCAACATTGCTATTAGTCGTTCCTGTTTTCCCAGCTAATTCTATACCTCTTACTTTTGCTCCTCTACCTGTACCACGTTGTACAACATCGCGAAGAATTGTAGTCATTATAAATGCCTGTGATGCTGGACTTACCTCTTGAGGTTTTATCTCTTTTTCATAGATTGCTTGTTCATCTTTATAAATTGAGTTTATAAGATGTGTTTGTACCTGTGTACCATAATTTGAAAAAGATGTATAGTACTGTGCCAATTCAACAGGTGAGAGAGACATTGTCCCAAGTGAGATTGAAAGATCATGTGGGATATCTTTAATATTAAACTTTTTAAGCTCAGATATCAATTGCGGGAGACCAATATCGTTTACAAGATTGATCGTTGCTAAATTTCTTGAGTGCACAAGTGCCTCACGAAGAGGAATAAGCCCAGTATAATTTTTCTCATAGTTTTTAGGCTGCCATTTCATCTCTTCGCCATCTTTTTCATAGTCATATGTTTTAGCAATATCTACAAGCTCAGTTGCACCTGAGTATCCAAGGTTGATAGCTACTTGATAGATAAATGGCTTAAAAGCAGAGCCAGGTTGGCGACGACCTTGTGTAGCACGATTATACGATGAAGTTTGATAATCTACTGAACCAACCATTGCCACGATATCCCCAGTACCAGAATCTATTGAGACTATTGCACCATTGATTTTAGTAATATTAATATCTTTCGCAAGTAATGATTCTGTATCTAAGTTTGTAATCTTTGCCTCTTTTTCTTTATACTTTTCAACACGTTTTAAAAAGAGATCATAGGCGTATTTGAGTGAATCTCTCGCTGCATCTTGAAGTTTTAAATCAATAGACGTATATATCTCGTATCCACCAGTTCTAAAATCTTCTATCCCCATTGCACGCATACGACGTGCAACTTCATCAACAATAAAAGGTGCTTTGTTTTGTGTCAATGTATCATCATATACTGTTGGTGTCTGTGCCAAAGCTTTATTATATGTATCATCATCAATCCAACCAAGTACATGCATCCTAGTAATTACTCTATTTGCACGTCCCATAGATATCTCATAGTTTTTTGTTGGTGCATATGTTGATGGTGCCTTAGGAAGTCCTACTAAAATAGCAATCTCTTTAAGTGTAAGCTCACTGAGTTTTTTATGAAAATATCCATCTGCTGCTGTTTTTATCCCATAATAGCCATGCCCATAATATATCTCATTTAAATAACGCTCTAAAATTTGCTCTTTAGTTAAAACATTTTCTATTTTTATAGCATAGATAGCTTCTTTTATTTTACGAGAGATTTTTTTCTCACGTGTTAGGAGTACATTTTTCACAAGTTGTTGAGTGATGGTACTTGCTCCCTCAACTGCATGTCCAGCTTTTACTACTTTAAGTGCTGCACGAAAAATCGCATCTACATTGACTCCTGGATGTTCAAAAAAAGTAGTATCTTCGATAGCTACAAGTGCTTCAACAACACGTGGAGGAATCTCATCAAAAGGTGCATAATATCTGTGTTCTTTTTCAAAAATATTTGCGATTTTTTCACCATTTTTATCATAAATTCGAGTAGTTACAGATGGTTTATAATCAACTAATTGAGAGACATCATAATCAAACTTGATGTAGTAAAAACCAAAGAGTATAAATGGTGATAAAACTCCTAAAATAAAAAGTGTAATAATTATCTTTTTTATCATTTTCTATATTCCCTATTTGCAAAATTTGCTTCGATTAATGTTTTTGTATATTCATTTTGAGGGTTATTAACGACCTCACTCATTGTACCACATTCAATTAACTTTCCAAACTTGATAACACAAATATCATCACACAAATTTTGTGCAGATGCTATATCGTGTGTTACAAACAACATCTTAAAATCCTCTTTTTTTTGTAACTCTTTTAAAAGCTCCAAAATTGTCACTCTTGTTTGTGGGTCGAGTGCAGTTGTTGGCTCATCAAGCAACAATAGTTTTGGTTTATGTGAGAGTGCAATAGCGATTACCACACGTTGAAGCTGTCCACCTGAAAGCTCTGGAGGGAAGCGATCTAAGAGTGAAAGATCAAGCCCAAGCTCATCAAAAAGTTTTTCTATCCTCTCCTGTGAAACAAAGAACTGTTTTTTTATCTTAGTAAGCGGAGAGAGTGCAGTAAAAGGGTTTTGTACAACTAAAGCTACATCTCCACCTTTACCAATTTGAATTTCACTATCAACCTCTATCTCAAGCCCCATTCCACTAGGCAACATATCTAAAAGTGCTTTGAGAGTTAAACTTTTTCCACTTCCACTTTGTCCAACAAGTGCTAAAGAGTTGTTTATAGTAAAAGCGATATCAACTAAATTTTTTTCTTTATACTCTATTGCCAATTTTTTAATCTTCAAAATTGACCTCACTTTTAATCAGCTCACAAACTTTTTGTAAATCTTCGCAACTCTCGCCAACTCTGGCTATCACTCTTAAGATAGCACGTTCAACTGTTGGCTGACGTATAGCACCTATATTGTAACTTTGAGTAATAAATTTCTCTTTTATATCTATAACTTTTCGATTATCACCTATAACAATTGGTGCTATGAGACCAGCTATATCTAAACCAAATGCCTCTTTTATGATTCTTTGGCGTTTTTGTATCTCTTGTTTTAAAAACTCTTTGTTTTTTAAAATATATTGCAGTGCATTATGACCCAAAAGTGTATCGTATAAAGAGAGTGAAGTTGCATAAATTATCGGCTTTGCACGGTTTATAAGATACTCATTGATATGAGAAGATGAGAGTATATACGCACCAAAACTTCCGTACGCTTTTCCAAGTGTACCCATTTTTATATGATTAGGTTTAACCTCTATGTTATAAAGATCATACACTCCCATAAGGTTTTCACCTACAACTCCACTACTGTGTGCCTCATCAACAATCAATATTGCATTATATTTATCAGCTAATGTAAATACCTCTTTTGCACACAAATCCCCATCCATAGAGTATATCCCCTCAACGGCTATAATGTTTCTTTTTGCATTTGAATTTTTGAGTAACTCCCCTAGCTGTGTCATATCATTATGTTTAAAAAAAGTTACATCTACATCTTCTAAATTACTTGCAAGGACACCTGATGCATGATAGAGTTCATCCATAAATAACTTATCGCCTTTACGTACTAATGATTCAATCAGAGCTATGTTTGCATTAAAACCACTCCCTAAAACAACTCCAGCTTCAAATCCATTCACGCTACAAAGTGCATCTTCAAAATCTTTATGTATTTGATGGTATCCATTCACTAACAAAGATGCTTTTGGGCTATTGACATCTAATTTTTCTAAAGTCAAACATGTTTGTTTATGCAGCTCTTTATTGTGAGAGAGTCCCAAATAATCATTTGAAGCAAAATCTTTTATCTCATAATTGAGAACTTCGCGAGTGCGATAGCGTCCAGATTTTTTTAACGCTTTTATTTCATTTTCATAAAAACTCATTTGCTCACTACTTGATCTCTACCATTTTGTTTTGCAATGTAGAGTGCTTCATCTGCTCTAGTCAAGATATGATCGGCGTCTTCACCCAAGATATATTCTGTAACACCAAAACTAAAAGTAATTGGTAAAACAATTTTCGCTTCAGAGACTTTTTTTCTTATCTTTTCTGCAAAAAGAGTTGCATTTTTCAAATCTGTATGTGGAACGATAAGAACAAACTCCTCTCCACCAATTCTACAAAAAACATCAGCTCCACGAATCATTGACGAAATAAGTTGTGAGTACTCAACAAGTACATTATCTCCAACACCATGACCATATTTATCATTGACTTGTTTAAAATAATCTATATCCATGATTATCAAAGATAAAGGAAATTTATATCGTTTTGCAGTGGAGATATTTTCCTCTATTTTAAGATTATAAAAACGTCTATTTCCTATACCCGTTAGTGTATCTGTAATAGTCAATTTTTCTAGTTCTAATTTATACATCTCCTCTTTTGTTATATCAGAGAAAACAACACTATAATAACCTTTTTCAGGCAATATCAGTGAAACGTTGATTGTAAAATAATACAGTTTTCCATCGTAGCTAATTTTAACTTTATTGTTTTCTTCTGGATTTCGTAAAAGATGATCGATCCAAATTTCACCATCTATATATTTTGGAACATACCCCTCTTCCTCTACAAAAAGATCACCTACACACTGGTATTTTTCTTGAAATTCATCTAAATTTTTTTCTTTTGAAAAGTATGTAAAAAAAGCTCTATTAACATCCAAAATTCGTCTTTTATCGTTGATAATAACAATATTTGTTGAAGAATCTATAATATTTTTTATATAAGATTTTTGTCTTGCTAAAATATATACAAGACCTATATTGAAGATAATTGCTAAAACAAAAATAACTATAAATCCCATCGCAGTTAATTTAAAAACAAAAAAGTCTTCATCAGTACTTGAGATATTGTTCAAATACTTAAACATTATATAATACCCAAGTACTTTACCATCAAAAGAGATCAATGGAAAAGCAGTAATCAAACAACCATTTTCAATTTTATATCCAGTATTAAAATAGTTCTCTATCCCTTTTTTTTGTAGATACTCTAACTTATCTTTTGGTGCATCAAAATTGGCAATATAATATCCATCAAGAAAATTTCCCGTAAATGCAAATTGTAGTTTTTTAGAATCTTCTTTGTTTAGTATAACAACAGAGTCTATTTGCATATCTTTCATTGAAAGGGCTATAGAGTTAAAATGTGAAATAATCTCTAAAACACCAACAATTTTGTCCTCTTCTAAAATTGGGATAAGTGCTTTGATGGCAACACTATATTTACCAGAACTAATTGTGTAAGATATTTTTTGAGTTTTTATTACCTCAATCACATCTTCTCTTAGACCTTTTAGCGTATCCCCCTTTTTATCTGTCCAGCTTCTATATACAGAAGTAAGTTTATTATCGATGATATTGACCCAAATATTTTTATACTCGGTGTTTTCTCTTAGTTTTTTTGTTAAATTTTTATAAAAACTATCATTAATTTTTGCATACTTCAAACTATTTATCAAATCTCTATCTTGTACTAAAACTAAACCTATCGCAGTAGTAGCTCTTTGTTTTTCATAAATCATTTGTGCAATTCGAGCTTGCATACTTTGCGCTTGACGTTCATAGTTTAACATCTGCATACTATTTTTTTTCTCACTCACATAGTTAAAATAATAGAGTGAAAACGAGATGCCGATAAGTATAAAAACAATTAGTAAAAGATATACTTTTTTATTGTTAAATATATGCATCTATACAAACCTCATCCAAGAACAACTTTGTTTCGTCCTGTCTCTTTTGCTTTATATAATGCAAAATCTGCACGTTGGAACATTGTCTTTGGATCATCACCTTTTTCATACTGTATCAAACCTATACTCGTTGTAATTTGAGTAGTCCCTTTTGCCTCTTCTATTAAAGTTCTTAATTTTTGAGCTAAAGTATATGCTTTATCATTCGTTGTTGCAGGGAGTAAGACTGCAAACTCTTCTCCACCAATTCTTGCAAAAATATCTGCTTGACGTAAATTTTCTTTTATGAGAGTTGTGAACTCAATGAGAACTTTATCTCCAACATCATGCCCATACATATCATTGATTTTTTTGAAAAAATCTATATCAAATATCAAAAATGAGAAAGGGTATTTATATCGTTGTGTTAAGGTGATATGTTCTTCTAGTTTTTGGTCAAAATAACGACGATTTCCTATATTTGTCAATGCATCATTAAGTGTTAAAAGCTCAAGTGCTTTTTTCGTTTGTTCTTGTTCTGAGATATCTGAAAAAATGAGTCCATATACTTTACGTTTTGGGTCTATAAGTGAAGCAGAGACTAAAAAATAGTACTTGTGCCCATATATATTCATTTTTACTTTATGCTTTACACCGTTGTTGGCATAAAGATACTCTATCCATGTTTTACCCTCTAAATTAGAACCTAAATATCCCTCTTCTATTTCAAAAAAGTCACAAAGACAAGAATATTTTTCTAAGAATTCTTTTAAATTCATACACTTTGAAAAGTACTGAAAAAATGTTGCATTTACTTCAATAATTTTCTCATGATTTGTTATCATCACGATGTTTGATGAAGTATCGATGATTTTTTTATAATACATTTTGCGGTATATAAAATTTTCATAAAGGTAGTACCCTGTACCAACTACCAAAATAGCTGCCATAATTGAATACAAACTTATCATCCTAACTCCTTATAAAACTTTGAAGTACCTCTACACTCAATCCCATAGCAGTACTCTCAAAACCGCGTACTTCTTTGATGTAAGATTTACAAAATCCCTCTACCATACAAGCACCAGCTTTTCCACGCCACTCACCACTTGTCAAATACTCATCCAGATGATCTTGATCAAACTCATCAAAAATATAATCTGTTTTAGAGATATCGACAATCTTTTGCTTTTTTGAGTGATAGATCAAACAAGTGATAATGCTTGTAATACTTCCACTTTGAGTCATTAAAATATTACGAGCATCATCTATACATTTTGCTTTACGGAGGATTTTATTTTGTGAAGTTACTACAGTATCGGCAACTAAAAGGGGATAATCTTCTATACCAAAAGCTTTAAAATTTGCTTCATATTTTCCCATCGTTGCTTGGTAGACAAAGTTTTTTGGAGAAGTTGCCACAATGCTATCTTCATCAAACTCAACACTCTCTTGGATAAATTTTATCCCAGCATTGTTTAAAAGTAGTGCGCGAGTTTGTGAAGATGAGCAAAGTCTAATAGGCATTTCGAAGTGTCACTCCTAAATAGATTGCAATAATCCCTAAAACGATGTTTATTGGAACCATGTATTTTCCAATAAGCTCTAAAGATTTTCTAGCCCCAGCCATATCACCAGAGTCTAAAAGTTTTTGTGCCTTATTACGGCGAATTATCATGGCAACTAAATTGATACTCATCAATAACCAAATGCTTTCTTTAACATGTACAAGGTTGTAAATATGGTATGCATACTCATCAATTACATTCCCACTTGCATCAACTGCAGCTGCGCGAAATCCAAGTCCAACTGCCATGATTACCGCTGTAAGAATTAAAATAATTACAAAAGGGGAAACAATCATAAAAAGACGTTTTAGTGCATGTGCTACACGTGGCAATCTTTGTGCAGGTTCAAGTTCCATAAAAGAGTGATGTGCTGCAAAACGCATAGCAATCATTCCACCAACCCATACAACAGCACTTACAATATGTAAAAAAACTATAACTGTTCTATAGTCTGCAAAAAACTCTACTAAAAACTCTTTCATTATCCAAGAATCCCTTGGATATATGCAAGTGACGCCTCTTTAGCCTCAGGTAGTTTTGTTACATCTTTTCCACCAGCTTGTGCAAAGTCTGGACGACCACCACCGCCACCGCCTAAAATCGGAGCGATATTTTTGATCCAATCTCCCGCTTTAGCATCACAGTTTTTTACACCAGCAGCTATGAGAACTTTATCCCCTTTTACTTGAAAAAGCATCGCTGCAAGTTTGTCATTTTGGTTTTTAAGCTCATCAATTTTCTCTTTGATGTCACCGCTTGGAAGCTCTTCGATCACAACTGCTACACCGCCAATCTCGTTTGCTTTGATCTCAACTTTAGTAGCTTGTTGAGCTTCTTTTACTTCAAGTTTTAACTCTTCGATATTTGATTTAAGTCTGTTAATACCCGCAAGTACATCAAGGTTTTTCACTTCCATCTCAACACGTTTAAGTAGCATTCTTTGCTCACAGAAATGATCATACGCAGCTTTGCCACATACAGCTTCTATACGTCTAACCCCTGCACTTACACCACTCTCTTTTGTGATGATAAAGCTTCCAATAGTTGCAGTATTGTCAACATGCACACCACCACAAAACTCAACACTCGCTTTCTCAAAACTTACCACACGAACTTCATCGCCGTACTTCTCACCAAACTGGCTTTTTGCACCCGATTTTTTTGCTTCATCAATTGGAAGCACTTCAGTTTTTCTTTCAATTCCACGAGCGATCAAAGCATTTACACGTTGCTCGATCTCTGCTAGTTCATTGTGTTCAACTGCTTTAGGGTGTGAGAAGTCAAAACGAAGGCGATCTGCTTCTACAAGTGAACCCGCTTGTGAGATATGATCCCCTAACACATCATAAAGCACTGCATGAAGCAGGTGTGTTGCAGAGTGGTGTTTTGTGATCTCATTTCTTGAGATATCTACATGTGCATCTACTACATGGCCAACACTTAGATCTTTTGTCACTTCTACACTTGAGAGGTTAAGTCCAAAGAATTTTTTTGTATCGCTTACTTTTGCAAAACCTTCAAGCTCTCCACTATCTCCACATTGTCCACCACTCTCAGCATAAAATGGTGTAATGTCAAGATATACCCAGCCGCTCTCACCAGCTTTAAGAGTATCTACTTTGTGAAACTCTTCATTGAGTAATGCTTTTACTTCACCAGAGTGTTGTGTAAAGTCATACCCTACAAATACATTTTCTCCAAACTCTTCAATGAGAGCTTTAAAGTCACCGTGAACTGCATCATCACCGCTTCCTTTCCAGTTAGCTTTTGAGCGTTGTTGTTGCTCATGCATCAACTCTTCAAACTTAGCAGTATCAAGCCCTAAACCTTTTTCACGAAGCATATCTTCTGTGAGGTCTAGTGGGAAACCAAAGGTGTCGTAAAGTTTAAATGCAACTTCGCCTGAGAAAGTATTTTTTGTCTCTTCAAGCTCTTTTTCAAAAAGAGCAATTCCACTCTCAATAGTTTTAAAAAATCTTGCTTCTTCAAGCTCTATCTGCTCTTTTACAACTTCGGCTTTTTGTGCAATATACTCATACTGCCCTTTCATGATACCCACAAGTGTATCTACCACTTTGTACATAAACGGCTCACGAAATCCTAAAAGATACCCATGACGGACGGCACGACGAAGGATACGGCGAAGAACATAACCACGCCCCTCATTTGAGAAGTTTACACCTTGAGAAAGTAAAAATACCGCTGTTCTAATGTGATCGGCAATAACACGGTAACTAGCACCAGTAGCGTACTCATACTCCTTACTTATAAGCTCTTCAACTTTACGAATGAGTGGCATAAAAAGAGATGATCCGTAGTTGCTAAGTGCACCCTCTTTGATCGCAACTACACGCTCTAGTCCCATACCAGTATCAATCGATGGTTTTGCTAAAGGGATACGCTCTCCACCTGCAACTTTCACTTCGTATTGCATAAACACTAAGTTCCAAATCTCTAAAAATCTATCGCCATCACCACCCATGTAGTCTTCAGGACCACTAAAGTGCTCAGCACCTTGATCGTAAAAGATTTCACTACATGGTCCACATGGTCCAGTATCGCCCATTGCCCAAAAGTTATCTTTATCGCCTAGACGCATAATTCGCTCTTTTGTAACGTACTTCATCCAGATAGCTTCTGCTTCATCATCACTATCATGTACAGTTACCCAAAGCTTTTCAACTGGAAGTTCTAATACTTCTGTGATAAACTCCCAAGCATACGCTATAGCATCCTCTTTGAAGTAATCTCCAAAACTAAAATTCCCCAGCATCTCAAAAAATGTATGGTGACGCGCAGTATGTCCAACGTTTTCTAAGTCATTGTGCTTTCCACCAGCACGGATACATGTTTGGCATGACGTAGCACGAGGATTTTCTGGACGTGGAACTTCCCCTGTAAAAATAGACTTAAACGGTACCATTCCCGCATTGTTAAAAAGTAAAGTAGCATCATCTGGAACAAGTGGTGCAGATGCTATTCTTTCGTGATGTTTTGTTTCAAAAAATTTAAGAAACTCTTCTCTAATATCCATGTAAATAGTTCTCTTCTTATAAAATTGTGCGATTATATCTAAAAATCCCTAAAATTTAACTCATCTTTGATTTTTAGGGGTTTGTAGTGGGTTTCAAATAACTCTGCCGCTATCCCGTTTTCAAATTTTATCATTTGTTTATTTTGATCTAAAATAGGTGTAGTTTTGTATCCACATGAGGGTGATTTTGACTTTAAAACTATCGCATCTACCTCTTTATATTTTTGCATAAAAACTTGAATCTCATCATACAAAAGTTGTGTTACGTCTTTGTTAGTTTCATCAGTGATTATGTATTTGTGAGCCTCAATTTCAACTACGTTTATTCGCTCTCTTGGAGTCCCAAAAAGTGGTGCTTCAGGACAAAATGGAATTATCTCATAATCCCTAAAATACTCAACTATCTCCTCTTCTACTTTTGTTTTTCCATCATAGCGGCAAAACTCACCAAGTAAACAAGCAGAAATTATCACCTTTTTTTTCATTATTTCAACCCAGACATTCTTTTTTTCGCTATCATCTTAAGTATGATTTCTTTTAAACCTTTTAGTAAAAAAACTGTTTCAGTACCTAAAACATTTCAAGTATTTTCTAAAGATAAAAATATTAACATAAAAAGTATTGATTTTACACTTGTATCTTATGAAACATTCATAAGACGTAAAGGTGTTAGTGAAGATATAATTTTAAAAGATACAACTACAATTCAACCAGATATTTTACTCAGTCCAGATGCAAGAGTATACCAACGTTATGAGATCAACATTTTCCCATCAGAACTTGATATAAGTACTTACAATATATCACTCTCTTCAAATGTAAAAAAAACAAAAATGATAGCTACAATAGCAGCTGGAACTGTTTTTTCTTCCGATAAAAACTTAGAAAAAAACCTAAAAGATTTCATCTGGAAAAAAAAGCTTTTATCTGGTTTTTTAATAGGTGTTTTTGAGGAAGAATTTGAAAAACAACTCAAAAAACTTTTAGAGATTTTACCCTATGGGAAAAAACTTCCAAAAGATATAAAGTTTGTAGTCGCTCAAGGGATTGAACCTATAGAGTGTGTCCACTCAGAGATAGAAAAAGTTTATCTTTATAAGAAACAAAACGAACGAAACTACATCGATGGAGTCGAGCTAGGTGAACTTATTTTACGTTATCAAAAGCACAAAAATGGTCTTGGTGGACGCTCTTGTGAAGGGAAATATTTAGACCCAGGTAAACCAACTATTTTAAAAGTACCAAAAACCGATAAAACTATACAAATAAAAGAGGATGAACACTACATAGAGTTCTATGCAAATGAGAGTGGTTATGTGTCGTATGAAAATGACTTTTTATCTATATCTAAAACACTCAAACTAGAGAGTGCTACTTTTAAAACCACAGGTGATCTCGATGCTGGAGAGCTTAATGATGAGATAAGTGTTACAATTGAGCACTCTAAAGGGACTTATGAAGATGCAATTGGCGGTGGGTTGAAAATAGATGTGAAAGGACTTAGCTCAAATGGAAGTATCGGTTCAAATACTCAGATTTCAGCATGTGAACTTAGCCTTGAAGCACAAACACATAAAAAATCCTCCCTAGCAATCAAAAACAAAGCAAACATTAAACTCCATCGTGGCGATCTTTTAGCAAATGAAGCCCAAATTGAAGTACTTGAAACAGGTAAAGTCAAAGCACATAAAACAGTTCATGTAAAAAAAATGATTGGTGGAGAGATAATAGCTCCAAAAGTATATATAGATGAACTGGTCTCAAATGGGAAAATAACCGCTTCTGAACTTATAGAGATCAAAAGTATAAGTGGAGATCACAACACACTTATAATCAATCCAAATCAGATAGAAGGGTATCACCAAGCAAAAGAGCAACTCCAAAGAGATATCTTACAAAGAAAAAAAAACTATCAAGAGGATCAAAAAACTTTTGAATCAAAACTACAAGAACACAATGAACAGATACAAAGGATGCAGACATTTCAAAGACGTGTCAATGAAGCAAAAATATCTGGCAAAACACCTATGAAACAAGATATTTTACGCATCAAAGAGTATAAAAGAAAATCTGAAACATTCACACAGCAACAACAAAAACTCTTAGATGAAAAAAAAGAGTTAGAGATGTTAGAGTTACAACTTACTAATCTTCTTGAACAAGACCTTCATGCCAAGATAATAACAAACTCTCTATACGATGGTCATACTAAAGTAATCTTTATTAACCCTATGGATGCTACAGAGATATCTCTACTTCCACATGGACAAGCAAAAACAATCACTTTAGAACTTGATAAAAATGGTCAAAGAGTTATAAAAACAACTGCTTAGGCAATCACAACAGACTTAATCTCAGTCATCTCTTCTATAGCAAAACGCGGACCTTCACGTCCTACACCGCTAAGTTTTACACCACCATAAGGCTGAATATCAAAACGAAGTGTCGGCATATCATTTATAACTATCCCTCCAGCTTCAAGCTCATCTATAGCACGATTTGTAAGACTTAGATCATTTGTGAAAATTGAGAATTGTAAACCATAAGGAGAGTTATTCATACGAGGCAGTGCATCATCAAACCCGTTTACACGCACAAGTGAAACAATTGGAGCAAAAACCTCTTCACACACTATAGCCATATCATCATTGACTTCCGTCATCACACAAGGGTAAAATAATCTCCCTTCACGATGCGGAGGCAGTGCAGGTACAGCTCCCTCTTCTATAGCAGACTCTACCCAGTTCATAGCTCTTTCACACGCTTCATCGTTAATGAGTGGTCCCATAAAAGTATCATCATCATAAGGGCTACCAACTTTGAGTTTTTGCGTTTCCTCTGCCATCAACTGTGCGAACTCATCATATACCGCATCATCAACATAGATACGTTGCAATGAAATGCACACCTGCCCAGAGTTTACGAAAGCACCTAATGCACAACGCTGTGCCGCAAGAGCTAAATCTGCACTTTTATCTATAAATGTTGCTGCATTTCCACCAAGTTCAAGTCCAACTTTTTTGATACCTGCATTTTTTGTAATGATCTCCCCAACAGGTACACTTCCAGTAAAACTAACTACGCGTGGAATATCAGAAGTGATCAAAGCACTTCCAACCTCAGCATCGCCATAAACAACACTTAAAGCATCCTCTATAGCATACTTACTCTCTATAAATAGTTTTGCAAATTTGTACGCAGTTAGTGGTGCTTCTGGAGTTGGTTTAAGCACAACTGCATTTCCAGCCACAAGTGCAGGTCCAAGTTTATGTGCAACTAAGTTCAGAGGAAAGTTAAATGGAGTGATCGCAACTACAACACCAACTGGCTCACGACGAAAAAAGCTCAGTGTTTTTTTACCGCTTGGCATCGCGTCTGTGTTGATAGTTTCTCCATGCATTGTACGCATAGTTTCAGCACAAAGCGTTAAAGTTTCAATACAGCGATCTACCTCTACACGGGCAAATGTGATAGGTTTTCCAACCTCATCTGTGATCGTTTTTGCTATGTCTTCTTTTTGCTCTTTTAATTTTGAGACAACATCAAGTATCCAGTTACATCTTTGAGAAAGTATTGAGAGTTTTGCGTATTTTGCAGCTTCTTGCGCGATCTGTAGTACTTTTTTTACATCAGATGCATCACACACAGGAGATTTGGAAACAACTGCACCATCATAAGGCGAGTGTTGCTCATTAAAAGTATCTTTTGTTGTGGCTTTTGAGCCAAAAAAAATCTTTGCTTCCATCTAATTCTCCATGTAATATAATGAGAAAATTATACCATCTTGGGAATTAAATGAAAGTAGACTAACTCATTTCTTTCAATTAGCTTTTCTTCTTCTCTTTTTTCAAAAACTGATAATCAATAGTCATTGTAAAAGTTTTTTTCTTTTGACATACAGGAAACTGATTTTGAATAGATTTGAAAAATTTTTCTGTATACTTTTTTAAATATACATCTTCATATTCCAATACTGTTATATCTACACCCTGATTATCTGGTAATATTTCAAAATAGACATTTACTTTCCCAGAAATATTCCTTTGTATAGCAACATCAGAGTATTTTATATTTTTTTGTATAACATCGCGTACTTTCTGAGCAAATTGTATATCTAGCTCTTTTTTCTTTAAAGCAATTAAATCTTTTGAAATAATGTTCAACTGAAGTGAATTATTATTGTCATCAACAACCGTAATATTCTCATCTTCTAATAGAGCAAATTTTTCCCATTTATTACTTTTTTCGTTCAGCTTATATAGTGCTCTTTTTCCATCTTTACTAAATTTTTTTTCAATTGCATAATAACTATAAATACGCTTTGATTCATCGTTTATCAAAGATGTGTTCATACTACAACCACTAATAAATAATACCGTTAAAAGCATATATACTATTTTTTTCAAACTTAGCTCCAATCAATGAGTTTATCGATCTTGTATATTATGAAATTTTTATTACATTAGTGTTAATTAAGTTTTTATGGGGATTAAAAAAGAAAAGATTTTAAATATTCACCAAAAATTTATAATTTTCAGTGAATACAAGTAAGGAAGATTACCAACCTCTAATTACAGTGTGACAAGCCACACAATCGTTAAGTACTTCACCATATTTTTCTGTAGCAGTTGTAAACTCATTATTTTCGATAGATTTTCTAAGTATTTTTAGATCATCACCTAAATTATTTGTAATATTTTTTGTTACAGTTACTTTTTTATTTTTTGGAATAAAAGTAGTAACATCTACAGTTTTAAAAATAGCATCAGAATTTTCTAATTTTGTTATACCCTCTAAGATGTCTTCTTTAGAGTTATACAAGAAACCTCTTTGTACTTGATTTAAGCCATTATCCATAAGTTGCATAGTAGCTGTAATAGTAATATCAGTTGCAAAAGCCGCTGCAGAAGTTAAAGCCAATGCCAACATAATTTTTTTCATTCTCTATCCTTAATAGTAACTTTTCTAAATACTACTACTTTAATAATTAAAACTTTATAAAGTTATATCTTCAACAAATACTACGTCACTTGGAGTTACAATTACAGCATCAAAAGTATAGTCGTTATCACAATTTTGTTTTTTTATATATGTTTGAGCAGTTTTTATAATGCGTGAGAGTTTTGTCGGAGTGATGTTATAAATGGCACTCTCATAATCATCTCCACTTTTGACTTCAACAAAATGAAGTACCTCTTCTTTCAAAGCAATGATGTCGATCTCACCAAAACGTGAGTAAAAATTTCGCTCGACAATCCCATAGCCATTTTCCGCCAAATAGCTACAAGCCCGATCTTCAGCAAAATTTCCTTTTTCTCTGCTCATTTATAATCCTTGGTGCTTATTATAGCTGAGTTTATAAAATTTATGTTACAATACATTTATACATTATTACATAAAGGAGTATTTATGCATAGATTAAATTTAACTATAGATGAAGCCTTATATGAACAAGTTAGAGCAGTAAGTTTTATAGAAAAAAAATCTATTTCACAAATGATTAGAGAAAGTTTGAGTGAATATATTGCAAAAAACTCAAAAACTAAACAACAAGCTGATTTGATACTAGAAGCTGATGATGAAAAAGAGATTTTAAATATATTGGCAAATGATGAATTTACTTCAAATGAAGATTTTAAAAATAAATTTAATTTATGAAGATAACTTACTCTAAAACATTTGAAAAAAAGTTTGCAAAATATGAAAGAAAGCTTCAAGAGAAAATATTTAACGCTATTGAAAACCTGCCAAATGGAGATGTCAAAAGATTAACAAGCAACGACATCCCTCCAATTTATAGAATGAGGGTATCAAAATACAGAATACTTTTTCACATGAATGAAGAGGAGATACAAATATTAAAAGTTGATAGTAGAGGCGATATTTACAAATAACCCCCTCTTAACAAAGAACAACCTCAACCTTGATCGACTTAAACGCAGCTGTTAAGATCAGCTCATCTCTTGCATCTCCAAAGAGGTTGTTGATCTTTGACTTTGCATGGTGGAAAGTCACAAACATCGTTTTTGGTTTGATCTTGTCTGTGATCTTTACGCTTAGCGGTGTTGTTTCTCCAAATTCACTTTTGAGTATCACTTTCTCGGTTGTAAAATGCTCTGCATCCGCTTCACTTACAAGAAGCGTATCTTCATCGTATCTGTCATTTAACTTATCTGAACGTTTTGTTTGTGCAGCATTGTTATAGTGTGCAAGTGTTCTTCCCGTTGTGAGGTAAAAGCCTGTGAGTTTGTTATCAAGTATCTCCTGCACCATATTGCGTGGTTCGTATTGTTTGTACTTGAAGTACCCGTAACCATCTTGTGTTCTAAAGTCCAGCTGGTGTAAGATCGGAGTATCTTCTGTGTGTACAGGCCATTGCAATCCACGTTTTCTATGACGCTCTAACCGAGAGTATTCAGCACCGCTAAAACGTCTGTACGCGACGCGACGTACTTCATCCCACACATCTTTTGAACTCTCATACGAAGCACTTCCACCCATTTTATTGTCGAGTATTTGTAGCACTTCCCAGTCATCTGGCAGATCAGATTGAACTAGTGGTTGTGAGAGATGCAAACGACGCATAGCATTTACATATACACCCGTTTTTTCGTATGCTGATTTTACACCCACAACTATGTCTGCTTTTTGCGCAATATCGGTCATAAAAAGCTCTTGAACAAAGATAAGCTCCAAGTTTTCAATTGCACGATTGACTTTATTGAGATTTGGATGGATGTGTGTTAAATCTTCTCCAACATTAAGCACTGCTTTAAGACGCCCTTCGATCATCTCATCTACAAGCTCTGGGGTCATAAGTCCTATCTCTTTTGGCTCTTGATAGTCTGGATCGTAGTATGGAAGCATCCCCATATCACAAGTTCCTTGAACATTATTTTGACCGCGTAATGGCATAAGTCCAGCCCCACTTTTTCCAACATTTCCTGTCATAAGGGCTAAATGTGTGATCGCCATTACAGCGTATGAGCCATCAAGATGTTCTGTAATGCCTAGTCCCCAAAATATCATAGACTTTTTCAGAGCATATTCACGAGCAACTTTACGGATCATTTTGCCCATGTGCTCATACCCCTCGATCTTGTTAAAAAAGTCTGGATTTGCGTATGGATCATTTAAGATTTTCTCTTTAAACTCCAAGAAACCTTTTGTACGCTCTGCTATGAAACTCTCATCATATAGCTCTTCATCGATGATAACGTATGCTAACATGTTAAGCACCATCAAATTTGACTCGTGAGGAATGATCCCTTTGTATTTTGCAAAACGATGCAGTTTGATCTCCCTGACATCAAACACAGCTAGATTATCATGTTCACGTGCAACGTCCAGTATGCGGTTTGCGATGATCGGGTGTGCTTCTGTTGTGTTTGAGCCGATCACGATCATAAACTCAACATTGTAGATGTCATTGTAAGGGTTTGTTGCAGCACCTTCACCGATCGTTGCACGCATACCTTTTAATGATGGAGAGTGACACACACGTGCACAGTTGTCTACGTGTGGAGAGTTTAGAGTATGGCGAGTAAATTTTTGAAACATATATGAAGACTCACAAGATGTTCTTGCCCCACCGATCGAAGCGACAGATTTGCGACCATATTTGTCTTGAATCTCTTTTAACTTCATAGCACAAGCAGTTGTCACACTGTCTAGATCAGTTTCATACCAAACATCATCAAGTTCAGTAAGTGAACCACTTACAACCTCTTTGATCGAAGGGTTTTTCTCTAAAAAAGATTTTTTAATGCGAGGAGTACGAAGTCTATCTTCAGCTTCTACGAAGTCATACCCATACTTCCCTTTTATACAGAGCTTTCCTTGCGAAACCACACCATCAGTATGTGCAAAAATCTTTACGATCTTATTTTGCGTAGTATCAACATTTGCCGCAATATCACATCCCACACCGCAGTATGTACATACGCTATCTATTGTTTCGATGTTATCCATTACCCATCTCTCCATATTTTGCTTCTTAACAGCTAGTAAAATTTTTAGGGTTAGTGCAGAGGCTCATGATCTAAGGGAGGATTTGTCCTCGGAACTAAGCCTAAAAATTTTGCGACAAACTAACAGGCAAAGTTTACCTTCCTTTGACTTAAAACAAATAAAAAAAACTAAGCTAAATTTGCAACCTCTAGCTCACTTAACGCACCATGATAAATATCAAAATCTTTTATAATACCATTGAAATACGGATCGCTTTCATATTGGGAACGACCTAGATAGTTTTGTGCCGTTTCTCCTAAACGAAATGGAGCACTCAACACTTCTGTATTGGAACCTACAGAGACACCATTTACGTAAAGTGTTAGTGTTGTTCCTTCTAAAGTAACTGCAACATGTACCCACTCTCCAGTAGGTAAAGTAGATGAGGCATTAACAATTTGTTCTGCGATACCGCTGTTTGTTGTTATGGCAAATCGCATAGTGTTCGTATTGCTTTTTGGTGTTAAAAACATATAGCGACCAGTTCCAGACCCGAAATCAAAAATACGTTGCCAATTATCTCCTCCATTCCAATACACCTTACAAACTATAGAAAAATCACCAAGATTACTCATAACCCCTTCTGACAAAATTTCATACTCATCTGTACCATTAAATGAGAATTCAGAGCTCCCTAAACTTGTGTAAAGCTCTACAGAAGTAACCACACTTAGCTCATTTGAAGCTTCACTCTCTACCCCTGATATTACTGCTTTAACAACATAATAGTATGTTCCAGATGAAACTGACGTATCTGTATAAGTTAAAAGATCACTAATCTCACTTGCTATAAGTGTATAATTTCCGCCAGAGCTTGTTGATCGGTAAAGATTATAACTTGTTGCATAAGCACTCCCCCACCACGAAAGAGTAACATTGCCACCACTTACATACGCACTCAAACCACTTGGAGGAAGCTTTGTAGTTATAGCATCTCGTGAAGCTGTAAGGGTAGTGTAACCTAGCTGATCATAACCACCACTATTTGGTCCATAATTTCCACCACCACCCTCTGGTTGTGTTGCTAACATATAACGTTTTGTATAGGGAGCTGCTAAGCCCTTACGATTGACATAATGATGATAGATGAGTGCCCATCCAGCACGAAGTGAACCTTGTGAGCCTGTAGCAAACTCCGTATGTGTCACATTTCCATTTGTGTAGGTGCTAAAAGGCATCGTATAGTATGTACTAGTAGTATCATCTATAAGATTACCTTTTGAAACATACTCAGCTGCGGCGAGTACGCGGTTATTTGCAAATCCATAAAGATCAACTCCTTGGTTCCAAGCCATCTCACATATAGTTGTTAAAAGCATAACACTCAATGTATTGTGCCCTTGATCACGTCCTGACTCTTGTGTCTGACCTAGATAACCATCATGGATATAATTTACAACATTATAAACACACCCATTACCTAGCCCATTTTTAAAGTACTCTATACCACCCTCAAACATCTCAGAATCATCACACACAACACCAGTAGCGATAATCGCTGCTATAGCACACAAATCCCAGTTAGAGTATGAACGTAAACTTGTAGGGGCACTGAGCAAACGACCATTCATAGGGTGAAACACCTCTCTCATCATCATTTGAAAACGTTGAAAATTTGTTGTACTCCATCCACTATAACTATGCATAATCTCAGCAGCATTAGCAAACTGATACCCTTGCAGTCCTGCTGCTAAAAACCCATCATGGTATCCATCACTCCAGCTTATTTTTGTCAAAACAGCTGACCATGCATCCATAATCTCAACAGCTTTATCAGCATAATCACTATCGCCTGATATCTTCCAGCGTAAGGCACAAGCATATGCTGCTGCTACATCATTAAAAAGTTTTGCTGAGTTATCTGCACCATTATTTGGATCATTTCGGTAAACAACACTTTGAGGAGATGGTGTATAACTCAAACTTGCATGAGTGTTTGTTATAAGGATATTCCAGCTATCTACCCATGGAGATTCATTCGCTAAAACTTTTGCTGCCATACGTTCAAAATCTTCTTGGGTATGAAGTAAACTAGGATGGGAAAACGTATAGGATGTAGTGCCACCACTTGATGAGGATCCAGCAGAAGAGGAACCACCTCCCCCTCCACATGCACTTAAGGCTAAAACACCCACACCATATAAAAACATCCTTCTTGAAATATCTGAAATCTCTATTTTATCCATATATATTGCTACCTTTATCACCCTTTATGAAATGTATTAAATCCTAAAGAAAATAAAATCATTATAAAATGTTTGTATAAAAATTTTTCCTCTCTTGCTTCTTTATAAGTATTCCTGATACAATACCCTCATGCAAAAAGTTTTTACTATACTCTTTAGTTTCGCCATCTTCATCATTTTAACTACATTTTTTTATTTTCAGTATGAAACTAAAGAGACAAAACTCAATAATATCTTCGATCAAATCACCTCTGAACTCAATGCCCAACTACGAACAAACCAAATGGACTCACTAGAATTAGCTCTTGTACTTTCTCAAAATAGTGCCCTTGTCAATGCTCTTGATAACGATGATGAAGATTTAGGGTATCAAATTCTCTCTCATACTACATCAAGCATCGAAAAATTTACACATAAAAATGTTCGTGCACAGGTAATCACTGCGGATTATCTTATCTTTGCTAGAAGCTGGGATACTGTCTATGCGGGGATGCCTTTGGGAGATTATAGAAATGATCTTGATTATTTTAAAACCCATTCAACACCCAGAACTTCCATAGAAGTAGGTAGGCGACTAGGATTTAAAGCAACTGTTCCTATCTATCTTCATGGAAATCTTTTAGGTTTTATGGAAGTGATCGATTTTTTTGAACCACTCACAGAACTCTTTCGTGCACAAGGGATTGATCTATATGTGTTGATGGATGATAAATACTTCAATACTGCTATTTTTATGCAAGAAAATATGACGATAAAAAAATATATAGTTGCAAATACAAACTATAACTCAAACCATATTGATGTACTCAAGTCTATAAATTTTAAACAACTCAAAGCTAATAGAATTGGCTTTACTAAAGGGAGACACCTCTTTTATGAGCCTATGAAAAATGGTGTTGGTGAAGTTATCGGTGCTTTTGTGTTTGTACTTCCAGATAAATATCTTGATTATTTTAATGACCCAGAAGATGATATATCTTTTTTAGTCAATGTAACAAGAAGTTCCCTTTATAAAGTTGAAAAAAGTAAACGCTACCATAATGATATGTTTGATGATTATACCCCTAAAGAACTCTTATTACTCCAAGAGGGTATTTCACAAGAAGATAGTAAAAAGTTAAATCAAGAGACTTATAAAAAACTAGACAACTACTCAAAAGATGAGTTGATACAACTCTTACTCCAAAAGAAAGTTATAAAAAGGATAAATGGGAAAATAAAATGAAAATTTTACTTTTAGAAGATGAATATGCTTTACGAATCAGTATCAAAGAGTTCCTTGAAGATATAGGCTATACGGTAGAATGTTTTATGGATGGGTTTGAAGCATATAGTGCTATCCATGAAAAAACTTATGAACTTTTGCTTTTAGATGTAAATGTCCCCTCAATGAGCGGTTTTTCATTGCTTGAAAACCTGCGCAAAGATGAGATCAAAATACCTACGATTTTTTTAACTTCTATGACAGATATCTCAAATGTAAAAAAAGGGTATGAGCGTGGATGTTGTGACTATATCCGTAAACCTTTTGATCTTGAAGAGTTGGAGCTTCGTATCAACCAAGCCTATAAAAGTTTTTATACAGATGATAGTGATCTTATAGACTTAGGTTACGATACTTTTTTCAATATGACAAAAGAGCAATTACTTATCAACAATGAAGAGATAATACTACGAAAAACCGAAAAAGACCTACTCAAAGTACTTATAAAAAATAAAAATGCAGTTGTTTCTGTAGAGATGTTTCAAGATGCAGTTTGGGGTGAATATGTTGAACCTGCAACTATAAGGGTACAGTTAAAAAACCTACGTCAAAAACTTCCAGATGGCATCATCACAAATAGAAGATCGTTAGGATACATCATTGAACGAAAATAGATATGCTATAAAAAATGCTTTGTTTTATACGACACTCATTACTATTATCCTTTTAGCACCTTTATTTGTATATCTCATATATATGAAAAACATATACTCAATCCAAAATGAGCTTTTTTTGCAAGAGAAATCTTTACTTATCATCAAGTCTATGGAGGAGTTCAACCAAAACGATGTTTATTTTGAATACCCAAGATTTAAAACATTGGAATCAGGACTATATGATGCAAGTTTAAAACCAATCTTTTCACTTATTGAGACTAAAATTCCAACATTTAAAAATGGTTACTATACAGATGGTTCAAGTGCATTTTTAACTATAAAACTGCCTCAAAGAAGATATTTTGGTGCAGATTATCTTGTGTTGACAAATACAATCTCATATGCACCTTTATATATGAAAGTTGCGATGATCCTTTTATCTATCGTTATTCTTGTATTTTTTCTGAGTATGCTTTTTTTAAATAGATTTGCTAAACCTTTCAAAGCTCTCAATGAACAACTTGATAACTTTATAAAAGATTCCATCCATGAGATTAATACTCCATTAGCGATTATAAACGTCAACATTGATCTTTATAATAGAAAACATGAACAAAATAAATATTTCCAGCGTATCAAAGCAGCAACGAAAGTGCTCTCAAACATCTATGATGATATGGACTACCTTATAAAATACAATAGAGTTGATTATGAAGATGAGAAAATCAACTTTAATAAGTTTATAAAAGAGCGAATAGAGTACTTCACAGATGTAGCAAAGATGAAGAACATAACTATCAATATGGAGTTACAAGAGGGTGTAGTTATTACAATGAATCCAAAAAAACTTCGTAAAATTGTTGATAACAATATCTCCAATGCTATCAAATACTCTTTTGAAGATAAAAGTATAAATATAAAACTCTACCTCAAAAATGGTGATTGTTATCTCAGTGTCATCGATTCTGGCATCGGGATCAAAAATGTAGATAAAATCTTTACACGCTACTATAGAGAAGATAAAAGCAAAGGTGGGTTTGGCATTGGTTTAAATATTGTTAAATCAATTATAGACGAATACAATATCACGCTAGAGATTGATTCTAAACCCAAAGTTGGCACTGTTTTTACTTACAAATTTCCAACTTCCATGCTTATTGCGGACAATTAAATCCCACCTTTATACTTTAACTTTTCAGGGATGATTTTTGAGTTTAGTTGGAGTTGATACCCTTTTTTTATATCTGTTTCAGAGATTTTCCACTTGTTTTTTAAAAAGTTTATAATTCTCTCTTTTTTATAGGGGTTGCCTATCATTGCTAGGTAGTATTGGGAAGCGTTTATGTTGTCTTTTTGTTGGTGGTAGTATAGGCGTC
The DNA here is from genome assembly GCF_050296975.1 of Sulfurimonas sp. GTDB lineage: Bacteria > Campylobacterota > Campylobacteria > Campylobacterales > Sulfurimonadaceae > Sulfurimonas. The sequence goes on from NZ_JBNKRX010000012.1 coordinate 54,880, forward strand.
CTAAGTTTTTTAGACCTGCTGAATCTTCTTGCTTTATAGCTTTTTTATACCATTTTATGGCTTCTTTATAATTATGAAACTTAGTTTTATATAGAGATGCTAAGTTATTTGCAGCTTCTGTATGCCCTTGTTCAACTGCTAACTTATAGTATTTGATAGCTTTCGTATAGTTATTTAATTTAGTTTCATACAATAAAGCTAAATTAAATAATCCTTTATTATTATTTAATGCTATAACTTTCTTATACCAAATTTCTGCTTTTTTATACTCTTTTAGATCATCATATAAACACCCTAAATTATTCGCTACATCCACCCTATGCTCCATCGACCAAGCTTTTTTATACCAAACTTCCGCTTTTTTATAGTCTTTTATACGGTCTTGGTAGATAAAGCCTATATTATAAGCGGCTGCACTATCATCATTTGCCATCTGGTACCAGCTTTTTGCTCTTGGGTAGTCGTTAAGTCTTTGGTCGTATGGGGGTTTGGAGTACTCTAGGGCTTTTGTTGTCTCTGCATGAGTGCTTAGTGCTAGTATGAGTAGTGTGCTTAGGAGGAGTTTTATGGTTTTATGTAAGAACACTCTTTATATTCCACCTTTATACTTTAGTTTTTCAGGGATGATTTTTGAGTTTAGTTGGAGTTCATACCCTTTTTTTATATCTGTTTCAGAGATTTTCCATCTGTTTTTTAAAAAGTTTATAATTCTCTCTTTTTTATAAGGGTTGCCTATCATTGCTAGGTAGTATTGAGAGGCGTTTATGTTGTCTTTTTGTTGGTGGTATAGGAGACCTAGGTTTTTTAAGGCGTTTGTATTCTCTTTTTTTATAGCTTTCTCATACCAATATATAGCTTTTTGATATTTTTTAAGTTTATCATAAACTAAAGCAAGGTTATTGGCTGCTTTCAAATTACCATTTTTATCAGCTAATTTATAGTATTCAATAGCTTTAGTATTATTATTTAATGCTATAGCTTTTCTATACCAAATTTCTGCTTTGTTATACTCTTTGAAATCTTCAAAAATGTTGCCTAAATTATTCATCGCATCACTATTTGCACTATCTAATTCAAGAGCTTTTTTATACCAAACTTCCGCTTTTTTATAGTCTTTTATATGATCTTGATAGATTAGACCTATGTTGTAAGCAGCTGCACTATCATCATTTGCCATCTGGTACCAGCTTTTTGCTCTTGGGTAGTCATCTAGTATTTGGTCATATGGGGGTTTGGAGTACTCTAGGGCTTTTGTTGTCTCTGCATAACTGTTTAGTGTTAGTATAAGTAGTGTGCTTAGGAGGAGTTTTATAGTTTTAAACACTTTTTAGATTCCACCTTTATACTTTAACTTCTCTGGGATGATTTTAGAGTTTAGTTGTAGCTCATACCCTTTTTTTATATCTGCATCAGAGATTTTCCACTTATTTTTTAAAAAGTTTATAATTCTCTCTTTTTTATAAGGGTTGCCTATCATTGCTAGGTAGTATTGGGAGGCGTTTATGTTGTCTTTTTGTTGGTGGTAATAGAGGCGTCCTAGGTTTTTTAGACCTGCTACATCTTCTTGTTTTATGGCTTTTTCATACCATTTTATAGCTTCTTTATAATTATGAAGTTTTGTGTCATATAAGAGAGCAATATTATTTGAAGCTTCTTTTAAACCTGCTTGATCAGCTAATATATAATATTCAATAGCCTTTGTATAGTTATTTAATTTAGCTTCGTATAACAAAGCTAAATTAAATAATCCTTCATTATTTAATTTAGAAGCTTGTTTATACCATTTTATAGCTTTTTCATACTCTTGCAATTTTTTATAAAGATTACCTAAATTAATAGATGCATCACTATTTGCACTATCAAGTTCAAGAGCTTTTTTATACCAAACTTCCGCTTTTTTATAGTCTTTTATATGGTCTTGGTAGATTAGACCTATATTGTAAGCGGCTGCACTATCATCATTTGCCATCTGGTACCAGCTTTTTGCCCTTGGGTAGTCATCTAGTCTTTGATCGTATGGGGGTTTGGAGTACTCTAGGGCTTTTGTTGTCTCTGCATAACTGTTTAGTGTTAGTATAAGTAGTGTGCTTAGGAGGAGTTTTATAGTTTTTTGTAAAAACACTTTTTAGATTCCACCTTTATACTTTAACTTTTCAGGGATGATTTTAGAGTTTAGTTTTAGCTCATACCCTTTTTTTATATCTTTTTCAGAGATTTTCCATCTGTTTTTTAAAAAGTTTATAATTCTCTCTTTTTTATAAGGATTGCCTATCATTGCTAGGTAGTATTGGGAGGCGTTTATGTTGTCTTTTTGTTGGTGGTATAGGAGACCGAGGTTTTTTAGGGCATTTGTATCCTCTTTTTTTATAGCTTTCTCATACCAATATATAGCTTTTTTAGATTTTTTAAGTTTATTTTTATAAACTAAAGCAAGATTATTTGCTGCTTTTAAATCGCCTTTTTTATCAGCTAATTCATAGTATTCAATAGCCTTTGTATAGTTATTTAATTTAGCTTCGTATAACAAAGCTAAATTAAATAACCCTAAATAGCTATTTAATTTAGCTGCTTTCTCATAACAGATAATGGCTTTATTATACTCTTTAAAATCTTCATATATATTTCCTAAATTAATAGACGCATCACTGTTTGCACTATCTAATTCAAGAGCTTTTTTATACCAAACTTCCGCTTTTTTATAGTCTTTTATATGGTCTTGGTAGATTAAGCCTATGTTGTAAGCGGCTGCACTATCATCATTTGCCATCTGGTACCAGCTTTTTGCTCTTGGGTAGTCATTAAGTCTTTGATCGTATGGGGGTTTGGAGTACTCTAGGGCTTTTGTTGTCTCTGCATAACTGTTTAGTGTTAGTATAAGTAGTGTGCTTAGGAGGAGTTTTATAGTTTTAAACACTTTTTAGATTCCACCTTTATACTTTAATTCTTCAGGAATAATATTTGAATTTAATTGAAGTTCATAGCCTTTTTTAATAGTGATATTGTCTATTTTCCACTTTGTAGACATATATTTTAAAACTTTTTCTTTTTCGTATTTGCTATTAAGTGTTATTAAACTAATAAAATATGCTACTGCTGTTATATTATCTCCACGTTTATGATAAAGAGATGCAATATTTTTAATGGCTAACGAATTTTTATTTTTTACTCCTTTTTTATACCATAAAATTGCATTTGGATAATCTCCTAATGTTTTATCATAAAGATAACCTAAATTATTAGCTGCATTAGATTGCCCCATTTTATCCGCAATTGTGTACCATTTAATGGCTTTTTCATAATCTTTTAATTGTTTTTTATACAGTAATGCTAATGAAAATGCTGCTTCTTTTTCTCCTAATTTATAACTTCGCTGATACCAAATAACTGCATTCTTATAATCTTGAAATGTATAGTTGTACAAATGTCCCATATTAAAAGCAATATCTTTATCATTTTTTATCGACCAAGCTTTTTTATACCAAATTTCCGCCTTTTTATAGTCTTTTATATGGTCTTGGTAGATTAGACCTATATTGTAAGCGGCTGCACTATCATCATTTGCCATCTGGTACCAGCTTTTTGCTCTTGGGTAGTCATTAAGTCTTTGATCGTATGGGGGTTTGGAGTACTCTAGGGCTTTTGTTGTCTCTGCATGAGTGTTGAGTGTTAGTATAAGTAGTGTGCTTAGGAGGAGTTTTATAGTTTTATACATTTTGTTCTTTCTCTTTTCTTGCTTTGGTTACTTTTTCTATAAGCTCTCGCTCATCTTTCTCTAGTAGGTCAAGGTTGATCTCTTTTATGCTGAGTTCTTGATCCATATTTGCTAAAAGTCCTGGAGAAAATTCAACTTTTTCTTTATACTCTATCTTATAGTGGAGTGCTATCTCTTTGTTTATCACAAGTAGGTGTGCACCTTTTTTCTCCACTATCTTCATAAGGTGTTCATTCATTGTTTGAGGCTCAACTGTATCAAACACCAAATCTTCTGGCATTGGTGGTGTTTGGTACTTTGGTGTAACTTTACTCTCATATATAGACCTATATGCCCCATCTATTTTAAAGTGTACACTGATGTTGTTTTGCAACATCTCTTTTGGGAGTTTTATCTTTGTTTTAAACTTTAAGTTTGATTGTGTAAATGTATCTTTTGCTCTTTTTATCTCTACAGTATCTAATATCTCAACATTATAACCATATACTACTGATTTTAGTGTTGTGAGTTCATACTCCAAGGCACTATCAAACAGCTCTGCATGAGCATCATAATGTACACCTATAAAGTTTTGTATCTCTTCAAAGGAGTCAAACCCATCTATAGTGTTTGCTGCTTTTTTATGAAACTGCTCTAAAAAGAGTTTGGCTTCATAGGGGTGGAGTTTATCGGAGCTAAAGTAGTTTATAGCTTTTTTTAAGCCGTATGTTTTTGGAGCTTCCTCTTGCATATTAAACAGAAGTGATCGCATTAGGTATGCTTCAAGAGGGGTATCTATAAAGTTTTTAGCATACAGTGCCCATGCTATCTCCAGTGCTATAATTCCAGCAGCTACAAACTCCCCAGCTATTGGCAACATCAGTAGCCCTATAGTAAGGAGTGCTTTTGCACCAGTGAGGAGTTTTCCATCTACATCATCTTTATCTAGTTTTGCGACATCATACGCAGATGAGAGGATGATCCCTATAAACCCTGCACGTGCTAAGATTTTTAAGTTAGCTATCTTTTTGAGTTTGTTTGCACTTACAAGGGACTGTACCCTTGCAGTGATCGTCTCAGAAGATTTTACAACCAACTCACTTGTTGTTTTTACAAACTCTGCACTATCTAACATCAGTGAGTATATATCTGCACCGTTTAGTTTTTTCCAGTCCACTACCCCTTTGGCAACACTTGAGAGAAGCACTAAGGTGGAGAGGTGGGTGGAGATTGTGATGTAGTTTTTTATGAATTTGGTGTCTTTAAAACCTTTTAGTTTTGAATCACTTGCTTCACCACCTTCAAACATATCATCATCAAGAACAGACTTCGAGTGCAGTTCCCCTTTTTGCTCCACTAAGGTTATAAGGTTGGAGTTTACCCCATCGACTGCTTTTACTTTCTCTAGGATGGTTTTTAGTTTATCCTCTTGTTCTTGTGTTTTTTCAAAGAAAAGCTGGTGGATGTTGCTTAGATCAAACACCACTTCACTTGTGTTTATGTACTTTTTAAACGCGTCGTTGTCTAAAAGGTCTTGTGCATTTGTTTGTCTTGTTTTAAAACCATCTTGGTTGTTTGTCCCTTGCTCTAGGAGTGCATGGGAGAGATGTGCGTGAAGCACATCTGTGTAGTGTTCAGTGATAGGGAGGTTAAAAACCTCTAGTGCGAAGTTGGTATCTTGTATATCTAAACGATTTAGGGCTATATGTTTGATGCTCTCTCGTAAAAATTCACTCTCGTTATTAAACGGCGAAGCTATATTTGCTTCACTATCTAGGCGGCTTTTGTTCTCACTTAGGGTGTAGACTATCCCCATAAGGGTGTTGAGTGTTTCACGTTGGTGTGTTTGGGAGTCAAACTCTTTTATCTCATTGTAAAATTTGAGTTGTTGTTTGAGTAGGTCGTTGCCTGTGATGAACCCTCGTACATCTGTGAGGAACTCTTTGGGGTTGATGTTTTTATTTTCATAAAATTGTGTAAAGTTTTGTGGGATGTAAAGGTTATTGAAGTAGTTTTTTGGTGATCGTGCTTTTTTCTGATCAAAAGAAAGCTGTTGGTTAGTATTGTCTATACTCTCAAACTGTTGTAAAAGTTTGTTTTTCTTTGCACATACTTTTGCATACCCTTTTTCTTGGGTGTTTATAAGGGTTTGCACATCTTTTCTATTTTCATCGCCTATAGCAGGGAGAGGATGGGAGTTTTTTAGAGTATAAAAAAACTCTTTTGCATCTTCATAGAGTCCTGTAGCTCTAGCTTGATCTTCATACTTTTTAGAGAAAAACAGTGCAAATACTAAAAGCCCTAACATCTCAGCGGCACTTGATTTATACGGTGTGTATTTTTCATCTTCTGCAATTAGGTAACCGTAGTTGAGTTCTTGTTTAGGATTTATCTCACTTGCATGTTTTTGTAACTGCTGGGTTTTATGTGCATTGAGTTGTTTTGCTTTGGCAGTTGCTATATAAGTAGAGGAGATACAACTACAATGCAAGTTCTCATAAAAGATCTTAAACTCTGGTTTTATGAGAAACTCTTCAAAGAAAGGTTTGTATATAAAACGCACCTCATTTAAGTACTCTGTAGCAGTATCGTACACTGGGTCTATGATCTCATCAAAAGTGACTACCTCTCCAAGCCCTTTAAAAAAGAGATGGCTCATCTTCCCTTTTACGATCTCATGGATAAACTTTGTATATATATCTTGGAGTTTTTTGAGATTTGTGTCGTAGTGTGTTTGTTCATCTGGGTCAACATAAAAGTAATCAATCTGTTCACTTATAGCATATGTATAAGCATTTTTCTTTTTTAGGTCTTTGAGGTGGAGATCGTTTTTGCTAAAGGATGTTTTGTATGCCCATTCGTAGATGTTTAACAAATCTTCCGCTTCACCAAATGGATCTTTGAGTGTAGCTACAACATCAAGTGGGTAGAGTTTGAAGTCTGTACTTTTTCCCTCAGCTTGGGCTTGTTTCACTTTGGATTCATAAGCTTTTAGGGGATCATACTCTTTTTGAAGTTTGAATGTTTTTGTAGTGATCTCATTTGAGTTTATGGCATTTGCATCTTTTAAAAAACAAGCATCCTCTGTAGTTTTTGCATCTGTTGGGTCAAACTCTAGGGGAGTTAGTTGTGAGAGAGCATCACTTCTAGCTGTTTGATCTTTTTTGAGTTGTACATTGGAGTAGTAAAGTTTTATAGCTTCGCCATCATTGAGCGGTATATAAGCTCTCTCAACATTACTTTCATCTTTGTATGTGATATCTTTAAAAGTATCGCCATAGAGTGAACCTTTAGAGATGATCCTATACTCATCTATGGTACCATCTGTTAGTTGTATGTAGACAAATGCTAGTGTAAAAGGGACGATCTTTCTTCGGATTAAGAAGTTTGTATCCATTGTTCCATAAAAAGTTTGTATATCTGCAAAACTTCTTGATGGACGCAGTGGTTTGTAAACCTTTTTTAAAGAGGTATTTTTAGATTCTCGTAAAAGGTAGAGTCTATACTGCTCTTTTTGTTCTTTCTTTTTAGCTTCTCTTTGTTCTTGTTCTGTAGCCTTTTCTCCTTCTACAGAGTTATTTACACCAGCTTTTTTTGCTGTTTTTGAGTTTGTATTTGCACGAGATTCTACAACTAAAGCAGAGCCTCTGTCTGTTTGACATCCAGAGACATCGAGTGCATATGTACCACTTGCGCCTACGACATTTGGCTCAGTCATAGCACTTGAAATAACATCTACTTTAGTACAAGGGGAAGTTAGAGGGCATCCACTGATAGCAGCACCAAGGATATCGACACAAAAGTTTGGTTTTAATCCCCCAATGGTTCGTATAGAATCAGTTGATGGGTGTTGTACCACTCCTCCATGTGCACATTTAATTACGCATGATTCTGTTAGTACAAATCTTCCCATTTTATTATCCTTGATATTTGTGTGATGTATTGTTAATTATTTTTAACATATAATATTAAATATTAATTAAATGAAGTATATCTTATCTAAAGTAAAAGTTTTTTAAAAAGTCTATAAATTTTACATAAATTTTACATTTGCTTGTTAAACTTGCTCCTGACATTACTTAAGAGGAAGGAAAACATGCGTAAGAGTCTAACAGCTTCATTGCTTCTTGGATGTTCATTATTTGCCGCTGATTTAAGTCAAGCAATAGAGAGTCCAAATGCAAGTAAGATAATCCAAAAAGATCTACTCGCTCCAGCAAAAGAGTACAAAATGCCAGCTGGATGTGTAACAAACGATCCGTTATCTATCGCAAGAGGAAAATATATTTTTCATAACTTAAATGGTGAAAAAGCAAAACAAACACCACCAAAAGGGTTAAGTAAAAAAAATAGCGATGGTTCACCAAAACAATATGGTAACTGTGTAGCGTGTCATAACATTGAAGGTGCTAAAGGGGCAGGAAATATTGGTCCTGATCTAAGTGAATACAAAAAAAACTTTGTTGACACTGGTGTAAGAGATAATCAGTTTGTATATCAAAAAATTGCTGATGCTCGTATTGATAATCCAGATACTCACATGACTATCAATCTAACAACAAACTTATTTACTGAAAAAGAGATATGTGACATCACTGCATATATCGTATCACCAAAATAAAAGGGAGAAACAATGCAAAGAAGAGATTTTTTCAAAACATTAACATCAGCAGTAGCTGTAACAGCAGCGTTACCAGTAATGGGTTTTGCAGCTGAAGCAAAGAAAAAAGCAGGTCCAAATGCTTTTTCATATGAACAAGCACTTGAAGCTATCACAGGTGGTAAAAAACCTCAAACTTCAAGCAAGGTACATTTAAAAGTTCCAGAGATTGCAGAAAATGGTGCAGTTGTACCTGTAACTGTTGAAGTTGATTCACCTATGACAGATGATGATTATGTAAAAGCGATCCATATTTTTGCTACTAAAAACAATAATGTTCGCTGTTTAGACACACATTTAACACCAGCAAATGGTAAAGCAATGTTAGCTACTCGTGTAAAACTTGGTGGTACACAAGATGTTGCAGCTTTAGTTGAACTAAGCAACGGTGAGTTTTTAATAGCATCTCAAAGTGTTAAAGTAACTATCGGTGGATGTGGTTGATCACCAACCTAAGACAAAAGAAAAAATAAAAAGGATTTATTATGGGAAAAATTCAATCATTAATAAAAATTAAACCAAAAAAGTTTAAAGATGGCGAAATTGTAAAAGTCAATTTCATGGTGATCCACCCGATGGAAACAGGGATGCGTAAAGATAAAAAAACTGGTCAGATTGTTCCAGCTGATTATATCAATAGCATCAAATTCAACTACAATGGAAAAGAGATTACAAATATGACTGTATGGGAATCAGTATCAGCTAACCCAGTTTTTACAACATATATGAAGATCAATGGTAAAGGGAACCTCACTGTTACATTTACAGATAACAAAGGTAACTCTTATGAAACAAGTAAAAAGATTAAACCAAAAGGATAATCTATGAAAACTCTAGTAAGTATAACATTAAGTGCCGCTCTTTTAACTTCTGCATTAGTTGCAGGTGAACAGTTTGCAATGAGTGATAAAGATCGTGCAATGTACGCAGAACTACTCGAAGCTAATCCTGCTGATATCAATGTAGCATCTGGTGAAGAGCTTCTAAGCTACATGGGTGGTGACGCTAGTTTAGCAAAATTTTTAGGTGTAAGTGAAGATGACTTGCCAAAATATATAGCAGGATTCCCTCGCTATGTTAAAAAGCTTGATATGGTTGCAGGACTTGATCAAGTGGTTCAAGCGATGATGGCAGAAAATGGACATAAACCTTTACCACTCAAAAGTGGTAATATGTTTGACATAGTTGCTTATGTAAAATCTATTGCAAATGATGAGCCAATCAACATTGATGTAAATGCAAATCCTCAAATGAAAGCAGCTTATGCTTTAGGCAAAGAGGTATTTGAAACAAAAAGAGGTAGAAGAGGATTATCATGTCTTAGTTGCCATAGCCCTGACATCATTGGCAGTGTTTTACGTACACAACCACTTCCAGAGTTAGGTGCAAGTGGCAATGCTGCTGCTGCAACATGGCCAGCGTATAGAATGACAAAATCATCTCTAAGAACACTACAACGTCGTTTTCAAGGTTGTATGAACAATGCACTTTTAGCTGTTATACCTTTAGGCTCACCTGAAATGGTAGCTTTAGAAGTATATGTAACAGATAAATCTAAAGGGGCACAAATTGCAATCCCTGGATTAAAAAGATAGGACTTTATTATGGATATTTCAAGAAGAGACTTTATGCACATTGCAGCGATTTTTGGTTTAAGTGCCGCTGTTACTGGATGTGCTAAACCAAAAGCTGCTTCACAAATATCACTCAAAGATATTTACGATTTTAAGGCTAAAGGGAATGTTACACTACTACATATGTGCGACTTACATGCCCATTTAAAACCACTGTACTGGAGAGAGCCATCAACTTTGATCTCTGCTCCAAATCTTGTGGGAACACCTGGATTTTTATGTGGTGAAGCATTTGCTAAACATTACGGTTTAGAGCCTAGTAGTCTTGATGCGTATTTTGATACATGTATCGACTTTGAAGCTCTTGCTCGTAAGTTTGGAAGAATGGGTGGTGTTGCACATATGAAAACTTACCTTGATCGTGTACGCGCTGAACGTGGAGCTGAAAATGTACTTTTTCTTGACTCTGGAGATACTTGGCAAGGTACTGGTGTAGGTCTTAAAACAAATGGTGAAGCGATTGTAAAAGCACAAAACTATCTTGGTGTTGATGTTATGGTTGGACATTGGGAATTTACTTATGGTAAAGAACAAGTAAAAAACCTGATTGAACAACTTGATGCTAAATTTGTATCACAAAATATTGTAGGTGATGATCCATTCTCAGATGAGTATGAGGAGCTTATTTTTGAACCTTATACGATTGAGGAGCGTGGTGGTGCGAAGATCGGTATCATCGGTCAATCATTTCCATTTACTTCAACTGCAAACCCTAAAGAGTTTACACAAGGTTGGAGTTTTGGTCTTCGACTCGATACACTTCAAGAGTATGTAGATGAGTTACGCAATGAACATAAAGTTGATTGTGTAGTTGTACTCTCACATGACGGTTTTAGCGTAGACCAAGAGGTTGCAAGAAAAGTTCATGGTATCGACTTTATTTTAAGCGGTCACACACATGATCCTTCGCCAAGACCAATAACTATCGATAATACTGTTATAGTTATAGCGGGAAGTCATGGAAAATATGTAGGACGTTTAGATATTGATATCAAAGATGGAAAAGTAAAAGATTATGAATACAAACTAGTTCCAATAGCTTCAAACATGATCCCAGCTGATCCTGAGGGTGTAAAACTTGTTAATGAACTGTATGCTCCTTTTGATACTGAGTTTAATGAAGTTTTAGGGCAAACAAAAAATATCCTTTATAAAAGAGATACATTTTTCTCAACTTTTGATCAGTTAATCAACGATGCTATAATAGATGAGATGAAATGTGATATCTCTTTTACTCCAGGGTATAGATGGGGGACAACTGTTTTAGCAGGAGATGATATTTTAATGGAAAATGTATATGAGATGTGTGGTATTACATACCCTAACGTATATACATTTGAGTTAAAAGGCTCAAAAATAGCTACACTTTTAGAAGATATTGCAGATAATGTTTTTAATGCAAATCCTCTCTACCAACAAGGTGGAGATATGAGCCGTTTGGGTGGTGTTACATATAGTATCGCTGTAGCCAACAAAGCTGGAAAAAGAATATCAAATCTAAAAGTTGGAGGTAAGCCAATAGATCTAAATAAAACTTATGTGGTCTCTTCATGGGGTGGTAATTTGCAAAATGCAGGATCAAACCTACGCCAAGATAAAATCAGACCAGTATATGAGATAGTTAGAGACTATATCAAACGTCAAAAAGTGGTTGATGTTAGTAATGAAGGCAATGTCACACTTGTAGATTATAGTTGTGGATGTCCGGAGAAAGGTTCTCGGGGCTGTTAGTTTTGTAAAGGGCAGTTACTGCTGCTCTTTACATTTTTGTGTTTATAGAAAACAACAAGGGGATTATAATATGAAATTAGTAAAAATGAGCATAATCGCAGCACTAGGCTGTAGTATTTTCACAGTTGCATCAGCAGATGATGCCAAACCAAAACGTCAGTTAAAAGGAAATATGATGGAGGTATATAATGTACTTCCAGGAAAAGCAGATAACCTTGTTGATGCTATAGCTGATGGTGTATTTTACGGTCGTTTAAGAGCGAACTCTTTTAAGTGGGACTGGAAAAACGAAACAGCAAAAACAAAAGATAACAAAGCTTTAGGTCTTGGTGGTTCAATGATCTATAAAACTGCTTCATTTGAAGGTTTTAGTGCTACTGCTGGTATGTACTTCTCTACAAGTCCATTTTTCAATATGGATCAAGATGAAATAGACTTTGCAAAAGCTGGTAAAGATACGGTAAGTCGTTATAATGTATCTACTCAAGACAACTACACTTTAGCAGTTCTTGGACAAGCATATTTACAATATGATTTCGACAAAACATCTATCAAAGCTGGTCGTCAAATTTTTGAATCTTTCTTAACAAAATCAAATGATACAAAAATGATTCCAAACACTTTTGATGGTATCTCTGTTGTAAACCAAAACCTTCCACAAACGACATTACGTGGTGCTTATTTTTGGCGTCAAAAACTTCGTGATCATGCAACAGCACACGATGTTATCACATTCAAAGATAAAGATGGTAACAGCTGGAATAACAATGATGACTCTGCAATACATAAAGGTTTAAATTTTACAAACTTTAAGGGTGATACTAATCACGACTTAATCGTAGTAGACATGCGAAATAAATCTATCAAAAACCTTCAAGTTGATGTAACTTATGCTTCTGTACCAAGTGTAATCTCATCTCTTACAGGTGAAGTAAACTATCAAATCAACCTTGGTGATGGTTATTCACTAACACCAGGTGTACGCTATATGCAACAAATGGATAACGGCGGTGGTGAAATCGGTGGTGCTAGTTTAAGTGGAGCTATTAATGCAACAAATGGTGTGGCAAATGGATACAAAGATGGTGGAAGTCTAGACTCTTCACTTTACATGGCTCGTTTAACACTTGCAAATGGTCCACTAAAAGCTCAAGTTGCTTACTCTGCAGTTGAGGATGCAGGTGATATCGTAGCACCATGGAGAGGTTTTCCTACTGGTGGATATACTCGTGCAATGGCTCAATATAACTGGAGAGCTAATACAAAAACTACAGCTGCTGAAGTAAAATATGACTTTGGAAAAGCGAAGTTAGTTCCAGGGTTTAGTGCAATGTTACGATATGCTATGCAAGATTTTGATGAAAATAAACAAGGTCTTGGTGGTGTACAAGCAGATAGTAATATTATCCATATGGATTTTATTGAACAGTTTACTCCTGAACTCCAAGCCAAAGTGCGTGTTGGTTTAGTAAGTGCAGACGCTAGAGTTGGAGGAATTGATCAAGATTCTTACAACGAATACCGTTTTGAGTTAAACTACCTATTCTAAGAAGAGTATATGATGCGCTTGCTTGTGGTTATAAGTATATTATTCACATCTCTCCTTGCTTTCGAATACAAACTTCAAGTCACAAAAGTAAGTGATTCAATTCACTGCTTTTTTGGCGAGCCACAGGCAATCAATACACACAACAACGGTAACATGGTAAACTCATGTTTCGTTGATATGGGGGATAGCTATTTAGTCATTGATAGCGGTCCAACATACAACTATGCAAAAGAAGCATACTCTCTTATGAAAACTATCAAAAATCAACCAATTGCGTATGTTGTAAATACTCATGCACATGATGACCATTGGCTGGGAAATAGTTACTATAAACAACTAGGAATTGATATTATTGGCTCTGTAAAGTTTAAAAATGAGGTCAAAGTTGAACAAACACGTATGCAAAAAAATGTTACAAAACAAGCATATGAGCATACTACACAAGAGTTTCCAAATATCTTTATAGAGGATAAAAAAACAATTTCTATCAATGACCAAGAGATAAATTTCTCTCGTGTACACGATAAAGCTCACTCAAGCAGTGATCTTTTAGTTTACATCCCATCCAAGTCGACTTTATTTATGGGCGACTTAGTATTTAATGATCGCATTCCATCCTTACGTGATGGCAATATAAATCGTTGGATTGAAGAGCTTGAAAAAGCAAAAAGTGGAAAATACACTTTTATCATAGGTGGTCATGGTTCTATGGTCAATCAACACTCCATAGATATTACTTTGGCTTACTTAGTAGAGTTAAGAGACGAACTTAGAAATGCTCTTGATGAGGGTTTAGATATAGAAGATGCCATCAACTCTATCACAATGGATAAGTTTAAAAATATCGCTATGTATGATGTACTTCATAGACAAAATGTTGAAACAGCTTATAGGACTTTAGAATGGGAACAATAACAAAAGCAGTGCTCTTGTCTATCTGTTTGACTCACTCTATTTATGCACTCGAATGGGTAAGTTATGAGGATGCACTTCAAATTCAAAAACAAACAAAAAAGCCCATCATGATTGACGTTGTACGAACTTTGTGCCACTATTGTAATGATATGAATGACAATGTGTTTGAAAATGAAGCGATGGCTACATGGTTGGAGGAGCGTTTTATCCCTGTAAAAATAAACCTTGATTTTAACTCTATGCCAATAGATCAAGAAGTAAGCTTTACCCCAACCTTTTTCTTTTTGGATACGCAAGGTAAAATTATAAAAAAAATCCCAGGTTCTTGGAATATTCAAGATTTTAAAGACCTCACAAGGAACATCAAATGATACGAGCTTTAATATTAGTTATTTTATTTAACCTTATGAGTTTTGCAGACACAGTCTATGCAGAACCAAAACCATCTATGTTTGAGCCTCGAAAGATTGTTTTTTCAATTAATAGTGCCGATCATGAAGTGATCAACCATGTTCTTAGTTCGGCAAACAATGTTTTAAAATACTATGGACCTGAAAAAGTAAATATGAAAATCGTTGCTTATTATCATGGTATTGAAGCTCTACTTAAAAAAAATGACGATATTGCAGTACGCATAGATGCACTACAACAATATGGTGTAGAGTTTGTAGCTTGTGAAAATACAATGCATACAAAACATATCAAAAAAGAAGAGCTTATTGATGATGTAGAGGTAGTAACTGCTGGTATCGTGGAGATAACTGAGCGTGTTAAAGAGGGCTGGATATATATCGTTCCATAATCCGTTTTAAATTACATCAATACACCTTGAAACTCTTTCATATATAGTTTGTTCCAAAACCTTGCATTTGCTAATTTTATCCGAATATCGCATAATTACAAAAAAAGGGGGAGTAGTTATGAAAACTAAAGATATATCTGAACTATTTGGTATTGCTCCATCAACTTTGTCAGACTGGAGTAAAGAAGGTAACAAAAAACATACTCTTGCAAAGTTATTAAAAAATATGAGTATGGATGATGTTAAAGAGATATTGTCAAAGGAACCAAAATCTAAATCAAAGCCAGTAATGCTTTTATCAACTGTGAACTGCTCTATTGGAAATAAGCAGAAGCACTTTACACTTACTGGATTAAAGAATCTGTTTTACAAAAAAGAACCATTAAATGTGTATGATAAATATGCACTTAAAACTATAAAAAATGAGGCACTTGAAAAAGAGTTAGAAGACTTTACGAACTACTATAGAATATCTCCAAAAAGAGTTGAAACTGTGTTGGCATCACTATGAAAAATATAGAGTTTATACAAGAACATTATTCTGAGCAGATATATGCACTTAATTGTTTTATAGAGGATGCTTACAGTTTTTTACCAAACCAAGATTACTCGACAATTCGTTTTGGTGGAGGAACAGCACTAGCTATATACTATTTTCAACATAGGCTTAGTTTTGATATTGATCTGTTTGTAACTGATGTGCAAATATTAAACTATCTTAGTCCAAAGCATTATTGTCAAAAAAATTGTTTACAGACGTCATGATAATCTTACAAGAGATATTATCGATATTGCGATAGCTATAAAACAAAAAGAGAATATTTTAATAAAGATGCTCGAAACTGGTTTAATCAATAAGCAAGATTTATCAGAACTAAAAAACTCTTTGGAACATTTGGATCAAAAAACTTTTGAAGAAGAGATAGAGATTGTAGCTCCTTTTGAGAACTATATGGATGACGCTAAAAATGCACCAGAGATTATTAAGTGTGAGTGTATCAACTTATTATAGATTCGACACTCTGCTCCAAAAAGAACTATTTTTGAAAAGTACGTCAATCTTCTGACTCAAATTTAAAATTACGTGCTTTTTCATTCTATAATAATTTTATAGTTATTGTAGTGAGACCGAGCCTTTTTAATTTGACATTGATGATTGGGAATGTTTTGTTCAAGGATTTCTTGTACTTCGTTCTGAAAACCCTCACTCGAATTCATGCCGAAGATGATCTCACGTATACTCTCTGGATTAAATTTCATTAAACCTAAAGTATCATTATTGTTGGTCTGTTCAAAGGTTGTAAACATTCTCCATTCTTCTTCATAAGCCCAATGTTGACTTTTCGTTAGAGCAACACTCATGGCCTGTTTATTCATATCTGGTTCAGACTGTTGAACATCTTTAAAATTTGTTACATGGATAGATTTAATTTCTTCTTGATATTGTACTGGAAAACAATCTGACACATTATTCTGAATAAACATATCGTCTATCTCAAAACCGATTACCATACCACGATGCTCGTCAGTATAATGACTCCACATTAATAAATTTGATGGATTCTTCGTTAATGACAAAACACCAATTTTAGTACTAATATCATTTTTTATGTTAGTAACTATTTCTTCCCAAGCTGCGAATTTCTGAAATATAGAATCATCATAGTGTGCAATCATAAGAGTTCTTAATTCACTTGTTGCCATATTGTTAACAATATCCTTTAACAAATCGGGAGAATGATTTATTATACTAGCACGAAGCATATTTTCATGTTTTTCAAGCATAAAATCAATTACCACCTCTGACGGTGCAGTTACTTTGAAATGAAACTCGAATGGATCATTGAGTTCATTCATAGGTGTAAATCGGATATGATGATTACTTAATATATTTATTCTATTAACAGGAACATATTTATAAAAAATCATTGAATCACCTAGTATCTATATATTTTGCTTTATTTTATGTCGTATTATTGCATAAATTTTAAGATCTTTTTTTTCTTCCGCTCCTTTAATCCAACATATTGGTTCACAATTAAATGATTTGGCTACACTGAGTAGGATATAGGGATGTTCTAAAACTTCTTACTTTTGGAACGTAAAGTACTCAAGTGAGCTTTTCATGTTCCATAAAGTGTTCAAAAAATTAAAAGTTTAGAAATAAAAATAAGAGTTTATAGTTTTACATAAATTTTACACTCACTTGTTACACTTGCTCTTAAAATATGACAAGGATAAACAATGAAAAAAATAATTCTCTTACTGCTGAGCATATGTATGACACTTTTAGCACAGGGCGATCTACACCTCTTTAGTGTAGCAAATAAAGATGGAACTATCACTCCTAAGCAAATTGAAGATAGTTTTGCAAAAAATGGTTTTAGCGTAACGCTTAATAATGATATGACAAAACCTTTTAAAATTCAGTTTCAAAAGAGTGACTACAAAGTTTTTAATCTTATGACTGTATACGAGCCAAAACTAGCAGATAAACTTTTAAGAGTTTCTTCAAAAGCTGGTGTGTTCATCCCTATGGGTGTAGGGATTTATCAAGGCAATGATGATGAAAATTTACATGTAAGTATTTTAACATCTGATGCCCAGGCAAAAATCATCGGTATCGAGAACAATGACTTACTCAAAGAGCTAGAAAAAAAAGCGATAAAAAGTATCAAAGAAGCACTTCCAAATGCTCAACAAACTTTAAGTGAAGATTCTTTAAAAGAGAGTCGTGATCTTGTAACGTTGTATGAGTATGAACTTGATGATGCAGATGATTATGATGATGCTAAAGAGGAGATCAAAATGAGCTTAGAGAGTAACTTCGCTCCAAAAGGTTTTGTGCTTCCTGCTACACTTGATTATGAGATGGGTGTATTAGATGAAAATGCTGAGAGTCCATTTGATTTTTATGAGTCTTACTCTATTTGCAAACTTCCTGTAATATATACAGTAGCAAAAACACGTCCAGAAGCAGCTGCATTTGCTCCTTGTACAACAGTTCTTTACAAAGAAAAAGGTTCAGATAAAATTGTTATGGGATTTCCAGCTGTATACAACTGGTTAAGCAGTGCCCATGTCACTGACGATGCAGCTCATAAAGAGCTTATGAAAGCACAGAGTGATTTTGAGCAAATCTTAAAAAACATTACAGAATAAAGGCTCTTGTATGAAAAAACTTTTTTTACTACTTACATTATTTACATCTCTTATCGCTGGAGAGAGTGTAAAAAAAGTTGTATTTGATCTAACAACTGGCGATCCAGCAGTATTTGAAAAAAAAGTTCTCTCTGGTATAGTGCGTCAAAAAGTATACTATGAAGGAAAACTTCAAGAGCTAAAAGTAGCTGTAGTAATTCATGGAAATGCTTATAAATTCTTTGTAAAAAATTTACAAAACACAGAATATAAAGTTGATAAAGTTCTACTTGAAAAACATGATGAATACATGAAACGACTTAACACTTTAGCAGATACTTATGAAGTTGCCATCTATATGTGTGATGTTGGTCGTGCGAAACATAAACTTGATTCTCAAGATCTTTATGATTTTGTTGAAATAGTTCCAAACTCTACTATAGGATTGATTGAAAAACAGAATGAGGGTTATGCTTATGTCCCTATCGATCGCTAAATCTGTTTACCACCTTTTGTACAAAAAAGTTTGGAAGTAGACTTAGTAATCGTATAAAAAGATAAAATCTGCGAGGAAAGGGGTAAAAAGCTTTCTCTTTTTCTATCGCACTTTTTATCAGCCTGACACCCTCTTTGGTCTCAAGTAAAAACGGCATCTTAAACTCATTTTTATCTGTAAGTTCACTTTTTATAAATCCTGGTAAAATATTTATCACTTTTATTCCATATGGTGTATATTTATACCGTAATCCCTCAGCATACGCATTTAAAGCTCTTTTGGATGAAGAATATACTTTTGAGCTTGGCATAGAAAACAAAGATGCTAAAGAAGAGATAAAGGCTATTTTTCCACTTTTTTGAGCAGTAAAAATAGGTAGTAAAACTTCTAAGATAGCATGATTTGCCAAAACATTCACATCATACAAATTTTTAAACTCTTCAATAGTTGGGGTTTGTGAATAAGAATGCCCTAAAGAGATTCCAGCATTTAAAATAACCATATCTAAACTCTCTATTACTCGTAATTTTTCTTGCAAGTCTTTAAACTGTGTAACATCTGCAATTATCAATTTTATATCTTTACAAAGTGATTGGAGTTCTTTTTGAAGTTGTTGAAGTTTTTCTTCTCTACGAGCTAAGAGGATAAGTTCATTCTCACTTGAGGCATACTGACGAGCCAGTTCAGCACCAAGACCTGAACTTGCCCCCGTAATTAAAATTTTCATTTTAAAAGTCTATATTAGACTATTCTTATCATTACAGGTTTGGCATTTACAAACTCTTGTGATGCCAAATCTTGTATCATAGCTTGAACATCTTTTTCAATTGCTGTATGTGTCGAGAATAATAAATTTGCAGAATCATTTTCCGCTTGACGTTGTAACATTGTTTTGATAGAGATATTATGCTCTTCAAATAGTTTCGTTACTTTTGCAAGTACCCCAGCTTTATCATTTACATTAATACGCAGATAATATCTTGATTCTATATTTTCACTTGATTTTAGTGTAAGTGCTTTGCCTTCCATCGGACGATCAAAACCAAGCATAGGTTTCGACTTTCCGCTTCTTGCAATATCTATGATATTTGCCACAACCGCAGAAGCTGTAGCATCTCCACCAGCTCCAGGTCCATAGTAAAGTGTCTCACCAACTTTGTCACCCACTACTGAAATACCATTCATAACACCATCAATTTTTGCGATCATTGCATCTGTTTTGATTAAACACGCATGGACACGAAGCTCAACTTCAGAACCAGTTTTTTTTGCAATACCAAGTAGTTTGATTGCGTATCCAAACTCTTTTGCAAAAGAGATATCATCTTGTGTAACATTCTCAATACCTTCGATCAAGATATCTTCTGGTTTTGCATCAATCCCATACGCAATAGAAGCAAGGATGAGTAGTTTATGTGCTGCGTCATATCCACCCACATCAAATGTAGGATCAGCTTCTGCATAACCTAAATCTTGCGCTTCTTTGAGGATAACATCATAATCAACACCCTCATTTGTCATCTTTGTCATCATATAGTTACAAGTACCATTCATAATACCCATAATCGATTCTATATGATTCGCAGATAAACCATCACGAAGTGCATTAATGATAGGAATTCCACCTGCTACACTTGCTTCATATTCAAATGCAAGATCACCTGCTATCTCTTGAAGTTCATACCTATGATACGCTAAAAGTGCTTTGTTTGCAGTTACAACTGCTTTACCAGATTTAAGCGCACGTTGTACAACTTCATAAGGCTCTTCAACTCCACCCATAAGCTCTACAACAATATCGATCTCATCGTCATTTAAAATATCATCCACATTGTCAGTTAAAATGATGTCTAAACCTCTATCTTTTGCAAGATTTTTTACAACACCACTTTTAACGACAATCTCATGACCTGAACGAGCAGTAATAACGTCCGCATTATCTTTTAATATATTGACAACACTAGTGCCTACTGTCCCTACTCCGATGATCCCTACTTTTATCATATTAGTTATTGTCCTTACACCCATCAAATTGCTTTAAAAAATCTTTGATGTTTCTTGCTGCTTGACGGATACGGTTATCGTTTTCAATTAGAGCAATACGTACATATCCCTCACCATACTCACCAAAGCCAATCCCCGGAGCTACTGCTACACCTGCTTCAACAAGCAGACGTTTTGAGAACTCTAACGAGCCTAGATGCGCTGCACAATCAGGGATTTTTGCCCAACTAAACATACTTGCTTCATTTTTCTCTATATGCCATCCAGCACGTTCAAATGCTTCAATCAACACCTCTTGACGATGGTTATACTTGTCGGTGATATCTTGTACACATTGTTGATCACCATTGAGTGCAATAGTAGCTGCAACTTGAATAGGTGTAAACATACCATAATCTAACCAAGACTTAATCTTTTGAAGTGCACCAATCAGTTTTTTGTTTCCAACAAAGAAACCAACACGCCATCCAGCCATATTGTACGATTTACTTAATGTAAATGATTCAACTGCTACATCTTTAGCACCTGGTACACTCATAATCGATGGTGTTTTGTATCCATCAAAAGTTATATCACCGTAAGCAATATCTGAGATAACATAAAAACGCTTCTCTTTTGCCATCGCTACAAGTCTCTCATAAAACTCTGGGGTTACTGTAGCTGTAGTTGGGTTATGTGGAAAGTTTACTAAAACAAACTTCGGTTTTGGTGAGCTCTCTTTAAATACTTTTTCCAAATTTTCAAAAAATTTATCTTCATTGAGACGATATTTTTCATCAAATTCAATCCCAAATTTGATAACATTTCCACCTGCTAAGATAAAAGAGTATTCGTGTATCGGATACGTTGGATCAGGAACTACTGCAACATCACCTGGATTCATAACTGCATACGTTAAGTGAGCGTAGCCCTCTTTGGATCCCATAGTAGCCACACATTCAGTTTGTGGATCAAGCTTACAATCATAACGTCTCTCATACCAGTCCGCTATCGCTTGTAATAATTTTGGAATACCTTTTGAAGTAGAATAGCCGTGAGTCTTAGTTTTTTGGGCCGACTCGATCAGCTTTTCACGAATATGTTCAGGAGTATCACCGTCTGGGTTTCCCATAGAAAAGTCTATTACGTCTTTTCCAGCACGGCGCTCTGCCATTTTGATCTCGTTTACCTCAGCAAACACATACTTAGGAAGTCTTTCAACTCTGTTAAAATGAAACTCGTCAAACATTTATTTTGCCCTATTAAAAATATAGACGATATTTTAGCAAAATATGTTTAGAATTATCTTGAGCCCTCAGGGTGAAATATCAACTTATCTTTAATGTTTTTGAGTGTATAAAGGTCTGAAATTTTCATATAAGCACTATTTTTTGGTATTTCTAATTCTATAACTTTGTGTATATTCTCTTTTTTAATCACTTTTAAAAGATGTAAAGAACTGTCATAATAGGAGATATATGGATACCAATGATTTCTCTTACTACTTCGGATTGTCACTCTTTTTATTTGAGATACATCTAACCAATGTTCATATAAAGATCGATTTAGAACAAACTTTTTGCCATCTTGTAATTGTGTAACATTGAGTTTAGCATTTGAAATATCTATAAGATATGACCACTCTTTTTCATCATTTCTCTGAATATCTACAATCTCACACGATTTTTTCTTTAACTCTTCTTGTAGTATAAGGGGATCAGTTGCGTACTCCGATGTTAAATTAATACTCCAAACAAATTCTGATGCATCCCTAGTCGAAGCTATAGTTACATATTTATAGTATCCAAGTGTGCTTAAGGTATCACTCATGATTTTTACAAAAAAGATAGGTGAACCATTTGTTCTAAAGTTCAAACGTATCTCTTGTGGAGATTTAAAAAATAGATCGAGTAAGCCATTTTCTTGAAGTGTTTTAATAACTTTTACAGAATCGATATGGTCATCTTTATAAAAAGCTGTTTTTGGATCAAAAATCGTATTAATAAATTCTCTGTTTTCTTCATATGTATCTGCAGACACAAAACTTTGAATTTTTAGCGTTAAAATATCTTCATTTGTGTCAAGCAGTTCCTCAGCATGTAAAGAAAAAACAACCAATAAAATAAAAAGAATTTTTTTTACCATGCATATCCTCGATTAAGTCTTTTGAACTCTAATAAAGATATCTTTTTCAACTCACCATCTTTATATAAAAACTTCAATCCCTCTTGTGTTGTATAGTTATACTCTTTTCCACTTACTTCAAAGTCAACATATCCATGTCCTAGTGTAATAAGCCAGTCTTTATTTGGATCGAGAGTAAACTCTTTAGAGAAAATCGTCTGTCTTTTTTTATTTGTTTCAAGTTCTATGTAACCTATCCACAATTTTTTCTTTGTTTTGATCACAAAAGATTTTTCAACTACCTCTTCTTGAACTAAAGGTTGTTCTTCTACAATATCAGTTGCATTTATCTCTGAAGAGTTTGTCTCTACCACCTCTGTGGAGTTTGTTTCATTAACCTCTTCAACAACTTTTTCTTTTACTTTTTGAATGATTTCATTCTCTGTTACAACTGGTTTTTCTGAGCTTTTTGACTCGCCATAAAAACTAAATAAAACGACTAAAAAAATCACTACAGAGATAATAATATAAATACCATTTCTATTTGTTTTTGGTTTCGTTTGGATAAAGATGCTCTCGTCTTCTTCCTCTTGCTCATGGTCATCAAAATAGTTGATCCCTTTAAGTTTCACAGAGTTTAAATCAAGTCCATATTCACGCTCTAAAATAGATACAAAACCAATAAATTGAACCTTATTTAAACCATCATAACTTTCATGTAAAATAGCTTGGACATGTCTTGTTGGGATATGTGTTCTTTCATAAATTTTTTGAGTCCCTATGACTCTTAATTTTTCTAAACCCTCATTCATATCTCATCCTATCCATTAAAATAGCACCTGCTACACTTACATTGAGTGAATCAAAACCGTGTGACATAGAGATGCTGACAACATTATCAAGCTTTGAAGAAACTCTATTACTAAGTCCTTCACCTTCACTCCCAAGTACCAAAACTCTTTTTTTACTTATCTTGGCATTACGAATATCAACTCCACCCATATCTGCACCATATGTTTGAAATCCTGACATTTTCAAGTCATTTAAAACGTTATGGATGTTTTGCTCAATAGCAAACGGCATATCAAAAAGTGCCCCTGTACTTGTTCGTAAAATTGGTTCAATTGGAAGCTGTTTCACTCCACACGCTACTATTGCATCAACACCAAGTGCATATGCACTTCTAATGATAGAGCCTATGTTGCCTATATCGGTTAGTCCTGCTAAAACAACTATAAAATCTTTGTCTAAAAAAGTTTTAAAATCATGCAATTGATAATCTTGAACCTCTGCCAAAAAACCTTGATGGTTAGCATTCTTACTCATCTTGACAGCAGCTTCATTTGGTATACGTTTTATCTCAAAACCAAACTTCATCAATCGCGAATACTCTTTTTTATCAAGCTCACGTGCTAAATAAAGTGTTTTTATTTTGTGCGGATGATTCTCAATAAAATAGTATATAGGTTGTTTTGCATAAATTAACATGGGGACATTTTAGCAAAAATTTTTTAATTACTGTTAATTTTTAAGCTGACTAATCAATCTCTTTTAAATCCGTTAACCTTTTATAACAAGCTTTAGTATTTTCTCCCGAAATTTTAGAAATTAGCTTTGCTTGTACCTTAGTTGGAATCTCCAACTCTAGGATATCTTTTGGGGTAATTGCAGAAGAGTTTTGTTTCTCACCTGCACGAATAACTACAACCCATTCCCCTTTAAAATTTCCAGAGAGTTTTTTCAAAATTTCACTTGCAGTTCCACGTAGATATGTCTGAAATTTTTTTGTAAGTTCTTTTGCTATGAAAATCTCTCTTGTTGGTTCACTTTTTTCTATCTCGTGTAATAGTTTTTCTATCCTGTGAGGTGATTCATAAAGGATAGTTGTATAACCATTATGAAGTGCTTCATTAAGTCCAGCTTCACGTGAACTCCCTTTGTGATCTAAAAAGCCAACAAAGAGCATTTGCGTCTCTACAAATCCACTTGCTACAAAAGCAGTTAAAACTGCATTTGCTCCTGGAAGTACATCGTACTCTATTGTGTTTTTTAAACAATAATCTATTAATACTTGTCCAGGATCACTAATGCCAGGCATTCCAGCATCACTCACATACACAACATTTTGCTCAAATATAGAAGGCTCTAATTTTTCAACAAAAGATTGTTCATTGTGGGAGTGTAGTGATATAAACTCTTGAGTTGTTTTAAACTCAGTGTTATAACGCTCTTTTAAAATGTGGATTAGTTTTTTAGTAACGCGAGTATCTTCGCAAAGAAGTGTATCGGCTTCGCTTAGAGCTTCGATAGCTCTAAGTGATATATCGCCTATATTCCCTATTGGAGTTGGGACTAATGTAAGCAAGAGAGTATCTTGATTATTTTTTACCGTAACGTGCGTTAAATTTCTCGATACGTCCAGCAGTATCTACATTACGCTCAGAACCTGTGAAAAATGGGTGGCACTCATTACAGATGTCAATTCTCATCTCATCTTTTTGAGATTTTGTAACAAAACTGTTACCACATGCACAAGTAACTGTACAATCAACTAAAACTGGGTGAAGATCTTTTTTCATTATTTTACCTTTTGCACCTCGTCGAAGTACGAAGTGCGATATATTTTTAAATCCGTATGGGGGCAGATTTTTAGAAATGGGATTATACCAAAAAACTTTATAAATTACAATAGTATTTTTGAAGCCACAGCTAAAGCTGCACTCTCAGAGCGAAGAACTAGCGGAGTATTTAGTCGAAAAACTTCCAAGCTTTCAAGATAGCTCTTTTCTTCATTAGAAAAACCACCCTCGCAGCCTATAAGAATTGTAGAAAACTCTGCTTTATCTTCTAAGATATTTTCACAAAAATCAAACACTTTAGTCTCTGGATGTTTTTGCACAAACTCTTTAATGTTTTTTGCAGTCTCAAACTCCATAAAAGTTGTTCTTCCACACTGTTGATTTGAAGCTTCTAAAATTCTCTCATATCGTTTGAAATCTGATTTAAAATTTTTTTGACTTCGATCACAATAGATAAAAGTGATCTTTGCAACACCTATCTCATTTAAACTTGGTAACACTTTTTCAACCGACTTTGGATCGATCACACACCAGCCAATATGAAGTTCCTGTTTTGCTTTTTGCTCATTTACTTCTTCTGAGACAAGTGCAACCTCTAAAACTCGAGGATCGACTGAGACTATTTTATAAGTGTAGAGCATTTTGGGGGTTTCTTTTCGTCTCATAAAAAGAGTATCTCCCTCTTTATGACGACGAACTTTTACGAGGTACTTATGTAACTCCCCTTTAATAGTAAAATGCTCTTGTGAAGCACTTTGTTCATAGATAAATATCATGCAACAAACCACATCCAAATAGAGATAGCAATAATAATAAGAAGTTCAAAGTATATGATTTTTGAAGCAAATTGTTTATAAAGCATAAAATCTAGTGGTTTATCATCATCAACATGTTTTAGGGCTTTTGATCGCCTTACCTCTTTAACAACCAGTATAACTGCTATCACAATCATTACAATATTTTCTAATGTAAAATCAAGGTGCTTTGTAGCCATCATTAAAGTACCTGTAAATATAGCAGCAGCTATTAACATAGAGTTGAGAGGAAGTATGACTATAGAGCGTAATCTTTTATACTTTTGAGAGAACTGTGTTCGTTTTAAGGCAATAAGATTCCAAATTAATGCTAAAACTAATGCAATAATACCTAGTGAGTGAATAGTAACACCCATTGCATACATCTGTTCCATAAAACCTCTCTTACACCGACTCTGGATTTATAAACATTGTACCATTTTTTAGTTTTTCAAAAAGTTTATTATCTGCAAACTTTTCTATAACTTCTTTGGAAAATACAATGTCTTGGAGTTTTATTTCACCCATTTGTATATTGTAAGCATCTTCTCTAAAGGCCTGAGCGTAGCCTGTATCTGTTTCATGAACAATAATACTATGCAGTTTTACCTCTTTTTCTCCATTGATACCTTTTGTTTGTTTTAAAAGAGTGTCAATAAGTAAAAAGATAACACGTGCAAACTGTTCAGCTGATGGAGAAACAGGCAACTCTACCCAACGAGAAGAGTGTTTTTTCATGTCAGAAATATACTCTGCACTATCTCCATTCCAAAGGGTGATTGCATGATCGAAAGATTCAATAAGGTCTTTGATATTTTGCTTCATCAAACCAAAATCATAAACCATCTGCCCGTTATCTAAAAAGTTCGATTCAAATAAAATTTCAACTTTGTATGAGTGCCCATGCACAGAAGATCGGCATTTCACACTTGAGCATCCACGAACAATATGAGCATTTTCAAATTTGAATAGTTTACGAATTATCATTATACCCCTTTGTTCTCATCCCAAATTCTAATATGCAACCTATCACTAAAATTATAACCTTTATTTTTACAGTACTCAATTAAGGGCAAGGTATTTTTCTCTACATCTGCTTTATTTCCACCCAATGGCATACAATACACCGCTGTTTTTGGTGAGTGAATTATAATCTGCTCTATCTCTTCATCAAGTGCAGCCGTGATCGAATCTTCATCGATCGAGAACTTAAAAAAAGCATCTTTTGCATTAGACGCTAGGGAATTGATAATATCCCCTTTTACTCTTTTTGAAACGCTCTCACCTGAATTTTCAAGCTTAACAGAGAGTGCAAATACACACTCTTTATATACTGGGTATTTTTCAAAATCAACATCTATCGTTGCATTTGTTTCAAAAGTTATGCGGTGATTGTTTTTTGTGAGTGTCTCTAAAAAAGTTATAAACAAAGGATCTTTTGCATAAATAAGTGGCTCACCACCAGTGAGTACTACATCTAGCTCCTCAGGAAACTCATAAAGTTCAAAAACTTTTAACAGTTGCTCCACTTGCGTTATCTCGATCCAAGAGTGGGCAAAATGCTCTTTATTTACTGCATAAACAGTGTCACATCCAATTACTTTAGCTCCATTTTGCGCTTCTTCCACACAGCCAAAACCTTCACACTTTAGATTGCATCCACCAAAACGAAAAAACAAACTAGGCGTACCTACATAACGCCCTTCGCCTTGTATAGAGTAAAAGTGTTCAACTAAGTAAATCATCCGCCAGTCTCATAAAAAGCACGTGTGGAAACTTCATCATCTTCTCCACCCCAACGATTTTTCTCAGGTTTGTTTTTCACAACTTCTTTAAGAACTAATGCTGCACCTTTAATATCGCCACGTTTTACAAACTCAGCAATACTCATTGCTTCATCAAAGTATAAACACGGGATAAGATGACCCTCTGCTGTTAAACGGATACGATTACACTGCTTACAAAAATCATCTTCATACGGCTCAATAATCCCAAACTCATATCCATTTTCTAATATATAATAGTGTGATGGTGAATGTCCATCAAAGCCTTCATCTTTAAAACTATACTTTTGAGCGATAATACTTAAAAGTTCGTCCGATTTTAACCCCTCAATCTTCTCATCTGCATGTCTGTTTTCCATATACTCAATAAAGCGGATAGTCATGCCACGTTCTTTACAGTATTCTAGTAAATCTATAATTTCATCGGAGTTGATCCCCTTCATAGGAACCATATTTACTTTTACTTTAAGACCAACTCTAAGTGCCTCTTCAACACCCTCTAAAACAGTCGCTAAGACATCTTTTTGAGCGATCTTTTGCGCTACTTCTGGTTTAAGTGAATCTATACTTACATTAAGACGTTGTAGTCCTGCATCTTTTAATTTTTGTGCACACCCTTTAAGTAAATAAGCATTTGTTGTCATTGCAAGGTCTACATCTGGCTTGTAGTCGTAAATCATCTTAATAAATTGATTTAGATCAGCACGAAGTAGTGGCTCACCACCAGTAATGCGAATCTTTTTTACCCCCTCATCCATAGCCACTTTTAAAAATTCAAACATCTCCTCAAATGAGAGTAAATTCTCTTTTGGTACCCATGAAAACGGTTTTTCTGGCATACAGTAGTTGCATCTAAAATTACATCTCTCCGTAACTGATACACGGATATAATCAACTACTCTATCATAGCTATCTACGAGCATTTATGTTCCTAACTGATTTGTATTTTCTTTTACTTGGATCTCTATCGTACCACACACTATATCATGCAGTGCTTTTTTATCTTTTCTATAAAAAGGGGTTAATAGTCCCAAAAGAATTGTAGTAGAGACTAAAAACATTATAAATCTACATAATGCTCTAAAAACCGAAATATTTTTCTGTGTTTTATCATCGACAATTTTAATAAGATACGCTTTTTTCCCTGGAGTTTGCCCAAATTTTGCAACCAATACAGCGTAAATCAAACCATAAATAGATACTGCTAAAAAAGGTGCCAACTGAGAAGATTGAAACTCATCTTTTGAGCCCATAACTACATATGCAATAAAGTATAAGATAGGTGTATAGATCATAAACATATCTACTATAAATGCTTTTACCCTATCTGGGTATGTTGCGTAGTTTATTGTTTTTGTATTTTCTGTTTTGTTTTCGATCTTTTTTTGTTTTTTTAGTTCTCTAAATCTCATGCGCGCATTATAGCAAAATGAAACTTGTAAGTTGTAAATAAGTTGTGAAATATTTAAAAGGGATAAATTGTATAAATGGTAGTTATCAAAGGAAGTGATTTCTTGCCCGAATGGGCAAAGCTTCAGTCGCTACAGCGGCGTAAGCGAAGCAAAGTGAATTACTTCACTTTGCGGACTATCTAATGAAGGTCTCTCCAAACAGCTTTTTTCCAAAGGATAGCAAATACTGCGAAGATAATGATAAAGATCATTACATTTTTACCAACTTCAGCTCTCTCAGTACGTTTAGCATCACCAGAATCTTCAAGATACTCGATCACTTTTTCCATTGCGTGTTCGTTAACACCAACACGTGGCATTGCAGTACCTTTTAGGTAGTTTTGTGGATTTTCTACAAATGTTTCAATGTAGTGAGCACCACGTGAACGAATGTAAATACTTAAATCTGGTGGAAGTTTACCCATATACGCTTTTAGGCTATCTTGGTAATCAAGTACATCAGCTTTGTATTTTAACTCGTCTTGCTCTTTTTTGAATACTGGTTTTTGACCAAGTTGTGTCCAAGAAGCATAATGGTTAGCATGACATCTACCACAAGCTAATTCAAAAGCTTGCTCAGATGTTAACTCTTCTTTTTTCACTGCAACAGATTGTAAGTAAGCAACCATATCTGCTACTTCTTGCTCTAAATCACCACCAGCACCATAAAATGCTACCATTGGGTGCATTTGACCTTTTTCAGCGTCAAATTTATGCTCAACCATTAAAGCGTGAGCAGGATTTTGGATAAGTGCTGCTAAGAATTTTGCATCATATACAGCACCAGCATTTGAAAGATCAGGTGGATTTACACCATAACTTTGTGCAGCAGTTACAGGATCCATTGGAGCTGGCATACCAGCTACTTCCATAGAGTGACAACCAAGACAAGCTCCAGCACCCATTACTAACTCTTGACCACGAGTCACATCACCTTGTTTAGTTACTTCAGGTAAATCTTTATATTCAAAACCTTCACTCTCTACATGTTTGTGCATTTGCGAGTGAGCGAATGGCTCAACTAAGTAGTAAGTTACAAGAGTAAAGAATACTACAACTACTAATATTTTAAGTTCTTTCATCATATTCTCCTATAACACTTTTTCTTTTTTAGTGATGATTGGTAGTAATATCCAAAGTACGATAAACGTAATTGCTGCTACTAAACCAATAGTACTAAAAATACCTTCAGGTGGTAATTTACCCATTGCAGTAAGTATAATCATATCTATTAGTAATACCCAGAACCAAATATTAAACGCACCTCTACGACTTGCTGGAACAGTATTTGGACTTCTATCTAAGAATGGTAATAACATGAAAATAACTTGAGCAAAACCAAATGCAACTAAACCTGGATCAGTTGGGAACGGACGTAAAATTTCATACGACCATAAGAAATACCACTCAGGATAGATGTGAGCTGGAGTCTTAAGACCATCAGCAGGGTCAAAGTTTACTGGGTCCATTGCAAAGTCATAATGGAAGAACACTAGGTAAAAGAAGAAGATTAAGTAGATGCCTACAACCATCATATCTTTTGACATAAAGTCGTTAGCAAAAGCAATAACTTTTGAACCAGCTTTGTCACCAGCTTTATATTTTGCAGCTTCAGCTTCAAAATCGATCTCTTCACCATCTTGGTTATTTACGTGAGGGATACGAAGTGCAGCAAAATGAAGACCGATAAGACCTAAAATAGCCAACGGTAATAAAAGTACATGTAACATGAAGAAACGGTTTAAGAATGCTTGTGCAGGTACATAATCCCCACGAATCCACTCAACTAAACCATCAGCGTGTAATGATCCACCAGCAAATAAGTTAGTGATAACCATACCAGCCCAGTAAGACATTTGTCCCCATGGAAGCATGTAACCCGAGAAAGCCTCTGCTGAGAAAGTTACGAACAATAACATACCAGAGATCCAGATCATCTCACGTCCCTTTTTATATGAACCGTAGTAGATACCTGTAAACATGTGAATGTAAATAATCAAGAAAACTACCGATGCAGCTACACCGTGAATATGTCTCCATAACCATCCAAACTCAACCTCAGTCATAATTGTGTAGTTAACACTATCAAATGCAGTAGCTACATTTGGTTGATAATACATAAGTAAGAAAATTCCAGATACTAAAAGTAACCCAAAAGTTACTGCAAGGATCATCCCCATTGCCCATAAAAAGTTAATATTTTTTGGGATCCAATATTCTGTAGCCATTACACGACGAACAGTATCAACAGCTAAACGTTGATTCATCCAATCGCGAAGACTAGTTGCTTTTGTAAAATGTGCCATTTATCTCCCCTAAATTATAGCGTTACGCCAGTTTCTTTCATCTTTTTATACTCAGGTCCCTCTTCACCAAGTACAAGTTTATTCCCATCTATTTTAAATGGAGGAATGTCAAGTCCACGTGGTGGTGGAGCTTTTGTAACATCACCTGTAAAATCATACATACCACCATGACATGCACAAAGGAAAGATTTTTCATCTGGATCATATCCAGGGATACAACCAAGGTGCGTACATAAACCTAAACACACCATAAAATCCTCACCATTCACTGTAACACTACGTGATTTTTGTTTATCGTCTAACTGTGCAATCATTTCTGGAGTATATTTTAAAACGAAGATTGGCTTACCACGCCATTTTTCAGTTACTAACTCATTGTCTTTATATGCAGACATATCAAGTGTTGTAAAACCAGCTGCTTTTACACTTGGAAGTGGATCCCAACTTTTTTTCATTGCATAAAGAGATGCTACAGCCCCAACGCCTGCAACAGCACCAAATGCTTTCCCCATAAAACCTCTACGGCTACTATCTTTCATTATTCGCTCACTTTTTTGTGAATTTTAAAGCCTTATTATATCCCAAATAAGTTTTAATTATTTATAAAATTAAGTTTTCTTTTAGTAAACGTGAAAAATTGTAGCAGTTTGGAGTAATTTGCTCGTATTTTATCTCATTAATGTGATTTATAAGTGTTAGTAGTGCACTTTTATCATAATTTTTAATAACTGGAATTCCTAATTTTTCAAATTGCTCTTGAAAATCATTCGTGTAATCTTCTCTTTGAAAATATATAGGTTTTCCACCAGATGCCAGTGATTCTAGCACTGCTTGAGGAGAAGCAGTAATCAAAATATTTGTCTGCATAATCATCTCATCATACTCTTCAAATTCATAACAATGTTTAAAAGTTTTTTGGAGTTGTGCTTCATAATCTAAGAAATAATAGTACCCAAGTTGTAAATTTGGGTTCAATTCTTGAATAAAACTTAAATTTTTAACTAAGTCTTTCTCATAGTCATCATCACCAAAAAAGTAAGAAATTGCAACTGATTTTTCTTGTTTTTCAAAATATTTATCTGCTATAACGATCGTATCATTTTCTACTATATAAAGTTTTGAAAAAAAGTTTTTCATATCTTCTAACATTATAGGATTTACTTCTGCACTATCTAAGATAAGTTGATCCCCTTTTTGGGCAATATTGGCAATGTTGCGAACTACATCTATTCCTACGGCTTTATCAATTCCAAAACTTCTTGCTTCTTGTGCTATTCTAAAATCACTACATAATAGTGTAATATCTGCTTCTAAACACTTTAACGCTGCCGCAGCTCTACGAAATCTATCTAAGCCTATTCTATGACCTGTATGTACATAATAGTATGTTTTCATCTCTAATCTTTCTTTTTTGTTATTGAAATACTACACTTTAATATTTGATAGATATATAAAAGTCTAGATCAAAGTTCCCATCTTCAGTAAGATACTTATTTTTTCTATAGAGTGCATATGGTGGCTTTGTTGTTGTTTCATATTCGTTTCTTGGCAACCACTCATGATATACCCACTGAATAAAACGCAATAGATCCCCACAAGCACCCTCTAATGTAAACTTTGCATACACTCCACTTGCAATAGTAAATTTTGGAAGTCTACTATTTTCTAAAGTTTGATCTTTTTTATCAACTACACATGCTACGTACTGACAATCTTCTAAAGATGTAATCGATGGGTTATCATGGTACAAACTTATCTGATCATACTCCTCTAAATTATTTGAGTATATCCACGTTTGAATCTTTTGCCATGCTTGTTTGATCGCATCATTATAGCCTTGATGACGAATATAATACGCTTGTCTCTGGGGCATTTTTACAATAGTTGGCACTAGATCATCAAAGTTATCTATGGTAATAGTTGAGTTTCTAATTTTGAGTGAGTGATCCACAATTTTATTTGAGTACTCTAAGTAACCACCCTTTCTCCAAACTTTCGGTGTCATAGAAAAACGCTCTTTAAATGCCCGTATAAATGAGGTTTGTGAAGAGTATCCACAAGCATTGGCAACTTCAGAGATCGTTGAGTATCTGTTTGTCAATAAAAGATTCGATGCTTTTTGTAGACGTATTGACTTTACAGTTTCGTATATGTTTCGATCAAACACCTCTTTAAAAATTTTATGCATATAAAATTTAGAGATTCCATAGTGTTGTGCTAACTCATCCATATTTATATCGGTATCAATATTTGTGTAGATGTAAAACATTATATCGTTGGTAATTTTTATCTTATGATCTAGTGTATCTCGTTTCATGAGAATTATTTTAACACTAATAAGTAATTTTTAGAACAAAAATAGATAATTTTTGAGACAAAATAAGTGAAGAATTGTAACTTTTGAAAAATTATAATGATGCTGTTATTTTTCTATTGGAGAAAAAAGAATGAAAACAATTTCCAAAGTTTTGATTGCAAATAGAGGTGAGATTGCCCTACGCATCATCCGTGCATGTAAAGAGCTTGAGATCACAAGTGTAGTTGTGTTCTCAGAGGTTGATGTTGATGGTGTATGGGTAAAAAAAGCAGATGAGTGTTATCCAATCATGGGTAATCCTGTTGAAGCGTACCTAAACTATGAGAGAATTATCTCTATGGCAAAAAAAGCTGATTGTGATGCTATCCATCCAGGGTATGGATTTTTAAGTGAAAGCGCAGAGTTCGCTGAAGCTTGTGAAAACAATGGCATCATTTTTATAGGTCCCAAGGCTGAACATATAAAACTTTTTGGGGATAAAATGGCTTCTAAGGTTGCTATGAAAGAGATCGGCGTTCCAGTGCTAGAGGGAACCGATACGCCTATTACTGATAAAACTGACGGGGAGAAAATTGCTAAAGAGATCGGCTTTCCCGTGATCATTAAAGCTGCTTTTGGTGGTGGTGGTCGTGGCATGAGAATTGTAAAAACTGCCAAAGAATTCTCAAACGCATTTGAATCAGCTACGAACGAAGCGCTAAAATACTTTGGTAAAGGGGACGTATTTATTGAAAAATATGTGCAAAATCCTCGTCATATTGAAGTACAAATAATTGCAGATAAATTTGGGAATGTACTTCACTTGGGCGAGCGTGACTGTTCAATTCAACGCCGCCACCAAAAGGTGATCGAAATAGCACCATCTCCTCGTCTCAATGAGAGTGTAAGAAAAGAACTTTACCGCGTATCGACAAAAGCGATGTTCCGTTTAGGATATGAAAGCGTTGGTACTGTAGAGTTTTTAGTAGATGAATCTGACAATATATACTTTATAGAGATGAATACAAGGGTACAAGTTGAGCACCCTGTCACCGAAGTGATCTCAGGTGTGGACATCATTCAAAGAATGATCGAAATAGCTGAGGGTGACAAACTACAATTTTTGCAAGAGGAGATCAAATTCCGCGGATATGCGATCGAGTTTCGTATAAACGCAGAAAATCCTCAAATGAACTTTATGCCATCAACTGGAACAATAACAAACTACTTAACTCCAGGTGGTCCAGGTGTAAGACTTGACACAAGTGCTTATGATGGTTATGAAGTGCCTTCCAACTATGACTCTATGATCGGAAAACTGATCGTTTGGGCTCTTGACTGGGAAGGTGTTGTAAAAAAAGCTAGACGTGCACTAGATGAGTACAATATTGATGGTTTTGCTACTAATATATCTCTTCACAGAGAGATCGTACGTGATAACGATTTCAAAGCGGGAACTTTTAACACAAGTTACCTCGATAAAAAAATGGAGAGTTTTAATCTTAGTGCGAAATCAACTATAAAAGATGAACAAGAAAGAACTTCTATGCTTGCAAATCTGATCAAAAAGATTAAAGAGCATAAACTAGTTACACGAAGCTAGAATCAATATAAACAAAATTAAATATTTAATATGATACACTCCAATAAAATTCATTTTTATTGGGGGAATGATGAAATCTTTAGAGTTTAAAGGGAGTGGTACAGAGTACTTTAAGATATGGATTGTCAATGCTTTATTAATCATCTTAACACTAGGGTTATACTACCCATGGGCAAAAGTTAGACGCAACAGATATTTTTATGGGAACTCTGTTTTAGGGGAGAGAAACTTTGAGTATCATGCTGTTGGTAAGCAAATATTTTTAAGTTATCTTGTCGCGTTAATTCTATTTATAGCTTATGTTGCAATCAGCCAAGTGTTTCCACCTGCTGGAAGTGTCTTTATGCTCATACTTTTTATTTTTATCCCTTGGATTGTTGTTAAAAGTATGATGTTTAACTTTAAAATGACAAGTTTTTCAAATGTTCGTTTCAGTTTTAACAAAAATTTTTCCGAAGCATATATAAACCTCTTACTCTTACCTATGGCATTTTATGGCATATTTATCATATCAGCAATGATAGCTGGAGGGTTATTTGCACTTCATTATATCCTTGGAATTATAGGAGTTATAGGGGTATTTGCTTTTGTTATTTTCACTTTCGCTTTTTTCAAAAAAAGAAATTCAGAGTTTTTTATAAACAATACTAACTATGGACAAGGAAAGTTTATAGCTAATCTCAATATCAAAGAGTTAAGTAAAATCTCCGCAAAAGTTATGGGTATTGGTTTAGCTTTAATGCTTGTTTTATTCATTATTGCAGGTATTATTGTCTCTGCTACAGTTGGTTTAGAAGCACTTCAAGCGGCAAGTGAAAGTTTAAAAAACCCTGAACAAGGAAGAGAAGGGGCAAGTGTAGTGTTTGCTATGATTGGTGCGCTTTATATCGGAATGATATTTATCATCCTTCTTGTCAATGCTTACTCTTTTGCACTCTACCGTAAATATATCTACGATAATACTCTTTTTGATGAGAAAATTAAATTTGCATCAACACTCAAAGGTTCTACATATATGTGGGTCGTTTTTTCAAACTTCTTTTTAGTACTTTTTACACTAGGCTTTGGTGCACCTTGGGCAAAAGTAAGAGCGGCAAAAGTTGTTTTAACAAATACACATATTGATACTTCGCATGGTTTTGATGAGTATATCTCACAAGCCCAGGCACAAACATCTGCCATTGGAGATCAAATAGGAGATGCTTTTGATGTTGATGTAGGTATAGGTTTTTAAAGTTGCAACTTCAGGGGCATTGGTATGCAAGAGATAGTGCTAAACAACATAGTGCTATCTTACATTTTGACGAGAATGATTATACGCTTATTGTAGAAGATGAAATACGCCATAAAGCACCACTTAGTTCTTTAAAACTGGATGATCGACTTGGCAACATTACGCGCAAAATCATTCTTGAAGATGGCTCTCTTTTTACCTCTGATGCACATGATGAAATAGATAGATTTTTTCATCAACATAAAAAAGCAAATCGATTTTTACATATCTTGGAATCTAAACTCCGCTATGTTCTTCTCTCTTTTGTTTTACTCATTATAAGCGTTTATGTATTTATAGATTTTGGTATCCCTTATTTTAGTAAAAAGATTGCGTTCGCTCTGCCAAATGAGACAAATACAATCTTAACTGAACAATCAATGAAAATTTTAGATAAGCTTCTTTTTAAACCATCAAAAATACCTCTTGATAAACAAGTACATATCGCTCAACATTTTCGTAAAACACTTTTGCCGCTTTTACCAGATAAAGATCAATACCATTACCATTTAAATTTTAGACTTTTAAAAGATGGTAACCTTAGTCTACCAAATGCAATGGCTCTTCCATCTGGTGAGATTGTTTTAACAGATAAATTTGTTGAGCTTTGTGAAAACGATACTGAAATAGATGCAATTCTTTTACATGAGGTTGGGCATGTTATCCATAGAGATTCTCTTCAAATGCTTGTAGAGGGTACTTTTATATCTGTTAGTGTAATGATAGCTCTTGGCGATACAAGCGGCATGGCAGATATGGGAGCTGGTCTAGGCTCTATGCTTGTAAATCTTCAATACTCAAGAGAACATGAAACTAGTGCAGACAACTTTGCATTTCAAACGATGTTAGAGAACAATATTGACCCTATAGCATTTGCTACTATTATGGATAAAATGCAAGTATATATGAAAGAAAACATGGAGCAAAATAGCACTTCAGAGAGTGCTGTGGAGGAGTATATGTCAACCCATCCACTCACACAACAAAGAATAGAGACTGCAAAAAACTATAGCGAATGTTTTAGAAACTCATCTATGGTATCTAAATGTTTTGACACCTCTAAAAATCCATGATCTGATCCATCATGAATAATCATCTGTGAACCTTTCAACTTGGCTACTGCTTCACGATAATCAAGTACTTCATCCCCCGTGGAAACTAAAAGAAAGTAATTGTTTTTATCTTTTATCTTTACACTAAACTTTTTTAAGCTCTCAACTTGTGCCTCACTCCAATGAAATGAGAAATGGTTGTTAAAAAAACTTTGATTTTCTCCAACCATTTTTTTAAGTGTCTCATATGGCTTAATAGAAGGATTTATAAGTACTGTTTTAAGATTATATTTTTGGCTTAAATAGATCGCATAATATCCACCAAGTGATGAACCCA
The DNA here is from genome assembly GCF_050296975.1 of Sulfurimonas sp. Taxonomy (GTDB): domain Bacteria; phylum Campylobacterota; class Campylobacteria; order Campylobacterales; family Sulfurimonadaceae; genus Sulfurimonas. Next base: position 93,081 of record NZ_JBNKRX010000012.1, read on the forward strand.
TCAACACTATCTCTTCATCTTTACACATCTCTATAATCTCTTCGAGTGTAGAGATTGCCAGTTCAGGGATAAAAGAGAGTGAAGGTGCTAAGAACTTTTCACCTCTATCTTTAAAATGCTCCCTGAAAAGTTTTGCTTTTGCACCTTGCCCACTACTTCCAAAACCGTGAATGTATAAAACCATTGCTTTTCTTTTGAGATAATATTTATTAGTATTATACTAAAGTTATATCCCCTGTACAAACTCTAATAAATTTTGCATTTCAGAGCTACTTAATTGCTCAAACTTCTCTTTTGCATTCTGTGCCTCACCCCCGTGGTATAAAATCGCTTCTTTAATCGTTTGTGCCCTACCATCATGTAAAAACCGTGCACCATCTTTTTGTGCTACAAAACCAATTCCCCAAAGTGGAGAAGTTCTAAACTCTCTACCTGTAGCATTTTTTTCTATTACTTCATCAGCTAAATCATCTCCCATATCGTGCAAAAGCAAGTCTGTATATGGATATATCAGCTGATTGGATAACCTCGCAAATTTATCACTTGTTCCAGTTCGCATAGTTTCTCGATGACACTTTGCACAACCTATAGAGCTAAACAAGGTAGCACCTTTATCAAAATTTTCTTGATTATCTACTCTTCTATCAGGTACCCCAAGAGCTGTCATAAAGTTTACGATTGCTCCAAGAGAAGCTTCGCTTACCTCTGGTGAACCACCGTTCTCCTCCTCTTCACATACATCTTGATTCTCTGTACAATTCTCTTGCATATTTACAGAGGAAGTGAGCCCCATATCTTGAAACATAGCACCAGCATTTTGAGTACGTAGAGTTGAGTTAATCGCTTTCCAGCCAAATCTTCCAACTTTCGTTTGGTTCTCTTCAATTACCCAGTGAGCTCGTCCAGATATTCCATCATTATCGCTATCATCTGGGTCTTCATATTCTAAAATAGTTTCCTCCTCTACAAGATCAAGTAGCCCCATCCCTAAAAGTTGTGGAGCAATCCTTCCACTTATATCAAATCCCTCTTGAGAGAGATCAGGGGAAGATGAAAACTCTATTGTGCCATTTTCATCTTCCCAACTGATCTGTGCCTCCTCTTCAAACTCAACTGTAGAGTGAGTTTGCAATTGTCCACCATAGATAGGGTGTGCATTACCACTTGCATCACTTGTACGAAACAAGAAAGAGTTATCAACTGTCCCATCTTCCTTATAAGGTGCTACCCGTCCATCACTAATATGGCAATCGAAACAAGAATCAGCATTATAAAGTGGACCAAGACCATCCAAAGTCTCTCTAGAGTTTGGGGCAACTTCCCACTTTGCTAAAAACAACTCTCTACCTTGAGAAACTGTGCCAATTTCATCCGCACTGATATTGTCAAGAATCTCTAAAAATGGAGTTGAAGTATCGCTTGATATCGTTGCATTTCCAGCAGGTGGATACCAAGTAATCGATTCTACTTTTTCTTCATCACTACTACCACACCCACTCATAGCAACAACTATAAAGATTGCTGCTGATATACTTTGTACACGTTTCATTGTTCTGAAAAAATAGGCTTTACAGGATAGTTATAAAACCATTTATCAAGTGTTGTTTCACCACCACCTAAAGAACCTTCAAAACTCCATTTAAAAGTAAATACAGTCTCATCCTCTTGAATAGCAACAATATGTAATGCACCTGCTGCAACATCTTTAATATTCTCTACCTGGGTGTACTTGTCCTCTGGATAATCAAGGTTCGTATAACTCTGTTTTGTTTCATTATCCTCTTCAACAGTCTCGCCAAATTGACCCCATGGATAAATTTTTTGATCTGCTCGAACAATATAACTTGAATTTCCATTTGCATATACTTCAATGACAGGATTGGATTCATTATTTTCCAAAACTAATCTTGGGGTATATTCATATCTGTTCCAAGAGTTGTTTTCATCCTCTTTATACTGGTATCCATAATACCCAATCTGACTCGATGCGTTTAGTCCCCATCCATACACTTCATTCTCAGTTGTAAGTGCAAGGACATGTCCTTTGCCTGTTGCGACTGATTTTATTTTTACATCAGCTGGAAACGATATCTGTACAGGTGTGAGTTGATCATCAGTATGGTTCTCATCAAGCCCCATCTGACCGTAATTGTTTTTTCCCCATCCCCATAAACCACCTTGATCATCAAGAACCATAGAAAAATCTGATCCTGCACTGATTTGTACTATATTGATACTCTCATTGATATCAACTTGAACTGGTGTGTTTTGAGTAGTATTAGCATCTGTATTTCCAAGTTCTCCATCACTATTTGTACCCCACGCCCATAAAGTTCCATCAGATTTTAATGCAAGTACGTGAGAATAACCAGCTGTAACCATCCTTACATCTGTAATATCTACCAATGCTGGTGACTTTGAACATGGGCTACTCCCTGTCAAAGAGCAGTTATCATCAACATCACCTCGTCCTAGCTCACCATACTTGTTGTACCCCCAACTCCATAAATTTCCCTCTGTATCTAATGCTAAAGAGTAGTTTTGGTTAAAGGACAAAGAAGCAAGTGGTGTTGTTTGAGGCATTGTCAACTTCATAGGTGCTAAGGGATGCTCTCCTAAACTTTCCTCATCTGATTCAGAGTTATACCCAAGTCCTGTTTGAGCATAGTTATTTCTCCCCCATGTGTATAGTGAACCATCAACTATAGCTCCTGAATGAGACCCACCTGCTGCAACAGTGTAACCTTGATAAATCGACCCCTCTACTTGGGTAGTATTATTTTGAGTATCAGTAGCTATGACCTTATACGTATTGCTCCCTGGATTTAACTTTTTTGTTACAGAAAAAGCACCGCTACTGTTGATATCTACATCTTCTTCTACTCCATTAAAAATCAACTGTGCACTTGCTACAGCTTCATTATCAGATATTGTACCACTAAATGTATATTGAGAAGTGTGTACAAGCTCTGCTACACTTGTTTGCAAGACTGGATTAGTGCTATCTGTATTATCTTTATTGCTATCTCCACAAGCACTAAAAAGCAATAATGCGGATATAACTATAAAAGGTATCGTTTTTTTCATATGATTTACTCCTTTCATTATGCAACCTTAAAGTAAGGAGCGATCTGTTGTGCCCACATACTTATACGCTCATTTGTCATGTCATCCTGATTATCAGCATCAAGAGCTAAACCTACAAATTCTCCATCTACAACTGCTTTTGACTCTTCATAACCATATCCATCCGTAGGCCAAGAACCAACAACTTTTGCACCTTGCTTTACTACAGCTTCATATAAAATTCCCATAGCATCAAGATAATAATCGCAATACTGTTCTTGATCACCAAATCCAAACAAAGCTACTGTTTTTGTCGAGAAGTCAATCGCTTCCAATTTTGGGAAAAACTCTTCTAAATCATCTTGTAAATCGCCTTCACCCCAAGTAGAAGTACCTATTATGAGATAGTCGTATTGATTCATATCCTCTTGTGAACAACTTGCAATATCGTACATTGTTATCTCAGCATCACCAAGTTGTTCTTTTATCATCTTGGCCGCGCCTTTTGTATTTCCTGTTGAACTTGCGTAAAATAAACCTATTTTTTGCATCTTTTTCTCTCCCTTGTGCAAAATGTAAATGAGTATGGAATCATTTTGATCTCTTTCTCTTTTGACTGATTCATCACTGTTATATGTTTTTGAAAATTATCTGTTTTTGGATACACCAAGTAACACTGGTCTACCTCCTTGTTTTGTAATTGTTCAAACCCTTCTTCTATGTCATCTTTACGTAGATTCATAGAGCTTTTGTCCACTTTTTTCCATCTAGGGTATATACTTGTTCTCACACCTTTTTGATCAATGTGTATATACGGGGCATCAAGAGTTACTTTCTTATCTTTTTCTCTTTTGATCCTTTGATATACAGTTTGTGTAAAAAGTGCGTCAAGATCAAGCATCATAGATATCTCTTTTCCATTAAAAATCAACTGTATCAATTCAGCTGCAGGATGTTCATACCCGACAAGAAGTTGAAACTCTGAATCAAACAATGAACCTCGACTTAAGTATCTCATTTTATGTACTTTGCTTTGCTTGAAATATTGTTGAAAAAGCAAAGATTCTTTATGATATATCTTGAGTACTTTTTGGGGACTCTCAGGTCTCCATCGATGAAACTGAAACAGCCCTACTATCCTCTGTTCAAATATCTCTAATAAAGAATAGTTAAATTGATCAGTTTTATTTAAATCAAATTGAGAATGTTTTGAGAGATACTGATTAATCAGTGTACAAAACATTTTTCTTCGTTTTTCAATTTGATTCACCTTATACGTTTTTGGCAAAATCTCTTTGGTTGTATCATTACATTTTATAAAACCAATTTTTCTCATCTTATATCATTTATGATAATAATTATCATAATACTACAGGAACTATTCTTAAATCATACTGATACTCATTATCATTTTATACTATCTTGTTTTTTACTTTCTCTAAAATCAATTATCTATTGGAATATAAGTAGGTAAGTAACTACTCTATAGTTTACTACGAAGAACTATCTTAACAACTATAAATGTGCGATAGATTCAAGAATCAAATCAGGTGCTATACCTTTTTGCAAGTCTGCATCAACAAACTTTCCCGTTTTTACAAGTACACCAACAATCCCTGCTTCTTGTGCACCTAAAACATCTCCCTCGATATCATCTCCAATCATCACACACTCACTCGGTGTCACACCCAAAGATGCAGCTGCTAAATGATAAAACTCTTTTGAGGGTTTTCCAATAAGCTCTGCTTTTTGTCCACTTGCATACTCTAAGGCACTGACAAAACACCCAGCATCCATACTAAGTTCGTTATCATTATCTTTAAAGTAACGATTGTTTGCCACTGCTACAAGCTGAGAACCTTTAAGTAAAGCTCTAAAAGCAGAATTGAGATTTTCATAACTAAAGTTATGCTGTGCATCACCCACAACTACATAATGTGTAGGAAATTCTTTGAGTGAATCAAAAAAATCCATAACATTATCAGTAAGTAAAAACTCGGCGTTACTTTGGTGGTTTTGTAAAAACAGTTTTGTCATATCTAAAGCAGTAATTACTTCGTCTTCAGTTATATCAAACCCTAACTCTTGAAGTTTTTCAACTACTTGTGAACCTGTTTTTTGGGTAGTGTTTGTAATAAAGCGGATAGGATAATGCTCTTTTATTTTGGTGATTGCTTCAATTGCACCATCTATCGGGGTGTTGCCAACATATAACACCCCACCAATATCACATAATACTGCTTTTGTAGTATCTAAAAACATGTTTTCTCCTTTGTAGAGAAATATGTCTTATTTTAGCATAAGATTAAGAAAAATGATTTATCTTCCATAATATGCAATAACGGAAGCTTTACTTAATGTATGTGCATTTAACATAAAACCTACAAGTGCAGCTTTTGCATTTGCATCAAGTCCTAATGTATCAACATCCAAAGCATAAATTGTGATAACATACTGATGTGCACCATGCCCTACAGGCGGACAAGCACCTCCATAACCACTTTTTCCAAAATCAGTTACACTTTGAATAGCACCTTTTGGCATAAGGTTTTCCAAAACATCTCCACTATTTTTTGGTAAACTTGTTACATTTGTAGGGATATCAAACACTACCCAATGCCACCAACCACTACCAGTTGGTGCATCTTTATCATACATAGTTATAGCAAAACTTTTTGTACCTTTTGGAGCATTTTTCCAAGACAGGGCAGGAGAGATATTTTTCCCGCTACATCCAAAACCATTAAACACTTGATCGTTAGTCAGTTGCCCACTAAGATCATCACTGACAAGTGTAAATCCATCAGCAAATAAAACTGAAACACTAAGTGTCAATCCAAACAAAATTTTTTTAAACATTGTTTTCTCCTTGATTTTTAATAATTATATAAAAAATCAAAACTGTTTTCTATAAGTTTTTATCATATTTTTATCAGTTTTTGTTGTTTTGGAGTGCAACCAAACTCTTTTTTAAAACTTTGTATAAACCATGAGATATTTTCAAATCCAACTTCACGACATACTTCACTGGCATTTAGATCAGTATGTTCTAAAAGTGTTTTTGCTTTTGCAAGTTTTTGTGAAAGTATCCATTTTTTTGGAGTAGTTCCAAACACCTTTTTAAATTTTGTTCTGAAGTTTAACTCACTCATTTTAAAATGCTTTGCCAACTCTTGTATAGAATCAAACTTCTCGTAATTTTGCTCCACATTTGTTTTAAATCCACTCTCACTATCTTGCAGGTATTGAAGAAAATTTTTAAACTCTTTATCGCTGTTTAAAAGGTTTAAAAACATCTCTTCAAGTTTTAGCACAATAATTTTTTCATCTTTTAAGTTTTGCTCAAAGTAAGGCATCACCGATAATAATCTACTTTGAAGATAACTATTTGAAGAGACAATAAATATCTCTTCACTTGACTTTTTAATTTGTTCAAATGCAAGGTCATATTTTTTAATAAACTCATTTAAAAGTGTATCGCTATAAAAAAACATCAACGCTTCATAAGACTCATCTAACACTTCACTCATGATGTAATGACCACTTTTTAAAAATAAAATATCCCCTGCTTGTATAGTTTTTTCATAATTTGGAAAGTGTAAAATCTTACTCCCTTTTGTAACATAGATGAGTACATTGCTATTTATTTGGATACTTGTTTTAGTGAGTGGTGTATAGTTGACATATTTGGCAAATGAAAGGGTATCTACACTTTTTAAAAGATTGTTTTGCTGTAAAAAATCTGGGATTATTATTTTCATATTTTTGCTTTCATAACCTTTTGCCAAACCTCATTTGGCTTGTACCCTTTTGGAGCAATCAATTGAGTATCTTTTTCTTTAAGAATATGTTTTTTATATTTGTAGACAAATACTGAAGCTCTGTAATTTTTAATACAATGGATAAACACTTTTTTATTTTGTTTTTGCAACATTTTGAGTGTAGCTAAAAAAAGCTCTAATCTCTCAATCTCAGGTTTTTCCCAAGTGATAGGGATATGATAATAGACCATATTGTTTTTAGAGACTATTTTATCTTCCTCTTTAAGCGCACCTCTGTTGTGCATCGCAAGATTGATTACCACATCAAATCCCTCTTTTGCTATAGCTTTAAACTGCTCTTTTGTTGGTTGACCTGAGGTTGAGATAGTGTCATTTACTTTGATGTAGTTGAGTATATTTTTCACTTTCTATACCTTGACAACAGAGATCAAACTATCTGCATTAAAATCTATAGCATTATCTTGATGAAGTGTTTTTAAATGCTTAAAATACTCTTTTTCAAACTGCTCAAAATTTTTATCCAATTGCGTTAACAATCCGCTAAACCCCGTAGTTTGTATTAAACTCCACCACTCATCTATATCCATTGCAAAGCGTATATTAACATCGTGTACAACTAAACCTTTATGTGATACTTGCGATGAAAACTGCTTTATCTCTTCATGTGAATTTAATTGTCGTTTTTCAATTCTATCAGGTGGGGCAATGTTATACCCCTCTTGTAACATATCTAAAAATATTTTGACATAGGGTTGAAACGCATTGTCAGTAAATGTAGAAAATATAAATAATCCATCATCTTTAACTCTTTTACAAATATCGCAAAACACATCATCCATATTTGGGTAAAAAAACAGTCCATATCCACATGTTACTAAATCAAACTCTATACCTTCAAACTCCAAATTCTCAACATCTTGCAGATAAAAAGTGATGTTTTTCAAGCCTAACTCTTTTGCTTTTACTCGTGCAATATTTAACATCTCATCAGATATATCTACAGCATGAATCTGTGCATTTGGAAATTTTTTTGCGAGTTCTATTGCGATATGTCCAGTACCAGTTGAGAGATCAAGAATATTTTTTGGTTCATTAACCTCTGCCAACTCAACCAACTTTTTTGCAGATATATGAAAATGTCTATTTGTATCGTAGCTTTTTGCAACATCATCAAATGTGTTTTTTATACTCTCTTTTATCTTTGTATCTTCCATTTTTAGCCTTCTATCATTCTTCAACTATTTTTTTAATTTTTACAGCTTTTTCAAAATGATCAAATTTATTTTCCATGATCCACCATGAAGCGACTTCCATTAAAAGTTCTGGGTTATCATTTTTATTTGCAAAAAAAGCATAAAATGACACACCAACACCCTCCCCTTTTTTCTTGATTTTTTCATTACATACTTCAATAATTTTCTTTTTTATATTTTCTCTCATTTTATCTTCTTTAGTTTCATCAACTCATTATGCTCAAACAAAAACATTAAAGTTTCATTGACATAGTATTTTATAGCCTCTCGTGTTTGCTTATCTAATTTGTAGACTTTTTGACCTCGTAGAGTTTTCCCTTTTCCAAAAAGTAATCCAAATTTATCATCTATATGACGACCTCGAAACCAACCTAAATGGACATAATCATCTTTGACGCGTATGTAACAAAACCCTCCCTCTTTTGAGTAAAACGTCGTGATATTTTCGCTGTATTTCTCTTTGGAATCATTGCCTATGCAGATTTTTATAAAGTCTCGCACATTTAAAAAGAGTTCAGCATGTTCTGAAGTAGAGTCTTTCTCAAAGGAGGTTCGTTTTGTTTTCATATTTTAAGTGTATCATATTTAAATGTCATACAATAAAATAACTCTAAAAGATCAAGAGTTTGTCAAGAACGATTCAACATGGATCGAAGTTCCAAAAAATACCATTCTTTTTTACCAAGGGGATATCTACAACATTCAGAATTGGAATAGTTTATGAATATATACTAACCAATGTAGCTTTTATTATACCCTTAGGCACAGCTTTACTTGGATGGTGTCCATTATATTGGTCACTCCAAATCTCTACGTGCAGGAATAAATGGGATAATTAACTAATACTATTTTTTTAAAGGCTTACAAATGTCAGATCCAATAAAACTAAGTGATATCAAACCTTTAGTGAGCAGAACAGATCTAAAAGGAAATATTAAATACGCTAACAGATATTTTCTAGAAATTTGTGGTTATACTGAAGAGGAACTAATCGGAGTTCCTCACAACATTATTCGTCATCCAGATATGCCCAAGGTTGTTTTTAAGATCATGTGGGAAAGATTAAAACAAAACAAAGATATACTAGCAGTCGTTAAAAATAAAGCAAAAGATGGCAGACACTACTGGGTAACTACTTTATTTGAAACTAGATATCATCCTATACATAAAACACCTGAAGGATATCTTGCTATAAGACGTGCAGTACCACAACAAGCTATCGATACAATAGTGCCACTTTACCAAAAACTTGTAGAGATTGAACAAAAAGAGGGAATTAAAGCATCTGAAGAGTATTTACTCAACTATCTACGTAATCAAGATATTGATTATGATACGTTTATACATGAGGTAGTAAACTACAAAGGTTTAGTAGCAATGTTCTTTAATAAAATAAGAAAACTATTTCAATAAATAAACATAGTCATAATATCTTTTAGTTACTAGCATTTTAAAATGTTATACTATCATTTGAAAGATATATAACACTAAAAGAAGGAATAAAGTTTTTAACTTAATTTTATGAAAAATGAAACTCTAAAGATGGTCGGGGCAGTAGGATTTACCCTTACTATTTTAACTCTCTACTCAATCTGGAACTATTTTTACGAAAAAAATCGTTTAATTGCTCAAATAGACAAACAACTTTACTCTGCAGCTGTTGCAGTTCCTTTTGTACTAGAAGATGATTTTCATGATAGGGCACTCTTGGCTACTTCAATTAGTACGCAAGAAGATATGCAAAATATTAGAAACCTTACAAAACTCAATAACCAATTAGGTACAAAATTTCTCTATACTGTCATACGTGATCAAAACGGCACATTTCAACTAACAAGCTCTAGTGCTTTAGCTTCTGAGATAAAAGAGCATACAGAAGTTCATTATTTTACAGCTTATCCTGATGCAAGTGCTACTTTAAAAAATAGTTTTGAGCATTTAAGTACTGACTACATAACACCAAATAAAATATATAAACCTTTTTATGTACCAATATATAGTGATAGATGGGGGACATATCGATCCATTGTTCTACCTATACAAACAGCAAAAGGACACCTTTATGTTATAGGTGTTGATATGGACATCTCTTATGTTAATGCTGTTTTAAAACAAAACACTATGCAAACTCTTTTCTCATTTTTACTATTTTTTATCTCAATCATCCCTATCGTAATAGCATATAAAAATATGTTACAACGAAAACAAGAGGAGTATCAAAAAGTACATGAACTTTACATTGACTCTTCTAAGAGGTCTATTACTGATCCTCTTACAGGTCTTTATAACCGTTATAAACTAGATCAAGAACTGTATATTCAATATGAAAACTTCAAAAGAGGTGGCAATACTTTTGTGTTATTGATGCTAGATTTGGATCATTTTAAAAGTATCAACGATCAACATGGGCATCAAGTAGGAGATGAAGTTCTACAACTTTTTTCTACAATCTTAAAAAACTCCTCAAGAGTCACAGACACGATAGGTCGCTGGGGAGGTGAAGAGTTTCTTATTATCTATCCAAATGCTGATCTCACGCAAGGATTTACATTTGCTGAAAAACTGCGTTTAGCTGTTCAAGAGGATAAAAAACTTCAAAAATACAACTTAACTATAAGTATAGGTATTGGTATCTCAAAAGAAGATGTCTCTTTAGAAGCGTTTATAGTAGATATAGACAAAGCTCTCTACAAAGCTAAAGAAGCAGGACGTAACCAAACTGTGCAAGTGGATTAAAATTCGATTTTAAGTTATTAATTCAAACTTGCTAGTTGTAAACTCTTTTCCATTTATCACGATGGTTAAAGTATGTATACCATCATAATATTTTCTTGTAGTCACCTCTTTAAAAGCATGAGATTTTTTTATACTCAACTCTCGATCTGTGACTTCTCGTTCACTGATTTTAAATACTTTATAGTTGATCTTATTGTTTTGTCTAAGAAGTCCTAGCTTGTACTCAATGCGTAATTTTCCTAGAGGTTTTTTGCTAGATATATCAAATGAAAAGTTTAGATATTCACCCATCTGTACACTCTGATCAGCTTGTAAATTTGCAACCTCGATCCCATCACTTTTATATCCAAAAAGCTCTAGTACATCCTGTTCACCTGCTTTTAAAAGAGTTCTTGATCCATGTTTTACGATCCAGTTTGTGTGTTTTGAATCTCCATACCACTTTTTAAAAACTGCTTTTGCTATGGCAGGGTTGTCTTTTGAGATGTCATTAAGATTGTTTGCTACACTTTTTCTAACATATTCACTCTCATCTTCTTTTAAAAGCTCCAACACCTCTAACACTTTTGTGGGATCTTTTTTATACTCCCCAAGTGCAATCCCCCAAGGAAGTCTTGGACGGCATCCCTCAGATGCTAGTCGTCTAATGTGTTCGTTTTCATCCTCTGCCCACCTTTTAAAAACTTCTATAAACTCTGGGTACTTCACTAAAAAAGGGCGTACTGCAAACTCACTTGTGCATTGTGGTGTAAAGAGTTTCAAAGCTTTGATCGAAGCTTCATATTGCTCTAACCCAAACACCTCCACAAAATCTGGAAAAACTAGATGAAAAAGTCCACTAAAGTTGGTATGTACCTGCTTTAAAATCTCTAAAGCTTTTAGATAATCTTGATCTAAAAACTCCCCTAAAGACAACGAGATAGCTCGTAAACGCTCTTTTAATTCTTTAGCTTCCCAAGCCTCATTTATAAGTGAATTTACAAAAGCATCTTTTTGAAATTCTGGATAAACATTTTTTATCTCATTTGCCAGTTTCACGATCTCTTTTTCGTTATATATATTTTTAAAGGGTTCCATAGTTATTGTATTAATCCTACAAATTTTAAACTCTCTTTAGTAAGTTCCACACGTTTTTTAGCATCTAAGGGTTCATTTATATCCATATTTAAAGCAAATACATAAAATTTGTTCTCTTTTTCTAACCAGCCAACAAACCAGCCTATTCCACTATTTGGAGCATTTTGCCAACCTGTTTTTCCGTAGAGTTTCCAGTTTTCACCCTGCTCCAACATTAAAATATCCCGAACACTTTCTTGTATTTTCTTCTGTAATGGTAAGCTATTTTGAATAAGCTTGGTTAAAAATTTTATTTGTTCTAATGCACTTATTTTTAGTGGTCCATCAAGCCAAAATCTATCAATTTTTTCTCCAATCTCTTGATTACCATATTCTAAATTCATAACACCCTTTTTCATCTGCTTTAAACCTATACGACGTGCTAATTCTTGGTAAATTGGGACATTTGAAATTTTAATAGCCTGTCGCAGACCCATATCGTGTTTCCACGCAGATACTAATGGTTTTTCATCCCCTTTGTATGGCAAAACATCATCAACGCTACTAACACTGTTAGTTGCAAGACCTATCAAAGAGTTAGCTATTTTAAAGGTAGATGCAGGACTATATCTTGTTTTTGCACGAGCATAGTTATAACCTGTAAACTTCTTTTTTTCTACGTCATAGACAACAAATGTACCACTAGTTTGTGAACTTTTAAACAAGTTAGCGATTTTAGTGTTCTCTTCCAATGCAAATGCGGATGTAGATAAAGATAAAATACTTAGTAGTATATAAATAGCATATATTTTGATTGTCTTTAGTTGCAAAATCATTTTCCTTTTAGCTTTCTACTTTTACGTATTTTACCATATCAAAGCACTATTAAATTGTAAGTATTTTTAAGATACTATGGTGACAATTTTTATATTTGGAGGTGGATGATGATTGTAGAGAACGATAAGGTGTTAGCACCTTAGGTTGGTTTTGTGTTGCAGATGTTTTTAAAACATTCTTGCTAAACAACATGCACAATAATAAGGTATAAACAGTGATTAACAATACAGATGACGCATATTTAAACTCTTGTCGAGATGCACTTCAGGCAGAACAAACAAAAAGTCTTTCCCAAACAAATAATTGGGAACATGTAGATAGAGAAAAGGTACATAACGAATGGGATCTTTTGTATAAAGATATCGCACAACTCATTGACACGAATAAACCAGAAGATGAGGAAGTTCAAAAGCTTATGGGAAAACACTATGCTATAGCTTGTAAGTTTTATAGACCATCAAAAAAAGCATATATTGGGATGGGATTATTTTACAACGATAATGAAGATATGAAAAATTATCATAACGCGTACCACCCAAAGATGGTTGAGTTCTTAATAGATGCTATCCATTACTACAGTGAAACCTATTTGTAATAAATAATATGATAAGAGAAATAGTGAAATTACTATTTCTCTTGTTTTTAACGTGCCATCTCCCATGCATGTATAAGATGTTTTTTACTCACTCCCCAACGATACCCGCCGATTTTTCCACTTTGTTGTATAACCCTGTGACAAGGGATCAAAAATGCTATGGGATTTTGTCCGATCGCACTTCCAACTGCTCTTGAAGCTTTTGGTTTTCCTATTTTGACTGCAATTTCGCCATAAGAGCTTAAACTCCCAAATGGCAACTTTAAAAGAGCCTTCCAAACACTCACTTGAAAGTTTGTTCCATAAACTAAGATCGAGAGTGGTGCATCTGCTCTTTTTTTCAGATCAAATACTCTCTCGATCATCTCTTTTGTTTTAGTTTGTGAATGTTTTAAAGTAGCATTTTTCCATATCTTCTCTAACTCTTTCAGCTCTTTTTCATACCCATCTTCAACAAATGAGAGTTTGCAAATCCCATGTTTGGTAACCGCTATAAAAGCATCTCCAAAAGGTGTAGAGTGTACACCGTAGTCTATCTCTAAACCAATCCCTTTTGTTTTATATTCTCCAGGGGTTACCGCTTCGATATTTATAAAATGTTCATGGAGCCTCGAAGTACTACTGAGCCCCAAAGTTAAAGAGACATCCAAAGCAGAGTTTTGCTCTTGCAAAAGTTGTTTTGCGTGTTCAACGGTAATAGTTTGTAAGTAACGCTTTGGACTTACCCCAGCCCACGCAGAAAAAACCCTTTGAAAATGTGTTTCACTTAAACCGACCGAATTTGCAACCTCTTTTAAATTAGGTTGCTCATCAATATGATCGTGCAGATACTCTATGGCAGATTTGATTTTTTCGTAGTTTGTATTCATACTAAAAGCATAGTACTTTTTTAATTTTTTAGCAATCCGTATTATGCTTTTTTAAACTAATGCTTTGGCCATTTTATCAAGACACTGATTCATCCCCATTTCAGATAACTTTCTCATCTGCGTCATAGGCCAATCTTTTTCTATAACCGTTACCTCAGTTTGGTTCTCACTGAGTTTTTTAAAACTTACTATATGATGCACACCTTTAGGGAAATCTCTCGGCATACCAATTTGTGCTGGCTCTATTGTATCTCCGTTTTCATCAGATAAATTAGAAACAAATTCAATAGATTCAAGTGGAATTATTTTAATATACCTCCACGAGTTAAATTGCTCAGCAAATCCCAGTTCTGGAGAAGCCATACTAACTAGTGACATACCACCTTCACGAAAGTCCATTTTGACAAAAGTGCAAATAAATTTATCAGGTCCCCACCATTGTTTCACTAAGAGAGGATTCTTCCATGCATCCCATACTTCTTCAACTGAATTATTAAAAATTCTTGTGATTTTAATGTCTTGTTTCATTTCTTTCCTAATGCCAAATATCTAGCGGTATTTACATTTCTTAGAGTCATCAACTGATACATTTTATGCGTTATTATTTTATTCAAATGACTTTTATTATAATTTTTTCTATCAAGATTCCAATAGATCGCGCCCTGAATATAACGAACATCTATGAACTCTTTTTTAAAAGGAAGTTCATCAAGTATTTTTTCAGAATCGATTTCTGGAAATAGATATGCTACATCAGATCTTTGGGAAGAATCATTTTGCCACTCCTTTGGTATAGCTTTTTCAATCTGTTTCATCTCTTGTTCAGTTTTAATGAGAGTAGGAATTTCAAAATCAAACTCTTTTTTCAAAGCCATTTCAACTTTTTTTATAATATCAGCTTGATTATCTTTTGATTCAAAAATAACATTTCCTGAGTTTATATAGGTTGACACATTAATACACCCAAGAGATTCAAAAAGCATTTTAAGTTTTTTCATATCAACACGGCGTTCTTTCCCTACGTTTATTCCTCTGAACAGTGCTATATATTTCATATTAATATCAGTGTTATTCATCAAGCATATCCAAATGCTTTCGGTCATGGTAAGTGAGCGAAAGCAATATACAATACTTCAATGCCACTTCATCCAAAACCTCATCCTCTTGAAAAACTATCTCTCTATTCCCCTCAAAATGGAACCTATCACTAAAAAGCTCTCTAAAAGTAGGCACAAGTTTCGTTTGACAGTTAAAGTACATTGAGTACTGATGTGGAGTTTTCTTTTTCCAGTTAATTCTTAGTGTGCTTCCATTTTTAGTTATGTAACTCGGCTCATCCCATTTGAGTGTTTCTTCAATAGCAGTGATACTTTTTTCCTCTTTTGCCACTTCATATATAAGCTCTCGCAGATGTAAAAGTTTTTGTTTTATGGGTTCTGGGTAAGTATTAAACTTCTCTTTTACTGCAATATTTTTAAATAGTTTCATTTTTATACTCCTATATAACTCATTGCTTGTTCTGGTCTTCTAAAATCAAGAATTTTTTGATTATGAGTTGTTTTATCTCCAACAAGTACAAAATTAAAGCCTAACGCTTCACATGCCATTTTATCCCATATACCGTCTCCAAAATATGTACACGGCATTTCAAAATTACCTATAGCTTTTTCTTTGGCTATTTTCATTATCTCAATTCTTGAGAAATGATCATTTGAAGATGCTATAGGGATATTTGAGACATCTATGTTAGCAGATTGTAGCTTCATTATGGCAGTTTCTTTCCATCCACCAGTGGCAATTGAGAGATGTATACCCTTTGTTTTTTGAAGCAGTTCAATAAATTTTCCTGCACCAGATATTTGTTTTACGGGATATTTATTTATATATTTAGCTATATTTTGCATGTATTGCTCTTTTACTGCCGCATGTATAGAGCCTTTGTCATTTTTAAATCCGTGTTTAATAATAACTTCATTCAAAATACCTGTAGCACTAACATGAGTATACTTTGACCAATCTGTGTCAATAGTATTCCCAAAAACTTTGTAGATAGCATCGTTATAACAATCACCTTCAAAGTCATCCGTATATACAAGTGTTCCATCAATATCAAGCATTACATGATTCACAAAATTTTCCTTATCTCAATCTTATTGTTTTTTCAAATTAAGAACACTGCTCCAAATCTATCTGAGATACATTGTTATAAATACACTCCCCACTTAACACCTTTTGGATCCGTTGCACCCGCTCTTGCATATAGGGTGTATTTGGTTGTACTTTATTTGGTGCTATGAGCATCGCAAGTAATGAGATGTATTCATCATCACTTAATTCAGACAAAGGTTTATGAAACCAGGCAAGAGCACCTTCATTAAAACCATATATCTCTTTACCATCTTTGCTACCAAAATACGCAGTCGAGATAAACGCGATGAGTTGCGTATCTTTATCTATATTTGGAGTAACGACAAACCTAGCTATCAAGGTCTGTTCAATCTTTTTAAACCCTTTAGTAAACTTTTTAAAAAAAAGCTTTTTCACCAAACTTTGAGTGATTGTTGTACTTGTTAACGGGCTAGGCCACTCAATTCCAGAGTGTGTATAAAATGTAGGGTCTTGTACTTTTACCAGTATCGCTTGACGCTCCTTATTTAAACCCAAATCTTCTAAGGACATAGAATTATATTGACTAAATTTTGTAGGAAGATTTTTATAAGCGACACCTACCGCGTATACTTCATAGATAATGAACACAACAAATGAAGCTATTATCACATAAAGAATTTTTTGTTTTATACTACTATTATTCAATAGTTTCATTATAGTCCTTGGTTATACAAATTTACAAAAGTATAACCTACTAAAACAAACCTTCAAATAATTCCAAGTTTGCGTTATAATGCATATTAGTCATTGTATTTTTAAAGGATGCAAACATGGTGATAGCAAAAGGTGAACGTTTTAACACTTATACCCATTTAGTTGGTGCCATTGGTGCGCTTATTGGGATGATTACACTCATCATTGTTGCTTCGCTCGATGGAAATGTATACAAGATTGTGAGTGTTAGCATCTATGGAGCTACGCTATTTATCCTTTATAGTGCATCTACACTTTATCATGGCATTAGCGGCGATCTAAAAACATTTTTTCAAAGGCTGGATTTTTTAGCCATCTATCTTTTGATCGCAGGTAGTTACACACCTTTTACACTTGTAACACTCCATGGTACTTGGGGTTGGAGTATCTTTAGCATCATTTGGATTTTAGCTATTATAGGGATAGTTCAAGAGTTCTTTTTACAAGAAAATAGAACTACTTCAGTTGTGTTATATATACTTATGGGCTGGATGGTTTTAGTCGCACTCAACCCACTCCTTGATTCTCTTCAACCAGCAGGTTTTTGGTGGCTTTTAGCTGGTGGGATTCTCTATACAGTTGGGGTTATCTTTTATGTATTTGATACAAAAGTACCTCATTTTCATGGTATCTGGCATATCTTTGTACTCGCTGGAAGTACTGCACACTACATCACAATCGCTTTTTTTGTACTGTAACAAAGAGTTTTTATAAACAAAACTCTTTATCTATTTTTACATCAAATAAAAAAGTTTTTTGCTCATCTTTCACTAAATTATATACAAAAAGTAGCTCTCCACCTTTTTTATAAAATAGATTAAATGCTGGAGAATCACACATCTCACGTTTTAACTTTTTACTCATCCTCACCTTGTCATCTTGGGCGTGTTCAACATCTACAACCATATCACTTATAGGATTTGATTTTAGCTCTCGGTAAAAATATATGCGGTTATTTTCTGCCTTAGTACCTGCGTGCATTGTGATAAAATCAATACTAGTTGGTTCAGCATTCACCTCTGCTAAATGTGCAGCCATCTCTTGTGTAGTCATTTTTTCATACATTGCCATCTTTTCATCATACTCTTGTTTTGAATCAGCATAAACATAGTAAACAAATCCTAAAACAACAGCTAAAACTGAAAAAACTATAGAAGAGTTTTTCAAATTCCACTCCATCGCTTTTTCTGAAGTTTCTTGTGGAACTGCTTGTACGGGTGGTACATCAGGTATAGGTACTGGAGCATCTTTTGAAAATATGATCATTTTATAGTATGCAAAAGAACCAAAAATGCCTAAAACAAGTAAGACAGTTCCAATCCAGAGAGGAAAATCATCTAAAAAAAATGAGAAGATAGCTAAAACAACAAGCAATGACATCAAGATAAAGCCACCCCATAAGACATACTTTGGCAACCTATGTGATGTTTTTTTCCAGCTATCGTACATGCTTAGTTTTGTTTGAGAATACTCTAAACCTTTTGTAATTTTGGATATTTGATACAAATACCATAGTGTTAAAACTACACCTATACCTAAAAATATAACGGTATTCAAAACAATATCTATATGGTATATAAATATTGAAAAATTCATTATAAATATAAATGCAAAAACTATAGTGTAATATATAGTTGTCAACGAGATGATTTGATCTTTTTTTTCTTGTGTGTCTACAACAACACCTCGTCCCATTATCCCCCATTTATAAAAGATAGTATTGCCATTCTCATCCTCTTTAAAAAGTGCTTCACTAAGTGCATCAAAATATCCCATCACTAACCTTTGAAAATCATTTTATAAAGAGTATCTTTAAATAAATTAAAACAAAATATATTATTTATTCCACCATCTAGATGCTAATTGCAACATTTCACCTCTGAAACTTTTTCCGCTAGAATCTTCAAGCATATGATTGCAATCTGGGTAAACTTTTACTGTGAGGTTCGCTTTAGCTAATTTTACAAATTCATCTTGCATAAAATAAACAGACTCAACAGGTGCCATCTCATCTTTTTCTCCAGTTGCAACAAATATTGGAATTTCAAGTATTTTTAAACTCTTCATAGGATCAACATCTAACACAGAATTCCAATACTTATATGTCTCTCCATACGCTTGTTTCTGAATATTTTGCGGATCTTTTTTAACCTGTTCGTAAACTTTATCAAAATCTATGTCATGCTGTTTTCCCCAGATTTTAAATGCATCAAGCCCAACCATACCTCCACTGCCAACCATTATAAGATGTGTTATTTGTGGTGTTTTTGATGCTAGTTTGGCAGCGATATCTCCACCCTCTGAAAACCCAAAAACAACCAGTTTTTTTGTAGAGAGTTTTTTACTTTTTATAAGAAAATTTACAAATTCTTGTTGATCTTTTAGAAGTTGTTGATAGTAATTTTGTTGAAGAAACTCTTTGGATGGTTTATCTTCTCCTGTTTCTAAATGCCCAACATATCTTTTTTGTAAAGCATAGATAGTGACATTTTCCAAAGTTTCAAAATACCACTCAAGATAGTAGTTCAAACTTGTATGACCTGATCCACCTACAAAGATTATAGTAGTATCAGATTTACCCTTTTGTACCTTGTAATAAGTAGCTTCATATCCATCGCTAAGTGTTACATGGTTTTGCTTTAATGGACTAATATTAGCTGAGATAAAAAAGTCTAATTTTGAACAACCACTGAAGATCAAAATAAAAAAAAAGATAAAACTACACTGCTTTTATGGAAAATTTTTTTCATTTAAAGCTCTTTTTTTATACTATCTATCTCTCTAACTAAAAACTCTTTATCTTTAAATACATGCGTAATTAAAGCCACACCTTGAACTTTTGAGAGTAGTGACATCGCTTTTTCATCTGCTTCTTCTTTACCCGATCCAAGACTTACATACTCTTTTGCAATCCATTCTCTAAAAGTTTGAAACAAAGGTAATGTTATAGCATAGAGTTGTGGTTCATGCTTTGAAAATTCACTTGTCAAAGTTCCTAGTGGGCAGCCATATTTTTCAAGATTTTCTTGTTCATCTACGATCATTTCACAAAACATTTTGAGTCTCTCTTTTGAATCATCACTTGTTTTTTTCCACTCCTGTATCGAGCTTTGTATCCCCTCTAAACGGTTTTGTACTATCCCTTTAAGTATCTCTTCTTTGTTTTTAAAATGGTAAGTTATATTGCCTTTACTTAGACCCGTTTTTTCAACTATATCTCCAAATGATGTGGAACTATACCCTTTGTGATAGAACAACTCACTGCTAACATCGAGTATAAGTTTTTTTGTTTTTTCACCTTGCTTCATTACTATATATCACCTTTATTATCTCATCTAAAGGGAGATGATCCCCTATATCTTTACCATAAAATGCTTTTACTATTTTACCATTAGTGTCAATAATAAAATCAGCAGGTACTCTATGTATCTCCCCCTCAACACTCCCTGGAAGATACCCATGTTTAAAAAGAGCCGAAAATACATTTTTGATCTTTAATGTCCATGCTCTTAAAAATGCTATCCAAGAATACTCAACTTTATACAATTTGTAAAGTTCTCTTGCAGGATCGGGGATCACTTTATAAGGGATAACTTGTTTACCAACATACTGCTCAATTTTTTCTTTAGGCGATTGAAATACCATTACAATCTCCAGTTTATCTTTGAACTTTTCCTGATTGACTATAAGTTCATGTACACGAAGATTACAAAGTGGGCATGAAGCGTAACGAAAAAAACAAAGCATCAAAAGTTTTTCTCTTTTTTCTTGCATATCACAACGAAGACCAAACATATCTTTTACTTGAAATATAGGTGCTACCTCCCCATCACGTAGTCTCATTTGTTCATCCTCATATTTGTTGTTTGTTTTCTTTGCATCTCCTCTATTTGCATATCTATACTATCACGCCAATCAACAACTGGCTCATACCCTAAAATCTCTCTTGCTTGATCATTATTTGCATTTGTTTCTTCAAGTAAAAGCACTATTGCAGGTACAAGTAGTGGATCAAAAGGTGTACATTTATAAATAGCCCTCATAAATCGTGCAACAATATATGCAAAACCAAAAGAGACTGAATACCAAGGCAATGGATAATTGTATTTTATATACAAGTACTCCAGTACTTCTTCAACATTTGGTATATGTTTTCCAACAACATTTATAGTATAAAAATTCTCGCTTAAAGGTTTTGTAGCTGCTAAATAAAAAGCTTGTGCAATGTCTACTCCATTGATTAATGGTAGAGATGTGGTCCCGTTATTTATCCATGGAACTAAATGTGTTTTAAGTCTAGGCAAAAGAATAGGCAACACACCAAGAGAGTAATTTTTCCCAGTGAAAAATCCAACTCGTAAAATGACTACCTGCATCCTTTTTGAAGCTACATCTTTGAGATACTTTTCGATCTGCATAATAGTGTCATAATGTGGCCATATTTCTGAGAGTGGCAGTTTAGTATGGAGTTTGTTTTGCTCTATTGGGTTAGAGTTGATCGCAGATAAGAAGATAAAACGCTCTACACCATTTTCTATAGCTTTATCTATAAGTGCAATAGTTGGTTTAAGATAATTGTTTTGCGAATCTTCTATAGTGCCATTCATCTCTACCCATGAAGCCACATGACATATAACATCTGCATCTTTAGTGATCTGTGTTAGTGTATCTTGATCTTTGAGATTTCCTTGTATTGTAACCTCTTGGTAAAGATTTGGTAGTTTTGTCTTATCTCTGCAAGAAGGGATAAGCTCAAAACCTTCCGCTTTATTATACATAAAATACTCCACAATGTGGCTTCCTACAAAACCTGTTGCACCAGTTACTACTATTTTTTTTGACATAAACAATCCTTTTTAGTACTTTTGTACAATTATAGTATAATCGTACTATTTATGTCAACTATTGTCTATTTCTTACTACTACACTCAAAAACTTCGCCAATCTGTGCACCTACTTCTTCGCCCCACTCTTGAAGAGATTTAAAAATTGGAAGTAGTTTTTTTCCACTTTCTGTAATAGTGTACTCAACCTTTGGAGGTACTACTGGGTAAACTTTTCTATCAATGAGTCCATCTTTTTCTAGCTCTCTTAGTGTTTGTGTCAACATCTTTTGAGTTATTTTCCCAAGATGGCGTCTAAGTTCTCCATAACGCAGCGTTCCATCTTTTAAGTACCAAAGTATGATCCCTTTCCATTTTCCGTTTATAAGATCAATCGCAAAACTAAAGGCACACTCATACTCTTTTTCTTCATATTTTACTTTCAATAGTATCCTTTTAGTATGTATATTACTTTTAGGTAAGTTCTTGACATAATAACATACATAAGATAAAGTTACAAAATACACATTTAATTAAAGGATACAAAAATGGAAAACAAATTTATGGAAGCGATGCAATTTAGACATGCTTGTAAACTATTTGATGAAAATAAAAAAATTTCGGATGAAAATATTCATACCATCATGGAGTCTGCCAGATTATCCCCTTCCTCTTTTGGACTTGAACTATGGAAGTTTTTAGTGATTACAAACGATGAACTTCGAGCAAAACTACGACCTTTTTGTTGGGATCAACCCCAGATCACTACCTCTTCACATTTAGTTGTAGTATTGGCTGCTATTGATGATGCAAAAGTACAGAGTGGCACTATTGAGAAAAGATTTGCCAGATGGGGACTAGAACCTGAACAGCTCCAGTTTTACCTCAATCTTTACGCTAACCATCTAGGAGACACACTTAAAACTGATGAAAATATCTACTCATGGACTGCGAGACAATCTTTTATAGCAGCAGCAAACATGATGACTTCCGCTGCATACTTAGGGATAGACTCTTGCCCGATCGAGGGGTATGATAAAGAAAAAGTTCAGGAGTTACTGGGCATTGACACTTCAAAATATCGCCTCACTATGCTTCTGCCTTTTGGTTACAGAGTAAATCCAGCAAAACCAAAAACAAGACTTGCATTTGATGAAGTGATCGAGTTTATCAATTAAAAATACTTTTCTATAAGTTCTTTATATAGCATTTTTTGTTAACATATTTGTATAGCAAAAAAAGGGATTAGTATGCAAAAGATTATAATTGCCTTTATATTAAGTTTATCTTTTATAGGATGTAATTCACAAAGCACCAGTAGTTCAGTTGATACAAATCACCATAGTGCGATTCCAGCTACTACTAAGGCATGGAAACTAAGTGATGAACAGTTTATTCCTGCTGCCATGTCAATGACAGTTATACATCCTCGCCCAGATAGTGAAACAAACTCTTGGGCTAGAAACCGAAATGCGTATCCAGGTTTACGTTATGAGCTTCCTATTGGTGTTCAAGGTGGAGCATGGCCATTTTTTTATCAAATTATAGATGGACCTAATGGAGCAAGTATTGGTGAAATGTATGGAGAAGAAAATTACGGTGTCATTACATGGACTGCTCCTAGTGTAGAGGGTGAACATAACTTTACTGTGCGTGTTACAGATCAAGAGTATCATTATGTTGACATTAACTGGAGTGTTAATGTCAATAAAGCTACTTTTGTTTTTCTTGATAAAGATAATGGTAATGATACAAATGATGGTACACTTGAAGCACCTTTAAAAACATTTGCAGGTATGTACCATGTAGATACAGATGACACAACATATGCACAAAAAATTTTAGTAGTTCGAGAATCAAACGAATCATATCAGTTAATTGGTCACACTGCCAATAATGGAAATGTACGTCTTAATAGTACAAAAAAACCTATTGTTTGGATAGCCTACCCTGATGAATCTCCTGTTTTTGATGCTTCCCAAGCCAAGATTTTGACAGAAAAACCATATGATGACTTTTATATGGGAGGGATCCGTTTTGAACATGGTCGTCAAGATGTCAATAATGCTCACTTTTTTTGGGTGGCCGCAGTTGGAGATCGCATAACTTTTTTTCAAAACTATTTTTATGATCTTGGTCCTGGAGTCAAAGGAAACGACAATACTGGTCCTGTATTTATCTCAAGAACTAAATCAGAAAGTAACATAAGTGTAAATGCGCCTAAACATTACATTTTGGCAAAACAAAACACTTATGATGAGATTCGCAATAAAGGTTATAATGGGCAATACTTTGAATTTTACACTACAAAATATGTACTCATAGAAGAAGAGGTCGCGAAAAATTCTGATTCATCAGCTGGGTGGTATGCAAAAGGTGCAATTTCCCATACGACAATGCGTGCAAATACCGCAGTAGATAATGTATATGGTCAACAAATGGGTGGTAGTTATGGAGAAGAGTCTGGAGAAGTACCACACGATTTTGAATTTTGCTATAACAATATTCATACACAAGATAGTACGGTCGCTTACCCTGCATTTATGATGGCAAGAAGTAACTACTACTTAGGGGAGGGTTACGCAACTTCTATCTATCGCAATACAGTTACAAATGGTATCGCTAAAGTACGATTTTATGGTGCAGACTTATACCATCTCAACGGTAATGTATTTAACAATGGACAAGCTAATGCTGAGATTTTTGATAGTGAGTATGAAGAAAATCTAATCGCTACAGGAGATGAAACTTTTGTGGATGAAAATCATTCCCTTACAGGTGAATATATCCAATACAAAGGTATCCGAGGGCATGAGATTGTTATGCCCCTAAGCTCTTGAGGGATCTTTATACTCCACTGCAATATCTACAAACCACTTCAAATAACGAAGATTATTTACATGGCCATTTTCATCTATATCTTCTGGTTTTACTACGATTTTTTTTGCATCTATTGTCTTTTAGATGGCAATTATACATCATTTATTGTATAGGAACATATATCTCTGTTCTTAAATCTTTTTCCTCGATTCCTGTTGGATCGAGATTGAGATACTTTTGCACCTGCGGTTCGTCTCGTAAAGTGATTCCATTGGAAACTATCCAGTCTCCTACATTTTTAAAGGTCTCACCCAAAAGCTCATATGCGCCTTCATGCATAAACACAGCATATTTACCTCCAGCTATCACTTTTTTTTGTACTTCACCTTTACTTTGAGGTAAATCATCGTGAAACTCTACACAGGCATCATAACGCAGATTTTCTGCTTCGATCACATAAGGGTTGTCATGGGAGATACCATACCTCACTGCGACTTTCCCTCGTAAATCATTTTGCATAATGTACTCAACCATAGATTTCCAAGCAGCATCTGCTGAGAGCATATAATCACCTGTTTTTCTTACAAACAATAGCTCTATTGGTTCTATTTCTACGATTTTAGGTTCTAACATTTTGTCTCCTTTTCCAATTTTTTGTTTTTTTGAAAACTCTTTTGGAGTCATCTCAAAACGTTTTTTAAATGCTTTTGAAAAAGAGGCATTTGTTTCATAACCACTTTCCATTGCAATCTGCGTGATCTTTTTATCTGTTTTAAATTTTGAGATTGTACTTTGAAGACGAACTTTACGTATATAGTCTCCAACATTCTCATTCATCACAGATTTAAAGATTCTATGAAAGTGGTATTTTGAAAATCCAGCAACTGCGCAGAGTTCATCAAGTGTAAGATTATCAGCGTAGTTATCTTCTATATAAAACACTACCTCATATACACTGCGTATATAACTCTCTTTGGTTGTCATGTCATTTCCTCTTTTTAAAAGCTGGAAGAATTATAGGAGATATAAAAGATGAAAACTACTCCCAGATTGCTAAGTTTTGTAAAATTCAATCAATCCATATCATAAGTGTTCAAAGTATAACAAGTTCTATAAACTAAAATCCACTTCCTGTTAAAGTTTCATGCACACTGTAACTCATGGATAAGAGAAAGACAAGTAATACTTTCAAAAACTACTTACTTTTTTTTGAAAAAAACTTTTTAAATGCTGCCCAACCACCACCAGCTAGTGCAATAGCGATCACTTTGCCAAATTTTGCTAAAAATGCAGCAATCACAGCAAAAAGTCCTAATTTTTTTGCAGCAACTCCAGTTACTAAAGCTGCTAAACCATACGAAGCGATTTTATCTGTTGACATATCAACATCTACATAACGCTTACCTTGTGTAAAGTGTAAGTTATCTATCAACTCTTTACTTGTTGGTTTTAGCTCTTCAACTTGATCTAAACGTGTCACCAAATTAAGCGATACATACCCTTCTCTTCCAAGAACCAAAGTATTGTAGTTAACCCCTGCACCATTTGTTTGCATCTGTTTTTTTTCTTTAGACGAAACTGACCAGATCATCTGGTGTGTATGTGAAAAGTATGTAGGTTGCTCTACCCAACCAACAACCTCTATCTCAGGCCAACCACGTTTGATGAACTCTTTGTTCATCTCCTCTGTGCCCTCTTTCATCTGTTCAAGCATCTCAACAGAATCCCAATCTTTTGCATCATCATCTCTTATATAGCCAGACGCTGTATAATCAACTGTGACATACCACCATCCTGCACTTTCAGAAATAGGAACTATCATACCTTCAAATTCGTTATTTACACGATTTCCAAGTGCCTTCATCAATCTGGTTGCTTGTGGATTTGGTATAAACCCTACACCTTGGGGCAAGTCTAAGGTTGCTTGACTTCGTATAGCAAGTTTTGAAGGTCCTTGTTGTAAAACTTGTAAACCTGCATTGTATGCATCTTCAATCTCTTTTTGATATATATCTTCACCCCATAAAGGGATACAAAATAGTGTTATAACAATTAACTTTATCATAAATCTGTACATTTTTACTTCCTTACTTTAGTGTAAAGATGATATCAAAATTTATTTTAAATTGATATTATTTGTTAATAAAAAACATTACTGAAGTTTGATTTTTAGTTTTGATTTGTTTGAAACTACATATATTTTTCTATAAGCTCTTTTGGAATTTTTTGTGGACGAAATGTCGTAAACTCAACAAATACCCAGTTTGTCCATCCTTCACATATCGTTTTACCAGTAGTAATATTTTTGAGCTCATACTTACGAACTGATTGTACAGTTTTGACACTCTCTATCCACGTACAAAGCTCCAACTCATCCCCTTCAAAAGCACTGAGATGATAAGTAATGTGATGCTCTTTTGCCATCCAAGTTCTGTTGATAGCTTGAAGTGTTACATGCCCAACATTTAATGAATCAGAATGCTCCACCGCAATATCTACAAACCATTCCATATAACGAAGATTGTTTACATGCCCATTTTCATCTATATCGCTTGGTTTTACTACTATTTTTTTGCAATATTTTTTCATCTATTTTCCTTGAATGGATATTATTCCATAACTATCATCAAAAAGCCTGTAAACGCGGCGTTATCATTTGTATTTATCTTTACTTCTTTTTTCATCTTTTGCAACACTTTTTTATACTCTTTGTAAAACTCATAACTCGGTTTTGGTTTATACACAAGGTCTGGAACCTCAAAATAGTTGATAATGTTTTTTGTCGTGGTTGGTTTGATGAAGAACTCTTTTTCTCTATAAAAATAATAAGGTATAAGTGAAACTAGCGACCACTTTGCGAGTTTGTTGAGTGCTAGTATCTCAACTAAACCTTCAAAACCCTCTTTTTGATCTCCAAAAAGTAACTCATACAAAGCGATGCTGAGCATATCTTTTTGCTCCATGCTCATTACTTTAACCATATCTCTTACTTTTGGTTTTTCAAAGAGTGAAACAAGAGAAGATTTTGAAACTATTTTTGCATAGTTCTCACAGATCAGATCAGGATCGCTAAAATTCTCTTTCGCAAACATCTCATGCACCTGTTCACTTATTTTCGGAGTGTTGTGTCTTTTTTTAACAGCTAACAATGCCTCATCTTCAAACCCATCTGGATAAAGCCCATAAAAATGTGCCTCTGCTTCTTTTAGTTTTTGGATATTCATATGATCTCCTTTTATTTGATTCCTATATAAACCTCTACTTCATCCATTGCCACATACTTTTCAAAGTCGGTTTTATAAGCTCTTTGCTCTACGCCCTCTTTACTAAAATAGTTCCAAACTTCCACCCATGTATCGATCACAACTTTTGGCATCTCACCTTTAGCACGAAATACTAAATATTCTCCAGATTCAATAGTAATATTTTCATACATTGCATCTTTATCATGCTTTAGTCCTGCAAGTACATCAAACTCTCCATTCATATCTGACTCATATGAAAAGTACACTCCATAAACTTCTCCGGATTCCATATTTCCTTGAGCAATATCTACACTGCAAAAATCACCCCAAAGTTTTGCTATCTTACCAGTTTCAGGGTTCATCTCAGCACTGTTACTTGTACGAACTTTTAAACCTGCAACATTAAAACTTTCTACTTTTACTTTTTTCACTTATACTCCTTTTATCTACTGTTTATAAGTTTAGCAAATTCATTCAAGATATTTAAAAACATTACAAAATGCAATATATTTTTATTAAAATATATGTAACGTTTTAAAGTTCTAAGGATAAAAACTATGAAATACCTAATAAAAGCAAAAATAAAACAAAAAACCAAACTTATGGAAGCGATCCAAAACGAGACCATAGGACAAGGCTCAGTTGCCTTTGGCGAATACCTCAAAAACATGAAAGAAGCCAGAGAGCTAGATGATGGTACCATCTGCTGGATAGAGGTGTGCTTTTGTGATACACCGCTCAATGAAGAACTACCATACTGGGAAGAGTATTTTGAAGATATCGTGATAGAGAACGCACATGATCCGAAAAATTGCCAAGATTTTAATGACAAAGAAAAACGTGCCTGTTTTAACTGTAAATGTACTAAAAAACTTGAAATTGAGATGCTTAGTTGGGGTACTCCTTTTTTAACAAAAGTATAAGTGTAGCCAAGAAAATGTGCTTGAAGATTTTGAGACAAACCAATACTCCCTTTTATTTAGAATATTAGTTTAGATTAAAAAAAATTTCCTTTACATAGATTAATTTTAAGTATCAGTTTTTAAATATTTTCTTACTATAGAGACAGTTTGTTCGGGCTGTTCTGCAAACATCATATGACCACTGTTTTTTATAATTTTTAGTTCTGCACTTTTAAAGTACTTCATCTGTTTTTTTTGAAACTTTACACCAATCTTTTTATTACATTGAGATGCTAAAAAAAGAACCTTCTCTGGGAAGTTTTCTACACCCTTTATCAGATCAATATCAATCTCACCCTTTGAATCAACTATTAGATTATTCACATTGGATGCTGAACTCGCACTAGCTCTAAAGACTTCCAAGCCTACATCAGGAATAATACCATTACAATAATACTCAGGATTCGCATATGGTGCAACATTTGCTATAAAATAATCACTTCTTGAATCTTTATCTTTAGAATCTATATGCAAAGACTCAAACCATACTTTTGAAGCATGTAATAAAAAGCCGATATCCCACTTAGGACCAAAATATATATCTGCCTCTTTTATCATCTTTGTGGTTAAAAACCCAGGTTCTGCTAAAACTGCATGTTTAACTTTCTGGGGATATTTGCCTATATAACCAGATACCAACATCGCTCCCCAAGAGTGACCTATCAAATCAACTTTTTTACTTTTTGAATAATAATCTATAATAGCATCCAAATCTTGAAAATAGCTCTGTAATGTCAGCTCTTTTGGATCAACTCTTGGAGATAGCCCCGTACCTTTTTGATCATAAAAAACTACAAAAAACTCATCAGATAGTTTTTGTATTGGCAATAAACTTTTATAATCCCAGCCTGGACCTCCATGAACTACAATAACTACTTGATTTTTTGGATTACCAAATGTTTGGGCATGAAATAGTGTATCTTTTAACTTAATATGGGATATAGTTTTATCACTTGAAAGGGTAGAAGGTACGCTGTATCTTCCACTTGTTAAAATATAAAACAGTGAAAACACGCCGACAATACTTAAAAAAATACCGAGAAAAACCTTTTTCATAATAAACTCTTTTGATCACTAAATATATCAAAGACATTAATTATCTCTTTTTCAAACATCTTAACAAGCATATTTGGATCTTTTTTTAAAAGTATCAATGAAGTTCCAAAAAAAAGTGAAGAGAGTGTTAAAAATAACAACTCCGTATCAGTACCTTTGGGGAGTTCTCTTGCATTGATAGCCTTTTGTATCAACGGTGGGATAATACTCTCTAAACCAAACGTATCAAGCTCTTCAACATATTCAATATCTTGAAAAAAATACCACTTTTCCCCATTTGTTATTTGATGAACTTTTGATATTTTCGATTGTGCTTGAAATGAGATAATCTCAAGCATCAGTTGAGGATTTTTTAGCATATTTTTTGCAGTATAGAGAAAAATATCTTTTATCGTATCAAGAGATGAAATAGAAACATTTTCATACTTTTTTGATATAACATTCATCTCTATAGACCATATTTGAATAAAATATACTAACAAATCTTGTTTTGAATCAAAATAGTTAAAAAAAGTAGGTTCTGAAACTTCAGCCTTTGAAGCTATATCTTTTATCATAATAGCTGATAAGGAGTTTGTTTCAAGCTCTTTTAAAAAAACATTTAAAAGAGTTACTTTAGTTTTTATATACTTTTTTTCCCTTTGGGTAAGTTTGTTAAATTTATCTATATTTTTAGTTTTCATAAAAATATTATAGCTAACTATATTTTTATAGTCAAGTATATAAATAGATAATAATTTTAACTATTACCTAATTCTACTTAACTGCGTAGAAGTTATACCTAAGTGATCAGCTATATGATCATCTGCAAGTAGATGCAACGCCCACCACAATAAATTCTCACTGCTGTGTTATCTAGTTTTAAAGTTTTGTGTTCTTTCATATTATTTCTCTTAAAACTCAAAATATATATATTTAAAAACACTTCTTTTATGCTGTAATTTTAACCTCATTGATCTGTATAGTTGGTTCTATATCGGTATAGTTTTTTATATCTCCTTGCAACTCTTCTGCATGGGGCATAAAAGCATTTAAAAAATCTTCAATAGTTTCAAAATAGTAGTGACACATCGCTACATAATTTGAGGCAATATTGTACTCTTGCAACTCTACACCCTTTTCTACAGACACTTTTACAAAACCTTTTGCATTTGAGAGTAACTCGATCGATCGTGGCATATGCACATTTAAATAATATTCAAAATCAAACCGACTATCTTCTTTTTCTCTGTGTAATAAGGTATAATTAAGAATTCAATATATACTATATTGTTATTATTACAGGACAAGGAAACATTTTATGAACTCCTTATATAAAACTTTTACCTCTAACAATGACCCGCTACGTACTAGACAATTTATACTTATTAATGGATTCTTCTTTATAGGGATAATCGCATTTATTGTCTTTGGCTTTATCAATTTTTTTGTCACACAAAATTATCTTGTATCACTTTTAGATGCCATTGCACTTATGGTGTTTCTACTCTCTTTTTCAGATCTTAAAAAAACACAACATATCAATAAAGCTGCGACAATAGGCATTGCCCTTATCTCAATATTTATGTTTACATTCGCTATTATAAACCATAATCAAAGTTTTGGGCTGATTTGGAGCATTTTTTTCCCTATTTTTGCTATGGTGATGATGGGACATAAAAAAGGACTTATTGCCTCTCTTATTTATTATATTATACTCTATTCGATACTTTTTTATGGACTCTTTTATTGGGAAAACAGCAGCTGGGATATGCTATCCCTTGTAAGGCTTGTCATTACGTCTTTCGTATTGATGTTTGCAATTTTTATTATGGAATACTCTGTATATAAGATGGAAATAAATCTACAAAACATCTCCATTACAGACCAATTAACTGGTCTTTATAACCGTAGAGAAATAGATGAAACTATGCAGAAGAAATATGAATGTTTTCAAAGATATGAAATGTGTCTCTCCATTTGTATTATAGATATCGATAATTTTAAGCAAGTCAACGATACCTACGGACATGCGACAGGAGACAATGTATTGGTGCAGTTATCAGAAATATTAAAAGAAAATACGAGAAAAACGGATACTGTAGGAAGATGGGGAGGAGAAGAGTTTATTGTCATTATGCCCCATACCGATATAAACAACGCTTTTGAACATATAAAACAAATAAAACAAAAAATTAATAGTTTTCAGTTTGAAGAAATTGGACATCTTACTTGTAGTTTTGGTATGTCCGAAGCGGAACATAGAGAAGAAAACGTAGAACAACTTTTTTTAAAAGCTGATAAAAAACTCTACGAAGCAAAAAATTCTGGAAAAGATAAGATTGTTTTTTAATATTCAAACAAAACTGTTTTTAAAATAGTTTTAAAACTTGACATAAAAATAATTATTCCAATACCCCAGCTTTTTTTACCTTCAAAAGTTTCTATTGGTTGCATTTATAGAGCTTTTAAACATCCCATTCATACACGGTCACAATCGATGACTTAGAAGTATGAACTGGGTCACTAAATGCTATAGATTTTGCTTCTTCTAGGTTTTTAGCTTTTATCAGATAAGCTCCACCAGATTTATCTGTAAATGGACCAGCAAGTTCAAGTAAACCTCGTTGTTTTATATCATCTAAAAATGCATAATGTGCATCGATAACCGATGGATCAAACTGTGGTGTACGAACAGTCATAATAAGATATTTTAACATGTAGTTTCCTTGTTTTAACTTCATAATTTATTCATTAAAAAATTCACAGACATCTACTTCTAAAACATAAGCAATCTTTACTAAATGTTCTATATTGAAATGTTGTTTATTATGATAAATTTCTGCTAATGAGATTATTGATACAGATTTATGACCTATAGCTTCAGCCAGTTTTAACTGACTTAATCCTTTTT
Source organism: Sulfurimonas sp. (assembly GCF_050296975.1). Taxonomy (GTDB): domain Bacteria; phylum Campylobacterota; class Campylobacteria; order Campylobacterales; family Sulfurimonadaceae; genus Sulfurimonas. The sequence goes on from NZ_JBNKRX010000012.1 coordinate 125,936, forward strand.
CAGTACGAATTTTTTTAACCTTATTTCCGATGTTTATATACATCTTATCAATATAATTATCTGGTAGTGTTTCAATATCTTTCATAATAGACCAACTTGTTATAAGAAGTTGTGAAGTTTATTAAGTTATAATTTTTTATTCAACTTGTTATAACAAGTTAATTTATATGAAGAGATGCAAATGATAAAAAATTTATATTTAAAAGAATCAATTGTAATTTTAGAAAAATATGTAGCAATTTCTATAACAAACTTACAAGGAGAAATGACTTATGTAAGTCCTGCATTTTGTAATTTAACTGGGTATACAAAAGATAAAATTATTTATTGGATTGATATTTATGTTGAGCCGATTTTTTACAATAGATCAATAATTGGTTATCAAGCAATTGAGCAAAATATAACAAAAGAAACTTTTTATGAAACTTTAGTCAAAAATGACACATTAACTGGTTTGTACAGTCGATTGGCAATTCATGACTTTTTAAAATCAACTTTATATATTGCTAAAGAAAAAGATGAAACTCTTTGCATAATTATGGTAGATTTAGATAATTTCAAAAAGATAAATGATTTATATGGGCATCTAGTTGGTGATGATGTTTTAAAAAGAGTAGCCAAGATTCTTGAAGGTTTAGTTCGTACAAATGATCATGTGGGGCGATGGGGTGGTGAAGAGTTTTTAATAGTTTTACCAAAAACATCTTATCAAAATGCGAAAGAATTAGCTGAACGCTTACGAAAAGGGGTTGCATCATATAAATTTGAAACTATTGGGTTTAAAACTGCTAGTTTTGGTGTTGCCCAAATGCATCAAGAAGATAGCTTTGAGAGTTTACTAAAAAAAGCAGATGATGCACTATATAAATCCAAAAAGAATGGTAAGAATAGTGTTAATTGATTTTGCATTATTTCATTGTAATAATTCGCTATCATCCAACTCTTCACCAAGCCAAAGTTTTACATCTTTTGCCCCTACACTAAAAGCTAGTTCACGCAAAATCTTCTCTTCCACTTCTGAGAGTTTCTCATCGACCATCTCCAATGGATGCATTACAACTTTAGGGCCCACTAAACTTTTTCCAAAAGTAGAAAAAGCTTTTTTTAGTAACCCTTCTGCAACTGTAAACTCCCCTATTAGAAGACGATCAGTTGAAAAAGGTGTTGAAGCATCAAAAACTATAGTTTTACCACTATTAACGGATCGAACAATGAAAGAGTTTTTCTTAATTTGTACATAATAAACTGGCTTTTTGAATATTGCTATCAATCTACTTTTCCTTATAAACTTGCTTTGAAAGTGAGTATGGTAAAAACAATTCCAAAAAATACACAGATAGGGGAAAAATATTTTGTATCATAAACAGCAAACTCTGTATCTCTAACTTTTTTAAAAAAACCAATAACATGAAATTCACCGATTGCTCTCAGTAAAAAAATTATAGCTATAGCTACTCCACTATATATATAGAATTCTTTTTTTTCAACTGCGTTAAAATCATAAAATGCTAAAGCATAAGCTATATATGAAAAAAAGAACATTACGCCAGTTACAATCAAAGTAAGTACTTTATCTGGCTGAAATAACAACTTTCCGTTTTTTAATGGTAAAGCTTTACTTAAACCTCTTTTTCCACCGAAAACCCAATAAAGATGGAGTATCCCTATCAAAGTTAGCAAAGTAATTGTAATAAAAACTATAAAATTCATCTTCTCCATCCAAATTTATTTAGTTAGAATTATGTATAGACTTACTCAATGCTATAGACTGTGCTATATAAAAAGTAGTAATTAGATATTTTAACATTTAGTTTCCTTTTACTTTTTTATACTCAATTAGCTTTTTTTCAACACTAACTTTAGTTTGAATTAGTACAAACTCGATATCTTATACTATTTTATATATTTACAAATCTCTCAGGCTTCACACGAGATACTATGTCAAAGCCTTTTGTCTTTTTAAAAGACATATTATGTACAAAGTTTGTCATAGAATCAGAAGGATCAATTGCTTCTAGATTTAACGATTGTAATGTACTTCTAGATATACAAGCAGATAAAATCGGTGATTCTTCAAGATGTCCAGTTTGTGTATTTAATAATTCATCAACGGCTGTAATAATGACTAAATCATCTGGTAGTATTGAAAATAACTCATTTGCTACTCGTAAAATAGAGCTACAAACATAATCTTGATATAGCTCGTTAAACTTTCCTTGTGGCATTTTTTTCACAGATAATTTACCACTTTGCAATAATCCTTTAATTTCATTTGGAATAATTTCTTTTCCATGAACATTAATTGTTGCTTCGACAATTCCAGTATCCCCGATGGAAATTTCTAAACTTGATCCAAGATTTGAGATTTCAGAAAAAGGATCTAGATCTTCAATTACTTCAAGTTTTGCTTGACTATGACCATTTAATAAAGATTTCGCTAAACTAGTAGTTTTTTCCCATTCTTCAAAATCTTTCTTCCATTTAGAAAAATTTTCATTATATTTTAAAGTGTCTTGATTGATTGCAACTTCAATATTGGTTTTGAGTTTTTGTCTTACCTTTTCTTCTCTTTGAAAAAGTCGATCTATAAAACCTGGTTTATAGTTATCAGCTTTATGACGAGCATTATGCTCATAAGTATCTGTCTTTTCTGGTTGAATAGGTTCTTTTTGGATTGAAAGCTCTTTCCATTGTATAGGAACACTACATTCTTTATGAAGAGATTGAATTATTTCTATATGATTTTCATATACTTCAACTTCATAAGCGGCTTGTTCTAACTCTTGCATACGTTCATATTGTTTTTGACGCTTTTCAAGTTCTCGTTGACGCCTTTTTGCATCTCTTTCAGCTGCTCTAACAGCAGCTCCAATTGAACGAACTGTACCTTTCCAACCCATATACTATCTCCTCTAATTGTAAACAGTTACTAAGTACTTATCAAATTTCAATATATTCTACCAAAAAATATTACAAAATATAATATTTTATCCCAAAGCCATCTCCACCGCTTTATTGGCATGAATCGCAGCAGTATCATAAAGCTTCACATCCACATCTTCTTGTTGTACAAGTAGTCCTATCTCTGTGCATCCTAGTATGATCCCCTCACACCCTTCTTGTGCAAGGAAATTGATGATTTTTATGTACTCTTTTTTAGAGCTCTCTTTTGTTATACCCAAACAAAGTTCATCATAGATCACTTTATGTACGATCTCTCTATCTTCTTTTTGCGGTACTACTACTTCCAAGCCATGACTTTGTAGTCGCTCTTTGTAAAACTCTTGCTCCATTGTAAAAGCAGTACCCAATAGTCCCACTTTTTTTAGCCCATCTTTGAGTATAGCTTCAGCAGCTGCATCGGCGATGTGCAAGATGGGGATGTTGATATTTTGCTCTATTTGTGGCAATACTTTGTGCATCGTATTTGTACATATAAGTAAAAAGTCAGCGTTTGCCGCTTCGATCTGCTTGGCTGCTTTTGAGAGTATTTTTGCTGTTTCATCTTCCCAAATACCACTGCTTTGCAACACCTCGATCGGCTCAAAATCTACACTTACCATAGCTATCTTTGCACTATGGTGTTTTCCTAGTTTTTTATTTATTCCTTGGTTGATGTTTTTATAGTACTCCAGCGTACTCTCCCAGCTCATACCACCAAGTAATCCTATAGTTTTTTGCTCCACACTTTTTCCTTATATTTTATCTATAAATTTTTTTGACGAAACTCACTTAGATCAGGAGGTGTGCCATTTTTCTCTTGATACGCTTCTATTTTTCCATTTCTCTCGCCATCTATACACCACTCTCGTAAAGTATCTCGCTCACCTTTGTACTCAAAAAACGGTACGCTCATCCCACAACTGCTTTCAACACAATAGATACGAAGTTTTATAAACTGTCGCATCCCTTCAAAATTTACACCTTCAAAGTGTGCACGAGCTTGTAGATCATCTTTACTGATAACTTCCCCTTTACAAAAGAGGCGTAAAATCTTAGGGCTTCCCTCATAAGCACAAAACACAACTGTAACTTCTCCATCAGCGTTAATATCGCGTGCTGTTCTATTTCCACTTCCAACATAATCTAAAAAGATAACTTCATTATCCTCAAGTATGCGAAACACGTCATAACCTCTTGGGCTGAGATTTACTTCACTACCATTACTGGCACTTGCTATAAAAAACATCTTCTGATCTTGTATAAATGTTTTGTCTTGTTCACTTAAGCTATCGTATCTTTTTCCCATTGCTACTCCTTTACTCCTAACTTACAAGAGGTATCATACACTAACTCATAATACTCATTGTTATTAAACTCAAATTCCCGTATCACTTCAAGTCCGAGTTTTTTTGTATGGGCGTTGTATGATCGTGGGTTTATCTTGTTTATAAATGTCACGAGTATCGGGTAGCGTTTTGCCATCTGCTCTCTTGCAAAGTCAAATATTTGCTCCAATACTCCGCTCCCTCGAACACTTTTGTCTATACAGATCGGACCATATTGGTAGGAGTTCTCAACACTTAGTTTTTGCCCAAGATACTCAAGCTCTCCAAGATGCTCGATCATATATGCAAACATTGGCCACCGTGACCAAAACTGCCAAGATGCAGCCATAACATACGCCACTACCTCGCCATCTTTCTTAGCTATAAAAAGCCCTTGCTCTTGCTCGATCAGAGCTTGAAGTTGATCATGTGTAAAAGGTGTCGTTACAAAACCATCTTTTTTATCTTCTTCGTTGATGCTATCTACTTGGTAGCGGTAGTGCAGTTTTAAAGTGTCATCTATGTCGTCGATCTCTGCTATTTTATATTTCATCACTATCCTTTTATTTTATTAACAACCGCATACAGTATTTTTACTATCAATACCTTTTATGCCATCTGTAGAATAACCGTCTCTTTTCCACCAGTCTAGCCCTCCAAGAAGTTCTTTTACATTAAAACCAAGTTTTGTAAGATTGAGCGCTCCTTTAGTTGAAGCATTACATCCTATCCCATCACAATAAGTAATATAAAGAGTATTTTTATTTAGCTGTTTTATATTTTCTTCATTCATTGTTCTATGAGGTATATTTATAGCTGATGGAATATGTTCAAGGTTGTAAGCTTCATTGGAGCGTGTGTCTATAACTACAATGTTTTCATTTTTTTTCAATCCTTCATTAAGATCCCAAGAATCTATCTCATACATCAATTTTGCTTCATAAAACTCTAGTTTATTCATCTGTTTTCCTTCATCTGTTGTATAGTTACTTGATCGAGTGCGCTTCCACGTTTTTGCAGATGCTCTAACACCATCTCATAACGCTCTTTTGGTAGGTGTTGCCCTAGTTTTACTTTGCCACTCATCTCTTTGATCTCAAATCTAAATACCTCCGTGGCATTTATCATCTTATCGTACACATCTTCACTTAAGTGTTTAAAGCTTCCCTCACTTTGGAGTTTTTCCATCAAGAGTTGCAACGCTTTTACTTTTGTATCGTAATCTTCTACGATCTCAACAACTCCATCACAAATGATCGAGCGAAAAAAATGTGTAGCAGGACAAGCAAGTCCATCGTTTGAGCTAAAATAAGACTGTATCATCGAAAATGGTTCAACCACGCTAAAAGATGCTAAAGAGTTGTGTAGCATATACTCTTTTTTACGCCCTTTTTTTGCACCGTGAAAATAGATCACACCATCCTCATACACAAAATTTACTGGGATGCTATAGGGTTTATTTTCCTTTGCAAGTGCAAGAGTACCGTAAGAGATCGAGTGCAATATCTCTTCGATCTGTTTTTTATCTTTGATCGCAAACTCACTTCTTCTCATGAAAACTCCTTGATATATTTTTTCTCTAAAGATTCTTGAAATGGTTTTCCTAGTAGCGTTGAATCTACCGCTTTTTTTGCTAATCGTTTATCATATGAGATATCAAACATCAGTTTGTTAAGTATCTCTATTGAGAGTTCATTTTCTACTCTTTCTTTAAGGAAAAGATCATCGTTTTGTGAGATTGTCCCCTCTTGCAATACTTTGGCATACCAGCCAGTATATCCACTCTCTAAGATAAACTTTGTCATCTCTTTTACACCTGTGTTGGCACTGAGTTTCCAACAAGGTTGGCGAGGTTGTGTTACTTGCACTAATACCTCCCCTATTTGATAAATATCTCCTAAAAATACATCTTTTTCACTAATGTTTGAGAGAATCAGATTTTCTCCAAAGTGTGCTACTTCATCCACTTTAAAATCTGTTTTACACTCTTGATTTATCTTTTCATATGTATCTTGAGAAAATAAAAACAAAGCCTTATTTTCTCCACCGTGATGTTTAAGATCAGCTTGGGCATCCTCTTTAAAACCTGTTGTTGTTAAAAAAGCTTTTTTTACAGGAAGTTTTTTTATCCCTGATATCATCTCTTTTTTATTGCTATTTTCTAAAGGAGTATTTGCTATTTTTCCAACTTTTACGTATAAAACCTGAGATATCTTTTTCATAAAACATCCTTTTCAATATTTTATGATATAGTATCACTTATCTGTATTTACTACAAGAGCCAAATTTTGAAGGAATTATGAGGACAGTTTTATGGAACTAGTTTATTTGTGGGTTGAAGGTTATAAAAATATACATCAACAGGGGTTTAATTTTTCTTCTAGGTTTAAGTGTGAGTATAAAGATGGCACTTTAACAATTTGTGATAAAAAGAAAAAAGAGTGTGAAGATAATAACTATATTGAAAACTTGTTTGGCAATAATATAAATATTACCGCTATTGTTGGGGAGAATGGGAGTGGGAAGAGTAGTATTTTAGAAGTTATTAAATATGAAGTACATAGTTTTTTTTCTTCAAATAATAGTGATATATACTTTGGATTGCTATACAATCAAGTTGACAATAGTTTTTCATTAAAAGGAAATTTTAAGAACTATAAACTGATAAATAATCAAAGTCAAAAAACTCATGAACTAGATAAAAGGTCGATAGAGAATCAAATTGTTCAACAAAATTTTAAGATAAATTCAATATCAACAAAAAATATACACAATATATATTTCACAAAAAGCCCTATTTATTATCCTGATATGACTACCGAAACTCAAATAAGTGAACATCTTGCAAATATAACTGATGAATATTTATATGACAAGTTTGCAGAAGACATACAATCCCAATATAAACATATATTAAGAGACTTTAGTCAAATCAAACAACTTTACAATGACAATATTTTTCAAAATGGGTTAGAAGCATTTTATAGTGATAATATTAAATTTCCAAAGGACTGGAAAAAACCAAATAAAATATCTATATCTTTTAATCACAGCTATGTTTTTACTTCATTTGATAGCTTATTACAAAAATTTAAAGAAGAAAAAAATCAAACTAAATATGACAAATTTATAAAATTTAAAGCTCTATACAATTTACATGATTCAAGTGGTGAACCTCACTATAAAAGAAATGAATGGCAATATTTTTTTAAGTATTTATCTATTTTAAATTTTATAACTAGTTCATATCAAGGTATTGGGGAAGAAGTTAATGGAAAATTTATTGAAGAATCAATAGATAAAATTGATACCAATAATAACAATAAATCTATAGATGAATTAATAAATTTTTATAGTCAAGATTTTACAATTGATGATGCTTTGTATGAAGTCCCGAAAAAATATTTTGTTAAAGTTAAAGAAGCAATTTCAACTTTAACAAAATTTGATACTTTTTATAACAATGGAATGTTTTCCATAACTATTGAGAATAATATACATGATATAGTTGAACTTATTCAGTTACACAAGCATTTAACAGTTACTGTTTCAGGCTTTTTAAATTTTAGATTATTCCCTTATTTTTCAGATGGACATCAGGAGTTTTTTAATCTATTTGCAAAAATTTATATGGCTATAAATACACCATTTGACAATATAAAGCCCAAAGAAAATGACACCATACTTTTACTATTGGATGAAGTTGATAATTATCTTCATCCAAATTGGCAAAAACAATTTTTAAATATATTTACTAATTTTTTATCAAAAAATTATAAACAATATAATTTTCAAATAATAATAACTTCTCACTCTCCGTTTATTCTTTCAGATTTACCAAAAGAAAATGTAATATTTTTAAAAAATGGAGAACAAGTACATCCCGATATAGACACCTTTGGAGCAAATATACATACTCTTTTATCTCATGGTTTTTTTATGCAAGATGGGCTTATGGGAGAGTTTGCAAAAGAAAAGATAAACAAAGCTATAAAATACCTCAATCAAAAAACACTTTCTCAAGAAGAGATAGCGTATTGTGAAGATATTATTTCTATAGTTGGAGAGCCAATTTTAAAACGACAACTTCAAAAGATGCTTGATAGTAAACGTTTATCAGAAGTCGATCAAATTAAAAAGCAGATCAAAGAACTTCAAGAAGAGTTAGCAAAAAAAGAAGATAAAAAATATGACTAAAATAAATCTTTCTACAATAACTATAGAAAATTTCACAAAGCAAATATTTTCTAACTTTTTTGATAAAGATGAGAAACAAAAAACTTACAAAAAAATAGAAAATAAAAAAGAAAAATGGGCTATCACTATTCAAGATATTGACAACATAATAAAGAAGAAGTTCAAAAACTATTCTCAAGAGATTGATTTAAAAAAACTTGTTACTATGAACTATACAGAACTTTGTGAACTAAAAAGCTATATAGACAATCATAAAGCTATTACATCGTTAAGTAGCACAGAAAAAGATTACTTTTATACACTTTATACACGACTTAAAAAAGCTGAATACATCAAAGACCTAGATATTACTGTTTGTCCTTACTGCAATAGAAACTACATACAAAATTTTAGAAAACACAACTCTTTGGAAGCCACAGCTCAATTAGACCATTTTTTTGATAAAAAGACATACCCTTATTTTGCAGTTTCTATTTATAATCTAATACCAAGTTGTCAAACTTGTAATCAAAGAAAATCAACAAAACAAAATGAGATTTACCATCCTTTTGTAGATTCCTTTAACGATGATATAAAGTTTCAGCTATATATAAAAGATTGCGAATTTACATACAATCAAGATTCTATTAAGATAGAAAAAAAAGTCATAGATAATCACGAAAAAGTAAAATCTCATATAGAAACGTTTAATATAGATAATATTTACCAAAATCACAAAGATATTATCCTAGAACTCATCCAAAAAGCAGAAATCTACAACGACAGCTACATAGATGAGCTAATGAAAAACTATGAGGGAACACTCTTTAAAAACCGTGAAGATTTGATGCGTCTCATTACCTGTGGCTACATCACAGATGAAGATATAAACAAACGCCCACTCTCAAAACTCATAAAAGATATGAGCGAAGAGCTAGAGTTACTTTGAAAACAACAAAACAAGATAAGGATATTTTAAAATGACAGAAAACTCAAATATTTTGATCCACCAAAATGAAAGTAAATTAAAGAGAGACTCAGTTATCTGGAATTACCAGATAACTGCAAGTAATGGTAAAAACTATGATGTGACACACTGCAACTTGGATTGACTTTAATATGTACACGATCGATCAAAACTCAAAAACACCCTTACATATCCAACTTTATGAAGCATTAAAAAACGACATAGTTCAAAACCTAAAAGTAGGAGAAAAACTTCCCTCGATCAGAAAACTCTCATCCACTTACAACCTTAGTAAAAACACGGTCGAGTCTGCATTTCGACAGCTTTATGTTGAGGGGTTTATAGAGAGTTATCCAAAAAGTGGGTACTTTGTGAGCGATACAAACTTTAAAGATTTTCGCACAAGTCATGCAAACAAAGAAGCCATAGAAACAACACAAAAAAGCTACAAGTATGACTTTTTCCCTGCGCGACTTCCAAAAGACTCTTTTCCGCTCAAGTTGTGGAAACGAATCTATACAAAAGTGATCGATGAAACGCTTGATCTTGGAGGATATCCTGATGGTCAAGGGGAGTATATATTGCGAGAGCAGATCGCAGAGTATCTGAATAATTCACGTGGAGCAAATTGTATCGCTGATCAGATCATCGTTACAAGCGGTTTTGGGGAATCTATGGGGCTTCTTGCCAAGATGCTCAAAAGTACACACGATACTTTTGCTATGGAAGACCCAGGCTATCACATCGTCAACCAAGTTTTTAGTGCTTATGGTTATGAGATAGAGAAGATAGGTGTTGATGAAAACGGTTTGATGATCGATGCACTGCAAAAAAGCAAAGCAAAACTAGTCTACATCACACCATCGCATCAGTACCCAAAAGGTGTAAGTATGCCCATAGCAAACCGCCTAAAACTTTTAGAGTGGGCAAAAGATACGGACGCGCTTATACTCGAAGATGATTATGATGGGGAACTTACCTACTACAACCGCCCTATCCCCTCACTACAAGGTTTAGACAAGAACGATAAAGTGGTCTATTTTGGTACATTTTCAAAGTATCTCTCTCCAGCTTTACGAGTAAGTTACATGGTAGTGCCACAGCATCTTCTTGGCTTATATAAAACACATTTTGATAGCCATTTTTGTAAAGTCTCACTCGATACACAAATCACTTTAGCACACTTTATGAAAGAGGGGCATTTTGACAAGCATATTCGCAAAATTCGTACACTTCATAAGAAGAAACATGAACTTTTAAAAAAACTCTTAGAAGAACATCTAGGTGAGACGATGAAGATTGAAGCCCAAGGTGCAGGTTTAGCAATTATCATTACCCCAGCTGTAGCTTTTGACTGGGAAAAGTTTAAAATACTAGCAGAGCAAGAGGGTATAAAACTCTACTTTGCTAAAGGTGTTTCAGGCGGTAGCTGGGAAGCACTTCGCCTTGGGTTTGGTGGATTTAGTGAAAAAGAGCTTTATGAAGCTGTAGAAATTTTAAGCAAACTATGGAGGAAAGCACTACTTAACTAATCTTCTTTTTATTTATTCTCTTACCTCGAAATGTCATTCATCTAAATTGCAATGTTTTTGCAATGTTTCTGTTTTATAGTATTTTTTATCATTTGATAGGAGAGCAAAATGTTCACAAAAGGGATAATAACTATATTGCTAACAACTATGTTTATATTTAGTGGTTGTAGTAGCAGTAGTGAGGATACAACAGCACAAACAAGTAGCAGCGTACTTGCTGGAAATGCACAAAAAGGTCCTTTTTTAAAAGGTTCAAGTGTTACCATCTATAAGATTGGTGAGGATTTTGAGAGAACCTCTATCAAAGTTGAGGGAGATATAGTTGATGATTTTGGAACATATGATTTAAATGTTTCATGGAGTGGACTGAGCGAAGTGGTTGTAAGTGGCTATTATTATGATGAAACACTTGAAGGTACAAGTACATCATCAATAACACTCAGTTCATATACTTTAGCAGTTGCTAATCAACGCGTAGAAACAAATGTAAATGTTTTAACTGATCTTGCATCACAAAGAATCAAAACACTTTTGAAAAATGGAAATACTTTTGCACAAGCACAAGAACAAATCATGGCTGACTTTGAAGATGCTTTTGGAATTGATTTTGCAGAAGCACTCTATGCGAGTGGTTTAGATATAACAGACTTAAACGGTGCAAACGCCTCGGTAAATGCAGAACTTTTACGTCTTTCAACAGCATTATTACATTCAGATGATCCTATAGGTGACTTAGGGGAACTGATAGAAGCTTATAATGTGGGTGGACGTAGTGGTTTAAAAGGATCAGAGTTTTTCAAAAAATTGCAAATGCACCGAAGAGATGTAAATATTACAGAAGTGATTCACAATTTAGAGGACCATAACTTTACACAGCATGTTAATGTCATTCCAGTACTAGTCACAATCCCTGATCAAAATACTTCAGATGATACAACTACTAACAAAATACAATTAACTGACATTAACATCAGCCTTACTTCTAAAACAAGCATACAATTCACAACTGAACTTTTTGATGACAATATAACATTTAGTATAGCACCGCAACATGGAAGTATAGATGTATATTTCATTGGAAATGAATTTATCGACTTTAAATATACAAGTAATGATTGTTTTACAGGTACAGATAGTTTCCAATATGAAAGTGGCAACTACTATGGGAATGTAAATATTACTATTGTAGCCCCACAAACTACACAGGCAGTCAATGGTAGCAATACACTTTATAATACACAGACTATAGAGTCTCAGTACCTCATGGAGGATAGTTCAAACTACACATATAGCATAACTACACAGCCAGAACATGGAAGTGCGACACTCTTTAGCATTGGTAATGAAATGATTCACTACTCATACGATCCAGACGATACTCATGTGGGAGATGATCTCTTTACGTACACACTTACACAAACAATCAATGAATGTACATATTCAAGTTTAGGAACTATTCACCTCACGATCAATGAGTATATACAACCGACACAACTTGTTAGAATGTGTAAAGATCCTTACAGCATAGGTGTAGAACTCTATAAAACAGATGGAAGTGAAACGGGTACGACACTTGTAAAACAGCTTTATAACGGTATAACAAGTAGTGGACTTGCTGCAAATACATTAATATATATCCCATACAATACAAAAATTGGCAATACACAATACTTTACAGCTGTAGATTCCCATTACAAAGAGCTATGGGCAAGTGATGGAACATTAGAGGGTACTGAAATTCATGAGATAAATCCAAATCCATATTCCTCTACTACCTTGTATGGAAGTTCTAACCCTGGTTATTTTAACACTGCTGGTAATTATCTTTTCTTTAGTGCATCTGATTCTAACTATAGTAGATATGGTCTTTATAGAGCTGATGAAGCAAGAGATATCGTAAGAATTTCAGATACAGTTGGTGTGCGATATGCAGTGCTTAACGATTCGCTTTATCTTTTAAGAGATGACTATAATGGCTCAATATATACATTTCATATTGAAAAAACAAACAGTGACTACTCAGCACTAGAGAGTGTAGAGAGTATTGAGGGGTATAAAGCAGCAAGTGTAACTCCTGTCATGATTGCAAATACCCTTTTCTTTGCTGCACAAAATAACTCATTAGGACAATCAAATAACTTGGAAGTTTGGGCAAAAGTTGGTACGCAACCTGCGTATAAATTAGGGAATACATACGTCCTTGATGATTATGCAAAAACTCTTGTAGTTGTTAATGATGCACTCTTTTTCGTTGGTAATGAAATTGGTATAGGCGATGGGAAAAGACTTCTAAAAGCAGATGAAAATGGAACTACCCTCGTACATACTTTTGATTCTCGCATTAACAACCTCATAACACTTAGTGGTAAACTTTTCTTTAGATATGTAAACAATTCACACTTTTACCTTATGAGTTATGATCCACAAACGCAAACACTTGAAACTGTCAAAGATGTTATAACACAGAGTGCTGAAAGTACTTTAACATCAATGCAAAACTTGGAAGTTTTTGCAGATAAAATTCTTTTTGAAACGATCGATGTAGGTACGAATCTAAATAGTTATAAGTACTGGGTAAGTGATGGGACAGAGGCAGGTACATACCCTATTTTTAGTACAGATTATTATGGTGGTACTCAAATTTTACAAAAATTTACACTTGAGAATTATACATATCTTCAAGATACACAAAACAACATCTACAAAACAGATTTCAGCAGCCCTGCTGAGTTAGTGGTAGAGAGTACTTGTGATGTAAATCCAGATAGTTTTGAACTTCCGAGTATCACAGATGCAAATTTAAGTACAATGTATGAGCATAACATAACAGTGAGTGGTATCAATTACCCACAAACAAAAATAAGTATAAGTGGTGATGGTGAATACTCTTTAGACAATAAAACAACATGGACAACACTTGCTGGGACACTAGATAACAATCAAACAGTTTATGTACGTTTAAGAAGTTCTAGTTCTTACAGCACAGAGGTAAGTACAGAACTCACTATTGGAACACGTGATGAAACTTTTTATGTAACAACACAATCAGAAACACTTGATACACCAAACCAATTTACATTTACTGATCTTAACAATACAGCACTTAGTACTGTTGTTGAAGATAGTGTAACGATAAGCGGTATCAATATTGCTGTTGATTTAACTATTTCTAATGGAGAATATTCACTTGATAATGGAGTAACATGGAGCAATGTTGCTACAACAGTTGAAAATAATCAGCAAGTATATGTACGTCATACAACATCAGACTCATATGAAACTACAGTAGATACAACACTTTATGTTGGTGGAGTACAAGACACTTTTAGTTCAACAACACGTTCAGCACCGGTAGATAACTCTGGTATGGTTACCGTTGACACACTTATGTGGGAAGATACTGACCACACAAGACTTGTAACACTTACATGGAGTGAAGCAGATACTTACTGTAGTGATCTTACGCTTGGTGGTTACGATGATTGGCGTCTTCCACACTCAGACATAAATAGTGGTGGCACAAGTGAAGTGACACAAATTCGTGTTGCTGGTGAAAATGATACTGATGTAACAATCATTGAAGGGTTTACGCCTGTATATCATGAAGATTGGATTACAGCTTGGAGTGATGAGCTCGTTGGAACAACATATCATGTAGCAAATATTTTTCAATATGGTGGCGGTAATGCAGATGCTTTTGCCGATAGCGAGACACTCAATGTTCGATGTGTTCGTGACATAGAGTAAGAATAAAACATTTTTTTAAGAACAAGCAGTATCTTTTTTTTGATACTGCTCTGTATTTATGTTTTGGATTTATTTTGCTGATAAATCATCAACCCTACCATAAAAAATATCAAATTTTTCCCTATGTATTGCCCTACTATCGTAAACTCAAAAGGTGGATTTGTAAAACATAGTTCAGGAAGTAAAATGAGTGGTGTAAAGGTAAGAGTTATATGAACAAGATAAAGAATCGATACATACTTTAAATATCTTCCTACTAAAAACCCTATGCCGATAATGAGTTCCCAGATTGCCAAGAGAATTATTGAAACTGTTGGTGGAATAAGTGAGAAAAACAGTTTATCTATAGTTGCTATTGCCAAACCTTCAGCTGGGCTCACTCCACTAAAAAATTTCAACGTCCCATACCAGATAAATATAATGCCTAAAAATATACGTGTTATTGTAAGTAGATTCATATAAGATCCTTTTCCAATGAATATAAAAAGATTCTAAAATGAAACACTCTATTTTTCTGTAACCTAGATCACATAAAGATTTTTATTTTTGTTGAAAATCTACTATATTGTAGTATTGATCTCTTTCAAATTCACAACATTGTTCAAAAAGCTCTTTTAGTGATTTTTTGCCTCTAAAAACATATGATTTTACTGTAGATAAATTCAGTGAGTTTTTTTCTGCATACTCTTGTTGCGTCATCTCATCAAAATAAACTGCTTGTAATGCTTGTGCACTTGGTGGTGACAATCTATTTAAAAAATCTTTTAAACAGCAGTCAAAGTCTTTATATATAGAATCTAACTCTTTTTCATCAAGCATTTTTTCATCTTCTAGCTCTAAAAAAGTAGGAGTTTTTTTTCTATAAAAATCTATAATGCTATTTGATGCAATGGTATAAAGCCAACTTTTCAAACTTTTTTTCTCTTCCAGGCTTTCAATAGAATTATAGGCTTTAAAAAAAACATCATTTAAAATCTCTTCTGCAATATGTGGATCGGTTACTTTGTATCTAATGAATCGAAGTAACGGTTTTTTTAATTGCTCATATATAGTTGCAAAATCTGAAGCATCTGTATTTTTCATTTATATTCCTTACATTTCTTTTTGAATAAGACGACACTTCATTCAAAATAGTTGCAACCTTTTTTCATTTTCCATCGTCTTAGTATATTGAATTTTAATAAAAAGGATCCACAATGGATAAAAATAGAAGACTGCATATACATATTTCTGTAGAAGATCTAAAAAAAAGTATGGCATTTTACAGCATACAGCTTGGTGCTAAACCAACCAAAATAAAAGAAGACTATGTACAGTGGTTAGTAGATGATCTTTCTCTAAATTTTGCTATATCAACTAGAGGATATGACAAAGGGCTCAATCACCTTGGCATTCAGTATGAAAGCGATGCCGCTTTACTTGAAGCACAACATATGTTTGAAATAGCAGGTATTAGAGGTAAAATAGAAGATGGTGCTACTTGCTGTTACAAAGAGTCAAACAAATACTGGGTTAGCGATCCTACAAATATAATCTGGGAAAACTATCATTCGATGAATGATATAGAAGTATTTGGATTAGATGCAAAAAACACTCAAGATGGATGCTGCATCTCTAAAACAAATGATGCTTGTTGTTCATCTACATAAAAATTAGGCTGTTATTGTTTTAGCAGCCTTTATTCTAATGCTTGTTCTAAAAAACTTTTCTTTTTATCTGTCGGTTTTGAATCTTGTACAACTTTGATCATAGCTTCTGATTTTGTATTTGCCTTACTTGCGTCTTGTTTTATTTTTTCTTCCATCTCCTCTATAAGTTGTTTTTTAAATTTTTCAACAAGTCCATCAATTTGTGCCATCATTTTTGGATCATCTTTATACTTCTCTTCAAGTTCTTTACGATACTTTTCAACTTGCTGTTCTATCTTCTCTTTATCGAGTTCTGCAAGGAATTTTAATGCACCTTTTTCTCTTAGGTCATTTAAAAGTTTTTCAATATCTGTTTCACTTTTTTGAGTAATATTACTTTGCTCATAAATGTTGGTTTCATTTATCTTCTCATTTATAAACAACTCACTTAAAGCACTTATCTCTTCCCCTTGAACACTATAAAAATACTGAAGAACTTTTTCATCACTGTCAGTTGATTGACCTATACTCTTATTATATGCAATAACTTTCTCAGTTTGTTTTATAAGGTCAACTTTCATATTCATAGCATACTCTTCCCCGTAATCTTGTACTATCTCAAGTGGAATAATTACAAGTGTATTCGCACTTAGATCCAATATACCATCACGTATCAGTTCATTTACTTCATTTTGAGATATATTGTGCAAATCTATTTTTGTTGAGCTTGTTTGTTTAGTGTCACTATATCTATTCGTATATGAACTATTTACTCCTGTTACATCCATTTGATCTCCTTTTTACACTATTGTAAAGGAAAAAACAGATCATTTATGTGATTTAAATCACACTATAAATTTGTGTGACTCATATCACATAAATAACTTTAGATTCATAATAGAATTTTTTCTGATGTTCATCAAAATAAACAACAAAAGGAAACGAGATGGAAAATATGAAGTTTTTTATCGATACACATGACAAGGAAAATAAAACTTTTCCAGCAGAAATCACACCAAAACAATTGGAAGGTTTTTACAAAAAGTACGAAGAGGCATGTATTGAAGAGGGTGTAATTTCACTTAGAATACATGTAGGCTTTGAAGACGGAAAAGCGTTTTGTTTCAATATGGCTCCTAGCGTAGAAGCAGTAAAAAGAGTACATGATAAAGTAGGATTACCTTATGACAGTATCACGGAAGTTTCAACTATTACACCAGGTGATTTAGCATTACTTAGCTAACTCACCCATAAAATATAGGAGACAAAAATGAAAGATAAATCATTAGATAGTCATAAAAATGAAAGTCAATTTAGTCGGAGAGAGTTTATACAAGTAGCTGGTATGGCAGCAACAGCAATTGTATTATCTCCCGCTTTAACTGCTTGTTCTACTAAAGCAGGTGGGACTCCATTAAGCTCTATTTCTGGAAAGAAACTAAAGTTGTATATGGATACCCATGATAAAGTAAATGGTACTTTTCCTGATGGAATAACACCTAAACAACTAGAAGGCTTTTATGAAAAATATCAAGCTGCCTGTAAAGAAGAGGGAGTTATTTCTATCCGAACTCATGTTGGATTTGGAGATGGAAGAGCATATTGCTTTAATTTAGCACCGAGTGCAGATGCTGTAAAAAGAGCACACGAGAAAGTTGGACTTCCATTTGATAGTATTACAGAAGTTCATACAATCACACCAGCTGATTTAGCGCTATTAAGTTAAGTTGGTAAAACTGCTGTAACAAGCTATTTGTTAATACAGCAGTTTTATTTTGATCATAAAAAGCCAAAATCTAATTTATGGAGAAAATTATGGAGATTAAAAACAGCACATTTTCGGCAACTAGCTTTTATCACTCAGAAACAAATACACAAAACAAAAATACAGATAACACTACAGAAAAATCTATAAATATAGAGGTTGACTCTACAGAAATTGAATACACCAAGGGTTACGATCTTGAAAACATTACACCCCATGAAACATATGTTTTAGCAAATGAGCTTTATAAAAAAGGAGAAATAAGTGTTTGGCAATTGGCTTCAATGATGATTATTGGATTTAAACATGAATATAGTGTTACAAATAAACCTCTTGATTTGTCATTGCAAAATAATAGACCTTTTAACCTTTTACAAGAGCTCAAAGACACAATCGCTGGAAAAGCAAACCCAAATTTTCATCCAAAAATATTAGAAGAGATGCCAGAACTTATAGATATTCTGCTTTCTCTACCAGAGGAATCTTTAAAAATTAAACAGTCTTCTATTGATATATCTGTTTAATTTTTAAACCACCATCCATACTTTGTCATCTATTAACTTTTGATAGATCGAAAGATAGGATACATTAAGCTCTTTGCATAAAAGTTGATAATGCGCATCTAACTCTTTAATAGTTCTGTTTTGCACTTCATCATCAATGGGAGGCATACCGATCATTAAAACATCATATTTTTTCAATGTACCTAATAATATACTCTTAGCATTACTTATGCTCTGCTCTAATGAAACCCTTCTTTGCCCATTTTCAACAACAGTATCATTTACTCCAAACGAAAAAACAACTTTATTTTCTGAAACTTCCGGTAATCTTACTTGACACTCTGCTTCCCATCTTTTTAAGATATCAGTAGATGTATCTCTTCTGATCCCAAGGTTATAATGTGTAATATCTATAGTATTATTTTGAGAGCTTGCACTGAGTCTTCCAGTCCAACCGAGTTTGTCCTGATCTCCTGTACCATTTACAAATGAATCTCCAACATAACAAATACGAACATCTCTCATTTTGTCTTTCCTCATACAAATTAATACTTCTTTTGAAAATGAAGTCCAATAACTTCATAACCCTCTTTTTCCCAAAACTTTTGTGCTCTTTTATTGTTGATATAACAATTTAATTCACTTGCTATACAGCCATTTTCTTTTGCATATTCAGTGATCCAAGCCATCAATTTTGTGCCAATATTTTGATTCTGATACTCAGGAGAAATAAACACATTATCTGGCTCTATGTGCTTTCCTACATAGTACTTTGTAAGTATCCAGATCCCACATATACCTACAAGTTTATCATCATCAAATATACCGATACATTTATACCCTTGTGTGAGCATCTCATCAAGCCTTTGTTTTAAAACATCCTCAGAGATAGTATCGTTTAACATTTTTAGTAAAGGGATGATCGAATAAATATCTTGTTCATTTATAAACTTAAAATAAATCAATTTTATCTCCTATTTTGCATTGATTATACTAGCATATTTATATAAATTTGTATGTGACTGCTATCACGCTAGTATTTTTTAGTTTTGCATAATATTTTGACTTATTTTAATATATAGGAGTCAATTATGTATAAACAAATTAGTCTATTGTTTTTACTATTAGTAGTTTTAAGTGGCTGTGTGCAAAAGCCTTCTTTAGCACAATTGGGTGCACAAAAATCTCAAGTACCGATAAAGTTATATGTTTATGATTGCGGACATATTCAAGCTAAAAACATGTCTTTGTTCGATCCAACTCTTAAACAGGGTACAGTAGCTGAACTCGCCAATACATGCTATCTTATAGAGCATCCAAAAGGTACAATATTTTGGGATGCTGGTCTTCCTGATGAGCTGTATGGGGTAAAAGGTGGTGAAAACTGGTTTAACGGTAATTTCAATATGCAGGTTCAAAAAACGCTTACTTCACAGTTTAAAGCGAGTAATGTAGACCCAAAAAAGATAGATTATTTGGTATTTTCTCATCTACATAATGATCATACAGGTAATGCTAAACTTTTTAAAAATTCTACTTGGGTTATGCAACAAAAAGAGTATGATATAGCTTTTGGACCTATGGCAAAAAAGTATGGTTATAACCCAGACTTTTATAAGTTTGATTCAACTCAAAAGATAAAACTATTAGATGGTGATTTTGATTTTTTTGATGATGGCAGTGTTATTCTTGTTTCCACGCCAGGTCATAGCCCCGGACACCAATCACTGATCGTAAAACTTCCAAAAACAGGTACTGTATTTATTTCAGGAGATTGTTTTGTGACATATAAACATAGAGAAAATTATGGCATACCTATATGGGGAGATAAAAAAGGTTCCATTCACTCTTTTGTAAAGATAGATAACCTTTTAAAGAAAACAAAAGCAACGCTTTGGATTCCTCACGACAAAAAGTTATTTGATTCACAAAAACATACACCTGAGTATTATGAGTAATTCAATATAAAAAGGAATATGTGATGGAAAAACAAATAAATCTAACGAAAAAAATCCTCTTGGTTGCGGGAATCATTGAGATTGTTGTGGGTTTACTGCATTTTGCAATGCCATCATTTGCTTATCAATCAAAGGGATTTTCACTGCTACAACCAGATGAAATAAGTTTTGTAACATTGGTTATTTTTGCCGTAGGAATCTTATTAGTGGCATTTGGTAGCCTTACGATGCTACTCTCTCAGAAGGTAAAGTCAACTATAGAAGTACTATACTATTACGTTTTGATTCAAACTGTTCTATGGATAGGAAGGGTTGTCCTCGAACTTTTGTACCCCGTGAATTTAAGAATGTTCTATATTGAACCATTTACCTTGGTTGTACTGCCAGGATTAATCATTGAACTATCATTATTTATTGTCTTAGTAAAAAAAATAATGCTTACAAAAAGCTCTACCTTCGTTAAAACTTGCATATATTTTTAGCTCTTAAAGCTATAACAAAGTTTATAAAAAATTAGTTTATGATCTATATCACATAAGTTTTTCTTAATTTATTTTAAACTTCCTCTATCAAATTTCCATTGTAATAGCATTTAATTAAAAAGAGAAAGTATAATTATAAATGTCAAATTTTATTTTAATCTTTATCTATATTGGTCTAGGGTATTTTTTTAAATCTACCTCTTTTTACAGTCAAAAGATTCCCAATATTTTAAATAAACTTGTCATATATATTTCTCTACCTGCAATGATACTCCTGCAAATTCCCAAACTGCAACTCTTAGGGGAAAATATCTTCCCCATTATTATTGCGTGGAGTGTTATGGCAGTATCTGCTTTAATGGTACTTATAATCTCAAAATATTTTCACTTTTCAAAAGAGATTGAGGGCATACTCTTACTTGTAACCCCTTTAGGAAACACATCATTTTTGGGTATTCCTATCATACAATCTTATTATGGAGATGAAGCACTCCCCTATGTGCTTATTTATGATCAATTTGGTACTTTTTTAGCCCTTGCAACTTACGGTACTTTTGTGCTCTCTATATATTCAAATAAGACGAAAGTAAGTGCAACCATTATTTTAAAAAAGCTTTTTACTTTCCCGCCATTTATCTTTTTATTGGTCGCTTTTACTCTTAGTGGAATCAAATATATTCCTGTAGTTCAATCTATTTTAAATATCTTATCATCTACTATTGTTCCTTTTGCTCTTATCGCTGTAGGTTTACAATTGCATCTTAAACTTCCTGCAAAAGACTTACGTCCTCTAAGCAGTGCCTTGATCATCAAACTAATCTTTGCACCTATATTTGCTATGATATTATGCAATCTTTTTAACTTTCAAGGGGAGATAGCGAAAATTTCCATTATGGAAGCGGGAATGGCTCCAATGATTACTGCTGGGGCTATGGCAACACTTGCAGGATTCAATCCTCGACTTGTCAGTGCTATTATAGGTTATGGGATTTTGCTCTCTTTTTTGAGTACCTATCTACTCCACACTATCATCATCTGAATTTATAAGCATGATTCCTTCTTGCATCTGCTCTTGTGTTGTTCGCGTAAAGTTAAAACGTATTTCATTTTTTCCTCTTCCATCTTGATAAAACTCAGCCCCAGGTACAAACACGACCCCTTTTTCTAAACATCTATATACTAACTCTGTCGTATCTACTCCATCAAGTGAACCATAAATAAACATCCCGCCTTGTGGTTTTATGTAATGAAACTGTGGCAAATACTGATCGAGTGCTTGTGTAAACTGCTTCATTTTTTGTGCATATGTCTGACGCAAAACCTTGAGATGTGCTTCAAAATCTGTGTCTTCAAGATACACGTCAATTATACGTTGTGCTACACTATTTGTATGCAAATCCATAGCCTCTTTATAAGGAATCAGTGGTTTGAGTAACGCTTCACTTGCACGAATCCAACCTATGCGTAAAGCTGGTGCTAAAACTTTTGAAAACGAACCCAAATGAAAACTTCGTTCAGGAATCATCGAACTTATAGAGGGGTACTTTTGCTCAAAATACACTTCACTATAAGGGGCATCTTCTATTAAAATTCCTTGTGATTGCTCTACAATTTTTGCCACTTTTTGACGTTTTTCAAACATATATACAACACCTGTTGGGTTTTGAAAATCTGGGATTAAGTAGGCAAATTTAGTCTTACGAAAACTTTTTTCAAATGCCTCTAAATTAATCCCGTCATTTTCCAGCTTTATACTTGATTGTTGCATAGAATTAAGTTGAAATATATTCATAGCTCCTAAATACGAAGGTGCTTCAACAGTAATCTCACGCTTAAAGTAGTAACGGCTGATAATATCTAAAGCTTGTTGTGAACCTGATGTTATTAAAATCTCTTGTGCGGTTGTCTCAAACCCTTGATCGCAGTAAAACTTCGCTATTTTTTCTCGTAAAGGAAGATACCCTTGTGAGATTGTATATTGTAAAGTTTCTGGTGAACTGAGTGCCTTTTGAGCTGACTCTCTTAAAGCCTCTACTGGAAACAGTGACTCATCTGGCAAACCACCTGCAAAAGAGATCGTACTTGGTGTTGTGTGTTCAAGAATCTCGCGAATAAATGATCGTTTCATCTTCACTCCTTAAATTTTTGACACATTATATTTGTATAAAAAAATAATTTCTTCACTAAAATTGCTTATATTTATCACTATATTTGCTTTTAAAATTATCTAATCTTGCTATAATTGTTCTATGAAAAAAGATACTATGCAGATACATTCACAGATTGCAAACAGTGTTATGTACTATATTTACCAACATATAGCTACTAATATCAATGTTGATGAATTAGCAAAAATGCATAGTTTAAGCAAATTTCATTTCCATAGAATTTTTAAAGAACAGATAGGGATGAATATTTATGAGACAATCAAATCGATCCGTTTGCAAAAAGCGGCAAATCTATTGTTGACAAATACCCATTCTACGATCACAGAGATAGCAAACCAATGTGGATACTCTTCCCAAACTTCATTCATTAGAGCTTTTAAAGAGCGTTTCGAAGTCTCTCCAAAAGTTTGGCGAAAAGGTGGATTTAAAAACTACTCCAATCAAATTCTTCAAAGCTCACCTACTGCTTCACTCTCACTAGCAGATTACTCCTTACTTGAACCAAAAATCATAAAAACAGAAGATCAAGTAGCCTACTATGTCCGCCATAAAGGCTACAACTATGAGATAAAAAAGAGTTGGCAAAAACTTCAAGCATGGGTATATGGCAATAATATCACTGAATATAAAGAGATAGGAATCTACCACGATAATCCAATCGTAACCCCCTTAAAAGAGTGTTATTACATCGCTGCGACTGTACCACTTAGTAAGACAAAATTACAAAAAAGTGTGCTCTCATCATTTACAATCCCAGCAGGATTATATGCAACTTTTGAGGTAAAAGGAAAATATGGAGATATTTTAAAATTGATCCAGTGGGCATACCATGAGTGGCTGCCAAAAAGTGGTTTTGAAACCACTACACAGCCATCTTACACAGAGTTTTATACAAACCATTTTTTATCAGATAAAGGAGAGTTTCACGTTAAGTATTTTTTACCGATTCAACTTATTTAAATAGCTGAAATTTACTCATCTGCTATCTCACTTGCAATATATCTTTTAAATCAAATGCACTTTTATCGATCACGGTTTTAGTCTTTTTTTCTGCATACAATAATAATAACACACCGATAAATACTATAAAAGCAGTCAAATACAAAGTACTATTGTAATTACCAAAGTGATGGATTAAAGCAACACTATACAGTGGTGCTGCCACTTGTCCGATCCCATACGCTGCCGTCATCGCACCCATCAATACTACTGGATTTTTTCCAGCTAAGTGACCCCCTAGATTTAAAAACAGTGCAACAAGTCCTATAAATGTACTTCCATAAAGTGCACCGCTAAGTAAATTTAGTCCTACACTGTTACTTAATGTCGGGATTAAAATCCCAACTATCTGCAAAAGCATTGCAACAATAATCACATTGACACTTCCATAATTATGTGCCCATCGCATCCAGAGTATAGAAGAAGGAATTCCTGCAATTCCAACGATCAGCCAACCAAGGTTTCCATATCCATCTAACCCCTTTAGAGAGTTGATAATGTCGGGTAAAAAAGTCCCTTGTACCACAAACCCTACACCTTCGGTAAAATATGCCGCAATCAATAAGATCACATACGGAGAAAATATAGACTTGGAGAGATGGTGTTTTGGTGAGTCTTTTTTTATCTGCTTATCAAACGATAAAATATACAACGAGTAAATTGTTACGATACTTCCAAACAGAGCTAAAATAAGCCATGCTTGCGACCATGTATAGTTTTGTAATACATATTGCGAAATTAGTTCCGACACCACAATTGAAAAACCTATACCGCTAAAGTGTATCCCCATCGCTTTTGTTTTATTTTCAAAATTGAGCTTTACCATTACAATAGCACCACCGACAATTAAAACCATAGCTGAACCAAATCCTGCAACTATTCTTGAAATTAGCCATATACTTTCGCTAGAACTTAGTGCTAAAACTAATGTTGAAACAATACTCAAGATCATACCTATTCGAAAATACTTTACTTTTGTATTGATATCTTTTATAAATATAGAAAAAACAGCTCCGCCCAAATAACCAGTAAAATTTAACGATGCTAAAATACCTGCCTGAGATAGTGTCAAAAAATCTTCTAGCATATATGGAAGTAGTGAAGTAAAAGCAAATCGTGCCACACCTATACCTACTATAATGGCAAGTATCCCTGCAAGGAGTATGGCGATGTTGTTGTTTCGATCAAGAAGTGCATTTTTCATGCGCGAATTTTACTATATTGTTCTAAACGAAGCTCATTTTTTTTCGGATCTTTTCTAATTGCCTCATTCAAACCTCTTGCCCAAGATGGTGATGGGGAGTATAAGATAGTCACTTCTAAAAGTTTTGAACCTAATGCAACTGTTTGCATCTCACGTGAACATAGATCAAACTTTACATTAGTAGCTTTTTGAAAAAGCTCTGCAACAAATCTACTTGAAAAAAATACTCTTAGTTTTTGATGTATATTCTCTTTTAAAATTGCTGATACATCTACAAGTACTATGTTAAAAAGTTCACCGTCAGATGCACCACATCCCTCTTTTCGACTGCACTCTTCGATCGTATCAAAAATCCCTATATGATTATCTAAAAAAAATTGCTGTTGAACTTCTTTAGAATTGAGTGGTTTTTGAGAGTTACAACCCTCTTGCAATAGTTTCCAAAAAGCATTATGCTTACTTCCATAGTACCAGTCTATATCACCCTCTTGCAATTTTTTCGTTACAAAACGGCTTGGCGGAGTATTGCCAATGATCAATGTCTTAGCATCTTGAATATTAAAAGGCTCATAAGGATGTTTTGCTTTACAAAACGTATGAACAGTACTTTTTCTATAAATTTTTTTCACGAAACTCATTTAGATCGGGTGGTGTAGCATTTTTCTCTTGGTATGCTTCAATTTTTCCACTTCTCTCACCATCTATACACCATTTTCTAAGGGTGTCTCGCTCCCCTTTATACTCAAAAAATTGCCAACATAGTCTAAAAAGATAACTTCATTATCTCCAAGTACACGAAATACATCGTACCCTCTTGGGCTCAGATTCACTTCACCACCATTACTTGCACTTGCTATAAAAAAAAGTTTTTGTTGTGTTATAAACTCTTTATCGTTTTGTGTTAAACCATCGTATCTTTTGCCCATCTTTTCCCCTTTGAGAACTTTTAAAGTGTTTTTGAAAACTCTATTTTACTCTCTATGGTTTTATGTTTTGTAGCTACTTCATCTATAAGTTTAAACCTATGCAATGCCCCACAATCATTTGCTATTTGAATAGCAAGTCCAGGTCTGGCATTTAGCTCTAAAACTAATGGACCTCTATACTTATCTATCACTATATCTGCACCAAGATACCCCATATCTGTCATCTCATAACATTTAGCACTGAGTCTTAAGATATCATCCCAAAAAGGGACAACAAGCTCATTTAGTTTTTTTTGTGTATCGGGATGGTGTGTAAGTGGTCTGTTAAACTGCACAGCACTTATCGCTTTTCCAGTTGCCATATCTAGACCAACTCCAACTGCACCTTGATGTAGATTTGCTTTTCCATCGCTCATAGAGGTTGAAAGGCGCATCATAGCCATGGCAGGATAACCCCTATATACAATCATACGAATATCTGGAACTCCTTCAAAACTAAAGCCATCAAAAACCTCATCAAAAGTTACCATTTTTTCAAATACAGCGATATCGTTTCTTCCACCAAGAGAATATAACCCACTTAAGATGTTTGAGATATGTCGTCGTATATAAGAACTACTTACTCTTTCTCCAGAGGTTTTAACGTAAGCATCTCCATCTTTTTTAATTACAAGTATACCTTTACCACCACTTCCTTGTGCTGGTTTTATCACAAAAGCATTTTCATTTTCTATCAGTTTTTGGAAGTGTTTTCTATCAGCTTGGAACTCTATGAACCCTAAAAGTTCTGGTACTGCTATGTTATGTTGCAGTGCTATTTGTTTTGTTTTGAGTTTATTATCAACAAGTGGAAAATTTTTTCGTTGATTGTATTGGCTGATGAAGTTGATATTACGTTCATTCATCCCTAAAATACCAAGCTTTTTAAGTTTAAAAGGGTTTGCAAACATTACAAATCTCGTCTAATCTCTTATCATGGAGTTAAATCTATATAACTCACTGAGTCTGTACCCGTTGTATCTTCCCATTAAAATGATTACACCTAAAACAGCTAAAAGGATTTCTGGAAAGTTAAAAGTAATAAAACTCAAAGTGCCATTTGTCATAACAAAGTACGCTAAAATAGCCACAACTAAAGACCCTCCACCTTGTTTAAAAACCTCTCTTGCACCATCTTCCTCCCATGTAATTGACATTCTCTCAATCGTCCAAGCCAAGATGATGATAGGAAAAAATGTGATACTTGCTGCATATCCCAAACCTATCTTTTGTGAAAAGATCGCTACAAGTGCCATGATCCCTACAACAACAATCAAAACTGAAGATATCCGCGCAACAAGTAAGAGGTTTAAATGTGAAAGGGATGAGCGAACCATTAGCCCTATAGTAACAACTAACAAAAACATCAAAATCCCTGGAAGTAACTGCGTTTCAATGAAAGCCATTGCTAAAAGTACAGGCATAAATGTTCCTGATGTTTTTATACCTATAAATACCCTCATAAATACCACTACAAATGCACCAAGCGGTACGAGTAACAATAGTTTAAAAGTATTTTGGGTTTCATTTGGCAGTACAAACAATGAAAAGTCCAGCAAAGCACTTTGATGTTTTATATCTTTTGAAAGTGCTATCGTTCTAGCAGGGACAATCACTTTTGTTACTGAAAATCTTACATTGGAATTGTTTGCACCCTCAGCTTCGAGTAAAAACTGTGAACCTCTTTGCCAAATAAAAATATTTGACTTATCATGAACTTGCCCTAGATTAACATCATAAAGATACCATCTGTGTTTATAGTATACCTCTAACATTGGTGTTAAGGCTACATTTTTTGCTTTATCTTCTAAATGAAGTGCTCCAATAGTACGTACTTTAAAGCCCTTTTGTTGAATGAGTTGAAATAAGATATCTCTTTTTGCTTTATCGGTATTCATAAAATGATTTTTGATCATCTTTGCAGCTTGAGATGGTTTTTCAACTGAAAACTCTTTAATCAATAATGAAGAAAAAGTTAAAGCATCGGCACTTTTTTCATATACACTTTCTATGATTGAATTAGCAGCTTGAAGTACTGGTTTTGAGAACTCCTGCATCTGCATAGTTTGCTCAAAATCTGCCACATCATCTTGAAAATATTGATCTTGTACAACATCTATAGAGTAGTACAGTGTTTGCTGTCCAACACTCTCACGTTTAGACCAAACACCAATATTGATATTATTTACTTTTTGAGTTGTATAGCCATAGTTTGGTGAACTTGCTTCCTCATTCACAATAAGTAGACCATTTTGTTTTGGGGGTAATGCCATAGAGATAAGTACTGGCTCTTTTTTGAGTGCTTTAAAAGAGATTTTTGCTTCTATATTCCATAAGTTAGTAGTTTCTTGTTCAAAAAGTGGGAAATTAAGATAGTTAACTTTAAAAGCCATCAAACCAAAAGAGATGGAGATCAAAATTATCGAAAATAAAATAATCCCATTTTTTGATTTCATGACTTATTTCTTTTGAGGGGTGGTCAAATATTTCTTAGAAACATCAACCATTGCAAACCCTGTTAAATAGTTTCGCCCTATCAAAACAGGATAAAGAAGTTTGCTTCTATCATTTAAAGTTACTTCAACCAATTGACTCAGTGTTCCTAAATTTATTCTCATTTTTACAACATATCTTCTTTGATTATCAAGTTCGGCTTCTTGTTTAATACGAACAGTCCGAACTACTGGTAAAGCTTTTTCTACAAAACTGTTTTTTCCACTGATGAGTTTAAATTTTACCCATCTTTTTCCATCCCGCTCAAACTCTTTAACATCCACAGCATACACTGATGAAGTTTTAGCACCTGTATCTATTCTCGCTTTGAGTGTAACATTTGAAGATGGGATATAAACATATTCCAAGCCACCTACAATAAGTTTATTATCTTGTTTTGTAGGTATTTTTTGAACTTTTTTTGGTGCCTTTTTTACGACAGCTTTTTTGGGTTGAATCTCTTGGGGAGCTTCTGTTTCCATTGCACTACAGCCAACAAAAAACAATAAACTTGTAAATAAAACAAATCTTTTATACATAAATTAAAAACCTTTTCGACCTGTATTGTACTCCAACAAATTAAACCTACAGTTTCTGCACTACAAATATATAAAGCTTCGTATTCCTTTTGGAGTTGTGCAACATACGAATATCTACTCTATAATTTTTCCCATCTTCTTTAAAATTGAAATGCATCTCTTTGATGAGTTCTATATATTCACTCATCTGTTTGAAATCTATATTTTTATGGAAAAATGGTATCTCTTTGAAGTTCAAGTGCTTCTTTGTTTGAGGAATTTTCAGCATTTTTATGAACTTTGGATTCATAGTGATAAAATCCCCTTTAGAATCCATATAACCTATAGCCATTGGGAAATACTCAAAACCTGCTTTTATACTTGTAATCTCACGTTTAAGCTCACAGTTCTCCTCCATAAATTTGCTCACATCACTCCCTATAGCAACTATATAAACATTTTCCCCTTTTTTCATTGTTGAAACTTGCCATTGGATACGATATAACTTTCCTTCTTTGTCTTTTAAAGGTGTTATAAAGTGTTGATGATGTGAATCACTTGAATGGATAGCTTCTAAGTGCTTGTTAAGTTTTGCTAAATCACCGGGGATAAATGTTTTAAAAAAACTCTTTTGAAGAATATCTTCTCTTTTTAGTTGTACTGTTTCTAAAAAAGACTCATTTGCATCAACTAATAGCCCTTGTGTATTTAAGACAACAACTAAAGGATTATATCCACTATCTTCATCAATAAAAGTCATATTTTTAAAAAGTTCTTGAATTTGTAACTCTACAAATATCAGTGAAAGATTATTTCCAGTTTTAGTCGCATAGATTGTATAAACAGCATCAAATATTGCATAATTATGAAGTGAGATTTGTTCGCTTCCAGATTCTAATGGTAAGTGTTTTATGAGTTTTTCTAAATCTTTTGGCAAAGATTGTGCTTCTTCAATAGAGATTAATTTTTTTAAAGCACTATTTTCATATATAAAGTTGTATTTTTCTCCTGTATTTTCCACAATGAGTAGTGGATATCCCATACCGTCTATGGTTTCAAATACTTTTTCATTCACTTCCATATCGATGCTCCAACTTTTAGTACGTTTATTGTAGCATCAATTTGCTATCTCTTCAAACTTTGCACTTAAAATTTTTTCAAAAACTGTGGGACTTAGTTCAACTTCTAAACCTCTCTTCCCAGCACTTACAAAAATAGTATCATAATTTAAAGCACTGCTATCTAGTACAACTTTGAGACGCTTTTTCTGTCCAAATGGACTCACTCCACCTAAAATATAGCCTGTCGCATTTTCCACATCTTTGGCATCAGCCATAGCTACTTTTTTGACACCAAGTGCTTTTGCCATAACTTTTAAACTTAACATCTTTGAAACGGGGACAACACCAACGGCTAAAGATTTTTCACTTTGAACAACTAAAGTTTTAAAAACTCTCTCTTGTGCAATACCCAACTTTTGTGCAGCTTCTTCACCATATGATTTTGATGCTGCATCATGTTCATATTGATGTGTGTTAAAAGATATATTTTGCTTTTTTAGCAATCTAATCGCTGGAGTCATAATCTTTATCCTTTACACAAAAAAAACTCCATATTATACCTTAATGAAAGATGTTTTAAGTATATGAAAACGTTTGAAAATACCTCTGCATATCTTCTGAACTCATAGGTTTAGCAAAATAATATCCTTGTATCTCATCACAACCAAGCTTCGTTAACAATGCTAAAGTTTTTTTATCTTCAACACCTTCAGCTACTGTTCTGAGTTTAAAGTTTTTTGCCATCTGTATAATGGTATCAACAATTAATTTATCCTCTTGGTCGTGTAACATCCCAAATATAAAAGATTGATCAATTTTCAATTTATCTACAGAAAAACGTTTCAAATAAGAGAGGCTTGAATACCCAGTTCCAAAATCATCTATAGATAGTTTAATACCAAAATTTTTAAGCTTGTTGATGGTTTCCAATGTATTATCAATATCATTTATCAGCACTGATTCAGTCAACTCAAGTTCAAGACAACTTGGTGGAATTTTAGCTTTCAAAACTGCTTGTTTGATTATCTCTTCAAAATTTTTTCTTTTAAGTTGTATCGCAGAAATATTGATCGCTATAGTTACTTCAATCCCCATTTTGCACCAAATAGAAGCTTGTTTACATGCTTCATTAATGATCCACTCTCCAAGAGGTACAATTAAACCACTGTTTTCAGCTATTGGGATAAAGGTTCCTGGAGAGATCATCCCCTTTTGCGGATGATTCCATCTTATCAATGCTTCTGCACCTACAATTTTCTTTTCTATAATATCAATCTGTGGCTGATAATGCAAATAAAATTGCTTGTTTTGTAAAGCTACTTTAATCTCATTTTGTAATATAAACTGTGCTAAAGTTTCATTTTTCATCTTTTCAGTATAAAAATGATAAGCACTTTTCCCATCACGTTTAGCTTGATACATTGCCATATCTGCATTAGCAATCAAAGATTCAAAGTTCTCACCATGTTTTGGATAAAGAGCTATCCCTATAGAAGCTCTTATGACAAGTGTATTGTTTTCAATGAGTACATCTTCATCTGATAAACTAAGTATTTTTTCTACCTCTTTTTCAACAACTTCAATATCAGAAATATTAGGCATAAATAGTAAAAATTCATCTCCACCTTGTCTACAAAGGATATCTTCAGATCGAATATTCTCTTGTATCCTTTTTGCAAAACTTTTAATCACGCTATCACCAATCGTATGACCTAAAGTATCATTGATAACTTTAAAATCATCCATATCGATATATAAACATGCTACCATTTTTTTATTTTGATGAGCACTTGCACAAAGAGTTCTTGCAATCTCTCTTGCAGAGAGTCTATTTGGTAAACCTATCAAAGGGTCATGATGTGCTAAATACTCCATCCTTTTTTCAATCTCTTTTTTTTCGCTAATGTCGCGTACTATAGCGAGATTAAACTCTTTATCCCCATATTTAAAGTATTGCGCCCTCACTTCTACAGGATAAGCACGACCACTTTTAGAATAATGTTTTGTTTCTAAAGTTACAAATTTTCTCTCTCTAATCTCTTTAAAATGTTGTTCTATTTTTTCCTTCGTCATGACTACGTCTATATCTAAAATTCCCATGCCATTTAACAACTCTTCTTTTGTAAAACCTAGTTTATTTGCAGCAGTATTATTTACATATGTAAAATGTTGTGTTTCAATATCAATTAAAAATATAGATTCATAAGAGGTATTAATCGCTTGTGATAATATATAAATTTTTTCATCCAGCTCTTTTTTTTCAGTGATATCTCGTGCAACACCTATAATCTTGTATACTTTACCTGTATTATCAACTAGTGGAGAGAGTTTTGAATGAAAAGTTTTTGTACCTGCAGGTAACTTTAAAGTTATATGATAATCAATAGGTTTTGCAGCATCCACACATGCAGAATATTTTTCAATGAGCACATCTCTATTTTCATTATTTATCTCATCTAAATAAAGTCCAACTACCCTTTCTTCAGATAATCCACTTACATTTAGATATTCAGAATTTACCATTTTATGAATAAATCGACCCTCAGAAGTTACATCTACAATATACATGGGGTCTCTACTATAATTGAGTATCTGCTTACAATGATTATTGATCTCTGTATATTTTTTCTTTTTACAATTGTCTTTGCTAAAAAAACAAAAAGTTTGAAAAAAATGTTTAAAAACTTTTAAAGTACTAGTAAACATAAGACTTCCATTTAGTTTGATATAGTAGCTGATACTAACGTATATTCAGTCTCGAAATAGTCTCACATATCCATATGTCAACAAGGTACTACAATGGTAAAACATGCACCTAAAGAATTATTTTTCACATTGAGCTTTCCATTGAAATGTTTAACAATAATTTCATTTGCCATATGTAGCCCTAATCCTGAACCTCCACTTTTGGTAGATATATATCGTTCAAATACAAGTTCTAAAGGTGTAACCTTAATTCCACCAGCATTGTCTATAATTGTGATAATACAGTTTTTATTCTCAATCTTAAGATTTATATTTATGAAAGGATTTTTAACATTATTAGTTTCTAACGCTTCTTTAGCATTCACAAGAATATTTAAAACAGCATGAATAAACTCATTAGAATCTCCTTTTAAAATAGGATTTGCATTAATTGAAAAATGTAATTTCACACTGCTAGAACCTAAAGTATAATCAATAAGTTTTTTGATTGTTTCAAACTCTTTTGCAATGAAAAACTGCTCTTTAGAAGAACTATACTGAGCTAGAAACTTATAAAATGTATCTATAGTATCACTTAGATGATGAATCACCTCAAAACTATGATCTACAGAGTGTAAAATCTCTTTATTGGATATTTGCCCTTGAAAAAGTATTGTAGCTTTCAATTTATTTAAAATATTTGCTATGACATTGAGTGGTTGTTTCCATTGATGGGTGATATCAGCTATAACTTCTCCAATCATAGCATTTCTAGATTGCATAGAAAGTTTTATGTTGTCTAATTCTTTTTGCTTTATAATAGCATCTCTTTCTTCTTGAAGTTCTTTAATTTTTTTTGAGATAACAAATGATAAAAAAGCTATATTCCAGCTATCTGCAACTAAAACTACTAATGAAGCATGTTGATAATCTTGAATATTATTAATAGCCAATATATAAATCAAGATAGCAATTAAAAGTGGAAAAATCGCTAAAAAATACTCATAAGAATTTGGTACATTATGTTGTATAGAGTAGATTGTAATACCCAATGTTAAACTAAATGCAATTAAAGCAGATAACGAAGCAAGTTCATAACCTGCTCTTCCTTCCAATAAAAACAACAATCCAAAAGTAACAACTAGAGAAATCCCTATAGAAAAACGGTAAAGTTTAGGAAAATATTTTTTTGTTTCATTGAGACATAAAGTTAAAAAGATTAAAGCAAGATGATAACACTGTAAAAAAACTGTCTCTGTAGAAAAGGAAAGTAGATCATATGGCATATCTGAAACTAACTCTTCTCCTCCATCTGTTATAGCTATGATTCCACCAAAAACAGCTACTACATATATAGCAAAAATCAGATATGATCTCTCTTTTGTATATAGATACAAAAGAATATGATGAGAGAAAACCCCCAAACAATACCCCAAAAAGGCAATTAAAAAAAATAAATGAAAATTTAATAAATCTATAGACATAGATAGTGATTAAAACATACTATTAACATTAGAGATATCAATCCTATAACCAATACCTCTAACTGATATGATAATTTCACCATTTAATTTTTTTCTTAATCGTAAAACTAAATTTTTCAATGCTGAGTCACTCATAGGATCTAATGGCCAAAGAATTTCAGAAATTTCACTTTTTGTTACTGTACGATTTAGATTATCTATGAGCAATTTCAAAAAATCATGTTCTCTAACTCCCAAAACTATGAGATTTCCATCATGATAAAGCTCTTTTGTCGCAGTATTATAATAAAAACTTTTTCCTAAAGAAATAATACTTTCTCGTATGGGTAAACGCTGAAATGCACTTTTTAATGCAGAAACTAATTGATTTAACTCAACTGGTTTGATAAGATACGCATCTATTGAAAGATTTACAACATCCAATAAAAACTTTTTTTCCGTATAGCTTGTCATCAATACTATTGGGAATTGATAGTCTTCTTTCCTTATCCGCCGTATTAAAGACACTCCATCTCTTTTTGGCATTTTTATATCAGTTATTAATATATCAGGTGTCTCTTCTTCATAAAGGCGTAGCGCTTCTTCTCCATCTTCAGCTACTAAAACTTCTTTAAAGATCATAGTTAATACTTTAACCATTTCTGTACGCATTGCGATATCATCTTCAGCAAATAGTACCGTTTTAGATTTCAAAAATAAAGAATCACGCATCAATGTATGTACCTATTTTCATACCCTTTAATTTTTCTTAAAATTATAACACAATTTCATATTAACATATTTAAATAAAAATATATATTATTTGACTAATGCATTAAGAGAAACAAAAAGTTCTTTTGATGCATCTTCAGTTTTTTGGAAAAGCATCAATATCTCTTCATGTTCAACATTCTCTTGTTGCATCAATTCTATAGCTTTTTGGATACTTTTATGTACTAATTTATGTGGCGCTTCAATAGTACTATAGGCACTTTTATGGCTAAATGTTTCTGCTCCTTCATCGTAATACCATTTACTAAAACTACAACTTTTGTAATCATTAAAATTTTGTTTACTACTTCCATCAAAAACAGATGCATACGATGTAGTTTTATAGTTCATATGATCTAATTTTGCGACATTAACAAACATCTCTTCACCAATAGTTTGATTGTATGATTTTATTACTTCAATATTATGTATCATCTCATTGAGCGTATTTTTAAATTCATCTAACATAAGCTGTGATGATGATGCAGATTTATCAATTTTTTCACTATTTTCCGTCATTGTAGTAGAGTTTTGTTTTAAGATACTAATGTTTGCTTCAACCTCTTGTGTAGCTTTTTGGGTACGCTCGGCTAATTTTCTTACCTCATCAGCAACAACAGCAAAACCACGTCCATGTTCACCTGCACGTGCAGCTTCAATAGCAGCATTTAAAGCAAGTAAATTAGTTTGATCGGAAATATCTTTAATGAGTGTTATCACACTAAATATCTCTTCAACATTTGAATTTAAATGTTCTGCTGATGCTCTTGAATCACTAATCATCTCAATAATATTTGTAATTAAACTAATCAATTCATCTGTAGAGAGGGTTACTTTATTGATCACTTCAGCTGTTTGATTATTTAAATTATTTACCTCTTTTACCTTTTGTATATTTCCTTGCATACTACGATTTAAATCAGCTATATTATTTTCAGTTCCATCTATCATTTTATGTGAAAGGTCTAAATAAAATTGACTTTTTTCAAGCGCTTCTCTTACATCTTTAGCAGAATTTTCTGCTTTTATTGTTTCCTCTTTGGCTTGGTTTGATAACCCCTCAACTTTATCTAAAAATATATTAAAACTTTTACTTGCATGTCCCAATTCATCCTGTGAAACAATTGGTAATCTTTGCGATAAATCTGCATCGCCTTGAGCTAATTCTGCTGCCACTTTGTCAAGGTTTATTATAGGAGTTGTAACTCCTTTTTTTATTACAAGTAGTAAAAAAACTAAGATAAAAATATCGATAAAAATCATGATGTATATTTGTCGAAGGAGTGAAGTTTCAGCACTATCTATAGTATGCTCAATCTCTGAGCGTTTTTTTGCGATAAGTGCATACCCAATAATTTGATTAGAAAAATCTTTGATTGGCTCAGTAGCAATAAAATAATTTTTCTCTT
Source organism: Sulfurimonas sp. (assembly GCF_050296975.1). GTDB lineage: Bacteria > Campylobacterota > Campylobacteria > Campylobacterales > Sulfurimonadaceae > Sulfurimonas. The sequence continues at coordinate 162,698 of NZ_JBNKRX010000012.1, forward strand.
TTTCTAATTTTGTAATATTTTGAAGATTTGTACTTGCTAACTCATTAAGATACTCTCCATCCACTGCACTTTGTTTTACAGCAAGTGTATAATTACCTAGTTTTGGAGCATCTTTAAGTGCAGTAGCAACATTCAAGTACTCATTTTTTATAACAATAGCTATATCAATTCCATAGTTTTTACGAGCATTTTTCACTATAGAGTTCAACCCTTGCATAAACTCAACAGAACCTAAATATTTATCATCTTCATCTATTACAGGTGAAAGTCCCCTTAAAACCAGACCTGCTCGTCCAAGCTCTATAGCAACAAATGGCTTTTTCTCTTTTTTTACTTGTACAATAGTTTTTCTAAAACTACTTAAATCATCCCCAAATTTTTTAGGCTGCCAAACTCTTAAAAAACTTTTGATATCAGCATCATGGATATGGATTTTAATGTTTTTTAGATGTGTATTTTCTTTATACTTTTTTGAAAAACGCTCTAAACCTGAAATGGCAATAGCTCTATTGTTATCTTGCAAGGCTTTAATAACAAAATAGTTTTCCGCTATATCTATAGCATTTGTTAAACCTATATCTTCTTTACTTTGTAATAAATCATTATACACTGCACGGAGATTTGTTTTTTCTTGCTTATATACATCTTCTTCAATACTTTGAAGTGAATAATAATAATTTATTCCTATAATTACAAAACCTAAAAGTATAGATACAACTAATGGAATATGCAACTTTTGACTAATACTAAGATTCTTCATGACGACCCCTTTTTACATATTTTTATAAAAAGGAGATAATACATAAAATATAGTCTTATCTTGGTCTCAACCTTTTACCTTTTGTATCCACTCTTGTGTACTCATCACACACGAGGAGCTTCCCTGTAAAATACTCTCACTCATAACTATCCACTTTAAAAGTGTTAAACAACAAATCAACCGCTACCATTCTTGTAGCATGGGAAGTTGCATCGAGTATATCTTGATCGCTCCAGCCAAAAGAGCGTAATATGTTCATATCGTTTTCATCTACGCTTAGAGAATTTTTTACAGCTTTCATAACAAACATAAGCATGGTTTTTTCATTTTCTGCTAAATTAGCTTGGCTAACATCTTCACGCATTGCATTCACTTGATCTAAACTCCAACCAGCTTTATTTACCAACATCGCAGTATTGAAATCTATACAAAAATCACACTTTTGGTTTGTAGACACTAGCACACGTATCGCTGCTAAAAGTGGCAAAGAGAGTGTTTTATGATTTGCATAATACTTTATAAACTCTAGTTGTTGACGCAGTAGCTCTGGACTTGAGCTAAAAATCTTATGAGAGTTCATAACATCGCCTCTAATCTCTACAATCTCTTTATAAATCTCTGCTAGTTCACCTTGTGCTTCATCTCTTTGGTATGTTTTTATAATAGCCATAATTTATCCTTTTTAATTTAGTTGACTAAACAGTCAACAAAAGTATAACACCATTTGACCACTTAGTCAAGTAGTTTGTGTTATAATTCAAAAATGAAAGAACATACAAGACAAAAACTGATCGATGCAACTTATGAAGAGATCTACTCAAACGGCTACCAAGGGGCAGCTCTAAGTGAGATACTAAAAAAAGCAGGTGTACACAAAGGCTCAATGTATCACTACTTTGAAAATAAAAAAGATATGTCTTTAGTTGCCATAAACGAAAAAATGGATGCAAGATTTTTTGAGAGATACGGCAAAATTTTGGAGTTGCAAAACGGTTTTGTAGATGCACTTATTGCTGGTTATAAAGACACTACCAAAAGAGATTTTAAACGTGGTTGTCCAATTGCGAATATAGTGCAAGAGATGTCTAACATAGATGAAGATTTTAATCTCACTATGAAAACAGTGTATGAAAAATTTAGGGCTAATATAAAAAATATACTCGATAAAGCTGTAGAGGTCAAAGAGTTTAAACCTTGTAACACACAAAAACTTGCCCTCTATATCTCCGCTGTGTTAGAGGGTGCTATCTTAGCAGCCAAAGCGAGTGGAGATGAGCAAGATTTTCTCGATACCATTGAGATTTTAGAGGAGTATCTCAAAGAGTTTATCCTCTAAATTAAGAACTACTTTTCATCCCTGTCTGCAAATGTCAGCAATGCAGGTAACAGTAGCAAGTCTATTACCAGTGCAAGTAAAAGTGCCGAAGCTGTAACAATACCAAAGTTTTGGTTTGGCGAAAAGCTACTAAAGGCAAAAAGCGAAAACGAGATGCTTAAAATCAATGTCGTAAACAAGATAGCACGTCCCGCGAAATGAAGCACATCATCAAACGCCTCACTCAAACTATGCCCCGCTTTTCGAGCATCAAAGTACTTAACCAAAAAGTGAATCGTATCATCGACTGCCACACCGATGATGATAGCACCAGAGATCGCTACACCAATGTCAATGTTGATTCCAAGCCAACCCATAAGCCCAACAACCAGCATTACAGGCAGGATGTTTGGTAAGATAAATATCCATAGTAGCTTTACACGTCTAAAGATAAGAAGCATGACTAACGATACTAAAACAACAGCCATTGAAAGTGAATACACAAGCGTATCTGTAACATCTCTTTGCATATACGCATACATAACAGCTTGACCATCTAGTTCTACCTTGTAAGGTGTTTTTGCCCACCAACCATAAGCATAATCTATCATTTTGAGATCAAGTGAAGTATCTACAATATTTACCTGTGCACTGATTCGTAGTTTTTGCTCGTTTATATCCATTTTGTCACTTATCTCCATCCCTTGAGGTAATGAAAGAGAGTATAACAATAGATATTGTGCTATAAGGTTTTGGTTATTTGGTATAGACTCTTTTGAGTTGAGTACTAAGTTAAACCGCTTAACAACATCCATAAGTGAACTCATGTGTCTTACATTTACAAACTTGCTTTGGTAATCTTGGTAAAACTTCTCTACTGTTTTCATAAACTCTGGGTCTTTGATGCCATCTTTTTTACCACTATCAACTACAATCTCATACACCATAGGACCCGTCAGGTTTTGCATCAAAAATTCTGAAGCTTTTCTAATGTCTACATTTTTATCAAAGTAGCGAATTGTGTTGCTATCAACTTTAACTTTAAACAGACCGACAGCTAAAATCCCAAAAATAATCGTAGTAATAACTATAATCTTTTTGTTATTTTTGAGTATAAAATCTCCATAACCTATATATTTATGTTCACTCGCTTTTTCGATCACTTCTGCTTTCATATTCTTTTTAAGTAGTAGTAAAACCGCAGGTACCCAAACAACCGAGATAAGAAATGCAAGTATAGCCCCGCTTGATGTTGCAATACCAAGAGTAAGTACAGGAATCACTTTTGAGATTACAAGTGTCGCAAAACCAATAGCAGTAGTGAGTGAAGTTAAAAACACGGCAAGGAAGTTTTTTTTCAAACTCTGTAAAACCGCCTCTTTGTTGTCTACACCCTCTTTTTTAAACATTAGCCAAGTCATGTACATATGCACTGCGTCTGCTATACCGATGGCGACTACAAAAACAGGCAGATTTGCCGTAAAGTTATTTAGTTTGTACCCAAGTAAAACCTGAACCGAGAGTACTATCATAAATGTAAATACGACAACGCCTATAGGAACAAATGTGCCGCTGACTCGTCTAAAAAGAGCTAAAAGTAAAATCATGGAAGCGATGATGACAAGCGGAGTAAAAGTAGCGGCATCTTGCGTTCCGATGTCTATAAACGACTGATTAAGTTCCGGACCGCCGAGTAACTTATAGTCATACCCAGTGCGTTTTATTTCAGGCGCCAAGATCGCATTGACCAGTTTCATAATCTCAACGCTTTTATCGCTCTCATCATTTACTTTTGGCACAAGCCTTGCAGAGATCATCGTAGTTTTTGCATCACGCGAGATAAATCCATCAACTATAAGTGAGTCATTTACCGCTATCTCGCGTCTGTTTTTAAGATAGTTCTCATCGGCGTCCTGAATGTCTTGGATAAAATCCTCGACTATGACATCATCGGGGTTCTCTTTAGATGCGTGAACGTACTGATAGTTTGTGATAGAGTCAACTCTGGCGATATACTTCATCTTCCAAAGCGCTTTTGTGATGTTGTCTATACTTTGCAGCGCTTTTTTGTTAAAGATGCCGTTCTCGTCTTTAAAGGCGATTACCACCGCATCATCGTTACCGAAAATTTTTCTAAAGTTGTCATAGTCTATAAGAGTTTTTGACTCCTCCCCAAACCAGATGCGATAACTGCCGTCTATCTCTAGGTACTTCAAGTTCGATGCCAAAGCCAGTACCAATAACGGCACACCTAAAGCTATAAACCATCTAAACTTATGTAAAAAATCAACGTATTTTTTCAAACTTTATCCTTTAAAAGTAGTATCCAAACTCGAATTTAAATCTATCTAACTTTTCAAATGCAGAATCATCGCTAGGTGAGAGATGCAGATATGAGAGCTGCAGTTTATACTTATCATACACTCTTGTATCGTATTTGAGCGTATATATCTTCTCTTGGTTGTCAAAATCTATATCCATTCCAGCCAAAAGTTCTGAACTGTATATATCATTCATTGAGAGTCTAAAGCCAAATGAAAGATCATTTTGAAAAAAGTAGCTAAAATCTTTTGCACCTAACTTTGTATCATCTCTTGCTTCGTAGCGGTAATACTCTGCTAAAAGTCCTAAATCTCTATCTCCCCAGAAACCATACAATGTATGCTCCAACCCCACTCCAAGCTCACCATAATCTGATACAGTTTTATCATCACTTAGAGCATAAGCAGCCTCTGTTTTATAGATAGTATCACCTAAAACTAAAGTAGCGTACCCCAATAACTTATTGACTATATAAGCGTTTTGTTGCAGACTTCCTTGGTTAAACGTTATATAGCGTTGCGAGTCATAACCGTTTTCATAGACGATGCCGTAATCTATCTGAATCTCATCGCCAGTACCACCATATTTAAGATATATAGATGGTCTTGACTTGCTTTTTTGCGTTTTGAGTGTATCGTTATATGGGACTGGAAAAAAGTTATTTACCGATTTGGCATCTTGCATCTTCTGTTTCTCTTCATACAATTTTACAATTAACGAGAGTTCTGAGTTTCCAAAGTACTTTGTATAAGCCACGTTCCATGCACCAAGCTTACTATCATAATCGTACGGGTCGTCTGCTATGTTTTTGGCATTAAAAACATCGGTGATGTTATAAAACTCCAGTGCCCCCCAAAACCTTGTATTTCGCCCTATTAAAATATCACTGTCTTGAAAATTGTATTTATAATAGAGATCATTAAACTCAATAAATCTACGATTTTCATCATCTTTATCAAGCAAACCTATCACTTTAAGTGCTACTTCACTATCTTCAAACTTCGTTTTCAACTCCGCTTCAAGACGTAAAGCCAAAGCATTATCTCTTTTATTTTGCATATTATGGTTGAAATACTGTGCTTCTACGCCTATATTTCCTTTGTACTCAAAATCATAAGCACTCAAAACAATAGGAATGAGGGATACTAAGAGAAACTTTTTCATTAATCTTTAAGACTTCTTTTTCCAAAGTCTCGCTCACTAAGACCCGCTTTTATTTTATCTTCAAGCCAAATTAAAATAGTCCCTTTATCATTTTGATAGTTTTTCATCTCTATCTTTCCAACACGCCATACACCATCTATCTTTTTATAGCCAGAAAAAATAGCTGTCTTTAAAAGTTCACTTTTGCGATCGTAATAGTCTACTCTTTGGATTAAAAAATCTTTTGTATCTACCCAGCTTACCTGTTTTGTATACCCTGAGTTCTCATCTTTTGGTATCCTCTCACCTTTGTAACACTCTATGCCATTAAGTACTTCTATCTGTGGCTCACCACTGTAACTGTACTTTTTATAGTTTTGATTTCCAATATCCTCATACGAGAACTCACTGCCCATAAAAGAACCTGACTTATTACTGCTTGCAATTCTTTTTACCCTCTTTAACGCTGGAAGATAAAGCCACTGATCGTCATCGCTATCGACATGCTCATACGTTAAAACCTTCGTTCCCTTTACATCTGCAGGAGATAAAAACACCGATAAAGTTTTATCGGCATCTTTACCTTCAAGTGATTTCATATTTAACTCTCGTACACTCTTTTGTCCACTTGCATTTATAAGTGTCATCTGTGTATGTGCTATGGAGCTTACAAATCCGTTAGTAGTTTCATCAGCCTTTTTGGCTATCTCAAGATTGCTTAGTGCCATCAAACTTGAAGCTATAAGCAGTGATAGTGGTAGTAGTTTTTTCATTTAATTCTCCTCAATAAATTTTTTCAGCTCTTCAATGTAGTTTTTAAAAGCTGCTTTTCCTATGTCAGTTATATGCACAACAGTTTTTGGGCGTTTGCCCTCAAAACTTTTCTCTATTTTTACATACTCAGCCTCTTCAAGTTTTGCCAAATGTGACGCTAGATTACCATCAGTCACATCTAACATCTCTTTTAGCGCACGAAAAGGCAGCTCATCATTTGAGATAAGCAATGAGATAAGTTTTGATCTTACTGTTTGATGCAATAGCTGGTCAAACACTACTCTTCCCTTTTTAGTTTCATTGCGATTACTATAGGTGCAATACCAAGTAGCAAGAAACTTGCAAACTCAGAGATATAAAATAGTGGTGAAGTAAGATCAGATAAATCAGAGCTAAAAATCATTGCTATCACTAACAATATTGATGTCCCCATAGCGATGTTAGAAACTATTGAAAATATGCGTATATTTAAGATATATCCTACCGCATAATCGCCAAATCCACATAAAAACAGCCATAGAGCAAACAATGGGATTATCAAGTCATACTTTGCAAACAAAGCAGAGAGTGTAACTGCAAACAATGTCAAAAAAAAGTACATTTTGGAGATAAATTTCTGTTTTTTAGTACAACTCTCTATGTCATAGTCGGCATTGACTTTTTTTATCAATACCCTCTCTGTCATAAAACCGATACCCATCATAACAACTGAGAAAATCGTTCCATAAAGAATGGAACTTTTTATTAAACCCGGCATTACAAATGTCATAATGGAGCCTATAATCCCCCACACTATAAGCGCATTATAGTTATAAGGGAAAAAAGAGTCTTTATCTAGTAAAGCTGACTTTATATCCTTTAAATACTGTAATGCTTCGTTTTTTTCACTCATTAATTTTCCTTTGCAAAGTACTTTGTTTTACAAAGTATATTATAAATCGAAGTCTATTGTCAAGAGTTATATTTTATAATCCCATAGTACTTAATGAAGGATAATCATCTGGTCGAATGTTATCTTCTTCCCATAAAAAGAGTCTTTCACTGCCTTTAATAGCAACATCATTAATACTTGCATAACGTTTTTGCATGAGTCCGTTTGAATCAAACTCCCAATTTTCATTCCCATAACTTCTAAACCACTCTCCTTTGTCATTGTGCCACTCATACGCAAAACGCACAGCGATTTTATTTTCGCTAAATGCCCACAACTCTTTACAGAGTTTATACTCTAACTCTTTGGCAAACTTCTCCTCCAAAAAGCTTATAATCTCTGCTCTGCCATTTATAAAGAGATTTCTATTTCTCCAAGCACTCTCTTGTGTATACGCCATCGCTATTTTTTTAGCATCTTTTGAGTTCCAAGCATTTTCTGCCATTTTTACCTTTTGTGTCGCACTTTCAAGATCAAATGGCGGTAGCGGTTTTTTTTGTTCTATTTGCATCTTTTCTCCTTATTCAACCAAACGATTGTTTGATTAATTCAAATAAAAAAAATTACTCTATTAAAGAGATAATTTTTTCACCAACTTTTAGATAATTTTCCGAAGACCCATAAAGATTCATCATCATTATCGCACCTTGTGTAAGTGCTACATACTCTTGTGCAAGTTCATGTGCTTCTTTGTCTGTGTACTTTGCGCCAAATATCTTTGCCAAAGCATCTTCCCAAGCACTAAAGTAAGCTTTTATTTCCTCTTTAAAAGCCAAGTTCTCGTGAGAAACTTCTAGGGCTAAATTTCCAAGTAAACAACCACCCTCACTATGTAAAAAATAATCGTCCGTTTTTTGTACAAAAAGTTTGATTTTTTGCACATTGCTAAGATCTGATCGAACAGCAAGAGAAAAAATATGCTCACAAAAATAGTCATGGATATACTTCAAAGACTCTAACCCAATCTCATCTTTACTCTTAAAATGGTGGTAAATACTCCCTTTTATAAGCCCACACGCATCTGCAATATTTGCCATAGAGGTGTTGTAATAGCCACGAATTTTAAAGAGTTTTATCGCTTCTTGCAATATCTCTTGACGCGATGTTTTTTTAATAGCCATATTTTTCCCAAACGGTTGTTTGGCAAATTGTATCTTTTTTAAACTTAAAAATATACTACCTCAAGATCATCTTCATGCAAGTTATCTGCTAACGTCCAAAAAGTAGCCTTTGAATCACTCAAACCTAAAAGCAAAAACTCCTCATCATCTACACTAAAATCTTTGAGATACTCACGTGTATCGATGAGATGTTGTTTTATCTTTTTATCATCTAAAATTTTAATAGTTGTGCTGATGCGTAACATTTTTGAAAAATCGTGGGCTAGATAACATAACTGCACTGCTTGATTTTTTAAAAGCTGTTTGCCAACATTTTTATTTGCCGAGGTTGTGAAATAAATCTTATCCTCTATGATATTGGTTAAAAACCCTCGAACCTGTGCCCTTTGTCCATCGCAAGATGCAAGTGTACATACTGGTTGCATCCCTATAAACTCCAAAATATCTTTATATTCCATAACGTCTCCTTATTTTGCGTTATGATATAAAAACTCATGCGTTAAAAACTATAAATATCCTCTTGAAAAATATAAAAATCTTACTTTTTTACCCGTTTCATAAACGCTTTTGGTGTCTCACCATAAGTTGTTTTAAATATCTTTGTAAAGTAGGCAGGGGAGTTAAACCCACATTGGCGTGATACTTGCGTTACACTTAGTTGTGCACTTAAAAGCATCTTTTTACTATTTTGCAACCGTATATGTTGTAAATAAGCCGTAGGAGTAATTTTCATAGTCTGCGTAAAAAGTTTTGTAAAATGGCTTTTTGACAACCCTGCACTCTTTGCAATCTCCTCCAAAGAGAGTGCTTTTTCATAGTGTGCATTTATAAATTTTACTGCTTCATTGATGCGTTGGTTTTGAGGCATGTGAAAATCATCATTTTGCTCTTTGCACACTACTCTTACAATCTCATAGGTTATAAGTTTTGAAAGATATTCTAAAATATTGTGCTTAGATTTATGGGTGTTTTGTGATTCTAAAATAAACTCTTTAACCAACATATCAAGTTTTGTATTTTTAATCTCATAAACCTCTGCTTCAAAAACCTCCACTACGTCACTATACTCAAGCAAAACAGTTTCAAACGCATTTTTTTCTATACATATGGCACAATATTTTGGAGGTAGATAGTTTTGTACTTCATGATGCAAAATATTAGGCGAAATTGCCATGATCGTATCTGGCTTAGTTTGGAGTTTTTTATCTCCTATATACACCTCACTTTCACTATCATATGGCAATACAAACATATAAGCAGGATGGGAATGTTCAGGGGTTATGGCATAACCACAATTACCCCCAATAGGCAAAAACATAGCAAACCACTCATGTACGTAACAATCAACAAATGCAAGTTGCTCTTTGGTGATGCTTTGCCCTACCAAGGATTTTATTGTCTCTAATTGCATCTAAAACCTACTGTTTTGAAGTACTTTATCTATCTTGTTTTGCGAGATATCAAGCTTTTTTGCTTCCTCTGCAAAACTCGTTATAAAATACTGCTTCATCTGTTTCACTAGCTCTTCTACCTCTGCATCAGTTGCTATGGAAAACATACGCGATACACTTTTTATATCTTCTAGGGTAAAGTTGTCTCGTTTGCCATTTATACTTAGTTGGTGGTGTGCCGTGTAGTCATTTCCTTTGTTGTAAGTGATGTCATACAAAGGTGCACATCTCCATATCCCCATCTCATCCATCAAAAAACTAAAGTTCTTTGTATGATCATCTTGGTTGCACGTGATGACATTGTAAAGCATATGAACAAAAGCGTTTTGCAGTTGTGTTTTATCTTTTGTTAAGTACTCCACAACCCGTAAATACTCCTCATAAGAGTAACTTCCAGGGATGTTAAAGTTTGAGTGTGTCAAACCACACAATGAGTGCATATGAATTTTTTTATCCCCTTTACGATCAAAATGTTTAATGAGAAGATGACTAAAATCTCTCTCGTGAAATATAGAAACATCCGCAACATTAAGCCCTAACTCTTTGGCTATTTTCATGTAGATATACTCCACTTTGCCATACTCTGCTGGAACATACTCTTTGCCTACCCCATCGAACTTGATGATGTACTCTTCAAACCCCTCTTTGTGTGCTAATCTTCCAGAAATTACACTATTTGTCTTTTTGTTCCACTGTATAACCGCTTTAGCTCTAGCCCCTCCAGCACTTCCACCAGAAGATATAAGCTCAGGAATAGCCACTGAGATATCCCCTTGAATGATCGCTCTTGCATCATCTACTAAAGATTTTATCTCCAAAGACTCTTTTAAAAATGGAGTTGGCTCACTTGGGATGTACTCCAAAGCACCCATCCCGCTTTGACCGATGTAGGCTAGTTTTTGGATAGGATTTAGTTGATACTCGTTAATCCCCTTTTGTGCATAGTAACGTTTGATAACTTCATTTCCAAATCTATCTGGCAGGGAGTCAAAGAACACCCCAGCTAAACCTTCAAAAAATCTATCGTCATTATTTGTATAGATTGAAGTTGTAGCAAGAGGCAGTTTTATGGGCGATATCTCTAAAGCTGTTTTTTTAAATGTCTCTTCGTATTCAAAGTAAACATTATGCTTCTGATCTAACGAAAGATAGCCAACTGTTTTGTCATAGAGTTTGACTATGAGCGAATCAGTGCTTACTTTCATTTTTCGCCTTTATTTGCTCTATCAACGAACTAAGTGTTTGGACTTCATGCTCTGTATTTTCAGTAGTTTCTATCTTATGCATTTGGGAAGAAGCTCTTTGTCGCTTTGTTTTTTTCTCAGTATCTCCAAGTGCCTTTTCTTTTGGAGAAAAATCGCTCTGTACAAAAAGATTGTTTAACTCTGAAATTTTCCCAAAAGCTTTTAGTATATTTATAAAATGTTCAAAACTCCCTTTGCCACTTTTTTCAAAGATTTTATACGTCGATAAAGAGACTCCAACTTTTGCAGCCATCTCCTCTTGGGTAATATTACGTTTTAATCTTTCGTTTTTGATCTTTGTTGCAAACTCTAAAAGTATCTCATTTGTTGTGCTAAACTCATTCATTCATACACCTCAATAGTTTAAATATAAACTTTTATATCTATATTTACTATATTACAGTTTATTTTTAAACCATTATAGCATAAATTATAAAATAAAACTATTTCACTCGTATACTATCAACCAAATACTCAATCCCAACTCGTCCAATATTTTCTAAATGGATATGCCCTTTTTCATCTACATTTTGATTGTCGATATACATCCGTTTGACTTCTAAAATAACAGGCTCAAATCTACTTCCAACATCTACTGTCTTTACAAACTCACAAAAAAGTGCACATTTGGCATCTGCAACCATTGGTGGGAAACCCTCTAACACTTTTTTAGTCTCTATATCAAAATGCTCACACTCACTCACCTCCTTTGGCAAAGCCTCAGCCGAATTTTTAAGATCATCTAAAAGTTCCTTGTGTGCAAAGTTTATCGTGCATACTTTGTTTTTTAGTATGTTTGCTAATGTATCTTTAGGTTCGCCATTTTCTTTGTGACCTATGGAAACAATTACCAAAGGTGGTTTTGAGCTAAGCGGTGTAAAGTAACTAAAAGGAGCTAAATTCACAATATCTTCATCTTCCGTTGTTATCCAAGCGATTGGACGAGGAAAGATTGTATTGCTCATTGTTTTGTATCTTTGTGTTTCATCCATTGTTGCAAAATCTAAAATCATTGTGTCTCCTTATATCTCTATAACAGCTTCAAAAAACTTCACACCAGACCCAGCAATAGTTACCCGATCACCTTTGAGTGTGCAAAAAACCTCTCCGCCACGTTTGGAAATTTGTTTGGCTTCAAAACTGTTTTTGCCCAGTGTTTCATTCCAATAAGGAACTAACTGTGTAAATGCCGAACCAGTTACAGGGTCTTCGTCTATGCCATACTTTGGAGCAAAAAACCTACACACAAAGTCGTATGTTTCACTTTTCGCAGTGATGATTACACCACGTGCATCAATGTTTTTCAACTTTTCTAAAATAGGTTTTGCATTTGCAATTTCGTTTTCATTTTCAAAAACAACAAGATAATCCATCGCTTGATAACACTCTTTGATCGGAGTACTAAACGCTTCTTGTAACTCTTTTGGTATTTCACATTCTTCTAACTTTTGAGCTGGAAAATCCATAACATATTTGTCATGCTCTTTTTGTACTCGTAATAATCCACTTTTAGAATCAAATACTACGGTATCTCCACTAAAACCTAATAACTCAAAAAGCACATAAGCACTAGCTAATGTTGCATGTCCGCACATATCTACCTCAGCCAAAGGTGTAAACCAACGTATATGATAATGTCCACCCTCTTTAACAAAAAACACTGTTTCTGAAAGATTATTTTCCATTGCAATTTTCTGCATCAGTTCATCATCTAACCAACTCTCTAAAGAAACAACTGCTGCGGAGTTTCCTTCAAAAACATTTTTTGCAAAAGCATCGATCTGGTACATTTTTAATTGCATTGCATACCCCTATATAGTTTAAAAATTTATCATATCATTTTTTTAAACTCTTGAAGCAAACCCCAAAATATACCCATTAATATCTTTAACATAAAACTCTCTTTGTCCATACCAAGTTGTGTGTATCTCTTTATATATCTCCACTTTATTTTGTAGCTGTTTGTACAAACTATCTGCATCTTCTACGTCCACATAAAAGGTTAGTGATGCTCCTATGTTGTCAAAAAATACTCCTACATCTTCTTGTAAACTCTCAACACTTTGTAGCATCAAAGAAACTCCATCATTAATAATCATCGCCCAGATATACTCTTTGCCCTCTTGTAACTCTGTATCAAAGCCATCTTTTTGTGCATCTACTGCCATTTGTAACTCAAACCCAAAATGCTCTTTATAGTATCTCACTGTTTCGTTTATGCTTTTTACTGCCATATTTGGTACCAATGTTTTCATCATTCATCCTTTAATTTTTGAGCAAGTATAAAATAAATCTAATTTTTTGTATTGTAAAAAACCGACATTATCTCATGAGTTGGTGTAAAGTTGGAAAATTTTTTAAACTCTTTATTGAGATGGGCTTGGTCACAATATCCATAATCATATGCTTTAAGTGAAAGCTCTTTTTTATCTTGTATAAGCTCTTTAAAAAGAGTAAAAAACCTTACAATATTACAAAACTTTTTAGCCGAATATCCTACATAGTTTTGAAACAGTCTCTCAATCTGTCTACTGCTAAGGTGGAGCTGTTCTTGAAGCTTACTTACTTGAATATTTCCTTGAAAGTCAACTATAAACTCTATCGCTTTGGTGATGCTTTGATTTAGCTCTATGTTTTCAAACTCTTTTTCAAATATGTCATTTAGTTTTAAAACTTTTTTTTGTTCATCTAACTCTTGAAAATCAAGCCAACTAAAAAGCTCCAAAGATAGCTCTTGCAAAAACACTTTTTTATCTGTAAATTCACTTGCGTTTATCTTTAAAAGCTGCGGTAAAACTGATGGTTTAAAGCGTATACCAAAAGTATACTCCCTTGGTTTTGCACTCACTATGAACGCTTCACTCATAGCCCCAATGCAAAGTATTTTTCCATCTTGATAGATGATATCCATACATCCATCAGGCACGATAGGTATCTGCACATCTTTTGTATAGATATTTTTTACACTCCAATAAGCATCTATGCAGTTTTGAAGTTTTAGTGATGGTGTATATTTTTTTATATCAAGCTGTTTCATTTCAACCTTTCTAAAACTTCCAAAGCCTCCATCTCAAACTTTGAAAATGCAAACCACTTTTTGCCCAAATCTTTCAAACTCGCTCCGATGTGATAGACCTCTTTTTGATCAAGTATCAAAAATCTATCGTGAGCTTTTTTGAACTCTTGAAGTTCAATATTTTTATATTGTAGCTTGTATTTTTGAAAATCTAACTGTAACTGTTTTGAGATAGTCTGAGTATAAATTTTTATCTTTACCTCAGGATACTTACTAAAGAGTGTAAAAACTGTGTCGTCTATATAGTTATCTATCAATACCACTTCACTTTTTGCGCCTTTGAGTAGATCATTGACAAAAGCATACGCATCATAAATCTGCCCGTCGTAAAATATTCCATTTTTAGATTGCAAAGTAGTATTTTCTAAGCCTTTTGAGATATTCTCTACTTGTGATTTTAAAAGTGACACATCATTTTCAAGCTCTTTAAATCTTTGATGTGTAATCTTTTCAGAGTTTATCACATAGCCATTTTGGATGTAATTTTTAAGTATATTGGTAGCCCATTGTCTAAACCTAATCGCTTTTGGTGAGTTTGTTCTATATCCTACTGCTAAGACAATATCTAAGCTATAAAAACTTACAGGTTTATCAGAATTTGCAATATGCATTTTTTGCATATTGCTTTTTTCATCTACCTCATTATCTTTAAAAATATTATTTATATGCCTACTGATAACACTTTGATCTTTTTCAAAAATATCACTCAACTGTGCTTGTGTTAGCCAAATAGTTTCATTTTTTACTGAAATATTTAACTCCAACTCTCCATCGTTATATATAACTGTACCCAATTTGTTGTGTTCATTTGCCATTGTCAGTTCCTAGCATTTATCTGAACTATACTAGCAAAAGAAGTTATTTACATTGAAAAATATGGCATTTTGTAATATTTATTTGTAGCGAATTTCCACTTCAAAATGCTCTCTCAAACCAACTGCCTGAGCGTCGATCTCTGCTTGTAGTGGACTGTCTTGCTCCATGATAAACACTATCTTTTTACAGTTGGTTTGCAACACCCTTGGCAAAAGCTCCCCTATAAGCCACTGTGTATCTTCTGCTTCATTTTCAAAGCCGTTTGTGGTGTCGGTGATCCATGTTGTTGCATTTGTCTCTTGTAACAATTTTAGTCCAAACTCCAAAGGTTCTCTATAGTAATTACCTTTGCAAAACTGTAACCACTTACATAAAACGGCGTTTTGATTTTCTATATAATTTACTTTACAGAATTTTGTTTTGTACATTATTTACCTATTTAATAAAATACTATCTTCACTATAATACGTGTCTATAAATTCTTTTAGTAAAATTTTTTCATCTGATGTTAAATCAAAGTTTTTTAAAGCATACTCATGAATTATTTTATTATCTTTTATATTTAAACATAGATTAGATATATAAATAAAGTCAACTTTTTGTTGTTTTGTGAAATGTGTGTTAGTTTTTATATTCTTTATATATATTTCTTTATTAGAAATATAATTGTCATTACTAAAAAATAAAATAGAATTTATATCTTTATGCAATAAGTTTACATTTTCAATAATATATACAGGAGTATAATATTTTTGATAAACATTTGCTTTACTTCTTATGTCATTTATATAAAGGCTTAAATCATTATTATTACCAAAAACTTCTAAAGCGTAATCAGTAGATGATACACCCTGATAAACTTCTTCATAGATAAAATCATTTTTTAAAAATATATATACATATCCTTTAATATCATCTTTTAAACTATTAAAAGCTTCATGCTCATCTAAATAAAATGTCTGTGAAAGAGTATTGTATTTTTCATTAGCTGAAAAATTTAGGATAGGAACTTTACAATATTGAATTTGATTATTTATGCTAATATCATCTAAATCAAGTTCTTTAATGTCCTTTAATTTAATTAAATTATCTCCATTAAAATATAATATCGAATTGATATTATCGTATTTAGTGTCAAAAGATTTAAAGTATTCATGTTTATTTAAGTGTATAGTACCAAATAGATTTTTAGCATATTTATTAACATCTATAATATATTCACTTTTTTTTATTTCGTTATCTGATTCAATACTGATACTATTTATTTTAATATCAAAATCTTCTAATAAAATATTCTCTGTTATAAATGCTGATAATAACTCTTCTAAATCATCTTCTATGAAATCCATAGCATTTAGTACTGTTTGATAGTTGAGAATGATTTCTGTTCCTGAATCATTCTCATAATTCTCATCTTCTATAAAAGAGATATATTCACTGTTTTGTTCTAAGTCAATAGTGTATTTATATTTGTCATTTAAGTATTTTGTAACAACTTGTACATTTTCTGATAGCATGAAGCAAGATAAAAAGCCTATACCAAAATTACCAATAGGTTTATATGAGTGTTCATAGTTTAAAAAATCTGGTGATTTATAGTAAGATTTTCCTATATTTAGAAAATATTTTTTGATAATATTTTCATTCATACCCATACCATTATCTTTTACAATAAATTGGTTTTTGTCTTTTAATATATTTATATCAATTGTAGGTTTATACTCATTACTTAACTTTTCTTTTTTTACCATACAAGCATCTATAGAATTTTGAAGTAGTTCTCTTAAGCCTAATGATTTTTTACCATATACTGATTCACCCATAAGTAAACTTGTTATCGCTTGATAATCCATATTTAACTTTAAATCAGGAACTGTATATCCAATAGGTTTAATATTATTTTGAACTTTAGTATTTAAATCTAAAAGATATTTCTTTTTCATATCAGATGTTTTTTCAACGGCAATAGTTAGTTCATTTTCAATCCATTGAACATAGTTTAAAAGTTTTCGATGTACTTTTATATCTTTTACACTGCCATCAAGTCTTACAAACTTTTTATTATTACGTTTAAAAATTTTCTTTGTATTTTCTACAGATAAATTTTTTAACCACTCTTCATTACTATATTCATTCAAATTTAGACTTTTATACAATTCAAAAGGTGTTCTAGTAGCATCAATATCTAATATATCTGCTACACGTAGTAAAATAGCTATAAATTGAGGGTTATAGGGATAATCTCCCTTTAAACTATCAATGTGTAATTGGCTTAAATATGTTTCTGATTCTGTATGACTTTGACAAATCAGTCCTAAATCTTTTGCAAAAGATATTGAAGTGTTTGGTAATTGAAAATATTCGTTATACACATTATTAATCAAATCATTTGCAATTTTTCCATGTTGCAATCGAATAACTTCTTGTAAGGCAAATTCTTCAGAAGCACTATTTTTCTTTATAAGATCAAAACTTTGTCCATATAAATATTTAGATGTGTTATTTTTGATTTTTGAAATTTCTTCATCAGCAAGAGACATTCCGATATCATGAAATAATGCTGCATAAATCATCAATGCTAATTCTAACTGATTAAAATCATCAATATTTTGTTGTATCAATTCATACATAGTATCCATAATATTAATTGAATGTTTTATGTCATGGTTCGTATAATTAGGAAAATTAATTGTAGTTTTTTTGTTGATTAACTCTTCAATAATGTTTGATATTTCTAAAACTTTAGAAGCAAATTCTTTATCTTTCTTTTTTAACTTTTTAAATAATTTAACATCTTGAATAGTATTCATTTTTGTTCCATAATATTTTTAAATAAATTATATCTAAAAACTATTTTATCTCACTAACAAACCCCCACTCCAAAACTTTCTCACGGTTTTTAAAAATCGCCATTGCCGTGTTCATTTTATCGAACCCTAGTTTTGCATAAAATGGCTCTTTGCCTATACTCGCGTAAAGGATGATCTTTTTATGATCTTGGGAGAACTCTACCAGTTTTTTTACGATCGCTTTGCCGATTCCTTGTCCTTGGTACTCAGGGTGGATCGCTACGTCGGCTAGGTAGGAGACATCAACACCATCAGCTAGTGCTCGACCAACACCTATGAGTTTGTCATCATCATACACAAAACATTTGTATCTGCTATTTGTGAAAACTGTTTTTAAATCTTGTGGGTCTTTATTTCCAAGTGGGGCTATTTTGTAAAGCTCTGAAAGTGCATCCCAGTCAACATTTTCACATTCATATATCCATTTCATTGTAAACCTGATTTTTTTATTTGATTATAACTCGATTTACAATGAAAATCTATATGAAATCATTTTATGGGTATATAAATCTCTGTCTTTAAGTTTTGCGGTTTTGTGCGTCTTGGGTCACGGTTGAGATACTTCTCAAAGGCTGGTACATCACGCAGTTGTATGTCATTGGTTTTTACCCAACCATTGAAGATTGCATCATAGGTATCTTTTAGTTTTGTATACTCCCCTTTATGTAAAAACACTGCGTATTTTCCACCCTCTATTTGTTGGCGTTTTATCCCCTCTGGTAACTCCAATTCATCTGTAGCACTTACACAAATATCACTTCTTAGTTTATCTTTATCGGTGACATTTGGATCATCATACGAAACCATATAAGTAAAAGCCTCTTTGCCCATCACGTTTTTTTTGAACTTAATTTTTTGAGTATATAAAAATCCCATGATTTTTTCATAAGCATCACCCACTTTCATATAATCTCCGACATGTCTTACACTGTACACCTCTATAGGACTCATTGTCTCTACTCTGATTGGCTCTATCATAACAAACTCCTTTAATGGCAATGGTATTTTTTTATATTTGCTAGGAGTTGTGCCAAACATCTCTTTAAATGCCTTGTTAAAAGCTGATGGGGTATGATACCCAGCTTCTATAGCAACATTTGTAATGTTTTGGTGAAAGTAGTTTAACCTGTATGCAGCTTTTTCTAAACGGATACGTTTGATGTATGTTTTGAGATTTTCCCCCACATATGCACAAAAAAGACGATGAAAATGAAAGTAAGAAAATCCAGAGTACTCTATAACCTCATCTACAGTGATAAAATCTAGCTCATTCTCAATCTTCTCAAGCACTTTGTCTATGATTTGTTGATTAAAATTTTTCATAACTACCTCGCAAATATTATACCAACTGCAACTAACTAGACATACGAAAAACGTTCATCGTGTGTTGTAGAGCAAGGCAAAATAACACAGGAGCTACTGGTAGCTTCAAGTTGTTTTAACGCAGCACTACAATACACGAGGAACGCCCAAAGGGTAAAAAATAGCTCATCATCTAGCTTCGTTAGATTATTTTGAAGCTACTAGTAGCTCCTGTAATAATCTGCCTCGTAGCTAATAAGCTCTTTTTTATTTTGCGTATGTCTAGTTAGTTGCAGTTGGTATTAGAAAATTCTAGCCCTTTTAGTGAAGCAAAACTACGCCAAAACTGCTTTTTATATTTTTGAAGTATGAATCTCTTTCATATATAAAAAAAGTGGTAAACCAAATGAAACACCAACGCTCAATGTTGCAACTATAGGTAACCACAACTTTTGCATACTAAGACGTTTGCCATCATAAATGATGAATGCTATAAGTACAAGTGCGGAGATAAAAACATCAGCCCAAGCAAACAAGGAGAGTTTTGAGCTAAAAATCTCATCAAAAAAAAGTGCTATATCAAAACCATGTTCTGACAACCAAGATAAAAAGAGTGCATAGGGTAATACAAACCCAAGTATAGAAGCTAAAAGATAGATATTTTTCACAAAAAACTCCTTGATTTTTTACACAATTATACTCGTATAGACATAATAGAATACTTACAAGCAAATCACTTGTCACTAGTTGAACACTATGATTAACATTTGCTAACATAAAATGGCGTTGCCATATAGAGCTTGTAATTATACTGAACACTTGAATGTGTTGT
>NZ_JBNKRX010000013.1:0-15149 GCF_050296975.1 Sulfurimonas sp.
ACAACACATTCAAGTGTTCAGTATAATTACAAGCTCTATATGGCAACGCCATTTTATGTTAGCAAATGTTAATCATAGTGTTCAACTAGTGACAAGTGATTTGCTTGTAAGTATTCTATTATGTCTATACGAGTATAATTGCATCATTAGTAGAAACACACAAGGAATTTATCTTGCTCGAAAATGTAAATGAAAAATGTGCAGTTGTTGGGATTTTTGGTCATAAAGAAGCTTCAAAATTAGCTTACTTTTCACTCCATTCTCTTCAACATCGTGGTCAAGAAGCAGCAGGTATTAGCTCAGCTGATGGTAAAAAAGTACACACTATCAAAGATCGCGGTTTAGTTATGAAAGTTTTCAATGAAAGAAAACTAGAAACATTAAAAGGTACGAGTGCAATTGGACACACACGTTACTCTACTGCTGGGGATGATTCTATTTTAGATGCACAACCAGTTTTTGCAAGATATGATCTCGGTGAAATGGCAATTGTTCATAATGGAAACTTAACCAATGCACAAGAGGTAAGAGATGAACTTATTAAAAAAGGTGCAATTTTTCAAACATTTATGGATACAGAAAACCTCATCCATTTAATCGCAAAAAGTACTCAAGAACATCTCCTAGATAGAATTATAGATGCTGTACAAAAGATAGAAGGAGCATTTTCACTTGTATTTTTAAGTAGAAGTAAAATGTTTGCTATGCGTGATCGTTACGGTTTTCGTCCACTGAGTCTTGGGCGTTTGGCAAATGGTGGTTACATTGTTGCGAGTGAAACATGTGCATTTGATCTTGTTGGTGCTACATTTATTCGTGATGTTGAGCCTGGTGAACTTTTAGTATTTGAAGAGGGCAAAGCACCACAAAGTATAAAAGTTTATGAGCCAACTCCTAAACACTGTATCTTTGAGTATGTATATTTTGCACGTCCAGATTCTACTGTATTTGGTCAGTCAGTATATCAAACAAGAAAAAATATGGGTAAAGAGTTAGCAAAAATAGAGCCTGTTGAAGCGGATGTAGTTATCCCTGTTCCAGATGGTGGAGTTCCAGCAGCTATAGGCTATGCTCAAGAGAGTGGTATCCCTTATGAGATGGGAATTATGAGAAACCACTACATTGGTCGTACATTTATTGAGCCAACGCAAGAGATGCGTGATCTCAAAGTAAAAATGAAACTCTCACCTATGCCAGAAGTTATCAAAGGTAAAAAAGTTATTGTGATCGATGACTCGATCGTTCGCGGGACAACTTCAAGAAGAATCGTAAGGATGTTAAAAGAAGCTGGGGCTTCTGAAGTGCATATGCGTATCTCATCTCCACCAACAACTGATCCTTGTTTTTATGGTGTTGATACACCTGACAAAGATAAACTAATTGCTGCAAACATGAGCATAGATGAAATCTGTAAATATGTTGAAGCAGATTCTTTAGCATATCTTGATGAAGCGGCACTTCTTCGTAGTGTAAATGCTATTGGTGATACTTATTGTACAGCTTGTTTTACAGGTAACTATATCGTTTAATGTCTCTCAAACAGATATATACGTTTGGCAGCTACTTAAAAGATAAGTTTGGCTGCAAAGTTTATAAAGTTGGTATAAATATCTCTGGCTTTACCTGCCCAAATATAGATGGAACAGTAGCAAAAGGTGGATGTACTTTTTGTGAAAATGACTCTTTTAGTGCAAGTACAAATCAAGTACAAGAACTCAAAGGGTTTCATCTAAATCTTGATTCAAAAGAAAATCCATTTTTAGAAAAACAATTACTCCAACTTGAACAACAATTTCAAGCAATCTCTCAAAGACAAAAAAAAGAGTATGGTGCACAAAAGTTTTTAGTTTATTTCCAGTCTTTTACAAATACTTACGCACCTTTTGAAACGCTCAAAGCCCTCTATGATAAAGCTCTTTCATTTGATAATGTAGTAGGTCTTAGTATTGGGACACGAAGTGATAGTATTACCGATGAAACACTAGAATATTTATCGTCATTAGCACAAGAAAAAGAGATATGGATTGAGTTTGGTATCCAATCTATTTACGATAAAACTCTACAACGAATAAACCGTGGACACAATAGTGCCAATGTGAAAGAGTGGATACTCAAGTCTAAAAAAGCTGGTTTAAATGTATGTGGACATCTCATATTTGGTTTGCCAGATGAGACTCAAGAGATGATGTTAGAAACAGCTAAACAAGCATATGAATGGGGAATTGATTCTGTAAAATATCATCCACTCTATGTTGTTAAGAAAACAGCTTTAGCCAATGAATATATGCGTCAAGAGTTTACACCAATAAATGAAAAACTTTATTTAGACACACTCGTTAAAGCGATCACAATGAAACCAGAAAATGTAAATGTTCAAAGAATTACAGCTGGAATAAATGATGACTCACTTTTAGCACCATCATGGTGTAAAGATAAAAATCAACAAGTAAAAAATATCAACACTGCTTTAAAAAAGATAGGTCTGAAATATTAGTGAGCCTTTAGCGTTATAAAATCTGCTGTGCTTTGAAAGTATGGTGGATAAGGGAAATAAACTCTAAATGTTTTTGCTTTACCAGCACCTAGCTTTTGCGCAATTACAAACTTTTGAACAATAGTTTGCGGTTTATCTCTTTCAATTCCTAGTCCTTCGGTAAAAAACTCAAAAAAACCTGTAGCTTTGTAAAAGTTTCCACCTTTAACATTCCCAGTAGCATGTCCACGATTGACTAACTTGATCTCTAAAACAACTTCACCTACTGTAAAATTACCTGTATTTTGGATAGTTCCAGTATAAATAATTTTCTCAATCCCTAAAATTCTTTTATTTTTTATCTTCACAAGTTTTACAGATTTTGTATATTTATCAACTACAAATACACTAAAAAGTGCTAAAAACAGACTTACAAGTATAGTTGTAAAAAGCATTGAAGTTTTCAGAGAAGGTTTATCTTGTTGGAGTGATTTATAGATACCAAACATAAAAATGACAAAGATTACAAAAAAAGTTATATAGTGTACATAATTCAATTCTGTTGTCATTTGCAATCACCCTCTAAAGAGATATTATAATCTTTTTGGTATCTAAAAGGTTCAACTATTATCTTAAACTCTTTTGTATCACCTTGTAAGATGTTGCCTGTTACAATCGACACTTTTTGAAAAGGTTTTAATTGATAAATATAGTTTTTATACTTATTGGCTGTCATTTTATATACAGATGCAGTAATTTTACACTCTTTAAAATCCCTTTGTGAAAGATTTGTAACTTTCCCTTTCACAACCACTGCTTCAACAAAACTCAATTTTTTTTGCTCTAAAAGTTCTACACTATTTTTAAAAAGATACTTATGCATTTTAACATAACCATACGTTGGTCCAGCAATAATAACTCCAAAAGCAAGAAAAACCAAAAAGACAGCAATTTTTAGCCTATTTCTTAAAAGTACTGCCAAAATGATTATAAAAAGGAAAACAAACAGTACACTCAAAAAGAGCATATAATCCTGAGAGATTAACCCATTTACAAAATTTTGAAGTCTACTGCCCATACAAGACTACTTATTGTCCCTAGCGTTTTTCTCAGCTATCCCACTCATCCCGAAACGACGAGCAAGTTCTTGTTTAATACGATCAGGAGAGATATTTTTACTCGCTAAGGCTACTAACATATGATATGTTAGATCAGCTGCTTCATATACCATCTCCTCTTCGTCATTATCTTTATAAGCAAAACAATACTCACCAGCCTCTTCAACAACTTTTTTAAGGATAGTATTTTCACCTTTTTGTAACAGTTTTGCTGTCCAAGAACTCTCAGGGTCTGCATTTTTACGCTCTTGGATTGTGTGATAAAGTGTATCTATCACACCATAAGCTGCTGTTGTGTCTACTTGAACTTCACTTGTAGTATCACCACTCTCTAACTCTGTAAAAAAACAAGATTTTCTACCAGTATGACAAGCAACTCCCTCTTGGGTTACTTTAATTAAAAGAGTGTCATTATCGCAATCAATATTAAAAGAGTGGATAGTTTGTATATGCCCACTACTCTCACCCTTTTTCCAAAGTCTTTGCTTACTTCTAGAGTAGTAGTGTGCAGTTTTTGTCTCTAATGAGAGTTGCAATGCTTCTTTGTTCATATACGCCATCATAAGTACTTCATTTGTACCTATCTCTTGAACAATAACAGGTAAAAGTTCCTGTTTCTCCCAGTCAACTCTATTTAGTATCTCTTGCATAATTACTGTGCCGTAGTTCTTTGTTGTTTATCTTTCATATCAACCCAAATATTTGGAGTTGATCCACCAGGTGTTAAAAAGATTTTTGCATCTGTGTTTGTTTGCAATGCTTCGTTAAATTTCCCTTGTACCTTGATCTGCTCTAACTGTAAAAGCTGTGTAGTTAATGATCTTGAGATCAAGATATTTGCTTCTGCATTTGCTTTTGCCTCGATCGCAATAGCATCCGCTTTACCTTGTGCTTCAATACGCGCTTTTTCAGCTACCCCTTGTGCCTCAGCTGCACGTTTAAGAGCTTCTTGTTTTACACGTTGTACATCTTGCTCTGCTTTTTGAACTTCTTGTTTTGCAATTTGTACACGTTCAATTTGGTCTTTTACTTTTTGAGGTAATACTATGTCACGAAGTTGGACAGATTCCAAAATAGCTGGAGAATTTTCAAGGTCTGTAACCTTTTTTCTAATACCTGTTTCAATCTCAGTAGCAATTTGACTTCTTGCTTGAGTAATTGATTCAGCATCATATTTTCCAATCACACTACGAACGACATCACGAACAACAGGATTAATAATCTTATCTTCCCAGCTAAATCCCCAATTCGAAATTGTTTGTGCAGCAAGTTCTGAATTTAGACGATATTGAACAGTGAGTTCAATCCCAACAGGTAAACTACGTTTATCTAAAACCGTAATAGAAGACTTCGTTAAAATACCTGAATTATTAGCATTTGTTTCAACTTTTGAAATATAATTAATTACACGTACTTTTGTATCAACAAGATATACTTTTTGGATAATAGGGATAATAAAATGCAATCCTGGTAAAAGTGCCTGATCGCTGTATTTACCGTTTGTACTGAGAATACCACGTTCTCCCTCTTCAATGATTGTAAAAGGTTTTGCTACCAATAAAACAACTACAATAGCAATAATAAAATATAAAAGCCCAGCTTTTCCACCACCAAAATTGAAGTTCATATTTGGCATTTGTGGTCCTTTTGGTCCACTACCGTTTCCACCTGAGTTTGATGATGTATTTTTATAACCACTTTCACTCTTTTTTTTGTTAAAGTAATCATTCATATCTGAGGCCATCTTTATATTCTCTTTTTCCATAATTTCTTCTTTCTTCTTAGTCTGTACAAATTGAGCATCTAAAGATGCAAAATCTTAATCGATATAAGTCAAATAATGTTCATATTTTGCATTACGTCCAAAAACGATATCAAAATATGTACTTTGAATTTTTTCAGTTATCTCACCACGAGAACCAATACCTATAGCTCTTGCATCTACTTGTGCAACAGGTGTAATCTCAGCAGCAGTTCCAGTTAAAAATGCTTCATCTGCAACATAAGCCTCTTCACGAGTAATACGACGACGACTAACTTTGTAACCCATATCTGTTGCAACTTCAATAACAGTTTTTTGTGTAATTGAAGCGAGTGCATTATCACTTGGAGGTGTGATAATCTCACCATCTTTAATCATAAAAAATGCAGCACCACTTGCTTCTGCAACGTAACCTTGGTCATCGAGTAAAAGTGCTTCATCATATCCACAATCAATAGCTTCATATTTTGCCATTTGTGAATTTAAATAGTTCGCAGTAGCTTTCGCTTTCCCCATGTTTGAAGTATTTGCTGGACGTGTCATAGAAGCAATTTTAAGTTTGATACCTTTTCTCAAACCTTCTTCACCAAGATATGCACCCCACTCCCAAGCTGCCATTACAGTCTCAACAGGAGCATTTTTATGATACACACCCATAACACCGTAACCTAAAAATGCAAAAGGTCTAATGTAAACATTATCACCTGTAAACTCATTTTTTCTAATCAGCTCAATCTGTGCTTCATTCATCTCTTCAACACTGTAAGGGATATCCATTAAAGTCATTTTCGCTGATTCTTTTAATCTTTTTGTATGATCGTTTAAACGAAAAATTGCATACCCTTTTGCAGTTTTATATGCTTTTGTTCCTTCAATAACACCATTTCCATAGTGAAGCGTGTGTGAAAGTACATGTGTTTTAGCACTATCCCATGCTACAAATTCGCCATTCATCCAAATATATTTGGCTGCGTCCATTTAATTTCTCCGAAATTTTATATAAAAGTGTGCTATTGTATCTAAAATGGTGTTTAAGTTGGATTAAAACTATTCAAAGAGGAATAAAGCTCCCAAAAATGGGAACTATATAAAGGAGAAACTAGTATTTTATATCAAGTTTTAAAGAATAATATCTTCCAGGTTTTGTAGAAGTAGTTACGTTATCACCTTGTTTAAACTGTAACTCACTATCAAGTAAGTTTTCAGCTTTAAATCTGATAGCGTATTCAAAGAACCCTCCATCGTCTTTTTCAAGTAACTTCCACTTCGTTACAAAGTCAAGTTTTGAAAATGGCTGTTCGTATACATCTTCATTACCATCAGTCCCTAGTGAAACAATACGTTTACCAATTTGATTGAACAAAAAGAGTGCACTATTACCACTATCTGGGTTATCGTATCCGAGTGTTAAGTTCACAACATACGGGGACTGTCCCTGCATACTTCTTGTTTGACTTGTCAATCTACTTGTATAGTCGTTATCTGGATCACTATTGAGTGTAATTTCTGAGTTGATATAAGCAACATTAGTTGCAAACAATAGATTGTTTAAACTCTCGTCTATAAATCCAAAACGTTTTCTTAAATCTATCTCCGCACCATAACTCGTTGCAGAATCAGCATTTTGATATGTTTCTAAGAAAGTATTATCTTGTGAGTCATCTAATTTAATAACTTTTTCAATTGGGTCTGTAAATTTTTTGGAAAAAATTGCAAAAGAAAACACCTCATCACTTGATAAATACCATTCATATTTTAAATCTAAGTGGTCAATATATGTTGCTTTTAACTCGGGATTACCAAAAACTATATTTTCAGTTATTGGGTCTTTATATCTACTATTACTAAATTCACGGAAGTCTGGTCGTGAAATTGATGTTGCATATGAAAAACGTAATTGCATATCATCATTATCAAATCTATAAGTCACACCTAAACTTGGAAACAAATCTGAAGTCTCCAATGGATCATATGTATCTGCCGCATCTGTCAATTGTTGCGAAGATGTCTCTTGACGCATAGAAGCGATTACATCAATATCATGTGTAACTGATAAAAGTTGCTTGAGATAAAATGCTGTCACATCTTGGGTAGCTTGATATGAATCTGTATTTCTATATGAAGCTGAAAAAGCCATTGATGAAGCATATGTATCATAAATTGTGTCCATATCTTCACTCATATCATTAAAGTTCGAACTATACATCTTAAATCTTCTACTATCAAAATCCCTAGTTTTGTTATAAATAAACACACCAGCTTTTGTGTAGTTATCTTGGTCATTAAACTCAAATGGCAAAGTAAAATCAGCTCTATAATTCGTTACTTCATCATTTAATATAAAGTAATAATACCAGTTTTTTTGATCCCAGTTTAAACCTGTTGTTTCATACAAATAGTTATACTCAACCGTTCCTGGTTCTTCCCGTTTCGCTGTTGACTTTTCAGCCGCCCAATCAATAACAAGATTATCAAAGTATCCTGATGTATGGTTTCCAAAACGGATATCATTTGTACCACTTAACTGATGCATCTCTAAATTTTTAGTTACATATTCCAAATACACTTTTTTACGATCATCAGATGAACCTGTATAATCAATAGTACTTACTGAAGTTTTATCTTGTGTTTTTTCAGTTGTGAAGTATGTATATTTCACTTTATTATTTTCAAAATAATCGATACCTAGATTTATCATCCCTGCCATTTCAGTTGTTAACACACTCGTATTTGTTATTGTGTGATTATCGTGAATTACACTCTCTGTATTCATGTCGTAATAATACTTATTGTACTCTACAGCATCACTATCTGATGTATTCTTATAATACAGTGTTGTAGAAGCACCAATGCTCACATTATCAGTAATTTCATAACTTTTTCCAGCTGAAACTTCAAACTTCATCCCAGGAGCCAATGTTGTCTCTTGAAGGTTAAGTGATCTTGAAGTTCTTACATCTTCTGTTACACTACTCCCACTTACATTGTTTCCACCAGTTAAAACACTTGATGGTAATGGTGTAGAGTTGTCACTATTTGTATAAGCTTTTTTTCCTGTTGAGTCATTATATAAAACTTCCAGACCAACTTTTGCATACCCATCATTTCCTTTGGGAATATCTTTACTTTTTATCAGTACAGTACCCCCACCAAATGATGCTGGAAGATCAGCTGTGTATGATTTTTGAATCGTGATACTTTCAACAACAGATGTTGGAAAAATATCAAGTGGAACTACCCTTTTGGTAGGCTCAGGTGAAGGGACATGTAAGTCATTTAACATTACAGTTGAGTATCTATCCCCCAAACCTCTAACATATACATATTTTCCACCAACAATTGTAATACCACTGACACGTTTGAGTGCTGATGCAACACTACTATCTCCACTTTTCCCAAACTGTTCACTTCCAAGCACATTTCCAACTGCATCAGCATTTCTCTCTTGTGCGATGACTGCTTCAACACTTCCATCAAGATGTGGAGCAAGAACAACGAATTCATCAAGTTCCATACCAGCAGGAGTCAGTTCAATAAGTTTACTTACAGCTTCATTTGCAATGACATTTACTTTAAAAGTTTGTGCACTGAAATCTTGATGAATTACAGAGATAGTTTGCTCACCAGCTGGAAGATTTAACTCAACAAACCCATCTTTTGAACTAGAAGCTTCAACCTGTGTCCCTTTAACAAATATAGAAGCATTCGCTACCTTCTTTTTACTTTCTGATGATGTAAGTGTAAGTAAAACACTTCCTTTATCTAAAGCTTGTACTTGTGTAGTATTTTTATCTAGGTCTTGTGGTGCTTCAGCATCTATAAATGCTAAAGAATTATCTTTTTTCAATGAAACAATCACTTGTGATTCTTTATCTGTTGCAACAGCTACATTTTTTCTTACAAAAACTTGTGCTTGTGCATTCTCTTTTGCTACAAGCTGTACTTGATAACTCCCCTGTTGAAGTTTTGAAAAGAAATACCCATCATCATCTGTTTTACCTTGAATTACACCAGTAGATTCAAGTTGCCCATCAACTTTTTTATAGATTTTAAACTCTTGATTTGCAAGAGCTTTTCCATCTTTGAGAACAATTAAAGATAATGATCCAAACTCCTCTGCAAGTAAAGTTGATATAAAAAGAGATATTAGTAAAAAAAATCTCATAATGTACACTCCCAATGGTTATTTTTACATTTGTTCATATTTTTTCTCAGCTCTACCCCTTTTTTGAATAGTTCTGAGTCAGTAATTTGTTTGAGTAGTTTTTCACTCTCATCAAAATCACCAGTAATGTAATAAGAATATGCTAAAGCATAGAGAATATTTTGATCTTTAAGCAGAGTATTTCTTTGGAGTGCCGAGCGAGTAGAGATCACTTTTTCGTAGTTTCCATACTCAAGATAGATTGCTACTTTTTGTTTATATTTTTGTTTAGGATCAAGAACTTGAGAGTTTTTATACAGTGCTTGTACATACTCTTTTGCACGTCTAAACATCTCTGAAGAATCTTTAAGATATTTACTATCTAAAAGTGAAGCTTTATCAAATAAATCAGCTGCAGGATGGATCATATCTTGATCTATATACAGTGTTGCAAGTAAGATAACAATTTTTACATTCTTCTCATATTTCAGATGTGCTTTTTCAGCTAAAAGCGTTGCTTTTTTCAACTCTTTTGCTTGACGAAGTGCCCCAATAAATGAGAGTAAAACTTTTTCATTTGGTTCTGCGTTATTGAGATATATTTGTGCATCCTGAAGAGCACTTTGATAAAGATTGAGTGAGATGTAGTACGCAAATCTTTGTCTATAAGCATCATAATATTTTGGATGAATAGTATTGATATCTGCCATTACATCTAAAGCTTTATCGTACTCTTTTAGCTGAAAATAACACTCTGCTTTGAGTGCCATAAGCTTCGGTTTTTGTAACACTAAAGCATTCACTTTATCAAGTGCATCTATCGCTTTTTGGTACTCTTTGAGTTTAAAGCTATTTTGTGCAATATAGAGATAAATAGATGGCTCTTTTTGCCCCGCTTCGATAGAAAGATAAAAGTTTTTATTTGATTCTTTATACATACTCAATTGTGCTTTTACAAAACCTTGCAATGTGTAGTATTGAACTTTGTCAATATTTTCATCACTTAAATCAACATTTTGTAGTGCATCATTTGCACGTGCATAGTATCCGTCTTTAAAAAGAACTGTTGCTAATGCGACATAATCAACATCATCTTGATTTTTTTTATCCTCTGCAAAAATACTTGTAGTTAACAGTAGGGTTAATATTGTCGTAAAAAATAATTTCATAATCTATCTTCTTTAATTAAAGTCAAAGCGGATTTTTTGCTTTGCCCACACTCTTACAGCTTTGCCTTTATACTCAGCTGGTGTAAATTTCCAAGTTTTCACACCTGCAACTGCAACATCATCAAATACACCTGCTGGTTCACTCTCTAACACTTTTACTTTTGAGACATCCCCATTTGCATCAATCAATAAGTTGAGAAGTACATACCCTTTTACACCCATTTTTTTCGCTTTTTTAGGATACTGTATAGCTGAACGTCTCGCAGGTTTTGGTGGATTATCAACACTGTTTTCATTCATAATCACATTTTTATCTGCATCTTTAAGAAGTGAATCATCCATATCCATATTATCAGCCATGAATGATTCTAAACCTGTATCTATTCCACTTAAAGCTGAACTCATTTTAGGCGTATTTGAGGCTTTATATGGTTTTGGTTTTGGCTTGGGTTTTGGCTTGGGTTTTGGTTTTGGTTTTGGCTTAACAACTTGTTGCACTTCAAAACTCATAGCTGATCTATTTTGATTGTTTTGTGGGAGCATCCCATTTTCATTCATCTCTATCACAACGATAAAGACAAAAAGCAATCCAAATAAAGACCAAGCAAAAGCTTTTAGACGCAGTAAAAATGTATTGTTTTTCACAATCAACCTACCTCTTTATTTGTAGCAACTGCAACATCTTTAGCACCAGAGAGTCTACACTGATCTACCAACTCTATAAGTTTTTCAACAGGGATAGAGTTATCAGTGATAACAAGAACAGATTTATTTGTAGAGGTTCTTAGCATATCTCTAAGTTTTCCTTGTACTGCCCAAATTTTTATAGGTTGCTGGTCTATATATACATCTGCTTGATTATCTATATATACACGAATCACTTTACTTGACGCGCGTGTTGCCGATGATGCACCTGGACGCTCAAGGTCTAGTTTCATATCTTTAACAAATGTTGAACTCACCATAAAAAAGATCAATAGGATAAATACCATATCAATCAATGGTGACATATCTACGTCACTAATATCATCCTTTTTACGTCTAAATCTCATCTAAATTTTCCTCACTACATAAAATATCTTTAATCTGTTCAAGATCAAGTTCCATTTGAGAAGCTTTTTTATCTAAAAGTCTTCCTATAACTAACCCTGGAACAGCAACGACAAGCCCAAGCTGCGTTGTAAAAAGAGCTTGAGAGATACCACCAGCAATCCCTCCACTTTGTGAAAACAGACTCATAGAAGCGAGTGAATCAAATGTCTCAATCATCCCTATAACTGTCCCTAAAAGTCCAATAAGTGGTGCTACTATTACAACTGTTTTTACCAACTTTGAATACTGATTTAATGTTGTTTTGTACTCAAAAAATTTATCATCAAGAAAGTTTCTTAAAAGTTTTCTATCTTGAATCTCCTCTTTTAATTGGAGTCCATCTACTACTGCACTATCAACTATTGCTTTTGGATTTTCTCTTTTTCCTGATACAAATTTTCTAATCAATACACGAGGACTTTTTTTTGTTCCACGTTGAATTGTATGGTATCTGTATCCAAGTCCATACCACAGTACAAAAACCAATATAAATAGTGGCCACATAACAAAGCCACCACTATTCATATAAGCAATAAACTGATGGAAAAAAGTGATTAAAGTATCCATACTATTTACGCTTGTTGTACTCGTTTACAATATGAAGTGCTGAATGCTCCATAGAATCTTTAATACTCTCAGCCCAGCTGTTAAGTAAGTTTCCACCAAGAAGTAATGGAATTGCTACAATAAGACCAAGTTCTGTTGTAACCAAAGCGATTGAGATACCACCAGAGAGTAGTTTTGGATCACCTGTTCCAAACTCTGTAATGATGTCAAATGTAGCGATCATACCTGTTACAGTTCCAAGAAGTCCTAGAAGTGGTGCAACTGCTGCAATTACTAAAATAGTTGAGCTTAATTTATCTAAGCGTGAGCTCTCATGGATAATAGCTTCTGAGATAATATCTTCTACATGCTCTCTATCTCTGTCTAAGTTTCTTACCGTTGCTTTTAAAACCCTAGCAGCAGCACCTTTTTTAGGTTTTAGCACTTCTAATGTTTTCTCAACGCCACTACTGAGTAATGAAGCTAAAGTCTCTTGTGGCAATGTTTTTGCACCTGTGCTTGATTGAAGATATACAACTCTTAAAACCAAAAACGCTACACCAACTAAACCAAGCACTACAATTACCCAACCGATAATTCCAGCTGAATTGATTACATCAAGGAGTGTTTTCTCTTCACCGTTTGCAACTTCTTTATTGTTATTCTCATAGATAAAGATTTGTAAATCCTCAGGTTTTGCACCATCTGCTAAAGCTTGAGCTATCATTTTTGCATTTACATTTGTGAATATTTTAAGTTTATGATCCCCTGCTGGTACTAAAATTCCTGATGTTTTATCACTTACACCATATGTTGCAATGTTTCCGATTTTAACAATCTTACCTGTAACAGTTGAACCATCTTGAAGATAAAAAGAACCATTTTCTACTTTTAAAGATGAAAGTTCATCTCTTAATTTTAAAGATTTAACAAACATATCTTTGAGTGTTGCTGGATAGTCCTCTTTTTGAAGTTTTAACTCTATACCATACTCTTTTAATGAAGATGTCCCTTGAGAGATAACTGCTTCAAGCAGTGAAGTGTCATCATTCATAGTCTCTAAATTTTGTTGTGCATGGAATAGAGTATCACTTAAGTGTTCACTTTGTGTCTCTCTTGATAAAACTTTTTGTTGTAGTTTTTCAATATCACCTTTTGCAGCTTCTAACTTTTGTGCATTTGAAGATTTAAGCTCTTTTACCCTCTTAGTTAACATCTCTTTTTGTGCTTTTAAAAATGCAAACTCTTTTGCATACGCTTCATCTAATTGTGTTGAACCAAAAACTGTTGTTACTAAAATTGTTAGTACTAAAAATATTTTTTTCATTATTTTGCCCCACTTAAAATCAATGCATTTGGTAACGTAAAGTACCCTGTTCTAATTTGTTTTTTAAATGCATCAAAGATATTTAAAATCTCATCTTGTTTTTCTTTATCTCGTTCCTCTTGATAATTCCAAGTATCCCCATTTTTTACAACATAACCTACTGTGTCATCAGGCGTTTTGAAAAACATCATAGCAGTTCCAACACGAGCAATTTCAGCTAGTTTTTCTTGTGAGCCAAGAACAATAGTTTGTTTAAAAATTCCATTCTCTTTTGTCATTCTAATCTCATCGTTGTAAGCATTATAAACTTGTGAAAGAGCTTTTTGCGGAGTGATTAAAGAGGCATCAAGTTGATCTTTGATTTTTTCAATAGATTCAACTCTTTCATTTGTTTTAAAAGGGATAGAAGTTTGCATCATGGCAACTAAGTTATCTATAGCTTCTACAACGATTGGTTTTAGCCCTTGTGAGTTTTTACTTGCCTCAATTATTTTTGTTTGAATAGCTGATAACTCTTTGTTAAGTTGTTTTATTTTTAAATCTTCACGAGACACCATAGCTTCTAATTCACTTTTTTGGATAGAAAGTGATTTCATACTTGCTTTATACGCATCTTTTTCATCATTGATCTGTGTATCTAGTTGTTCCACTTCCCCACGAAGTTTCATCAAAGACTCAGCCATATTATCAGAATTTGCACTAAGCACACTTGTGCCAAGTAGTACACACAAAGCGATACTAATTGTTTTTGTAGACATGGACTCCCCATATATTTTAAGATGGCGAAATGATAAAAAAACAAAATTACCTTATGATTACTCAAAGGTTACAACTTGGTGACAGTGTAATAATTGGATGTAATAAAAGAAAAAAGTGAAGGAGAAAACTAAGAGGAAAACCTCTTAGTTTAAAAGGAGAAAGAAGCTATTAATCTTCTAAAGCGTCATATGAACCAGCTGTACCTTTCCAGATAGTTGATTCAGTAGCACCTGTACAAGAAGATGAATCATCAAGATAGATAGTTCCAGTTACACTATGAAGATCTCTAGTAGCAGCTGCCCATGCTGTATATGCTGTTTTAGTTGTACTAGAATCTTTAGAGTTAGAAGCAGCATAAGTTCCTGCTTCATCTAAAGTTACAGCAGTATCTTTGAAACAAATATCTCCATCAATATTTGTAGCATTTGTATCGTAAGTATCTTCACCTCTAAAGAATACTTGTTCAGTATCTGCAGTTTTTGCACTTACAAATTTAACATTATCTACATTTACACCAGCATCATATTTTAGTGAAATACCACCACCAAGGATATATCCTGTATAGTTAACGATAGTTGGTTGAGTAGCATTATCATCGTCAGTTACAATAGTATTGTGATCATTACCAAATTCCATACCAGCAGAGTCATGGTTGTTTGTAC
Source organism: Sulfurimonas sp. (assembly GCF_050296975.1). Lineage (GTDB taxonomy): Bacteria > Campylobacterota > Campylobacteria > Campylobacterales > Sulfurimonadaceae > Sulfurimonas. Next base: position 15,053 of record NZ_JBNKRX010000013.1, read on the forward strand.
TATCAACATTTACTTGTTGTACAAGAACGTTTGAAATTGTACCACGGTAACCAAGGTCAGTATCTACTGAATCATCTTGAGCATTGTATACATAAAG
>NZ_JBNKRX010000014.1:0-19885 GCF_050296975.1 Sulfurimonas sp.
AAAAAGTAGTGTTTGTGGATGCTCTTTTACAAATGGTTCGTTTTATTGAAAAAAATGATTATGTCTATGAAGATCAAAGACTTTATAATGATATCTTTGATGTCAAAGTCTTTTATGCTAAAACTTCTAATATGGTGAAAAGCAATTAATTAGATATGATTTTTGATATAAAAGAAGAGCTTTTCAACTCCTAAAACTATAGCTCCAAGAATAACACCAATGAAAATTTCTGCAATGATTGATGGCATGAAATGGAAAAACTCATGCACTTGATGCAGGTTGTGCATATAGATGCCACCTGCTACTAAAAGCATCGCTAAAGTTCCCACAATAGTAAGTGCTTTAATCACCTTTGGTAAAGATTTTACAAGTACTAAACCTATCGCTTTTAAAAGTTTTTTCTCCTCTTTTGCAAGTTCAATGAGTTTAAATCCAAAGTCATCCATACGTACAATCATTGTAACAATTCCATATACACCAATAGTAGCTAGAAATGCTACTATAGTTACAGCTATGAGCTTTGTTGTAAATGTTTCATCTATAACTACTCCTAAAGCCATAATTACAATCTCAATAGAGAGGATAAAGTCTGTTTTGATTGCTGATTTTATCTTCTCTTTTTCTATTTTTAATATCTCGTCTTCACAGAGGTTTTGCTGGAATTGTATTTTTTCATGGTGTTTATGAGGTAGTATCCACTCTAGTATCTTCTCAGCACCTTCATAAGCTAAATATGCTCCACCTAACATAAGGATAGGAATAATCGCCCAAGGTGCAAAATAACTAAGTAAAAATGCAAGTGGCAAGATGATAAGTTTGTTTATAAAGGAACCTTTTGTAATAGCCCAAAGCACAGGAATCTCACGAGATGCCGCAAAGTTAGAAGCTTTTTGTGCATTAACTGCTAAATCATCCCCTAAAATTCCTGCTGTTTTTTGAGCAGTTACTTTTGTCATAGAAGCTGCATCATCTAATAATGTAGCTATATCATCAAATACAGCAAAAAATCCACCTGTCATCTTTTTATCTCCTCAGGGTAGCAAAACTGTTTTGCAGTGTACCAAGTAGCTATGCCTTGATCGTTATAGTTATATTCTCTTTGTTTAACAGGAATGGAATCGTTGCGAAGCTTTGATCGAATAATACCAACGATTACAAATCCTAAAAGAAGCGTTAAAACTCCGATAAACCAACCATAATAGTACCAAATAATAGTACTTACAGGGTATATACTAAACTGTAAAATGATTCTTATCAAAAATGCAATTATTTTACAACGTTTTGAAAGTAGTTTTGGAGTTGGTTCCATCATCTCTATAAAATCTATATTATTCATGTATGGTATTATAGCTAAAGAGATGGAGTATAATTCTAAGAATGAAAAAAATTATTTTATTATTATTTATCATCTATAATTGTTTTGCAGATACACATGCTGTTGTATTTACTTATCATCGCTTTGGTAATGATAAATATCCATCAACTAATATTTCAAAAGAGCAGTTCAAAGAACAACTGGAGTATTTACATAGAAATAATTATAATGTACTCAAACTTTCTACAATCATAAACTTGTTAAAACAAAACAAAGAGTTACCACCAAAGAGCATTGCTCTGACAATGGATGATGCCTATAAATCAGTATATACAGTGGCATTTCCTATGTTAAAAGAATATAACTATAGATGTTGTGTTTTTGTAAATACACAACCAATAGATCGACTTTCAAAAAATTATATGAGTTGGGATGAAATGAGAGAGATGAAAAAATATGGTGTTGAGTTTGCCAATCATTCTTTTTCACATCCGTACTTAATCCAAAAGAAAGATATTCTTGACAAAGAGATTAAACAAGCACAAAAAAGATTGCATGAAGAATTAGGAGACGATACTAATGAAAATCCTAAAATGTTTTCGTATCCATTTGGAGAATATGATACTGATATACAACAATATTTACAAAAGAATGGTTATATAGGCATTACACAAACATCAGGAGTATTCTATAAAGAAAATCTTCATGAAATTCCTCGCTATCCTATGTCTGAAAAGTTTGCTACCAAACAAGGATTTCAACTTAAGTTAAATACCCTGCCTTTACCTATTGAATCTGTTAAAGCTGATGAGACACAAACCCCTCCATCATTACAAATAAAACTCAAAAAACATTTAAATATAGGATGTTTTTTATCAAGTGGAGAGATGATAGATGTTACTTGGAAAGATGAAACTACATTTCAAATACAAGCAAAAGAAAAATTTACATCACGACGAGAAAAATATACATGTACAGCTAAAGCACAAAAGGGTAAATGGTATTGGTTTAGTTATTTGTGGGTAGATAAACACTAAAATGTGTACATATAGTTGAGACCTAGTTTAAAATCGTTATATTGGTAAGATGAAGGGTATGTTGCAAAATGATTTCCAGAACTTATATAATAGTAAGACATGTCTGTTTGTTTATCCTTGACATTGCTATATTGAAGATTTAATCCCAAAGTAGAATTCTCTGTTAATTTTTTTTGAAGCAATAGTTTTAGATCATACCCAAATGCCTGAGCGTTCTGAAAAACATAAAAGTTACGTACAATATGAACATCTTTTGTATCAATATAACTGTATGTAAAAGATGGATTAAAGTGGACTGAAAACTCTGAAAAAAGCTTTTTAGAGTACGTCATACCTAGAAGATATGTGTAAAAAGTTTGTGAAAATTGTAGTGTCGTTTCTGTAAGCTGTGAAGTAGTGTCTGTGATATAGTTTTGTTGTTTTGTATTACTCCAATGCTCTTGTGTATCTTTATAAACAAAAGCTGCTGTTAGTGAAAACTCTGGAGAAATTTTTTTTGAGATTTGGAATTTGTAATGTTGATAACTATCTAGTATATCTGTTGAACTTGAGTAGACTGTTAGCTCACCATTTTTCCAGTCAAAGTCTTCTCCTTTTTGATCTGAACTATGAAGTAAAAAGTGGGTCGATATAGCAAAATCATAGTCAAGATATGAATAGTTATAAGAGATACCTAAAGTATTAAAGTGTTTTGGAAAGATCAGTTTTGATTCTAGTTGAAACTCAGGTGCTTTAACTATATAAGAAGATTCACTGCTTTGATCTTCTAAAAAAATAGCAACACTATCGGCACACATTTGTACCGATATAAGTGTTAAAAAGAGAGATCGAAACAATTAGTAACTTTGTGTAGAGATAGTTCCATTATCATCAATTGTTGCAGTATAAGTATTATTACCTGTTGCATTTATTTCAAGTGTTGCATTATTATCCATGATGTAGTGACCACTTCCACTCTCTAAAATTCCATATTGGTAAGTAAACTCTACAGGTGGGGTGTATGACGTATCTACATCAACATATTTTGCAAGTTCAGTTCCAAGATAAAATCTCCCTTGTGTTTGTGTGTAAATCAGTGTGCTAGTTGCTTCATCTATGTCATAATTGAATACTGCATCTTTAATACCATATTTTAATCCATCAACTTCGATAATTATTGAAATTGCTAAATCATAATTTGATGGAGTATCATAAATAGTATCGTAATTATTGAGTGTCATTCTCAGATAACTTCCTGCAGCAATACTAATTTGATAAGAACCTGAAGTCATAGTATAAGTACTTAAGTATTGAAAATTATAGTTTAGATAATCCTCATATGCATTACTATAGTTTGAAGCAGATACCCTTAATGAGCCATTAGTAATTTCACCATAATCATTACATTGATTAAAAGTTGCAGTCAGTGTAAAACCACCAGTTTCAGATCCTGAACCTGAAATAGAATACGAACCACTAGTGTCACAACTATAGGTCTGATTTATAGTTTCATTTAAAGTATAAGTTTGTGTATCAATTTTAGAGAGTTTATCTTTTGCAATTTTTACAAGCTGATTACTTACCTGAAGTGCTCCTATTTTTGTATTACTTACACTGTTAATTGTATAGCTAGTTAAATCTGCGGTAGGATCTTGTTCTGCAGTCGTTTGAGCAACTTCTTGAGCATTTTCTTGTGTAGGTTCAGCTTCCACAGCATCACTTGGAAATGTTAAGCTTATTGATGTGCTATCTGATGAACCACCTCCACCACCACATCCATTAAAACCAATTATAAGGGCCAATATAAACAGAATATTTAGTGCCATTTTCTTCATGTTTGTCCTTTGTGAAATTCGAATTGTTGTAGTGTATAAAATTCTTTCTTATTTTAGTATAAAAAAATAAAAAAAAATAAAAAACATATGTTTAGTCATTATGACTAAACTTTCTTGATACAATTTTCATCCATTTACATTTTTTTGTTAAAATCACAAAAATTTTTAAAAAAAGGAAAACAAATGGCAACACATAAGTTTCAAACAGAAGCAAATCAAATTTTAAATCTTATGATTCACTCTCTTTATTCAAATAAAGAGATTTTTTTACGTGAGCTTATCTCTAATGCTTCAGATGCACTAGATAAACTTAATATGCTCCATTTAACAGACGATACATATAAAACTATCAATTTCAATCCACGTATCGATCTAATCCCAAATAAAGATGAAAAAACTTTAACTATTATTGACAGTGGTATAGGGATGAATGAAGAAGACCTAATGAATAACTTAGGTACGATTGCAAAGTCTGGTACAAAAGCGTTTTTAGAGTCTTTAAGTGGTGATCAAAAAGCAGACTCTCAACTAATTGGGCAGTTTGGTGTAGGTTTTTATGCAGCGTTTATGGTAGCAAATAAAGTTGAAGTTACTACAAGAAAGGCAGGAGAAGATAAGGCATTCACTTGGGTAAGTGATGGTTCTGGTGAGTTTGATATAGAGGAGGCAGCTAAAGAGTCTCATGGTACTGAGATAAAACTTTTTCTAAACGACGATGAAACAGAGTTTACTGAGACTTATAGACTTGAATCTTTGATCAAAAAATACTCTAATCATATTCCATTTGCAATCTTTATGGATAAAGAAGATTTTATTCCTGCAAAAACTGATGATGAAGGAAATGAGACTGAACCAAGTAAAACAGAAGTAAAAAATGAGCAGATCAATAAAGCAAATGCACTTTGGAGTATTGCAAAATCTGAAGTAAGTGATGAAGAATATAAAGATTTTTATCAAACGATCGCACACTCTAGTGAAGAGCCGTTAACTTGGATGCATAACAAAGCTGAGGGTGCTATAGAGTATACAACACTTTTTTACATCCCTAACAAAGCACCTATGGATATCTATAGAGTGGATTATCAATCTGGTATCAAACTCTACATCAATCGTGTATTTATCACAGATGATGAAAAAGAGTTGATGCCGACATATATGAGATTTTTACGTGGTGTAATCGATTCTAAAGATTTACCACTCAATGTCTCTCGTGAAATTTTACAAAGCAATGCAGTAATGGCAAAGATTAAAAATGCATCTGTAAAAAAAGTACTTTCAGAACTTGCAAAAATGATGAAAAAAGAGCCTGAAAAATACGATACATTTTACAAAGAATTTGGAAATGTTCTGAAAGAAGGACTTTACAATGACTTTGCAAATCGAGAAAAGATTTTAGAACTACTAAAATTTCATACTTTAAACGGTGCTGAGCAAACTACAATCGAAGAGTTTGTGGCAAATGTAGATCAAGAGAAAAAAGAGATATATTACATCACTGGAAAGTCTTCACTTGATATGCTTAAAAAATCTCCAGTATTAGAGAAATTTAAAGCGAAAAATATCGATGTGCTGATCCTAAATGAGGAAGTAGATACGATCATCTTTCCAATGGTTACAGAGTATAAAGAGTATAAACTAGTCCATGTAACTGATGCGAAATTTGAAGAGAGTGAAGAGGATAAAAAAGCTAAAGAAGAACTGGGCAAAGAGTATGAAAGCTTTACAACTGAGATCAAAGAGCTACTTGGTGAAGAGGTAAAATCTGTTGAAGTAGCCCCTGAACTTGTAGAATCAGCAGTTGCGATCAAAGCAGACAAAGAAGATCCATCATACATGATGGCACAAATGATGAAACAGATGGGACAAGGTGGTGATGTACCAGAACCAGCTCCTATTTTACAAGTAAATCCTAACCATGATTTAATCAAAAAATTAAAAGATTCAAATGATCAAAACTTGATTGCAGATGCAGCACATGTACTGCTCGATCAAGCAAAACTTTTTGATGGTCAAGAACTCAAAGATACTGCAGATTTTGTTACAAGACTTAACAGAATCATTGCAAAAGCACTCTAACAACAAAAATTTGTGGGTGTTTTTGTAGCACCCTGCAAAAATATATTAAAACACTTTCTATCAAAAATAATACTTTATATAAAAATATGCTATCTTTACCCTAATGTTGGAGAAGATAAACTACTTTGTAAAAAATGTCAAAACAGACAGTTATTTAGAATTGTTCAATAAAGCAAATCAAGTATGTGATGAAATCTTATGTGAAAAACTTTCTCATCTAGGAGTACGAGGTTATAAGTATGATCCTACAGAAGCTATAGAAGAGCTAGGTTTGGATCAAGAACTAGTTGAGCAACTTGTTGAGGATTATGTTGAGCAAGTTATTAAAGCAATTGTCCAGTTTGAAGCTTATATGAAAAAACTCCAAAACTCTCAGGAAAATCATATTACCCTTGATTATACACCATTTAGAGAGTTAGCACATAAAAACTTAGGCGTAGCAAGAAATCTCCGTATCAAAGATGCGCAAGTGTTATTGTATGAATTAATGAAAAAAGATGAATTAGAGTATCTTGTAGAGTGTTTAGAGGCTTTAAAATATTGTGCTATAAAACTCAAACCACGACGAGCATACTACACAATCCGACTTTTAGAAATAAAAAGTAATCTTTCTTAAAATCTTATCTATTTTTTAAAGAGTGAGCAATTTGCTCCAATTTTCCTTTAGGTTTTTTTATAGCGATCGCTTCACTATCTTTGATAGGGAGGGCAAAAGCAAGAATGATAAAGATAAATGAAAAAACTATCCCACTCAGTACACTGAGAACTAGTTTTAATTTAAAATCATGCATATGTACCCTTATTTTGAATTATGTGTTAAGTATATCCAAAACTCTTTATGAGAGTGCCCTTTATTCAGAAAGTAAAACTGTAAAATTGCAACCCTATAAAGTGTAACCATCATTTTTGCATAAGGTACAAAAAGAGTCAAGCTTACTAAAACAGACTGTTCTTTATCACCTTTAGACTCTATCATCTCTTTCATACCGATATTTTTACTCAAATAAAGACCAAACAAAATAGAGAAAGCAAAATTTAAAATAAGTCCAAAAATCACATATGCTACAAAATCTTGCTCGTACATACCAACTATCATATTTTATCCCTACAAAAAAATCTTTATTGTTATCGACAGTTTATCTAAAATATCTTTATGATTTTTTTAGAACAAAAAAGTAACAGTATTGTAAATTATTTGAAACTAAACGATGATTGAAAACTTTATTTAAACATCTTTTTACTATACTACAAAGACAAATTATGGAAAAAGGTAAATTTTATGGAAACGAACCTCGTAATGGAGGGTTTTAAGTTTATGTTCTTAGGAATGGGGACTGTATTTGCATTTTTAATAATCATGATATTATGTATGAATGCAATGTCTTCAATAGTGCATAAATTTTTCCCTGAACCACAAGCTAGTGTAGATGGAGTTCCAGATGCACCAAAGCAAGACAATAAAAAAATAGTCGCAGCGATTAGCGCAGCTATAAAATACCATAGAGAAGGGTAAGGACAAGAATGGCTAAAAAATTTATAGATATAATGGATACGACATTTAGAGATGGTTTTCAATCAGTTTTTGGTGGTCGTGTTTTAATGGATGATTTCTTTCCAGCAGTTGAAGCTGCCAAAACGGCTGGAATTACGCATTATGAATTTGGTGGAGGTGCTAGATTTCAATCTTTATACTTTTACTTAAGAGAAGATGCGTTTGAGATGATGGATAAATTCCGTAAAATCGTAGGTCCTGAAGCAAATTTACAAACTTTAGCTCGTGGTGTAAATACTGTTATGTTAGACACAGGTTCAAAGGACCTTATCGATCTACATGCTAAAATGTTTAAAAAACATGGTGCGACAACTATTCGTAACTTTGATGCTTTAAATGATGTAGAAAATTTAAAATACTCGGCTGAGAGAATCACTCACCATGGGTTAAAACATGAAGCAGTCGTGACAATGATGGATCTGCCACCAGGTTGTCACGGTGCTCATACAGTTGAGTTTTATGAAAAAACTCTTCGTGATATTTTAGATAGTGGTATTCCGTATGATAGTATCTGTTTTAAAGATGCATCTGGTACTTCAAATCCACAAAAAGTTTATGAAACTATTTCTATGGCTAGAAAACTTCTTCCAGATGATACTCACATCCGTTTACATACACATGAAACAGCTGGTGTTTCCGTTGCTGCTTATATGGCTGCACTTGAAGCTGGTGCCGATGGTATCGATTTAGCTGCTTCACCTGTTAGTGGTGGAACAAGTCAACCTGATATCCTTACAATGCTTCATGCTACTAAAGGGATGGATTTTGATCTTGGTGGTTTAGAGATTGGTAAAATCTTAACATACCAAAAAGAGCTTCAAAGATGTTTAGAAGATTATTTCGTACCACCAGAAGCTACAATGGTTTCTCCAATTATCCCATTTTCACCAATGCCTGGTGGTGCACTCACTGCAAATACTCAAATGATGCGTGATAATGGAATTATGGATAAATTCCCAGAAGTAATTGCTGCAATGCAAGAGGTTGTTGAAAAAGGTGGATATGGTACATCTGTAACTCCAGTTTCACAATTTTATTTCCAACAAGCACTTAACAATGTAATGCAAGGTCCATGGAATGCTATCGCACCGGGTTATGGAAGAATGGTACTTGGATATTTTGGTAAAACTCCAGTTGCACCAGATCCAGAAATCGTAAAAATCGCTTCTGAAAAGTTAGGATTAGAACCTACTACAGAAAAAGCACTTGATCTAGCTGACGCTGATCCTGCAAAATCTTTAGAGAGCTGGATAAATGTTCTTAAAGAAGAGGGTCTTGAAATCACTGAAGAAAATATCTTCATTGCAGCAGCATGTCAAGAAAAAGGTATTGCTTTCCTTAAAGGTGAAGGTGAACTAAACGTTAGAAAAATATCTCAAATGAAACAAGATTGTAAGGAAGGTAATAAAGAGATGAGCGGAAACTATACAGTAGTAGTAGATGGACAAAAATTTAGTGTACAAGTAGCAGAAGGTGATGGTGATATCCAAGTAACAGCAGTAAATGGTGAAAGTGCAGCTCCTGCTGAGTCAACTCAAGCTCCTGCAGCAACTTCAGGTGAGGGTGACCCAATCAAAGCACTTTTACCAGGAAATGTATGGAAAATTGTTGCTAATCCAGGGCAAAGTGTAAATGAAGGTGATGTGATTTTAATCTTAGAATCTATGAAAATGGAGATTGATGTGGTTGCTCCTCGTGGTGGTGTAATTAAGACAATCAATGTTGCTACAAACGATAAAGTAGTTGAAGGTCAAGTAGTAGCAGTACTAGGTTAAGCTTATGAAGAATATTGTACTGAAACTACTGGCCTTTATGATGCTTTTTGCATTTAGCACTGCTGCTGTTGCATCAGAGCATCAAGCAGCGGTTGCAACAGATGCTGCAGTAAGCACACATCAAGAAGAAACTTACCATACAAAACCACTTGGTGAAATGATTTCTGGCTTTTTAAAGTCAACAGGTGTGGTTGCTCTTGTTCATCCTGATCCAGATGAGTTAAACTCAAAAGGTGAAAAGATGAGTGATTTTCACAAAGGTATTGGGCGTGTAATTATGATCTTAGTAGTATTTTTACTATTTTGGTTAGCAATTGCAAAAGGGTTTGAACCATTACTTCTTTTACCGATTGCATTTGGTGGATTATTAGCTAACATTCCAGTTGCAGGCATCGCAGGTGAACATGGTTTTCTTGGTGTAATCTACCACATGGGACTTTCAAATGAGATGTTCCCGATTATCATCTTTATGGGTGTTGGGGCAATGACAGACTTTGGTCCACTTTTATCAAATCCTAAAACAGCATTACTTGGTGGTGCTGCACAATTTGGTATCTTTGGAACACTTGTTGGTGCTGTTGTTTTAGCACAAATGGGATTTGTTGATTTTACATTAAAACAAGCATCAGCAATTTCAATCATTGGTGGAGCAGATGGTCCTACATCTATCTTTATTGCTACAAAACTTTCACCTGAACTTTTAGGTGCTATTGCAGTTGCTTCTTATAGTTATATGGCTATGGTACCTATTATCCAACCTCCAATTATGAAAGCATTGACAAGCGAAAAAGAGCGTAAAATTAAAATGACAACTTTACGTCATGTATCTCGTTTAGAAAAACTTGTTTTTCCACTTTTAGTTCTTGTTCTTGCTATTTTAGTATTGCCAGAGTCTACGCCACTAATTGGTGCATTTATGTTTGGTAACTTCTTAAAAGAATCAGGTGTTGTTGAGCGTTTAAATGATACATTGCAAAATGCACTGATTAACATTACAACTATTTTCTTAGGTCTTGGTGTTGGTTCTAAACTAGCAGCTGATCAGTTCTTAGTACCTGAAACCATGTTTATTATGGCTCTTGGGATAGTTGCATTTGGTGTAGGTACGGCTGCAGGTGTAATCATGGCAAAAATCATGAATCTATTCCCAGGTCACAAAATCAATCCTCTCATTGGTTCAGCAGGAGTTTCTGCAGTACCTATGGCTGCTCGTGTATCAAATAAGGTTGGTATGGAGTATGACCGTACAAATATGCTTTTGATGCATGCAATGGGTCCAAATGTTGCAGGTGTTATTGGTTCAGCTGTTGCAGCTGGTGTATTGATTTCACTATTTCAATAAGAGTGAAATTATTCAGATGCAGTTTTTGCATCTGAAATACTTCTTTTCTTTTTCTTGAAACTACTCTTTGATTAACGATGCGATGAGCGGGATGATATTATGACTTTTGGTTTTATCTATGAAACCATCTGCACCTAAAGACTCTGCCTCACGTTTATTATTATCTCCTGTCATAGAACTATTGACAACAATAGGAATTTTGTTTGTTGCAGGATCTGATTTTAATAGTTTGATGACCGTAAAACCAGACATCTCAGGCATCTCTATATCTGTAACAACAGCAGATATATAGTTAAGTGCATCTTCATTTAAAGAATCTAAATGTTCAACAAGTTTTTTTCCATTATCAAAAAGAATCATATTGATATGTGCTTTTTCAAAGATTTGTTTGAGGTGTTTTTGTGCAGTTTTTGAATCTTCTGCTATTAAAACAGTTCCTTGTTTTAATTTTTGAGGGAGTTGCATATCTTTGAGCATCTCTGTATCTTTATTGATATCAACGAGTGCTTGAGGGATTACATCAGCTAAAAGTTTTTCATAATCAAGTACTAAACATAAACTTCCATTTTCGAGTCGTGTATCGTTAATGACTACACCATCATCTTTAAGTCTATAACTATCTGGTGCATGCATTTCACTCCAGTTCTTCTTGATAACTCTATATGCATACATGATACGTAAACCTATAATAACTCCATTAAAATCACAAATAAGAATGTCAGAGTTTGCTATATCTGCTTTGGATAAATTTACACCTAACCACTTTGGTAAGTTTAAAAGAGGAATTTGCAAACCACGGAGGATAATTGTTCCCTCTAGTAGTGGATGAGATGAAGGAATTTGAGTTAGAAAATGATTCTTAGATTCTACAACTTCTCTTGTTTTAAAAACATTGATTGCGTAGTATGCAGAGTCTTCCTCTTCACTTACCCGAAATACAAGAAGTTGAAGTTCATTATTTTTCGCAAGATTAGTAGCTGCATCAACATTATCTAAAAAAGCCATAGGAGTACTCCATTTGTTCTAAAATTGATTAATAGTACCAAAATATTAATGAAATATGCTTGAATGTTAATGTTGGGATGATAAAATAAACAGAATTTTTAAAAAAGACTTCTTGCAAGAAGTTTAAAGGATAAATAGAATGAAATCATTTTTGATGTTGGCATTGATGAGTACACTGGCATTTTCACAAGTGTATTACTCAAAAGTGGAACCTTATGAGATTCGAAATATTAGCTCAAACGTTTCTGGTGAGGTACTTGATACATCTGAAGATATGTTAGGAAAAAAACTTGGTTCAAAAGTGTACATTAAAATAGATGATACATTAGATCAAGATGAACTCAACGATGTAAAAGAGAAGATAACTTTCACTCAAGACACAATAGAAGTAAATAAAAAGATACTTAAAAATTTAAATTTATCATTAGAAAAAAAAGAGCTAAACTACGAAAAGGTAGCAGCGTTAAAAATAAAATCTAAAATAGAAAAAGATAATGAATTTTATGATTTAGTAGCAAGTAGAAATTCAGCTTTATCAACGCAAAAAGAGATTAATAATTTAAAAATTCAATTAGCAGATTTACAGTTGCGTGAAAAACAATTAAATAAAATCATTAAAGATAAAAACTTAAATGATAAAGGGTTTATACTCTATTCGATTGATGTTAAAGTTGGTCAAGTTGTTTCTGCTGGGACAGCACTTGCAAAAGTGGCAGATGTTTCAAAAGCGCTTTTGAGTATCTATTTAACGGAGGATGAACTCAATACTTTAGATAAAAAAGTGGTTTATATAGATGAGAAAAAAACATCATATAAGCCAACACGTGTTTTACGTATTGCTGACGAAAAAAATATCTCTAAATATTTAGTGCAAATTGTCATCGACTCACCAAAAGTATTTTCTAAACTTGCAAAAATCGAATTAAAAGATAAATAAGAATGAGTAACACTACAGCCTGTCCGCTTGATTGTTATGATGCATGTCAAATGACCTATGAGAGTGGAAAATTAAAAGGGCTTCAAGGGGGGCATACACACGGTTTTTTATGCCCACATTTAAACCATTATGAAAATTTTGAGCGCATTACACAACCTACTTATAAAGGCAAAGTGATCTCTTTAGATGAAGCACTTCAAAAGCTTAAAAAGATTATAGGACAGACTCCTAAGCAGCAATTATTACATTATAAAAGCCATGGAAATTTTGGACTTATGCAAGATGTTTTAGAGCACTTTTTTGCTTCAAATGGTAATATTTTGGTTGATGGAAGTTTATGTGATAGTGCAGGGGAAGCTGGGATATTACAAGGGCGTGGTAGCAATAAAAATATGCCGTACTCTGAGATAGCAAAGTCTGATATAGTTATCTTTTGGGGACGAAATCCTCATGTAAGCTCATCCCATCTGCTCCCTTTGATGAAAAACAAAAAGATTATAGTGATTGATCCTGTAAAAACTCAAATAGCAAAAATGGCCGATTATCATGTACAACTAAAACCACATACAGATATCTATTTTGCAATGTTACTTACTCGATTTTTGCATATAGAAGATTCTTGTGATAAAGAATTTATAAAAAAATATGCAAGTGAGTTTGAAGAGTATTATGAACTTACACAATCTATACGTATAAAAGCAACATTAGATATTATGGGGTTAACACTTGGTGATATTGGTGCTGTTTTAGAGATGCTCAAAGATAAAAAAGTAGCTATTGTATGTGGGGTAGGTATACAAAAATATACTGATGGTGCAGATGTTATGCGCTCAATTGATGCTTTTGCAGTGGCGCTTGGACTTTTTGGGAAAGAGGGGTGTGGTGTTGCATATCTTGGCAATTCTAAAGAAAATATACTCTCTCCTTTCAATACAAAAGCAAAAAGAGTTTCAAAGGTAAATACTGCTTTTGATGAATTTGAGAGTGTGTTTATTCAAGGTGCTAATCCACTCTCTCAAATGCCAGATACTTCACGTGTAAACAATAGCATTTTTCATACAAAAAATGTGATCTATTTTGGACTTTGGGAAAATAAAACGAGTAAGTGTGCAGATTTAATAATCCCTGCAAAAACTTTTTTGGAAAAAGATGATGTTCGCACTTCTTTTGCACATCACACACTCTCTCTTATGCCAAAGCAAGTTGAGAGTGAGATAGGGATTAGCGAGTATGATTTAGCAAAATTTTTATGTGATAGTTTTGGTATTGAGATCAAAACAGAACAAGAGTATTTAGAGCATTTTAAAAACTTTGGTGTTATGAGTATTGATGGAGTTTTTGAGGTAGAAAATAGGCAGAGCACCCCTTATAAAGATGGTTTTGATACAGATGATGGTGAGTTTGTATTTTTAGATGAATTGGAAAGTATAAAAGAGAATGAGGATGGAAAACTACATCTCATTACTTCAAAATCTTCACAAAGTTTAAACTCACAATTTAATCGAGATAGGCATGTGTATATCAATGATTCACATGGGATCAAGGCTAAAGAAAAAGTAAAGATTACTTCACAAAATGGTGAAGTAGTTTTAGAGGTAAAAATCATGCCAGAATTACGAGATGATTGTATACTGATATATAGTGGGACGCAAGGTGTAAATAACTTAACATCTTCACAACACTCCTATGATGGAAAATGTGCAGTATATCAAGAAAATATGGTCTCAATCCTGAGAGATTTTTAGTTATAATTTTAATAAAAAAATGGAAAAAAATTTATGGATATAAAACAATTAGATAAAACATATGTTTTACCAACGTACGCACGTGCAGATGTAGAGTTTGTGCGTGGAAAAAATGCAACGTTATTTGATAACACAGGTAAAAAATATATAGACTTTACATCTGGGATAGGTGTGGTTTCTGTTGGACATGCAAATGAGCGTGTTACTCGTGCACTTTGTGAGCAACTCTCAAACATTACGCATATCTCAAACTTGTATCATATCGGACCACAAGCACTCGCTGCACAAAAAGTAGTAGAGGCAAGTGGGTACGATATGCAGTGCTTTTTTGCAAATAGTGGTGCTGAGGCAAATGAAGGTGCTATTAAGATCGCAAGAAAACATGGTGAGCGTGATGGTGCAATTAAGCGATATAAAATCATTACACTCAATCACTCATTTCATGGACGTACTATTACAACTGTAAAAGCAACTGGTCAAGCAGATATGCACAACTATTTTGGACCATTTCCAGATGGTTTTGTATATGCTGATGGGATCGATGCAATTGAATCATTACTTGATGATCATACGGCTGGAGTTATGATTGAGCTTATTCAAGGTGAGGGTGGTGTTGAACCACAAGATAAAGAAAAAGTACAAGCATTAGAAAAATTCTTAAAAGCCAAAAATATCCCACTTATTATTGATGAAGTGCAAACTGGAGCGTATCGTGTTGGTGAGTTTACAGCTTCACAAACATATGGAATATCTCCAGAAATTATCACTCTAGCAAAGGGTGTAGGTGGTGGTGTGCCTGTTGGTGTCGTAATGACCTCGTTAAAAGGCGTGTTTAGTGCTGGAGATCATGGCTCAACTTTTGGTGGAAACTTTTTAAGTACACGTGCAATATGTGAAGTGGTAGATATCTTAAATGAAAAAAAACGAGATGGTAGTTTAGAACTTACTGCACTTTATTTCAATAATGCTTTAGAAAAATTCTATAAAAAACATACTGATCTTTTTACAAAAAAAGTTGGATTTGGGATGATGTACGGACTGCGTGCAAAAGATGGCGATACTTTAGCAAATGTTATAAAAAGTGCAAGAGAACATGGTGTGATGGTATTAAAAGCTGGGCGAAATACTTTGCGATTTTTACCACCATTAACTATTACGGAAGAGGAGATTGATGAAGGCTTTAACGCTCTTGAGTCTGCTGTTAGTAAGCTTTAGCTTACTAGCAAATGAAAATAACGCTTCACTAGATACGTATCTTTCAGACCTAAAAAAGAAGCAGTTTGATTATGATTATAATAAAAATGATGAAGAAAGCTCACAACTCAGAGATAGTTGGATAGCTCCATTACAGCTTAGTTATAGTTACTCTAAAAGTGACCCTTATGGGACCGAGCAAACGACACAAAATGCTGCGATTAAAATGAGTCAACCTATCTTTCAAAGTGGGGGGATATATTATGGTATACGTTATGCGAATGCTCTAAAACTCTATAATGACTATACTATTGATGTAGCAAAAAGAAAGATGATTAAAGACACGGTATCTATTTTGATGCAATTAAAAAAAGCGGACCTACAAGAGAAGCGCCAAGTTTTACAAATAGAAAATGCAGATATTAATCTTGCACAAAAACAAGAAGAATATCTTAGTGGAAGACTTGACTCTGGATTTTTAGATGATGCTATTATCCAGCGAAATGTGGTAAAACAAGCACTTTTTGATATTCAAAACTCTAAAGAGGAACTTATAACACAGTTTCAAGTGTTAAGTGATCTTGACTATACAAAAGCACCTATTCCTTATTTGGAATTTATCAAAGAGGAAGATTTTTTAAAAAACAATATTGTTTTAAAACAAAATGAGTCTCAAATTGAAAAAGATAGATACTATAAAAATGTAACAATCGCAAAATACCTTCCACAAGTGAGTTTTAATGCTGGATACAACTGGCAAAAGAGTGAAGGACAGTTATTTTCTCAAACAGATGGAGAGAGAGATTATTACAATTATGGTGTAAGTGTTTCAATGCCTCTTGATATCAATATGTTTAACGATATCGCTTCAGTACGTATAGATTATTTGAAATCTCAAGTAGTTCAAGAGGATAAAAAACTTGAACTTACAAAAACATTTGAGCAAGTTTTACATAATATTGACAATATAGATAAAAAGATCAAACTTAGTAGTGAGAACATGGAACTCTATGCAAAACTTTTAGATGATACAAAGTCATTGTATGATGCTGGTTATAAAACAGAGTATGATGTTGAAAACTTACAAAACTCTTTAGATATTCAAAAAATAGATACTAAAATTTATGAGATCGATAAACAACTTGAACTTTTAACATTGTATGAGATGTATGTAAATAATGGTGAATAAATGAAGTTTAGTGAGTATATGGGTGAGTGGCTCTATGGAAAAAATGGCTACTACACAACATATAAAAATATTGGTAAAGCAGGGGATTTTTACACTGCTGTAAGTACAAGTAAGTTTTTTGGTGGAACGATAGCAAAACATATCATCTCTTTGGTAGATGAAGGGTTTTTAGCATCTGATGGAGTTATTTGTGAGATTGGTGCACATCATGGCTATTTTTTAGCAGATGTATGTGAATTTCTTTACACATTAAGACCTAAGTTACTTTCCACTTTAAACTTTGTAATAATTGAGCGATTTGATGCACTTCAAGAGCAACAGAGAAACTATTTTCAAGAATCATTTGGTGATGTTGTAAAACTGACTCATTACAAATCACTCTCAGAACTTCATTGTCAAAGTGCATTTTTCATAGCAAATGAAATTTTTGATGCTTTTCCTTGTGAACTTTACTTTAAAGGTAATTCAGCTCGTGTAGATGGACATACAATAAGTTTTGATGTAAAAGATGACTGGGTAAATGAAAAAGCTGCAAAATATCATAAAGACAGAGGTGAGATCGCAGTAGGCTATGAAGAGTTTGCTAAAGAGATGGCATCTTCTGCCAAGCAGTTTGAGTTTATGAGCTTTGATTATGGTGAGATGCAAGCTCGTCCTGACTTTTCATTACGCATTTATGCAAAACATGAAGTGTATCCATTTTTTGAAGACAATCTTGATCGAGAAGCACTTTTTGGTACTTCGGACATCACTTATGATGTAACGTTTGGACATGTAAAAGATGCTTATGAAGAAGCAGGTGTAAAGTTTATAGAATGTGTCCCTCAAATGGTTTCTTTAATAGATATGGGGATACTAGAACTTATGGAGATGTTACAAAAAAATGTAGATGAAAAAATCTATAAACAAGAGATGGAAAAAGTGAAGATGCTCATTATGCCAAATTTGATGGGTGAGCGTTTTAAGATGATGAAATTTAGGAAAAATTCCTAAATTTTAAAGGTTTGCAATAACTTTCATCAACTCTTCTGGTCTGTTAGAGTTTTTGATAGCATTCTCTTTAGAGATAACTTTTTTCTGCATGAGTAAAAGAAGTTGCTGTGTTTGAGTCGTCATTGCAGATTCACCTTGATTTAGCTGCATTTGTGAGTAGATTTGGTGAACTTTATCTTCACGAATTAAGTTTGAAATAGCTGGGTTTGTAATCATTATCTCTTGTGTTGCAGCTTTTCCACCACCAATTCTTGGAATAAGTGTTTGTGAAATTACAGCAACAAGAGAAGAAGCAAGTTGTGCACGAACTTGCGCTTGTTCTTCACCATCAAATACGTCGATAATACGGTTGATAGTACCAGGTGCAGAGTTTGTATGCAGCGTTCCAAAAACTAAGTGACCAGTCTCAGCAGCTGTAAGTGCTGCACCAATTGTTTCAGCATCCCTCATCTCCCCAATGAGGATAACATCTGGATCTTGACGGAGTGAGTACTTTAAAGCCGTGGCAAATGATTTTGTATTGCTTCCAACATCCCTTTGAGAGAAGAGTGACTTGATATTTGTATGCACAAACTCAACAGGGTCCTCAATAGTGATAATATGACGACGCTCTGTCATGTTGATCTCATGCAACATTGAAGCAAGGGTTGTAGATTTACCAGAACCTGTTGGTCCAGTTACCAAGATAAGACCTTTTTCCCTTTTAACTAACTCTTTAAAAATTGGAGGATTCCCATACTCTTCAAGTGTTGGAATATCAATAGGAATCATACGAAATGCACAACCAATACCATGGATAGTTCGGTAGTAGTTCGCACGAAAACGTCCAATATCTTTAAGTTCAAAAGAGAAGTCAAGTTCATTGTTCTCTTCAAACTCTTTCTTTTGTTTATCTTCTATAAGAGAATACGCCATCTCTTCAACATCTTTATGGCTTAAAATAGGAAGATTAAGTGCACGTAGCTCCTTATCGATCCTTATTTGTGGCTCACTTCCAACAACAAGGTGTAAATCAGATGACTTAAACGCCATAACACTTTTTAAAAGTTTTTTAATATCTAACTTTTGACTTGATTGGGCTGGTTGAGATTGTAACTCTTCACTCATAGAAAACTCCTTTTATAATTTTCTTCATTAAAACCGACAACTATTTTATCATCTACTTCAATAACTGGACGTTTAATCAGTAGATTTTCTTTACAAAGCCACTCTTTTTGTCCATCTTCATCGAGGTTTAACTCTTTTAGTTTTAAGTTTCTATATGTAGTACTTCTTGAGTTAAATAACTCTTTCATTGAAACTTGTTTTAACCAAGTGTCTATTTTTTGACATGGTAATGGCTCTATTTTAAAGTCATATAGTTCATACGCTAAATTATGCTTTTTTAAAAAAGAAAGTGCTTTTTTTACACTGTCACAATTTTTTATACCATATACTTTTATCATATATTACTCGATGATTTTTGGTACTATAAAGAAGTGTTCAGAACTCTGTGGTGCATGGCGTAAAATCTCATCATTAATCTCAGTATCACATTGTGGAGTGTCTTCTCTTAGTGGAGTAGGATTGTTATTCATAGCAAATGTAGGGTCAATTCCAGCTGTATCTAACTCGCTAAGATTGTCAACAAAGCTAACAATCTCTGAGAGTTGTTCTACAATCTCTGCACGTTTATCGTCTGCTACTTTTAAATAAGATAGTTTTTCTAGTCTAGTTAATAGTTTGTCATCAACTTGCATTAAAGTTCCTATAAAATATAATTAGACTTCTTGCAAAACTATACAAAGATATGAGAAGTATAAAAAGAGGTAAGATTGTGTAAAACAAATTTTTCAGCCTAACCGTAGTTAAGGTGAAAATATTTTTTTATGCAAGATTGCCTCTTTTTATGCTTCCCGTAGGGCAAAAAGA
>NZ_JBNKRX010000015.1:0-17551 GCF_050296975.1 Sulfurimonas sp.
GGTTGTTGTTTTTTGTATTATTCAAGCTTCCGCTTGCTTAGTTTTCAATGATCTCAAACGTCTTCTCTGACTTCAACTCGAAGTCTCTCTTCGTTTGTGGACGGGAATTATAGAGAAATTAAACTTAAAATGCGTTTAATCTTTTCGTGATGGGTTGAAAGTTTTTTTCTTTTATTTTGCTATTCTATATACTATAGAGTTTTCAAGTACTAAAGCGTTGTTAAACACAGTAATAACCATTCCACTAAAACGTGCTTTAAAATGATGTATCACTTCACCAGTTAATCCATTCGCAATTTCACCAAGTATATCCCCTTTATGAACATATTCACCTGGAGATTTTAGAGAGATAAAAATTCCACTTTCTGGTGCTTTGATTATTTTAATATCTCTTTTTTTGAGTATATTTGTAGCATATTCATTAAAAATTTTATATTGAAGGACTTTACTCCGCTCTAAAAATCGAATAATTGCTTCTACTATTTGATTTGATATTGCTTGTTCTATATGTTGTGATGTTGGACAAATTAATGAATAGGCTTTTGTTTCCCATAATTGTAAATTGTATTGTAAGGTAACTGTATCAATTGATTCTACTTCTTTATGGTGAATTATTTTTAATCCAAATTGTTTCGCTCCCTCTAAATCTTCCCAACCAGTTTTTAAAAGTTCAATATGGGGGATACATGTAGATTGATCGGAACTAATCTCTAAGGAAATAGCATAATCATAATCTTTAATAGTTTCAAAAACTTTTGCAGCTATTCTTTGTGTTGTTTCACCTTCATTATAACCAGGAAACATCATATTTAAGTTTGTTTTATCTAATGGCCAAAATTTTTCAGATATATTGAGTGCATAATGATTTATTGATGGGATAACCAAAATATCCCCTAAAACTTTTCTTTCTTTTATTGTATTTTGCAAAAAATTCACTAATAACGCGGAACAATGAAGAGGAAGTAATGCATCTCCTTGCATAGCACCTACAATTGCTACCTTTGGAGCATCAGGATTAGTTCCTTTAAATAAAAACCCTTCTACAACCATAGGTTCACGACTAAGTGAATCTAATTTTAAGATCTCTATTTTATTCATCTTTTTCTCCAAAAATACGTGCAAGTAAAGAGCCTTCATAAACTACAGGAAATTCACGTAGAGTAAAAAGGATCCCTTTATTTGGTGCTATCACTTCACACTTTAGTGCACCAGTTAAAGGATCGACGATCTGCCCTATTTTATCCCCTTTATTGATCACTGCACAGTGTTTGATATCTTGTATGAACAAACCACTTGCCTCAGCATTTAAAAAATATACATCGCCAATCTCAGAAGTAAATGGTTCACGTATCTCATACACCTCATCTGTTTCAATAATTCCCTCTTTATTCATGAGGTTTAAAATACCATCTAAAAGTTGATACCCGTACTTTTGTGTAAGTGTCATACCAACACCCATTTCAACAACTAATGTTTTCGTTCCCAATTGATTCATAGTATGAGAGAATGTGGCTTCTAGAACAGTTACAGCATCATGTACCCAGATAAAATCACAATTGAGCTCTTTTGCCAAAGGGATGGTATCTGCAAATTGTTTATTTATTCTAATCTGTGGAATCTCTTTTAGAAAAATATTGCTAGAGTGAATATCGATCGCTATATCACTCCCTTTTACATCTTGTGACACTTCATAGACAACATGGGAAGGTAAAACACTTGTTTTATCTCCAGGAAAAGCACGATTTAGATCAACCTCATACACAGGAAAAGAGCGTGTAATAGAATCGATACCTAAGGAGTTAATAGCTGGGTATAAATCTATAGTCCCTCTTATTTTATCTTGGTTGTTATTTAACCAATCAGCCAAAAGGTATACAACAAATTGCCCTTCTAGCTCATCACCATGTATACCTGTAACTATACTAATCCGTTTTTGATTTTTCATTTCCTTTGTGGGAGAAAATCTTGCCTTTTTGATAGAAAACTTTTCCCCTACAGGTAGATTTGTAGAAAAAATCTCTTCTATTTCCATTTAAAACTCAATAATTTTATGAATTTTATTGTTCATTGATTCTAAAATTACACTTGCTGGTTCCGATGCATCATGTGGTGTAAAAGTAGCTTCAGGCGCTAAAATAGACACTATTGTATCTACCTCTTCCATGATTACCATTGCATAATCTTTATTTTTCCCAAGTCTTAGGTGAAAATCAACTTTTTCAACATTTTTTCCTAAAATAAGGAAATAATCATTTACATTTCTTTTGAGTTTTCTTGTAAGTTCACCCCATATCTCACTAATGAGTGAAAGAACCTCGTCTATAAAAATAAAGTCAACTGTAAAGTCCTCTTTCGATTTTTCTTCAAAGAGCATTGCTAATTGAATGATAGACCCAAAAGCCTCTAGTTCAATGTAACTTCTTGAAATGACTGCATTCTCTTTTGCATAACTCAAAATTTGGTTCAGATTTCCCTCATGTGTACCTAAGATAGATTTTTGTAAAAAATCGGAAGCATTTTTATACTCTATATTTAAACCTATTTTTGTATAGAACTCTTTCCCAGCATCAAAATCAACATCGATAATGAGATCGTATATTTTGTTTATCTCTAATAGAGTTGCTTCTACTCGCTCTAAGTGACGCCCTAGCCAATAAAGGTTATTTGCTACATTTGCTGTTAGTATATGATTCATAACCTACTCTCCAATTACCCATGTATCTTTAAAACCTCCACCTTGTGAAGAATTCACCAAATAGTTTCCAGCTTCAACAGCGTAACGTGTTAAACCACATGACCAAACTTTTGGCTCCTCTGCCATAATGACATAGGCTCTAAAGTCTGCTTTTCTCTCTACGATCTCATTGTCCATAAAACATTTCTCATCATAAAACTCTATAACCTCTTGGGCTATAAATCTTCTTGGTTCTGCCTCGATCGCTTTTTTAAGATCGTCAAGCTCGTTCTGTGTTAATTTATTTCCAAATAAAACACCATAACCACCAGCTTCAGCCACATCTTTTATAACTAGTTTTGAAAGGTTTTCAAATACATACTTTCGATCTTCTTCAAAATAAGGTAGGTATGTAGGTGCATTATCTAAAATAGCTTCTTCTCCAAGATAGTACTTGATCATCTGTGGCACAAAGTAGTAGATCCCTTTATCATCAGCGACACCATTTCCTGGGGCATTCATAATAGCTACATTTCCAGCTAAGTATGCTTCCATAATTCCAGGCACACCTATCAAACTCTCAGGGTTAAAAAACTGTGGGTCTAAAAATTCATCATCAAGTCTTCTGTAAATTGCACCTACTTTTATAAGTTTTCCATCAAAATTTTTAAAGTACACTTTTTTATCCTTAACAATGAGCTCATGGTTTCTTACTAAATACGCACCACTCATTTGTGCTAAATAACTATGTTCATAATATGCAGAGTTAAATCGTCCAGGTGTTAAAACTACATTGATACCACCACAATTCACATAATTCATAGCCTCTTTGAGTATTTGTGGATACTCTTTAATAAGTTGAATCTTTAATTTTTCAAAAAATTCTGGATAAATCTTTCTGTATGTATCTCTAATTGAAAGTGGATAACTCGCTCCACTTGGAACCCTTAGGTTGTCTTCTAAAATGATCCATTTATCTGTAACGCTATCTTTTACTAAATCTATACCATTTATATGTGTACGAAGTTTTTTATTTGGTGAAAACCCTTGTAACTCTTTTAAGTACCCTTCAGCTTGTTCTACAAACTCCATAGGTATGATCTTATCTTTGATGATTTTTTGCTCTGTATACAAATCTTCTAAAAAAAGGTTGAGTGCTTTGATTCTTTGAGCAAGTCCACGCTCTAATTCATCGAACTCTTGTTTTGTCATGATACGGGGGATCAAATCAAAAGGGAGTGATCGTTCTATAAAATTTCCATCTTTATATAAGTTGAAATTTACTGCAAATTTATCCATATAATTTTTGAACTCTTTGACCTTTAATCTATCTTGCTGGTTAAAGATCTCCCAAAAGTTATTTAATAACTTATTTTCTTTTTCTATCACTCATCACCTCCAAGTTCAAAAAAATTCTATCATAAAGTATATCTTAGTTATTCTATATTTGTGTATAATTTTTATACAAATGTTTATCGCTAGAGATATTTTATTATTATAAGATTTTAATATATAAAAAAGGGAGAACCTCTATGGCATTAAAAGTAGCACTGACACATAAAACACATTATAAGTTTGATAAAAAAGTAAATTTAAGTCCCCATATTATAAGACTTCGCCCAGCTGCGCATAGTAGAACCCCTATAGAGAGTTACTCTTTAAAAATTGAGCCAAAAGAGCATTTTATTAACTGGCAGCAAGATCCTTATGGAAACTATCTCGCTCGTGTAGTATTTCCAGAAAAAACAGATAAGCTCTTCATTGATGTTGAACTTGTTGCCAATATGGTTACGATCAACCCTTTTGACTTTTTTGTTGAAGAATCTGCTCAAAACTTCCCTTTTAAATATACACCAGCTGTAAAAAAAGAGCTAAAGCCATACTTGAAAAAAGAGAAAAAAACACCTAAACTCAAAAAGTTTTTAAAGAGTATAGATAAAAGTGAAGTAAGTATTATTGACTTTTTAGTAGCACTCAATCAAAAAATTCACAACTATTTAAATTATACGGTAAGACTAGAACCTGGTGTGCAAACATGTGAATACACTTTAGGAAAAAAGCTTGGAAGTTGTAGGGACTATGCTTGGCTATTTGTTCAAGTATTACGTAACTTAGGCTTAGCAAGTAGATTTGTCTCAGGTTATTTAGTACAACTTACAGCCGATATAGAATCGCTCGATGGCCCAAACGGTCCAGAAGCTGATTTTACAGACCTTCATGCTTGGACAGAAGTGTACATCCCAGGAGCTGGATGGATCGGACTTGATGCGACAAGTGGGCTTTTTGCCGGAGAGGGGCATATACCTCTAGCGTGTACACCGCACTACGATACAGCTCATGCTATTGAGGGTGCAAGTGATAAGTGTGAAGTAGAATTTGACTATGAAAATAGTGTAAAAAGAATTTTTGAATCTCCTCGCGTTACAAAACCTTATAGAAAAGAGCAGTGGGAAGCTATCCATAAACTTGGATTCAAGGTAGATAAAGATTTAGAAAAAAATGATGTGCGCCTTTCTATGGGTGGAGAACCAACATTTGTAAGTATTGACGATATGGAATCTGATCAGTGGAATAATGCTGCTGATGGGGAACATAAACGTGAACTTGCAAATAACTACTCAAGAAAACTTTTAAAATCTTTTACAAATGGCGGTCTACTACACCATGCCCAAGGAAAATGGTATCCAGGTGAACCGCTTCCACGTTGGCAAACAACTATCTTTTGGAGAAAAGATGAAAAGCCTGTTTGGGAAAATCCTGAACTCTTAGCAGATATGAATCAAACTTACTCGTATACAAATGAAGATGCACAAAAATTTTTATCTCGCTTAGCTTTAACATTAGGTGTTAGTGATCAAAATATTGTTCCAGCGTATGAAGATCCAGTTTATTACATTATGAAAGAGGCATCTATGCCGCTCGATATTGATGTAATGGAATATGATCTAAAAGACTCATTAGAGCGAAAAACAATTGCCCAAAAACTCGCACATGGACTTAACAATGAAGTGGGTTACATTTTACCGCTTAACTTTGGAGCTACAAAATGGATCACATCAAAGTGGGAATTTAGACGGGGAAAACTTTTCTTAACTCCAGGAAATGCTCCTATTGGTCTTCGTCTTCCGCTGGAGTCGTTATTGCATAAACCGCATGTTGAGATTGAGGAGAGTTTTGAACCTGATCTTTTTGCGGCAGCCCCAGCTTTAGGGGATTATATCTCGCCTGTCAAAAAACGTGCAAGAAAAAGAAAATCTACAGTTGCAAAAAACACAACTTATTTAGAGTATGTTAAAACTGCTATTGGTGTTGAAATACGTGATGGAAAACTCTGTATTTTCTTACCTCCGATCAATTCAACAGAGATGTTTTTAGATCTTATTGCCTCGATCGAAGCAACAGCAAAAACACTTGATCTAAAAGTTGTTTTAGAAGGGTATGAGCCACCACAAGATAATAGAACTGAACGTATTAAAGTAACTCCTGATCCAGGTGTTATTGAAGTAAACATCCATCCATCTAGTTCTTGGAAAGAGTTAAACCATAATATCGATACTCTTTATGAAGATGCAAGACTCTCACGTCTTGGGACTGAGAAGTTTATGGTTGATGGAAAACACACAGGTACTGGTGGAGGCAACCATGTAACTATTGGGGCAATGGATCCAGCTAATTCACCGCTTTTACGTGATCCAAGACTGCTACAATCTTTGATCACTTTCTGGCAGCACCATCCAGGTTTGTCGTACCTTTTTAGTGGAGCGTTCATCGGTCCAACTTCACAAGCTCCACGTGTTGATGAGGGGCGTGCTGAAAATCTTTATGAGTTGGAGATCGCATTTTCACAAATCCCTGAAAACGGAGAGGTACCATACTGGTTGACAGACAGACTCTTTAGAAATCTGCTAACCGACTTAACCGGTAACACACACAGAAGTGAATTTTGTATAGATAAACTCTACTCGCCAGATAGCAGCAGTGGTCGTTTAGGTATTTTAGAGTTACGTGGTTTTGATATGCCTCCACATAAAGAGATGGCACTGCTTCAGATGTTGTTAGTTCGTGCATTAGTAAGTGCATTTTGGAAAAAACCATACCAACATAAACTGATTCGTTGGGGAACAAGATTACACGATCAGTTCCTTTTAGAACATTATGTAAAAGAGGATATAAAATCGGTTGTTGAATATTTAAACGATGCAGGGTATGCTTTTGAACTTGACTGGTTCGATCCGTTTTTTGAGTTTAGATTTCCACTTTATGGAATGGCAAAAATTGAAGGGATGGACTTTGAGATCAGAGCGGCAATTGAGCCTTGGCACGTCTTAGGGGAAGAGAGCTCTTCACAAGGGACTTCTCGTTATGTAGACTCTTCAGTTGAGAGATTACAGATCAAAGTAAATAACTTTATAAAAGATCGCTATATTGTTACATGTAACGGTGTTGAAATCCCCCTGCAAGAGACTGCAACTCATGGGGAGTATGTATCAGGGGTACGCTATAAAGCATGGCAGCCTTGGTCAGCATTGCATCCAACTATTGGTGTTGATACTCCACTTACATTTGATGTGATCGATACATGGAATTTACGCAGTTTAGGTGGATTTAATTACTTTGTTTCTCATCCTGGTGGAAGAAGTTACGATACATTCCCAGTAAACTCTTACGAGGCAGAATCAAGAAGAATAAACAGATACTGGGATTTCAACTCTTCACAAGGGGAAGTGGAGTTTGTAAAAAGAGCACCACTTAATCAAGAAGTTAGTATCGTAAAAACATCTACAAACGAGGTTAAAGAACTCAGCATTGAAGAAAAATCTCCAAGACAAATTAAAGAGATCAAGGGAAAATCTAAGCTACAAGTGTATAGACTTCCAAAAAACAATGAGTATCCTCATACACTAGATATGAGACAAAGGTGGATAAAATAGCTCTTAAACACTTTGAAGATTACCAAATTGGCTCTTACGATGAGATGTTTTATGAAGATGGAACTATCAAAGAGCACTGGGGTACTCTTGCGTCTCATATTCACTCTTTAAATGAAAAAGGGTTATCTCAAAAGCAGTTTGAGATCGATTGGCAGTTAAAAGAGAATGGTGTTACCTACAATATCTATACTGACAAGCAGACACGAAGAAAGTGGAATCTTGATCCGATCCCTTTTATTTTAAAAAATGACGAGTGGTGTTCTTTAAAAGAGGGGATCATCCAAAGAGCTAAGTTATTAGATCTCATTTTTAAAGATATCTACAGGGAACAAAAACTTTTACAAGAGGGGATCATTCCAGCAGAGATATTTTATCTCGATCCCCATTTTATAAGAGAAGTGCAAAACTTTAATCAAAACTATTTTCAACTCCATTACTACGGTATTGATGTAAGTCGCGGACCTGATGGAAAATTTTGGATCATCTCGGACAAAGTAGAATCTCCATCAGGTTTAGGATATGCAATTGAGAATAGACTCACACTCAATAGCGTCAACAAAGACCTCATTCAAAACATAAAAATCCATAGAATTGCTCAATTTATAGAAGGTTTCAAACAAACTCTTTTGGAGCGTTCAAACTCTTTAGACCCTTTTATAGTTATGCTCTCCCCTGGACCATACAATGAAACTTATTTTGAGCAATCTTATCTTTCATCTATTTTAAATTGTGAGCTTGTTCAAGGTGAGGATCTACTGGTTAAAGATGCCAACTTATACCTTAAAAACCTAACAGGATTGAAAAAAATAGACATAGTAATACGCCGTGTCGATGATAAATTCTGCGATCCATTAGAGTTAAAAAACGATTCACAACTTGGGGTGCCAGGTCTATTGGATGTTCTTAGACAAGAGAATGTTGTCATGATCAATCCGATCGGAATCGGTATTTTAGAAAATCCAGCCCTGAATCCTTTTATGAACAATATTTGCGAATATTTCTTAAATGAACCACTACTCATCCCTCAAATTGCGACATGGTGGTGTGGTCAGGAGAAAGAAAAAAATTATGTTTTTGAACATCTTGATGAGCTGATTATAAAATCTGTAGATAAAACTATCCCTCAAAATATTTATGTATGTTCACAACTCAATCCAGCTCAAAAAGCTGTTTTAAAATCAAAAATAGAAAAAAATCCATATATGTTTATTGCACAAGAAAAAATAGAGTTTTCTACTACACCTTCATTGGTTGGGAAAAACATAGAAGCAAGAAAAAATTCACTCCGTCTTTTTTGCTATAAAAATAATGAAGAGTACCATGTAATGAATGGCGGACTTGTACGAATATCTTCTGAAAAAGATACCTACATAGTTTCAAATCAAAAAGGTGGCGGAAGTAAAGATTTATGGATTTTAACCGATACAGATGAACCTATGGTATCACCAATCTCAAATGATCTTATCTCTTATAATGAATTTTCTATAGCTTCTTTAACTACCAAAAAAGCAGAAAATATTTTTTGGCTTGGGCGTTATCTACAACGCTCTATTATTACAGCTCGGACTATTCGTTTGTATCTCAAATACCTTATGAATAATCACAGATCTGAAAATATAAATGCAATTATATACTCCCTTGATCTTTATGCAAAAGCACTTACACACCTGACAATGACCTACCCTGGGTTTTTAAATGAAAAAGTAAATGTAAGCAAAGAATTAAACAGTATTTTAAAAGACAACTACAGAATGGGAAGTTTACCTTTTACCCTCTCAATGCTTGAAAATGTCAATATCAATATTAAAAGTTTACTCTCAAACGAGTGTTCAAAAGTTTTTGATAAGCTAGAGTCAAATTGGTTTAACCATTCAAACTCAAAAAAAACCAACTATACTGAACATGCAGAAGCATTAGATGATCTTTTAATTTATCTCAGCGCTTACAAAGAATTGATCCAAGAGAGTATTTCACAAGAACAAGGTTTGATCTTTTATGAAATTGGTTCAAAACTTGAAATGGCCATTTTGTTTATCTCTAAAATACGCTCTTTAATGACCTTAAAACATAAAAAACATATAGAGTATGAGTTACTACAGTTTCTTTTACACTCTTATGAAGGATTTAAAACTTATAAATCTCTATACAAAAGTAATATTACGATCGAGCGAATGGTGGACTTTTTACTCTTTCAAAAAAATTATCCAAAATCATTATTGAGTATAATACGCTCAATTATTAACCTTCTAGAGTCTATAGCCCAAGAAGAAAATATAAAATCCAGAATTGATGGCAGTGAAAAATATATGTACGAGATCTACACAAAACTACAATCTGTAAAACAAGAAACTCTCTTAGTAGGTTGTGATGATGAGTATATTTATTGTGAGCTCGATTCCTTTTTAAGCGAGATCACATCTTCACTAATCAAATTCTCAGATGAATTTACAAAAAATTATTTTTCACACTATTACGAATAAGACAATGCAGTATAAAATTTTTCACGAAACAGCTTTTAAATACAGTTCATCGGTATCTTTTAGTCACAATCTTGCGAAACTAAAACCAGCTACCAATGATCTACAAACACTTGTTGAGTATAACTTAACCGTAGAGCCAACTACACAAAATATCTCAGAGTACACAGACTATTTTGGAAATACTACGGTAAATATTTTTATAAAAGAGTTTCACGAAAAACTTTACGTGACTGCAAATAGCATAGTTACCATAGATGAAGAAAAAATCAAAAACAAACTTGCATCGTATGAGAATATAAAGATCACTTTAAAGCAACTTCAAGAACACCTTCAAACCTCTTTTGAGCCAAATGTCCTTTTTGTCAAACAGTTTTTGTTTCCATCAGAGCTTATAAACTACCCTAATGAACAGATACTAAAGTATGCAAAACTCTCATTTACAGAACACACAAATCTTTATCTCGCAGTCAAAGATTTTATGCAAAGAATTTTTGAAGACTTTGAATTTGTAAGTGGTTTTAGTGACATCTCTACTCCAATCTCTACAATATTTGAACAAAAAAAGGGGGTGTGTCAAGATTTTGCCTCACTTGCTATCTCAGCACTTCGTGCACTAGGGATTCCAACAAGATATGTAAGCGGATATATTCAAACACTGCCACCTGAGGGAAAAGAAAAACTCTTTGGTGCAGATGCAAGTCATGCTTGGTTTAGTGTATACCTAGGGGAGTATGGCTGGGTTGATTTTGATCCAACTAACAATAAACTGCCTAATGAAGAGTACATACTGCTAGGATATGGTAGGGACTATAATGACATTACACCGCTTAAAGGTGTTGTACATGGAAGTGGAAACTCTGTGTTAAATGTTAGGGTTGATGTTAGAGAAGTTGAATAAAAAGTGTGGGAGTTAGAAGAATTATTTTCTTCTAAGCTCTTTAATACGTGCAGCTTTACCAGCTAAGTTACGTAAGTAGAAAAGTTTCGCACGACGAACACGACCGCGACGGATAACTTTGATCTCGTTGATAGAGTCAGTATAGATTGGGAAAATTCTCTCAATACCTACACCATTTGCTCCAATTTTACGTACAGTTACAGTTTCACCTGTACCTTGACCACGTCTTGCAATACATACACCTTCGTATGCTTGAACACGAGTTTTGTCTCCCTCTTTAATAGTTACTGCTAAACGAACAGTATCACCAGCACGAAAATCTGGAATTTGTTTGTCAGCGATTTGTGCTTTTTCAAAGTTTTCAATGTACTTATTTCTCATAAGATTTCCTTGTTTTATGCTTTAACAGCTCGCCTGGTCTGAAAAATTTGGTCTTAGCTTCAGACAAGGTAAATTTTAGTGAGCGAATTCTACTATGATTTCCCTTTAAGTATTCTGATGGAACACTTATTTGCTCATATGTCTGCGGTTTTGAGAAGCTTGGTGCTTCTAGCAATTCACTCTCAAAACTCTCCATTTCAAGTGATTCGCTATTTCCAAGTACACCCTCAACATTTCTAGCAGTAGCATCACAAATAACCAAAGAGGCTAATTCCCCTCCAGTTAAGATGTAATCGCCTATGCTAAAAACTTCATCGGCATACTTTTCAATAACCCTCTCGTCAATCCCTTCATAGCGTCCACTCACAAACGCTACATGTGATTTTTTTGCTAATCTTTTTGCATCGTTTTGCACAAAAGGTTTAGCAACTGGAGTTAAAAAAACTATATGAACATTTTCATCTTTTTTACGTAGATCATCCAAACAGTCAAAAAGTGGCTGAGGATTCATTACCATCCCAGCTCCACCACCAACTGCCGTGTCATCTACTTTTAGATGTTTACTTTTAGAGTAATCTCTTGGATTTAGATACTTTATATCTAAAATCTTTTGCTCGATCGCTCTTTTTAAGATCGAGTCACTAAAATAGCCCTCGATCAGGTTTGAAAAAAGAGTAACAAAGGTAAAAGTCATTATGACGCTTCTAAAATATCCAGTGCACCACTTACAGTGATGATCTTTTTATCTACATCTACATCTTTTTTAAACGGTTTGACAAAAGGGATTAAAAACCTTTTTGAAAAACCCTCTTTTACCAAAGACTCATCGGTGTTAACTACTAAATAGTTTGTAATATTTAGACGTTCAACCTCATGAACTTTTCCTAAAAGTTTTCCATCTTCAAAAACTTCACAATCTTCCAGATCAAAGAAAAAGTATTCACCCTCTTGGAGATGACAGTTTTTTCTTGTCTCTTCATACGTTGTATAAAGTTTTGCGTTTGTAAATCTTTTAGCATCTTCAGGATTGTTAATGTTGTTTACTTTAACAAGCCCTCTATCTAAATCTACATCACTTAAAATAACTCTGTCGTTTTTATTGATTAAAAAACTAGCTCCATCTACAAACTGCTCTGGGAAATCGCTTTGGATATGTAACTTCATATCCCCTTTGATCCCGACAGTTTTGCCTAATGTAGCAATTTGAAGTAATTTATTCAATTGGCTCGACATTTATTCTGTAACTCACACCATCTTTAGCTTTACAGCCAGATATTACAGTTTTAATAGCACCAATCATTTTTCCGCTTTTACCAATAAGTTTACCGATATCAGCTTGATTTGCGTATAAAACTATCTCTGTTACTTCATCGCCTTCAATCACTTCTACTCTTACATCTTCAGGGTGTGAAGCTATAAGTTTTGCAAATTGTGCGACAAAATCAACTATCATGATTATCTACCAGTGATCTTTTTAACGCGATCACTCATTTTAGCACCAACGCTTAACCAGTAATCTAATCTTTCATTATCAACTACTAGAGTTTTCTCTTCGTTCATTGGATTGTAGTGTCCAATTAATTCGATCCAACCACCATCTCTACGTTTACGGCTATCTGTTACCGCGATACGGTAAAATGGTCTTTTCTTTCTTCCCATACGAGTAAGTCTAATTACTGTCATTTATGTTCCTGTTTTGTTTTTTTACCTAGTTACTGGTTAAATCTGTACAAGCTATGTGATGTTTTTTGGGGGAAGCAGGCTAAGGTGCCTTTTACATTGTAATAGTAAGTTCTTCCCTCTTTATCATCTCTATAGTTGGATGTACACATTTAACCAGTAAGTTGGTTACAAACTTTCTTATCACAGAGGTATTGTTTAAGAAAATTTTTTGAACTGGAATTATAGCTAACTTTTTACAAAAAAGCAAATCCCCTAAATTTATCTAGGCATACCGCCTAAACCACCCATTCCACCAGGGCCACCCATCTGTCCCATCATAGACTGAAGCTGTTTCATACCATTTTTACCGGAGAATTTTTTTGCCATTTTTCCAGCGTTTTTAAACTGCTTTATCATACGGTTTACTTCTACTATAGTTAAACCACAACCCGTAGCAATTCTTTGTTTTCTAGAGTTGTTTAGTAGATCTGGATCTTCACGCTCTTTTTTTGTCATAGAGTTAACCATTGAGCGGATGTTTTTAAGCTCACTAGAGTTGTCAAAATCAAAGTCTTTCATCGCTTTTGAGAGATTCCCCATACCCGGAAGCATACCCATGATCGAACTCATTGAACCCATTTTTTTCATAGATTCCATCTGCTCAATGAAGTCATTAAAATTGAACTTCCCTTTTTGGATCTTTTTCGTTAGATGTTTTGCTTGTTTCTCATCGATCACACTCGCAGTTTTTTCAGCAAGACCTTCGATATCTCCAAGCCCCATTAAACGATTTACTATACGCTCTGGAAGGAAAACTTCCAAGTCCTCCATCTTCTCACCAAGACCAATAAATCTTAAGGGTACTTCTACCTGAGATGAAAGTCCAAGTGCTACACCACCTTTAGAGTCACCATCATATTTTGAAAGGATTACTCCATCAATTCCTATCTTCTCTTTAAACGTAGTTGCTGTTCTTACTGCATCTTGACCAGTTAAAGAATCTGCTACATAAAAAATCTCATCAGGATTTGCCACTTTTTTAACATTTTGTAGCTCTTCCATCAACTCATCATCGATAGCTAAACGTCCGGCTGTATCTATTAAAACAACATCATAGATTTTAGAGTTTGCATACTCAAGAGCTGACTTTACTACCTCAACAGGATTTTTTGTAGCCTCGTCTTCATACAATTCAACTTCGATCTGTGCTGTGATCTGACGTAACTGTTCAACCGCTGCTAAACGCTGTAAGTCGGCTGCAACGATAAGAACTTTTTTCTTTTTGTTTTTAAGATAGTTTGCTAGTTTACCCGTAGTTGTCGTTTTACCTGAACCTTGCAAACCAGTCATCAAAATAACAGTCGGAGGATTTGGAGCAAATACAAAACCTTTGTTCCCACCAACTTCTAAAAGTGCAGTTAATGTTTCGCGAAGTGCCTCAAGAAATTGATCTTTTCCGATCCCTTTTGCTTTTGTAGAATACTCAACATTCGATATAAGATCTTTAACAACTTTATGGTTTACATCCGCTTTAAGTAGTGACTTTTTAAGCTCATTTAACGCTTTTGTTAAGGCTTTTTCATCATCATGAAAGCGAATCTTTTTTATTGCATTTGTAAAACTATCTGTTAAAGTACCAAACATTATAATTACCTTGTGGTTAAGTAAATTTTTTGCGATTATATCAAAGGAGGGCTTTTTGTTTGCTTATTGATTCCAAGAAGCAATTTTACCTTCAAGTTCAATGTGTGTGAGATACACTCTTAGATCAAACTCGACTTGATGGTATTCACGAAACATATGTTCACATAGTTTATAAAAAGCCTTATTATGCTCTTTCTCTTTAAAGTGAGCCAACTCATGAACAACTATCATCTGTAAAAATTCTTCGGGTGTATTTTTAAATAAAGAAGCTACTCGTATCTCATTTTTTGCTTTGAGTTTTCCCCCTTGCACGCGGGAGATAAAATGGTGCGTTCCCAAAGCGTTATGGATAACATTTATTTTTCCGTCATACACTGCTTTTGAAAGTGGCGCCGTTTTTTTCATATACTCATTTTTCATATCTTGTACATACATAAATAAGCTTTTATCATTTGTATAATTATGTGACAGAGGGTATTTATTTAGAAGATATTGTTCTAGTTTATTGGCTTCAATTAAAGCTTGAACTTGCTGTTGCACTGCTTGAGGGTAATGACTAATATATTTTAATTTTTTCATTGTTTCGTATATTTCGTTAAAAAAGCATTGAGCTGGTTTGCAAACAGCTGGGAATCTTTGGAAGAAAACGGTTTTGGTCCTTTTGTCATCTCTCCACTTTCACGAATCTTCTCCATCAAGTTTCTCATTGCAAGGTATTGTTTAATATTATCGACACTATACAACTCACCTCTGTGATCTATGGCATGTGCATCTTTAGATATTACACGATCAGCTAAGGGAATATCTGCTGTAATCACTAGATCACCTTCCTCTAGCATCTCCACAATTTTATGATCAGCCTCATCTGCTCCGGCCTCCACGATCAAATACTCCACCAATTTTGAATCGCCTATATTTATCTTTTTGTTCGCTACTACTATAGTTTGTATTTGCAAACGTTCGATCTGCTTTAAGAGTATAGGTTTGAGTAAATTTGGAAAAGCATCTCCGTCGACATATATTTTAAACATTAATAAGCTCCAATTTCTCTGCCCTGCTTAGGTGTTTAATAGCATATTCCCTTTTACTAGCATCCACTCGATCAGCGCAGTTTTCATAGTACACAAGTTTTACAGGACGTCTCACTTTTGTATACTTTGCACCTTTATCAGAGTTATTGTGTTCCCAAACACGACGTTCTAAATCTGTTGCGATTCCTGTGTAAAGCGTTCCATCATTACACTCTAATATATACACTTTCCATTTGCTGATCGGGGTAACAAAAGTATTTACGCCGTCTACTTTATAAAAAGCAGCATCATTGTTTTGACAATACCAGATGCTATAAGCACAAGTGAGTGCATCTAACATATCTTCATAATCTTTTACTTTTTGCCCTTTTAATTGCTCTAAATCTTGTTTTAAAAGCTCATGCGTTTTAAACTCTTTGAGAAGATAGTTTTGATACGTTTGCAGTTGCTCTTTTATAAACTCTGTATTTCGCCCTTTTTTTCTTTTATATGGAAGGATGCAGTGGTTGTGAAAGCACATAGCGATCGTAGAGTGGGTATACACTTCAAAAACCACTCGATCATTTTGATAATCGCGTACAAATCCCTCTGTGCTCAAACGCTCATAGAGTTCAATGCTTCTAATTTTTGGAGAGTATTTACTAAGTAGTTTTTTATTTGCCGGAAGCATTGAGATCTTGTATTTTGCAAAGTCCTTGTTGAACTCTTTTTCGATCTCTCTGTTGCCCTCTTCATTTGGAACAACAAGCGGGGCGTCTACTCCGACATAGATCTTGTGTTCGTTATATTTTAAAATCTCTTGAAGTATCTCATCGATCGACTTTAAGAGTTTGAGCTCTAAAATTTTGAGCTTATTACCATCTTTTTTTGAGACGCAAAAGCCTGAGTAGTTTTTTTCGCCCCAAGCTAAGTCTATCCCAATATAGAGACTATTCAAAGTGGATAAAAGCCTTTGGCTCAGGTGAAACAAATTCCATACCGAGCAGTTTAACTTTATGCGCATGAAGCATCACGCGTTTTGCGCGGCGACCACCATATTGCTCATCTCCAATTATTGGATGCTCTATATACCTTGCATGGACACGGATCTGATGTGTACGTCCATGATGGATAATAATTTTTGCTTTTGTTTTCTTAGCACTTACCTCTTCAGGATAAAACTCGCTAATTGCAGGTTTTCCTTTTGGAGTTACATTTGAGTATGCTTTGTTATTTTTCTTTTGTGTCATGATCGGCTTATCTACTGTTATAGGTTCTGCCATAGTTCCCTCAAGCCAAGCGATATATTCTTTGTAAACTCTATCTTTTGCGAACTCTTTGATCGCTTTTTCACGAAATTCTTCATTTGTTACAAGCATTAAAACACCACTTGTTTCACGATCAAGTCTATGTAAAAGCTGTGCCCCTTTAAACTGACGCTCTATCTCATCAGAGTTTACAAAAGCAGGTTTATCTACCACTATAAGATCGCTATTTTGAAAAATGATATTTGGCTTTTCCACTTTTTGAACACGGAAGATCGTTTTTACATCAATATCCCCACGTGCGATCATCACTTTTTTATTTCCAACATATACAAGTCCACGATCGATCATCGACTTCGCTTGTGAATTTGAAATCCCTTCTTGTTGCGCTAATAATTTATATGCTTTTTCAGTTGCCATTATTTTTGATCTCCTTGATTTTTTAGACTTCTTGCAAAACTATATAAAGTATGAGCAAAAAGAGAAACAATTTAATCAAGGCAGATGTTCTTTAGCATAGTGAGCTATGCTGAAGGTTATCTAACGCAGAGTAAAGCAGTTTATCTTTTTGCCCTACGGGAAGCATAAAAAGAGGCAATCTTGCAT
>NZ_JBNKRX010000016.1:0-14676 GCF_050296975.1 Sulfurimonas sp.
AGTACCATCGTCTCAACAACTACAAACAAGCACTAAAATGGCTTAAAAAATCAGCTAAACAAGGGGATACTTACTCACTTATAGGGGTAGGTCTTGTTTATCTTTCAGCACAAAACTATGAACACGCTATGGCAACTTTTAAACAAGCCGGAAAACTTGGAGACTCTGAAGGATACTATAACTTAGGTGTTTTCTATGCTGATATAAAAAAGTATCAAGATTTTAATAAATCTGAGCAATACTTTAAAAAAGCCATAGAGATGGGCAATGTAAAATCAGTTTGGGTTTTAGGAACTTTATATGAAGATAAAAAAGAGTATGAAAAAGCGATAGAGTGGTATAAAAAAGGGTTTGCATTAGGGAGTAAAGATTCAGTTTTAAGATTAGGTTTTTTCTATTGGGAAGTAAAAAAAGATTATAAACAAGCTATATATTGGTTTAAAGAAGGGTATGAAAAATTAAATTGTGTTTCTTGTGCAGCAAGTATAGGAAATATTTATGATGTAGATTTAAAAAATAAAGAAAAAGCAATAAAATGGTATGAAATAGCTGCTAAGCAAGGGCATCTTAATGCCATCTATAATCTTGGATATTTATACCAATTTAGTTTAAAAGATAAAGAAAAAGCAATAGAGTGGTATAAAAAAGCAGCAAAAATGGGTGATACCATTGCGAAAGAAAGATTAAAAGAATTAGGAGAAAAATAATGAGCAATAACGTATTTGATGGCGATGTACACTTTAAAGAGAATGAGGGTATGCATGTAAATACATTTTCCATTACCGAAACAGGAGAAGCGGTTGATAATGGTTATCTTGTAAATAGAACCAGAGTAGCTTATCTGATCGTTAGTTTAAAAGAGACAAGAGATTTAGCAGGGGATGAGTACGATAAAGATGCTATTTTAGAGATCGTAAAAGATAAATACGCCCCATACCTTACACAAGCTATAGAGCAAGAGAGTAAAAACCTCACACTCCCAAAATTAAAAACTGTCCATGAAGAGCAAGTGGAAAATAAACTTGTAAAACTCCAAACCAATGGTCTTGCTATGTCAAAGAGTTATGGAGATTTTCTTAGACGTGATTATACCTATGCCTATAATAAGTTAGATGCATCGTTGAAAAAAGAGGGGGAGAAGAAAAGTTATTCACTTTTAAAATTCTCAAGAGGTTCTAGTGATGCTATACTTGAAAAAGAGCAACGTTTTAGTAGGCAAACACTGCGTGATGCCCTCAATATCGCTCCAAAATCTTACATAATCGTCTCTGCACCCTATGTATATAACTTAAAAAAAGATACGCAAACAGAGGAGTTAGAGGTTATCACTTATGAGCAAAGCACTGCTATCTCTTTTATGCCTGAACTTGTAGTGGAGTACGGGATCTTTTATGATGGTACAAAAAACAATATGTACAATATAGAGTTTTATAGAAACTTTAGAGAGTTTTTAAAAGAACCTGCTGAGTATATAGAACAAAATAAATACAGTCAAAGTACACGTTTAGAACAAAAACCTGAAAGAGAATTTGCAAGACTTTTAGATTATATTTTAAGAGAAGAAGACCCACAACTCACCCCAGAGTACCTCAAACTTATAATGAACCAAATAGACAATGCCCCACAAAAGATACGCTACTTCGATAAACCCTCAAACCTGAACCAAAACGATGCCAGAGTTTTTCAGTCTGTTTTAAATAGTAAAAAAGCTGATGATGCCAAAGCGGTGTTTCATTACTTCGTAGATGTGAAACATGGTAAAGATAGTGCGGATGAAGCAACACGTGGAGCGTTTGTACAAAAAAAGATATTGCCTGAAAATGGCGATAGCAGTTATACAAATGGAAAAACAAATATAGAACGACTTTACCAAGTGTATGATGGGGATGATGTAAGAACAAACAAAGACGCCCTCTCAGTTACTCGTTTTAAACTTTATGAGAGTGGTTCAGGGACACATAACCCGTATGTAGAAGATGGGTATAAGTCTGACAACGCACTTGGAGGACTTGGACTAGGAACAGATGCTACAGGTGCAGTTGCACACATCATCTACAGTTGTGAAAAGATGGCTTATCAGTTAAGAGAGGCAAACATTACCCAT
This sequence comes from Sulfurimonas sp., assembly GCF_050296975.1. Taxonomy (GTDB): domain Bacteria; phylum Campylobacterota; class Campylobacteria; order Campylobacterales; family Sulfurimonadaceae; genus Sulfurimonas. The sequence continues at coordinate 2,105 of NZ_JBNKRX010000016.1, forward strand.
ATAGATGAGTTGGTACTTGATATATTTGGTTTTTCTCGCGGGGCTACCTCTGCTAGACATTTCATCTGCTCTATACTCAAAGATGCCGAACTAATACCCAAAGGCAATAGAGAATATAGTGTACGGATGAAAGATGGCAAAGATATATTTGAGCCTTTTTATGGAAAAAAAGGTTATGTAGAGTATGGAGGCAAGATATTTTTTAATCCACTTAGAATAGACATAAAAGATAATGGTAAAGAGTTTACTCTAAATAACCCTTTTTATCTTAGCAGTCATATAAGTATAGATTCACTCTCTTTTAGGTTTGTTGGGATCTATGATACAGTGACACATTATGGCTTCTCTCAAGCTAATGATCATAAAAATCTAAATATAGACTTTTTTGCAAATGAAGGGGAGAAAAAACTGGGGCAGGTTTTTCATCTTATGGCTGATGATGAGTATAGAAATAATTTTCAAACTTTCTCTATCTTTCAAAAACCAAGAACTAAGTTTTGGGAAACTAAAAGTAGTTTAAGAACAAGAAAAGTGCAATTTGAAGAGATCACATTTCCAGGTGCTCATGCAGATTTGGGCGGTGGATACAATAAAAAAGCTGAAAGTGTTAAACTAGGCTTTTTAGAGTTTAGAAGTCATGATCATTTAGCAAGAAAAATAAACAAATGGAATAAAAAACACCATTGGCTTTTAAGTGAACATGTAGAGGGGATAAACTCAGATAGTGAGTTAGAGAAAAAAGAGCAAGAGGGATTTTACTATATAGTTAATACACATATACATATATCAGAACGGGGAATACCATCTCGCCCTACATATACAGCTACTGTATATATGCATAAACCGCTTGTACAAAACACTTATGAACATGTAACACTAAGACTTATGCACGATAGAGCCATTTATGATGATAACCTCAATAAAGTGAAAAAGGATGGTGGAGAGATGGTACCACTGGGAGGATTAAAAGCGTATGACTTTTCAAAAGATGATACACTCCAAAGTACATATAACAGACTCTTAAAAATAAGAGAACCCCTCAAAAATTCAAAAGATGATACTGAACTTTATAAAAAACTCAAAGACTCTTATTTGCACCACTCTTCAAATAGAGACTTATATGTAGAGTATATCGTAAATGGACCATCTACTGAGGAAATAGAAGATGGAGAGTTTTATGGTAAGCGGGTTATCTATACTTCTACTGGGGAAAAATATACTTTATAAAAAAAAGTTAAACATCATATAAAATAAAGTTTTTCCCTACTTTAAACATTATCTTAAGAGATTTTTAGTATCATCTAGCAATTTTTAATTTTAATATATTAGGGTGTTTAATGAGTGATTTGCTAAATAACGGAGAGATTCAAACTATAAATATTGAAGAGACACTGCAAAGCAGTTATCTTGATTATTCAATGAGTGTTATCGTTGGACGTGCATTACCAGATGTAAGAGATGGACTAAAACCTGTTCATAGACGTATATTATATGCTATGGATAAACTTAACCTCTCATTTGGTGCAAAATATAAAAAATCTGCACGTATCGTCGGTGATGTAATCGGACAGTACCACCCACACGGTGACACAGCTGTATATGATGCTCTCGTTCGTATGGCTCAAGATTTCTCAATGAGAATGGAACTGGTTGACGGTCAAGGAAACTTCGGTTCTGTTGATGGTGACTCAGCAGCAGCAATGCGTTATACAGAAGCACGTATGACAAAGTATGCTGGAGAGCTTTTAAAAGACCTCGATAAAAACACAGTAGATATGATTGACAACTACGATGCTACTACTAAAGAACCAGATGTTATGCCAACTCGTGTTCCAAACCTTTTAATAAATGGTTCAAGCGGTATCGCTGTTGGTATGGCAACAAATATCCCTCCACATAATCCTTCAGAAGTGATGAATGCCCTTAAAGCTGTTTTAGCAAATCCAAATATCGAACTCTCTGAGCTTATGGAACATGTTCCTGCACCTGATTTTCCAACTGGCGGTATCATCTTTGGTAAAAAAGGGATTGTAGAAGCGTATGAAACAGGACGTGGACGTATTAAAATCCGTGCAAAAACTCATATTGAACAAAAAGCTAAAAAAGAGATCATTATAGTAGATGAACTTCCTTACCAAGTAAATAAAGCACGTTTAATCGAAAATGTAGCAAACCTTGTAAAAGATAAACTGATCGAAGGTATCAGCGAAATTCGTGATGAATCAGACCGTGATGGTATGCGTATCGTAATTGAGCTCAAAAAAGATGCAATGAGCGAAATTGTGCTAAATAATCTTTTCAAACAAACTGCAATGCAGCAGACATTTGGTATTATCATGCTATCTATATTAAATCAAGAGCCACGTATCTTTGGTTTAATCGACATCTTAAAACACTTTATCAATCACCGTAAAACAATCATCATTCGTCGTACAATCTTCGATCTTGAAAAAGCAAAAGCTCGTGCTCATATCTTAGAGGGTCTGAAAAAAGCTATCGATATCATTGATGATGTTATCCGTGTTATTCGTGCTTCAAAAACTGAAGATGAAGCAAAAGACAACCTAGTAAATGAGTTTGAATTTACTGAAATTCAAGCAGCAAGTATCGTTGCTATGAGACTTGGTCGTTTAACTGGTTTAGAGATCGAAAAAATCGAAAATGAACTTCAAGAGCTTATGAAACTTATCGAATACTTAGAATCTATCTTAAAAAGTGAAGAGGTACTTCACGGTATCATCGATGAAGAGTTTGATGAAATTTTAGAAACATATACTCAAAAACGTAGAACTGAGATCGAAGATGATTATGATGATATAGATATCGAAGATTTAATTCCTAATGAACCAATGGTTGTTACTATTACACACCGTGGGTACATCAAACGTGTACCACTTGCTAACTACGAAAAACAAAAACGTGGTGGTAAAGGAAAAACTGCTGTAACTATTTATGAAGATGACTTTATTGAAAGGTTCTTTACATGTAATACACACGACACGCTACTCTTTGTAACAGATCGTGGGCAACTTCACTGGTTAAAAGTGTATAGAATTCCTGAGGGTACTCGTACAGCTAAAGGTAAAGCAGTTGTTAACCTTCTTCAACTGGTAGCAGATGAAAAAATACAGTCTATCATCCCTACAACAGACTTCAGTGAAGAGAAATCATTAGTGTTCTTTACACAAAATGGTGTTGTAAAACGTACTAATTTAAGTGAATACAGCAACATTAGAAGTAACGGTGTGAGAGCGATCGTACTAGACGATGACGATTCACTAATTACTGCAAAAATTGCCGAGCCTGAGACTAAATACTTATTCATTGTTACAAAACTTGCACAATGTATCAAGTTTGAAATTGAAAAAACTCGTGAACAAGGTAGAAGCACTCGTGGTGTTCGCGGTATCAAATTTAAACACAAAGATGATGAAGTAGTTGACGCAAACATCATTTCTAACGATGAACAAGAGATTTTAATAGTAAGTGAAAAAGGTATTGGAAAACGTACTGATGCTGGTGAATACCGCTTAACTAATCGTGGTGGTTCTGGTGTAATTGCTATGAAAATGACTCCTAAAACTGGTAAACATGTTGTAGGAATACTCATGGTAGATGAAAGTATGGATATGATGGCACTTACAAAAGCTGGAAAAATGATCCGTGTAGATATGCAAACTATCTCAAAATCAAGCCGTAACACTTCTGGTGTATATATAGTAAAAGGTGATGATGTTGCAAGTATTTCTCGTTGTCCTAAAAAAGAAGAGGATGAAGACGATTTAGAAGAGGATACACCACCATCACTTTTGGAATAGTTGTTGCTTAAGCTAAACTATAACTCTGGAGAGCTTCTCTCCTAATGTAAGGATATTTATATGAAATACTCATTAGTATTAATCGCTTTACTAAGCCTGAATGTTTATGCGGGTCATGAACCTTCTAGTGCTTCGCAAAGCTCTGAAGTAGGCACAACTTCATCTCCACAACATGAAACTATTGTAAATGTAAACTATCCAGTAGTTGAAGAAAAACAAGATGTTGCTACTCCTATGGTAGAAAAACAAGCAGAAGAAAAAGTTACTGCAACAACAGCAGCAGATACTAAAGAGCCCGTATTAGAGCTTAATAAAGACCTCATTATCAGTGTAGTTGGTCAAGGTGTCGCACCTATGAATACTGCTTCTCCTGCACAAGCATATGCTTTAGCAAAACGTGCAGCTGTAGCTGATGCCTACAGACTTATCGCTGAAAAAGTAAAAGGGGTTCGTGTTGATGGTCAAGACCTTATCAAGAACATGATGGTAAAACGCTCAACTGTAAGAACATCCGTTCAAGCGATGGTAAAAAATGCAAATATTGTTGAAACAAACTTCAAAGAGGGTCTATGCGAAGTAGAGATGGAGATCACTCTATCTTACGCACAATTTGCGCAATAATTATCTTTAGTTCACTCAGCAGTTTATATGCTGGTGAATACCTTATTTCATATAGATATGTTGTCAAGAATGCTATTTTATATAATGAGCATCTTGACATATCCCCTGCTATGCAAAAATGCTCTGGAACTCCTCAAGAAAGCATCTTTTTAGACCCACATGACTCAGAGAATTTAAAAACAATCATCGATGAAAATAAAGAAGAGTTTGTTGCGTATTTGCATCAATTGGGTTTACAAGTAAAACATAGAGAAAAAACAAAGAACTTTCAAAACTCCTCAACAACAGTACTTACACTCAAAACAACTTGTTTCAAAGTCGATTTTAATGATAATTCTGTTAAAATCACACCTTTAAAATAGCTTGTAAAATAGGATATTTGGTGAAAATAGCAATCGTTGAAGATGATATTAATATGCGCAAATCATTAGAACTAGCTATGTCTGATTATAAAGAGTTTGAAATCAAAACTTTTAAAAATGCAAAAGATGCACTTAAAAGTTTGGATGATAGCTTTGATCTAATCATTACAGATATCAATATGCCAGGAATGGATGGGATTGAGTTTGTTAAAGAGCTTGGTGGAAAATTTGAGGTCATTATTATGACTGGTAATGCCACTTTATCTCGTGCTATTGAATCTATTCAACTTGGTGTAAAAGACTTTTTACTCAAACCTTTTGATGTAGATACTTTAGTGGCAGCTATCAAACGCGAAGAGAAAGTTCAGTCTGTTAAAAAAACTGTTTCGAAAAGCAAAGGTGACACAAGTGACTTTTTAGGTGAATCAGATGCCTTGCAAAAGATTTTAAAACTTGCAGATAAGGCAAGTAAAACAGATGCAAGTATATTACTCCTTGGGGAGAGTGGTGTTGGTAAAGAGGTTTTTGCCTCATATATCCATAAAAACTCACCACGTTGTAAAAAACCATTTGTTGCGATCAATATGGCAGCAATTCCAGAAAACCTGATCGAGAGTGAACTTTTTGGTTTTGAAAAAGGTGCTTTTACTGATGCTCTTGAAGCAAAAGCAGGACAGTTTGAACTAGCTAATGGCGGGACGCTATTTTTAGATGAGATTGGGGAAATGCCTTATGGCTTACAGGCAAAACTTTTACGTGCTCTTCAAGAAAAAGAGGTGCGTCGTCTAGGTTCTTCAAAACCTATAAAAATAGACATTCGTGTAGTTTCAGCAACGAATGCGAACTTGGATGAAAAAATTAAGTCGAGCGAATTTAGGGAAGACCTTTTTTATAGACTTAATACAATCCCTTTAAATATTCCTCCATTAAGAGAGCGAAAAGATGAAATTTTAGCGATTGCAGAGGCAACTTGTGAACAAAACTGTGTAAAATACGGTTTTAATAAAAAAACTTTTTCAAAAGAAGCAATAGATGAGTTACTTGAGTATACTTGGCCTGGAAATATCCGCGAACTTATCTCTGTAATAGAGCGTTCTGTGATACTAAGTGAAAATGATGAGATACAAAAAGAAGATTTATATTTAGATACAAGAAAGTAGGAGACTTTTATGAAAAAATACAATTTAGCTGTTGTTGGTGCAAATGGTGCTGTAGGTGAAGAGGTTCTTAGAATCTTAGAAGAGATAGATTTCCCACTAGCAAAACTTGTCCCCCTTGCTAGTAGCAGAAGTGCTGGTAAAACTGTTGAGTTTAATGGTAAAGATATTGTCATCAAAGAACTCACTAACGAAATTTTTGAAGCTGAAGATGTTGAGATTGCAATCTTTAGTGCTGGTGGAAGTGTAAGTGAAGCTTATGCACCAGCAGCTGTAAAGGCAGGTGCAGTTGTAATTGACAATACATCACACTTTAGAATGGAGCCAGACGTTCCGTTGGTTGTTCCAGAAGTAAATCCAGAAGATATTGCAAAATGGGAAAAAACTGGAATTATTGCAAACCCTAACTGTTCAACTATTCAGATGGTACAAGCACTAAAACCTCTTGATGAAGCGTATGATTTAGTACGTGTGGATGTAGCAACTTACCAAGCAACAAGTGGTGCTGGAAAATCTGCTATGGAAGAGTTAGTAAAACAGATGCAAGACTTCTTTGCATTTAAACTCGATCAAAGTGAGCACAAAGCGTTTAACCAACAAATTGCCCTTAATGTAATCCCGCAAATTGATAAGTTTGTCGATAATGGCTACACAAAAGAAGAGATGAAAATGGTAAATGAAACTACTAAAATCATGCATAAAGAGATAGCACTCAGTGCCACTTGTGTTCGTGTACCTGTTCTTCGTGGACACTCTGAAGCTTTAACTTTAACATTTGATTCTGAAGTAAATGCTGCTGAAGCAAGAGAGATTCTAAGTAAAGCTCCAAATATTGTAATCTTAGATGATCCAAGTGCTGCAGTGTACCCAATGCCAAAAGATTGTGTAGATAGAAATGAAACTTTTGTAGGGCGTATTAGAGAAGATAACTACTCTAACAACATGTTGCATATGTTTGTAGTTGCAGATAACTTAAGAGTTGGAGCTGCAACAAATGCTGTAAGAATCGCTCAAAAATTTATAGAGATGCAAGAGGCATAGATCATGATGATAGAAAAATTCTTTGAAAGTGGGTTATGGAGTTCAAGGTTTATAGTACTTTTAGCAGTTATATTTGGGCTATTTGGTGCTATAACACTTTTTGCAGTTGCTTCTTTTGACATTTATGATACAGTAAAACTGGTACTTAATACCTATGTAAATCATGCTCATCCAGAACATTTTCATGAATCTGTTGTTGGCGGGATAATTGGAGCAGTTGATTTATACCTTATCGGTGTTGTAATGCTTTTATTTGCTTTTGGACTCTATGAGCTTTTTATCTCAGACATCGATGTTGCACGTGAAGAGGATGGAGAAAATAAAATTCTTTCTATCCATTCACTCGATCAACTCAAAGATAAAATTTCAAAAGTAATTGTAATGGTTTTAGTAGTTGGATTTTTTCAAAAAGTTGGACTTGCTAGTTACCAATCTCCACTAGAGTTATTATATTTGGCACTTTCTATTACGGCAGTTGCTGTTGGTTTGTACTTTTTAAGTAAAGTTGGACATTAGAAAAAGGAATAATATGAGCAAAATTTTTGTAGATGCATGTTTTGGAAAAGAGACACCTTACACACCAGTTTGGATGATGAGACAAGCTGGTCGTTACTTACCAGAATATATGGAAGTAAGAGCAAAAGCTGGAAACTTCCTAAATCTTTGTCATAACCCAGAGATGGCTTGTGAAGTAACACTCCAACCAGTTGATATTTTAGATGTGGATGCTGCTATCTTATTTAGCGATATCTTAGTTATTCCAGATGAAATGGGAATGGATTTATCTTTTGTAAAGGGTGAAGGTCCTAAGTTTTCTGATCCTATTAAATCTGAAGCTGATTTAGACAGACTTATCGGCGGAGAAGAGGCTGCATCTAAACTAACTTATGTGTATGAAACAATTCAGCTTATTAAAACTAAATTAGCAGATAATAAAGCACTTATCGGTTTTACTGGTGCACCTTGGACGTTAGCTACTTACATGATCGAGGGACAAGGGACTAAGACATATAATATCTGTAAAAAAATGATGTACTCCAACCCTGAACTTTTACACAAAATACTTAGAAAAGTAACTGATGTTGTAAAACTTTACATGGAAAAACAGATCGAAGCTGGAGTTGATGTTGTACAAATCTTTGACTCTTGGGCAGCTGCTATTGAGCCAGGGAAATATGATGAGTTTTCTTGGAAATATATGGTAGAAATCTCAGAATATTTAAAAGAGAACTATCCGCATATCCCAGTTATCCTTTTCCCTAAAGGGATCCCTGCATTTTTAGATAAAGTGTATGGAAACTTCGATGTATTTGGTGTGGATTGGTCAACTCCGATGGCATTTGCAAAAGAGCATTTAGGTGATAAGTATGTTCTTCAAGGAAATATGGAACCATGCCGTCTTTACTCAAAAGAAGCAACTACTAAATGTGTAGAAGTTATCCAAGAGACTATGGGCGGGAAACGTCATATCTTTAACCTTGGGCATGGGATTTTACCAGATGTTCCAGTTGAAAATGCAAAGCACTTTATAGATGAGTGCCACCGTGTTAGCGGAAAATAATATAATCTTCGGTCCAATCAACTCACGCCGTTTTGGCATGAGTTTGGGCATTGACCTCTCCCCTGCAACAAAACAATGTAATTTTGACTGTCTTTACTGTGAACTCGCTCCTACTGCAACTGTAGATAAACAAGATAACGCTGTCTCTGCTGAAACTATCATTACAGAACTCAAAAAACATCTAAACAATAAAATAGATGTGATTACACTTACAGCCAATGGTGAGCCGACACTCTACCCTTACCTTAATGAGCTGATAGATCAAATAGATATCATTAAAGGTGATACACAAACACTTATTCTTACAAATAGTGCAATGCTTAGCGATGAAAAAGTTTACAACTCATTACTCAAACTCGATCAAGTAAAACTTTCGCTTGATGCAATAACTCCAGAGATATTTAAAAAGATAGATAGACCACATCAAAACATTAATATTGATGATATTGTAAAAAAAGTACAACAGTTTTCACAAAAGTTTAATGGCAAACTTTTTATAGAGATTTTGTTTGTGCATGGGTTAAACGATACAAAAGAGGAAGTGTTAAAACTCAATAATGCCCTACTTTCTATAAAAGCAAATAGAATAGACCTAGGTACGATTGATCGACCTCCTGCATACCCTGTCAGTGGAATCAGCTATAAAGAGTTGTATGAGCTTTCACAACTCTTTGATGCTTCACTTCCTGTGCATATCGCCTCACGTGTTCATGCAGAGGCAAACAATACCTCATATACTAATGAAGAGATTATAAACACCCTTGATAAACGCCCTCTCACTATGCAAGATATTGAGCTTTTATTTGATGAAGAGAGCAAAAACAGACTTTTAAAACTTATAGAAGAACAAGTAATAATAGTAAAAAAACTCGATAATTTAGAGTTTTTCACTCCCACCACTCACCTTATTCGTAAAAAAGATAAATAATCCTAGAGCAAATACAAGGATTGAAACACCCCCGATTAAATACACTGCATATAGCATTTGAGAGTAATCATGTAAAGCGATCTTAAATACAACCATCAGTGACTCAATAAGTAGTGCAATAATGATCGTAATAGAAAACTTTGTAAACACTTTATACTCTAATCTAGAGTTTTTCGAGTAACTTTTAAACACAACCTCTTGTTCTAAAATAGTTTTTGAGAGATCAAAAATAGCTAGTCCCAATGTTAAAGCGATAATAGGTTTAAAGATAGACTCTATTGAGACTCCATCCTCTTTAAAAAACAAAGAATGTCCTAGTTCATAGATGCTATACCCAAGTGTAAACACAGCAAGTACAATCATCAAACTCGCTGTAACAAAGTAAAATCCTTTACTTAAAAAGTTAAACTCTTTATGTAATTCAATAAGCCCTAAACGCTCTAAAAGTGCACTTACTGTGAAGTCCATAAAGTAAACTTTATCATCTTCCTCTTTTACAACAGTGATACAAGTTTTTCCAGTAGCACTACTGATGTAAGGTTTTGAGATAGATACATCTGAGTTGTTAAACTTTAGTTTTCTCATAAGATAGCTTCTATCTCTTCCTTTTGGAGTTGCACTTGTTCTATCTCTATAAATGTTATCTGAAATTTGTTTGAGAGAATCTTTATCACATGTATAAACAAGTTCTAAAGAGGGAAACACTTTAAAAAGCCTTTTAAATCTCGCCTCTTCATTTTTTGACAATTCCCCTAAGTTATGAATCGTTTCTATTAAAAATTTTTCTATATCACCTACATTTGCTTTATAGGTTTCCATAAACTCTTGCATGGAACATCCTTTCTATATTTTTTTGTTAATGTGATCTTGGTCCATGATAATAGTTGTCGCTGATCTCATCAACTGGTATACTTTTTCTCAAAAGTTCTTCCTCTTCACTCTCAAATACTTTTACTGCATCATGTTTTGTATCGCCAAGTGCTAGAAGTTGTCGCTCTAACACACCAAATCTATTTTTAAATTTATCTGAGAGTACAACTATATCTTCATAACAACGAGAAGCAAACTCAACTTCATACTTACTTGCTGTATCTTTGAAGCCTAAAAATGTTTTAAGTGAACCCTTCTCTTTAGCAAAATAGATAGCATATATCTTTGTAAAGATGTTATACATCTCATCTAAAAGTATCTCCATTTCATCTAAAACGTTTTTACTGTTAAACTGGGCAAACTGTTTGGCTTCATTGTAAAACCACTCTCCAAAGTCTGAATCTTGCGCGATAGGAGTAAGCTGTTTTTTATCTATACTAAACCCGGATACAAGCAACTTGATGTTGTTCACCCATTTCAAGTGAGATGTACGTGCTTTATAAAGTCTATACATATTTTTTTCTTTTGTATTCACGGCAAATCCTTTTAGATTTTTTTGAATTATACTGCGAAATAATTTTCATCAGTTTGTTTAATAGATTATTTTTTAAGCAATTGGATATTTTTTGATAAATTTTTTATAAAATTAAATCTATTTTGGTAAACTTCAATGCAAATGCATTTTGTTAGGAACTACGAATGAAACTTTTAAAATTTTTACTGATTTTAGTAACTATATCTTTTTTAACTGCTTGTGGTAGTGGCAGTACTGATAGTAGTAACACTAATAGCAATACAGAAACAAATACAACAACTACAGACAATAACTCAACAACCTCTGATACCAACACAACTACAACTGATGATAATACAACTACAGATACAAACACTTCTTTAGGACTAGATGATAATGAGTCAGAAGCCTTTACACTTATAAATCAGTATCGAACATCTGCGGGATTAACAACACTTCAAACAGAATCATTACTCAATGACGCTGCTTATAACCACTCAAATTATCTCTATCTAAACAATACTATTAGTCATTATGAAGTAAATACCTCTAGTGGATTTACTGGAACAACACCTGGTGATAGAGCTGACTATTTGGGCTATACTCATATATATTTGTCTGAAAATGTCTCAGCTGGACAAACGAGCTCTCAAAACTCTATAGATGACCTTATGAGTGCAATATACCATCGTTTCGGATTTTTAGACAATAGTATTGATGTAATTGGCATAGGGATAGTCGATGATCGTTTTACTTACGATATGAGTAACTCTGTACTCAATGCATTATGTGAAGGTGAAAGTTATAATGGTTCTGGATCATATTATCCAAATATGTGTGGTGTTGATGGTTTTAAGATAGAAGCAACAACTTTTGATACTGCAAATGCTCAACTGCCACTTCAAAATCCAACATACGTTATATGGCCACCAGCAAGTGCAACAGATATAACACCAGTTTTTTATGAAGAGAGTCCTGATCCCTTAACGGATTACTCAGTAAGTGGTTACCCTGTGAGTATCGAATTTAACTCACAAAAAATTAGTTCTGTTGAAAATGTCTCTTTTACTCTTTGGAAAAATGGTGTAGAGGTTACAAATACAAGAGTTATAGATGAATCAAGTGATGTTAATGGATACTTTAGTAGTTATCAATTTGCACTTTTTCCACTAGAGCGACTTGCATGGGGTACACAATATGATGCTGTATTTAGCTACGATGAAAATGGTACTATTTCAAAAACAATCAACTGGAGTTTTACAACATCAACTCCAGCAGATACCTACTTCACTATCGCTGCTGAAGACAGTTCTGGTGCTTTTAATGTAACCTCTGGAGAAACAACTGCTGTATACTTTGAGCCTAGTGATGGGAATGATAGTTCACTAGGAAGTGTAAGTTACTCTTACTCCGCTCAAAGTGTAAATCTAGGTTTTGTAGATGCTAATACTTTGGATGTAAATATAACTGGTTCAACAGGTCAATATGTACAAATAAGTACTAGTAATGGGAAAAGTGTTACTTTGACTATTCAGTAAGTAAGGAATTTAAGAAAAATACTGGAATGTCCCCAATAAACTAGACAAATACTGCTCCAGTAAAAACCTAATTTTTTAAAGACTCCAAATTATACCTTTTTTCAAATTCATTTGGAGAAATATAACCCAAATAACTATGTCTTCTTTTTGAGTTATAGAACA
>NZ_JBNKRX010000017.1:0-19254 GCF_050296975.1 Sulfurimonas sp.
TGTTCTATAACTCAAAAAGAAGACATAGTTATTTGGGTTATATTTCTCCAAATGAATTTGAAAAAAGGTATAATTTGGAGTCTTTAAAAAATTAGGTTTTTACTGGAGCAGTATTTGTCTAGTTTATTGGGGACATTCCAGAACCTCAAGAGATGTTGTGTTTTTCCATTGTTTTTGTATGCCATTTTCAAGTTTCATAACAAACATCCTTGTATTATTTATATGAGGAGTATGTAATGTAACTAAATATATACTTTTGAGGTAGCTAAACCTTACTGTAAAGTCTTTTGCAAGTAATCCTCCCTGGCTATGACCTATGAGGATAATATTCTTATAATGTTCAATATAATTGTATAGTTCTTCAGATAATAATTTGAGTGAATTAATGGGTGACTGGGTGTATAAAAGTTTAGATGGATTGCTATAGCCATAGTCAAATGTTGCTAGTTGAAAATCGGAAAATATTTTTGACTTCTTACTGAGTTCTGACCAAAAATAATAGTTTTTCTTGATCTTGAAAGCTGATTCCGTAGAACTAAAGATACCGTGAATAAATACAACAACTGTATCTTTATTGGTTTGATTATTAATATATTTGAAACGATTAGTTCTAATAGAGTATTGTAGCGCTTTACCTATATTAATCATAAAAAAATAATAACACTTATAACTTGAAAAAAGTAAAAAATTATTTGAAATAAATATTAATTAATAATATTGTGCATAATTTTCACAAATTTTTTTGATCCATCCACTAGCAAAAAAATACCACTTAAATAATCCTCGATTATATAGAGCATTAAGATCTAACTCAACTTCAGTCCAAGCTTGATCGTCAAGTTTAAACAAATGAAATCTTTCAAGGTTATTACCCTTATTGTATTTCTTGTAAAAAACTGGTTCATCATCCTTATATAGTCCAGCTAAAGAGAATGTGTTATTGTCATTGTTAATATCAAAACTATCAAAAAGTTCATCATAAAAGAAATTAAAATATGGGGTGTCATAATCAATGGTCTCATTTTCAAATTGTTCTCTTGTAGGTTCAATAATTTTATCTGTTTTATAACCTGCTAATTCAAATAATAAAACATAATTTCTACATCTATATGCAGAACATATTATGAAAGGCTTTTGAATATAGTCGCACTTATTACTGTGAAATTGCAATGTTGTCGCACTATTTATTGTAATAGTCGCATTTTTAATTGTGAACTTGTTTACTTCTGCCATTATGATTTCCTCTGTTTTACGTGATTTTGTTTTTTCGTTTGTCGCATTAATTGTTGTAAATTACAGTGGCAGTCACAGAGCGAGGATAGGCGAGGTTGGCTTAGCTCATAATGGTGTGCTTTTTTTCGATGAATTACCACACTTTTCAAAAAATGTTTTAGAGTCTTTACGTGAACCGATGCAAGATGGAAAAATTCGCATCTCTCGTGTAAATGCAAAAGTAGATTATCCAGCAAACTTTTTATTTGTAGGGGCGATGAATCCTTGCCCGTGTGGTAACCTTTTAGATGAGACTAAAGAGTGTCGTTGTAATGAATTAGAGATTCAAAAGTATAAAAATCGTCTTAGTGATCCGTTTTTAGATCGTATAGATATAAATGTTGTAATGCAACAAGTTTCATCAGAAGATCAGAGTTCGTATAGTTCAAAACAGATGCACAAGATGGTTTTAGAAGCACAAATATTTGCACTGCAAAGAGGGCAAATAAGTTTTAATGGAAAAATGAGCGATGAGGAGATAGAACAGTTTTGTACAATGGATACAGAGGCAAAAACTGTTTTAGAGATGGCAGTAAATAGATTTGCACTCAGTTTTAGGAGTATAAAGAAGTTGCAAAAAGTAGCTCGTACAATTGCCGATCTCTCCCAATCAAATTTAATAACAAAAGAGCATATGTTAGAAGCAGTTAGTTATAGAAGAAGGTAAGTTCTTCTATATATTGTAATACGTTGCATTTGGATGGTATACAACTAAAGCGGATGTACTTTGTTCGGGATGAATTTGGAAAGTTTCACTTAATTCTATCCCAAATTCTTCAGGTTTTAGAAGGTTAAAAAGTGGGCGGTTAAGCTCTAGGTCTGGACATGCCGGGTATCCAAATGAGTAACGTGCACCTTGGTATTTGTTCATCTGTACATCTGCGATTGTAGCACCTTCACTCTTGGTAATCCCAAGATCAAGTCTGATCTGTTTGTGTGCAATCTCAGCTAACGCCTCAGCCAACTCTACACCTAAACCATGCACTTGATAATACTCTGTATAATCCCCTCGATCATAAATCTCTTTTTCAAGTTGGCTGAGTTTTGCCCCAGCACTTACACAAGTCATAGCTATCACATCATGACGATCGCTGTGGAAAAAGTCACTGAGTGCTCTGTGAGGCTGTTTACTCTGGCGAGGGAAAGTAAGTATCTCTTTTGCACGTCCCATAACGTTGTCTAGTGGTTCACGATTGATCTGATCTTCGCTGTTATACCCTTCCGATTCATCAAAGATTAATAAAGAGGTGTCATCACTTCTACATGGCCAGTAACCGTATAAAATAGTAGGCTCAAAGAGTTTCTCTTCCAAAAACTGTTGTTTGAGTTTTTCATATGTAGGCCAAACCACTTCATCAAGCTGTTTTTGATACGCTTCTTTACTAAGCCCTTTAGAGTTATAACCCCAACGTTGTTTAAAAAGTATCTTATGGTTGATCCACTCAAATGCCATTTCGATTTGTTGTTGTGTTAGTTTGATCTCACGTCTTCCCCAAAATGGAGGTGTTGGAACTGTTACATTGCGATTGGGCATTGTAAGCTCAGAAAATGGCGGAATAATTACCTCTTTTTTCTCTTTGTGTTCTACATTTGGTGCATCAGGATGTAGGTTCGTATCAAAATTTCCAGCTTCGATACGACTCATTGCTGTTACACCATCAAACGCATCTTTACAGTAAAAGATAGGTCCATCATAGATAGGGCGGCAAAAATCATCTATAAAACTTCGCGTTAGTGCTGCCCCACCAAGTAAAACAGGGATATTAATGTCACGACGTTGTAGTTCTTCAAGGTTTTCTTTCATCACTTGTGTTGATTTTACAAGTAGACCACTCATTCCAAGTGCTGAGATATGTCCAGCTTCTATCGCTTGTATATACTCTTCAAGCTCCACTTTGATCCCAAGGTTTTGTACTTTATATCCGTTGTTTGAGAGAATGATATCTACAAGATTTTTTCCAACATCATGCACATCCCCTTTAACTGTTCCAAGTGCCAAAGTTGTATCAACCGCTTTTTCAACTTTTGGTAGGTAAGGGTTAAGGTAATCAACTGTTTTTTTCATAGTTTCGGCAGACTGCAAAACAAATGGCAACTGCATTTGACCTGATCCAAAAAGCTCACCAACTACTTTCATAGCATCGATTAAAATTTCATTTACTATTTTTTCTGGAGCAATTGTATGACGAGCCTCTTCCACAAGTGGGATCATACGCTCTTTATCACCATCCATTAGAAGTTTTTTGATCTTATCTTCATCACTCATCGCTAAATATTCAGCATCTTCAGCCTCACTATCAACTGCCTCTTTTGAACTGAAATGATCGATGAACTTAAAAAGTGGTTCCTTTCCACGATTAAAGATCAGGTTATCACAGATACCCTGATCCTCTTTTGAGATTTTATTGATTGGTATGATATGTTTTACATTGATAATAACCGATGTTAGTCCAGCTTCAATACAATGGTGTAAAAACATTGAGTTCAAGTACGGTCGGGCATCTTTATCTAAACCAAACGAGATGTTTGAGAGTCCTAGCGTAGTTCCTACTTCAGGGTGTCTTTTTTGAAATTCACGGATTGCTTCGATTGTATTAATCCCAGCATCGACATATTCTTCATCGCCACTTCCAAGTGTAAATGTTAAGAGGTCAAATACTAAATTTTCAGGATTTATACCATGTTTTTCTGTAGCTAATTGGTATATACGCTCGGCAACTTCAAGTTTTCTTTCAACTGTTTTTGCCATCCCCTCTTCATCGATCACTAAACAAACAAGTGCAGCACCAAACTTTTTAGCTAAAGAACAGATCGCATCAAACTTTTCGATCCCATCTTCAAGGTTTACAGAGTTGATGATCGGTTTGCCACCGATGTTTTTAAGAGCTATCTCTAACGCTGGAGTTTGGGTAGAATCAGGCATAAGTGGCAGAGCGATTTTTTGTGCGTACATCTGCATAACGCTGTTCATATCTTTAGACTCATCACGCCCTGCAAACCCAACTGAGACATCAAGTACATGTGCACCAGCACGTACTTGTTGTTGTCCAACACTTAAAGTCCCCTCATAGTCTTCATCTAAAAGGAGTTCACGAAACGCTTTTGAACCAGTTGCATTGCTTCGCTCACCTATAAGTAGTGGAGCTGGATCTTGCTTGATCGTCGTTGTGTTAAAAAGTGAAGCTAACGAAGTTGGTTGTGAGCCAATAGGTTTTTTTGGCTGTTTGTTAGTAACACGATCAACCAAAGCTCTAATATGCTGAGGTGTAGTCCCACAACATCCACCTAAAAAGCTAACGCCATCGTAGCGTAAAAAATTCTCTTGTTTGTTTGCAAACTCATCTGGTCCCATTGGGTAATAAGTATACCCACCACGGTTTTGTGGTAAACCTGCATTTGCATGAACACTAATAGGTTTACCCCAAAGCTCACTGAGAGTTTTGACATGTTTTTCAACTTGATCAGGACCTGTCCCACAGTTAAACCCTAAAGAGATAATATCAAATGGCTCTAAAATAGTAGCAATCGTACTTGCATCAGTTCCGATAAGCATAGTTCCGCTAAGCTCAATCGTAACTGAAACCATAATTGGAATCTCTACATCTCTTTGACGAGATGCTTCTTGACATGCATGTAAAGCTGCTTTGATTTGTAAAGGGTCTTGTGCAGTTTCAAGCAAAAAGATATCTACACCACCATCGATCAAACCTAAACAAAACTCAGTATACCCCTCATACATCTCATCGTATGTGATATGCCCAAGCGAAGGAAGTTTTGTCCCTGGACCAATCGAGCCTAAACAAAATCTTGGTTGTTCTGGAGTTGAAAACTCTTCACATTTTTTCTTTACTAACTCAGCTCCAGCACGAGTGAGCTCATATGCACGATCAGAGATGCCATACTCATCCAAGACCCAAGCAAATGACCCAAATGTATTTGTAGTGATAAGATCAGCACCAGCAACAAGATAGGCATTGAAAATATCATTCATCACCTCAGGTGCTGTGACATTTAATAGTTCATTACACCCTTCATTTCCTTCCCAAGCTTCTTGTGGAATCTGTGCTTCACGTTGTTGGAGTTGTGTACCCATAGCACCATCAATGATAAGTGGGCGTTTTTTGATCGTTTCTAAAATATATTGTTTTGTTGTCATCTTATTGTCATATGGTTTGAATCTTTTGTATGTGGATTTTAACATCTTTGAGCATAAAAACTTCTGTAGTTATATTTTCAATTACAAAAATTTAAGAAAAAATGACGAATAAATATAAAGATTACTTGACTTTTAACATCAATTAGGGATATAATGACGATGAAAATCAAATTTATGTGGAGTTTATACGTTATGACAATTGCTTATATCAGACCAGAAAAGAACTTTGACGCTGTTCATGAACAACTACAACTTATAAACTCTTATGCTATTGCAAACAACATTGTTATAGATGATGAATATATAGATTACTCTTCACAAAACAAACGTTTAGAAGATCGCCAAGAGGTGACGAAATATTTTCAGTCTCATGGTGGTTCATCTTTGCTCATAAGTGATATTTGGGTTTTAACAACGAATATGGAAGACCTTATTCAGATGTTTTCTTGCCTTTTGCGTAATGAGTTTAATGTGCATTTTATTAAACAAAATGTTATAATGAGTAAAGGAAGTAGTTCTATGTTAGTCCTTGGTCTTATGGATCACCTAAGACAAAGCTTACAAGAAGAAGCAAAACGCTCTATAGGAAGACCAAGAGGCAGTAAATCTAGTTCAAAGTTTGATATCTACATAAATGAGATTGTACAGTATATACAAGATGGTAAGAGTGTGAGTGAAATAGCACGTTTACTAGGAGTGAGTAGGAGTTCGTTAAAGGACTACATAGAATCACGCGAATTAAAACAAGTTGCTTTTGGTTCGTTATTACCAAAAGCTCCAGAAAATGCTGAAGAACACATCATAAACACTATAGTGTGCCCAAACTGAGATTACAAGAGATTAAAATTTAGGAGAATTCGTATGAGTCAAGAGACTACAAAAAAAGGTTTTAAAATACCTTCACCTTGGAGATATAAACGTTATTACATGATTGTAGTAGCAACTATTATTTCAATAGTAATACCATGGATAGAGATAAATGGAAATCATCTATTTTTATTTAGCTTTGATAAATTGAAGTTACACCTTGCATTTATTCAATTTGATATGCAAGAGTTGTATTTGATGCCATTTTTATTGATGTTACTTTTTATAAGTATTTTTGGTATGACAGTTGTTGGTGGTAGGGTCTTTTGTGGATGGTTTTGTCCGCAAACTCTTTTTAGAGTTATCTATCGCGACTTAATTGAGACAAAAATTTTAGGTCTTAGAAAACGTATAGGTAATAAACAACAAGAACCAGATATGTCAAAGCCTGAAAATAAGGTAAAAAAAGTAATTGCTATATTAATTTGGACTGTTTTAGCTCTTTTAGCTGCAGCTGATTTTATGTGGTATTTTGTACCGCCAGAGGATTTCTTTAACTACTTAAACAATCCAGCGGATCATGTTGTAATGTTAGGGTTTGTTATCGGTGTAGCTGGATTTTTAGTGTATGACATTATCTTTTTAAAAGAGAACTTTTGTGTATATGTTTGTCCTTATTCTCGTATTCAATCTGTTTTATATGATGAGCATACTGTTATGGCATTATATGATGAGCATCGTGGTGGAACTATTTACAATCAAGAGGGAACTAAAGAGTTTACAAAACAAAAAGATCTTCAAGCTGTAAATGAAACAGCAGAGTGTACAACTTGTGAAAAGTGTGTAACTGTTTGTCCTACACATATCGATATTCGTAAAGGATTACAACTTGAGTGTATCAACTGTTTAGAGTGTGTTGATGCTTGTACATCAGTTATGGGACAACTAGGTAAGCCTTCACTTGTTACTTGGTCAAGTGATTATGAGATTGTTGATCGTAAAGGAAAAACTCGTTTCTTCCGTCCAAAAGTTTTAGCATATGGTGTGATTTTATTAATCGTAGCAACTATTTTAGGTTTCATGGGAACAACAAAAGAGCATATGCTACTTAATATTAATAAAGAGACACAAGCATATAGTATAGAGAAAAAAGATGGTAAATTTGTAGTAGAAAACTCTTATACATTCTTGGTACAAAATATCCAAAAAGAGAAAATGAAGTACTACTTTGATGTAGAGATTCCTAAAGAGTTTCAAGGAAGTATAGAAGTTGCAAGACCATTGAAACCTTTTACGGTAATTCCAGAGAAAAAGAAAAGAAAAATTGTACTTTTACGTGCAGTTGGTGATCTTGGAAAATCTGAAAAAGTGGATACTATCATCCCTATCAAAGTACATGCATATGCTTTAGATAAAGATGGCAAACCAAGTGAAAAAATCTCAGTGTATAGAAACTCAACTTTTATCTATCCAAGTAAAGAGCAATTAAAGTAATTTGTAAATTTATAATTAACTTTAAATAAGCTATACTCCGCATACTATGTGATGTGGGGTATACAGCATGAAAAAACTTCAAAAATATCTTCTATATATAGTTTTAGTTTACGCAGTTATAGGCTTTTTCATCCTTCCCTTTGTTTTAAAGTCACAATTGCCAAAGTTGATTGAGCAAAATACTTACACAAAAGTTTCTATAGACTCTGTTTATCTTAACCCTTTCCTTTTTACACTTAAAATTTCCGATATTCAACTGAGTGATCTGCACCAAAAACCTCTTTTTAGTGCAGATTCATTTTTTGTTGATTTAGATTTATACTCTTTAGTATATGGTGCTGTAAATATTGCAAAACTAGAGATAATAAATCCAAATGTGTATGTTGTAAACAATCAAGATAAAACACTCAACCTTTTAAGTATAGTCAAAACGACAAAAACACCGCAAAACGATAAAAAAACAGATACTAAAATACCTAGAGTTATAATAGGAAAATTTAGTATAGATGATGCAAAGATTCATTATAGTGATTTTACAAGGGATGAACCATTTTATTTCACCTTTAATCAGTTAGACCTTGAACTTAAAGATATCGATACACATGACTTAAACAGCAGTGATGGTGCTTTTGCTTTTTATGCAAATTTAGGTGATGGTGCTTTTTTGAGTCTCAATACACAAGTAGATGGATTTCAACCATTTGCGTTTCATGGGCATATAGATTTTAAAGCAAACCAACTTTACACTGAGTGGACTTATATCAAAGATATGCTCAATTTTGAAGTAGCAGATGGTAAAGCTTCGTTAAATAGTGATTTTAGTATAAATCTTGATGATTTAGAAGCTACAAAAATTGAAAACGTTAATTTTGCGATAAATAATTTACGAGTTAAACCAAAGGATAAAGCACAGGATATTCTAAGATTAAAAAACTTCCAAATTGCAAATGTAGATATGTTACCAATGAAGCAAAAACTTCATATAGGTGATGTTATACTTGATTCTTTATATCTCAATGTTAATAGATTACAAGATGGTACTATAGATTTACAAAACTATTTTGCGCTAGATACACAAAAAGAAAACAATCAAACAAAAAGTGAAGCTACACCATGGAGTGTAAATGTTGATACGATTGCCTTAGGAAAAATCTCAACAACATTTACAGATTATACAGTAGATGAAAATGTTGTGAGTAAAGTTTCTGATCTTACTATCGCTGCTAAAGATATAGAACTAAATTCTAAAACCCCTTTTCCATATAAAATTTCCACTTTTATCAATGAAACAGCTTCGTGTGAATTGGGTGGTGATATTGTTCAAAAACCATTAGATATACGTTCTCACATAGTTTGTAAAGATTTTGATGTTACCCACTACAACCCATATATCGATCAAGCTGCAGCTAATATACTGAAAAAATATAATGTAGCACTTGATTCTTTACTCACAAATATGGATATACATTTAAAGTTACTAGATAACAATAACACTTTTAATGTGATGTTAGAAGATTCACTTTTGTCTCTCAATGATTTTAGATTGAAAAAAAGAGATACAAAAGAGAATTTAGTTACATTTAACTCTTTTGTTTTTGATAAGATAGGTTTTGATCTTGCTAAAAAAGATATGAAAATTGGTAAGATTGATTTAAATAATCTCCACACTTATATCAAAAGATATAAAGATACAAAACTCAATGTAGTTGATTTGGTTGTTCCAAAAACTCAAAAACAAACAACTAACAAGAAAGAAAAAAGTGATTTTCATCTTAATATAAAAGAGTTTGCACTCAATAATGCCAAAGTAGATTTTACCGATGAAGCATTGGAGAAAACGGTAAAACAAACACTTTCAAAAATCAATGTTTCTGTTTTTAATATCGATAGTGATAAAAATACGTGGCTAAACTATAAAACTTCTCTACAAATAAATAAAACTGGACAATTTTATTCCAATGGGAAGTTACGCCATACACCTTTAAAACAAAGCGGTCAATTTAATCTTAAAAATCTTTCAATTGCAGATATTAACCCATATCTTAATGAAGCAACATATATAAGTGTTGAAGATGGAAAATTAGGTATAAGTGGAAAAACAAGCTACGTAAAATCAAAAAACAGACCTGATTTAAGTGTAGAAGGAAAACTTGATATAAAATCCCTTTTTATCAATAATGCACTAGATGATTCGACACTTTTTTCACTGAATAAGCTTGATGTTAAAAAGTTTACATATGAGCTTTCTCCAGATCGTTTATATGTTGATGAGGTAGATGTAGATGCTTTTTATGTAGATGCGTTTGTTGATGAAAATAAAACACTCAATTTTGCAAAATTACGTAAAAAAATCGATACAAATGAATCGAATATTACGGTACAAACAGAGCCTGATAACTCAAAACCATTTGATGCAAAAATAGTAAAAATAAATGTTACAAACGGAAGTGCAAAGTTTGCTGATTTTTCTATACCAATTAAATTTCAAACACATATTCATGATCTCAATGGTGTCATCTATGTACTCTCTTCGCTCCCAGGTGAAACAAGTTATATCAATCTTCTTGGAGAGGTTGATAAATATGGTTCTACCGTGCTTAAAGGAAGTGTTGATGCATCGAGTCCAAAACTTTATACTGATCTTGATTTTAACTTTAAAAACTTGGAGTTGAGTTCTCTTAGTGGGTACAGTGCAACATTCGCTGGGTATAAAATCGATTCTGGGAAACTCTATTTGGACTTAGGTTATGACATCATTAACTCACAAATGCAAGGTTCAAATAGTGTAATGATTAATAAAATTATTTTGGGTGATGAGATCGATGATGAGAATGTAACCCATTTACCGCTTGGATTTGTAATAGGTTTACTTGAAGATAATGATGGAATAATTGATCTGAATTTGCCAGTTGAAGGCAATGTAGATGCACCTGATTTTAGATATGGGGCAGTAGTTTGGAAAGTATTTTCCAATCTCATCACAAAAGCGGTCACAGCTCCGTTTGCACTTTTAGGTTCTATGATGGGAATTGATGGTGAAAAGCTTTCATACATAGAGTTTGAAGATGGAAAATCTGTTATAACACCTTCGCAGCGTGAGAAGTTAGACAATATTGCTAAAATGATGTTAAAACGCCCGAAAATTAATCTAGCAATCTCAGCAACATATGATAAAAAAGCTGATTTATCTGCACTTAAGCGGGAGAAACTTATAGCTATTGTACTTGAAAAAAGTGGCATAAAAAATATCGATGAACAAGAGAATGCTTTAACGATAGATCTCTTAGAAGAGATTTATGATGATTTACGGGATGATGACAAACTTGATAGACTTAAAGAGAGACTTGAAAAAGAGTATAAAGGTGAAGAGCTACAAAGGGTATATCAAAAAGAGCTCTTAGCATTAGATATAGATATACAAGAAGTTTTACCTAAAGAGCTAGAATCACTAGCAAAAAATAGACAAAGTATAATAGAAAATTATTTATTAAATGAAAAAAATATAGACCCTAAACGCTTAGAAAATACGGAGTTTAAGCAGTTAGATGATAGTGGCACAGGTGTTGTCAAAAATGCTTTAGATGTAAAAGTAAATGATTAGTATGTGATGTTTTTGTTATAATTGCGCCTTAAAATTTATAGAGTTCTTATAAAAGGGTGAGATTATGGCATTTTCAAAAGAAAATCGAAAAGGGACAATCTCTGGAATTATCTTTGTTGCTATCTTTGCAGCAGCAGCAACTATGATTGCAGATATTAGTGCTATTAAAAATTTAGGGATATCTCCATTAGTTATTGGTATTGTATTAGGTATTTTTTATGCAAATACTTTACACAATCATGTACCAAGTGCATGGGGAAGTGGTATAACATTTTCTGGTAAAAAAATTCTTCGTTTTGCAATTGTATTTTATGGTTTTAGAATTACTTTTCAAGAAATTATGGATGTTGGTATGAGTGGATTCATGGTTTCACTCATTATGTTAGCAACGACTTTTATTCTTGGTTCATATTTAGGTTATAAACTTTTCAAAATGGATAAAGATACATCAATGCTAACAGCTGCAGGTGCTTCAGTGTGTGGAGCTGCTGCTGTTTTAGCAACAGAGCCAGTTTTAAAAGCTGAGGGGCACAAAACTGCTGTTGCAGTTTCTATGGTTGTACTCTTTGGTACAATTTCAATGTTTTTATATCCAGTTTTATACTCAACTATTATTGAACCAGCTACTGGTTTTTTACATATGAGTACACAAGAGTTTGGTATCTATGTTGGTGGTACTATACATGAAGTTGCACAAGTTGTAGCTGTTCCAGCTTCAATCCCAGGTGCTCCTACTGAGATGGCAAATTCAGCTGTAATTGTGAAGATGACACGTGTTATTATGATTGCGCCGATGTTAATTATTTTAGGAATTTACCTTTCGATGGCAGCGAAAAAAACTGGTTCGGCTGCAGGTGGTGTAAAACTTGTGATTCCTTGGTTCGCGGTGTATTTCATCGGTATGGCTGGGTTTAACTCTTTGCAGTTAGTACCAAAAGAGATTGTTAGTGTTATTAATGAGATCGATACATTTTTACTGACAATGGCTATGACAGCACTTGGTATGGGTACAATTTTCTCTAAATTTAAAGGTTTGGGACTCGCTCCACTTTATACAGCAGGTGCAATGTTTGTATGGCTTGTAGTTGGTGGTTTTGTGGTTACCAAAGTTGTAGTGGGAATATTTTCATAACACTACAACCTTTTTTAGAGGTGCCCTTAATAAATCTATTTGAAAAAAAAGTATATAATTTACTGAAATAGATAAAATAGAAGGGGGAAGATATGTCAGCTTTACCAGATACGCTTAATTCATTTTGGCTTTGGCGTGAAGTTTATGGAAAACTTGGCATCTCTAATCCAGCGTATAAATACTGGAAAAACTCCTCTACACTTAAACTCAATAACAAATACGTTTTTATTGAAAAAAATACACTGCCACAAAAATATCAACATGTTGAAGAGATACTTACTGACCTCTCAGGATACCTTCCAATCAAATATGCATCCGATCAGCTTCATGTAAATGAGCATCTTTTTTTAACAGACAAAATGAAACTACATAATGAGTTTGAGTATAAATTTGTCGAAGATGTAAAATTTGTAAATATCAAAAAGTTTTTTAAAGAGCATGGAATCCTTGTTCCAAAAAATGCGCTTATACAATTAGGTCGTACAAAAGATTTAGAAATTACCCACGATTGTACATTTTACAATTTAAAAAATGATTATGGAATAGTGGTATATTAGATGGGTAGTTTTTTTATAGAGTTTCGTGATCCACTTTTCTCTATTATTATCTTTTTCTCTATCATCTTTGTAATCACATTTATCTCTTACTGGTGGGGGAGATATAGACGTAAAGAAGATACAAAAGATATAGACAGATTTGTTAAACAGTTTCGTACACTCCCTTCAAAAAACGAACTTAAGGTGCTTATCTCTAGTGGTGCTCTCTCTCAAAAATCTTGGTTATTACTTGCAGCTTCATATTACAAAAATGGGGATTATGAAAAAGCGATAGAGATATATAATGAGATTTTACAAATTAGTAAAGAATCAGATGCCAAAAAAACGATGTTTTTACTCGGAAAAACTTATTTCCGTGCTGGTTTTTTAGCGCGTTCAAAACAGATATTTTTAGAGATTTTAAAAAAATCTCCCCGCACACCTGAAGCGCTTAATTACCTTTTACTTGTGTATGAACAGATGCGCGACTATAAAGCTGCTAAGGATGTTTTAGAGCCTTTAGATGAATTAGGAGAAGATATAGCACTTGATAGTGAATATCTTCAAGCGTTAAGTATCCTCAATGATACAAAACTGAGTGAACAGCTTAAATGTGAAAAACTTTTAACAATCTACAAAGAAAATCATAATTTGATTTATATGATTTTTGAGTATCTATTTCGTATAAATCCAAAACTTGCATGGGAAAATTTGGATCATTCAAAGAGTGATATTTTAGTACAAGTGCTGTGGAATTTAAACCCACAAGAACTTAATTTAGATATAATTTCACAAAATGGCTATTTACGAGAGCTTTATAGTGCTCGAGGTGATATAAACTTGGCAAAATCGAGTTCAACTTTTGAATTTGATGTTTTAATAAAGCTGGGTGGAAAGGCAAATGCAACGCTCGGTTTTGAATATGTGTGTTCAAGCTGTAAGGGAACATACCCTTTTGCTTTTCATCGTTGTAGTGCATGTCATGCGATTGATAGTGCTACTACAGAGATAACACTTGGGCGCGATTATATGAGGGAATTTGGTGAAGAAAGTAACTCTTTTCAGTGATGGAAGTGCATTAGGCAACCCTGGACCTGGTGGTTTTGGTACGATACTTCGTTATGCTGACAAAGAAAAAGAGATTGTAGGGAGTGAAGAGCACACTACAAATAATAGAATGGAGCTTCGCGGAGTTATAGAGGGTTTAAAAGCGCTCAAGCAACCTTGTGATGTTACAATTATCAGTGATTCCTCTTATGTTGTTAAAGGGATCACTGAGTGGCTTGATGGTTGGATAAAAAAAGAGTTTAAAAAGGTGAAAAATCCTGACCTTTGGCAGGAGTATATAGAGGTTTCAAAACCTCATAAAATAGATGCGCTTTGGGTAAGAGGGCACGATGGACACATTGAAAATGAGCGGTGTGATAAACTAGCACGTGGTGCTGCAGAGGCAGTAAAAAATTTACAATGAGGTAAACATTTCAGTTGAGGATATTATGCACAAAAAGATAGATACATTAGAACATAGGTTAGGATATAGGTTTGAAGATAAAAACCTCATTATCGAAGCGCTGACACATAAAAGTTATAAACAGCCCTACGATAATGAGCGTTTAGAGTTCTTGGGAGATGCAGTTTTAGACCTTGTCGTGGGGGAATATCTGTTTAGAAAGTTTAGAAAATCTGATGAGGGTAAACTCTCTAAAATTCGTGCATCATTAGTGAATGAAACGGGGTTTGATAAATTAGCACGAGCACTTAACTTAGGGGAGTATATCTTACTCTCAAATGCAGAAGAAAATAATGGTGGACGAGAAAAACCATCTCTTCTTTCAAATGCTTTTGAAGCAATTATGGGTGCTATTTATCTCGAAGCTGGTTTAGAAAAAGTGCAAGAGATTTCTATTAAACTTATTGAAGAAAATCATGAAGAGATTTCACTTGATTCACTCTTTCGTGATTTTAAAACAACTTTACAAGAGCTTACACAAGCTCGTTTTGGTATAACACCAGAGTATAAAGTGTTAGCATCTCGTGGACCTGATCATAAAAAAGAGTTTGAAGTGGGTGTATTTATAGAAGATAAAGAGTATGCAAGAGCAGTTGGAAAAAGTAAAAAGATAGCGCAACAAGAAGCAGCAAAACTCACAGTTGCAATGTTAAATGAAGAAAGCTAGGGAAGAGGTCTTATGAATAGTTTTGGTCAAAAATTAAAATTTTCAACATTTGGTGAATCTCATGGTACAGCACTTGGCTGTATACTTGATGGTGTTCCTGCTGGTTTAGAGATTAATGAAGAGTTTATTCAAAATGAGCTTGATCGTAGAAAACCTGGTAAAAGTGAATTTGAAACCGCACGTAAAGAAGAGGATAAAGTTGAAATCTTAAGTGGTGTTTTTGAAGGCAAATCTACTGGAACACCAATAGCAATGGTTATCTACAATACAAATCAAAAATCAAAAGACTACTCAAATATCAAAGATGTATTTCGTCCTGGACATGCCGATTTTACTTACTTTCATAAATATGGACTAAGAGATTACCGTGGTGGTGGAAGAAGTTCTGCTAGAGAGACTGCAGCTCGAGTTGCTGCGGGAGCTATTGCAAAACTAATGTTACGAGAGTTAGGTATTGAAGTATTCAGTGGTATCTCTGAAGTAGCAGGGATTCAAGCAAATAAATTTGATTATGGTTATGTGGATCAAAGTATTATTTATGCACTCGATAGTGATGTTGAACAAAAGCAAAAAGATGCCATCCTTGAAGCCAAAAACAGACACGATTCTGTTGGTGGAGTAAGCCGTGTAGTTATAAAAAATGCACCTATTGGGTTAGGGCAACCAATGTACTATAAACTTGATGGTGTTTTAGCAGATGCTATGATGGGTATAAACGCTGTAAAAGGTGTAGAGATAGGTGATGGTTGTTTGAGTGCAAAAACTACAGGAAGCCAAAATAATGATCAAATACGCGCTAATGGTTTTGAATCAAACCATGCAGGTGGAATTTTAGGTGGTATCAGCAATGGGGATGATATAGTGCTCAATGTTTACTTTAAACCTACACCCTCTATATTTCAAGAGCAACATACAATTACAACAACAAATGAAGAGGTAGATTTCTCGTTAAAAGGGCGTCACGATCCTTGTGTGGCAATTCGTGGGACTATAGTATGTGAGGCTATGGCAGCTTTAGTAGTCGCTGATATGGTTTTGCTTAATATGGGTTCAAAAATGGATGGAGTTATAAAATATTATAAATAAAAGAGAGGTGTCTTTATTCCCCCTCTTCATCTCCAAATTCTGCTTCCATCTCTTTATCATACGCTGCATCTTTTTGTGCTTGGAGTTGGGCATCTGTAAGTACAGCTTCGTGTAAAAATTCTCCAAAGAATGTTTTAGGTTCTTCATAAGCAAAAAATAGATATGTTCCTGCAATGAGACCAGTTATTGTAATGGTAGTAATTATTTTTTGGAGCGGATTAAACATTTGAATAGGCTCTTTTACACGTATTTCACATGTACCACCTGGACAATGTTTAGGGTCTTCTCTTGTGATAAGTTTGTATATAAGGCACCCTACACATATAGCAAAAGCACTCTCTAAAAATGTAAGTAAAAGACAAAGCACACACAACATTACTTTATAGAAAGTGATATCCCAGTGTAGTACAAACCACCAAACTAATGGTAAAGAGATAAACCATCCAAGTGTCCATGCAAAACGTTTTTGCAGTCCTCCAACATATTCTGGTTTTTGGTTTTGTACAACAAATTTACCAAGGAGTAAAGAGGGAGAATAGCTTGGAGAAATCATTCTTGCAGAAAAGTCAAAAAATAAAAATGCTAGATACACTCTTGCTACGATGATATGGTTAAATCCAATACCTACGAAGATAACGATCATTCCAAGAGTTCCAAGTATCCCTGCAGCTGCTCTTGCCTCTCGCTCATTGATAACCGTTACATCATAACCAGGAACTTTTTCTCCATACTCTGTTAAAAAACTTTTTAAATTCAAAAGCTATCCTTTAATTATTTAAACATTTCATTTAAGATATTTTCGATCATCCCTTGCGCTTCTCTAAGAGGCTGCGTTGATTCTTTATCTTGTATATCAAGTGATGTAATCCAGTTTTCAACAGAGAGCCAACCAGCATGTACTTTATTTTCCCCTTTGATTTTGTAAAAATAGAATGAACATGGTGCCCATGCCCCAGCTTCTGGATGGAGTTTTGATACTGGATAAATTACATCAAATTTGCATATAGAGTATGTATCATAGAAGTCATATTTGTCATAGCCATCACTATCAAATAGCTCTTCTTGTAAGTTTGTATAATTTGGAAATAAAAATCCTAGAGGTTCCATCTCTGCTTCAAATTCAGACTCTGTGTCTTCTTTCCAATCATTTGGATTGTTTCCATCTAAATCTATATTAAAAACAAAGTTTGTAGCTAAAGTTTGATCTCTTGGAGTTGGATGATAAGTTAAAGATTTAAACACTCCATTTGGTAAAGCAGTTTGCAAAGCTTTATGAATTTTTTTGGCATATAAAATTAAATCTGGATCAGTTACAGGGATACCCGTTGCCCTCGCCATACCATTGAGTGTAAGAGTTGAGATGTTTATAGTGTCACCTTCGGACCAAATAGACATAGTAAGAGGTATAAGTGCACCAAATTGAGGGTACTTTTTAATGAGTGTTAAACTTAGTTTTGGATCTTGATACATTGCAAGGTTGTAAGTCTCGTAATGGGTATTTCCAAATCTTTGTGAAAAAGGTTTATTCATATCATTGTTTCCAGGAACTTCTAGACCTGTAGCAATAAAAGCGTTTTCAATACTTTTTGGTGTAATTTTTTTATCAGCATTATTGAGTGTAAAAACTTGCACATCTTGGGTTGTTGTAGTGTTTTTTATGTGGACTTCTTTTGTACATCCTAAGAAAAAGAAAGTGCTCAAAACTACCAAGATAAAAGTATTAAATTTACTCATGTAAACCCCTTGTTTAATTGATTCTAAACGTACTGTAACATTTTTTTGATATAAATAAAATTAATAATATTAAATTTTTATCACATTTCCAATTTCTATTACAGATTTTCCACTGATAACTTTTGCAAATATCCCTCTATCGTTTTTTAAAACTTTTGGAAGTTGAGAGTTGACACTTGATAAACCTTTGCAGAGTGTACAGTTTTGAGTGATTTCAAGTGTTGTTTCACCAATTTGTAAAGTTTCACCAGGAACTAAATCATATGGATTTATATCTACAAGTATATTTTCTCCAAGTGAGCCATACTCAATCTCTATAGCTTCTTTTTTTGCTATTTCATAACTCTCTAGTGATGTAATGAGTACGGATCGAAGTAAGTCTTTGGCATAAAACTTATCTTCATATACCCCATCATTATCGACTGTAATCGATTCTGGTGAAACTCTTGTTTTGTTTGCATCATCAAGTGTTGTAAATAATTTTATAACTTTACCTGTTTTCATAGTTTTTGTCTCTTATCTATTGTAGTTTCACTATTCTCTTCAGTGAAACCAATTTGCTTTTTGTATTGGTCAATATCTATAGTTTTGTAAGCATCAGTTTTCATATATTTGAGAATAATTAAAAAATCTTTCTCCTCTATATAACCTACACTCGCATGTTCTAAATTTGCTTGTGCATCTAAAAAAAGCACACTAGGAAAGAAATTATAGCCAATTGTTATTGCAAATTCTCTAGGGGTCATTTTTTTATTTTTATAAATTATTATATCTTCAGTATATGATACATTTATTTGTATAAAATTAAAATTTTTCTCTATATAGTCATGCACATCGTCATCATCAAAAGTAAACTCTTCTAAACGCTCACAATATGGACAACCTGTTCTATGAAGATATACAAGTGGGCTTTTATGAGTTTTTTTTGTCTCAAGTGCAGCTTGATCTAAATTAATAGTTTGTGCAAAAATATTTGTTTGTAAAAATATAACAATACATAAAGTGCTTATAAAAAATTTTTTCAACATTAACGTTTAACCTTGTAGAAATTATTGGGAGATTTAAAGAGAGGATATTTATACTCCCCTCAAAGAAGGGGAATATAGAAAAGAGAAAAAATTATTTAATTTTCCCTTTGCCTTTAAGAGTATTACCTTTTCTATCAACAGCGACCATTTCAATAGCATCACCAGATTTACCAATACCTTTAAGAGCGAACTTGAAGATTGGGTTTTTAGATAAGAATTGAGAAGTAGACA
>NZ_JBNKRX010000018.1:0-59712 GCF_050296975.1 Sulfurimonas sp.
AGTATTGTATGATACTTTAACGCAACTAGATGAATCAAAACTTGCAAAAATTATCGAACAAGGCTGTGAAAGCGTTGAGATAGCAAATGACTTGGCAACAGGTGTTGATGATGCTATTATTAACTCGTTCATTGCAGATAATGAAACATTAAAGCTTCTTCGCCAAACAGAAGGTATAGAAGATGAGAATGATTTAGCAACAATTAGAATTTATAAAGTTATGAGACCTGGTGAGCCTGTTACAAAAGAAGCTGCCAAGTCTTTCTTCAATGATTTATTCTTTAACTCTGAGAGATATGACTTAACAAAAGTCGGTCGTATGAAAATGAATCATAAACTTGGTCTAGATGTACCAGAATATGTAACAGTGCTTACTCATGAAGATATCATTGAATCTGTAAAATACGTTATTAAAGTTAAAAATGGTCAGGGTCATATCGATGATAGAGATCACTTGGGTAATAGACGTATTCGTGCAATTGGTGAGCTTTTAGGAAATGAGTTACACAATGGTTTAATCAAAATGCAAAAAGCTATTCGTGATAAACTATCTACTATGAGTGGACCAATGAATGAGCTTATGCCGCATGATCTAATCAACTCTAAAATGATTACGTCAACTATTATTGAGTTCTTTTCAGGTGGACAATTGTCTCAATTTATGGATCAAACAAACCCATTGTCTGAAGTTACTCATAAACGTCGTTTATCAGCTCTTGGTGAAGGTGGTCTTGTAAAAGAGCGTGCTGGATTTGAAGTACGTGACGTTCACCCAACTCACTACGGACGTATCTGTCCGATTGAGACTCCTGAGGGTCAAAATATTGGTCTTATCAATACTTTAGCTTCATATGCAAAAGTTAATGAGCATGGATTTATTGAAGCACCATATAAAGTGATGAAAGATGGTCAAGTTACAAATGAAATCGTGTACTTAACAGCAACTCAAGAAGAGGGTGCAATGATTGCAGCAGCTTCAAATGAGTTAGATAAAGATGGTCAATTTGTAGCAAATCTGATTACAACAAGACATGATGGTGAGTATTTATTACGTCCAGCAAAAGATTGTCAATACGCAGATCTTTCATCTAGTATGGTTGTTGGTGTTGCAGCTTCACTTATTCCATTTTTAGAGCATGATGATGCCAACCGTGCACTTATGGGTTCAAACATGCAACGTCAAGCAGTTCCATTACTTAAAGCTCAAGCTCCAATGGTTGGAACTGGTGTTGAAAAACTTGTAGCTCGTGATTCTTGGGAATGTGTAAAAGCTAAGCGTGGTGGTAAAGTTGAAAAAGTTGATGCAAAACATATCTATGTAATGGGTGAAGATGATGGTGAAATTTTTATTGATTACTATCCATTACAAAAGAACTTAAGAACAAACCAAAATACAACTTTTACTCAAAAACCAGTTGTAAATGTAGGTCAAATAGTAGAAAAAGGGCAAATTATTGCTGATGGTCCAAATATGGATCAAGGTGAGTTGGCTCTTGGTGTAAATGCTATGGTTGCTTTCATGCCTTGGAATGGGTATAACTTCGAGGATGCGATTGTAATTTCAGAAAAACTAATTCGTCAAGATGCTTTTACGTCAGTTCATATCTATGAGAAAGAAGTTGAAGCACGTGAACTTAAACATGGTGTTGAAGAGATCACTCGTGATATCCCTAACGTTCGTGACGATGAATTAGCTCATTTAGATGAGTCTGGTATCGTTAAGATCGGTACACAAGTAAAAGGTGGCATGATCTTAGTTGGTAAAGTATCTCCAAAAGGTGAAGTAAAACCAACTCCAGAAGAGAGACTTTTACGTGCAATTTTTGGTGAAAAAGCTGGTCACGTTGTAAACAAATCTCTTTACTGCCCACCATCGATGGAGGGTGTAGTAGTTGATATTAAAGTATTTACGAAAAAAGGTTACGACAAAGACCCTCGTGCATTAGAACTTGAAAAAGAGGAGCGCGATCATTTAGAGCGTGAGCACTATGATAGACTTATTATGATTGATAAAGAGGAGATGTTACGTGTAACAAAACTTCTTACTCGTGAACCTTTAGAAAGTGATGTAAAAATAGGTGATAAAAACTATAAAGCAGGTGAATTAATCAATGGTGATGATTTAGCTGGAATCAACCGTTTTGCTATGAACAATGTTGTAAAAGCATTTTCAGAAGATGTACAAGATCAGTACAATAAAACGAAAAACCATTTCCAAAAGCAAAAAAGACTTTTCAGAGATGAGCATGAAGAAAAACTTTCTATTTTAGAAAAAGATGACATCCTTCCAAACGGTGTTGTGAAATACGTAAAAGTTTACGTTGCAACAAAACGTCACTTAAAAGTTGGTGATAAAATGGCTGGACGTCACGGAAATAAAGGTATTGTTTCAAATATTGTTCCTGAAGTTGATATGCCATATATGGAAGATGGAAGAAGTGTAGATGTATGTCTTAACCCACTAGGTGTACCTTCTCGTATGAACATCGGACAGATTTTAGAGATGCACCTTGGTATGGCTGGTCGTGAATTAGGAAACCAAATTCAAGCTGAGTTTGAAACGAAACAAAAAGATTTCTTAGACAATTTACGTACAAAAATGGCTGAAATTGCTGATGTTGCTGGTCTTATGAACGCAAAAGCTACAATTGCAGCTATGGATGATGAAGAGTTCTTAAAACATGCGCGTGACTGGGCAAAAGGTGTTAAGTTTGCTACTCCTATTTTTGAAGGTGTAAATGCACTAGAGTTTGCTAAACTTTATGAGGCTGCAAAAATGGCTGAAGATGGAAAAGTTGTACTTTATGATGGTAGAACTGGTGAGAAGATTAAAGAGCGTGTAAACGTTGGTTATATGTATATCTTAAAACTACACCACTTAGTTGATGAGAAAATCCATGCTCGTTCAACTGGGCCATATTCGCTGGTCACTCAACAGCCTGTTGGTGGTAAAGCACTATTTGGTGGACAGAGATTTGGTGAGATGGAAGTTTGGGCTCTTGAAGCATATGGTGCTTCAGCAGTACTTAAAGAGATGCTTACAATTAAATCGGATGATGTTGATGGTCGTGTACGTGCCTATAAAGCACTTACAAAAGGTGAGTCAGTACCAGCTTCTGGTATCCCTGAGACTTTATTTGTATTAACAAAAGAGCTACAAGCGTTAGCTCTTGATGTAGAGATTATGGACGAGGTAGAAGACGATGAGTAAATTAGTGCCAGTAGAAGTAACAGAAGATAATAGACCAACTGATATTAAACAGCTTCAGTTCAAGTTAGCATCGCCTGAAAAAGTGATGTCTTGGTCAAATGGTGAAGTTAAAAAACCTGAAACTATTAACTACCGTACATTAAAACCTGAGCGTGACGGACTTTTCTGTGCAAAGATTTTTGGTCCTGTTCGTGATTATGAGTGTCTTTGTGGAAAATATAAAAAGATGCGTTACAAAGGTGTTGTATGTGAGAAGTGTGGTGTTGAAGTAACATCAACAAAAGTTCGTCGTACTCGTATGGGTCACATTGAACTTGTAACTCCAGTTGCACATATTTGGTATGTATCTTCATTACCATCTCGTATCGGTACACTTTTAGGTATCAAAATGAAAGACCTTGAGCGTGTACTTTATTATGAGGCATATATTGTAGAACAAGGTGGTGAGGCATATTATGATGCTGAAGCAAAAACACCAGTACTTAAATATGATGTACTTAATGAAGAGCAATACAGAACGTTAGTTCAAAGATTTGGTGAACTTGGTTTCAAAGCTCGTATGGGTGGTGAAGTTGTTCGTGATCTATTAGACTCGATCGATCTAGTTGAAGTATTTAATCAACTCAGAGAAGAGATCGAAGAGACAAAAAGTGAAGCAAAAAGAAAAACTATCAATAAACGTTTAAAAGTTATTGAGTCTTTCTTAAATAGTGGAAATAATCCAGCGTGGATGATGCTTACTATTTTACCAGTATTGCCACCAGATTTACGTCCACTTGTTTCACTTGATGGTGGAAAATTTGCAGTATCTGATGTAAATGATTTATATCGTCGTGTTATCAATAGAAACCAACGTCTTAAGCGTCTAGTTGAATTAGAAGCTCCTGAAATTATTGTTAGAAATGAGAAGCGTATGCTTCAAGAATCTGTTGATGCTCTTTTTGACAACGGTCGTCGTGCAAATGCAGTTAAAGGTGCTAATAAACGTCCTCTAAAATCTCTTTCAGAGATCATTAAAGGGAAACAAGGACGTTTCCGTCAAAACCTTCTTGGTAAGCGTGTTGACTTCTCTGGACGTTCTGTAATTGTTGTTGGACCAGATTTAAGAATGGATCAATGTGGACTTCCAAAGAAAATGGCACTTGAACTATTTAAGCCGCATCTTATTGCTAAGTTAGAAGATAAAGGTTATGCAACTACAGTTAAAGCTGCGAAAAAAATGATCGAAGAGAAAACTAATGAAGTATGGGAGTGTTTAGCGGAGATTGTTGATGGTTATCCAGTAATGCTTAACCGTGCACCAACACTTCACAAGTTATCAATTCAAGCATTCCATCCGAAACTAATCGATGGTAAAGCTATTCAGCTTCACCCATTAGTTTGTGCGGCGTTTAATGCCGACTTCGATGGTGACCAGATGGCTGTTCACGTGCCTTTAAGCTCAGAAGCTATTGCTGAAGCAAAAGTTCTTATGCTTGCATCTATGAACGTTTTACTTCCAGCTTCTGGTAAAGCTATTGCTACACCTTCACAAGATATGGTACTTGGTATTTACTACCTATCTTTAGAGAAAAATGGTGTTAAGGGATCAAATAAACTATTTGCTAATGTTGATGAAATTAACATTGCACTAGAAAATAAAGCACTTGATCTTCATGCAAAAGTAAGAACAAGAGTTGATGGAAGAATTATCCATACAACTGCTGGTCGTCTTTTAATTAAAGCGATTTTACCAGATTTTGTTCCAGCAGATCTTTGGAATAAAACTATGAAGAAAAAAGTGATCAACGAGATTGTTGATTATGTACAAAAACATGGTGGTATTGGTGTAACTGCATCATTTCTTGATAGACTTAAGAATCTTGGTTTCAAACATGCAACAGAAGCTGGTGTATCTATCTCAGCTGATGATATTCGTGTACCAGATATGAAAGCTGGAAAAATCAATGAATCTAAAAACCGTGTAATTGAGATCCAAAAACAGTTTGAAGCAGGTCTTTTAACTGAACAAGAACGTTACAATAAAATTATCGACGTTTGGACAGATACAAACAATACACTTGCTGCTGAGATGATGGAACTTGTACAAAACGATAAAGATGGTTTCAACTCTATTCATATGATGGCTGATTCAGGTGCGAGGGGTTCTGCCGCTCAGATTCGTCAGCTTGCGGGTATGCGTGGTCTTATGGCTAAGCCAAGTGGAGATATTATTGAGACTCCGATCGTTTCAAACTTTAAAGAGGGTCTAAACGTAATCGAGTACTTTATTTCAACACACGGTGCACGTAAAGGTCTTGCCGATACAGCACTTAAAACAGCAAATGCTGGTTACTTAACTCGTAAACTTGTTGATGTTGCACAAAATGTGAAAATTGTTGAGCATGACTGTCATACTCACGAAGGTATTGAAATTTCAGATATCTCTGATCAAAATACATTGATCGAGTCTTTAGAAGATAGATTGAACGGTCGTGTTTTAGCTGATGATGTAATCGATCCAATCTCTAATGAGATCCTTTTTGCAGAGGGTACGCTTCTTGATGAAGAGAGTGCAAAAGTTATTGCTGAGGCTGGAATCAAATCAGCACACATTAGAACTCCTACAACTTGTAAAAGTGAAGATGGTATCTGTGCACTTTGTTATGGTGTGAATCTTGCAACAGGACATATTGTACGTCCTGGTGAGGCTGTAGGTATTGTGGCTGCACAATCAATTGGTGAGCCTGGTACGCAGCTTACACTTAGAACATTCCACGTTGGTGGTACTGCGAGTTCAACTGCGCAAGAGCGTCAAGTTGTAGCTGAAAAAGAAGGTTTTATCCGTTACTATAACCTTAGAACTTACCAAAATAAAGAGGGTAAAAATATAGTTGCAAATCGTCGTAATGCGGCAGTGTTACTTGTTGAGCCAAAAATTAAAGCACCATTTAATGGAAAAATTGACATTCAAACTATCCATGATGAAGTGTTATTAAGTATCACAAATGGAACTGATACAGTTCGTTACTCTTTACGTAAAAATGAGATTGCTAAACCAAATGAACTTGCTGGTGTAAGTGGTCAAATTGAAGGAAAATATTACTTCCCATATGAGAGTGGAAGTGATGTAGTTGCTGAAGATTCTATTGTTGAGACTATTAAAGATGGATGGAATGTACCTTCTCGTATCCCTTATGCATCTGAATTATTAGTTGATAATGGTGCTCCAGTTACTCAAAAAATCTATGCTAAAGAGCAAGGTACTGTGAAGTATTTCTTACTTAAAGGTGACTATTTAGAGAGATTTGAAGGGCTTAAAGCTGGTTATGAAGTAAAAGAGAAAGGTCTTTTTGCAGCTGTGATTGATGAGAACAACCGTGAAGCTGTTCGTCACTATATCGCTCGTGGTTCAGTGATTGTAACTGAAGATGATGAAGTCGTTGAGAGTTCAAGTTTAATTGCTAAACCTGCATCTGATGAGTCTGTTGTTATTGCAGAATGGGATCCATACTCAAATCCTATTATCTCTGAAGCAAATGGTACAGTTAAATATGAAGATATTATCGTTGGAACTACTGCAACAGAGCAGTTAGATGAGTTAACTGGTAAAACACGTTTAATGATCAACGATCACATCTCATCTGAGTACAAACCGACAATCGTTTTAGCAACTGAAAACGGTGAATTGTTACGTTATGCGATTGAGCCTAAGTCTTCTTTATTTGTTAAAGACGGTCAAGAGGTGAAAATTGCAGATATTATTGCTAAAACACCAAAAGCACTTCAAAAATCATCAGATATTACAGGGGGTCTACCACGTGTATCTGAACTTTTTGAAGGTCGTCGTCCAAAAGCTACTGCACTTATTTCAGAGATTGATGGAACGGTTAGTTTTGGTAAACCTTTACGTGGTAAAGTTCGTATCGTAGTTAGCAATAGTGAAAATGGAATTGTAAAAGAGTATTTTGTAGATAAATCACATGAGCCAGTTGTAAATGCTGGTGACTTCGTTCATGCTGGTGAGCGTTTAACTACGGGTATCCTTTCTTCACACGAGTTACTTAGAATTATGGGTGTTAAAGCACTTTATAACTACCTCGTATCTGAAGTACAACAAGTTTACCGTTCTCAAGGGGTTAACATCGCTGATAAACACATCGAAGTTATCTTTACTCAGATGTTAAGACAAGTTAAAATCTTAAAATCAGGTGATACGAAGTTTATCGAAGGTGATCTTATCTCTAAACAAAAATTTGCTCAAGAGAATGAAAAAATTATTCGTCTTGGTGGTCGTCCAGCTATTGCTGAGCCATTCCTTGTTGGTATTACACGTGCTGCAGTTTCAGCGGACTCTATTATCTCTGCTGCATCATTCCAAGATACAACAAAAGTTCTTACTGAAGCTGCAGTAAGTGCTAAAGTTGATTATCTTGATAACTTAAAAGAGAATGTTATTATTGGTAGAACTATCCCTGTTGGAACTGGTATCTACAAAAATAAAACTATCAAGTTTGAATCTACACAAGAGTAAGCCTTTAGGCTCTCTTGTACTATCTACAGCTTTTCAAAAATCTACTCAACTTTTTAAATAAATTAAAAAACACTTAAAATAAGCTAACTTTAATTCATTTTTCTGTAAAATTGCGCGTCTATAACTCCCTAAAAAGTATCGCTTTATAGAGAGTTACATTCTACTGGAAAATTCAGATAAAGGAAATATATGCCTACAATCAATCAATTGATTCGTAAAGAGCGTCAAAAAGTAGTAAAAAAATCAAAATCTGCTGCTTTAAAAGCGTGTCCACAGCGTCGTGGTGTATGTACTCGTGTTTACACAACTACACCTAAAAAACCTAACTCGGCTTTAAGAAAAGTTGCAAAAGTTAGATTAACTACTGGAATTGAGGTTATCTCATACATTGGTGGTGAGGGTCACAACCTTCAAGAACACTCTATCGTACTTGTACGTGGTGGTAGGGTAAAAGATTTACCAGGTGTTAAGTATCACATTGTTCGTGGTGCACTTGATACTGCTGGTGTTGCTAACCGTTTAGTTGCTCGTTCTAAATATGGAACGAAAAGACCAAAAAAATAATTTAAATTAAAGTTCAAAGATAGCTACAGGGTACTAGTAGAAGTATTTTGAGTAAATTTTTTGAAAAAAATTGAAGATAAGGAAAAAAACAAATGAGAAGAAGAAAAGCTCCTGTTCGTGAAATTATGCCAGATCCAGTATATGGAAGCAAAGTTTTAACGAAGTTTATTAATAAAGTAATGTTAGATGGTAAAAAATCTACTGCAGAAAAAATTATCTACAGTGCGTTAGATGTAATCTCTGCAAAAGGTGAAAAATCAGGAATCGATACATTTAATGAAGCTATTGAGAATGTAAAACCTATTATTGAGGTTAAAAGTCGCCGTGTTGGTGGTGCTACTTATCAAGTTCCAGTAGAAGTACGTCCAGTACGTCAGCAATCACTAGCTATTCGTTGGTTAGTTGATGCGGCACGTAAAAGAAATGAAAGAACAATGGCTGAGAGATTAGCTAACGAGTTTATGGATGCAGCAACTGAAAAAGGTTCAGCATTCAAGAAAAAAGAAGACACATACAAAATGGCTGAAGCAAATAAAGCATTTGCTCACTACCGTTGGTAATAATAAGGTAATTTAAAAATGGCAAGATCTCATAAATTAAGCGATGTAAGAAACATTGGTATTGCTGCTCACATTGATGCTGGTAAAACAACAACAACTGAGCGTATCCTTTTCTATACAGGTGTTGAGCATAAAATCGGTGAAGTTCACGATGGTGCTGCGACAATGGACTGGATGGAGCAAGAGCAAGAGCGTGGTATTACAATTACTTCAGCTGCAACAACTTGTGAATGGGCAGGAAAACAAATCAACATTATCGACACTCCGGGTCACGTTGACTTCACTATTGAAGTTGAGCGTTCTATGCGTGTACTTGATGGTGCTGTTTCAGTATTTTGTGCTGTTGGTGGGGTTCAGCCACAATCAGAAACTGTTTGGAGACAAAGAAACCGTTATGGTGTGCCTTCAATCGTTTTTGTTAACAAGTATGACAGAACTGGTGCTGATTTCTATGAAGTTGAACGTCAAATTCGTGAGCGTCTTAAAGGAAATCCAGTTCCAATCCAATTACCAATCGGTGCTGAAGATAAATTCGAAGGTGTAGTTGATCTTGTAAAAATGAAAGAGATTGTATGGGATGAAGATGCTGCTATGGGTTCTGCTTACCATACACAAGATATCCGTGCTGATTATCAAGATAAAGCTGAAGAATACCGTGAAAAGATGATCGAAGAGATCTCTTCAGTTGATGGTAATGAAGAGCTTATGGAGAAATTCTTAGAGGGTGAAGAGATTTCTGAAGAGGAGATTAAAGCAGCTATCAAGCGTGCTACAATTGCAATGCATATCGTTCCAATGACTGTTGGTACTGCATTTAAAAACAAAGGTGTTCAAACTTTACTTGACGCTGTTGTAGACTACCTTCCAGCTCCAACTGAAGTACCACAAATTAAAGGTACTATGATGGAAGATGAGACGAAAGAAGTTACTGTTGAATCAACAGATAATGGACCTTTCGCTTCATTAGCATTTAAAATTATGACTGATCCATTCGTTGGACAGTTAACATTCATCCGTGTATACCGTGGTTCGTTAGAAGCTGGTTCTTATGTACACAACTCTACAAAAGATAAAAAAGAGCGTATTGGTCGTATCATGAAAATGCATGCTATCAAACGTGAAGAAGTAAAAGAGATCTACGCTGGTGAAATTGGTGCGGTTGTTGGTCTCAAATTTACTACAACTGGTGATACTCTTTGTTCTGAAAAAGATCTTGTTGTGTTAGAGCGTATGGATTTCCCAGATCCAGTTATTTCTGTTGCTGTTGAGCCAAAAACAAAAGCTGACCAAGAAAAAATGGGTATAGCTCTAGGTAAACTAGCTGCAGAAGATCCATCTTTTAGAGTTGCTACTGATGAAGAAACAGGTCAGACTATTATTTCTGGTATGGGTGAGTTACACCTTGAGATCATCGTTGATCGTATGAAACGTGAGTTTAAAGTTGAAGCTGAAGTTGGTGCTCC
The DNA here is from genome assembly GCF_050296975.1 of Sulfurimonas sp. GTDB lineage: Bacteria > Campylobacterota > Campylobacteria > Campylobacterales > Sulfurimonadaceae > Sulfurimonas. The sequence goes on from NZ_JBNKRX010000018.1 coordinate 10,312, forward strand.
ACAGGTATCTTACCGTGAAGCTCTTGGAACTGAAGTTGACAAAAACTACAAATACGCTAAACAATCTGGTGGACGTGGACAATATGGTCACGTTGTATTCAAACTTAAACCAGGTGAAGCAAATACTGGTCTAGTATTTCACAACGAAATTAAAGGTGGGGTAATTCCAAAAGAATATATCGCAGCAGTTGAAAAAGGTATGGAAGAATCTATGAAAAAAGGTGTTCTTGCAGGTTTTCCTATTGAAGATGCTGAAGTTACACTTTATGACGGTTCTTACCACGAAGTTGATTCGAATGAGATGTCATTCAAAATCGCTGCATCAATGGGATTTAGAGAAGCTGCTCGTGAAGCTAAACCAGTTATTCTAGAACCATTAATGAAAGTTGAAGTTGAAGTACCAGAAGACTACATGGGTGACGTTATCGGTGACCTTAACCGTCGTCGTGGTCAAGTTAACAACATGGGTGATAGAAGCGGTAACAAAATCGTTGATGCATTCGTTCCACTTTCTGAGATGTTTGGATACTCAACTGACCTTCGTTCAAATACACAAGGTCGTGCTACTTATTCTATGGAATTTGATCACTATGAAGAAGTTCCAAGAAATGTATCTGAAGAGATTATCAAAAAACGTAACGGATAATTTTAATTATCTACTTCTAAAAAGACCTCCTTTATGGAGGTCACCTTTCTTTCTTTGATTTCTATGTCAAAAGTTTGATATAATGCTGGAAAATAATTTTTTAGGTTATCTCAAATGAAAAAACTCATTTTGTCTTTTATATTACTTTCTTCATTACTATTTGCTAAAAATCCAAGTGTTTATGCTGCTTTAGGTGATGTTATATATAATAATGTTGATGGAATTGAAAATCTTCAAAATATAGATCAATTTAGTGTGTTTAAACAAAAAATTCAAGATTATGTAGCAAAAGTCAAAACAACAAAAGAACAAGGTTTTGAAATTGAAAGTGGTAAAACTGAAAATAAAAAAGAGTATCTAAATAGTCTTCGAGATCTTTCAAAAGAGAATGATTTTTTTGTAAGAACAGCCAATAAATTCTATAACTCTTCACTGAGATATGAAAACTCTACACTCTTTACACAAATGGTTAATAGTGGACTTGTTGATACAAAAGATAAAAAACAAGAGATCATAGACTACTATTTTGCACATACAGAAGATATCAATACTACAGGTGTAATTCAAGAATTTTTAGATGAAGATGCAGCCCTTAAAGCACAAAAAGAAGCAGAATTAAAAAATCGAAAATCAAAAAAAGAGCGTGATTTAGAAAGAATAAAACAGATCAGAGAAAAAGATCAACAAGAGCAAGAAGCACTAGAAAACAAATTACAAAAAGAGTTAGAAGAGAAAAAAAAGCAACTTCGTAAAGAACAAAAAATAGAGCTTCAAAAAACGAGGTAGTGCAAGTTACTTTTTAAACCAGTGAAACTCTTCATATTCACTGGGTCTTCCATCTAAAGTAAGGTAAGGTTTGTATTCTGCTTTATATTCAAGAGATGGGCACCCTTCAACATAGTATCCTAAGTAGATCCATTTTTTATCGTAGCGTTTTGCAAACTCTATCTGTTTATATAATGATAATCTCCCAGGGGAATATTTTGCAAAATCTGGATCGTAATAAAAATAGATAGAGGAGATACCATCTGCCAAGATATCTATAAGATCAACTCCAACTAGTTTATCTTTAAAAAAGTAGAGTACTTCATACCCAAAATCTTCATGTCCATTTACAAAAGAGTTAAAATAGTGTTCTGGTGTTGAAGGATTAAAATCCCACCCTTTTTTTTCATGCATATGTTTATGGTATTTATCAAACACATGAAGATGCTCTTTTGAAATAGTTGGACGTTGGAGAACAATTGAAAGCTCTTTAGATTTTTTGAGAACTCGTTTAGCAGATTTTGAAAATAAAAACTTATCTACTTCTATTTTAATACTTTGACACTCGTTACACTCAGCACATATAGGTCTAAAATACATCTGTCCAAATCTTCTGTAGCCACGCTCAACTAAATCTTGACATGTTGTAGCAGAACATTTTTCTATAATTTTATAGTGGCTTGTTTGCTTTTTATTGTCTAGATAGGAACATTTGTCTTCAAGTAAAAATTCTTTAAGTAAGTTCATAAGGGAATTTTGACATAATTTTGCTTTATAAAAAAGGATATTTATGGATTTTTTTTTAAAACATCAAAAAATAATTTTAAGAAGTGTAGGTGCATTTTTACTTGTTTTAGGCTTGACACTCTTTTTTTGGGCAGCCCCGCAAAAAGTGATGAATGAAAATGAAAAAGCAGCAGCAAATTTAGCAAGAATGGAATCTTCAGTCAGTGGAGAAGGTTCTTCAAAATCAACGACACAACAATCAAACCATTCAACTATTTCAGCATCTATGGTTGAGACACAAAAAAAACAATTAAGAATGTTAATGATTATGGTTATGGTATTTGGTGCAGGATTTTTAGGATATAGTTTTTTGAAAAAAGAGGATAAGTAGTTTTATCCCTCTTTATTCATTGAGATGAGTACACCCTCAATCATTTTATCTATATCACCATCTAAGATTGCTGGTACATTAGAGTATGCTTCATTGCTTCTTGTATCTTTTACTTGTTGGTAGGGTTGCATGACGTATGATCTAATTTGATGCCCCCAACCGATCTCACTTTTCTCAACTCCAGCCTCTTTAGCTTTTTGCTCTTCAAGTTCAAGCTCATACAAACGAGATTTTAGCATTTTCATCGCAGTTGCTTTGTTTTTATGTTGGCTTCTATCGTTTTGACACTGTACTACAACACCAGTAGCGATATGTGTAATACGTATAGCTGATTCAGTTTTGTTAACATGTTGTCCACCAGCTCCACTTGCACGGTAAGTATCGATACGTATATCTTTATCTTCAATAACGATGTCAATATCATCATCAATCTCTGGCGAAACCATAACAGATGAAAATGAAGTATGACGTTTTGCATTTGAGTCAAACGGAGAGATACGTACAAGTCTGTGGATACCGTTTTCAACTTTTAAATACCCATAAGCATTTTCACCCTTAATGAGAATAGATACATCTTTGATCCCCGCTTCATCTCCAGCTTGATAATCAAGTACTTCCACTTTAAAATCATGTCGCTCAGCCCAGCGTTTATACATACGAAGTAAGATACTTGCCCAATCTTGTGACTCAGTTCCACCTGCACCTGGGTGGATAGATAAAATAGCATTTGAGCCATCACTTTCACCACTCAGTAATACTTCAATCTCCATAGAGCGAATTTGCTTCTCTAAAGTTGGTGCATCTTCAAAAAGCGCTTCAATCGAGTCTTCATCATTCTCCTCTTTAGCCATCTCATAGAGTTCACTTGCATCTTCAACAGCTAAACGAGCTATATCATATTTGTCTAGTTTTCTTTGTAATTGGGTCTTTTCTTTTTGAATTTTTGCAGCATTCGCGGCATCATTCCAAAACTCTGGATCATTTTCTAGTTCTTTAATTTCAGCTAGTCTTGTCTGAATTTTATCTGGTTCAACAACACCTGTAATGTTTTTCATTTTAATAGTGATATTTTTTAAAAGTTCTGTGTATTCGTAGTTATCCATAAATTTCCAATATAAAATTGTATAAGCGAGATTATATTATATTGAAGCATAAAAAATCTATAATAACTACTAACACTTCACTAACGTAAAGATTTTATACTGTCGCTGTAACAAAAATTAAAGGAGATGTTATGAAATTTAGAAATTTAGTTATCGCGAGTTTATTACTCGGAATCAATGCACCAGCTGTTTTTGCAGATGATACGACAACAACTACAACAGATACGACAACTACTGAGGTTGTTACAGATACTTCGACAGATACAACTGATACTACTGCAGAAGAAACTGTAACAGAAGAGACATCTGATACTACAGATACGACAGTTACAGAAGATACTACAACTGATACGACAGATGCAACAGCTACAACAGAAGTAAGTAGTGAAATTACAACATTGATAGATTCGTTAAAAGATGCAACTCCAGAGGAGCGTTTTGAGATTATGAATCAATTAAAAGAGTTAATTTCAAGTTTAAATGAAGAAGATCGTGCAGCTGCAATAGCATTGCTTAGAGATTCAAGACCAGATGGTGGTGAGCATGGAATGCATGAACACCATGGAGAACATCGTCCACCAATGCCACCACCATCTGAAGGTATGCAAGGTGATGGTGAAATGGGTGAAGGTATGATGGAACGTTCACAAGAGCGAGAGATGATGCAAAATTTTGATAGTGCAGATATGGGTATGCAACAAGATTCAATGATGCAGCAAGATCGTATGCAAGATCAAATGATGGATCGTGGTGGTAGACACTAAGGTAATAAATATCCCTTTTTTAGGGATATTTTTAAGGATAAAAAGTGAAAATTTTATTATTAGAAGATGATACTATTTTAGCTGATACTCTAGAAGAACTTCTCAAAGAGCATAACTTAAGTGTCAAAACTGTTCACACTGGAGGAGATGCTGTAGATGAGGTGTTTGATAACAAGTATGATATGTATATTTTTGATATAAATTTACCTGACTATAATGGCATAGATCTGTTGCGTTCGCTTAAAGATACTGAAGATACTACACCAACTATTTTTATAAGTGCTAATGTTGATATATCAACTATTGCAAAAGGGTTTGATGCAGGAGCATTTGATTATTTAAAAAAACCATTTTTACCTGAAGAACTTTTGATCAGAGTTAATGCGAGATTGGTTGAAAAACATATTATCAGATATAAACATATACAGTTTAATACACTCTCACAAGATATTTTTATTGACGGAAAAAAGGTATACTTGAGTTATTCACAATTTAAACTTTTTGAAGTACTTTTTAAAAATATTGGACAAGTTATTGCAAAAGATGAACTTTTTGAATATCTTGAAGGTGGAAATGATAGTGCACTTCGTGTAGCCATGAATAAACTAAGAGGTACGATAAATGTTGACATTAAAAATGTAAGAGGGGTGGGTTATACCATTGAACCATGTTGAAAAAGAATCTTTTTTAAAAGGCTTTTCCTTATTTTTTATCTCACTGAGTATCCTTGTGGGGTTTATTTTATTTATAGAGTATGAAAAAGATGTGCACACTTTAGAAAGCAATATTTTAAATGAGATGAAACTATGCAGTTTTGATCTAAAGTGTAAAAAATACGATATAGAATTTGAAAACAAACAAAAGCATCTCGTTTATACTCTTTATAAAAATGACAAAGAACTTTTCAGCTATTATACAATCCCAAATGTTGAGAAGTATAACCTAAAAATAGCATATAAAAATGATCTATATTTGCAAGACTTAAAAAATTTACAAATAAAAAGATTACAATATTTTTTATTCGCCTTAATTATAATTATTTTACTTTCAGTACTTTTTTCTTTTTATACATTAAGCCCTTTACGAAGAGCATTAAGTCTTACAAATGAATTTATAAAAGATATCTTACATGATCTTAATACCCCTATCTCCTCTTTACTCATAAATGTAAAAACACTTGAAAAAAGTGAAAAAAATTATAAAAAGATTGTACGTATAGAGCAATCAATAAACACCATTGTTTCTTTACAAAAAAATTTCAAAACCTATATCAAAAACTCTTCTGTAGAAAAAGAGGAGTTTGATTTAAAAGAGATAGTAGAGTATAAAGTTGAATATTTACAAGGGCTTTATCCTCATATCAATTTTATAGTTGAAATCTCACCATTGAAGCTCTATACCAATCTTGCTGCAATTGAGCGAATCATAGAAAATCTTTTAACTAATGGTGCAAAATACAATAAAGCTAACGGATTTGTATCTGTAAAATATGAGGATAATAAACTTATCATTCAAGATTCTGGTAAAGGGATAAAAAATCCAGAAAAAATATTTGATAGATTTTATAAAGAGCATCAACGAGGTCTTGGTATTGGCTTACATATTGTAAAAAAACTTTGTCAAGATCTTGGAGTACCAATAACACTAAAGAGTAAAATAGATGAAGGTTCAACATTCATTTTAGATATCTACTCGCTAACACTTCGCTAATGTTTTGCTAATACAATTATATATATACTTTCTAAGGCTAAGGCAAAAATCATGAAAAAACAAATACTACTTTTACTTTTATCTTTTAACACTTTACTCTTGGCAAATGATGCTGATTTTGATGGTGTTGAAGATGATGTTGACAAGTGTCCAAATACAGCTTTTAGCGACCTTGTAGATAAAACTGGTTGTAAAGTAGATACAACTATTTCAAATCATCATTTTGATATTATTTTAGGATATAGTCAAAGCAAAGAAAAAGAGAGTGATACTACATCTGAATATACATATAATTCAAAGCTTGTTAATTTAGACTATTATTATAAAAAATTTTCTCTTTCTGTGGCGTCGTCTGATTATAACTATGACACATATAGCTCTAGTAGCAATGGTTTTAATGATTTTTATGTAAACGCAAAATATAAATTTCGACCTCTAAATAATCTTAGTTTTAAACTAGGTGCTGGGGTTATAGTTCCAAATGATGATAGTCAAACAAATAAGCTTGATTACTCTGGTTCTGCTTCACTTACTTTTAAAGCAAACAAATATATCTCAGTGTTTGGTGGAGGTTCATATACAGTTGTTGGAGATGAAAATACAACCTCTACAGAAGAGATATATCAAAATAGTACAGTATATTATGGAGGGATAGGATTTCATAAAGGCTCAAAAGCTTATGCATCACTCTCTTACTCAAATGTTTCAAGTATATATATAGGTTCAGAAGATCGTGAAACACTTTACTTCTCTGCATCTTATAACATTACGGAGAATTGGTTTATGATAGGAAGATATGGGTATGGCTTAAACGATGCAGCAGCAGATCAGTATCTCTCTTTACAAATAGGATATTTCTTTTAAAGTTTTATGTATAATTCCATATATATTATATGGGAATTTTTACATGAAAATTATTCACGAGCCACAAGAGTTACAAAGATATCTAAAAGAGCAAAATAAAACTATAGGATATGTACCAACGATGGGTGCTTTACACGAAGGGCATATCGAACTTATAAAAAATGCTCGTAAAAACAATGAACTTGTAGTTGTCTCAATCTTTGTAAATCCAACACAGTTTTTAAAAGGGGAAGATTTAGATAACTATCCCCGTCGTGATGAAGCAGATAAAAAGATATGTGAACTCGCAGGTGTTGATGTGATCTTTTTCCCAACAAAAGAGAATATCTATTTTGAAGACGAAGTAAAAATTGAAGCTCCAGAAGTAAGAGGTTATGTTTTAGAAGGTGCTACACGTCCTGGGCATTTTTCTGGAGTTTTACGTATAGTGATGAAACTTTTAAATATCGTAAAACCTACACGCGCTTATTTTGGGAAAAAAGATGCACAGCAACTCAACCTCATTCAACTCATGGTAAAACACTACTATATGGATATTGAAATTATCCCTATCAATACAGTTAGAGAAGCTGATGGTTTAGCACGAAGCAGTAGAAATGTTTATCTCAGTGTTGATGAGCGAAAAGAGGCACTGAAAATCTCTGCATCACTCTATGCAGCTTCTAAAATGATCTCTAAAAAAGAGTTTGATGTTCAAACGATTAAAGATGAGATGTTGAAAATTTTAACACCATTAAAAATTGGTTATGTAGAGGTTGTTAATCGTGAGTTTGAACCTATAAATACAGTTGAGGTGGGTAATACTATTATTTTAGTTGAAGCAGTTGTTGGTAAAACAAGATTACTCGATAATATCTGGCTGTAGATATCCATCTTCAACCATAATATCGATCGCTTTTTTAAACACTGGCACTGCGGTTTGTGCAGCAAATTGACTTTTTTTAGGTTGTACAACTACAACACCCATAGTATATTTATGGGTCTTGTCATTTACAAAACCTATAAAAGAGGTATTGTATTTATTGACATACCGCCCATCTTCAACAATATGAGCAGTCCCTGTTTTTCCACCAACTTCTAAACCTGGAGTAATTGTTTTTACACCTGTACCTTTATTTACTGTTTTGATAAGGATACGTTTCATCCTTTGAGCTGTTGTGCTTGTAATAGCTGGTACACTTTTTTCATAAGGTAGAAGTGTTTCTTGGTTGTATTCATTTATAAAAGAGTGTAAAAGTTTTGGATATACCATTCGCCCATTGTTGTTAAAAGCTGAATAGGCACGTAATAGTTGCATAAGATTTGCTTGTAGTCCATAACCATAAGCTGATGTAGCTTTATATATCTGATTTTCCAAACGTTTTACACTTGGGATTGAACCTGCTTTTTCATAGATAAGGTCAGGTGTAGAGCGTTTTGCAAAACCAAACTTTTTAAGCCCTTCATAAAATTCGTACCCAGAGAGTTTTTGTGCTAGTTGTGCAATACCCACATTTGATGAGTGGACAATCACATCTTCAGCACTCAACCAATCAAACTTATGTTCATCTCTAATCATTTTTCTCCCTATTTTAAAACGACCATTGTGTCCATTTACAAGATCGTAGGGATTGACAAGTTTTTTTTCTAAAAGCAATGAAAAGGTAATGGGTTTGAGAACACTTCCAGGCTCAAAGCTATACTCTATCATCCCACTGTTTAATGAGGGATAGTCACTTTTTTTGATCTCTTTTGGAAGATAACGGTTTGAACTAGCCATTGTCAAAACATCACCTTTTGTAGAATCCATAAGCGCAAACATCACTTGTTTCGCATCAAGTTCTACTTTCATTTGATCTAACATTTTTTCAATTTTTATCTGCAAGGCAACAGGAATAGTGATCTTAATATCTAACCCATTGATTTGAGGTTTTGTAAAACTTTTTTTATTTAATATGATATAACTATTGACATCACGTTTACCACGTGAATACCCATCTTGTCTGGCTGAAAGTTCATCATCAAAACGTTTTTCCAAACCTTTGACACCTTTAACAAAAGTGTATCCATCCTCTTCAAGTTTATGAGGGTAGCCGATGATAGGGGTCAATAAATTTCCATAGTTATACTCTCTACTCTCACCACTTTCAATTATATTAAGCCCATGTACAGAGAGCAAACCAGTTCTAGGGTTTTTTAGCGCTAAAAAAACATTGAGGCGTCTTAACTCTGCTGAGAGCTTTTTTAAATAGTGTGCTTGAATTTGGGGAATGTTATAACTCAAGACCACTACACCTTTATGTGCATTTATCTTTTTCGTAATCTCTTTTTTATTTATTCCAGAGTAGATAGAAAAAAGTTCCACAAAAAGATCTTTTTTTTGTGGATCAATATAGCGAGTATTTACAACAGCTTTAAAAAGTTTTTTGGTCGTTGCTATATGAAAACCATCAGCACTAATGATACTTCCACGAGATGCTTTTGAAGTATCGGCTGTATATTTGGAAGGTAGATGTCTAGGGTCTAGTACTGTAAAAAGCATTACAGAAAGAAAAACTAAAAAACCTATAAATACGATGACATATAAAAGGAGAATTTTTTTGCTTTTGTTGCGATTAACCATTTAGAGTGTGAGTTAGGACTAGAGTTGCGTTCTGCTGATCTCTTTATAAGCATTAAGTGCTTTATTTCTGATCTCTAGCATTAGTTTCATACTTGTTTCCGCTTTGCCGATTGCCATAGCTGCTTGATGAAGGTCTTTTACTTGTCCTGTCGCTAAATCTGCAATAGCATTTTCTTTATCTTCTTGCAGAGCATTTGTTTCATTGATAGCAGATTTGAGTTCTTTAGCAAAGTCAACACCACTATTTTTTGAAGTTGTTTTGGTGTTATTATTTAATAAGTCTGCAGTAGAAAGACCAGAGATATTATTGATATTGTCACTCATAATTTACAACTTCCTTTCTTTTACTGCAATAGTGAGATAGCATTATTAGCCATAGTTTTTGCACTTTCAAACGCTGCAACATTTGCCTGATAAGAGCGTGTCGCTTCAACTAGATCGGCCATCTCTATCACAGGATTAATGTTTGGATAGGCTACATACCCAGAAGCATCTGCATCTGGGTGGTTTGGCTCATATTTTAGTTGCGGCTGTGAATCATCACGCGATATCTTATCAACTATTACACTCATTATAGCAGGATTTACCTTTTTTCCAAAATCACCTTCATCTAAAGGGTCTGAATACGATGCACTTTGTGTCTGCTCATTTAAAGCTTCGTTATAATAATCATTAAAATCAATAGCTTTAAAAACAACCTCTTTACGACGATACGCTCCGCCCTCATCAGTACGAGTTGTTTGGGCATTGGCGATATTTGATGAGATAACATTGACACGGACACGTTGCGCAGATAACCCATATCCACTTATATCAAAGCTATTTAAAAAGTTACTCATAATTATCTACCTTAACTTAGTTTTTGCGATGCTTCAATCACAGAGCTGAAAATTGCTTTATCTTTTTTATGTGCTTGGATAAGTGCATTGAACATAATGGAGTTTTTACTCATCTCTGTTGTTTCTACATCTATATCTACACTATTGCCATCATTTCTAGCCATATGCCCATCTCTAAAATAAAGTGTTGGTTTTGTTGTAGCACTTTGTTTTTCTGAAGTAAGATGTTTGGCATCTGTTGTAGCCATTATTAGTTGATTACTATCTTGATTATAGAGTTCAGCTTTTTTTGATGCAAGTGCACTTTCAAAGCTTATATCTCTTGGTTTATAAAAAGGTGTATCGGCATTTGCAATATTTGAAGCGATCATATCTTGACGAGCTGCACGGTAATCAAGCGCAGCTTTGACAAGTGAATCAGCTTTTGATATCTCTATACTCATTTATATACACCTTATTGCGAATTGATTTATAGTAAGCAAATTATATTCCAAAATAAAAAAATATGATAGTTTCTTAAAAAAAGTGATAAATTTCATAGAGAAAGGAATACTTTAAGCATAGTTTAATAGATATGGTTCCATAATGATAATTAAGATTACAAGAGTAATCCAAATTTCTTAACTTAAAAGGAGTTCTTATGAAAAGAGCTGGTTTTACAATGATCGAATTGATCTTCGTTATCGTTATCTTAGGTATCCTTTCAGCGGTTGCTTTACCAAAATTTGTTGGTGTTTCTGAGCAGGCTAATGTTGGAAAAGGAAAAGCATTTATAGGTACTTTAAATCGTACTACTGCGGCTGCACTTTGGTCTGACTCTATTGCAAATGGCTATAGTGGAGGGGTTGTCTCAGTAGGTGGTTCATCGGGTACAGGTGTATCCCAAGCTGATATGGAAGCACAAATTGATTTTCCAGATATCGGGGAAAGTACAGATAAATTAACAGCATTTAGTTTAGCAAATTGTGGAGCAGCAACTACTAGTGACACGATAGATGGTATTACTGTAGGCAATCCAGATACTACAGGTAATGCAAACGTAAGTACTTTTACGATAGGTACAACTCAGTATGGGATAAGATGTTCTGATGGTGATATGACTAGAGCGCCTCGTTTTTGGTTAATTGATGTTACTAATGGTAATAATTTATTAGCAAAATAATTTTTCCTCGTTCCCAAGCTCCCGCTTGGGAATGCATATATGTTAAAATAATAATCTTCAAATTATTCTCGAATAGTTTTAAAATTATTATTTAAGGTTTTTTATGAAACTTTCCCGCGCTTTTACTGTTATAGAACTTATATTTGTTATCGTTGTTCTTGGTATTCTCTCAGCGATTGCACTACCAAAATTTGCAAACACTGGTACACAAGCTAGAGTGACAAGTGGAAAAGCAGATGTTTCTGCAATCCGTTCTGCGATTATGAGTGAAAGACAAAAAGGGATTATCAAAGGTCAGTCTAGCTTCATTGGGGTTGGTACAGGAACAGATGGTGATGGGAATAAAGAGCTTGATAATGGTGGCTTATTTGGTGGTGTGTTAACTTATGCAAAACAAGATTCAACAGGTGTAGGGCAATGGCATAAAACAGGATCAACAGGAACTACAAGTACATATACGTTTAATGTTGATGGGGCAACTACAGTTTCTTTTACATATTATGAAGTTGCTACGACTGTTGGTGCAACAACATATAATGCAGGGACTTTTACCTGTAATCCAGCAGCTGCTGGTGATGCAGGAAAATATTGTAAACAAATGATTTACTAAAATTTGAACTACTACACAGTTTCTCTTTTAGGCTCTATATTAGAGCCACTTACTTACTCTTTCTCAGAAAAAATCCCATTATTTACTAAAGTTAAAGTTACACTTAACAATAAAGAGCTATATGGTGTAGTTCTTGAAGCAGTTGATGCTCAAGAATTTAAAACTTTAGAGATTTTAGAAATAACACAAGAGTTTTTCTCAAAAAAACAGTATGAGTTAGCGAGTTTTATCGCTAGTTATTATATTTGTTCACTTGGAGAAGCGTTTGGTTTGATGTTGCCTTTTTCTTCTGCTGACACATCTACACATGAGTTTGCTGAAATTAACTCAAAAATTATCCTCTCAGAAAAACAAACAAAAGCACTCGATTTTTTACAACAACATAAAGTTGCTTTACTATTTGGCGATACGGGCAGTGGAAAAACTGAGATATATATGAAATATTTTGAAAAGGTTTTAGCACAAAAAAAACGTATACTTTTTCTTATGCCTGAAATTTCTCTTACACCTCAAATGGCTCATCGACTGCAAGAGCATTTTGGTAATGCATTTATAATGTGGCACTCAAAACTAACCCCTAAACAAAAAAAAGAGACTTTAGAAAAAGTGTATGATGGGAGTGCGAAGATCATAGCAGGAGCAAGGTCAAGTCTTTTTTTACCTATAAAAGATTTAGGTTTAATCGTTGTAGATGAGGAGCATGATGATAGTTATAAATCCTCCTCACGACCACGCTATAATGCACGTGATTTAGCGGTTTATATGGGGCAACTTTACGATGTGAGCGTTGTGCTTGGAAGTGCGACGCCTTCACTTACATCGTATGTGAAATTTCCACACATAAGACTTAAAGGTGGGCATTTTAACTCTACAAAAGAGTTTATCTATGAAGCAAAAGAGGAGAGTTTAACACCACTCATTTTTCATCATCTAAAAAATACCCTTTTTCAAAAAAAACAATCAATCGTTTTTTTGCCAACACGGGCAAATTTTAAATACTTAGTGTGCAAAGATTGTGGTACGACACATCAATGTCCATATTGTAGTGTTGGGATGAGCATACACCAAAAATCAAATGCTATTAAATGTCACTATTGTAATTATATGGAGCCGATTCCAAAAATCTGCTCAAAATGTGGGAGTGATGATCTTTCAAGCTCACGTCTAGGAACGGCAGAAGCTTTAAAAGAGATACAAGAACAGATAGAAGATGTAAGAGTGGAGCAGTTTGACCGAGATACAATTACCACTGCAAACAAGTTAAAAAAAGCACTGAAGCGTTTTAATGATAAAGAGGTAGATATCTTAGTTGGTACACAAATGCTCTCAAAAGGGCATGATTATCACGATGTAGAACTCGCAGTTGTACTTGGGATGGACAATATGTTGAGTATTCCAGATTATCGCTCCCGTGAGAAGGCACTAGCTTCACTTATACAAATAGCTGGAAGAAGTGGACGTGCAAGTGATGCAAAAGTTTTGGTACAAACTTTTAATGAAGAGTTTTTTAAAGCATATATAGAAAACTATGAAGAGTTTTTAGAGTTTGAGAAGCTCTTTCGAGAAGGATTATATCCACCCTATAAAAAACTGTGTCGTATACTTTTTGCCGATAAAAATGGACTCAAAGCACAAGAAAAAATGCGTGAGATGGAAGAGAAACTAAGAGTTTTTGAAAACATAGAAGTAGTCGGTGCAAAAAAATGTGCAATTGAAAAAGTTGCTAACAAATACCGCTTTGAGATACTACTTCGATCAGATAAAGCGGTTGATTTGATCAAAGCGATACGTATGTGTAAAAACACTATGGCGGAGATCGATATGGACCCCATAGATTTTTCATAACTATTTGCTACATCAAAAGGTAAAAGTTTTGCAGAGGTTCTAGGCGTGAATGAGGAAGCATATTGTAATATGTGACGAATGAACAACGACGAAAATCTGTGAAAATTTTATCTTTTATTATCGAACCACCAATAAAATGCCATCATCATCCCTGGTGTCTTTTGAAAACTCTCATCAAACATAAACTTTTTTGCTTCGCTTGTTTTGAGGTAAATGACTTCTATCTCTTCATCGTGAATACCACCACCATCACTGACGTGCATATCTTCATCAATTTCTCCATAAAAAAAAGATTGTTTTGCACCAGTAGTGCCAACTGAGGTAAAAAAGCTTGTTAAATAGTGTAAATTTTGCACAGGGATATCGTAGCCACACTCCTCTAAGACTTCCTCTTTTGCAATTTGTGCTAAAGAGATATCTTTATCTATGATTCCAGCACATAGCTCATACATATACCCATCCTCTTGCATATGCAGTACTGCAGGACGAAGTTGTTTTACGAGTATAAAACTATCTTTTTGTTTATGCCATAAAAGTATTGCAACAGAATCGTATGAGATAATTGCTTCCCATTTTTTCTCTTGATTGTTTTGTGTGTAGATGAGTTCAACTGGTTGAATAAATTTTGGGTTTTCGAGTTGATTGACTTTTGTAATTTTACTCATTCTCTTCATCCATCATATAGATGTAACACATATCTTCAAAACGCGGAGGTTTTACATAAGGAGTTTTATTTTCTAAATGTAAAGCGATAGTTTCGTCATAATTTTGTTTGAGTTGTAAAAATGCTTTTTTCTCTTTACCTTTAAGTTTTTTAGTTGTCACTTGCACAACTCTAAGTGGGTTGATGGCAACTCCACGTTTACGAAGTTCAAAATGCAAATGTGGACCAGTTGAGCGACCAGTTGTTCCTACATAACCGATGGTTTGTCCTTTTTTTACATGTTTGCCTCTATATATTCCACGGCGAAATGATTTGAGGTGAGCATAACGTGTTTCATATCCATCATTGTGCCTAATTTTAATAAGATTTCCATATGTTCCAAGTCGTGCTGCATAGATAATAGTACCACTTCCAGCAGCAACTACAGGTGTACCACTACGTGCAGCATAATCAACACCTAAATGCGCTTTCCATTTATGTAAAACTGGGTGCCATCTTCTTTTTGTAAAATAGGAAGATATTCTAGCCCCTCTTACAGGTCGAGCGAGTAAAAAACCCTCAACCTCATGTGCATTTTCATCATAATATCGCTCATCATCATTGAGATAGATATAGTGTTTTTTATTTCCCATCTCAATCATAGCTGCATCGAGTGTTGGCATAGAAAAAGGTTGTCCAAGACGATACTTTTGTGAATACACCATCACAAGTTCATCCCCTTTTCGTATGTCGTTTTTAAAATTGAGTGAGTGTTTAAAAGCAGCAACAAAAACACCAGCTACTTTTCTACTGCCTGTTTTTTTAAGTATTGCATAGTTTGGCGAAGAATCTATCTGTGTATATAAAACTTCTTTTTTCGTAGTACTAATGATAGGGATTGGCTCAAATTTATAATTGTCATTTTCTTTGTAGATATGGATTTGAAGTTCGTCATTTAAAGGGAGTAAAATTTGTAAGATATTGTTGTTATTATCTTTTAAAACTTGATAATGAACACCTGTTCTCATCTCTTCAGTGAGGCGTTGATCGTCTTTATCTAGATTGTAGTAAAGCCCACGTACTGGTAAGTTTAATTTTTCTAAAAATACCAGGTAAGTTTCTCCATTTAACCAGCGATGACGCTCTACATGTGCAGCCATCAGTGAGCTTGATATAAATAGAGTAAGTAAAAAGAGTATGAAAAATCGTACCATAAATATAAAACCTGAAATAAAATTCTAATAAATAATTGTGTGAGATTAGCAAATTTTGGCTTAGTCTGAGGTTTATTTGATATAATCTCAGAGATATTATATAGAAGTCTAATAAAGAGAAGAAAAATGAGATATATATTTTTAACAATTTTAATTCAGTTTAATTTATTTGCAGGATTAGTGGGTGCTAAAATAGTCTCCCTTGATCTAGAAAATGAGAGTGCAAAAATCGATATAGAGAAGATAGATGTGGGGATGAGTTGTTATGTAGTGCATCATATAACCCCAGAACATAGTGCTATTTTAAAGAGTTGTGTAGTTGAGAGTTTTGATGCTGCTACAAAAACAGCAGTGGTAAAAATGAGTGAGTTTGATTTACTAAAAAACAATGCACTTCCAAGTGGAAAATGGGAAGTCATAGTTGGTGATAGTGTAGAGTTGGCATTTGGTTATACACGCTCACTTTTAATCGCTCCAAGTGAAGAGATATTTTATCAGATTTCAAAATCTATAAAAACACAGTGGATACATCCAGATACATTTGCAACATTACTTTCAATTCATGGACATCCAACACCATTACAAGAAGACTTTAGTAATCTCTCTTCTGCATCAAGTGCTGGACTTGTTTTTATCTATTTGGACAAGAAACTTTATACTGTAGATATGAAAAGTTTTAAAATTTTAGCTATTAGTGATGCCCCATTAACACAAGATAGTGTGAAACTTCCTTTTTATTCAAGAGTAGAAAAAATTGAAACTTCTTGGTTTATTTTTGGTGAGGGGAGTGATGAGATGCAGAGTTATGAGCCTCATTATTACGAGTTATTAGTTGAAAACAATAAAAACAATAAAACGCTTTACGAGATTGTTAGAAAAAGTACAAATGAAGAGGTACACTCTTTGATAAATGAGTTTGAGATTGGAGAATAGATGTTAGATACAAAACATATTGTACATTTTAACTCTATAGTTGGTGAGGATAATGTATATAGCGATAAGGCACATCTGATTGCGTATTCATACGATGCTACACGTGAGCATTTTGAGCCTGATGCAGTGATTTTTCCACGAAGTGAAGAGGATATCAGTGCAATTTTAAAGTATTGTAATGAGCATAAAATAGTGATTGTACCTCGTGGGGCTGGGAGTGGTTTTACTGGCGGTGCACTTCCTAGCAATGGTGGGATTGTACTTGCGATGGAAAAACATATGAACAAAATCCTAGAGATTGATATGAAAAACATGGTAGCCGTTGTACAACCTGGTGTAGTCAATATGGACTTACAACGCGCAGTTGAAGAGGTGGGACTTTTTTATCCACCAGACCCAGCAAGTCAAGACTACTCTACAATTGGTGGCAATGTGAGTGAAAATGCTGGTGGAATGCGTGCGGCAAAATATGGAATCACAAAAGATTATGTGATGGCAACTCGTGCAGTGCTTCCAAATGGAGATGTTATCAAAGCTGGAAAACGTACTATTAAAGATGTTGCAGGGTATAACATTAGTGGTATTTTGATTGCAAGTGAGGGGACGTTAGCAGTGCTCACTGAGATTACACTCAAACTTATCCCAAAACCAAAGATGACAAAAACGGCAATGGGGATTTTCTCAAGTGTAAATGATGCAATGAACGCGGTATATAAAACAATGGCGAGTGGCGTAACTCCAGTTGCTATGGAGTTCTTAGATAACTTAACAATTCGTGCAGTTGAGCAAACATTTCATAAAGGACTTCCAGTTGATGCAGGAGCACTTTTAGTAACAGATGTTGATGGAAATTTAGAGGATGATTTAAACTTCCAACTAGAGCAGATTGAGAAAGTATTTAAAGAAAATGGTTGTAGTGAGTTTAAAGTTGCAAAAGATGCAAAAGAAGCAGCTGATCTTTGGTTTGCACGTCGTAATGCTTCTCCAGCACTGAGTGTATATGGAAGTAAAAAACTTAACGAAGATGTAACAGTACCGCGTGCAGTATTACCAGAGCTACTTGAAAAATTTTATGCGATAGCTGAAAAGTACAACGTAAATATCCCATGTTTTGGACATACAGGCGATGGAAATGTACATACAAATGTTATGGTTGATGGAAAAGACCCAGAACAAGTGAAAATAGCATATCAAGCTATTGAAGAGGTTTTTCAAGCTACCGTTGATCTTGGTGGTACACTCTCAGGTGAGCATGGTATAGGTCTTGCCAAAGCACCATATATGTCGATGGCATTCACCCCTGAAGAGATGGCACTTTTTAAGTCTATCAAACAAGCATTTGACCCAAATAATATCTTAAACCCCGCAAAAATGGGGCTGAATTAAAATGAAATTGAAAGCTCAAGAACTCTATAAACAAGTAAAACTTTTTGTTTTATCGTTTGTAGATAAAGAGCTTACACTTTTTGCAGCGTCACTTAGTTTTTATACGATCTTTACGATTATCCCTTTACTTATCATTATGATGTCACTTTTAACATCATTACCTAGTTTTCAAGAGCATTATGAGTCTATCAAAACATTTATTTTTTCTAATCTTGTTCCAGTACAATCGGAGATGATTATAGAAAAAATTGATGGTTTTTTAGAGAACTCTGCAAAGATGGGGATTATGAGTTTAGCAGCTGTACTTGTGGCTTCACTGCTTTTTTTCAAAAACTTTGAATACATTGCAAATAGAATTTTTCATGCTAAATCACGTGGATTATGGGAGTCAATTACAACTTATTGGACAATGATGACACTCACCCCTATAGGACTTGGTATCTCGTTTTACATTACTGGAAAGATTGCAACTTTGATGGGGTCAAATGAACTTACATCAAGTTTAAATATCTTACCGCTTATTCCTTACATCATCATTTGGGGACTTTTCTTTTTAATTTTTCAAATAGGACCAAATGCCAAGGTTGATCCAAAAGCTTCGGCAGTTAGTTCATTTATAGTCTCTGTTATCTTTAGTTTTAGTAAAAATGGATTTATCTATTATGTATTTTTAAATAAGTCCTATACAACGATGTATGGTTCATTTGCAATCGTGATGTTTTTGTTTTTATGGATATATGTCTCTTGGATTATCTTTTTATATGGTTTAAAACTGTGCCAGATTATAGATACCATATATAAAAACAAAAAAAGCAAAGAGATTGAGGCTGTAAAAGAGGAAACGGTTAAAAATACTAGCGAATGAAAATGCTATAAACAGATATAAAATCCACATATTTAGATAGATCATTACACCATTTTCTCCAGAAGAAACTAAGCTTAGTAAAACACCATCTAAAACTCCTCCAACTCCTAAAATATGTAAAATAATCGATAATGGATAAAACAGAGTGAAGAGTGTTGTGAAGATGATTGAAGCTGGATGTAAACTTGAAAAGTTGCCAAATAAAGCAAGTGAATATGGAAGCATCATCAAATAGACAAAAATAGGTAAAAGTAAAAACTGCCACAATTTTCTCATATTTTGTGCATAGATAAAAAAGAGGAAGATGTAACCAACCCCAGATACGCTTAACCAAAAACCAATTGCAAAAAACAGACGTGGAAAAAGTGCTAAAATAAGCAAAACTGTAAGAAGCAAAGTTTGCATAGAGATGATTTTAATACCCCGATCATACAGAAAAAATCCTATAACTAACATCACAAAAGCACGTAAAAGTGAGGGTGGGGCATCTAAGAAAATAGTGTAGAGTAAGAGTGCAAGAGATATAATGATAAAACTATCTACTTTATAGCTTCTATATGGAAAAAAGTTATTGTGAAAATATCTGTAAGGATACTTTAGAAGAAAAAATAAAACGGCTGAGAGAATACCTAAGTGAAACCCACTAATAGCAATTAGGTGCATAATTCCTAAATTTGAGAAATTTTTTTGGAGTTCAAGTGGTAGAGGTTTTGCAAGGTAAAGAGCTTCATAAATGGCAGCTATTTTTTTGGTAGTGTGTTGTTTTTGGATAAGCTGTGAAAGCTTTTCTTTTAATGTTGGAGTGTTGTAGATTTGGAGAATTTTGCTATAGGCATAAAAACCTTTGAGATAATCGTAAAAGCTCACATTTCCAAGTTTACCTGTAAAAATTTCAAGCTCTAATGAGTGAACCTTTGGTAAATCTTTTTTTACAGTTGTGTAAAAAATAAAACCATCAGAGGATTTGAGTTTTAGCACTTGATAACTCTTTGTTTTTCCCGTTTTTGTGATTTTAGTTTTGTTATATTGTCTCAGAACTTGTGCATCTACGATTGCAGAGTCAAATTTTATAACTTGTTTGTAGTTAGAGTACTCATAAAGGAGTGAGAAAGTTAAAAGGGTCGTAAAAATGATTGCTAAAAAGAGCAAGTCTTTTTTTCTTTGAAAAAGCTCTACTCTCTCAATCATAACCTAGAGTGTTGGCATATCAATTGTA
Organism: Sulfurimonas sp.; assembly: GCF_050296975.1. GTDB lineage: Bacteria > Campylobacterota > Campylobacteria > Campylobacterales > Sulfurimonadaceae > Sulfurimonas. The sequence continues at coordinate 30,596 of NZ_JBNKRX010000018.1, forward strand.
TCGGGGATACCAACATCCATTTTTGCGGATTTTGTGTCGACATTTTCATAAACAATCTCTGTAGCTTGTGCAAATGTTGGAGCATCAACAAAGCGTGTGAGTTTTTTCTGAAATACTAGTTTTACATGACCAGTTGGACCATTTCTTTGTTTTCCAATAATGATCTCAGCATCCTCTTCCTCTTTTTCCACATAAGTTGGAATAAACTCTTTACCCTCAGCTTTTGCAGCTTTTTCACGCTCTTTTTCCTCTTTGTAAAGATACACATCGTCACGGTATACAAAAAGAATGATATCGGCATCTTGCTCAATAGAACCAGATTCACGAATATCACTGAGCATTGGGCGTTTATCGTTACGGCTTTCAAGTCCACGGTTAAGTTGTGAAAGTGCAACTATAGGAATACCAAGTTCACGCGCTAACATTTTTAGTCCACGTGAGATATCTGAAACTTGAAGGTGTCTATCTTGATTTCCAAGTCCTTGCATAATTTGCAAGTAATCAATCACAGCGAGTTCTATCTCTGGATGTTGAGCTTTTAGTTTTCGTAGTTTACTTCTTAATTGGTTGATATTTACACTACCAGTATCATCAACAAAAAGTTTTGCATTATTCATCTTGTCTATAGCACCGTTGAGTTGACTCCATTGCTCATCACTCATATCACCAACTCGCAGTTTTTGTAGTGGGATAGAAGTTTGGATAGAAAGAAGTCTGAGCATTAGTTGCTCAGCTGGCATCTCTAGTGAGAAAAAAGCGACTCCTTTTCCATGAACAATGAGGTTATTTACTGTATTTAAAATAAAAGATGTTTTTCCCATAGCTGGACGAGCAGCTACGATAACTAAGTCCCCTTTACCAAAACCAGTTGTCATTTTGTTGAGCTCTTTAAATCCAGTATCTACTCCAACTAAAACAGAATTTCCACGAGCTTTCATCTCTTTGATGTATTCCATCGTTGCAAAGGTCATGGTAGGGGAATCTAAAAAGTCGCTTGTTTGGTTGTTTTGTGTAATCTCATAAAGTTTTTTCTCAACAATATCAACAACATCAGCAGAGGGTAACTCCTCTTCAACTGTTACACGTTTGATCTCTGTTGTAAGTGTTAAAAGATGACGTTTAAGGGACTTGTCTTTAACTTCATCTACATATGCTTTTGTGTTAGAGATAGGGTTTGCTGCAAGAATTTCAAGCATAACCTGCTCATCAAATTTTTTCATTTTGATAAGCTCTTTTTTGATGAACTCTTCATCTATAGGGAGATCATTTTGAAAAAGTTTCATAATCGCTTTGAAGATATCTTGGTGTGCTGGAAGATAAAAGTCATCTACTTGAAGCATTACACTCAAATCATCAAACTGAGATGGTTCAAATACAATCGAACTAAGTATACTTCTTTCAAAAGCGAGGTTATAAAGATTATCTTGCAAAATTTCCCTTTTTTTGGTGCGTTTTTTGAAAAAATATTCTAACATATTTAACATAAAACTTTATGAAGAGGTTCTTCATAATTAGTGGTTATAATATATAAAAATTTTAAGGGTTTGTTTGTGAGATATATTATTTTACTCTTGATATCTTTATTTGTATTACATGCAGAAGATAATACTTATGAACTTGGTCAAGGGATGCAAATAGAAGAGTTGCCTCTATATGTGGGCGGATATACCTCTATACAATATAAAGAAGACCGACAAAGTGAAACTTTTTCACTTGATGATGTAGCTCTAATGCTCTATGGAGGTGTTGGAGAATTTTCTTATATGACTGAAGTGGAGTATAAAGATCTTTATGTAAAAAAATCGAGTGAATTTGAAGATGTTCAAAATAGTGATAGAAATCTTTATATTGAAAGACTTTATCTTGATTATACAAATGGGGAAAATTATACGCTTCGTGTAGGAAAGTATAATTCCCCTATAGGGTATTGGAACATGCTTCCTATTAATGTACTTCGAGAAACCACTTCAAACCCTAAAACAACTGATATACTTTACCCACAATTTACAACAGGTGTAGGAGTTTCATATAGTTCATACCAAGATGCAGAGATCAAATATGATCTTATGCTACAAAGTAATCGTGATTTAGATGATAAATATAATAGTTATGAAATTGATCGCCATTTTGGGGCTGGAATCACTTATAAAAAGAATGATTTTTCGATAAAACTCAATGGTGGTTATTTTCGTCAAACTGAGCAAAAACTTCAAGAGAGTGATCGCTATTATCTACTCACAGGTTTTAAATATGAGATCAATAAACTTTCACTGATGGGTGAAATAGGGACTCAAAAATCAGATACACGCTATACTACACCATATGCCTTTTATCTCCAAACATCGTATACGATAACTCCTAAACATAGCCTAAACTTTCGTTTAGAAGGCTACGAAGATAAAATTATGCAAAGTTCAGATGCTCATGAGGAGCAGTATGAAGATGAAGAGAATGAAGATGAAGAAGATGATGACAACTATAATGACGCAGACTCCATAACCAAAAAAGATATTATAGGTGTTTTTGGTTATACCTATAGACCATCATACCCAATAGCTTTTAAAATAGAGTATCAGCTACATAAAGAGAGTGTAGATAATCAATTTTTAACTTCATTTTCGGTGTTGTTTTAATGAAGTATTTCATTGGTTTATTATTTTCTGCGACTATACTTTTTGGAGGCGATTATGTAATAATTGTCAACAATAGTATGAAAGATTTAACAAATTCAGAGATTAGAGCTATTTTTTTAAAAAAAATTATCTATATAGGCGACACAAAAATAGTGCCAATCAATTTAGAAGCTGGAGACCCTATTCGGATAAACTTTCAAGAACATTTTTTACATATGAATTTTAGACAACTTAAAACATACTGGATGAAACAGCACTATCTTGGGCATCGCCCTCCAATTAGTATGAAATCTCAAGAGAGCATAAAAACTTTTGTTCATAAAGTTAATGGTGCTATAGGTTACATAGATGCAAAAAATGTTGATAGTAGTGTTCGAGTTGTCTATAGATGGAGTGATGGGTACAAATTATGAGTTTAAATTTTTTAAATAAATATCTACGAAGCAAACTGTTAGTGATGTTTATTGCTATTGGGGTAGTTCCTTTTGTAACTTTACTGATTTATATCATACATTTAAGTCAAACAAAGATGGTTGATAAACTTGTAGTTGAACAGTTTGAAAAGACGCGTTTAGTTGCGAAGTTTATAGACAATCGTCTGACATCACTCTCAAATGAAGTAAAATTTTTAAGTGCTCTTGATGTGATGGATGATCTTTTAGTAGAAGATATGGATAAAAGAGTTTCAAGACTGCTTACACAAAAAGCAAATGATTTAAAAAATACAGTAGTAGCTTTTTGTGTCAATCCAAAAGGGCAAATTGTAGCATCCTCAAGTACAAAGAGATTACAAAAAGAATATAAAACAAAAAATTTTCATGGAACTTTTGGCAGTTATATAAGAGAAAAAAAACTCTATATTTATAATCAAATTTTTGCCTCTTTTGATAAAAAACAATCTTTAGGTTACTTAGTTTTTGAATACAATTTAGATGACCTAGATAACTATCTACTCCATAGTAGCCATACGCATGCATATATCATTAACAAAGATTCAAATGAGAAGATTGGCGATGATTTTTTACTAAATGCTAGTTTCATAGAGTCTCAAAAAAGTATTATAGATTCACAACATATTATTGTTTATACAAGTTTAACAAATGTTTTGAAAGATTGGTATATTGTGTATGCAGTTGATAAATCAATAGCTTTAGAGTTTTTATTTGATTTTATCCGTTTTATGCTTTATATATCGGGCTTTATCGCTCTGATAATTATCTATGCATCTTTCAAATTTTCAAAAGATGTTGTTAAACCGATCCAAACACTTACGAAAACTGCACAAGAGATTACACAAACACAAAACTATGCAACACAAGTTGAGATTGATTCAGAGGATGAACTCTCTATTTTGACATCTTCATTTAATGATATGTTGCAAACCACTTCTGATGCTTTAGAAAAACTTGAAGAGGAAAATCAACTTCGTCTAAAACGTTTCATTCAACTCATAGAGGTATTTAATACTATTATTCAAACAAAAGATGAACAAGAGTGTATCAATATCGCAACCCAGCAGATCAAGATTTTGACAGATAGAGAAGCTTTTTATTTTCAAACAGATAAGAAACTCAAACTTAATGAGGAGTATATTAAACTCTATGTAACCAATTTTGAAGAGTATAAAAAAGTCTATTTTGGTTCGATTGAACTTGGGATTAAAAGTTTTAGAGATGAAAATGAGAAAAAGTTTTATGACTCCATCGGAACTATGATTACTTTGCAACTTGATCGAATTCGTTTGATAGATAGAACTATGGAAGCTTCACGTGCAAAATCTACATTTATATCAAGTATGTCACATGAACTGCGCACACCACTCAACTCCATTATAGGATTTTCACAGTATATGATTACTTGTGAAGAGCTTAATGATGAGCAACAAGATGTGATGGCAAATGTAGAATCATCAGCACAGTATCTTTTGGGGATGATTAACGATATTTTAGATATTGCAAAAATTGAAGCTGGAAAAATGGAAGTGAAGTTTCAAGATGTTGATTTGGTAGCTATTTTAGAAGGTATTTATAATATGCTTATGCCATTAGCAAGTGAAAAAGAGTTAGGTTTTCTTTTTGATTATAAAAATTTTACTTTACAAAACTATAAAACTGATCCAAAACTTTTTCAACAAGTTGTTGTAAATCTTATCTCAAATGCTATAAAATTTACACAACAAGGTGTTATTGAGATAAGTTTATACAATGATGAACAGAAGGTATATGTAAAAATAAAAGATACAGGTATAGGAATCTCTAAAGAGGATAGCGATAAACTTTTTAATGATTTTTCTCAACTTGATAATCCTTTACAAAAAAATCATCAAGGTACTGGATTGGGACTTTCAATTAGTAAAAAAATGGCGAAACTTTTAAAAGGTGATGTTGTGCTTTCAAGCCAAGGGGAAGGTAGAGGAAGTGAGGCAGTATTTTACTGCTCTTTGAGAGTATAACCCACACCTCTTACAGTTTGGATCACATTATAATCCCCTAACTTTTTACGGATGTTTTTTATATGAACATCAACCAAATTACTTCCACTCATAGAAGCAAAATCTTTCATGATATGATCGCTAAGCTGATAACGGGTAAGTACTACATTTGGATTTTGGATAAAAAGTTCTAAAAGATCATATTCCGCTTTTGTGAGTTTAAGAAGTTCACCTTTTAAAAATATCTCATGTGTAATGGTATTGAGTTCTAAAATGTCAAAATTGATAACGGAGGTTTTATTACTCATCTCTCTTCGAGAAATTGCGCGGATACGTGCAAGAAGTTCAACACTTGAGTAAGGTTTGGTGATATAATCATCACTTCCTGCATCAAGTGCAGCTACTTTTGCTTCTATATCATCTTCGCTCGTTATCATAATAACAGATGTCTGCAAATCAAGGGAACGTAACTCTTTTAATAAATCATAGCCACTCCCATCACCCAAATTCCAATCAAGTAAAATTATGGAAAAGAGATTCTCTTGTAAAATTTCATCTGCCTCTTTATAACTACGTGCTATTTGCACATCATACGCATGGGAATGGAGAGTTTTATATAAAAAATCAGCACTATTTTTATCATCTTCAACTATTAAAATTCTCATATAGTATTATACTCCATTTGCAAGGATTGAGAGAAACTCTTGGGGTGGTTTATACCCTATAATTTTTTGTTGCTGGATAACTTGACTCTTCTCATCTACAAAAATAACAGCAGGGGGTCCAAATACACCATACTTTTTTGCAAGAGCTTTTGTTTGATCGGAATTGTCAGTGAGGTCAGCACGTACAAGTACATAGTTGTTTTTAAGTGTATTGATTACTTGCTTGTCCTCAAATGTAATCTCATCATACTCTTTACATGCTGTGCACCATTTTGCAGAGAAATCAAGCATGATTTTTTTCCCTTTGTTTTGATCGAGTACACTGTCGAGTTGATTTATAGAAGAGACAACTTGAAAGTTGAGTTTTTCACTTGGTGTATTTTGAGATGTTGCACCTTGAGTGAAGTTTTTAAAAGGGTGCAACATATCTGTAGAACCGCTAAAAAGACCAACAAAAAGACTTAAACCAAAAACTAAAGAGATTACACCTAAACCTTTTGTAAAAGCATTCCAACTTTTTTTCTCTCCAAGAGGCTCAAACACTCCCATATAGATAGCAGAAATGACAAATAGAGTTGCCCAAAGTGCCATAGTGACATTTGCAGGAGCGATTTTTTCAAGTATCCAAATAGCAATCCCAAGCATAAATACACCAAAGATTTTTGAAACAGTATTCATCCATTCACCAGGACGTGGCATAAATTTTCCAGTTCCAAGTCCTATAAGTAAAAGAGGCATACCCATCCCTAAACTCATCACAAAAAGTGCGAGTCCGCCAAAAAGGGCATTACCAGTTTGACCTATGTAGATAAGTGTTCCAGCAAGTGGTGGCGCTACACACGGACCAACGATAAGTGCAGATAAAAATCCCATGATTCCAACACCGATAAACCCACCTTTATTTGAAGCACTATCGGAAGCTTTAGAGATTTTACTTTGCAGTGATGCTGGTAGACCAATCTCGTAAAAACCAAACATAGAAAGTGCTAATGCTACAAAAATAAGCGCAAAACCGCTCACTACATAAGGGTTTTGCATCGCAGCTTGAAGGTTTTGTCCAAAAAGTCCAGCTAAAACACCAGCGATTGTATAAGCACTTGCCATCGCTAAAACATATACAAGAGAGAGCATAAACCCTTTTTTAGCAGTCATCCCCTCTTTTTGAGAGACAATGATTGAAGATAAAATCGGAATCATTGGAAAGATACAAGGTGTCATAGACAACAAGAGACCAAAACCAAAAAATGTTGCAAGTACAACGAGCATACTTTTGTTCTCAAAGCTAGATGAGATCATATCTGTATCTGTTTGTTGGACAGGTTTTGTAGCACCTAAAATTGTTGTATCGATACTGAGAGGATATTTTTTAAAGATGGGCTCATAACAAAGACCTTTATTTGAGCACCCTTGAAATGAGAGTATTACAGTAAAATTTTCATTTTTTAAAGCACTCTCTTTTTTGCCTATAAGGGCACTAAACGTTACATCATTTTCATATACTTCTTGATTATGAGATGTTTTTGTAGCTTGAGGAAGCACTAACTCTTTGATAAAAAGTGAATCTGTATCTTGGAGTTTCACTTTAATTTTTTGTTTGTAAAGCTCAATATCTTGTGCTAGTTTTATATCGATAACTACTTTATCTTGTTCAAGATGTGCAGAGGGTTTAAACACCTCATCTGGCATCAAAAAATCAGCACTTCCAAAAAGAGTGGAAAGTAAAATAAATAAACTGAGTAGAGTTTTCATAATTTGCTCCTTGCGTTAAAATGGATAGATATCTATATTTTTGATATCTAAGTTTTGTAAATTTTTCATATAAATCTCTTTTTCTTTTGAGATTGCAATAATGGCTATATTAAACTTTTGTGCAATGCTTTGTAGGTGCTCAGGTTTGGAGTTAAATGCTATAGTTGAAACACCATCAAGCAAAGTAGCATCTACGCCGTTTTGTATCAAAGTTATGCTGCTATAAAAATGGTTTTGTTTTGCACTTTTATTGTCCAAAATATGATGATGCTCTTTTGAACCTATAAAGCGTTCATAATCACCACTTGTTGAGATTGACAAAGGTGTTTTTGAGCTATGAATCACGCCGATATTTCCTTTTTCAAAAGGATTTTTGATAGCAATGGTATAGTTTTTTCCAAAAGTTACTATCTCTCCACCAGCAGAGACGAGCCCTTTAGTAGCACCTTTACGGAGTAAAAACTCTACCACTTTATCGGCGATATACCCTTTACCGATGCCACCAAGGTCAAGTTGCATCCCCTTGTCCTCTAAAAACACTTTGTCATTATCAATTTTGAGTTTTTTATAATTCACAAGTTTTTTGACCTCGTAAATCTCTTGCTCATTTGGTATTTTTGAATGATCTGTACCAAAACCGTATAAACCTTGTGTGAGTACACCTATAGTTGGATCAAACAATCCATCAGAAGTCTCTGCAATATCCAAAGCTTTTTCAAATATCTCTCTGTCTTCATCACTTAGAGGGATAGCCTGTACACCAGAGTAGTGGTTTATAAGTGAAACTAAGGAGTTACTTTTATATGCTGAGTATTTCTCCTCAAATTGTTTCACTAAGTTAAGTGCTTCAAAAAGTATTTTTTTTGAAACATTGGCTTCGATGATAAGTTGTGTACTCATAACTTTGGCTTTGAGCCCGTTTTCAAAAAATGACATCAGTAATCAAACTCGTATGTTAAAGTAGTATAGACGGCTCTTAAAGCATCAACACCGTACCAATTTTTGATGTAATCATTATTCGTTGTTTGGTAGTAGTCTATACTTGCTGTTAATTTTCCACTTTCTGTTTTATAGATAAATGGGATACCTACATCAAATGAATCAAAAGCACTCATTCTATAATCAATTGCATAGTATTTATCTGTTGGGGTATAACTATCAAGCTCTTTTACAAAGTTTGATTTTGTTTGTGTGTAATATCTCAGTCGTATCCCAGATGTAAAATCCTTAGAAAAATCATGTAACTCCTCGATATTCACAGTATGGGAAGCGATATCCCAATCATCAAAATAGTATCTATATGAAAAGTTCATAGCATTATCTTTATTTAAAAGATACACACCTTTAAGTGCTACTGCATGACCTGTTCTATTTTCAGGGTAATACTCAAACTTAGCAATATCATCTTGTAATACATAATGATATGGCGAAGATAAAAACCCTTTTGAGTACATAAATGAATATACACCTTGTAAAGAGAACCCTGGAGTTATAAGTTGGTTGATTGAGAGATCAACTTTACTCTCTTGTCTTTTATCATCTGGTAATGCACGATTAAAGATAGGCTTCCACTTATCAAATGATTGTGAAACTCCTATACCAAGAGCTGTATTTTGTTCATTGAGTTGTTTTACATAATTGACAAATACAGATTTTCCAGAGTAATCTACCTCCTCGGAGATATAACCACCAAAACTAATCATATCATCGCCATTTTCATATGTAGCCATGAGTGTTGGAGCATAACGGATATCATCAGCTACACTCTCAGAAGCAGAAGCTCCAGTTACCACATCTACATGATCCGCACTACTTCCATTTGAAATACTTGCAGCCGTAATTGCATCTATTCTCATTTTAAAACCGAGCATCCAGTGAGATGAAACTTTTTTAAACAGTGATAGAGTGGGAGAATATACTTGAACATCACCATTATCTATATAAGTGTTTACACCCAAGCTCATTGAATCTTTGAGGTTTGAAGCAAAAAGGTTAGCTTTTAGTAGCAATAGTGATAAAACAAAAACTATATATTTTATCTGCATCCACAACCCCCTTGAAATGAACTCTCACCACCAGCACTTGCTTCACGTATAAGGAAAATATGCCCCTCTTGCTCTGAGCGTTCACCTACTGGTGAGAGACTCATCTTATCTTGCGCAAAATACTCTTTTTCATACGGCATAACGAGTGCCAATTTATCTGAACAAGCAGAAAAAAACACTATATACAAGCCAAAAAATACCACTTTATACATAACTATTTTCCTAACAGTTTTTCTAACTTTTCTTCTAGTTTTTCTAAATCACTTTCATTTAAACTACCAGCAAAAACCTCTAAGATATTTCCATCTTTATCAACTAAAAATGATGAGGGCATCCCAGGGCATCTATACGCTTTTGCCATCGATTTTTCTACATCATACAAAGCAGTTAGTGTTTTTGATTTATCCACATCTGCTAAAAAATCTATACCATTTTGTTGTTCCGTATCTATATTGATAAGTACAATTTCAAAATTCTTTTTACTAAACTTTTTTTGCAACTTCACAAAAAGAGGCATCTCCTCTTGACATCCTGTACACCAACTTGCCCAAATATTCACTAACGTTACTTTCCCATGAAAGTTTGTATTTGAGAGTTTTTGATCTGCTTTATAAAGATTTGGCAATGTAAATCCGACCTCTTTATCTCCTACATTTGGCATAGCACACAGTGCAACGGATGTGAGTAGCATCATTAGTAATTTTTTCATTTTTATCTCCTTAGTTACAAAGATTTACGTTTGCTTGAACGTAAATAGGGGATTGAATCCCATTGTTTGAATGACATGCGTTACATACGAGTCTATTGTTTAAATCATCTGGGTTGTTTATGTCATAATCAGCTGATGTATAAAGGTGTGAAGCACTCTGTGATACTGCCATAACAGTGCCATTTTCATCCGTAATTTGGACATAATAACTCCCAGAAGCAATACGCGGTAGCATTCTTTGCAAAACAAATAAATTTCCTTTTGCTTTATACCCTTTAGAATCTGATACCTCATAATCAGTAGAAGAGTAGATAGTATTAAAACTAGAATCTAAAAAGTTAATCACAAACTTTCCTCCACATACATTTGTTAAATCATCTTGATTGGAAACACTCTCATTTTTATAAAGTGTCCCGCCAAAAAGAAGATGTTTATCATCCCCTAAATCTATGTTGTGACAAGCTAAACAATCGCGTCCTTGAAAATGCCAACCTTGTTCTGCCGTAGCACTTGTATTTGTTCCCTCTTCACCACATCCGCTAAATGTTAAAAACATCGTTATAAGTGTGAAGAGTAAAGCTATATATTTCATATGTTCATACCCTTTTAATTGTTTAGTGCACCTTGAGATATCCAGTCTCGAATGGTTGTGTACTGTGTTGAAGTTGTGCTATAGACTCGACCGCCACCATGAGAAACTTGCGCAGAAGCTTTTTGTAAAAGCGATGAAGCAGTTGCACTTGATGTATTTACAAAAGGTGTTACTCCAGCGTAAGGTGTGGATGAACGAGTAATTGAGAAATTTCCAGAACTTCCATGACATCCTGAACAACTACTTTGTAATAGTGGCAATACATCACTTGCAAAAGAGATTTGTGTTGAGGTAGTTGTTGTAGTTGGCGTAGTCGTTGTTGTCGATGAAGAAGTACTAGTACTATTGCTTGTATCTAAAGCACCAGCATCAATCCAATCACGAATAGTTATATAATCTGCTGATGTAGTCGCGAGTACTGTACCTCCAGCATGACCTACAGTTCCAGAAGCTTTTTGTAAAAGGGATGAAGCAGTTGCGTTTGTTGTATCAACAAAAGGGAGTACACCAGCATACGGAGTAGATGAATTTGTAATGGAAAAGTTACCAGAGTTTCCATGACACCCTGCACATTTTGCTTGTAAAATTGGTAAAACATCTGTAGTAAATGTACCTGTAGTTGTTGTCGAAGTGGTTGAGTTTGTATCAGTGGTTGTAGTCGTCGTGGTTGTTGTTGAAGCTAAACTAGCATAATAATCATATGAGACAATTCTTCCTGGTGCACTGCTGATTCCTGATTGTGTATGACAGCTATTACAATTAAAACGCGTAGCATCATGAGAATATTCTAAAGATTTGTTTACAACATTGCCATTAGAATCAATTACCGCTGCTGTATATTTGTCAACACCTGCATTTATCCACCCTTTATAAACATTACCAGTACCACGAGCAGTTGAGTATGTTATAGTTTGCCCATTATTTAAAAGAAGTTTTATTTTATAATTAGCGGCTGCATGGGAACCATCTTTATTGGCTGCATTTAGAGTGTAAAAAATAGTACCGCCAGAAGCAAAAGATTCTTCACCGTTAGTATGACAATTTCCACACGCGATACCTTGATTATGTGTGGAGTATCTTAAATTGGTAGTTGTAGTATCTCCTGATGTTGTTGAACTACTAGTGTTAGATGAATTATCATTACTATCGTCATCATGATCACTATCATAATCATGGCTAGAACTTTCAGAATCTCCTGAACTGCTAGTACTTGGATTACAACCTGTAAACATAAGTGAATTTATAAGTAAGAATAATAAAAGATAAGCTCTCATAAAGAACTCCTTGTAAAAGTTTTTCTTATGTAACTTTAAAAGGAGTTGATGAAGATATTATGAAGATTTATAATTTTTTTTAATTTTTTGCAGACATTTTTTCAATCTCATCGACAAATCTATCGACAAGTTCTTTTTCATCAAGATTGGCAACAACTTCGCCTTTAACCATAACAAGACCTTTACCTTTACCATAAGCGATCGCTACATCAGCATGTGCAGCTTCCCCTATAGCATTTACAACACAGCCCATTACACTAACATTTAAAGGTGTTTTAATGTGCGCTGTACGTTTTTCTATCTCAGCAACAGCACTTACAAGATCAGCTTCAATACGTCCACATGTTGGACAGGAGATGATGTTAAGTCCATCAGGCAATGCACCACTATCTTTAAGGATTGCACGTCCAACTTTGATCTCCTCTTCAAGCTCACCAGTAATGGAGACACGTAAAGTGTCACCGATTCCATCAAGTAACAGTGCACCAAGTCCGATTGAACTTTTTACTGTCGCATGAAACAATGTTCCTGCTTCAGTTACACCTAAATGGAAAGGATAGTGGTTTTTAGGGCGTAACATTCTATATGCTTCTACTGTTCTTTGCACATCACTCGCTTTGAGAGAAACTTTAATATCATCAAATCCTAAATCTTCCAAATATTTGATATTATACTCAGCACTTGCTACCATCGCCTCGGCAGTTGCTCCATATTTGTTTGCAAACTCTTTTTCTAAACTTCCAGCATTTACACCGATACGAATAGGAAGATTACGTGTTTGACACGCTTTTACAACCTCAGCAACTTTTTGTTTGCTTCCAATATTACCAGGATTTATACGGATACAATCAACTACTTCCGCAGCGATAAGGGCTAGTTTATGGTTAAAGTGGATATCTGCAACAAGTGGAAGTGAGATTTGCTCTTTAATGCTTTTAAGGGCAAGTGCATCTTCCATATCAGGAACCGCAACACGAACAATGTCACACCCTGCAAAATGGAGACGATTTATTTGCTCAACTGTAGCTGTAACATTGTGTGTATCTGAGAATGTCATAGATTGCACAGAGATAGGTGCATCACCACCAACTGCTACATCACCTACATATATTTTTTTTGTTGGGTATCTAGTTATCATAAAAAGGATTTTAGCTTGTTTGATATAAAAGGGGGATTAATTTTTTTCTTCAGAATATAGCCCAAAAATTTGGGCTATAACTTGTTTAGAATTTAAAATCTAAGTTTGTATATATATAACGTCCTGGTTCATTAAGTAACATAGTTTCAGTAGCACCAGAAGCGATAAGTGTTAAATCTACATATGTGTTACTTAGAGCATATGTTACATCAAAGATGTTATTTACACCAAGAGTAAAGTCAAATTGTTTATTTACTGCATGTTTGATTTTTGCATTTACAATTGCCCAACCAGCTAACTCTTGCTCACCATTATCAGAATCTATTTTGTCCCATCTATCACTTGCTTGTAGTTCTAAAGTTGCTATAGAATTAGTCATATACTCATAGTTTACACCAATATTAGCGCGTAGAGGTGCGATATCAGCTAAATCTGTATCTGTTTGACCAGTTAAAGCAGTGTCTTTTTCACCAACTTTATATGATGCACCCATATCAACAGTGATCTCATCAGTTGCATATAGAGAAGCACTTAACTCTGCACCATAAAGTGTTGCATCGATATTTTGGAAGTTATTTGTAGATAAACCTTTTTGGAAATAGATATAGTCACTAAGTTTAGAGTAAAAAGCTTTTGCTTTTAGTTTAAAGTATTGGTTATTTGTTTCATATCCTAAGTCAACCTCTTGGTTTGTTGTTTCATCTAAAGTATTTGTACCAACATGAGCACCAGCTTTAGACATAAAGTACAATTCTCTTGCATCTGGTACACGTGTCGCTTGACCAAGACCTAAGAAAAGTTTGTTTTCTTTATTAAAGTTGTAAGTTGTCATGATATTTGCACTTGGATAGAAAAACTTTCTACCACCAAAGCTATCACTTTTAACTTTTGCATAGTCATATCTTGCACCTACACTTACATCAAAAGCACCAAAAGATTTATCAAGTTTAGCAAAAATAGCACTATCTTTTGTTTTTGTATTATCTATACTTTTAATTGTTTCCATATGGTTCATCTCATAATGCCCATCCCATTTTCTTTCACTACCATCAAAACCAAGCACAAAGATTGAATCCATGATATCAAAAGTATTTTTGAGTTTTACACCATCCATCTCTGTTGTTAGAGCATTTGTCATTACCATCATACTTGATGACATTCTATAATCAGTTCCCATTGGATGATCTACATCTGAGTGGTAATATTGGAGGTTTAAATTTTTAAAGTTTTCATTGATAGCATCAACATTATACTCAGCACTATAAATATTTGAATCATCATAAATAGCATCCATAGGTGTACTTGGGTATAAAACATTATCACTTCTATTTGCTGTTACACTTAAGCGAAGCTCTTGATTTTGGGCAGTTGTTATAAATGCTTTTACCATTGCACTATTTTTGACGTATGCTGGCATATCATGGTAAGCTGTTTTGAATTTATATTTATTTAAATTCGTAGGATCAAGTGTTGCTTGATTGTCAACTTGTTCTGCTAAAGTGTCCCCATTTCCATCTTTGTATTGGTCACTTGATTCTCTTGAAACTGTAGCCATCATTCTAATAAAATCATTTCCTCCACTAGCAGTTGCACCAATTTTATTGTATCCCCATGCACCTGCAGCTAGATTAACTGAACCCTGCAATTCTTTAGATGGTTTTTTCGTAGTTACTTTTACTTCCCCACTTAAAGCACCAAATGTTTCAACATCATAAGGACCTTCAATAACTTGGATACTATCAATTTGATTTGCAACGATATGTGATGTTGGTGGATCCATTCTATTTGGACATGCACCATATGTTTTTGTACCATCAACCTCTACAACAATATTATCTCTTTTTTGCCCACGAATGTAGATATCATTAGCGATACCACTTCTTCTATTCATATCTACACTTGGCACTTTATCACTGAGTGCTTTTGCTGTATCAGCAGATGTTTGTGCATTCTCTGCAACCTCTGAAATCACTGTAGATTCAACAGTAATTGTATCAACTGTAACGTCACTAGCTGTAAGGTAAGACACTGCTAATAACGATAATGGAATTATTTTTTTCATATATAAACCTCTAAACATAAAATCCTTGCCATTGTATAAAAAGAAGTGTTACAGAAGTGTTAAGAGAACTGCTAGAAGGCTTTTGAACAGATATTATTTATGGCGACAAATCCTCCCTTTGGTCTGAGCACCAAATACAAAACTTTTTAACAAACATTTGGAATGAATGATATCTGGTATAATTCTACCATGACAAAAATGGAAAAATTTAAACGTACCGTAATAATTGCATTAGGTTTTGCCATCTCCACTTATTTGATTATGAGTGGAATGGCAATGTTAGATCAAGAAAAATCAGTTGATGGAAATTTCACTAGCAAAGTTCATAGTGACACAGTGGAGTGATCCATGTTGTCGGATGAGTGTTGCACACTCAACTCCAACAACTTCCCTATCAGGCATAGCCCATCTAAAAATTTCCAAAGCCTCCGCATCCTCTTTAACATTGTAAGTTGGAACAAGCACACCATTATTTACAAATAAAAAGTTTGCATATGTAGCAGGTAGGCGTTCATTATCATCATACACAGCAGAACTCATTGGAAGTTTTATAAGTTTTAATTTGTGCTCAATCACAAACTCTTTAAGTTCATCTTCCATCTTTTTTAGTGCTTCATAGTGTTCATCATTTTCATCATCACATGCAACATACATAATGGTGTCTTTTGAGATAAAACGTGCCAAAGTATCTATATGTGAATCTGTGTCATCTCCAGCAAGATAACCGTTATTTACATACAAAATCTCTTTTGCTCCAAAATACTCTTTGAGCTTTTGTGTGATTTGCTCTTTGTTAAATTTGCTGTTTCTATTTGGATTGAGCATACACTCTGAGGTTGTTAAAATAAGTCCCTCTCCATTACTCTCAACACCACCACCCTCTAAAATAAAATCAATATCTTCCATTTCGCATGAGTAATACGGTGCAAGTATTTTTGACATTCTATTATCAAGCTCTGAGTTAAACTTTCCACCCCAAGCATTAAAGATAAAGTTTAAAAGCTTTATTTCACCATCTTTGTATATGCTTAGAGCTGAGGTGTCCCTTGCCCAAGTATCATTAGCGGTATATTCAACAAATTTGATATTTGTATGATCTTCAAAATAGTTTTGTACCTCATTGATGTTATAACATACTACTAAGCATGTCTGAAATTGTCTGATTGCATTAATAATATTTACAAAATTAGCTCTAGCATCTTCAATGCAACAAGACCAATCCATCTTTTCATGTGGAAAAACAACCTGAGTAAAACTTTGTTTTTCAAATTCAGCAATTAACATTGTATAATTCCCCTATGGCTTTCATAACTTTAAATAAAAACAACTTTTTTTATAATCTTGACATTATCGCAGATAAAACTAAAAGCAAAGATAAAATAGCGGTAGTTTTAAAAGATAATGCATATGGTCATGGACTTTGTGAAATGGCGACTTTGGCACGTGAGTATGGTATAACAAAAACAGTTGTACAAACGCAAAGCGATGCACAAGAGATTTATGATTTTTTTGAGTATATTTTAGTACTTGCCCAAATCCCAAAAGTTGCTGATCCAAAGATACACTATACGATCAATGAATTAGATGCAATTCAAAAGTTTCCAAAATATACAAAAGTAGAACTCAAAGTAAACACTGGAATGAATAGAAACGGTATAGAGATGTGTCAACTCCAAGAGGCTTTTGCTCTTATCGCTCAAAATGAACTAGAACTCAAAGGGGTTTTAACGCATCATTCTTGTGCTGATGAAGAGGGTGATTACTTCGATTTTCAGAGAAAAAATTTTCAAGAGGTTAAAGTTCAAGCAAAAGAGTTGGCAAAAACATATAACTATCAAATAGCTTTTCACTCTACTAACTCAGCAGCACTTTTTCGTACAAAAGATTTTGATGATGATATGACAAGAGTGGGCATCGCTATTTATGGTGGTTTAGTGATGCCTTGTAGTATTTGTAGTGTTGATTTAAAACCAGTGTTGAGTCTTTACGCTAAGCGAAATTCTTCTAGAGTTATAAATGCAGGTGATTGTGTAGGCTATGGAGCAAGTTTAAAAAGTGATAAACAACAAGTTGTAAGTAATTATGACTTTGGATATGGCGATGGTTTTTTTCGTGCATGTTCAAATACTTATAAAACTCCTGAGAGTGTAGCAATTGCTGGACGTATTTCTATGGATAATAGTTCATTTTTGTCTGATAAAGAGGAGTTGTTAATTTTCAATGATGCAAAAGAGATAGCAAAATATGCTGGAACTTTTTCTTATGAAATTTTGACATCATTAAAGAGTCATATTAGAAGAATAGTGGTCTAATAAGCGAGAACTCGTCTAGCTTGCCAATAATGTTGTTTCCAATAAGGGTTGTTGATATTTGAAATAACTACACCATGTTTAGTTGATGTATGTAAAAAATTTCCATATTCGAGGTATATTCCTGAATGTTTAGAACGATAACTTGTTTTAAATAGAACTAAATCTCCCTCTTTAATAGCAGATTTTTTTATAAAGTGACCAGCTTTTGCCTGATGTGTAGTATCTCTTGGAATTGTGACTCCAAAACCATCTTCATAGACATTTTGCACTAAAGCAGAACAATCAATCCCATGGCAAGAATTACCACCATACTCATAAGGAGTGTTATACCATTTCTTGTATTGCTCATAAATTGTTTGTGTGATTGGGTTATGTTTTTGAAGTTTATAGGGGACTTCATTATCTGTTTGTTCAGTATAAGGTTTAAGTGTAGCATATTTTGGTGTAGAACTTCTTGTCGAGCATCCATTGAAAAGTATCAAAGATGCTAAAAGAAGAAAAGTTTTCATTAACTTATCTTCACAATCGCCTCAGCAAAAATAACACCATCTATTCCAAGTAAGGCAAACTCTTCAATCTGATCTTCTTGTTCAATATGTACAAGGATTTTTGCATCAAAGAGATAATTTTCAGCAATATTTTGTGCAGTTTTTGCAAAACTTTTTTGTACCATTATAAAGTCTGCACCTAAAGCAGATGCATAAATAAGTTCAGTTATATTTTTGACATTAATCCCATATGAGATGTTGTTTTGTTGCAAATATTGGATAATATCAAGATTATTTTGTGAAAACTCCACATAAATTTTTGAAGATGGTGGTGTATGAGTAATATCTTCTATATCAAAGATATGGTAAAACCTTTGGCTTTGTATAAAACGGTGACCAAACAGTAGCATCAATTCCCCTTCTGTACACACTCTTTTGAGCAGTAATATTTCCCATTGCTGAGTATCGATTCACTTATCTCTACATAAACACCGCAACTACTACATTCGATCATGTCATTTGGTTGTGGTTTTGTATCTTTTGAGTCTTTAGTCGAAGAGATCGGCTTTTTTTTGATAAACATAAAGTACACAAAAGCGATAACTCCAATAACAACTAAATACTTTATCATATATTTTCTCCCAGTAGTAGGTAATGTCTATTTTGTTTTTCAATCACTTTATAGTGCATATTTTCTACAACATCATCCATCTCATCAAAAACTTTTTCACCTTTGTAAAAAAAAAGTTTTGTATCTGCATCACGGTGTTTTTTACTTAAGTTTAAAAGCATTTTTGTATCTGTAACAGCGCGAGAGGTAATCATATCAAATATTTGTGAATCCATATCTTCAACTCGTTTTTTGACAATAGTCACATTTTGAAGTCCCAGATCAGCCTTGATAAATTGTAAAAAACTTGCACGTTTTGCCAAAGGTTCTACAAGTGTAACGTGTGTATCGCTAAGTGCAAAAGCTAAAATCATCCCTGGAAAACCAGCACCCGTACCTATATCCATTAAAGAGTTTATTTTTGGAAGAAAACTTACAGGATACACTGCATCTACAATGAAACTATCTAAAGTCTTTTCATCTTTTGCACCAGTGAGGTTATGGATTTTATTCCATTTAAGTAGATGCTCTTTATATTTAGCAGCATAGTGAAAAAAACTTTCTGGTAAATGTAACTCTTGAAGTTGTAATCGTAGACCCAAGTAAAATATCCTTTTAAAAAGAATATTTTACCTAAAAAGTGTTGTTAAGAAAAGAATTTTTTCATCGCTTTAAAAAAGATTTTGAACAAACCTTTATTTCCAACAAGGTCTTCAATAAATTCATCATATGTAACACCTGCTTCTTCTAAGAAACCACGAAGATATTTTTCACTCGCTTCCATGCCACCATCTTTTTCAATCTCTACAAGTTTTTGGTAGATTGGTGCCATAACATCTATAGCTTTTCTAGGGGCTGCTTTTCTAAATGCCGTATGTGAAATGATCTCATTTGTTATAGGATCAACCTTTGGTTCAAACTCTGTTACAACCCAATAATAGCTACCGTCTTTAGCGAGATTTTTTACAACAGCCATAATGTTTTGTGCACGATTGATTCTATCCCACATCATTTTAAACACCACTCTTGGCATATCTGGATGGCGGATAATATTATGCGGTTTACCAATTAATTCTGTTTCTGTATAACCTGTTATCTCAACAAAATAGTCGTTTCCATATTCGATGATCCCTTTAGCATCTGTCTTAGAAACAATGTATTTTTTTGGGTCTAATACTTTCTCTTTATCTATAGGAGTTGGACGAGACATTAACTATTCCTTTAAAAAAAAATAAAGTTCATTATATAACTTTAATTGTTAAATTTAGATAATTATATTATAATTTTAAAATTTTTGGCAAAAGAGCAAGATTATGACGAGAAAAGAGATGTTAGATGCTATGGCAGTTGCAAGAGAGACTCATAAGCGTCAAATGGATAAAATAAAGCACATTATAAAAGGGGAGTTGGTAGAAGAACCAACAGCACTTGGAAAAATGGAGTGTGAATGTGGGCAATGGTTTTATTCAAACAAAGATGAGATGACAAAGATTTTAGGGCATCAAATGTTTGAACGTTTAGATAAAGTGCATGAAAAATGGCATCAAGATTATAGTAGAGTGTATGAGATATATCAGGCAAAGCAACAACGTGGTAGTGGTATCTTTGCTAAAGTTATCAATAAAGGTAAAGATAATTTAGAACACGATAAATTAAAACTATACTATAAAGAGCTTTCTGAATTAACAGATGAACTTATGCGAGAAGCTGATGCAGCTATGCGTAGGATAACTGCACTACCAGAGAGTAAATTTTTATAACTTTATTCTAGCTATTAAAAATTTTTCCATATTGTTTGCATCAAGTGGTTTAGAATAGTAATACCCTTGGATAACATCACATCCATTTGCTAACATAAACTCTTGTTGCTCTTTTGTCTCAACTCCCTCAGCTACTAACTTTAGATTTAAAATTTGAGCAAGTGCAATAATCGCTTTTGAGATCGCTATATCTTCATCATCATCTGGAAGGCCTTCGACAAAAACTTTATCAATTTTTAGTTTATTTACAGGAAGACGTTTTAAGTAAGCTAATGAAGAGTATCCTGTACCAAAATCATCTATCGCTATTTCTATACCTAGATTATTGATCTCTTTTAAACGTTTGATTGAATCTTCAGGGTTTTTCATAATTTGCCCCTCTGTGATCTCTAATGTGAGCCAAGCAGGATCAAAATGTAATGTTTTCATAGTATCTGAGAGTATCTCAATAAAGTTTTTATTTTCTATCTGTTTTGCAGAAAGGTTTAATGAAAGTTTTCCAGGTTCTAATCCTTGATCGATCCAATCTTTAAACTGTTTCATAGCGTAGCGTAAAACTATAAGGTCTATTTGTATAATCATCCCTGTCTCTTCAGCCAATGGGATAAATTTATCTGGTGAAATCATCCCAACATCACTATGTTCCCAACGAACAAGAGCTTCCATACCGACTACTTTATCTGTATTTGAATCTATTTGTGGTTGATAATGGACAACAAAACTCTCCTCTTTAATTGCAACACGTAAACTTTGCTCCATAATAACTCGTTCGAATGCTGATTCTGTCATGTCTGAGGAGTAAAATTGGTAGTTGCTACGCCCTTCATCTTTTGCTTTATACATTGCTGCATCTGCATATTTGATAAGGTTATCACCCTCTTTGGTATCGTCTGGATAGATTGAAATGCCAATACTTGAAGAGACATAAAGTTCTAACTCTTTGATAATGATAGGTTCTCTTAAAATATCTATAATTTTTTGCGCAACGATAATTGCATTTTGGCTCTCATGAATATCTTTTAGAATGATAGTAAACTCATCACCGCCAAGACGTGAAAGGGTGTCTTCTTCACGAATAACAGATGTTAAACGTTTCGATGCTTCGATTAAAACTTGATCCCCCACATGATGACCAAGTGAATCGTTAATATTTTTAAATTGGTCAAGGTCTATAAATAAAAGTGCAAATTTTTTATCATGTCTTTTTGCTGAAGCGATAGTTTGATCTAATCTGTCTCGAAATAAAACTCTATTTGGTAGATTTGTGAGCATATCATGATGCGCTTGATGTCGTAACTTCTCAGTTTGAATCTCAAGCATTCTTTGTGTCTCTTTTTGTTTAGTAATATCTTGAATATAGCCGATATAACCAATAATCTGTCCTAAATCATCTTTGGAAGCACTTAAAGAGACATCACAAATGATTTCATTTTGATTTTTATCTACTAGTAAGAGCTCTGCATTGAGATTGATACCATCATTGATGTTTTGAAAACATTGTGTTAGAGTGATCTCATTTTGATTACTGTAGATTATTTTTATATTTTTCCCAATAGCTTCAAAAGTATCGTAACCAAAAAGTTTTTTACTTCCATTGTTCCAAGTCAAAATATTGCCACAGTTATCTGTACTGATAACTGAATCATGGATATTTTCAAGGATTTTAGCTTGGCGTTGGTATTTTGATTCGAGTTCTATAATTTGGGAGATGTCTGTATCAAAAATAACATAACATTTTTTGTTTTTATAGGTAATGATATGCAAGTATGATTGTACATAATAAAGTGAACCATCTTTTCTTTTATGAATAGTTTTATTTAAAATATTTCCATTACGATCAAGAAGGTCTCTTAGTCTTTCTATCTCATCATTTTTAAGATATGGATTAACATCTTTTATACTCATAGAGAGTAATTCCTCTTTTGAGTATTGCAAAGATTTTGTAGCACCATGATTAACATACATATAATCAAGCGTTTCAAAATTGACTATATATATCTCATTAGAAGATTGTTCAACAAGTTCAGATAACTCTTTAGCTTCCTGTTCTAGCTCAACAATGGGGGTAATATCTTGGGTTGAACCTATAAATTTAAGAGGTTTACCATCTTCATTAAAAATAGTTTTTGCGTTGATTAAAATATCAATTATTTTTCCATCACCACGTTTTGCACGTGCTTGAAATGAAAATATATCTCTTGATTTTGCAGAGAGTTCTATAATCCTTTGTGCCTCTTCAACATACTCTGGCAAAATGATATTTAAAAAAGTTTCAAAACTAAGAGAAGTGTCTCTAGGGACTTGATAAACATTATAAAGATTATCTGACCAGATTGTTTTGTGCGTCTTAAAATCTATCTCCCAACTTCCAAGCCCAGAGAGCATACTAAACTCTTTTAAGATATCCTCTTGCGCTTTAAGTTTATATATAGCTGTGCTTAAATCATCCCGCTCAACATCTATAGCCATAGTCCCTCTTTAGATTAAATGTCCCATCTCATCACGTTTTGTGTTGAGGTAACCTTTATTATGTTCATTTGCTTTCATAATAATCGGTATACGTTCAACTATTTCAACCCCTTGAATAGAGTTGATTTTATCTGGATTGTTTGTTAATAATTTTATCTTTTCAATATTAAAATGATTTAAAACAGCAGTTACGATCTCATAACTTCGCTCATCTGCTGAAAATCCAAGTTGATGATTTGCTTCTATTGTATTATACCCTTGATCTTGCAGTGCATAGGCATTTATTTTATTTAAAAGACCAATATTTCTACCCTCTTGACGAAGATAAATAACCATCCCACCTGTTTCATTTGCCATCTCTAAGGCATACTCAAGCTGGTCACGGCAATCACATTTGAGACTCCCTATAGCATCACCTGTTAAACATTCTGAATGAACTCTTACAATTGGAATTTCATCTAAATTTTTTGAATATATAACTAAGTGTTCTTTATGCCCCTCTTTAAATGCTTTTACTTGAAAGTCACCAAAACGCGAAGGTAAATTTGCTACTTCTGAAATCTCTATGTTCATTTTAGACCTATTCTATAAATTATTTATCTTTATAATGGTAAAATAATCACAATTATAGCAAAAAAGGTTAAAAAATTATGTTTCAAAGATTTCGTAGAACTCGTTTAAATCAACATTTACGTGCATTAGTACGTGAAACACATGTACGTGTTGATGATTTTATCTATCCACTGTTTGTAAGAAGTGGAGAGGGGATAAAAACAGAGGTAGCATCTATGCCTGGTGTATATCAAATGAGTATCGATGTAGCTGTAAAAGAGTGTGAGGAGTTAAAAGAATTGGGTCTAAATTCTATTATTTTATTTGGAATTCCAGATACAAAAGACTCAGTTGGAAGTGATGCGTTATGTGAGCATGGAATCATAGCAACAGCAGTAAAAGAGATAAAAAAAGCACATCCAGAGATGTTTGTAGTAACTGATTTGTGTTTTTGTGAGTATACAGATCATGGGCACTGCGGAATCATTGATGAAGAAAAAGAGACAGTTATTAATGATGCAACATTAGAGATATCTGGACAACAAGCTATAGTTCACGCAAAAGCGGGAGTAGATATGATTGCACCTTCAGGGATGATGGATGGCATTATAGAAACACTTAGAGATGCACTTGATAGTGCAGGATACAATGACTTGCCAATAATGAGTTACTCAACAAAATTTGCATCAGGATATTACGGACCATTTCGTGATGTGGCAGAATCAACTCCAAGTTTTGGCGATAGAAGTTCATATCAAATGGATCCTGCAAACAGACGTGAAGCGATAGCAGAATCAATCGAAGATGAGGCACAAGGTGCTGATATTTTAATGGTAAAACCAGCCCTTGCATACCTTGATATAATTCGAGAGATTAAAGACAATACTACAAAACCGATGGCAGTGTATAATGTAAGTGGTGAATATGCGATGTTAAAACATGCTGGAAATGCAGGTTTAATTGATTATGATAGGGTTGTGATGGAAACTATGGTAGCGTTTAAACGTGCGGGTGCAGATATAATCATCTCATACCACGCGAAAGAAGTGGCAAAACTTTTAAAAAAATAGTATAATTTACACTTATTAAAAAATTTAGGAAAGAGAATGAGACATTTTTTAACACTAAAAGACTTTAGCAAAGAAGAGATTTTAGAAATTATTGAACTTGGTCTTAGTATTAAAAAAGATTTAAAAAAAGGGATTTATAAAAAAGAGTTAGAACACAAAACTCTTGCGATGATCTTTGAAAAAAGTTCAACAAGAACACGTGTTAGTTTTGAAACAGGGATGTTTCAACTTGGCGGACATGCACTTTTTTTATCAAACCGTGATATCCATTTAGGACGAGGTGAGCCTGTAAAAGATACTGCACGTGTAATAAGTAGAATGTGTGATATGGTAATGATTAGAACATTCGAGCACTCAATGATCGAAGAGTTCGCAAAGTACTCTCAAGTACCAATTATTAATGGACTTACAGATTCGTATCATCCCGTGCAACTTTTAGCAGATTATATGACAATTATAGAGTATGGTTTAGAAAAAGATCTTAAAGTTGCTTATGTTGGTGATGGAAATAATATGACACACTCTTGGTTGATGCTTGCTGCAAAACTTGGATTTGAACTTCGTATTGCAACACCAAAAGGGTATGAAGTTGATAGCGATGTTTTAAAAGATGCGTATGAACTTGCAAAACAAAGTGGAGCAGTTATTAAAGTCAGTAACGATCCAAAAGAAGCAATTTCTGGTGCGAGTGTAGTCACAACAGATACTTGGGCATCTATGGGTCAAGAGGATGAAAAAGAGCAGCGCATCAAAGATTTTAAAGGTTACATTGTAGATGGACTTATGATGTGCTTAGCACAAAAAGGTGCAAAATTTTTACACTGTTTACCTGCATATCGCGGACAAGAAGTGAGTGAAGAGGTTTTAGAGGAGCATAGCGATATTGTTTTTAGCGAGGCTGAAAACAGATTACATGCACAAAAAGGGCTTATGGTCTGGTTAGATAAACAAAGAGGATAGGATATGAGATTTTTTTTAGTTTTTTTATTGGCATTTAGTTTTAGTTTTGGTGCTAAAGTTGTTAAAGTAGATCAGCGTTATCAAGAATCTGTAAAATGTAAAGTTTGTCACCATAGAATTGTGGATGAATGGAGTGATTCATGGCATGCAAAAAGTCATTATAAAAACGATGAGTATTTTCAAAAGAGTATAGAATATGTAAGTAGAAAACATAGAAAAAGTCTCAATAGTGTAAAAGTTGAGTGTGCAACTTGTCACAATCCTAGAATCTCGGTTACAAATACAACTTTGGACTATGAACTAGCAGCTGTCATGGGATTAACTGAAGGAAGTAAAGTAGATAAAGCAGTTTCAGATGATTCACTTGGTGAAGGGATTAACTGTGTAGTTTGTCATAACATAGATAAAATTCATGATGAGTATGATGCAACAAAACGTGGTATACATAGAGTAGAATGGACAAAATCAGGAACTATGACAGGTCCATATACAGATGCAAAATCACCATATCATAAAACTATCCACCATGATTTTATGGATAAAAACCCAAATAAACTTTGTTTTGTATGCCATGCAAATGATAGAAGTGTAAGAGGTCTTGTGTTCACAAATATGGAAGAGGAATATGTGGGTGAACAAAAATGTGTTGAGTGTCATATGGGTCCACAGAAAAAAGACGTTGCAGCTACATATAGTTTTAATGGCAAAGCAAAGATACGAACGGTAAGAAATCACGGTTTTATGGGTGCACATTTTGACTCTATGTTAAATGGTGCATTAGAACTTTCATCTGAGAAAAAAGGCAGAAGCCTTATAATCACTATCTCAAATCCTCAACCACATAATGTCCCAAGTGGATTTGGTGGACGTGAGTTACTGCTTGAAATGGTATATAAAAATAAATCGGGTGAAGTAATTGATACAAAAACTCTTTCACTTACAACAACATATGAGAGAAAAAAAGGTAGAGAGGGTATCCCTCATATGGCTAAAAAAGCCTCTAAAGATATGAGTATCCCTGCAAAAGGCTCAAAAAGCTTTAAAGTTGAGAAAGTAGCTGGAGCAGCTATGGTTGAGATTACTCTAAGTTATAGACTTGTCAATGATGAGATCAGAGAGTTACTAGAGCTTAAAGAGCCTATTTGGAGTAAAAAATACTTTGTAGCAAAACTACGTCAAAAATTATAAGATACTTTATTTAGTATCTTATACCTCTTTCTTCCTCCCTCCTTACTATACAATGATATAATGTAGTTATGAAAAAAATACTCCTTCTTGAAGATGATATGGCTTTACATGAAACTGTTAAAGATTTTTTAGAAGCACAAGATTATGAAGTGCTTAGCAGTTATGATGGTGAAGATGCAAGTGAAAAAGCGTATGAGCATAATTTCGACCTACTTTTACTCGATGTAAATGTTCCAAAACTAAGTGGTTTTGAGCTTTTACATGAACTTAGAGAGAGACAAAACCAAACACCAGCTATTTTTATCACCTCATTAAATGGAATCGCAGATTTAGAAAATGGTTATGATAGTGGATGTGATGATTATATAAAAAAACCATTTGCACTTAAAGAGTTACAACTTAGAGTGGAAACTCTTTTAAAAAGAGAGTTTTATCATAATAAAAGTGAGGAGATAGCACTTTCTAATGGGTGTAGTTTTGATGCAATAAATGACACTTTAAAACAAAATGATACGCCTATTTCTCTAGCAAATAAGGAGTTAAAACTTTTAAAGCTTTTTTTACAACATAAAAATGAGCTTATCGATCATGAAGTGATAGAAAACAGACTTTGGGAATATAATGAAATTTCAAGTGAGAGTGCTGTGAGAACATATATCAAGCACTTGCGTCAAATTTTAGGAAAGGATAGTATTGTCAGTATTAAAAAATCTGGATATAAATTTATCCACAAGTAGTAAAAAAACACTGCAAAATTTTTTAGTTTTATATAGTTTTTTTACCCTTATAATTACTACACTTGGTATCTATCTTTATTATAGCTCTCAAAAAGAGCTCTATAATCAAGAGCAACTAGTAGCTCTCAATGATTATGCAAATGAGTTAACACTCAAACTCAAAGATTTGAAAAACGATACAACAAATCAACTTATCTACCCTTGGGATACAAAGTTTAAAACTTCACTTTACGATAAAGATTACAAACTTTTATACTCTACAAAACAAAACCCGACTATTGATTTAAGTAATTTGCAAATGACACAAAATATGATAGCACGTTATTTGAAAAATAGCGACGAATATTATCTTGAAGCACAGTATATTATAGTAGAGATAGTTGAAGATAAAAGTTTTGAAATTTCATTGATAGCTACTATCGTACTTTATGGAACAGTTTTTTTGGTATTTATGTTAACAGTAGGGTATTTTATACTTTCACTGTTACTCAAACCTATGAAAGATACACTATTTTTACTTGATAGATTTATCAAAGATACGACACATGAACTAAATACACCTGTCAGTACAATACTTACAAATGTAGAATTCCTCCAAAATATAGAGCAAGATAAATCAAGTCAAAAAGTTATTGATAGAATAGAGATAGGTGCAAAAACACTCTCAAATATTTATGATGACCTTACTTTCTTAATCCTCAAACATAAACTTATCTCACAAGATATCAAGATCAATTTATGTGAACTTTTAGATGAAAGGATAGAGTACTTTAAAGCCCAAGCAAATATCAAACAGATAAAGGTTACAAAATTTTATCAAGATGAAGTTACTCTATATATAGATAGAAAAAAGCTTATAAAAGTGATTGATAATCTTCTCTCAAATGCTATAAAATACAATAAAGTTCAAGGAACGATAGAGATAACATTAGATAAAAATAGTTTGAGCATTAAAGATAGTGGAATAGGAATAGCCAAAAAAAATCTACACAACCTTTTTACAAGATATGCCCGATTTACAGATACTACAGGCGGTTTTGGAATAGGGTTGCATATAGTAAAATCTATCTTAGATGAGTATGGATTTGAAATTAATGTAAACTCTTTAGAAGATGAGTACACTACATTTACTATAAAGTTTTAACACTTCACAATCACTCCACAATTATTTTTTATACTACGGATATATAACAAAAAAGGAGTTTGATATGAAAACTTTATCAAAAACAATTATGACTTTAGGTGTATTAGGTGCAACAATATTAAGTGCAGATGCAAGTTTTGCAAAATGTAGTGCATGTCATGGTGCAAATGGTGAAAAACATGCTTTAGGAAAATCACAAGTAATTCAAGGTTGGAAAGCACAGAAAACTCTTGCAGCCTTAAAAGGGTATAAAGTTGGAACATATGGTGGTCCTATGAAAGGTGTAATGAAGGGTCAAGTGAGTAAACTTAGTGATGAAGATATGCAAGCATTAGCAAAACATATTGAAGGTTTAAAATAACTTTGGATTAAAAGGAAAAGACAATGCAAAGAAGACAATTTTTAAGTATGACATTAGGTGCACTAGCATTAGCAGTAGTACCAGCGAGTGTAAAAGCTGAGGATTTCAGAAAAAACAAACCAGCTGTATGGAGTGCACATACAGTAGATGACGCTATCAAAGCTATGT
>NZ_JBNKRX010000019.1:0-93744 GCF_050296975.1 Sulfurimonas sp.
AGGAACACTAAAAGCAATAAGTGACACAAACCACAACATAGTAAAAGAGATAACATACGACACTTATGGTAATATACAAAACGATACAAATCCAAACTTTCAAATACCATTTGGATTTGCAGGTGGATTACAAGACCAAGATACACAACTAGTTCACTTCGGTTATAGAGAACTAGACACATATACAGGTAAATGGACTACTAAAGACCCTATAGACTTTAGTGGTGGGGATAGTAATCTTTATGGGTATGTGTTGCAGGATCCTGTTAATCTTGTGGATCCTAAAGGTTTGAAAACTTTTTCAAATCCAAATATTTGTGTAGCAGTTGCAGCAGGAAGTTCTCTTAAATCTATTGATAATTGTAATGATTTGGTGATGGATGCCTATAATGATTACTTGAATATGAAAAATGATGATTATCTTAAAATGTGTGGAAACTTTCAACCAACTGGATGTGCAATAGGTTGTTTAGGAAATGATTTTTATCAAAAACTAAAAGAAGCTTGTACACCAGATTTACGAGATTTAAAAAAACTTCAATTGAAATAAGGTCATACGATGAAATATCTAATAATTTTATTATTTACTTTTCAGGCTATAGCACAAGAAAGTATATTTCCTTTGAAATATTCTTTAAATGATAAAGGCTTATTCTTGCAAACTCCTGCTTTGTATAATTTGAGGATGAAAAAGATAAGTTCAGTTTCACTATCACTAAAAGATAGTGATGATAGATTTGTAGTATTAAAAAATGATTTGTTATCACATCCATTATGTAACAACATTTTCACTTTAGAAGAAATCAAGAGTAAAAATTTTGATGCTGGGAAAGGTAATTGTCAAAACGTATATCAAAATACATATAACCATTTAATAGAAGAGATGCAAATAAATGATTTTTTCATAATGATTTTTCAATCAAAAAATGCAAAAGTTTATAATTGTGCTATTTTTCAAAATAAAAAATTTATTGGAAGTATTGAAACAGATTTTAAATTAGAAAATTTAAAAAAATTTCTTCATTCCATACAAAATCCAAAAATTAAAAAGTTTGATACGTATATTGCAAATGCAAATAGTTATTTAGAACAAGCTAAATGGAATAGTGCACTAAAAAATTATATTTCTGCTTTTATTTTAGACCCTGAAAATAAAAAGATAGAAGAATTGAAAAAAAAATTTCAACTATATCAGGCTAGTTTATCAAAACAAAAAATTGTATTGAAGATTTTTATTAAATAAAAATGTGTCAACTACCAAAAAACATTTCTCACTCGTTCCACCTCTCCCGAGGTGGAATGCATAAATAAGTTAAGGTAGATTATAATATTAAATGGGAAGAACAAGATATAAAATATATGAACCAACAAATCCACATTTTGTAACTTGCACTATACTTCACTCGTCCCCAACGTCCCCGTTAGGGATGCATAGAAACTAAATAAAAAAAGGAGAAATAAAAAATGTGCAAACCACCAAAAAACATTTCTCCTTTTTCACATTCAAAAAATCATAAACCACTCAGTCCTCGCCCGTCTTTCAGACAAGGGCTGTGGTTCCATCACTACAAACGCAAAGAAATTTGCGTTTGCTTAACGCTCTTCACATACGACACTTATGGTAATATACTAGAGGACTCAAATCCAAGTTTCAAAATACCATTTGGATTTGGAGGTGGATTACAAGACCAAGATACACAACTAGTACACTTTGGTTACATAGAACTAGACACATATACTGGTAAATGGACTACTAAAGACCCGATCGACTTTAATGGTGGAGATAGTAATCTTTATGGGTATGTGTTGGGGGGTCCGGTTAATTTGGTTGATCCTGAGGGATTAAGTATTTGGCCATGGGGTGATAACGATTCGAGTGGAAAAACTTGTGATGCAAATACAACAAATGATAAAAAAACTTTTATGGACTGTTATAATGAACTACAAGCAGCAAAGGCCAAATGTACGCTTATAAATAATGGATACAATGCTTATATATGTCATCAAAAAGCACTGTTGAAATTTCAACAGTGCTCAAAAGGAAAATATTGAAAACTAAAATTTTATTAATAAGTATTTTATTACTTATAGGTCTTAATATTTATACAATTGTTTTGTATGAACAAGCACAAAAAGAGGTTTCTTGTTATGCTAAAAAATATAAAAATGTATCCAATGGGGTGAAAAGTATGTTTCAAATGAGGGCTTTAACAAGTTTAGAAAATTTAATTTTACTTTTTGATAAACTAGAAAATTTAAAATTAATTTTATATGCAGATTCAAGTATTTATCTTGAAGCATTGGGCAATAAAGATTATGCTATTTATAAACCTATTGAACACAATAGTACAATTTGTAATTTTTGGACTAAACAAACGAAAAAACAATATAAAGACACATACTTAGAAATTACACAACTCAAAGATTTTAATGCTAGTCATGAATCTATGTTAAAAGGACTAGATATAGTAAATAATATTTGTTTAGAAGAAAAATAAAGATTATTTTTTTCCCTCGTCCCCAATGTCCTCGTTGGGAATGCATAGAAACTAAATAAAAAGGAGAAAACAAAAAATTGGTTTATAATTTTAACTTACGATATACTTTCTTATTGAAATATTGATTTTGCAAAAAACTAATGGGGAAAATACTATGGATAAAATGCATATTATAAACTTTTTGAAACTACATAAAAGTGAGCTACACGAACGTTTTGGTGTAGAGTCCATAGGTTTATTTGGAAGTTATTCTAGGGATCAACAAAAAGATGAAAGTGATATCGATCTAGCTGTTGAGATCAAAAGTAAAAATAGTTTTCGTAGTTTTTTTGGGCTTAAGTCTTATCTTGAAGAGAGTTTTGGAAAAACAGTTGATCTTGGAATTGAGCACAATATCAAACCTATAGTGCGTGAATATATAAAAAATGAGATTATATATGTCTAAGACAAGAGATACTAAACTTTATATAGCTGATATTTTAGATGCTTCTAGTGCCATAGAAAGCTTTATAGACTCGATGAATTTTGAAGAGTTTATAAATGATAGAAAAACATATAGTGCAACACTTAGAGAGTATACTGTACTAGGTGAAGCGATAGGAAAAATATTGGACATTTTAGAGGCAAAGCATCCTGATTATCCTTGGAAAATGGTTAAAGATTTTAGAAACTTTATAGTGCATGAATATTTTGGTGTTGATCCTCAAATAGTTTGGGATTTAACAAAACTTGAACTTCCGCAACTGAGTGAAAAAGTAAGACAACTAAAATAAAAGTCTTACTTGGTCTCAATATAAACTAAATAAAGGAGAAATAAAAATGTGCAAACCACCAAAAAACATCTCTCCTTTTTCACATTCAAAAAATTATAAGCAACTATTTACTTGTTAAGCTATTTTTATCTACAATGTCGTATGAAAGTTTTTATAAAAAAAATTACTTATATTTTTGGGATGTTATTACTTATCTCTATTATCTCGTTTTTAGCAATCCATGCTGCACCAAATAGTTTTTTTGGTGCAGGTGAGCTTAATCCAAATATGACAAAAGAGGCTATTGAAAAACTAAAAGCTATTTATGGACTTGATAAACCCCTCATTGTGCAGTATTTTGACTGGGTAACAAACATGTTACAACTCAATTTTGGTATCTCATTTGTAAATGGTGGTGATGTTTCACAAGAGATTTTAAAACGTCTTCCTATCACTTTAACTATAAATATTACCTCACTTATTGTTGTTTTTGTTCTTTCTTTGTATCTTGGGATAAAAGCAGCACTTCGTTATGAAAAAAGTGCAGATAGTTTAATAAAACAGCTTTCACTCCTTTCATTCTCAATGCCCTCTTTTTATTTGGCACTTTTACTCATCATTATTTTTTCTGTAAACTTGAAACTATTCCCTATAGCTGGTCTACACTCTATCGATGTTGTAGAAGATGGTTGGGGTTATTATAGTGATATGTCTTGGCATTTAGTTTTACCACTAAGTATTATGATCTTTGGTGGTTTAGGGAGTATGATTATCTATGTTAGATCACTCACTTTAGAGATTTTAAAAAGTGATTACTACTATTTTGCACGTACACGCGGTCTGAGTCAAAAACAACTTTTACGTTACTATATTGTGCCAAATCTTCTACCACCGATCGTTAGTTTACTTGGTCTTTCATTGCCTGGTCTTATAGGGGGAAGTGTTATTTTAGAGCAGATTTTTGCCATTCCAGGGATGGGACAGCTGTTTTATTTTAGTGCTTTGTCTCGTGATTATCCAACGATTATGGGGATTTTAATTATAAGTGCTTTTTTGACACTTTTAGGAAATGTTATAGCGGATTTAATTCTTTTAAAATTAAATCCGTATATGCATAAAACTTAAGATATTGTTAGTTAAAAAGTGCCTCTAGTGCATCAACACCATCTTTTTGTTCCTCTTGTTCACCTGAACTATCAGTTGTCACAGAGTCATTTTCTATAAGCTCTATATCCATTCCAACAAGCATAGAAGCTAAACGGATATTGATACCACTTTTTCCAATCGCTTTAGATTTTTGATCACTTGGTAGAGTTACTACGGCTTTTTCAACTTCACCCTCATCATTTGTTACAATCTCAACATGAGAGATAATAGCAGGACTCATCGCACGAGATACAAAAAGCTCAGGGATGTTTGTATACTCGATACAGTCAATATTTTCACCAATGAGCTCTTCACTTACAGCATTGATACGCACACCTTTTACACCAACAGTAGCACCAACAGCATCAACTTGTGGATGCGTAGAGAAGATGGCAATTTTTGCTCTCTCACCTGGGATACGAGCTGATTTTTCAATCACTACACTCCCATCTTCAATCTCTGGTACTTCAAGCTCTAAAAGTGCTTCTAAAAACTTTGGAGATGTACGTGAGAGTTCTATATAGATACCTGTTTCTTTATCCATATTAACACGACGTACAACAGCTTTTAGCACATCGCCAACTTTAAAAATTTCCCCTTTGATACGGCTTTTCATAGGAAGTACTGCACGAATCTCATCTACTTCTATGTATGTTGCATTGTTTGCATCAACACGTGTAACACGACCATTTACAATTGTAGCGATTTTTGATTTGTATTTACTAAATACCTCATCTTCAACCATTCTTTGAATATGGTATTCGATCTCACGATGGAGCTGTGAAGCACCAGTTCTTCCATAATCTTCAAGGTCATGTTCCTCTTGAAGTTGATCGCCAAGTTCCACTTGATCATCATATGAACGTGCTTCAGAAATAGCCATATATGCAGGTGCTAATTCTGGGTCTTGTAATTTTGGATCATTATCTTCCACAACTGTAATTGTTTGAATAATTTTTATACTTTTTGTTGTATCATCAATTTGTGCTTCATAAGCAAAATTTGGGTTAATAACTCTTTTTGCTGTTTGTACAAAAGCTGTTTTTAACGCTTCTAAAACTTTATCTGGCTGCAAACCTTTTTCATTTGCAATAGCTTCTGCAATATCTAATATTTTTTCCACACTAATATCCTCTAATATTTAAGAAATCGAACAATGACAAATAATATTGGGAGATTTCTTATTGAAAGTATAAAATTTTACCCAAGTTGTTATAAAAACATCTTTAATCGGAGTTTTATTACAATTAAAGTATAATTCACAACTTTTTAAAAGACTACATAAGGAAAAAAAATGGATTTAAAGCTAGTAAGAACAGAGCTAGATGCTAAGCCAAAAAAAATTGACTTAGAAAAAATCGAATCTTTAGTTGAGAAAGACGGGAGTGTTATTTTATACTTCGATAGAGAAAATTCTCACAAAGACCTTCTTGAACTTCAAGATCATTTTGAAGCGCAAGGAAAAAGCTTTTATATGAACGAAGTTAAATACGCACTTAGCGATAATGACTACATGTACCAAGTACATATTATGGCATAAAACAAAGAGCGTAAATGTCAAAAAAATTATTTATTGAAACATTAGGCTGTGCCATGAATACACGTGATTCTGAGCACATGATTGCACAACTTAAAGAGCGTGAAGGGTATGAAACAACAACTGAGCTCAAAGATGCAGACCTAATTTTAATAAATACATGTTCCGTTAGAGAAAAACCTGTTGCTAAACTTTTTTCTGAACTCGGTGTTTTTAACAAAAAGAAAAAAGAGGGAGCAAAAATAGGTGTATGTGGCTGTACAGCTTCACACCTCGGTGATGAGATCATTAAACGTGCACCCTTTGTTAGTTTTGTGCTCGGTGCTAGAAACGTTTCAAAAATCTCTGAAGTGTTGCACAAAGATAAAGCTGTAGAGATCGACATCAACTACGATGAGAGTGAATTTGCTTTTGATGACTTTCGCACATCACCTTACAAAGCTTACATTAACATCTCAATTGGGTGTGATAAAAAATGTACATTTTGTATAGTTCCAAAAACGCGTGGAGAAGAGATCTCAATTCCTGATGAGCTGATTGTAAACGAAGCGAAAAAAGCAGTCGCTACAGGGGCTAAAGAGATATTTTTACTTGGTCAAAACGTAAATAATTACGGTAGACGTTTTTCAGATAAAGATTATGAAAAAATGAACTTTACAGAACTATTACGAAGACTCTCTGCGATTGAAGGACTAGAGCGTATCCGTTTTACTTCTCCACACCCATTTCACATGGATGATGAGTTTATCGAAGAGTTTGCCTCAAATCCTAAGATATGTAAATCTATGCACATGCCGCTACAATCAGGTTCAACAAAAGTGCTTAAAGATATGAAACGTGGATACACCAAAGAGTGGTTTTTAAACCGTGTTGAAAAATTACGAGCTGAGTGTCCTGAAGTTAGCATCTCAACTGATATCATTGTGGCTTTTCCAGGTGAGAATGAAGCAGATTTTGAAGATACTTTAGATGTAATGAAAAAAGTAAAATTTGATCAAATCTTTAGTTTTAAATACTCAGCACGTCCACATACTGAAGCTGAGCATTTTACAAATACAGTCGATGAAGAGATCGGCTCAGCACGTCTTACACAACTCCAATCCCTCCAAGCTGAAATCTTAGATGAAAATGCTCAGAGATATCTAGATCAAGTGTATGAGGTTTATTTTGAAGACCTCAATCGTGATAACTATGTATCAGGGCGAACAAATACAAATCTTGTTATAAAAGTCAAAGGTTCCGAGGAGCTTCTAGGAACATTCGCCAAAGTTAAAGTGACACAAATTGGACGAACCATCTGCACAGGGGAGATAGTTGCTTAAAAAACTATCTCGTGTATTAGCACTCATCTTTATTCCACTTATTGGCTCATTGCTTATCCGTTTTCTCTATTACACAAACAAAAAGGTTTACCACTCCACTGAGTCTATTTCAGAAGAGCCTATAATCTTTGCCTGTTGGCACGGAGAGCTTTTAATGCTTCCTTATCTTTATTCATACTATAGAAAAAAACCTCATGCAAAAGTTTTAATCTCACCCCACTTTGACGGAAAACTGATTTCAAAAACAATAGAGTACTTTGGTTTAGGTACACTCGCAGGTTCAAGTGACAAATCACCTGCAAAAGTATTGATTCAAGCAATTAAAACTTTAAAAGAGGGATACGATATAGGAATCACCCCCGATGGACCAAAAGGACCCCGCCATGAAGTTGCTGATGGGATCGTTGTAATGGCACAAAAAGCAAAGGCTAAAATTGTTCTTGTGGAAATCAAACCAACAAAATTTTGGCAGTTTAATTCTTGGGATCGCTTTACTGTTCCTAAACCTTTTGGTACAATACATTACTACTCTACTAAAGAGATCGATATTAGTGAGCTGGAACTCGAAGCTGCAAGAGCTTTAATTAAAGAGGGGTTACTTAAACATGAGCATTAAAAATCTCCTTATTTTTATAGCTGTTTTTCTTCTATCTTTTATGATTTTGTTTTTTCTAACCAATCCATCATATGAAAAATCTTTAGAAGCAAAGTACCATTATGAGATGGGTGACTATACAGAGGCTTACAAGTTGGCAAATGAAGCATTTGCACTTGATGTTTATAATAGAATGGCCTCAACTATCATGGCACAATCAAAAACCTCTATGAAATATGAAAAATATATCAAAGACGCAAAACAATATCTCAATGAAATCAATGAAATTATTGCCCAAGATACTGTAGATGATGCTGGGAGATCAAAAATCAAACTGATGAGTGAGATTATGGTCGATAGTTATGTCAAATTAGCTCCAAGTGTTATAACAGACAAAAACCTTGTAGATGAAGCTGCAAAATATCATGAACAATTCGAGAAGATTCTTGAAAAAGTTGATCATTGAGAGAAAAGAGAAGTTCTTAGAAAACCTCAAAGGGTATAAAGGATATTCTGATCTCACTATCAAGACATACAAAGAGGCTTTAGATGAAGCTTTTGAGTATATTGAAATAGTGGATGAAAAAACACACATCCTTTTTAATCTTATGCCTTATCGTATTCATATATCTTCACTACAAAGTAAAACCATTAGCAAAAAGCTCAGTGCCATAAGAAGTTTTAGCGAATACCTAAACGAAATTGGGCTGAAAGTAAATCTCAAAGCAGATGAAAGTGTTAAAGTTGCCAAAACACTTCCAAAACCAGTTACCCATCAACATATTATCGAAGCGCTTCAGAAAGCTGATTTACAAGAAAAACTTATAATCACAATTTTATATACGATGGGACTTCGTATCTCAGAACTCTCAAACTTGCAACTTGAAGATATCAACGATCAGTGGATTCGTGTTATAGGAAAAGGGAAAAAACAAAGAGATATTCCTTTGCTTGAAACTACACAAAAACTTTTAGATGAGTATTTAAAAGATTTTCATCCAAAAAAGTTTCTTTTTGAGAAAAATGAAGAAAAATTAAGCGAAAATAGTCTAAGATATATCATAAATAAAGTTTTTGCTAGAATATCATTAAAAGTAACACCTCATCAACTGCGCCATTCGTATGCAACTTCTCTTTTAAACGGCGGTGCACCTATAGTAGATGTGAGTGAACTTTTGGGTCATTCATCGATGGCAACGACACAAATTTATACAAAGTTAGGTAGTGCATTGAAAAAACAAAATTACGATAAAGCACATCCTTTATGTGGGGTGGAAACTGAGTGTTAGGCAAAATACTAGAATCTTTATATATGAAAGTGTTCATTGGTATTATTGTTGAGCGATCTAGCACTACAGTCCACGTAGAAGTGTTCTCAAAAAGTAAAGAGACACATCACTATGAAAATGTTTTTCAATCTACAAATCTCACAGAAGAGATGTTTGAATATATCCATCACTACACACAAGAATCACCATATCACTACATCTGTTTTTTGGATACTTCAAACGATCAAGGTGCACTTCCAACATGCGATAAAACAAAAATCCCTTTTTATAAAGACCTCTCAACTTCCGAATATAAATGTGTTGACAAAAACTGGACCATTTTTACATCAAAAACAGACCTCTATGCGTTAGAGAAAAAGTATGAAGATATTGGCATCGATTTTGTTTTTTCACCATTTAATGTATTAACAAAGTTTTTCAAAGACAAAAAAGATCAACACTTAGCAATGTTTGCACTTTTAGAAGATAGTTCACTCTCTGTTTGTGTATTTGAAGAGGGGCAACTTCTTTATGCAGAACATTTAGATATGGAAATAGACTTAGATTCAGAAAAAATAGTTTTAGAAGATTTAGATGATGACAAAGATATCGATCTTGGGCTTGATGATGAGGGCATTATTTTAGATGAGATAGATGTGGAAGATGACTTAGATGATTTTTCAGATATAGAAGACCTTGATTCTCTAGAAGATATCGATGAGTTTTCAGAAAGTAAAGACTTAGAAGAGGAACTTTTTGAAAACAATCAACAAGAATCTATTCCAAAAGAGAATGTAGACCAAGAGAATGAAGACTCCCATTTTACAGAGGATTATCAAAGATTTTCTCTCATTCAAAGTGCTATGAACCATTTTTATAAAGATTCAAAATATGAGGGAAAATTTATAGAAAACATCTATATCGCTGACAATACACAAGTGACATCTGATCTAAAACGTTATCTTGAAGAGGAGATGTTTTTAAACGTATATATTAGAACTATCGATCTTGGTGCAGAAGTTTGTGAACTTGCTAAAGAGGAGCTTGGTTTATGAAATACAGCTATATAAAACCAAGATCAAAAACACCTTTTACACAAGAGTTAAAACTACTCATCACATTTTTTTCAATGACACTTATAATGATATTTTCAACTTTTTTATTTCTTGTTTTTAAG
This sequence comes from Sulfurimonas sp., assembly GCF_050296975.1. Lineage (GTDB taxonomy): Bacteria > Campylobacterota > Campylobacteria > Campylobacterales > Sulfurimonadaceae > Sulfurimonas. Next base: position 10,296 of record NZ_JBNKRX010000019.1, read on the forward strand.
GACTATAATTTTGAGCAAGATAAAATTGAAACTATTCAAGCCCGAACAGCTCTCCAAGCTGATATCGAAAATATGAAAAATCAAATCGCATATATTGAGAAACAAAAAGATTTATCTGAGCGAATATTTACAAAAAATAGTGTTTTAAAAGACTCTATCGCAAACCTTTTTGATCTAGTCCCAGAGCGTATCACACTCTCAGAAGCGAAACTACTTAAAAATGGTCTTGTTCTTTATGGAATTACGCCAAATAAAGATATCTACAACTTTATGCTCCAAGCACCACTTCGATCAATTTTTCATAAAACATACAGTAGTTTTTATCCTGCCGGGAATGGTTGGTTGCGATTTGTTTCAACAAATTATATTGATGAAGCTGATGAGGAGTTATCAAATGAAAATTAATATCCCTCGTCACTATCTTTATTTAGCTCTGCTATCAGTAGTTCTATTCATCTTTGTTGTAGTATTTTCATTTAAAGTACTTATCCCTAAAGGAAAAGAATATAGAGTACAAAGAATCGAGTTACAAAAAGAACTCAAAGAGTATAGAAAATATCAAGATTTTTATGATGAAACACTCTCAGTTTTAAAAGATTTGCAAAGTAAAAATAGACATATTATTCAAGCTTTTGACAAACCATTTAATCCATCAAGATTTGAAAAAGAACTCAAAACATACTTCTCTACCCTCAAAGTAACAAAATTAGCTCGTGATAAAGATGATGAGGGATTTGCAACGTATCAAGTAGATACATCATCAAAAATCAACTCTCCAACAAACTTTTATGACTTTTTAGATGCTATAAACAAAAGTGATTGGATTATAAGTGTAAACTTCCCTATCACTTTTAAAAGAGAAGGGGAGATGATTAACTCCTCTTTTACTATGAAAGTTTACTCTAACAATAAAGATACAAACTCGAGTGCCTCTACATCGGAGGCTAAATAGCCTCGTAATTTTACAGGGACTCTTAAAAGTCTCATTCTCTCTTTTAACTCTTTATCTATATTTTTTGCTTCAACGTATGGTGTGATAAATACATATGCTTCATCTTGCTCAACTATATACTTTCGTCCAACTACAACACTACTATTTTGAGATAACTCTTGTTTCTCATTTGCACTTATCATATGTCCGATAGATTTTAAATATCTATCTATATACACAACATTAGTTCTTTTATCATATGAGTTAAAATATGCCAGTTGATTGATAGTTTTGATATCTACCTCTTCTATAAGTGCATCAACATCTTTATCTATATATGAAAAACTCTTTTGTATCCCCTCTTTAAACTCTTTTAACAGAGGTTTAGAAAAATTATGGCGAAAATAGTTTCGTTTATACTGTTCATCTTTATTTGTCTCATCTTCAAAATAATGGATATTTTTTTCATCTAAATACTTTAGTATATCTTGCTTATCTACGTGTAATAATGGTCGAATAAGAGTGTATTTATCTCTTTTTTCAATGCTTTTCATCCCTGAGAGTTCTACACATCCAGCACCTTTGCAAAACTGCATCAAAAACCACTCAAATCTATCACCTAAATGGTGTGCGGTTACAAGGTTATCATAGTTATATTGCTCAATAAGTTCTTCAAAAAAATCATAACGAATATTTCTTGCATTTGATTCAAAGTTTTTTTCTATTTTTGGAGCAGTTTTTACAAAACAAGTAAATCCATGTACCTTTGCTAGTTCCTGAGCGAAAACTACTTCCTCTTTACTTTGTTCACGCACACCATAATCAACTATAGCTATATCAAATGGTATATTATTTCCTAAAAGAAGATGTAAAAGTGCAGTTGAGTCACCTCCAGCTGAAAAAGCTAGAAGATTTTTAGAGTGGGCTAAAAGCTCTTTAGTTTGAAGTTGAAGCATTATCCACTGTTGCCATCAAAATATTTCCTGCAAGACCTGTAATTTTTGCTCTATATGGCTTTGCAAATTCAATTACTGTATCCTCATCAACTCTATCATTAACATAGATTTCACCATCAATTTCCTGAGCCCATAACAATTCTCTAGCACTTAGTAAGTACTCATGCTCATCACTTTGCCCGTCAATGACAATATCTACCTCTTTACTAACTTCATTTTCTAAAGACTCGTTTGTTACATCTCTTACAATAGCTCCTAAAATCTCTGCACGATGTGCTATAGTCGCTTCATCAATCTTATCTTTCATATCATGAGCAGTAGTTGTCTCTTCATCACTATATGCAAAAACATTTACACGATCAAAGCCAAAAGATTTTGTAAACTCACACATCTCTTCAAACATTTCCTCTGTTTCACCTGGATGTCCAACTATAAAACTCGTTCGCACAAATGCGTTTGGCATAGAACGCATATAATTTAATAGTTCGAGTGTTTTTTCTTTTCCAAAACCACGTTTCATAATTTTCAGCATATCATCGTTTATATGTTGAATAGGCATATCAAAGTAATTATGAAACACTCCACTTTTTTCAATACGTTTAAGTAGGTTCATTGATGTAGTTGACGGATAAAGGTAAAGAATTCTTGCACTTTTTACACCCTCGATCAACTCCATTCTCTCAATCAAAAGTGAAAGTCCGTCTTTGATATTTTTATCTCTTAAATAAGAACTAGAATCTTGTGATACAAATGAAAAATCCCAATACCCTCTAGCCACTAAAGATTCAACCTCTTTAGCAATTGAGTCCAATTCACGTGAGTTAAGTTTGCCTTTAAAGCTAGGAATAGCACAAAATGAGCATTGTTGATTACACCCTTCAGAGAGTTTTATATAGGCATGGTACGTTGAGCCAGTTACAACTCGCTCTGCCCCATCAATCAAGTATACTTCATCAGAAAACCTGCTTTTTTTCTCTAACAATAGCTCATCAATCTTATCATAATCCCCAACACCAGTAAAGATATCTACTTCAGGAATCTGCTCTTGCAATTCTTGTTGATAACGCTCACTTAAACATCCTGCCATAACTAAAACAGAGTCCTCTTTACGTGCTTCATGTAACGAAAGCACAGTATTAATTGACTCCTCTTTAGCAGCATCTATAAAACCACATGTATTGACAATAATTACATCAGCATCTTCATTTTCATCTGTAAGTTCAAAATTTTTCAGTCGTCCCATCATCACTTCTGTATCTACAAGATTTTTTGTACATCCTAATGAGACTATATGTAGTTTGTTTGCCATTATCCAACTTTGTTTTTTATTTATGAAATTATATCTTATAATTGCATTTATGAAAAACTATGATGTGATTATTTTAGGAGCAGGTGCGGCTGGACTGATGTGCGGAGCCAATCTAACTAAAAACCTCTCTGTCGCTATTGTTGAAGGAAATGATAAAGCTGCACAAAAACTAAAAATATCAGGTGGTGGAAAGTGTAACATTACAAATGTATCTGTAAAACCAAATAATTTTGATGGAGATAAAGAACTTATAAAAACTGTTTTTAAAAAGTTTAATAAAGAAAAATTACTGCGTTTTTTAGATCGTAATAGTATAGAGTTAGAGATACGTAAAAAGCGTTACTATTTTTGTAAACACTCTGCACAAGATATAATTGATCTTTTACTTGAGCAAAATAAGGAACACCATTTTTATTATAATCATAAAATTCTCTCACTTACCAAAGAGGATGAACTTTTTACACTTACAACCGATAAACAAATACTTAAAGCAAAAAATATAGTAGTAGCTACTGGTGGAAAGAGTTTTGCTAATCTTGGTGCATCAGATATAGGTTTGGATATTGCAAAAAGTTTTGACTTACAAGTACAAGAGTTTTCACCTGCATTAGTAGGACTTACTGTGCAGCCTAGTGAAAACTGGATGAAAGGGTTAAGTGGTCTAAGTACTTATGTAAATATCAAAGTCAAAGACAAGATAATTGAAGAGGAACTACTCTTTACTCATAAAGGTCTTAGTGGACCAGCTATCCTCTCTGCATCACTTTATTGGCATAAAGGCGATATACGTATTAATTTCACTCCAGATGATGCTCAAGAGCTTCCTAAACGACTCCAACATGCACTTAAAGATAAAAGCATAACAAACTATAAATTTGCACCTGCTGGAAACTATGGTTTTACAAAAGCTGAAGTTTCTCGTGGAGGTGTTGTAGCAAATGAACTGGACTTTAAAACATTAGAATCAAAAAAAGTAAAAGGTCTCTATTTTATAGGTGAAGTAGTTGATGTTACAGGTGAACTTGGTGGATATAACTTTCAATGGGCATTTTCTAGTGCTTATGTTTGTGCTAAAAATATTAAGGGCACCTCTAAAAAATTCTAAACCTACAAAGCTAGAGCATTTTTTACATAAGCTAAGTATTTTCTAATATCTTCGAGTTTTTCCAGTGTATTTTCACATATCTCCAGATAATCAATTCTCTCATAATGATGGGCAAGAAAATTTCTAAACGAAGCTATTTTTGCAAAATCATATGCAAAATCGGCAGGAATAATCCCATGTTCACCTAACAAGTCTATACTCTCATAATAACTTTGGGAACGAGTTAGATTTTTATATTTAATTACCATTTCTGCTAAAGCGATAGAACTATCTGCTGCCATATACAAATAATGCAACAATGCTCCCTGGTAAATTTTATCGATGAGAAACTTGTTTTTACAATCCGATTTTAACTGATCAAGCAAAGTCAAAATTTCTTCAATAGTCTTAATCTTATTCTCTATTCTATGCAGCATCTATACTCTTTTTAAAAACTTTATAGTCAAGGATCTCATGTTCTTTATAAAGTTCAAACATCACCCTTTGGTCATTGTCCGAATCTTTTATAACAAATCCTTCTCTAAATATATCTTCTAAAAGATCAAAGTTTTTCACTTTATTTAAAATTATCAAATCTACCTCGCAACCAAATTTTTTTTGAAGTTGATGATGCAATTGTAATTTTGAGTCAAAGTTGTTAAATTCATCTTTCATATATACAGCAATATCCACATCACTTTTGTATGTAACATTACCTTTTGCATACGAGCCAAAAAGGTATGCAAATACAACAGAGTCACATTGTTCTAAAGTGGAAATAATTTCAGTCCGACTAATCATATTGTATCTTACTATTTTATTATACATTTTGTCAATTTAGCAGTAAGTGTAATGCTTCTAAACTGTGTTGGGATTACAATGAAACTTATTAAGAATATTTTTTTCATTTATTAACCTTTTATTTGAATTGATTCAAATTATAATTAGAAAAAAAGTTCATTTCGTGAAATTTCTTTTGATTTTCGAAAATTTTGAACATAAATACTAAGATTAAGCAGATTGTTTTAAAAAGAAAGAAAAAAGTGCCAATCCCAAAAGGGATTGACTAAAGAAGAAAAACTTCTTAGAAGTTTACTGTTAAGTAAGCTTGAACTGTGTTAGTTGCGTCAGCATCTACACCACCAGTTTTACCAAGGTCAGTGTAAACATATGCTAAAGTAGCATCAAGTGGACCAAAAGACTTACCAGCAGTTAAAGTAACCTCTGTCATATCGCTAGGACCTGCACCTTTATCTTGATCAGCATATGTATAGTAAAGACCAAGATCAGCACCAGCAGCAGCACCTTCAACAGTTACGTTGTAAGCTGTAGTATCTGTTGCAGTTACATATCCATAGTTCCACCATGCTTCAGTATAAAGTTTAGATTGCCCACTTCCAACAATATTTTGACCATGTAAAGCACCTTTATCAGATGTTTGAGAATAAGCAACTTTTACAGTAGCTACATCTTTCATCTCATAACCAGCCATAACAGCATATGTGCCACTGTTATCACCTTCACCTACTTTACCAGATGTATATTGTGCACCAAGCATTAAACCTGGAACTTTTTCACATGCTAAATCAGCTTGTAACCAGTAAGCTTTTGCATAGTTTGGAAGATTATAGTACCAAGCTTGAGCAGTTAAAGGTTTAAAAGAGTTATTGATAGCAGCGATAGCATATGCACCACTTTTACCAAGAGTTGCGAATTCACCATTAGCATTTACAACACCCCCAACAGCTAAACCTGCACTATCACCTAATATAGTTGTTTCACTAAAGTTAATTGATCCTGCATTTGTTCCATTACTATTACCAACATAAGCACCAACTAACGTAGTGTTTGGAATATCTTGATTTATTAAAACAGCAGCTTCGAAAGTATTTTTCTCAATTGTCCAAGTTTCAGTAAATGCGATTGGAGTATCAAGAGCCATACGTCCAAGTTTTGCAGTAGTGTTACCTACAGTAGCAGCCACCCATAACTCGTTCATCCAGCTTGCATTTTCAACTTTAGCTCCACCTATTGCACTAGCATAGTTTGAGCCACTATTAACTGTAGCAGTATGCGCAGAACCCCATACGTTAGATACAAAGTTATTCTCTAAACCTAAAGTAGTAAGGATAGTATAACCAGCACCTGCACTTAATGTTACAATATCATTTTTTGCTAAATCAGCAGAAATGTTAAAGTTTAAACCAATATCAGCAGCTGAATTATCTTTACCAAATAAATCATCTTTATCAGTTACAGCAGCAAATCCAGCTTTAGCATCTGTAGTACTATAGAAAACGTTAGCGTCTCCACTTACTTTGATGTTATCGATAGCGAAAACACTTGATCCAGCTAGTAACGCAGCTACTAAACTCAATTTTGTAAATTTCATATATTCTCCTTGTTTCTTTACAAATTTCGTATGCAGTATACCATACCCTATTCTTAAACTATGATTAAAACAGCCATATATTTACCAACATTTAGTTAAAATGCCTATATGAAACAAAAATCAAATATCACACTTCTCACATTTATCACATTATTTGCACTCTATGGGTGTACTACAAAGCCTGAAAGCACCCCATCTAAGAATGAAGAGTTAAATAATCTCAGTCCAACAGGAACTAACAAAAAAGCTGGTGTCACACAAAATATTTTAGATGGTTGGCTTAAGGATGATTGGACTCCATCTATTGAAAAAAATGAAGAGATTCAAGAAAAATATATGAAAAAAGAGGTTGTAAAAACAGAAAATAATACAACTGAAAAAACAGAGTATATTGAGAATAAAAATAGACCTTTTACACTACAAGAGTATGTAGATAAAGCAAGAGCCTATCAAAAAGCAAATCCCAGTGATGAAAATGCTTCACATGTGAAACAGATGGAGAGTTTACCTGCTATTGGGAAGTGAATTATTTCACATCCCAAGCAAGAACTGTTTTACCTTCATCATTTGATGCAACACCAGCCATTCCCATAACGTTATAACCGCTATCAACATAATGAACTTCACCAGTTACACCACTTGCTAAATCACTTAAAAGATACATCGCAGAGTTCCCAACTTGCTCAATTGTAACATTACGCTTTAATGGTGCATTTACTTCATTCCATTTTAAAATCTGAGAAAAATCGCCAATTCCCGCAGCAGCAAGAGTTTTAATAGGTCCTGCTGAGATTGCATTTACACGTTGTCCTTTACGACCAAGATCGACTGCCATATATCTAACAGTTGATTCAAGTGCAGCTTTTGCAACACCCATAACATTGTAGTTGGCTACATATTTTGGTCCACCAAGATATGAAAGTGTAAGTATTGAAGCATCTTCAGCTAAAACACTCTCTAGTCGATTTGTAAGATCAATCAATGAGTATACTGAAACATCCATAGCAATTCTAAATGCTTCTTTAGTTGTTTTTATAAATGGCTCTGAAAGCGCTTCTTTTGGAGCAAAAGCAACAGAGTGTACTAAAAAATCAATCTTACCAAAATCTTTTGCAATTTTCTCTGCAATACCTGCCATATGCTCTTCATTAGATACATCTAACTCATATACATAATCGCCACTGCCAAAACTATGTGCAATTGGTTCAACTCTTTTTTTAAGTGCATCGTTTAAATATGTAAATGCTAGCTCTGCACCTTGTGCTTTACATGCTTCAGCGATTCCATATGCAATCGATTTATTATTTGCAAGACCTACAATAAGACCTTTTTTACCTTTCATAATCATAAAAAACTTCTCCTTAATTTTATTTTATAAAATGAAGGAAAACCTCCATCTATTCTGTACAGAAAAGGAAGTAATTCCTTTTCTTACGCTCATACCCCAAGGGTACTCCGTCGTGTGCACTATGTTTCCCTCAGCGGGAAGCTCTCGTGCTTTGCACTCTTTTTATACTAGTTTATCTAATTCCTCAGCAAAAGTTACCATTTGACAAAAATCTTCCACTTTTAGTGCAGCACTTCCTACAAGTACACCATCTACATTTTCTAATGCCATAATCTCTTGAGCATTATTTACTTTTACACTCCCACCATAAAGTAATGGGGAAAGTGATTTTTTCTTCAACTCAGTATGAATAGCTACGATATCTTCATTCGTTGGTGTAAGCCCTGTTCCTATCGCCCAAACTGGCTCATACGCGATGATTAGTTTTTCATAATTTGTATCAATTCCTTCATATTGAGCATCGATATATTCCATCATTCTTTCAGTACCAGCTTCACGTTTTTCCAAAGGTTCACCAACACAATAAATGATTGTAAACCCAAGCTCTTTAAAATAGTTGAATTTTTGAGCTATCAATTCCTGAGTTTCACCAAGAATATGGCGGCGTTCACTATGCCCAATTAAAATCGTTTTAATCCCAAATTCATCTAAATGATCCAAACCAATTTCACCTGTAAATGCACCATTTTGTACAGCGTATGCATTTTGGGCACCTACTGTAACTTTTGTTTCAAAAGTATCAAGTGAAGAGGTAGCAGGAAAAACAAAAATATCTTGTGTTAAAGAGTTTGTCAGTGCAAAGTTTTCTACTGCATTAACATACTCTCTTGTCTCTTTTCTCGTCAAGTTTGTTTTTAAATTTGCTGCTACTATCATTTGTCTGTTTCCTTATGAAATAACAAGCGCTTCAACACCTGGTAAAACTTTACCCTCTAAAAGCTCTAACGAAGCGCCACCACCTGTTGATATAAAAGTGATCTCACTGTCAACATTTACACGTTGTACAAGATCAGCTGTATCACCACCACCAACAACTGTAGTTGCGTAACTGTCTGCTACAAAGTTTGCTATTTTTGAGCTTCCACGTGCAAATCTATCCATCTCATAAACACCCATTGGACCATTCCATAAAACAGTTTGCACATCGTTAAGACCTTCACGATACAGTCTTACAGTTGCAGGACCGATATCAAGTCCCATCCACTCATGAGGTATCTCTTGAGCTGTTACTATTTTACTAACAGCATCTGCTTCAAACTTTTCTGCCGCAATAACATCAACTGGAAGGTAAAACTTTACACCAAGCTCTTTGGCTTTATCCATAATCTTTTGTGCCTCGTCCAAAAGATCATCTTCAACTAGTGATGCACCTATGTCATACCCTAGTTGTTTTAAGAATGTAAAAGCCATCCCACCACCAATAAAAATTTTATCTACTTTAGGCAATAAATTTACTAGTGCTTCAAGTTTTCCCGATACTTTTGAACCACCAACGATTGCTGCAAAAGGGCGAATCGGATTATCTATAAGTTTACTAAAAAAATTGATCTCTTTTTCAAGTAAAAAACCTGCTGCTTTATGTTTATTGTCAAAATATTTTGTAATACCATGAACAGACGCATGAGCACGATGTGACACACCAAATGCATCATTGATATAAAACTCTGCCATAGATGCTAATTTTTTTGAGAACTCTTCATCATTTTCTGTTTCACCAGCTTCAAAACGAAGATTTTCTAAAAGCAATACCTCATGACGAGGTAACTCCGCTGCCATTTTAAGTGTATCTTCACTCACTACACTAGGAGCGAGTTCAACATGACGTTTTAAAAGTTGTTGCAATCTTCGAGCTACTGGAGCCAATGAGTATTTAGGTTCTACTTCACCTTTTGGACGCCCTAAATGTGAAGCAAGAATTACTGCACAATCCTCATCTAAACAATGGTTAATCGTTGCAACTGCTGAACGAATACGTCTATCATCAGTGATATTTCCAAACTCATCCATTGGAACATTAAAGTCACATCTGATAAATACTTTTTTATCTTTTAAATCTAAATCTTTTAAATGTAATAATTCCATTTACTTCCTTACAGTTTAAAACTATTTACTAATATATATCGCCATATCGATTAATCTCATAGAGTAACCCCACTCATTATCGTACCAAGCCATAACTTTTACCATATTGCCACCGATAACTTGTGTTAAATCCTCTGCTACAATTGAGCTATACTCACATCCAACGAAGTCTTGAGATACTCTCATCTCATCATCAACAAGTAAAAGACCCTTCAATCTTCCAGCTGCTGCATCACGGAATGCTTTATTTACTTCCTCTTTTATAGTCTCTTTTTTTACAACTACATTTAAGTCAACCATAGAAACATCCGGTGTTGGCACACGCACAGATTGTCCATGAAGTTTTCCCTCTAACTGTGGTAAAACTAAACTGATAGCTTTTGCTGCACCTGTTGTTGTTGGGATCATATTGATAGCTCCAGCACGAGCACGACGTTTATCTTTTGAGTGTTTCACATCTAAGATATTTTGATCATTTGTGTATGAATGGATAGTGGTCATCAGACCTTTTTCAATTCCAAAAGCATCGTCAAGTACACGTGCAACAGGACCTAAACAGTTTGTTGTACAAGATGCATTTGAAACGATTTTTTGCCCAGCATATGTCTCTTCATTTACACCCATAACAAACGTTGGAGTATTTTTATCTTTTGCAGGAGCAGAAAAAAGAACTTTTTCTACACCGTTGTCAATATGCACTTGCGCACTCTCTTGTGTTAAAAACACACCTGTACACTCTAAAACCATGTCTGCACCACAATCAGCAAATTTTAGATTTTTTGGATCTCTATCAGAAAATACTCTAATTTTATGTCCATCTATACTGATATTATGCTCATCAATTTGCTCAATTTCACTTTTAAATGTACCATGCACAGAATCGTTTTTTAATAGATATAACATCATATCCATACTTGCCATATCATTGATTGCAACAACCTCTACATCATCTCTTGTAGCTGCAATTCTAGCAACACAACGACCGATTCTACCAAATCCATTAATTGCTATTTTTAGTGCCATTTTATATCCTATAAAAATTAAATTCGGTTATTTTATCCAATTTTAGTTATAATTCTAATTAAATGAAAAATATAGCACTTTTTGGTGGCTCATTTGATCCTCCACATTTAGGTCATGTTAAGATTGTGGAAGCATTAAAGAGTTTGGATTTTATAGATAAAATCATAATTATGCCAACCTACCTCAATCCATTTAAGTCGAACTTTGTAGCCCAAGCAGATACGAGACTAAAGTGGTTAAAAGATATATTTCAAGATTATCAAAATGTAGAAGTGAGCTCTTTTGAAATTGAACAAAAAACAAAAGTACCCACTATACAAACTGTGCATCATCTCAAACAAGAGTATGACACTATATATCTTGTAATTGGGGCTGATAATTTGGCATCTTTAAAAAAGTGGTATAAATATGATGAGTTAAAAACTTTAGTAACTTTTATAGTTGTTTCAAGAGATGGTATTGATATTCCTAAAAAGTACCAACGATTGGAAGTAAATATTCCAATATCGTCAACAACTTTACGCACAAGTATTGATCCAAAGTTTTTACCTTCAAAAATTGCAAAAAAAATAAAAAATTATTACAAGGAACATAATGGTAAATAGAGTAGAGAAGATCACTTCAGTTTTAGATAAAAACAAAGCAGAAGCGATAGAGGTTTTTGATTTAAGAGATAGAGATTATTTTGTAGATTATGCAATCATTGCTTCATCACTTGGACAAAAACATACAACAGCATTATTAGATCATCTAAAACGTGAATTAAAACCCGAAGAACACTTTAATAATATTGATGAGAGTGGGGATTGGGTTGTTATTGATTTAGGAGATATATTGATCCACATAATGACACCGGAATATCGCGTTAAGTATGATATGGAAAGCTTTTTAACTGAACTTTCAAAAGCTAGTGAGTAGTATTATTCTCATCTGGCTCTTGAGTCTCTTTTTCTTGCCCCTCAACAATTTTTTCTAATATACTTTTATAGTTATAAATTGCTTCAACATATTTCACAGGTTCACTTCCTCTAGCGTAACCAAATTTCAGTGTTTTATAATATCTTTTTTGTGAAAGTAGTGGTAAAACTATCTTTAAATCACTCCAAACATACTGATTTAAACCCAGTTTTTTTGCTAATGTCATAGCATCTTGAATATGTCCACCACCAACATTATATGCAGCTAATGCATATTTTAAACGATCTTCCCCTTCAACACCATCAGGAACATTTTTAATCATCTGCTTAAGATGTCTTGTCCCGCCTGTAATACTTTGTTCGGGGTCAAGTCTATTTTTTACACCTAGAAGTTTAGCGGTATGTAATGTCAACATCATCATACCTCGGACTCCTGTAAAACTTTTAGCTTTAGGATTCCAGTGTGATTCTTGATAAGAAACAGCTGCTAAAAGCGTCCAAGGAACTCCAAAACGAGTCGCTGCATTTTTAAAATATTTTTCATATTTAGGTAAACGTGATTCTATACGCTTATAAAACATCTTTGTATTGTAATAATCAAAAAAGAGTACATACGAATAGTAATGATCTTTGACCCTTGTCATTTTTCCTGTTTGTACAAAATTATTTAACCAACTATACATATTAGCTTCTAATTTTTCAGAGTTTTTTGGCAGTATCCATGCAAGTTGTTCTCGTCCACTAATTGAAAATGCCATTGCTATATCTGGAAAATATTTTAAGTTAATTGAGTAAATATTTGAATCGGCTATTGTACAATCAATTTGGTGGTTTGATACCATCTCTAATAACTCCTCAGTTGAGTACTCAGAGGTAACACTTACATTTATATCAAAACCATCATTGACAAGAGATTCAACTGTTTCAAAATAGCTTGTATTTTCACCAACAACTATCTCTAATCCTTCTAAATCTTCTACATCCCTTGGAAACTTTGAAGTGCCAAGCATCCCTCTATAACAAACTACTTGCTCTTGAACTTCAAAGTATGATGGTCCAAAATTATATAACTCTTTTCTACGTGGTGTTTTTGTTAAAGATGCTGAAACGATATCAATATCCTCTTTTCCTATATATTCCAAAGCTTCTTTAACAGTATGTGCAGGTGTAATTTTCAACTCTACACCAAGACTCATGGCATATGCATTTAAAAGATCATACTCAAAACCACTTGGACCATCTGGACCTATAAAATATGTAGAGGGTGCATTGAGAAGTACTACATTTAAAGTTTTTCTCTCTTTGATCTTATCTAGGACAGTTTTTTTTGCTATTCTGTTCCCTGGCTCATACGCTGAGTGACTAAGCCATCCAAAAACAAAAAAAGAGAGTGCAAGGAAGATATACATACCTAAGTAGGGAAATTTATTCATTGCACTAGTTTACATATTTTAGCTTATGCGAATATAAAACGATTTATACCGTCATCATACTCATGCGCTAATACTTTTGAGTGTGCCTTTAAAATTGAATCTACTAGATATAAACCTAAACCAAAGCTATTTTTTGATGGATTTTCTTTTGTAAAAGGCTCTATATAAAATTGGAGCGGATGCTTCAAGCACTCCCCTTTACTTTCAAAGCAAAGCTCATTTTTATCATTAATTACGATTTTCACATGGCAATCATCGGAATATTTCAATCCATTATCAATCATGTTTTTAATAGCTGTAGTGTAAAGTCTATAATTCACATTTACTTTTACATCACCTGCTATCTCTATACTTACTTTTTCTCTATCAACCATTGCCATATCAATAGCACCATCGATCACATCAACCAAACGGTACTCTTTAAACTCTGTCGTATCTTCTAAACTTGTCACCTCTTCTATAAGAGCGAACTCTTCAACTAAAGTTTCAAGTCGATGAAAAATCGATACAAAACGGTTACGTTGCTTCTCCTCCGAGAGCATCTGTGTAGCAATGGTTCCTTTTGCTATAGGAGTTTTTAACTCATGCATCAAATTTCTTAAAAAGAGTGTGCGCGATTCTAAAATAGTATTGATTTTGAGTTTTGCTTTTTCAAGTTCATTGGCAATAGAACCTATCTCATCTGTATTTTTTGTTTTAAAGGAAACATGCATCTCACCACTACCATACAAGGCAATTTTTCTTCGTAATCTAATAAGTGGACGCAACTTTTGAAAAACAAGTACAAATGAGATAGATATGATTAAAAAAACTGTACTGTAAGCATATAAGATATTGATATAACTGTAAGGTTTTAAATCTTCATCTTTTATAAATATATCTGCATTTTGACCAGAAATATGAAAATATATCTGTTTTTTATATTCCAACATTGTTGCTTGAAGATTTGTAACTGTTTTTTTTGTAAAAAGTCCATTTTTATTTATCATCAAAGAGGTATCAAAACTTTTAAACCCCTCTTTTTTTAGAAGTTTTGACTCACTTAAAATCTTTTTTGTTTCTGCTTTGTCTTTGACAATAAAAAGATCATAAACTGCTAAATTTGCTTCAAGCATAATATCAGAAGAGCTTCTTTGCATATGCTCACGATAGATTTGTGTGATAACTGAGTATTTTGTAAAAATGTGGTCTATATATTGTTGTTTATTGAGTTTGTAAAATTCCCAAAAAACTGCACTCACACTTATAAGTGACACACTCAGTGCAACGAGCACAGTGATGAGTACGGCATTTTTTTTAATCATTTAAGCAGTTTATACCCAACACCACGAACAGATTCGATTAAAGATTTATCACCAAGCTTACTTCTAATACGTCCAACCATTACATCGATTGATTTATTTGAACTGTCTTCGTTAATTGCATTTACGTTGTGAATAAGGTCTTCACGAGAAACTACTAAACCATGTTTTTGGATCATATACGCAAGGATTCCAAACTCTGCATTTGTAAGATCAATTGTACGCCCTTTATAAGTGATTGTCATTGTCTCTCTATCACATTTAAAGTCACTCTTATTTTCAGCTTTTGCTTCTGATTTTGCAGCATAACGACGAAGAACTGACTGGATTCTTGCTTCAAGTTCACGTGGGTCATATGGTTTTGGCATATAATCGTCAGCTCCAAGTTCAAGCGCTTTTACTTTATCTGTCACATCACTACGAGCTGAAGAAATAATGATAGGGATATCTTGACGCTCACGAATCGCTTCACAAACTTCAAGACCATCCATTCCAGGTAATGTTAAATCTAAAATTACAAGATCAAATGGCTCCAGCTTTAAAATACTTACCGCTTTAAAAGGGTCATCTTCTACTGCGATTTCAAAATCAAACTGTTCTAAATATTCCATAAGAATTTCAGCGAGTTCTAGATCATCTTCAATCATCAATATTTTATGCTTAGCCATAATAACCCTTTTTTTTGTAAAATTATAACTTTATCAATATAACAATTAGCTAACACCTGTAAAAAGTAAAGTGACTCTGTATGCAAAAAATGCCATAAAATACGCCACCACTGATGTAAAAGCTAATAAATAAAAAAAGTATTTCACATTTCCAGCTTCTCTAGTAAATACAATTGAAGCTGCTAAACACGGTAAATAAACCATCACAACAACTATAAATGAAACAGCTGAAGCAAATGGGATATTTTTTTGTATCATCGTTGATAAAGAACTACTTGTCTCATCTACATCTCCACCTAAAGAGTATAATACCCCTAAAGTTGATACCACAACCTCTTTTGCAGCTAAACCAGTTTGCAAGGCTATATTCATTTTCCAATCAAATCCCAGTGGACTAAAAATAGGCTCAGTAAATTTTCCAATAACACCCAAATAACTTTGCTCTAAATGTGCCATAGCCAATTCATTTTCCAAGTTTACAATCTCTTGTTCACTTTGTGCTTTTTCAATTTTTGCATTATATAACTCTTCAAGTTTAGTGTTATGTGGATATGTTGATAAAAACCAAATCAAGATAGAAGCACCAGCAATAAATGTCCCCGCTTTTTTAAGATACATCATAGTTTTTGTAAGTACCGTATGCCAGATTAGTTTGACGCTCGGCAACCTATATTTTGGCATCTCCATAACAAATGGCTCATCTACACCTTTAAAAGCAGTAAGTTTTAAAATTTTTGCAGCAATGAGACCTAAAATAGCCCCACTTATGTAGATTGCAAATAAAACATTTCCAGCCATATCTTCTGGGAAAAATGCTCCTGCAAAAAGTACGTATACAGGGAGTCTTGCACCACAAGACATAAACCCTATAATAAACAGAGTTAAAAGTCTGTCTCTATCATTTTTTAAAACTCTTGCACTCATATACGCAGGAATTGAACATCCAAAACCAGTAACAAGAGGGATAAAACTTTGTCCATGAAGCCCAAATTTGTGAAAAAATCCATCAAGTAAAAATGCTACACGTGACATATATCCAGTACTCTCTAAAAGTGCAATCCCTATGAATAAAATCACAATATTTGGTATAAATAACACTACAGCACCAACACCAGCTATAATCCCATCCACAACTAAAGAGCGGACACTCTCATTGGAAATAGTTGCACCTACAATATCACCAAACCAGCCAAAAAATCCATCTATATAATCCATTGGAATTGCACCAATCTCAAATGTGAGTTGAAATAATCCCCACATAAAAAATAAGAACATTGGAATTCCAGCAATTGGATGAATGAGCACAGAGTCTATCTTTTCAGTAAGAGTTTTTTGCTGTTGTTGTTTTTTCTTTGTAACTACCTCAGCTACAATCCCTCTATTAAATGCTCCATATTCCTCTGCAAACGCCTCTTTTATATCATCTGTATCGTGATGCAATTCTATATGTTTTGATGCTTCAATCAAAATAGGCTGCAGTTCTGTCCAGATTGGATTGTCATGGAGTTTTCCATAGGTCCTTTTATTGTTTTTCAATAAATTAATCGCAATATTTCGATAAGTATTTACCGCCTGAAACTTATGCTTTTTAAAATAAGAAACAATATTACTAATCTCATCTTCAACACTTACAGAAAAGACTAATTTTGGTTCTTTTTTCTCATTGATAAACTCTTGTACAACAGCTTCTATAAGCTTTTCTATCCCCATTTTTGTAGCAGCTGAAACTTTTATACAAGGCAGTCCCATCAACTCACTCATATACTCAGCATCTACTACAATACCCTCTTTTTGTGCCTCATCACTCATATTTAAAGCAACTACCACTTTTTTACTCATAGTTAAAAGCTCAGAAGTAAGTTGTAAGTTTTTTAGTAAATTTGTTGAATCAACTACATTAATAATTATGTCATACTCTTCAGCACACAGATAATCATGTGTTACACGCTCTTCGATCGTATAATCTGTAAAAGCATATGTACCAGGGAGATCAACAACAGTAAAGTTATATCCTTTATAATCAAATAAAACCTCAGCTTTATCAACTGTAACCCCTGAGAAATTTCCAACATGTAGATGCGCATTACTTACCGAATTGATAAGCATACTTTTACCAACATTTGGTTGTCCGACAAGTGCTACTTTTATGTGTTGTGCAGTAACTGGACAAGCTAAAACTTGTTCACTCATATCACTTCTACCTCTACCATTTGTGCTTCTTGTGCACGTAAAGCTACTTGCATATTTCCTACTTTAATCTCTATCGTTTTCTTTCTAGGTGCCTCACCTATAAACTCTATAATTGTGTGTTTCATAACACCAAAAGAGATAAGTCTATGTTTTAACTCTTCATTTGCATGCAGTTTTAAAATTTTTAATTTTTGTCCTTTTTGACACTCATTTAATCGCATGAAACCTCTTTAAAAATTGTAATTTACCATTAATTGTGCTCTATCATAATCATATTCTGTTTTTGTCGTACTTTGTTTATCTTCACTAAGCACATATATCAGTGCAATTAAAAACTCATCATTCACATTGTATTCCAAGCTTATATCTTGTTCAACGACATGTGCTTTATCACCTAAAGAGTCTTTTTCCCCTGAAAAATCACCATAAGCGTAAAGAAAAGAAAAATTTTCGTGATTATATACAAAACCTGCGACAATCGCATCCACATCTCTATCTACTGAGATGTTATCCATAATCATCATATCCATATTTGTAAAAAGTGCACCACCACCAGTTCCAGAAAAACTCTCTTTTGCTGTATCACTATCGAGGTGGTTATATGCTACGTTTAATCCTAAATCTTGAATAACCACTTCACACAAAGCACCATAAATTGTAGCCCCATATCCACTATGAGAAAGTTCATTTTCATCAAGGTACTGCACCATTGCATGGATCGATATATCGTCGTTTATAGCGAACTCTCCGCCACCATCAATATAAAATGCATTAGCTAGATCACTCATATTGTAGTACCATGCTTGAAACTCTAAACCTTCTGCGTAAGTAACACCAACTACATTAACTCCTTTGTCACCTATATCTTGCCAACCATCATCCAAACCTGCATCTGTTCCATGCCAAGCTTGAATATTTCCAGCTGTAAAGTTAAACCCTTGTAAATTGTATGTAGCTATGTACGCTTCAAATGTATTTTGAATCATGCGAATATCATCACTATCAGCTAGTGGAGTATCCAGTATTTGACGACCAGCTCTTAGATTCAAATTTTCATATTGATAGTTCACATACACTTCACCCATATCTGTATGTTCACCATCAGATGATGAAAGTTCAGTATTTCTACGATCACCTTTTCCACTTAACCAAGCGATATCTTTAGATGCATAAAATGCTACACCAGCATTAAACCCTTTAAACTGTGCTAACTCATATTTCAATATCCCACCAGCAGCGGTTGCATATACATCTGGGTCAGTATTTTTGAAATTATAATTTGCATACGCTACTCTTACTTGCCCACTTACGGTACCTTGAATGAACATATTTTCAAAACTATTGCTTAAAGAGACCTCTTTTTCTTCAAGTTTTCCAACACTATATACTGCTTCTCTAATTGAGTCTTTTCTTGTTTCCACTTCCGCAAACAACGCTTTAGAATAAACAATTACAAATAGATATAACAAAATACTTCTCATAATAAGCCCCTACACTTTTTTGCATTTTAGATGGACTTATTATAATAATTAAAACTTAATTTGACTCGTTAATCGACACTAATTCATATCTTTAAATGAATTATTTACCAAAAAAAGATCAAAGGTAAAAAGACGACATCAATTAAAACTTTGATACTTTTCATCTATTTAAAAAAATCAACCTGAATATAAATATAATATTCATTATCAATTCAAGTCTTGTAAAAATAGTACAAAAAACAACCTGAAAATACACTTAATTATGATATCTATTATCAATATTAATAATAAGGCAAATTTTTTTATTTTATTTGCTATAATTTCAAAAAATACAAGGCTCTATTCTATCATGAAATTTCTCTTTACGCCATCATCACACTTTAATCTTGCAAATATGTTCACTTTTGTAAACATAACTTCTGGACTCTTAGCAACCTTTTTTACTATACAAAATAACTATGTGGTTGCTATAATTTTTGCATGGATTGCAGGAGCTTTTGATATCTTTGATGGAAAAATAGCAAGAAAGTACAATCTCTCAAATGAGTTTGGTATTCAACTTGATAGTTTTGCAGACTTTTTAAGTTTTGTACTTGTTCCAGTATTTTTTATATTTCAAGCTATTTATTCACAAAGTTTAAGTGGTTTAGGACTTATTCTTGCAGGAATTGTAAGTGTATATTATGTTATTTCAGGATTAAGACGTTTAATTGAGTTCAATATAAATTCAGATGTTGGCGAAGTTGAAAAATATTTTGTAGGAGTTCCAACGCCAATGGGTGCTATTTTATTATTTGTAACCTATTTAGCATATAACTATCTTGCATTACCAGCTTTAGGTGTTATAGTGTTTATGATTTTAATTGCTTGGAGTTTGAACTCAAAAATCAAAGTCAAACACCTCTAAATTTACAAGAACCAACACTTATCTCTTTACCTTTTTTAAGCACCTCTTTTATATAAAGCAGTGTCCCGTGTGGGTCTGCATCACCAACTTCCTCGGCAATAATTTTAAGCAAATCTTCCTCTTTTGTTTGTGCCCATGTTTTTTCATAACTGTATTTTGTTTCAATCTTCATCACTACTCTTTATAGGTAACTCTTTTTTTGTTTTTACACCTAGTTCTACAATATTTTGAGCACGTTTTATCACATTGCCGCGCCCAGAGCTCAGTCTATTCATCGCTTTTTCATATGAGTCGTGCGTACGCTGTATCTGTGAACCTATATTTTTCATCTCATCTAAAAAGAGCACTAACTTATCATACATCGCTTCTGCTTCTTGTGCAATTTTAAGCGCATGTTCCTCTTGTTGCTGTGTTCGCCAAATATGCTCTATTGTTCGAAGCGTTACCAAAAGTGTAGATGGAGAAACTACCAAAATATTTTGATCGTATGCTCGTTTAAAAAACTCTCCATCACTCTCTAGTGCTAGTAAAAATGCTCCCTCGATAGGCATAAACAAAAGTACAAAATCTAAAGAGTTTACACCTTCAAGTTTTTCATAACTTTTTTGACTTAACTCTTTAATATGACTTGAAATACTAATGATATGTTCTTTTAAAGCTAGTTTTCTCTCACTTTCATCTTCACTATTCATAAAACGCTCATACGCAGTGAGTGAAACTTTTGAATCGATAACGATATCACGATTATCTGGCATATGAATGATTACATCTGGTCTATATATTTTGTTCTCATCATTTTTTAGTGTTGCTTGAAGTTCATACTCAACACCCCTACGCAATCCTGATTGTTCTAAAATCTTCTCTAAAACAAGCTCACCCCAGTTTCCTTGTGTCTTATTTTCACCTTTAAGTGCTTTTGTAAGGTTTAATGCTTCAGATGCAAGTTGAGCATTCATCTCTTTAAGGCGTGAGAGTTCATCTTTGAGTAAATGTCTATCTTTAATCTCAACTTCAAATTGTTCACGTGCTTGTTTAGAAAAATTTGTTACTTGTTCACGAAATGGCTTGAGCAAAAGTTCGAGTTGTTCTTTATTGGACGAACTAAACTGTTTTGATTTATCTTCAAAGATTTTATTTGCCAAGTTTTTAAACTCATTTGAGAGTTCATCTTTTGCATTTTTTAAAAGCTGGAGTTTTTCATTTGAAGCCTTTATCTCTACCTCATATCTACTTTGTAGGGCTACAAGATTTTTTTCTATATCATTTTTTTCATCTAAAATATTTTTTGAAAAAACTTTCTCTTTCATTAAAATAAATAAAGTTACAAAAAGTGTTATAAGTAAGACTATAATGATCAATATTTGTGTATCAAATTGCAAAAACTCTCCCTTAAGACTTTCCAAAATTATACACCCTTTTTTTTAATCTATTCAAAAAATATGACAATTTGAAATATATAAACTTAGACTATTCGTAAAATTAAATTTTTTAATATCTTCTATGCTTAATTTGGGTATAATTCGCAAAATAATTTAAGGAGAAGGTGCTATAAAGAGTTTAAGTAGTCTGTATCATCTCCTTGATACATAAGGAACATGATGCAAGACAATGCACAACAAGAAGAAAAAGTACTAACATTTGATGAGTTAGGCTTAAAAAAAGAGATACTTAAAAGTATCAAGTTTGCAGGGTTTACAAGCCCTTCTCCAATTCAAGCACAAGCAATTCCTGTAGTTTTATCTGGTCGTGACATGGTTGGTCAAGCGCACACAGGTACGGGTAAAACTGCTGCGTTTTCTCTTCCCGCTTTAAACAATATGAAACTTGATGGTTCAGTTGAACTACTTGTAATCACACCAACTCGTGAACTCGCTACTCAAGTAAGTGATGAAATTTTCAAGTATGGTAAAAACTTAGGTGTTAAAACAGTTACAGTATATGGTGGAAGTTCATATAAACGTCAACTCGATCTCATTGGTCGTGGAGCAAATGTTGTAGTAGCAACTCCAGGAAGAATGCTCGATATTTTAAAAAGAGATATGCTTAAAAACTTTGCTCCAAGTATGGTTGTACTTGATGAAGCTGATGAGATGTTAGATATGGGATTTTTAGACGATATCAATGAGATATTTTCGTATCTACCTACAAGCCGTCAAACATTGCTGTTCTCAGCGACTATGCCACAACCAATTAAAAACTTGGCACATAAAATCTTAGAAAATCCAGAATTTGTTTCTATCACGAAAGGTGAAACTACAAATGCCGACATCGAACAACTCTATTATGTGATCGATGAACATGAGCGTGATGATGCGATTATCCGTTTAATGGATAGTGAGAATACTCAAAAATCGGTTGTATTTTGTCGTACAAAATCTGAAGTAGATCGTCTCTCGAACGTTTTAAGTAATGCAGGGTATTTAGCAAATGGTTTACATGGTGATATGGAACAACGTCAACGTGAAACAGTAATCAAAGGTTTTAAATCAAATTCTGTAAAAGTACTTGTTGCAACTGACGTTGCTGCGCGTGGTATTCATGTTAACAATATCTCTCATGTATTTAACTACCACATCCCATTTGATCCTGAAAGTTATGTACACAGAATCGGTCGTACAGGACGTGCAGGAACAAAAGGAAAAGCGATTACACTTTTAACTCCACTAGAGTTTAAAGAGTTACAAAAGATTAAAAAAATTGTTGGTACTTCTATGGAACATGCTTTCATACCAAGCAAAAATGATCTTCGTCAAACTAACATCGATAATATTGTAAAAAGTATTGAAAATCAAAAGATTTATGATGAAGCACACCTTATCCTTGATCAACTAAAAGAAGATATCGATGAAGAGACTATTATGTACAAACTAATCTCTATGATTCTTAACAAACAAGACATCAAAGGACCAAGTAACATCGGTATCCCTGCTGAAAAACTGGCAGCTATTTTAGACCGTGCAAATAAAAGAGGGAACGATAGAAATTCTAGAGGTCGTAGCAATAGACGTGGTGGGTCTAGAAACTCAAGAAGTCGTTCAAATAGCTCTAATCGCTCTCATGGTGGAGATTCTAGAAGAAGTAGATCTCACTAAATTTTCACACACAATATCCGTTTTATGCTAAAATTAGCAAAAACGGATCTACCAATGCACATCATTTTTGAAAACCATAACTTTTACATAGAAACAGAAAAAAGCCAAATACCTTGGCTAAAAGTTTTCACTCAAGAACCGTATAAAGAGTTGAGTGATTTAAACGATGAACTTCGTCAACAATTATGGGAGATAGTAAATATCATAGAAAAAGAGATGATAGAGTACTATCAACCTACAAAGATAAACATTGCCTCTTTTGCGAATATGCTCCCACGTGTGCACATCCATGTCATGGCACGATTTCAAGATGACAACTACTATCCTAACCCTATGTGGGGAGAAAAACAAAGAGAGCATCAACTTACTCTTCCTGATGAAGAGAAGTTTTTTAAAAGAGTGTTTGCAGCTTTACAAAAATTTGCGTAAATCATTGAAGCTAGAGAAAACAGAAAATTATTTTCGCCATTAAAATTCTCAATTTTGTTCTAATTCAAGGCGGAGTTTTATTTTTTTTAAGAAGCGTACATGAAGTACGCGCACTGACCGAAGGGAACAAGTACCCTTGGGGTGTGACGAGAAAAAATCAAAGTCCAATGCTGAAGTTGGACAAAAGTGTTATTTTAATGGTGAAAATGGGACTAATGCAGAACCCCAAGTGAGTCCCCCACCAAAAGCATCGAGAAGCATAAGTTCTCCTGCTTTTAGTTTACCCTCTTCATAAATATCATTAATAGCCATCGGAATAGATGCACCCGAAGTGTTTCCATATTTTGCGACAGTGAGAACCACTTGTTCATCTTTGAGTTTTAGTGCATCACCTACCGCTTTAATGATACGATAGTTCGCTTGATGTGGTACAAAGTGAACTACATCTTCACTTGCAATGTTGTTTGTTTCTAAAATCTCTTTAACATCTTGTGTAAGTGTACGTACTGCAACTTTGAAAGTTTCATTTCCTTTCATTTGCATATAACAAGTGGCAACCTCTTGATCGAGTGAGTCATGCGCTGAACCACTTCCACCATTTGGTGTCATAAGAAGATCAGCATACTCACCGTCTGCTCCAGTATGCACATCGATGATAGCTTCCTCTTTGTTCTCTGTTGCAGAGATAACAGCAGCTCCAGCACCATCACCAAATAATATACACGTCCCACGATCTGTATAATCTGTGATAGCTGAGAGTTTTTCCGCACCAATGATGAGTACATTTTTTTCATTCCAGATTCGATAAATGCTTTTGCGATAGAAAGCACATATACAAAACCTGTACACGCCGCACTTATATCAAATGCCGTTGCGTTCTTAATACCTAGTTTTGTGGCAATGATAGTGGCAGTTGAGGGCATACAAAAATAATCTGGTGAAATTGTTGCACATACAATCATATCGATGTCTTCTTTTGCGATACCACTACGATCTAGTGCTTTTTGTGCAGCTTTTACACCAAGGTCACTTGTAAACTCATCACTTGCTGCAATATGACGCTCTTTGATACCAGTTCTTTTTGTAATCCAATCATCTGAAGTATCAACCATTTTAGTTAAATCTTCATTTGTTAAGATTTTTTGCGGAACATAAGCACCAATAGATCGAAATGCAGCATATGCCATTAAGCTTCCTTTTGTTTTAATTCAGCGATTCTAGCCTCAATATGTTTATTTACACCTGTGTCAACATAACGGATCGCTTGATAGATAGCATTTTCTACTGCTTTTGCATTACTTTTACCATGACTAACAATTGCACACCCTTTTATACCAATAAGTGGTGCACCACCAACTTCAGCATAATCGATCTCTTTTTTCAGAAGTTTAAAAACCCTTCTCATTAAAAGTGCACCTGTAATTGCAATAGGAGATTTTCTAATGTAATCTTTAATAAGTGCAGAAACTGTTGAAGCTACACCTTCACTCGCTTTAAGCACTAAATTTCCAACAAAACCATCACAAGTGATAACATCACAACTTCCATTGAAAATATCACTTCCTTCAACATTACCTTTAAAACCTCTATAGCCTTGTAGAAGTTTAAATGTTGCTTTTGTAAGTTCATTTCCTTTAGAATCTTCTTCGCCATTTGCAAGTAAACCAATAGATGGTTCTTTAATCCCTAAAACATCTTCAGCATAACATCCACCCATAACAGCAAATTGTGCTAAATGTTCTGGTTTAGAATCAACATTTGCTCCAACGTCGAGCACAACTGAGCGACGACCTACACGTGTAGGCATTAATGTAACGAGTGCTGGACGAGCTACACCTTCAAGACGTCCGAGTCTAAGGGTTGCTAAAGTCATAGTAGCTCCACTATGACCTGCTGAAACAACTCCTTGTGCTTCACCATTTTTTACAAGTTCAACTGCTTTATAGATAGTACTCTCTTTGCGTTTCACTGCATCAGTAGCAGCATCGCTCATTGAGATCACATCATGAGTATCAACTATTGAAATCTTATCTCTATAACTTTTTGGTAATAGAGATAAAATTTCATCTTTTTTACCTACCAATATAGGAGTGAATTTTTTACGTTTGAGTGCTTGTACACAACCTTTTACAATTGGTTCGGGACCGAAGTCCCCTCCCATTGCATCAATTGCAATTGTTACCATTAATTATTTATACTCACCAGTAGTAGGATTGATATGGTGTGGTAATCTGTAAGTTCCATCTTTATCTTTAACTGGACGAGCTAAAGAAATTTTGTAGTGTGTTCTACGTTTAGCTGAACGAGAGTGTGATACTCTTCTCTTAGGTACTGCCATCTTTTTATTCCTTTGTTAAATTTTAGTCTTCTTGGCAATTATCACAAAAATGATAATCACTTTTTATCATTTCAATCTCTGAATCTAAAAGCTCATCTAAATCTGCATGGGCATCAAAAGATTCAACAACATCTAATTCGATGTCATTACCCTTTTCATAAATCCCATCAGAGATAAAGAACTCTATATCTTCATCAACCAAAACTTGCATATCCTCTGCGCACATATCACAAGGCTTAGCAACGGTTCCATTTAAATTTGCTTTGAGCAAAATTAATTTTGAATTATGATACTCCAAATAACCTTTAAAAGTTATGTTTTCTTTGTTTAATTCAAACTCTAACGGAGTATTTGTTACTTTTCTAAGTAGTATTTTCAAAAAATACTACTTATATTAAGAAATTTCTCTTTCTGAGAAAAAGAATGCAATTTCAACAGCTGCATTTTCTAATGAGTCACTTCCATGAACTGCATTAGCATCTATATTTTCAGCGAAATCTGCACGGATCGTACCAGCTTCTGCTTCTTTAGGATTAGTTGCACCCATAAGATCACGGTTTTTAGTCATTGCATTTTCACCTTCTAAAACTGAAACTACAACAGGTCCGCTAATCATAAAATCAACTAAATCGTTGAAAAAAGGTCTCTCAGCATGAACTGCGTAAAATGCTTCAGCATCTGCTCTGCTTAATTGAAGTTTTTTAGTAGCTGCTATTTTAAGACCATTGCTCTCAAAACGATCTAAAATTTTACCTATAACACCCTTTGCAACTGCATCTGGTTTTATGATTGATAGTGTACGTTCCATCAAATCTCCTCTGAAAATATAAAATTAGGGTGCGATTATATCTAAAAAAAAGTATATTTTAGTTTAAAATTTGATTTTTATTTATTTTTTGGAAGGTTTTAAGTTTTTTTTGAAAGAGAGAGTGAGGCATAAAGCCTCACAAAACCAGAATTATTCTACTACTGGTTCTTTGTTTGAACGTTGCTCATCAGTGACATCATCACGATGTGATGGAGAATCTCCAACAGCATCCCAAGTGATACATCCCTCAGTAGGACATGCAGTAGCACAAGCTGGTTCATCATGGTGTCCAACACACTCTACACATTTATCACCATAAACATAGTAAGTTTCCTCACCAGTTGGATTATCATCTTCGTCTACGATAGCTTCAACTGGACACTCGTCAATACAAGCACCACAGTTAATACAAGTATCATTAATAAATACTGCCATAATTTTTCTCCTTAAATTATTGTGAAAGTAACTATACAATGAAGAGTTTTAAATGTAGCTAAAACTTATCGTATAGTTTTTAAAGTGTTATTATTCGTTACACTCACGAATTTAAGAAGCTTTTTATCGCCTCTACTTTATTTGTCTTTTCCCAACTAAAAGTATCTTCTTCACGACCAAAATGTCCATATGCTGCTGTTTTACGATAAATTGGGCGAAGAAGGTCCAAATCTCTTATAATTCCTGCAGGAGAGAGATCAAATACAGCTTTTACACATGCTTCAAGTTTCTCCTCATCCACTTTTCCAGTACCATGAGTATCTACCATAATAGAAACTGGTTGTACAACACCAATAGCATATGCTACTTGGATAGTAGCTTTATCACAAACATCAGCAGCTACTAAGTTTTTAGCTACCCAACGAGCAGCATATGCTGCACTTCTGTCAACCTTGGTCGGATCTTTCCCGCTAAATGCTCCTCCACCGTGAGGGCAACTTCCACCATAAGTGTCTACAATAATTTTACGACCAGTTAGACCAGCATCACCTTGTGGACCACCAATAACGAACTTACCAGTTGGATTGATATGAAATACTGTATTTTCACTCATCATCTCAGCTGGAATAACTGCTTTGATAACTTCATTGATAACATCTTCATGAATTTGCTCTTGAGAAACTTCTGGAGCATGTTGTGTTGACACGACTACAGTTTCAACTGAAACTGGTTTATCATCAATATATTTTACACTAATTTGTGCCTTACCATCAGGACGAAGATATGGAATAATTCCATCTTTTCGCACCTGTGCTAGTCTTTGTGTTAGTCTATGAGAAAGGTAAATCGGTAATGGCATCAACACATCAGTTTCACGACATGCATATCCGAACATCAAACCTTGGTCACCCGCACCAATCTCACCACTTGCTTGATCAACACCTTGATTAATATCAGGTGATTGTTCACCGATTCCATTTAAAACCGCAGCAGAACGGTAATCAAAACCGTATGTAGCATCAGTATAGCCTATCTCTTGAACCACTTTTCTTGCAATCTCTTGCATTGGCGCATATGCCGTTGTCTTCAGTTCGCCTGCTATTACACAAAAACCATTAGATACCAAAGTTTCACAAGCTACTCTGGCATTTTTATCATTTTCAATAATATAATCCAGAATTGCATCACTGATCTGATCAGCCATCTTGTCAGGATGCCCTTCTGTTACAGACTCTGAAGTAAATATGTACTCTTTTTGTGACATCTTTATCTCCCGTCATCGATTGTTTATTGAAATATAAAGTCATGCTTCATAAATCGCTGAAATTATACACTATAATAATTAATTCTCACTAAGTATCTAAACGATAAAAATTATCCTTAGCTTAAAATAATTATTTAGATAAAGCAGTATGAATTTAGTTAATAAAATTTTGATAGAATTTTGACAGTTTAAATTTTCAAAAGGATATAAAAATGTTAGTAACAACAAAAGCTCCAGATTTTACAGCAACAGCAGTTTTAGCTGATGGTTCAATCGTAGACAACTTCAATTTAATGGAAAACTTAGGGGAAAAAGGTGCAGTACTTTTTTTCTATCCACTAGACTTCACTTTCGTATGTCCATCTGAGATCATTGCTTTCTCTCACAGAATTGAAGAGTTTACAAGCCGTGGTGTAAATGTTATCGGTGTATCAGTAGATAGCCAATTCTCACACTTTGCATGGAGAGAAACTCCAGTTGAAAAAGGTGGAATCGGAAGAATCAAATACCCACTAGTAGCTGACCTTTCAAAACAAATTTCAAAAGATTACGATGTACTTTTTGGTGAGTCTGTAGCACTTCGTGGATCATTCTTAATTGATGCTGATGGTACTATCCGTCATGCTGTTATCAACGACTTACCACTTGGACGTAACATCGATGAGATGATCCGTATGGTTGATACTATGCTATTTACTAATGAGTATGGTGAAGTTTGTCCAGCTGGTTGGAACAAAGGTGACGAAGGTATGAAAGCATCTACTGAAGGTGTTGCAGAATACTTAGCAAAACACGAGTCTGAGCTTTAATAGCTCAAACTCACTTATTCAGCATCTAATTGCTGTAATGATTTTTCACTAGCGTTATTTGAACGCTGATACTCCTTATCTGAAACTCCACAACTTTTTTGTCCACAACAACCACTTATACTAAAAACTATTACTAAGCTTAAAAAAATATATTTCATTTTTGCCTCCTTCTTAAAAGTTTATTGCAACTATTGTATCATTTTTTTCTACTAACTAAAATTCCACCAAAGATAATTAAAAATATTCCTATAAACGTTAAGTTATCTGGAAAATTATCGCCTAATAAAAATCCAAAACCAATAGCGAATGGGATATTTGTGTAACTAATCACTCCGACGATGCTGAGTTGTTTTGCACTGTATGCTTTTGTCAGTAACCACTGTGAAAGTGTAGAGATTAGTGCCATAAAGGCTATAAAAAACCAAATCTTTACACTACTTGGAACAATAAACTCTGGAAATAAAAACTTAAGTGATTCGGGAGAATTTATATAAGGTGCTATTAGAAAGAGGAGTGCTGGAAGAAAAGTTCCAACTCCAACAAAAGAGAGCACTATCACACGTGAGTCATAAACATCTTTGATCTTTTTAATGGTCGTGTATGCAGCTGCGGCAAAAAAACCTCCAAATACTCCAATAATATGCTCATACGAAAAACTCATACCAAAAGGTTTTACAACTAAAATAACACCGATAAACCCTATAAAAAGTGCTAAAATAGTTGTAAATTGTAACCTCTCTCCCAAAAGATAAAATGCTAAAAGTGTTACAAATAAAGGAGAGGTTTTATTGAGTGTAATTGCTTCTCCCAATGGTATAGTTGTAATTGTGTAAAAAAACAAAATCATTGCCATAAATCCAAGAAAACCTCTAGTGAGTAGTAGATGAAACTTTCCGCCACTTAGTTTTGGTGGTGTGTGTCGAAGTGCATAAAGAATTAAAAATACGCCTATCATATTTCTAAAAAATACTATCTCTAAAGCACTTAAATCATCTGAGAGAATTTTTACTAATGAACCATTTAATGCTGATATAAGTGCTGAGAGTAACATATAATAAATCCCATTATCTCGCTCTTTTAACATTGTGAACCTTTTTTTACAAACTCTAAAGCTACACTATCAACAAAAGCTAAGTTATACCATTGTGTATTTGGAGCGATCAGAATTAAATTTTTAGGATTAGAACTTCGAGAAAATGCTACATAAAATTGTGAGGGTGCAAAAATCTCTCTTGTATCGATGATAAGATTTTCTATACTCATCCCTTGTGATTTATGAATGGTAATTGCATAAGCAAGTTTTACAGGATACTGATAGATCGAAAAGGTGTTTTCCTCTACCATCTCTTTTTTACCACTTATAGTTTTTTCAATCCATTTTGATTTACTTTGTGCGACAGTTTCTAGTTTCACAACTTTCCCATCTGATTTTTTAACATACAGATATTGTGTATCTATATTGACAATAATGCCTCGCTCACCATTATAATAGTTCCAAGCATTACGTGTAAAAAGTACTGGAGCGTTAATTTTTAACTCTAACTCTTTTTCAATTCTTGCATCATCAAAAAAACGCTCAATCACATTATCGTTTACCTCTTGATGTTTGACTATTTGTGCCTCTTTTGTATACAACTCCCCTTCAAGGGTTTCAAGCTGCTTTTTATTGTGCTGTGAAGCTGAGATGTTTTTTCCAAAAAGATACGTAAAATTTTCAAGTTGATTTGGCAATGGTTTTATAAAACTATTTAGCTCATTATGGATAGCCTCATCAACAAAACCATGACGAATATGTTGTAAAAGTTCTATAAAATTTTTATCATCAGTTCTATAAATATGTGTAAGTTCTATAACTTCAAATGCAAGTTTTTTCCATGATTGTGATTCAAATGCAAAACCAATACGACCATACCCTTTTGCAACTGGTGGCAACTGTAAAAAATCCCCCACTGCTAAGATAGAACCTTTAAATTCACACTGCTTTAATCGAAATGCGATCATCTCAAAAAGTGTCTCACTTACCATTGATATCTCATCTATAACTATAAGTTGCATCGATTGTACAAGTTTTTTTATCTTTTTTTTGGGTTCTAGTTTTCCATTTTTTTCTAACTCTTCTAATGAGGAAGATAAACCAAAATCAAAAAAGCTATGAAGTGTCTGCCCATTTACAAGTGTAGCTGCCATTGCAGTTGAGGCTAACTTTGCAACTTTTTTAGCTTGATCTTCAAAATGTTTGATTACACTTAAAGTGGTAGTGGTTTTTCCAACACCAGCACCACCAGTTAAAAAAATATTATTTCCTGACTCAAGTTTATTGAATAATTTTTCTTTCATAAAAGAAATGCTAACAAATCTTCATTTAAATTTGCTAATATTTCATAAATTACAAAAAGGAAACATTATTAAAACACTCACACAAATAAAACTCATAATTTTTACAGCAATTTTTTTAGTCCTATTTGACAACTACTCGTTTTTTCATAATGTTTTAGAAATTTATCCATTTAACTTTTCAAATTCAGGATTTTTATTTTCACTTGGGCTTGTTTTAGTATCTGTCATCACTCTCGTTTTTACACTTGTCAGTTCAAAATATACAACTAAAACTATTTTAATTGCCGTTGTAATTGTTTCATCAATGACAAACTATTTCATGAACTCTTACAAAGTCGTTATTGACGATTCGATGATTAGAAATATGATGCAAACAGATATACACGAATCTCTTGATCTTCTTAGCATTAAACAAGTACTCTATTTTATCTTTTTAGGTCTATTACCAGCATACTTAATCTATAAAGTAAAAATTGAATATAGAGCATTTAAAAAAGAGGTTTTCGCAAAAATTATCACTGTTTTTGCCTCTTTGGCACTTGTACTGTTAAGTGTCTTTATCTTCTCAAAACACTATACATCATTTTTCCGTGAGCACAAACCTTTACGTTATTCAACAAATCCAACATATTGGATATATTCAACAGTAAAATACATTAGTAAAACATTTAACTCAGGTCCTATCATTGTGAAACCTTTAGGAGAGGATGCGAAGATAAACGAAGATGAAAACACTACAAAAAAACTTGTTATTATGGTTGTTGGCGAAGCTGTCAGAGCCGATCATTTCTCACTCAATGGATATGAACGAGACACAAATCCTCTTTTAAAACAAGAAGATATTATAAACTTCTCACAGATGTATTCGTGCGGAACTTCAACTGCAGAATCAGTACCATGCATGTTCTCACAATTTGATAGAGGAGATTACTCTTACAAAAAAGGGATTACGAACGAAAATGTTTTAGATGTAATTAAGCATACAGGAAAAGTAGCTATTTTGTGGCGTGATAACAATTCAGATTCTAAAGGTGTAGCCCTTAGAGTAAATTATGAAAACTATAAAAAACCTGTTAACAACACCATCTGTACCGAAGGTGAATGCCGTGATATAGGTATGTTAGTTGGTCTTGGAAAATTTATAGAGGACAATAAAAACAAAAATATTCTTATCATACTTCACCAAATGGGGAACCACGGTCCAGCATATTACAAACGTTATACAAAAGATTTTGAACAATACACACCAGTATGTGAAACAAATCAACTTGAAGAATGTACGCAAGATGAGATCAAAAATGGTTATGACAATTCCATTTTATATACAGATATGTTCCTTGCAAAAACGATAGAGTTTTTAAAACAATATGACGATACATATCAAACTGCCATGATCTATATGAGTGATCATGGAGAGTCTCTTGGTGAAGGTGGTGTTTATTTACATGGTCTACCATATTTCATGGCTCCAGATGCTCAAAAACATATAGGTTCGCTTATGTGGTTTGGTGATAAAATGAAACAAAAGTTGAATGTTGATGTACTCAAAGCACAAAAAGATCAAGAGTTTTCACAAGACAATTTTTTTCACTCATTACTAGGAATTTTCAAAGTACAAACAACTGCATATGATCAAGAATTGGATATGTTCAATGGCAAGTAGTAATAAAAATATCTTTATTACTTTTGCTATCTTAATTGTTATCATTGTGTTTTTTGGTTTGAGTAATACTGATGAATATATACAAAATTTCTGTTTTAATTTTGAAACACAACAATGGATTTTATCTCCAAATTTAGAACCATATAAATTTATTTTTTATGATGGTATAAAAAAGTTACTCATTATTATTGGTATCTTATTCTTGTT
Source organism: Sulfurimonas sp. (assembly GCF_050296975.1). GTDB lineage: Bacteria > Campylobacterota > Campylobacteria > Campylobacterales > Sulfurimonadaceae > Sulfurimonas. Next base: position 43,700 of record NZ_JBNKRX010000019.1, read on the forward strand.
TTCTTTGGCTTTTTATAAAAAAAGTCAAACTATCAACACTTATAAAAAAAAGATTATAGTTATAGTCTTATCAGCTATTTTTGTCCCTGCTCTTGTAGGTGGACTAAAATCAAACACAGATATGCCATGCCCAAGAGATGTAACCATGTACGGTGGTTTATATCCAAAAACAAAAGTTTGGGAACTTTATCCTCAAGAAGTACTTGAACTAGGTCACAAACTTAAGTGTTGGCCTGCAGGACATGCAAGTGGTGGATTTGCTTTAATGAGTTTTTTCTTTTTTTTCAGAAAAAGAAAAAATAAATATATTGCTCTTAGTGTAGCTTTGTTTATCGGCTGGGCTATGGGAAGTTATAAGATGATTATAGGAGATCATTTTTTCAGTCATACCTTTATAACAATGGTTTTATCGTGGTTAATTATTTTAATTATTGCACGAGTTGTAAAAGTAGAACAGCTAAATTAACTCGCAAGAACTAAAGTAATCTTTTCTAACTCTTGAAGGTCAGTTGATTTGAAGTTGATGTTCATCTTGTATTTTTTAAGTCCATCGTTCATATCCCAGTGAAGTCTATTGTTCATGAATTTATTTTTATAGCTTTCCTCCTGCCCAATTTTTTTAACAACTGTTTGATAATCATCACCAATATTTAGATCAAATGGTAGTTTTATGGAAGTTTGTGAAGTTAATTTTATTTGATTTAAATGAAGCTTTGTTGGCTGTTTTGTCACGCAGTTTTTCGAGTCAAACATAATCTCTGCACCATAATTTTCAAGGGGTACAAATATTGTACTTTCTTGTGATTCATTTATAGCACTATATTTCCCTAACTCTTCAAGCATCTCTACAATTCTTTTATCATGTTTTGATAGGCTCAAAAGTTCTATCATATTATTGCCATCTAGTCTCATTATCTCTTCCTAATTTATTTACTTTTGAAAGAGTATAGAGTTTTTGCGTTAGCAAAGTGTTAGTTAAGTAAGATTATTTGACCAAATGAGGGAGTTTTTTCTCTAGTTGTGATCCATTTTACCTCGTATGTTGGTGTATTTTTTGGAAAAATCCCATCCAAATCTGTAAAATACAAAAGAAGTTTTACCTCATCTATATTTTGCTCAACAAACTCAAAAACAGGTCGAAAATCTGTACCACCATTACCGATGATCTGCACATCTAAAATCTCACCGCTGTAAAATGTTTTGTGAGAATGGATTTTATCATCACATATAAGTAAATCAATTTGATAGTTTTGCAAATGCTCCATCAAAAAATTTACTTCATTTAAAAACTCGTTTAATAACTCCTCGTCGATCGAACCAGAACTATCGATCGCGATAACGAGTTTAAAAGTATTTGAGATATTTGAAGGCAGATAAATCCCTTGATAAAGCAGTTTTTTTGAAGGGGGAATAAGCGTATAGTCATCTCGATAATATCTATCGATTGTATCACGAAGTTCATTTCGCCAGTCTATTTTGCCAAAATGTGAGATATCAAAAAAACGCTCTATCGACTCTGGGATTTCTCCAGATTGAAACTTTTGCTCTAAGAGTGCTATCGCTTCTTCCCCTTGGAGTTGTTCTTGCAAAATCTCCTCTTGTAACTGCTCTTTTGTTTTTTCCTTTTGATTTTGCTCTACATCTTCTGCGTCGTCTGCTTCATATTCAAGCTCTTCATCATCACGCAAGATGTCATCTTTAAGCTCAGCATAAATCTCCTCGGCATACATTCCCGCAAAACGTTTTCTATACTCTGCACCGTATGGCATCTCTAAACCATTTTCGATCAGCATATCGTTGATCGCTATATCGGTTGCCATTTGCCACAGCCAACCACTGCGATTACCCTTACGGTTTTCGTGAGCAAGTGCTTTATGCATCGCTCCATTTGCCAAGATAAACTCAATCTCTGAGAGTTCTAGGTCAGCCAGATATTCTTCACGATACTCGATCTTTTTTCCATCAGATTTAAAACTCTCTATGTCATCGTTGATCTCGAGTGCAATCTTAGAAGCCAAAGTTCCAAAGTATGGGTACTCTACTAAAAGTTTTGCTTTTGCTTGTGAGATTTTTTCTTCGTTTTTCATATTATGTTAGCAAGTAAGAAAACTTTTGCACCCACTCTTTAAACGCTGGAGAATGTTCCATAGTCAGCCCATTTCTTTGCAAGTCTTGGACAATCATCACAGCAAATTCACCCTTTAGTTCAAGCGTATAGTTTAAAAGATTATCTAGTTTACTCTCATCTTTTAGTACCCCGCTTACAAGTGCAGAACTAAGTGAATACAACACATCGATCTCCTCAGGATATTTGCTCCCTTTTCCATTTAAAATCGCATCAATATCTGGCAGTTTATCCATCACTTTTATAAAACTCAAAAAGCCAACCGCTACATCTTTTCCGACAGCCCCACTAAGACTATCTAAGATCACATCACTACTTAGTTTGGCATTTAAAATCTTATTAACATATTCCCAACTTCTTGGCGTTGCAAAACTTTTTGTATCACTACGAGGATCAAAGGTAAAAAGGTGCTCATTTTTGTAAGAGATATAAGCGATGATTTTTGGATCGATCTCATTTTTATACGCCCACTCACGCCAGTCATCCACATCTACTTCCAACTCAAAGTGAACAAATCTATTTGCCAAAGGTGAGGGCATCTTGTACGTCACACCGCGATCACCCTCACGGTTTCCAGCAGCCACGATCGCCCACCCATCAGGAAGCTCATACTCCCCGATGCGACGATCGAGTATCAGCTGATACGCAGAAGACTGTACAGCAGGAGCAGCAGAGTTTAACTCATCTAAAAACAAAATCCCCTCACCCTCTTTTGGCAGAAATGCTGGAGGTGCCCAAAGTGCGGTGTGGCTCTCTTTATCGTAAAAAGGGATCCCCTTGAGATCAGTTGGATCCATGAGTGCTAAACGAAGATCTATAAAACCAACATTTTTCTCTTTTGCGATCTCACGCACGATTGATGACTTTCCGATCCCTGGAGCACCCCAAAGAAAGGTAGGTACTTTTTGTTCTATCAAAGAGTGTAAAGATTTTACTAAATTCGTTGCTTTCATAACCATCCTATATTTTGTGTTTGAATATATTTTCCAAATGCTGCGTTTGTTCGCACCGCTCTCTCAAACCTACTATCAAGCTGCATCTGGTAAAGCAGATCGACGGGTGTGTTTTCATTTCGTGCCAATTCTAGCAGTATATCACTTTTTGATAGTTCATAAAGTTTTGTAAGTATCTCTTGTGGAGTTGCTTCATTTTTCGCTAAAAAAACATGGTTGTTTTCATCTGCAAATGCGCTCTTTAAAAGAGCCTTTGGCGTAGCTTTGTTTTGTAAAATGTATGGGTGCAAGTTTGAAGATTTTTTATATAAAACTTCTAAATTCTCAGAAGTTAGTGAACTATTTTGTGCCAAGTTTTCATCTACTTTTTCATCATCTAACGCTAAGAGATATCTTTGCATTGTAGCATCTAAAGTTGTGTTTCTCGCTAAGTGGATTACATACTTTGACAAAAGCGAAAACATCTCTTGATTCAGAGTGATATTTTCAGCTAGTTTTCGTGCTACATTCTCATCATCGATCAGAGTTTTTGCCAGAGTATGGTCTAAACTTTCATTGGTATATATAGCTTCTAAAACCTCTGCTTCACCCTCTTTTAAAAACCGCTTCAAAACTTTTTTCGGCGTTTTAGGGTGTGTTGCTAAAAGCACTTTTATCTTCGGGTGAAACTTTACGGGTTCTAGCTCACTAATTACCTCTAAAAGATCAGTATTATCTGTTTGCGAGATCAAGTGAATAAGTCCCGTTGTTGCAAACTGCACATTGTGATTTCGCTCTATATTTTCATAAAAACGCTCGATCAATGCGGCAGTTACATCGCGGTTATCATCATTGTCAAAAAAATCTTCGCCACTCCATTTGTAATTTTTTAGCAGTTTAAAAAACAGCTCATCTGTTATGCACTCATTTTGCAAAAAAGCTTTAAGGCGCTCTTTGTCGTTAGAGAGCTTTAAACTCATTAGTAGCACATCACTATCGATCCCTTGTGCTACAAGTTTTTCAAACTCATCGATCGAAAGAAATTCGTACTTTTTCATCTCGTAAAGCTCATCTAAAAGATTTTGCTCATACGGAGTTTGCATCCGACCCTCTAGTACATACAAAAACGGATCACTTGGCTCTTTTGTGATCTCGATCATATAGGTTTTTAGTTGCGATCTAAACTCTTCATCGCTGAATGCACGTGTTTTTCCAAGCAGTAAAATTTTTTGATTTTTGAAACTCTCTAAATTCATAAAGCGATTATACTGCACTTTTTTTCTCAAATTATTTAATGTCAAAAATAGTTGCTATAATTAAGTTATGAAAGATTATTCGCCACTACAAAAAGCGTTTGAAAAAATCGCTACACCGTTTGAGCACTTCATCCATGGACAGGCTACAAGTGGTTTGGTTTTAGTGTTTATGACTATCTTGGCACTCATCATTGCCAACACCTCACTTTACGATAGTTATCTCCATCTTATCCACACAAAGATCGACTTTAACGTAGGGACTTGGAAACTCTCACACTCACTGCATCATTGGATCAACGACGGACTTATGGCTGTGTTTTTCTTTCTTGTTGGTTTAGAGATCAAACGGGAAATTTTAATAGGGGAACTTTCAAGCGTAAAAGCGGCAATTTTACCGATCATCGCAGCTATTGGCGGAATGGTTGTTCCAGCTCTTATATTCTTAGCGCTAAACTCTGGCTCTGTTGGGGAAAATGGCTGGGGTATCCCTATGGCTACCGATATCGCTTTTGCGATCACAGCACTCGTACTGCTTGGTAAAAAAGTCTCAAAACCGCTTGTAACATTTTTAACAGCTTTAGCGATCGTAGATGACTTGGGAGCAGTTATCGTGATCGCTTTGTTTTACACACAAGAGATTCAAATGATAGCCTTAGCCTTAGCAGCACTTTCATTTGGTGTCTTGATACTTTTTAATTTGCTTGGTATTCGCTCAATCTTACCCTATTTTCTAGTGGGAATATTTTTATGGTTTTTTATGCTTGAATCTGGTGTACACGCAACTATAGCTGGTGTTCTTGCTGCTTTAACCATCCCTTTGCGACCAAAAACACCCCCTGTAATGTTTACAAACCACACGCGTAATCTGCTCGATGAGTTTGACTGCTACCCAGTCACTACCGATCATGTGATGCACGAAAAACAAAAAGCGATCTTACAAAATGTAAAAGACAAAATAGACTCTGTATCATCCCCTGCTGCTATTTTAGAGCATTCCCTTCATCTTCCTGTCGGGCTTGTGATCATCCCTATTTTTGCACTGGCAAATGCAGCGATCGCTATTGACTTTTCATCTGTTGGGGAGAGTTTATTCAGTGACGTTTCGCTGGGAATTATTTTTGGGCTTATTATTGGAAAAATAGTAGGGATTTTTGGTGTGTCATTTCTATCCATAAAATTAGGCATCGCCCATCTTCCACAAAAAACTACACTCTCGCAAATCTTTGGAGTTTCAGCACTTGCAGGGATCGGTTTTACCATGAGTATATTTGTAAGTGATCTTGCATTTTTAGGAGATGAGGCGCTAATTTTTCAAGCAAAAATAGGCATACTCGTAGCTTCACTTTTTAGCGGTGTTTTTGGCTACTACTGGCTCTCAACTATTGCGTATAAAACGATCCCTGATCAAAGTGAAAATTAAGTAGGTTTGATGGCTCTTTGTAAAGCAAAGGGCTGTCAAGATCAACATACTTGATTACATCTCGGTTGTTAAATGCAAGTTGCAATGCTGCGTTTATAGAGATGGGTCCTTCTAACATTGAACCTAACATACAAGTGATCTGATGCTCCCTTGCATACTCTAAAATCTCTATGGCTTTACTCACACCGCCACATTTCATAAGTTTTATGTTGATCATATCTGCGATCTGATTTTCATACACATACTTGACATCTTCTAAAGTAAAAACAGCTTCATCTGCTAGTATTGGAAACGGAGAGTTTTGCGTAACCATTTGAAGAGCTTTTTTGTCTTGTGCTTTTACGGGTTGCTCTATAAGTTTGATATGTTTGCAGTTTCGCACTCCGTTTATATACTCCAAACATAGCTGCACACTCCATGCTTGGTTTGCATCGATGAGTAGCTTAACATCGCTAAAGTTTTGATCGAGTTCGTTTGTCACCTCAATCGCATGAGTTATGTCGCTTCCCAGTTTTACTTTTAAGAGTTTAATTCCATCCTCATAAGCACTTTTTGCATCTGAGAGCATCTTCTCTTTTGAGCCAAGTGAGATCGTAATGTCGGTTTTTATCGGCTCACTATCTTCGATCTTCTCTTGAACAACCAAAGCTATATCTAAAGCCGCTTTTGCAGATGAACCCATAGAGCTTTTATGAATGAGTTCTAGCGCTTCATCTTTTTGCAAACCTAAAAGTTGCGGAGTTAATTCTTGGATATTTTGCGAAATACTTTCTAAATCTTCCCCCGTAACCGCTTTGGTCGCTGGAGCTTCCCCGTAAAAAATGCTCCCATCATCAAACTTGATCTTCACACGTATAAACTCTACATTTTCAACCGATCGAAGCGCAGTTATAAAAGGGGTTTTTAGAGGGATCTTCTCCTCTGTTATGGTGACACTTTTTATCTTCATTGTGCCATCCCCACTAAAATATTTCCAACAAACAACCCGCCAAATGTCCCAATGATGTAACCCATAATCGCCATTAAAACACCCACACCTATAAGTTTTTTGTTGTAAGTTGCTGCAAGGATCGGAGCAGATGCTACACCGCCGATGTTAGAGAGTGATGCAACCGAGATCGAGAATAGATCAAGCCTAAAAAGTTTCGCACCAAACACCATAACTATAAAATGGATCAGGAGTATCATAAAACCCGCCAACACATACACCCACAGATCCCAAAAGCTCTCGATCACAGCTTGTGAGCCGATGAGCGCTATAAGAACGTAGAGCATCGTAGTTGCGATCTCGTTTGAGCCGCCAACCTCACGCAGTTTTGTAAAAGAGCCTAAAATGCCAAAGAGTGAAGCGAAAATCACTATGGTAGTTGTGGAGTTTAAAAGGTTTATTTTAAGTGCTAGAAACTGTGTGATAAATGAAACCACGATCGCCAAAAGTATAAGTAGCCAGTAGCGTTTTGCCCCGATCGTACACGCACACCCGATCGTCTCTATTTTAGATCCAAGATCATCGCTTTTTGTAAAACGGTTAAAGATGTGTGCAAAGGGAGTTAAAAAGAGTAAAAATGCAACCCAGATCGTGTAGTTTACACTATCTACAACGAGTGCATACGCAAAGCTCTCTTCACTTACACCAAGTGCTGAACCTACTGCTACCATATTTGCAGTGCCACCCATCCAGCTCCCTACAAGTGCGCCAAATGCACTTGCAATCTCTTTGTTAAAACCAAAGAGCTGTACGACAACTATAAACGCTAGTCCGATCGAGAACACCGCTAAAACATACGCGATCAGAAGTTTTTTTCCAAGCTTGAAAAAATCGCGCAGATCAACTTGTAAAAGGATGAGAAAAAGCATAGCAGGGAGCAGGTTTGTTTTTGCAAGTTTGTAAATCGAATGCACCTCATCGTTTTGTGCAAATACCCCCATACTTGCCAAAAACATAGCAAAAGCGTAGATCATCACAACAGGAGGAACAAAAGCAAAAAGTTTGAGTTTTGAGCGTTGCTCGATGATGTAAAACCCACTTGCAATAAGTGCTAAAACAAACAGATAAATAAGAGGATTTGCGATCACTTTTTGCCCTACTTTTTTATAAGTATAGTGGTTTTTGTGTTAAAATAAGCATAGAAAGTCTTGCTCCAATGCTCTGCGTTGGAGTATATATATCTACTTTACGGAGTTTTCTTTATGATTTTAGTTATATGCATTCCCATCGGGACGATGGGAACAAAGAAACACTTATTTGTAAAATAATTTTATAGTAAAGTACCCAATACTTAAGTATATATAGTATTTATAAGACTTTTCAAAAAATAAAATAATTGGAGACAAATTAAATGAACTTTATAAAAATCTTTTTACAAAAATTTGGAAATGGTTTATTTATAGGCTTAATAGCTGGTATTACAGCAGGTTTTATTTTTGCTTTTGTTTCAATGAAAATGTCCCAATCTTTTTGGGTAAGTGCTGAAACGATAGAAAAACTAACCATTTCAGAAGATCGTGAAGTAGAACGAAATGGTAGAACTGTCATCTTAGGAAATATCAAAAATAATTCAAATGAAATGGTAAGAATGTACAAATTAAAAGTTGATTTATTTGATGCCAATGAGACTTTTATTGAACAGTGTACAGAGTTCATGTCAACTCTTCATAGTGGTAAACAAACAAATTTTAAAGTTTGTTGCAAAAACTCTGATAATAATAAAACTATTCAACACACTTCATACAAAATTTATGCAACAGAATATTAAAATAGCAATTTTATATGCATTCCCATCGGGGACGATGGGAACAGGCTAAGAGGTTAGAAGAACGAAGAGAAAAGTTTTTACAACTTTTGAAATGATTTTCAACCCATTCATCATAAAAGAGTATCATTAACACTATCTATTTCAAAAGGTACTCTTATGAAAACAGTTACATCTCTTTTAGTTCTCTCTAGCCTTTGTTTTGGTGCAAGTTTATCCCAACCAACAGATTCTTCTTTGATAGTTTATAACGGTAATCATGCCCTTGTGCATGAAACAAGAGATTTGCATCTTAAAAAAGATGATACATTCATCGTTTATGACAATGTGGCAAACACTATAGATACAGACTCGGTAAATGTCAAACTTCCAACTGGAGTGACACTTTACTCACAACAATACCGCTACGATAAACTCACTTTACAAAAACTACTCGAAGCACATATAAACAAAAAAGTTTTAGTAAAAATCTCTGAACACAAACAGATTAAAGCTACACTCTTATCTGCTGATGGTTTTAATGTTTTAGTCAAAACTAAAAAAGATAAGATTATCTCTACAACAGCAGGAAATATCATATTTAAAGATATTCCTTCAAGTTTGATCACAAAACCTTCACTTGTTTGGAATATAGATGTAAACAAAACTAAAGATGATTTGATGCAGCTTGACTACCTCATCTCAAACATCTCTTTTCAAAGTGACTATATCTTAAACATCGAAAAAAACTCTGCTGATTTAACAGGTTGGTTGAGTGTAAACAATCACTCTGGAAAAGCTTTTGAAAATACCTCTTTAGCACTTCTTGCTGGAGATGTAAACTTTGCAAACAAGCCAATTGCTAAAAAATATGAAGCAGTAGCTGCATTTGCAAAAAGTGACACGATGGTACAGGAGCAATCTTTTGAAGGGTATCATTACTACAAAATCCCTTTTAAAGTAGATATTGCTAACAATGAAAAAACACAGATAAAATTTTTATCTTTACAAGATATGAAAATCGAGCGTTCATATATAGCTGACTTACAAAACCCTCTGTATCTCTACACGGAACAAACAAGTGGTGTGATGCAGCAAATCTCGTTTAGTTCACTCGAACAACCTCTTTTACAAGGAACTGTAAGAGTGTATGGAAAACTAGGTGATGAAACTATACTTCTAGGTGAAAGTGCAATCTCACACACACCACGCGATACAAAAGTTGATCTCAATATCGGTAAAGAGTTTGATCTCAAAGTGATACAAACAATTGTTCAAAGAGATGAGCAAAAACATTCTATAAATAGCAAAATTCTCTATACAGTAAAAAACAAATCAAAAGAGGAAAAAACTGTTACTCTACGTATCCCTTTTACTAAATCAAACAACTCAAAACTCCATTCTAAAGAAAAATATACTTACACTAAGGGAAATTTAGTTACTTTTGTTATAGAATTAAAACCTAACACTACAAAACAATTTTCAGTGGAATTTGAAAGAAAGAGATAGACACTAACTATATGGCAAAATATATAATACTTGATACAGAAACAACAGGAACAGATGAGCAAGATAGAATCATACAACTCGGTTACATGGTTTTAGGTGCAAAAGAGCCAGAGGTACACAATGAATTTTGTTCAAGCGATGTTACCATCAAATACCCTGCAATGGAAGTTCATGGCATCACTCCTGAGATGATTGAGGGTAAACCTGCATGTATAGAGATGTCCTCTTACAAAAGACTTCAGGAGTTAAATACACAAGACAACTATATGATTATTCACAATGCTCCTTTTGATATAGGGATGCTTCAAAAAGAGGGCTTTAACTTACAAATGCAACTGATCGATACTTTACGTGTTGCAAAACATATCTTTGACAATGAAGAAGCACACCGTCTACAATACTTCCGCTATAAAATGGGACTGTATAAACAAGAAAAACAAGAAGCCCAAACTCTCGGCATTGAAGTAAAAGCGCATGATGCTATAGGAGATGTACTGGTTTTAAAACTCTTTTTAACAGAACTACGTAAAGCTGTACAGGAAAAATTTCCAAAAGAAAACCCAGTTGAAAAAATGGTCGCACTGACAAAAGAACCAATCTTAGTCAAAACTTTTCGTTTTGGAAAATATAGAGGAAAAACACTTCAAGAGGTAGCAAGTCAAGACGGAGCATATCTTCGTTGGATGCTCACAGGTATGGAAAATCTCGATGAAGATATGAAGTACTCTATCAACTACTACTTAGGGAACTAAAAATTGTTACGTAACTTTTTACTCTCACTTGGGTTTATAACACTTTTTTTTCATGGATGTGGATCAACGCCTCCTGAACCAGAAATTGTACAAAAACCAATAGAGCAAAATATTACAAAACCACTCCCACCCTCACTCACTATAAATGCACCTGATGGTGCTACAATCAAAATATTAAATATAAAACCAAAGTATTATGCTGGTATAGAATTAGAAGCTGACAACTACCAAGTAGAAATAAGCAAACATGGGTATCAAACTTACACAACATGGATCGAAGTCAATAAACCCACTATTTACAATGTCACACTTAAAAAACTGATCGATATACCGACTTTTGTATGGAACTCTACCAACGAGCAGTTTTATACACTCTATGATCCAAAAACTGAGCTTATTTGGGCATTGCCAAGTGAGTATGTTGACTATGTCAAACAGTATACACCTAAAGAGTTTCTTCCTAAAACTATAGGTGCTTCATCAAAAAAATTTCCACAGATATCTAGAACAAAACTCAATACAATCATCTATATAGGCAATGAAAATCTAAGTTGTTATTATCGGTCAAAAAGAGACTCGTATAAAAAGTATTTTGCTTCTTTAAATAAACTAAAAATTAACGGTACCCAAGATAATTGGAGGCTTCCTAATAAAAAAGACATCTATACAAACAACCCATTTCAACCATACCAGCAGTACTTTCAACTGATTTGGAATAAAGGAAATCTTGTAAAGATGAATGTCCCTGTTATCTATACTTATAAATCAAAAAGTTCTAAAACTTACACTTCCGCTTTAGGTTATAAAAAAAAGAACAATCTCTATAATGGAGCTAAAAGTAGCTATATCCAAAATCTTAACTATTCAAACAATGTAGCAGTTGTCACACCCGTAAAAGAAAAAAATTCTGAGATTGATGCGATTGTCTATGATGAAGAGCTTAATATAAGTGAAAAGTTTTATGCTCTTCAAGAGATTTTTCACTCATCTCAAAAAACAATAAAAACTCTCTTAGGCGATCCAAAACTCTCTAAAATTTACTACGACAAAAAAGCAAAAAGATTACGTGGGATACTTTACTCTACAACAAATAATTTTCATACAAAATTTTCTGTAAAAACAGAGCCAAAGAACTATGCAGAACTTAAAGAAAAGATACTAGACAACAGAGTAGTTCCAGTGGTAAGAATAGAGATGAAAAATGGAGAACTTCACTATAAATATCTCACATTAAAAACAAATAGAGTCAAAAAAATGGAAGAATATGACGAAGCTAAACGCTCAAAAAATATCAATTTTTATAGAGAATTTATACGTCTATATCCAAATACAACAGAAGCTAAAAATCTCCAAAAATTGATAGATCAAGAGTATAAAAGTAAATACTTATAAAGAAAACACTAAAAACAATACAAGTGCTATTAAAGCACTTATAAGTGCATAAGGGAGTTGTGTTTTTACATGCTCAACTACTTCACATCCCGAAGCTAGTGATGAGATAATCGTAGTGTCTGAAATCGGAGAACAGTGATCGCCAAAAACGCCACCACTAATTACAGCCCCTATAACTAAAGCGACATCTCCATCAAGTGCTACTGCCATTGGTACTGCTATAGGAATCATAATAGAAAAAGTCCCCCAACTAGTCCCTGTTGAGAATGCGATAATCCCACTTAAAACAAAGATCACCGCTGCTAAGAGATGGATGTTAATATTTTCACTTGCAAATGAAGCAAGATATAATCCTGTTTTTAACTCACTTGTAACTTCCCCTATTGCAAAAGCAAACAGAAGTATCATAGCGATTGGAAAGAGTTTTTTTCCACCAGCAACAGAAGCTTTAAAGTAGTTTTTTGCACTCATCTTTTTACCTAGTACATACAAAACATACATAAATAACATCGTTGTAAGTGTTGTATAAAAAATTGAGCTTGAACCACTCCCTTTTAGTATATTTCCATCTCCAGTGATAGCCAAAAATACAAATACTGAAATTACCAAAAAAAGGATTGGTAAAAACATCTGCATTAAAGAGCTCTCTTTTCTGCTAAGATTGATCGCTTTAGATGGGTAAAGTGTTGCGTTTTGCATACTTGGAGTATATAGTCCAAACCAAATAACTGCAAAAGTTACTATTAACGCACTTATAGAGTAAAAATTAAACACCACTGCATTTATAAGTAAAGAGACACTATCTCCCTGAATAATCCCAGAATCGATTTGTGTAACAATCAAACCTAAAAGTAATGCTCCCCAACCATTAAAAAGGATAAGAGAACTTATAGGTGCAGAGGTTGAATCACATACATACGCAAGTTTCGCGCGATTTACCCCTTCTCGATCACATAAAGGCTTCCCAACTGCTCCAGCGATGAGCGAAGTAATCGAGGACTCTATAAAGATCACAACTCCTATAATATAACTAATCATAAGTGCTGAGCGAGCTGAGTTTACGATGGAGCGTTTTTGTGTCATATATGCTACAAAAGAGTTGATAGCACCTGAACTCTCTAACACTTCCATGATACTTCCAACAAGAATAGCAAACCCTAAAGTTTTAAGTATCCACCCTTTAGAGAGTAACGTTATAAAAAGGGAAAAGGTACCATTAACTGCACTAAAAAAAGAGAAATCCTGTAGTATTAGAACCCCTAAAAAAATAGCACCAAAAAGTGAAAGTAAAACATTACGCGTATAAAGTGCTAAAAATATAGCAAGTATAGGAGGGATGATAGATAAGATGGTTGGTTCTATGTATAACGCCTTAAAATTCTATCTCAAAGAGCATAATTCCACTTCTTCCAAAAGTTTCTTTATAATCTACGCACTCTTTTTGTTCAACAAATGTAAACCCTAGTTTTTTGTAAAACATCTCAGTTTCAAGTGAGCCTATCTCTATAATAGATTGTGCTTTCCTATAACCACGAAGTCTAGCAGTGAGTAATGATTTTTGCATAAGAGATTTTAAAACACCTACATCTACAAAATTATCTAGCTCTTCCATAAAGTCAAACATAAGTATACTTTTTCGGATATTAAATGTACAATCATAAAACGCTTCTAAGATACCCTCTGAATCTTCACAGCATCCTATCTCTTTGAGTGCTTTTTCGAAAGTTTCTTGATTAGAAATTCTCGGTTCATAACTACATAATGTTCCAACATTTTGCCCATCTATTTGGGCAATTAGAAAGTTTTTATAATGACAATGACTTTTAGACTCTGTTTGTGTGAGTTGTTCTAGTTTTTTTAATATATCATCTTCTGATCCCATATCAAATAAAAAATCAAATAATCCTGCCTTTTTACCAGCACGAGAACTTTTTAAAATCATCTGAGCAAGAAAAGGTGCATCTGTAGCAACAGCTTGTTTAATTGTCACACTCATTATACTTTCCAACTTTTATTTAAATCAAATCTTTCTAATAGTAACATACTTTATGATAAAAGTTTTCTTAATCCTTATAAGTTTTTCCTATTGTCTTTTAAGTGCCCAGCAAATAGTACTTGTTGTTGCAGATAATTTTGACACTTCAAAAGCTACGTTATCTGCTTATGATGGGGATAAACAGGTACTTAAAGATATAGATGTCAACATTGGGAAAAATGGTCTTGGGTGGGGTCTTGGTGTCAAAAAAATAACACATAATACCAATGAACCCCTAAAAATGGAAGGAGATAAAAAAGCACCAGCTGGTATTTTTGATATCGGTTTTGCTTTTGGCTACCAAGATAAACTTGATCTAAACATCCCATACATCCATGCTAATGATAATCTATTGTGCGTTGATGATATAAATTCAAGGTTTTATAATCGATTTGTTAATTTTGATAGTGGTATAAAAAGCTTTGAACATATGAAACGTAAAGATCAACAATACAAATATGGACTTGTTGTTGTACATAATCAGCAACAAGAGAAAAAAAGAGGTTCATGTATATTTTTACATATCGAAAAGGAAAAAAATCATCCAACGGTTGGATGTACCTCTATGAAAGAAAAAGATTTACTGAAAATTTTAAAGTGGTTAGATAAAGAGAAAAATCCGATACTTATTCAAGTACCGAAAATCTATCTGCCAGAGGTGTATAAACTCTATCCTGAGTTAAAGAAGAATTAGACTATTCGTCTTCTTTACTCATTTTATCTTTTGCTTCAATTCCCATTAGCCCAAGCCCAGTTTTGATGCTAAGTGCAACAACGCATAGAAGTTTAAGAAGTTTTGCTTCATCTTCAGTTCCAATGATGCGAACATCGTAGTAGAACTTATGAAGTGAAGCTGCAAGTGCTTTTAGGTAATCTGGAAGCTTTTGAATCTGACGAGAACTAAACGCATCTTCTATCACTTCTGGGAGTAATAAAGCATCAAAAAGTAAAGTATCTGCATTTTCATCAAGATTTTTCAAACTTGCATTGGCAATATCCTCACTTGAGACTTCCGCTTTTTCTAAAAGTGTTTTAATTCTAGCATGAGCGTATTGGATGTAAAAAATAGGGTTTGAACTATCTTGTTTTTTAAATTCGCTAAGATCAAACTCTAGTGCAGTATCACTTTTTTTACTTGCAAAGATATAACGAAGTGCATCTGAGCCTATCTCTTCCACAATATCACTCATTAAAATTACATTTCCAGCACGTTTACTCATTTTATATGGTTCGCCATCTTTTAATAGACTTACCATTTGAGAGAGTAAAACTTCAAGCTTTTCACTGCTATATCCAAGATACTCAATAGCAGCTTTCACACGCGAAATATATCCGTGGTGGTCAGCACCCCAGATGTTGATGTAGTGCTCATATCCTCGCTCAAACTTTTGGTTATGATACACAATGTCACCAGCAAGATATGTTGGGCGTCCATCTTCACGTACTACAACTCTATCTTTCTCATCGCCTTTGGCTTCTGAAGCGATCCATGTTTTGTCTTCTTTGACATAAACACCCTCCCCCATCTTAGCCATTACACGATCCCAATCGTCATAAAGTGTTGACTCGTAAACAAAAGTATCAAAGAAGATATTCGTATCACCAAGGTCTTTTACAATGATCTTCATCACTTCATCTTTAGCCCACATAGCAAGTTCTTTTTGACGTGACTCATCGCTAAATATTTCACGACCAAATTTTGCCTCAGCACCGCTTGATAAATCTTCTAAATAATCTCCACGGTAATATGCTTCAGGATACTCAACATCCTCTTTTAAAATGTTTTCTCTTGCATATAGCTGGATAGAAAGACCTAGTAAGTCGATCTGATTCCCAGCATCGTTTACATAATACTCAGCAGTAATGTTATAACCCAAATGTTTTGCCAGTCTATAAAGAGTATCTCCATAAACAGCACCACGAGCATGACCAATATGTAGTGGTCCTGTTGGATTTGCTGAAACAAACTCTAAAAGTACTTTTTGATTTTTTTCTTGCTTACCAAATTCGCTTGGATTATTGAGTGCCCAAGATGCATATTCTGCCAAAAAGTTTTCACTCAAACGGAAGTTTAAATACCCTTTTACAGATTCAACTGATGTAAACTCATCACTCTCATCAAAAGAGTTCGCCAATTCTTCTGCAATCACCATTGGTGATTTTTTAAGTTCTTTTGCAAGTGAAAAAGCTATAGGTGTAGCAAAGTGACCAAAAGAGCGATCACGCGGTTTTTCTAAAACAACCTCACGACCAAGTTTGTCGCGAAGTATCTGTGATACACGTTGTTTCAATGTTGTTACGCTTGTGTAGTAGTTTTTGGAGCCTCAGTTTCAGATGCTTCTGTATCTGCTTCAACTTTTTTAGGCTCATCAGATGCAACCTCTTCTTTTGCATCTTTCATCTCATCTTTAAAGTTTTTGATCCCTTTTCCTAAACCTTTTGCTAGTTCAGGAATTTTTTTACCACCAAATAATATTACAACTACAGCAAGTATAATTAACCATTCGTATCCACCTGGTAAACCCATAATAATTTCCTTTATCTATTTTAAGTGTGAGATTATAGCAAATTTTTCTATTATTTAAATTAATAATAATATTGGCTAAATATCTTCCCACTGTTGCACAAAGTTATTTATCTCTTCATTTGCCATTTTAAATCGTGCAGTTTTTGCGATCAAAAGAAGCTTTTGTGCCACAGTTTTTAAATCATCATTTATAAGAAGATACTCATATTCACTGACACGCTGAATCTCTTTTTTTGCCATCTTTATACGACGTTCTATCACCTCTTCATCATCAGTTGAACGCTTACGCAATCTTTTTTCCAACTCACTTAATGTTGGTGGAGTGATAAATACAGAAGTTGTAATATCACCAAGTCTATTTTGCACAGCAGTATTACCTTGAACATCAATATCAAAGATAACAAGTTTTCCCTCTGAAAGTGCTTTTTTTACAGGTTTAAGCGAAGTTCCATAATAATTCCCATGTACAGTAGCATACTCTAAAAAATTATCCTCTTCAATATCTTTTTTGAACTCTTCTTCACTGACAAAATGGTAATGAACACCATTTTCTTCACCTTGTCTTATAGCACGAGTCGTAGTTGAAATTGAAAAATAACAGTTCCCAAGCTCATCAAATATCTCATTGATTAAAGAGCTTTTCCCAGCACCACTTGGTCCTGAAAGCACTATTACTGCACCATTTATATAACTCATTTATCGTTACCTATCGTAATATTAATACTAATTTTTTGTCCTTTTAATGATGCTGCTATATCTTTATCGCTTAATGCTTCAAGCAGTTTTTTAAGTGTTTCCACCCCATCATTGGAATCTTCTTGAACGATCTCTTCTTCTACTTCTTCATCTTGAATCTCTTCTTGAATAGAATCCTCCTCAACATCCTCTAACACTTCTTCCATCTGGGCTTCATCTTCACTAGGTTCTTGTTCAGGTTCTTCTTGTACAACTTCTACAGATTCATCTTCTATAAGCTCATCTTCACTAACCTCTTCGCCAAGAGCAAGTTTCAGTTCATTACTTGAAAGTGCATCAATATCAAAATCTATCTCACTATCTAAATCTTCTTGTGTTAATTGACTTACGGCATTTTCTATTTGTGCTGAAATATCTTCTTCAACTTCCTCGTCAGCAGATTCTTCATCTATCTCCTCAAGTTCCTCAGGAAGTTCTTCTTTTATCTCTTCTGTCAAATCTGCGATATCTTCAAGTTTATCTTCTTCAGCTGGTAGCTCTTCTAAAGACTCTTCTTCTAAAAGTTCATCTTCTGATGGAGTATCCTCCCCTTCAAAATCTTCCACTAAAGCATCTAAATCAAAATCAGCTTCATCTTCAAGAGTCTCTTCTTGTTCTTCTGTTTCTTCCAGTGGTAACTCGTCTGATAAATCTTCTAATTCCTCTTGTGGTGTTTCTTCTGAGGCTTTATCTTCTACAACTTCCTCTTCTTGATTTTCCTCTTTAAAACCATCTACAAGTGCATCTAAATCAAACTCTGTACCCTCATCAAGGACTTCTTTTTGTTCCTCATTATCAGTTAACTCTTCCAGCTCTTCTACAGTTTCTTCTGTAACTTCATCTTCAGTAGATACATTATCTTCATCAAAACCTTCTACAAGCTCATCCAAATCAAACTCTGTTCCATCATCAGGAACTTCTTCTTGTTGGTCTTCTTCAGTTGGTAGCTCTTCTAAAGATTCTTCTTCCTCTACAACAGCCTCTTCTTCCACAACTTCTTCTAAAGAGTCTTCTTTCTCTTCTTCATGCCCCTCTGGAAATTCAAAATCTTCAAGATCATCTGTAAGCTCATCTAAATTGTCTGGTAATTCTGCACTCTTCTCTATAGTTTCTTGGATTTCATCATCCAAAACAACTTCATCTACTTTTTCATCAAAATCTGCATCTAAATCTACAACATTTTCATCACTTTCATCTTCTGCTATCTCGTCTTCTAATCCCAAGTCTTCATCAGCCTCTGCTTCATCTAAAAGATCTTTTACTTTTTGTGCCTCTTCAGAATCTAAAACACTCTCACCTTGGATTTCATCATCTTCACTAATCAATAACTCATTATCTAACTCAGTTGTATCATCTAAACCTTCAAGTTCATCATCTAAGCTAATCTCATCGTCTAAGTCAGATAGTTCTTCATCTAACACTACCTCGTCATCTAGTCCATCCAATTCACCATCTAAAACTACTTCATCATCTAACTCTGATACTTCACTATTTAAATCTAGTTCTTTTTCTAGCTCATCTACAGTAGGTTCCTCAACATCTTCTTCTATAGGACCATCTAGCTCTCTTCCAAGTACAGCAAATAACTCGACTAAATCCGTAGGTAAAAATGGCTTTTTGAGTGTTGTATTGAATGCTTCAACACTCTGTGCATCTCTTGAAACTATATAAAGTGATTTTGTAAAACTGATTTTAGCACCAATCTCATCGAAAAGTGTATCGCTATATTTTGTATCATCAACAACAAGTAAATCGTAACTTCCAGATGCTTCAATCTCATCTACACTTCCAACTACATCTAAATCATCTGAAGTTTTCTGTGCACTTAATGTAACTAATTTTGTAACAACTGGATTATCGTTTAAAAGTAAGATTTTCACTTGTTTTTCCTTTGACGAATATCTATGATTATGTATTGTATCAAAAAAAACTAAAAAAACATCTCTAAGGTATTAAACGCCTCTTGCACCTGCCCTTTAACAATAAGCATCGTAGCAGTAATAGTAGCTATAATGACAGCAAATGCAACTGCAATTTTTATAGGAAAACCAATAACAAGTAAGTTAAACTGTGGCATTGTTTTCATCAACATTCCAAAAATAATATCAGCCAACCAAGATAACGCAATTATTGGAAAAGCAATCATAAAACCAACTAAAAACATATTTGATACAGCATGAATAGTATAGTTAAAAAAATCTTCACTCATTAAAAATCCACCAAGAGGAATGGTTTGAAGTGAATGATCTACAAATAACAAAACCCAATGGTGTAGATTTAAAGCAAAAAGTACCATCAATGCTATCAAAGATAAAAACTGCGAAATAATTGGCATTGATACACCACTTTGAGGATCGATCGCACTTGCAAGTGAAAAACCCATCATAAATGATATTTGTCCACCTGCAAATGTGATAACATGATATGCTAAAAGAAGCACCACTCCAATCGCTAAACCAAAGATAAATTCACTCAAAATTGCCAATATAATTGTTGGTGCATCTATAGAGATTGCTAGTGGTGGCATAGAGGAGTAAAAAACAACTGTAAATATAAATGCTATTGCAGCTTTAATTGTGATAGGAATATTTTGATGTGAAAATATTGGAACTGCTATAAATAACGCTGCAAATCGAAAAAAGAGTAATAAAAATCCAACTACATTATACTCATTAAAAATCGCTGCATATTGCATAACTATTTTTCCCTTTTTAACTCTTTATCTTCAAGTCTATACACTTTATCGCACATATGTGCTAACCTTGTATCGTGTGTTACTAAAACCATCCCTGCATCATTTTTTTCACAATATTCAAAAAAAAGCTCCATCACTTCATCTGCAGTTTGAGAGTCTAAATTACCTGTTGGTTCATCTGCAAAAATAATCTCTGGTTTTTTTGTAAGTACCCTTGCAATTGATACACGCTGTTGTTGACCACCTGAAAGCTCTGTAACTTTTTGCCCTATACAATGTTGTATATCTAATCTTTGAAGCAATGTATCATCAATTGGTTGTTGAGATAGAATTTGAGAAACTTCCAAATTTTCATAAGCAGAAAATCCGCGAAAAAGATAATGTGACTGAAATACAAGTCCAATTTTATCTCTTTTAATTGTTGAAAGTTCACTTTTATTTAAATCATAAAGACTTTTACCAAAAAGTTTCACATCACCACTTTGAGGTTTTAAGAGTGAAGATATTATATGTAAAAGTGTAGATTTTCCACTGCCACTTATACCTATAATAGCCATAGATTCTTTTTTGTTCAGTGAAAAAGTAACTGCATCAAAAAGTTTATAATCAAATGAATGTGAAAGGTTGTTTGCTTCTAAAATTTCCATAAAAAAGATTATACTAAAGTGTTACTAAATTAATCTTGTGAGGTACAAAATATTTTTTGACACCCTTTTACTGACTGTCTATCTAAAAGGTAATAGTAGCTTTTTTCGATAAGTTTTTTCATAACATACGCAAAAAAACCATGAAAATAAATCTTGGAAACTTTTGCACTTGCATATCTTCTACCAAGTGCTATCAATATACCTCGTGAAGCAAGACTATGTTTTTGCAACTCTTTGTCATTGATTAAATTCATTATATTTTTAGCAGCATGTATACCCATTTGCTCAGCTATATCTGCTGTGGGTGCTAAACGTTTGTTATTTTTATCATATGTTGTTGCACAATCACCAACAACAAAAACATTTTTATAATCTAAGCTTTGTAAATATTCATTCACTTTTAAAAAGCCAAACTCATTTTTTTGAAGTTCAAGCTCATAAATTAAACCATTTGGCTCAATTCCCCCAGCAAAAATCATAAAGTCCATCTCTAAAACTTCACCATTACTTAGTGTTGTACTATTTTGCGTTAGACTGACAACTTTTACATTGTTTTTGATAGTTACATCTAAAACTTCTAAACGTTTTTGAGAAGCTTGCATTAGAGGTTTATCAAGACCTTTGAGTATATATTCTGCTGAATTTACCAGTACAATATTAAGTTTTCTACATAAAAAATGGTGCTTTTCGTAAAACTCTTTGGCAAAAGAAGCCATCTGTGCAGCTATCTCAACACCACTGAGTCCTGCTCCAGCAACCACAATGCTAAGAGGTGTACAACTTTTCCCTTCACTCTCTATCTTTTTAAATAAACTCATCTCAAATTTTTGTTTAAAATACATTGCTCGATGAAGTGTTTTTATACCATGTGCATACTCTTTGAGTCCTGGGATAGAGTCAACAAATTTTGTTCTTGCACCCACTGCAATGATAAGATAGTCATAAGAGATTCTTTGCACATCACTTATGATCTTTTTATTTTTAAAGTCAATGTTTTTTACCTCTTGTTTTAAAAAAGTAACATTATCCTCAAATCCCATACAGTATGTAAAAAGATCAAGTGTCATCTCTGAAAAATCACACTCATTAGCGATCAGATCATACACATCTGTTTGCATAAAATGGTATGCGTTTTTATCGATCAATGTGATCTCATTATTTGGATCTTTTGCTAAAGCTTCTAGTGCTTTTAGACCACCGTATCCACCACCGATAATGATAATTTTATTTTTTTGAGAAGTTTCCATAAAGAAGATTATATTATATTTTTTTGAAAAAGTGTATTTGAGGGTTTATATATAAGAGTGTTAAGAGTTGGCTAGACTCAGGGAGAACCCTTGAGCCTACTTTTGAGCTTATTTGAGCTTGAGGTAAAAGAACCCCTAGCTCTACTTTAAGCTCCCGTGAAGTGAGTACCTCTATCTTTTTCTCAACTTCGGTGAGCATATTTCCAAGAAATTTGCTCCCTACGTTGAAGATAGAGGCATACGCTTAAGCTAGGGGCTTAAGCCATTTGTGCAGCAACTTCAGCTGCGAAGTCATCTGCAGCTTTCTCGATACCTTCACCAACTTCAAGACGAATGAAGTCAACGATCTCAGCCGTTCCACCAAGACCTTTAGCAGCCGCTTCAACAGCCTCTGCTACTGTTTTTTTATCGTCAAGTACGTAAGTTTGATCAAGTAAAGCTTGTTCTTTATCTAAAGTAGTGTTATCATCAACAAAACGTGCTAGTGAACCAGGGATAATTTTGTCCCAGATTTTTTCAGGTTTACCTTGAGCTGCAAGATCAGCTTTGATATCCTCTTCAGCTTTTTTCATGATCTCGTCAGTTAATTGAACCATAGATACGAAAGAAGGAACGTTTTTAAGAGTTTTTCCTAAACGTGCTAACTCTTCGTTCTCTTTTTTAATAGCTTCAATACGACCTTTAGTTTCAGACTCAACAAACTCGCTAGAGAAATCTTTGTAGCTTAAAACTTGTGGTTTCATAGCTGAAGCGTGCATTGCAACTTGCTTCAACACGTCTTTCATACCTTCAGCAGTTTTTGCAGAATCACATTTAGCTTTAATAATAACAGCAATTCTGTTGTTAGAGTGAACGTAAGCGTTCATTGCAACAGTATCATCTTCAGCTTCAAGAGTTCCAAAACGACGAAGTTCAATTTTCTCACCAATTTTTGCAACTGTTTCAGTAAAGTAAGAACCGAACTCAGTTCCCATTACACCTGCTACGTCACTTGGATTAGTATTGAATACTTCTTCAGTAGTTTTAAGAACTAAATCTTTAAAACCGTCATTTTGTGCAACGAAGTCAGTTTCAGAGTTAATCTCAACAACTGTAGCTTTAGAGAAATCATCAGCAATTTTAAGACCAACTAGACCTTCTGCTGCAACTCTATCTGCTTTTTTCGCAGCTTTAGCGATACCTCTTTCTTTTAAAAGCTCTTTTGCTTTTTCGATATCACCATCAGCTTCAACTAAAACTTTTTTACAATCCATCATTGGAGCATCTGTCGCTTGACGAAGCTCCTTAACCATTGCTGCTGTAATTTCTGCCATGATTATGCTTCCTCTGTAGTTTCTACTGTTTCTTCTTCAGCTACAACTTCATCAGTTGCTACTTCCTCTTGACCCATCTCTTCTTCAACAGAATTGTCAGCTCCACCATCTCTAAGAGCTTTCCCTTCATTGATAGCTGCTGTCATTTCGCGACAGAAAAGTTGAATAGAACGAATAGCATCATCATTTCCAGGGATTGGATAAGTGATAAGGTCTGGATCACAGTTAGTATCTAGTGGTGCTACAACTGGAATTCCAAGTCTTTTTGCTTCCAATACTGCAGTGTGCTCTTTAGCAGCATCGATAATGAAAAGCATATCTGGAAGTTTTTTCATATCACGGATACCACCAAAATACATTTCAAGTTTCTCTTTTGTACGTGAGAGCATTAAAGCTTCTTTTTTAGTTAAAAGTTCAATTTGACCGTTTTCTTGCATCTCAGAGATTACGTCAAGTTTACGGATAGATTTTTGAATAGTTGGGAAGTTAGTAAGCATACCACCTAACCATCTTGTGTCAACATATGGCATACCACAAGCGATTGCAGCTTCTTTTACAGTAGCACGAGCTTGTTTTTTTGTACCAACGAAAAGTACAACTTTACCTTCAGCAGCAGCATCTACTACGATTTGGTAAGTGTTACGGAAGTAACGAAGTGTTTTTTGTAAATCTAGGATATAGATATTTTTACGAACACCGAAAATGAATTTTTTCATTTTTGGATTCCAACGACGAGTTTGGTGACCGAAGTGTACACCACATTCTAATAGGTCTTTCATAGTTACCATGAATTAGGTCCTTTAAGGGCTTCATAATGAGCCAGAATTTTACTAGTTTTCTTCGGAAAATGTCGGACGATTACCCTTATAAATGAAGGGATCGCACTAGTTTTTTGACAAAACCTGTTAATATTTTCTAGCCTAATTAGGGAAGAAAAATCCGCGAATTATACTAAAATTAAGTTTAAGACTAGCTTTCTTATCAATGTTTTCTAAATATTATATTTTTATCACATAGTTTAAAACTTATTTTATATACTTTCTTGTATAGTGTCAGAATTAATGCACATAGTATTAAAAAATGTAATACAAAAAGGGAAGAGATGAATAAGTCTTTATTATTATCACTAGTTACTTCAAGTATTTTAATTGGAACTAGTTTATCAGCAGACACTATGTATGATCGTTTTGAAACCATGGAAGCTAAAATGCAAAAGATACAAAAAGAATTAGCGGAACTCAAAGCAAAACAATCTGTCTCAGATGAAGAAGCAGAAGACAAAGATGCAACTTCAGATGACGAAGAAGTTGAAGAAAAAGTTGTAGCAAAAAAAGACTCTGGGGATGGAGATTCAGAAGAGGAAGATGATGAAGAGGATAGTGTACAAGATCAACTTGATGAGATTCAAGAAAATCTAACTGAACTCAACAAAGCTACAAATGGAAGTCATTTAAAATTTGGAGTAGATTATAGATTTGCTCTTGAAAACCTAAATTATAAAATGGCAAACGATGATGAGCATACAAATGATGCTTTTATGACAAATAGATTTTGGCTAAATATGGACTGGGCTGCTACTAAAAACCTAAGTTTTCATGGTCAAATAGCATACAATAAAGCATTTGGAGAAAGAGCTGGAAACACTCCATCAGAATACCCTTTTGAATCATTTGATTGGATTACAAATGAAAATGCTTATGATGATAAACTACGTATCAAAAACGCTTACTTTTTATATGTAGATGATAAATTAGCTGGTGCTGATATCCCTTGGACATTTAGTATTGGTCGTCGCCCATCAACCAATGGACATCTCATTAACTTAAGAGATGATGACCATGCGGCATCACCTCAAGGTCACTCTATTAATGTTGAGTTTGATGGATTAAGTGCAAAATTTGGACTAGAAAATCTTATTGGTATTAATGGTATGTACATCAAGTTTTGTGCTGGTCGTGGTATGAGTAACGCTTCAGCAAAAATGGACTTTGGTGGTGCACCATACGCAGATGGTGAAACGAGATTAGCTAATATTGACTTAGCAGGTTTTATTTTGAGAGCATATAGTAATGGTCAATATACTATAGATACACAATACTACTTTGCAAATAATTTAATTGACATCAATGGAACAACAAATCCTGTTTTTGAAACTGTTGGAAATTTACAAAGTGTTACTGCAAGTTTTATGAGTAATGGTATTGGCGAGGGCTTAGGTGATTATCTAGATGATACTACTTTCTTTATCAGTGGTGCAATGAGTATCACAGACCCTGACAATGGCAAAAGTATGTTAGGGCGTGATAGCTCTAGAAAAGGTTACTCTATTTGGACTGGTGTACAAATGCCTTCACTCTTTACTAGTGATGGAAAATGGGGTATTGAGTACAATCACGGTACAAAATACTGGAGAAGTATTACATATGCTGAAGATACAAATATAGGTTCAAAAGTTGCTGCTCGTGGTGATGCGTATGAAGCTTATTTTACAGAATACTTAGTAGAAGATATTTTATCTATACAACTTCGCTATACATATATCGATTATGCTTATTCTGGAAGTAATGGTTTCTTTGGAAGTGTAACTGGAAACTCTATGAAAATTTCAGATATTCAAGCTGCTGCAAATGCGGGAGATGCAATGGCACAAGCTTATGCTGCAGCTATTGTAGACAAAGCTCAAGACATCCGTTTCTATATCAGATATAGATACTAAAACTAATAACTGGCTTACGTGCCAGTTATACTCTTCTACTCATCACAACTATATCTAAAACTCCCATCTAAATCTAATGGTAATATCAATGTTTGCAGTCCTAAACTTTGAGCATCTGTACATAAAGTATCTCTAGCACTATTAGTATTGTTTACATACTTATCATCATACTCTATATTGAAAACAGGTTTATTCGCATCTATAAATGGACTTAACATAGCACACTCATCATATTCATGACATTGTTCATTCACACTAAAATCGAAATACTCTTCAAGATTTTCTATTTGGTTTAAGTCATTTTTTAGCCCAATGCTTAAACCTCTTTTATGTGCCTCAGTAGCTAAAAACATATTGTAGTTGAGTTGATCTTGTGCACTTAGAGCAAACCCTGTATTGTTTGTATATCCATCTACATTATCAGGATCGACTCCATCACAACCTTTAGCAACTGCTAAATCAAGCCTTGCTTGTATAATAGGTTCTAGAGCATCATTTGAGATATCAAGCCATTTTTCTCCTGGCCAACCATCTAAGTTATTTCCTAAGACTTCAGAGGGAAAATCATCCTTATCACTTCGCCAATTTTCATAGCTACCCGCACTAAAATAACAGATCACTTTTTTCCCATCACTGTGTAACGATTGAATGAAAGTTATATTTGTATCAAACAAGTCTATATCGTACAATTCAACGCCAGAATATGTAGTGATCTCTCCTTGTAATTGTATTTGTCCTGAGGTATTAAGATCAGGTTTGTACCATGAAGTAACATTCTGCTCATTTGAACTAGAACTCCCTCCTCCACAACCAACAAATACAAGTAGACTGCACAATAATAGAGATCGTTTCAATCTTCCCTCTTTAAAACTAGTTTGCTTGTAATGCAGTAAGTTTCTCTTTTACTGCTTCAACATGACCCTTTACACGAACTTTATCCCAAGATGCTACAACACCACCTTTTGGATCAATAATGAAAGTTGAGCGAACAATGCCCATATACTCTTTTCCATAGTTTTTCTTTAACTGCCACACACCATACTCTTGCATCATTTGTGTAGATTCATCACTGAGTAATGTGATTGAAAGATTTTGTTTTTCTATAAAATTGCGATGACGTTTTGTACTATCTGCACTTACACCTAAGATGATTGCATCCATATTGCCAAATTCTGGCATCGCTTCTGTAAATTCACATGCTTCTGTCGTACACCCTGGAGTGCTATCTTTTGGATAAAAATAAAGTACTATCCATTTCCCTTTGAGATCACGTAAACAAATCTCAACATCATCTTGATTTGGTAAACAAAACTCTGGAGCTTTTGTTCCAACTTCAACCATTTTTTCTCCTTTAATTTTTTACATAAATAGTGATATATAAACCCAAATACCTGTTGCAGACGTAAAGATAATCCCTACAAAACTTTTAATTGCCATCAATTTATGATTATCTGACATTTTTCCTGGTATTGCATCATGTTTAAACCATATATTTGCTTTAAAAAGTGTCAAAGTCCAGTAAACAAATGTAGAAAGTGCAATAGCTATATGAAATACAAGGACAAAAAGAGCATATGTATAACTCACTTCTGCATCAGATACAAACGTATCAAACCCACCACCAACTCTCACACCGTATTCAAAATATAGGACTACAATTACTGAAACAACATAGATCAAATTTTGAGCAAAAGCATGCAGTTTATATGCACCTTTCTTTGCAAACATTATTCCCGTGTATATCAATAATGGTAAAAACGCTACAATCAATGTAACAACATCCATAAAAAGTGGAGCTCTTGTACCTAAGAAACCACTTGAAAACATATAATCCATGGCTAAACCTTTTTTGTTTTGATTTTGTAGTATATAAATAAAAACATTATAACTAAAATAAGAATCAAGAAAGTTATTTGTTTTAAGTACTGATTTATAAGTTCTTGATTCTCACCGATGAAATATCCAAGCAATATCAAAATCAGTGACCATATTCCAGCACCAAGTGCTGTAAAAATTGCGAATGTAAAAACATTCATACGTGCAAGTCCAGCTGGGATAGAGATCAGTTGTCTAATTCCAGGAAGCAATCTTCCAGTAAATGTTGAAATCGCTCCATGTTTTTGAAAAAAAGTCTCCATTTTATCTAATGTACTATTTGAGATAAAAAAATACTTTCCAAATTTTTGTAAAAATTTTCTTCCAACAAAGTACGCAAGATAGTAGTTTATAAATGCTCCTAGCATCGATCCACTTATAGCACTCAAAAATATCATCCCCAAACTCATTTTTTCTTGTGAAGCTAAATACCCAGCTGGAACTAAAACTACTTCACTAGGAAATGGGATAAAACTAGACTCAATCGCCATGAGCGCAAAAATCCCAGGATAACCGAACTGAAATATCTGCTCAACTAAAAACTGTGCTAATTCTTTAAGCATTGAGACTCTTTTCTAGCTCTTGTATCATTGAGGCAGCGACATCTTTTTTATTGTATTGAAGTAATTTTTCACTTTTTGTTTGTAAGTCTATACCTTTTAAGATGTGTAACAGTTGTGATTTGAGCTCTTTACTTTCTCGCTCACACCACCCTAAATCATTATCTACTATAAACTTTGCATTATAATATTGATGGTCCCCTGCTGCATATGGATAAGGGATATAAAAAGCGGGACATCCATTTGAGCTGAGTTCCCAAAGTGTTGATGCTCCAGCACGGCTAATGGCAAGATCAGCTTTTTGAATAAGCTCAGGTAACTCTTTTGTAAATCCATACAACTCTACATCATCAATACCTAACTTTTCATACTCCTCTTTCACACGCTCAAAATCTGACTCACCTGCTTGATGAATAATCTTTATACCTTGCTTTTTAAGTTTCCATGCTACATCTAGTGCCAAGTCATTAATAGCACGTGCTCCTTGACTTCCACCCAAAAATACAACTGTTTGTAACTCTGTTCGCACACGTGCAGTTTTTGTGTATATCTCTTTGACTGGGTAACCTTGTATAGAGGAATGACTCTCATATGCAGATATAAAGTTTTTTGCAAATGGTCGAAGTAAAGCATTCAATCTTCCAACTCTTGCATTTTGCTCATGGATAAAAAGTGGTAAAAAGAGTGAAAGTGTTGCAAAAGAAGCAGGAGCTGCTGAGAACCCACCTACACTATATGTTGCTTGAATATGGTGGGATTTTAAAATTTTTCGTGCTTGTAAAAAAGCTTTAAAAACTTTGTAAAGAGCTTTGATTTTTCCAAGACCTCTTTGATTGACAACACCTGTAGTTTCTAAAAAATAGACATGAGAAAATTCACTATGCTCACCAAAATATTTTTGGTCTTGTCCTTTAGTTGAACCTATAAAAATAACCTCATGTCCATCATTTACAGCAGCTTCTACCAAAGCCTCCGCTATCATCAAATGTCCGCCAGTTCCACCACCAGTTATACAAAGTTTCATACTAGACCTCTAATCCATATTTGCTTTTTTTGAAGCCATCAGTATCATCCCAACTGCCACTGCTGAGCCAAGCATAGCTGAACCACCATAAGAGAGAAATGGAACTGAAATACCTTTAATAGGAGTAATCCCACTAATCCCATACGCATTTACTAAAAACTCAAAAGCTAACACTAACCCAATACCAATGCTAAAAAGATAGATGCTTGTATCTGTAGCACGATTAGCTACTTTAAAGATGCGTTGCAATATCCACATAAAGATAAAGACAACAAAAAAGATACCAACAAATCCAAACTCTTCCGCAATTCCAGCTAAAACAAAGTCTGTATGCACCTCAGATAAAAATCCAAGTTTAAAAGTTCCATTTCCAAGACCCACACCAAAAATACCACCATTATGGATAGCATTGAGTGAATGTCCTATCTGATATGGTTCAACCTCAACAGGCACACGCAGTTTATCTGCTACAAATGCTGGAAGAAGCTCTAAGACAGAGTTTTGTGCCAATGCCCACCAAGATTTTATACGTGCTATACGATGCTCAGCTGTTAAAATAAACAGTAAAATTGCTACAAAAATTCCACCTAAAATAGTTAAGAAAAATCGGAAACTACTTCCTGCAAAAATAAGCATAAATAAAAGTGTCCCCCCAAGTACTACAACTTGACCTATATCTTTTTGTAAAAATGCAATTATAAACATTGCAGCGACAAAAACAACTGCATAAGGCATAAATCTGCGAAACTCACTTTTAAGTCCCATATCGTTATGATGCCCAAGTTTACGAGAGAAACTCCATGCTAAAAAGTATACAAACCCCACTTTAAAAAACTCTACAGGAGCGAGTGAAAATCCTGCTATTTTCATCCATCGTTTTGCACCGCCAACTTCTGAAACTATACTCTCAGGCAAAAAAGGCATCGCAATCATTAAAATAAGTGAGCCAAAAAAAAGAGTAAATCCAAGCAGTTTTAGATGTTTATCAGGGTCTCCTAAAGAGAGCACATAGATAATTACTATAGATAAAATTCCAAAAGCACTCTGTCTTATTGCAAAATGAAACTCATTTGTATTAAAAAGCAGTACTGTATATTCAGTTAAAGAGTAAGAAACAACTATACTAAATGCAATCAATATAGAAACTAAAGTAAAAAGCTTTCTATCTGCCATTGTTCTACTTGATTTTATTGATTTTTAGGACAAATTCAACTTCAGGTTTTGAGAGATGTAACTCTTTGGCAATCGTCTCAATTGTCACACCTTGTTTATACAACGAAATAATTTTCTCATCATCATTTGCATGGATAGAGGTAGGGATAGATATCTGTTTCACACCACTTTCTAACTGAGCGATTCTATGTTCTATCTGCCCCTCAATTAACTCAATATTTGACTGAAGTTGTCTAAGTGTAACTGAAAGAGGTTGTACTAAATCATACACACTTCGTTCAATCTCTTGGTATATCTCATCATCACTCATTCTTTGTGCATTCGCTTGAAACTCTGACTCTGTTTGAGAGAGTTCTTTTTTGAGATAATAAAGCTCACGATTAAGGTCCTCTACAACTGAAGCGACTGAACGAATATTTCTCGAATATGTACTATCTTTTGTATACACATAGTATAAAAGATATAAAATGATCAAAGCCATAATGATTACTACATATTCTAGTTGAAAGTCTATTTGTTGTATTAAATTCAATCTTTTTTCTCTCTTGCTTCTCTAATTTGTACACGTTCACGAGCGGTCATATACGAAGCCCACTCTTTTTCATCTCGCTCATGGATACGAGTAAATTTTGCTAATGCCTCACTTTGCGCTTCAAAAAACACACCCACATCACGTTTAGGATGTACTGGCATCTCGATACGCCCATAATAAGTTTTACCAGTTTGTAAAAGTGAACTTTTTAGTTGAAAATGCTCAAAACCGATCGATTCAATCTCTGCTTCATTTGTTAAAGAGAGTCGTTTTGGTGTTTCATTTTTTATAAACGCTTCAAGTGCATCTATCTTTCTGTGTAGCTCTACCATAAGGTTAAGCAGTACAGGATCACTCTCCGCAGTCTCACCTCTAGCTTTTGCTAACTTTAACCATTGACTTATTGGATCATCATCACTCTCACTGAGGCTTTGATACTCACGCTCAAAACTCTCTAAATCCAGCTCAGCTTCACTAAAAACTATACTAATTGGTGCTGGTACTAAACGAGGTAACTCATTCATGCAAACATCCTATCAAGTACTATAAAAATAAAAAATGCAATTCCAAGATACCCATTTACTGTAAAAAAAGCACGATCTATCTGTGTAAAATCACGACGAACAAGTTTTTGCTCATATGCTAAAACAAAACCGCTTCCTACAGCCGCTACTAAAACAAGAAAACCAAGATCAGCCGCCCAAACAAAAAGTAGCCAAAATACAACTGCAAGTCCATGAAAAAGTGCAGAGATAAACAGTGTTGACTCTGCTCCATATTTTGAAGGAATTGAGTGCAACCCTTTTGAAACATCGTACTCCATATCTTGTAAAGAGTATAAAAGGTCAAATCCAGCAACCCAGAAAATAACGCCAAGTGAAAGTAAAACAGACCAAAGAGGAATGGTAGCACTTACGGCTATTACTCCAGCGATAGGTGCAAGTCCAAGAGAGATACCTAAAATGATATGTGCCATTGATGAAAAACGTTTGAAATATGAGTATGATCCAAGCACCGCTAAGATAGGAAGCGAGAGTTGAAATGCTAAAGAGTTTATAAAATAAGCCACAACAATAAAAGCAAGAGCATTGACAACTATAAAGATGAGTATAGAGGTCGCATCAAGTCTGCCATCAACATTTGGACGGTTTGCTGTTCGAGGATTGTGTGCATCGATATCACGATCAGCGTAACGGTTCACACCCATAGCAAAATTTCTCGCACTTACAGCCGCCAATGCCCCTAAAATAAGCAATCCAAAACCAAACCAACCATCAGCAGCCACAACCATAGCTATAAAGATAAACGGCAATGAAAAAATAGAGTGTTCAAACATTACAAGTTCATTAAAGTCTTTTAGTTTTTGTTTTAGCTCTTGCAAACAACACTCCTTTTGAATTTAAACCATTTTATCCAAACTTGGTTTAAAATGATATAATTCCACCATGATTGAACTTGCTCTTATTGGACCAACAGCATCAGGAAAAAGTGATCTTGCTCTGAAAATCGCGCAAAAAATAGATGCTTATATCCTTTCAATTGATTCGCTTAGTATTTATAAAGAGATTGACATAGTTTCAGCAAAACCCTCACATGAAGAACTCTCACAAATAAAACATTTTGGTATTAATGAGCTTTATGCAGATGAGTATTTTAGCGTTGAAATATTGATACAAATCTACAAAAATGCAAAAAAAGAGTGTGAAAAAAATTCTAAAAATTTAGTCATAGTTGGTGGAACTTCATTTTATTTGAAGTCTTTGATTGATGGACTTTCAACACTTCCAGATATTACACAAAATGCAAAAGATATTGTAGATAAAAAGCTACAAGATTTACAAAGTTGTTACACCTGCTTATATGATCTTGATCCAAAATATATGCAAAATATCAATAAAAATGATCGCTACCGCATTGAAAAAGCACTGCTTATTTATGAAGCTTCCAACGTAACTCCTAGTGAGTGGTTTGCAAAAAATCCACCAAAGCCAATTATAGAAAATCTTCAAATTTTCAACATCGAAGTTGAGCGTGAAGTTTTACGAGAGCGTATAAATGTCCGTACCAAAAAAATGGCAGATATGGGGCTTGTTGATGAAGTCGCTTTTTTAGAACAAAAATATACTCGTGAGCCAAACGCTATGGGAGCTATAGGGATAGTTGAAGTGCTTGACTATTTAGATGGAAAAATCTCAAAAGATGAAATGATAGAGCTTATTGCCACACATACTGCCCAACTTGCAAAAAGACAGCAAACATTTAACCGCACTCAGTTTGAAAATATAACGAGTGCGAAACTAGAAGATTTAGAGGGGATTATTCTTCACAAAGTTTTGCATACATAGAAGGTCTACGATCACGGATAAGTCCCCAGTATTCTCTTTGTTTTGCATTTTCCTCAAAATCAAAATCTCCGTAGATGATCTCCTCTTTATCTCGAGAAGCTTCGGCTATCTTTTGCCCTGTGTAGTCTGTTATAAATGAAGAACCATAAAATGTAAGCTCACATGATTCCCCTTTTTCAAGCCCTATTCTATTTGCCGCTACTACTGGAATTGTATTTGTTGCTGCATGACCCATCTGTACACGTTGCCAGTGATCTTTTGAGTCTAAGTGAATTTCAGGCTCACTTCCGATCGCAGTTGGGTAAAAGATGATATCAGCGCCCATGAGTGTAAGTGCGCGTGCTGTTTCACAAAACCATTGATCCCAACAGATCCCAATGCCAACATTTCCAAACTCAGTTTTATACACTTTAAAACCTGTATCACCTGGTGCAAAGTAAAACTTCTCCTCATATCCAGGACCATCTGGGATATGTGTTTTACGGTAGTTATCCATCACACTTCCATCGGTATTGATTGCAACCAATGAGTTATAATAAGTATCTTCTGCTTTTTCAAAATAACTCACTAAAATCACTACATGATACTCACGTGCAAGTGGGATAAACTCTGCAATCACAGGATTATTTTGCAAAGGTTTTGCCCATGAAAAATATTTCTCATCTATATCTTTACAAAAATAGTATCCCTCAAAAAGTTCTGGTAAAAGGATGATATTTGCTCCATTTTTTGCAGACTCTTTTACCATCTCTTTTGCCTTAAAAACATTTGCTTTTTTATCTTCACTCATTTGCATCTGAATAGCCGCAACTTTAACCATCATTTTCTCCATTAAAATAAAGGTTTCCCTTTTTCTTTATACCAATCTACTATATAATCCCACGCTTCATTAGCATTATCTACAAACTGGAAAATTTCAAGATCATCATTAGAGATAACACCCTCTTCTTGCAAAAAGTTAAAGTTTATTGCACGATCCCAAAAACTTTTTCCAACAAGTACTACTGGTAAAGGCTCTGTTTTTTGTGTTTGAATCAATGTTAATGTTTCAAACAACTCATCAAAAGTACCAAATCCACCTGGGTAAACTACCAAGGCTTTTGCACGATTTAAAAAGTGCATCTTTCTAACAGCAAAATAGTGAAACTGAAAACAAAGTTCAGGTGTAATGTAAGGGTTTGGAAACTGCTCATGTGGAAGTAAAATATTAAGCCCTATAGTTTTTGCACCAACATCATAAGAGCCTCTATTTGCTGCTTCCATAATCCCTGGACCACCGCCAGTCATAATGGTTACTTTACAATCATCTGGATTTTTTCCACTCTCTCCAACAAGACGACCAAAACGACGAGCATCTTCATAATAAATACTTTTGCCTATCATTCTCTCAGCTACATATAGTTCACGTAATAACGCTCTATCTTCTGGATTTTTTTCTAATTGGGCTTCTAATTCATTAAACCTTGCAATAGCAGTTTGTTGCTCCACAATCCTAGCACTTCCAAATACAACAATAGTATGCTCAATTCCTAACTTTTCTATCTGTAATTCTGCCTTTAAATAATCGAGCTCTAAACGTATACCACGTGTATCTTCTGAACTTAAAAAGTCATCATCTTTAAAAGCAAGTTTATATGTTGGACTTTGAATCAGTTTGTTTATAAGCTCTAATGCATTTGGATCCTCTTTTGAAGATTTTGGATCTTGCCATGGAAACTTTACTCTTTTATCGTTTTTCATATCTACCCACCTTTGTGTCATTATACTTCATTTACCCTTTCAATATTTAATGTAGCTCTAAAAGTACCGTATCTCTTTTTGTACTCTCAACACGACGACATGCATTTTCAAATGCTCCGCTCTCACCAATGATTACACACCTATGTTTTGCTCTTGTAATTGCTGTATAAATCAGCTTAGTATTATGCATTATATAGTGAGAAAAACTCATAGGAATAACCACAATGTCGTACTCCATCCCTTGCACTTTATGGATAGTAAGAGCGTATGAAAGCATCAAATAACTCTTTGCTTCTTCATACTCATACTGCACTACGATATCTTCATTTGGATAAAATACGAACAACTGTTCATCTTCCTCTTCGATCTTAAAAAGTAGTCCGCTCATCCCGTTAAATACACGTCTCTGAGCTGAATCCTCTCCCATTTTAAAACCATCACTGCTCCATGAAGTCATATTTTCATTTTTTGTGTGTACCACTTTATCCATCAAACGAAACTCTGTATTTCCTTTTTTAAAACACTTTTTTGGATTGGGATTAAAATACTCTTGGAGAATTTTATTAAGATTTTCAGTGCCAAGTGAACCACCTTTCATCGGAGTAATCACTTGAAAATAGTTAAGATACTCTTTTACCTGTTTGTTGTTCAACCTATAACGAGCTTTTTCGATCGACTCAACTACCCTATGCAAAATCTCTGCAATAATATTTTGCGAGTTCTGTTCACGCAAATCTTTTAACTCATTTTGTGAGAGTTGATTTTTGGCAGCATAATAATTAGCTATGCTCACATCAATAAACTCAAAATCTTCATACTTTTCTCTGTAGTTTGGCACCTGTGCTTGACGAATATCATTAGCTATAAGTGTTATCGCCTGATCTTCACTTTGACGGTAAATCTGTGTTAGTTTTACAATAGGGGCAAGTTCTAACTCTAACACATCACTCAAAACATTTCCAGCTCCAATTGGTGGAAGTTGTGCATCATCACCAACGATAATAACGATCGCACCGTTGGAGACTTTCCCCATAAGTCGTGCAAAAAGTGAAGAGTTAATCATACTTGCTTCATCGATTAGCACAACTGAGTATGGAAACTTATCAGATTCCTCATGTTTTACAAGCAAAGACTGGATCGTAGCACTCTCATACCCTGTTGTATCACTTATACGTTGTGATGCGATTCCACTAAGTGCACATGTGATAATCTCTTTTTTGTCAAAGCGGGTATTTAAAAGATTGAGAATTGTTTTAGAAGTTGTTGATTTACCAGTTCCAGCATATCCAACAAGAAACAAGATACTTGCACCCTGATTGATAGCTTCAACTGCTTTTCTTTGCTGTTCTCCTAACTTTAACTCTTGATCTGCCAAAAAAGCATCCAAATCTTTTACAAAACCGCCGTTATCCAGCTTTGCACGTTTTGTGAAAGTATCGTACAAAAATTTCTCTGCATCATAGAGTCTTGCAGGGGAAACACGATCGTGTTTCATTAAAACTATACTCTGCTCTGCCACACGCTCAACTAAAATAGCTTCATAAAGATTATCACGCTCATAAAACCCCAACAGTTCATCTAAAGCACCAAATAAAATACTTTTGGCAATACAACTGTTTCCATTAGCTTCACAATACTCTAGCAGCACATAATCCATAGCAGAGCTGAGACGATTCTCGTCTTCAGTATTGACTCCCATTTTCAGAGCCAACTCATCAGCACGTTTAAAACCGATTCCTGAAATATTTGTCAGTATATAGGGATTTTCTTTGATCTTAGTACAAGGCTCCTGCACATCTTTCATCGCTGTAGCAATTGTCGTTAGTAATGCAGGTGAAACATCAAAAGGGCTTAAAAACTCACCGAGTTCGCGCATAGATCGAAACTTTTTCCAAGAATCTTGGATCTTTTTTAAACGTTTTTCTTTGATCCCTTTAAACTCTAAAAGTCTCTCTATGTCATTATCTAAAATATTTACAAGTTCATCACGCCCAAAATGCTCGATCAGATCTGCTGAGAGTTTTTTAGTAAAGCCTTTAATGATTTTATTGAGAAAGAAAAAAAGTTCGTTTTGGTTGACTTTTAAAGATTCAAATTTAAAAGTACGCCCATATTTTTTATGCTCCTCCCAAATACCTTTAAGTGTTACGGCAGAATCTTTTATACTCTCTATAGAGCTTTCAAAATATGTCCCGCTTACCTTTTCACCACTCTTAAGTACAGCAATTATAAAACCTTCATCTTCAAAAAGAATTTTATCGATCTGCCCTATGAGAGTTTGTGTCATACGCTACTTAATGTTTTGTCACAATTGCAAAACTGAGTTGTAAGATCTCTGTATGTGTTTTTATAAAAGCGTTAAGCTCGTCAAGTTGTAACTCTTCAATTTTTTTCAGTTCTGTCGCTGCATGATCTAGTGGAAAACCTTTATAGTACTCTTGAAATGTACGATTGAGTTTTTGACTCATTGTCTCAACTCTTAAAGGCTCACTCCCAAGCAAGAATTTTTTTGTCTGATCGAGTTCATCTTCGCTTACACCATTTTTTACAAAGTTTTCAAACACCTCTTTGACAACTTTTTTTGCCTCGTCACTTGATTCTAATTTTGTTTGTAGATAGCCATTAAGATATGAGCGAGATTTTGTCACATCAACTTTTGCATATGCACTATATGCCAAGCCTCGTTTCACACGAATCTCTTCCATTAAACGGCTTCCAAAACCACCTGTTCCGAGTATAAAAGTAGCTACTCTAGCTTTATAGTTATCTTCATCATCTACAGCCATGTTGTAAGGTGATCCAAAATAGATATAGGCTTGTTGTGTCTCTTTATCTAAAGTTTTTTCATTGGATTGTGCACTTGCTTCAAAGTGTGGTAACTCTTGTGCAGTTCCTTTTGGAAGTATTTTGAGAACTTTTTTGATCTGTTTTTTCACCTCATCAAGTGTAACATCTCCACCAACTACAACTATAGCACGAGATAAACAGATATGCTCATTTACAAAGTTTTTCACATCTTTTAGTTTGATAGTTTTAAGTGTGTCGATCTCGCCACTACTTGGTTGTGCTAAAACAGTTCCAGCAAAAAGTAGTTTGTTCAATTCAACTGCTGCAACATAGTCAAAATCGTTCTCTTTACGTGAGAGCCCACCAATCATCGTAGTTTTTACCTTTTCTAATGCAGCTTCACTATAGTTTGGATCAGCAAGTAACTCTTTTAGGTACTTCAACGACTGAGTATACTCTTCTTTGAGTGAACTCACTTCGATCACAAAAGTTTCTTTTCCACAGTTTGCAGAGATCGATATAGCCTTTGACTCTAACTCATCTGCAAAACCTGCTGAGCCTAATTTTTTTGTCCCCTCGTTTAACATTCTTGAGGAAAATTTTGCAAGTCCTGCAATCTTTGTATCACGAATACTCCCTGAGTTTGTAAACACTAACTGTGTTGTCACTATTGGAAGTCTTGAATCTTCCTCGTAAATGATCGGTACTTTTATACCATCTACTTCAATATTGTCAATTTTTGCTGCCATTAAAATCTGTCCTAATAAAAAAAGTGCTAAAAAAAATTTCACTAAAAAACCTCTAACATCTCATATGCTGTATTTCTGATTGCTGGTGTTTCACCAATATCTTCAATGAGATGGATCAGTTCATCTTTTGCCATTTTGAAACTAGCCCCTGCCGAGCTTACTACGTTTTCTTCCATCATAGTACTTCCTAGATCATTTGCTCCAAAATGTAAAGCCATTTGCCCGATGTATGGACCTTGTGTTACCCATGAACTTTGAATATTTGGCACATTATCAAGATACAAACGTGCAACTGCCAAAAGTCTTAAATAACGATTTGATGATGGTTTTGGCATATCTGGGATCAAACGTAAAAGCTCCGTGTTTTTGCCCTGGAAACTCCACATAATGAACGCTCGAAAGCCCCCTGTTTCATCTTGCAATTTTCTTACCATATCGAGATGATCGATTATATCTTCATCACTCTCAACTGTACCATACATCATCGTTGCTGTTGATTTTATCCCTAGTTTATGAGCCTTTCTATGTATATCGATCCATACATCACTATCTATCTTTTTAGGTGCAATGATATCACGAACTTTATCTGAGAGTATCTCAGCACCAGCACCTGGAATCGAAGCTAGACCTTTTGCTTTTAAACGAGTAAGTACCTCTTCAACACTTATTCGTGAGACTTTTGCTATAAAATCAATCTCGATCGAGCTAAATCCATGAATAGTAATTTGCGGATATTTTGTATGGATATGCTCAACCAAATCCTCATACCACTCGATCTTTAGTTTTGGATGAACTCCACCTTGAAAAAGTATCTGCGTTCCACCGATCTCCAAAAGCTCATCGATCTTTGCATCGATCTCATCAAATGTCAGTACATACGCATCTTCATCTTTTTCATGGCGATAAAATGCACAGAACTTACAGTCTACCCAACAGATATTTGTGTAGTTGATGTTTCGATCAATCACAAATGATGTCACACCATCTGGATGTAACTCTTTTTTTCGCTGCGTTGCAAGTCGTCCAAGCTCTTTTAGATCAGCATTTTTGATAAGCTCTAGTGCTTCTTGTTTTGTTAATCTCTTGTGCATTGTCCAGCTTTTGTCATAATCAATGGTATAAACTTCATTATTTCCAACCTTTATTTATAGGGTTTATAGACTTTTTCTTAATAACGATAGTATAAAGAATATAGATTAATACTCCAACACCAAACACAACTAAAATTATCTCAAACCATGCACTCATGTAAAGTATCTTACTCAGTATTGCTTTATGCTCTTTTGGATTTGCCACATTATCTGTCATTTTTGAGATATGTGAAACCATTGAGATCGATAAACTTCCATTTGGAATTGTGTCATGACATGATAAACAAACACCTCTGCGATCTAGCTTATCTCTTTGAGAATCACTCAAAGTTTTAGAAAGATTAAAGTGTGTTATGTTCTCATCTGTAAACGAGCCTTGGTCAACACTTCCTTCTAAAACTTTTGAAGAGCTATGACACGATTCACATGTTCTTGATTTTTGTTGAATTGTATGTGGCTCATAAGGTTGTAAAATATTTTCTTGCACAACATTTAAAGGAGTTTTTGGAATAGCTGGAGCTATTTTTCCACTTTGGTTTTGGCTTAAAAAAGGCTCTTCCCATCTTGAAAACACTGCACTTTTTACAACTTTTTTCTCTTTTATAACTTTCGAGCCATAAAACTGTGGTGCCCATAAACTATGACAACTAGAACACTCAAGTTTTTCTAAATGTTCTGAAATATTTTCCATTGCGATAAGACTGCTTTTTGACAACAAACCTGCTTTTTTCATTAACTTAAGAGGTTTTAATTTTAAGGTCTCATTTGATGCAAGTTTTACTACAACAAGTTCTTCACGTTTAACCAAGTTTCTAAATGGAATTTCTAAATCGTTGACAAGATAACTTACATTGTTCTCATCAAATGTAGCTCGAAGTTTATCTTCATCTTTCAATGACAACTCCCACGGATATGACTCTATCGTTCCATGACAATCTTGACATTGTATCTCACTTGGAGTTTGTGAACTCCAAAACTCATCATTATGGAGTTCATGTGTAGTATGGCAATCTTGACAGATCATCCCCTTTTGAAAATGGACATCACTTTGAAGATGAAAAACCTCAATAGAGCCATAATCTTTTTGCATTAAACCTTGATAACTTCGGATGATTGGTTTATCGTCATTGTAAAAATGTTTGTAGTTTTTGAGAGTAACTGGAGAAGTTTTTTTCTTAGGGTCTTTTTTATGTTTGTATGTTGCAGTATGACAACTTGTACATTTGGTTGTCATAGTTTGCGTTTGCTGTTCGTGACATGAACTACACTCATTAGAAGCCATTAGTGCTATGCTAAAAGTTATAATGAGTGCAAAAAATCTCATGACACTACTTTTTGTCTTTACTAATTGCGTCTAATACACCGTTAATAAATTTTGGAGATTGTTCAGTTCCAAATGCTTTTGTGATCTCAACAGCTTCATTGATAACAACTGCACTGTCTAACTCACTAAATAATATCTCGTACGCTGCAAGACGAAGCGTAGCTCTCTCGATCGCACCTAAACGTTCAAAATCCCACTCTTTTAAGTGCTCTTCGATCGCTTTATCACATGCTTCTATCTCACCCATAACACCTTCATACAGTGTAAGAGCAAAATCTTTTTGTTTATTGCGGATCTTTTTCTCTTCTAGGATCTCATCTGTGTGTTCAGCGATATTTCCATTTCCTAAGTCATAAGCATATAAAAGACTTACAACCGCCATACGAGCATGATGACGAGTCGCCATTAAAGTACCTCGTAAAGGTCAAGCATTTCAAGCACTACAGTCATCGCTTCAAAACCTTTGTTTCCAGCTTTTGTACCTGAACGCTCGATCGCTTGTTCGATCGTATCTGTTGTTAAAAGACCAAAAGATACAGGTTTTTGGTATTTTAAACTCATAGAAGCGATCCCTTTTGTAGCCTCAGCAGATACATAGTCAAAGTGTGGAGTTGAACCACGGATTACAGCGCCTAATGCACACACACCATCATACTTTCCACTCTCTAAAAGTTTTTGAATAACCATAGGAAGTTCAAACGCACCAGGCGCTAAAACATGAGTCAAGTTTGCATCATCTCCACCATGTCTTAAAAATGCATCTTTTGCACCCTCAACCAATCTATCTACCACAAAATGGTTCCATCTTGTACTTACGATTGCGATTTTTTTACCCTCAACCGCTCTCAGTTTTCCTTCAATAATTTGCATATTTTTCCTTTTAGAAGTTCTCACAAAGCTTTTTTATGACGCTCAGACCGAAGGGAGGATTTGTCGTCATAAAAGAGTTTTGTGAGAACGTTATATCGCTTGAATTTTTCTAATTCTTTCCAGAATCGTATTTAATTGCTCTAATTTTACCATATTTGGCCCGTCACTCAAAGCACAACTTGGGTCAAAGTGCGTTTCAAAGAAGAAACCATCCACTCCAACAGCAGCAGCCGCACTTGCCAAATACGGAACCATAGAACTATCCCCACCAGTTTTTCCATCTTGCGCTGTTGGCATCTGAACAGAGTGAGTAGCATCAAAAATAACTGGTGCATAATTTCTCATAATCACTAAATTTCTCATATCTACTACAAGATTTCCATACCCAAATGAGTTCCCACGCTCACACAGATACACACCATGTTTTTGTGAATTTTCATAGGTTGCTTCATTACATCCACGTGTCTCTAAAACTTTTAAAAGCGGGTACTTCATTGCATCAGCTGAGAGAAACTGCCCTTTTTTAATGTTTACTTCTTTGTCTGTCTGCGCACATGCAACAAGCAAATCTGTTTGACGACATAAAAAAGCAGGAATTTGAAGCATATCTACAACCTCTGCAACTTGAGCTACTTGATATGTTTCATGTACGTCTGTTACAAGTTTATAGCCAAACTCATCTTTTACCTTTTGCAAAATACGAAGTCCTTCATCGATCCCAAGTCCACGAAACGAACTGAGTGATGTACGATTTGCTTTGTCAAAACTAGACTTGAAATAAAAATCTACACTCTTATCTTCATGGTATTTTTTCAGCCCTTCGGCAATTCTCATGATATTTTCTTCACTCTCAATAACACAAGGTCCTGCAAGTAGTTTCATCTATCTTCTTTGTAAAAAAATTTTTATAATTATACCCTATTTTGAACGAGCAACCATAACCCCAGCAACAATGATCAAACAAATGCCAATCGTTGTGCTCATACTTGGAAAAGCATCCCCGAGTAACATCCCAACACAAATAGAAAAAATAATATTGCTATAACTTACCGTTCCAACAATTCCAGCTTTTGTGTATCCGTACGCTTTTGTCATAAGTAGTTGAGAGATCGTAGCAAGTATCCCCATCGCTATTACATAGACCCATACTACACCTTGCGGCATTACAAATGAACCTAACATAAAATCTAATTCTGGTATATTTAAGTATGGCGATACTAAAAATAATACTATTGGTCCAAGAGTGCCTACACCCATAAATGAAAGCACAATTGCTCTTGTATCGTAATAATTTTTTAACTCTCTAATTGATGTGTATGCAAGTGCGGCACCTACACCTGAAAAAATCCCAAGCAAGTCATATTTTGTAAAGCCGATCTCTGAGGGCTGTGTTATAAAAATGATCCCAACAAACCCAAGCCCAATCGCACCCCAAGCTTTAAGGCTTAGCTTCTCTTGTAAAAACATCCACGCAAAGATGGCTGTAAAAATTGGAGAAGTTTTTGAATATGTCATCGCATCACCAAGTGGAATATGTGCAATATTGTAAAAAAAAGCTAGTAGTGCTACAAAACCCATAAAACCACGAAAGAAAAGGAGTAATGGTTTGCCACCTTTGCTTGTGAGCGGTTTTTTCCATATAGCAAAACCAACTAAAATAACACCTGCAATATTTCTAAAAAATACAACTTCAAGTGAACTCATTGACTCAGATGCCAACTTTGCAAAAGCTCCCATAATCGCAAATGTAAACGATGCGATGAGCATATAAAGCACACCCTTATTTATATCTAAAATTTTTTTCATAATCGCAATTGTACTTACATATAGCTCTTTTTTTTATTATAATTTTGAAAATTCTTTTATATTTATGAGGTAATTTATGACATCGATAATAATCTTTATTTTAATTGGAGCTTTTGTATATTATATATTTAAAGGTTACGCACAATATGAAACCTACTCACAAGAGGCATTTAAAAACTTTTCAGTAACACCTGAGGCTATACGACACAGTGATCTTGGTTTGTTTGTCGCTCTTGTTGCAAAAGTTGCCAAAGCTGATGGAAAAGTTGATAACTTAGAAGCTGAACTTGTTGGACTTATGTTAAACGATGTTTCATCAGTTTTCCCAGAAGCAGAAAAAACTCGTCAAATTCTCAAAGATATTTTTTCACAAGAAAAAGACAGAATAGACAATATCCAAGAGTTAGCACAGCGTTTAGGTCACGCTACACAAAGAAATAGAGTTCAGCAAGAAAAATTTATAGCTTTTTTAATTCAACTCGCTTTTGCTGATGGTCAAG
Source organism: Sulfurimonas sp. (assembly GCF_050296975.1). GTDB lineage: Bacteria > Campylobacterota > Campylobacteria > Campylobacterales > Sulfurimonadaceae > Sulfurimonas. The sequence goes on from NZ_JBNKRX010000019.1 coordinate 88,109, forward strand.
TAACTCAAGCAGAAGAAGATCTTCTAAAACTCATAGCCGAAGCACTTCAGATCAATCCTCAAATCTATCACAAAATATTTGATGAATTTGAAAAGATTGTTTATAATGCCCATCCACAAGAAAGCACTCAAAACGCATATGAAGTTTTAGGTGTTCAAGAGAGTGATGATATGAAAACAATAAAAAAAGCGTATAGAAATTTAGTAAAGCAATATCATCCAGATATCATAAAATCGCAAACAGATTCAGAGGCGTATTTGGAAGAGGCTACACGAAAAACTCAAGAGATCAATCAAGCTTACGAAATGATCAAAAAAGCTAGAGGGGAGTAATTTTTACTCCTCTCTATAATCTGCTTCCCAGAAAAAATCTATCCACATTGAAGCTTCTTTAATCCAAAAAATTGGTTCATAACAAGATGTTTTTTTATAAAAAAGTGTCGCTGAAATAAACTCTATACACTCAAAATTTTCTTGAAGATAGTTCATAATAAATTTTAAAGTTTCACCACTATCAGCTATATCATCAAGTACTAAAACTTTTTTATGTTGTTCAAATTTACACTCACCAAAAAGTTTAATCACATCACGTTTTGTGGTGTCATCATACAACTCAGTACGAATTGTTTGCACATCTCGTAAACCTAATCCTTCAGCTATACAATGCCCAAGTGTAAGTCCACCGCGTGAGATAGCAATTATGCCATCAAACTTTTCATTTTTTATCTGTTTTATCAGCTCTTTTGTATCTGTTTTAAACTCTTCATATGTATAATAATGTTTCAAAATATTCCTAGTGATTGAGATCTAATCATGCAAAATTATTTTTGCTAAAGAATTTTGCTAGTATACTACAACATAACATAAATTAAAAAGGTAACACCATGATAAAAAATATCTCTAAAGTAGTTGTGTCTTTGTCACTAGTAGCATTAGTAGCTGGATGTAGTTCAAAAGAGGAGCCACAACCTCAAGATCAACTTTCAGCTGATTTTCAATGTAAACAAGAAAATGTTCTAGCGCCAAATTGGACTTGTATCCCTGATGTTCCAGGTTATTACGCTGGTGTTGGTGTTGCTGAGAAATCTGCTGCTGGAATTGCACATATGAGAAGAGTTGCTATGATGAACGGTAGGAGTGATTTAGCACAACAAATTCAAACACAAGTAAAAGATAAAATAGAAGGTTTTACCCGTGCAACTGGAAATGGTTCTGCTGAAACAGTAGATAAAGTTTCAACTGCAGTAACAAAACAAGTTGCAAAAGTTGACTTACAAGGATCAAAAGCAGTAAATATGTGGCAAGCTCCTTCTGGTGCACTTTATATGCTAGTAACTGTACCAGCATCAGAAGTAAACAAAGAAGTTAAAAATGCAGTAAAAACAAGCTTCAAAAATGATGAAGCACTTTGGCAACAATTCCAAGCAAAACAAGCCCTTGAACAACTCGATGCAGAGTTCCCTACAGAATAACCTTTTTTAAAATTCCCCTTTACGGGGAAACCTCTCATAATTTCGATATAATTCCACAAACACTATACTTTATTTAATAGGCTCGTTGCATGAAAAAAATCGCTATTATCGGTCGTCCGAATGTTGGAAAAAGCTCTTTGTTTAACAGACTTGTAAAAAAAAGAGATGCTATCACATCAGATATGGCTGGAACTACACGTGATATAAAAAGAAAAGTAGCGATTATAAATGACAAACAAGCTGAACTTTTAGATACTGGTGGGCTTGATAAAGGGTGTGAGCTCTTTGATAAGATCAAAGAGATGAGTTTAAAAGCTGCTTATGCTGCGGATATCATCCTTTATATGGTTGATGGCAAAGGTCTGCCAGAAGAGGAAGATAAAAAACTTTTTTATGAACTCCAAACTTTGGGAAAAGATGTAGCCCTTGTTGTAAACAAAATCGACAACGATAAAATGAAAGAGAAACTGTGGGAGTTCTATGAGTTTGGGACTGATGCCATTTTTGGAATCTCAGTAGCTCACAATAGAAATACCATCGAACTTCTAGAATGGCTTTATGACAAAATTCCTGATACTGATAAAATCTCTGAAGAAGATGTAAATGAAGTAGTTGCAGAGGAAGATGACGAAGAAGAGTTAAGTGATGAAGAGTTCTTCGCACAATATGAAAACGATGAGGAAGATGATGGATATTATTATTGGGATGAGGAAGATGAAGAGGAAGTTTTTGAAGATGACTCGATCTTTGCTAATAATGACAACATCAAAGAGTACGATCCAGAAGATGACAACCATATAAAAGTTGCAATCATAGGACGTACGAATGTTGGGAAAAGTTCACTTTTAAATGCACTTTTACATGAAGAGCGTTCTGTTGTGAGTTCAGTTTCAGGAACTACAATCGATCCAATTGATGAGACGATCACATACAAAGACAAACAGATCACTTTTGTAGATACAGCAGGTCTTCGTAAACGCGGAAAAATTGTAGGGATCGAAAAATACGCCCTGCTTCGTACAAAAGAAATGCTTGAAAATGCAAATATGGCACTCATCGTTTTAGATGCAAGTGAGCCGTTTCGTGATTTAGATGAGAAGATTGCAGGGCTCATTGATTCTAACCGTTTATCTGCAATAATCGTTTTAAATAAATGGGACATCTCAGATAAACAACAACATGATGAGATAATTAAAGAGGTGCGTGATCGTTTCAAATTTTTAGGATATGCGCCGATCATAACACTTTCAGCAAAATCTGGTCAACGTGTTGAAAAACTTCACGACATGATCCTCTCGATCAACGAAAACTATTCACAAAGAATCCCTACTTCACAACTCAATGAAGTACTTCAACGTGCACTTCGCCGCCACACACTTCCAAGTGTTAGCGGACAAGTTATTCGTATCTATTACGCAACGCAGTATGAAACACGCCCGCCGAAAATAGCACTTATTATGAATAGACCAAAAGGTCTGCATTTTACATATAGAAGATATTTGGCAAATAAATTTCGTGAAGCTTTTAACTTTGAGGGAACTCCGCTTCTGTTTAAAGCCAAGAAAAAGGGTGAACGCTAAATTGGTTTAAACACCACCATTGCAACGATAACAAACATCAAGAGTGTTGGTATCTCGTTATACATTCTAAAAAATTTTCCACTTTTTGTACACGTTCCAGCTTCAAAATCTTTTCTAAACTTATTTAAAGAGATAAAATACACCATTAATAAAATTACCAATGTAAGTTTTACATGTATCCAACCATTCCCAGAAAAGCCATATAAATAAGCAAGTGTTAAACCGCTTATAAATGTTGCCCACATTGCTGGAAATCCAATCACATTCATAAGCTTTTTCTCTTGTATCTTTACAACTTCAACAAACCCTTCATTTTGAATATTTTCTGCATGATACACAAGTAACCTTGGCATATAAAAAATTGCGGAGAACCAAGAGATAAATGAGAGTACATGAAACCATAAAACCCAATCGTACAAAATATAATCCTTTAAAAATTTTTCTCTAAATAGATCGTATTGTAGTTTGACCCACCATGCACTCCATCATAAAGCCCAAACACACCAGAACGATGTTTTATGAGAAAACCAAAATAGAGCTCGTCTAACGCTTTTGATTGAATAAGTTTTCCTACATCAAAATCCAAACTGATATCGAGATAATTCAAAAACTTCGCAGTTGGAGAATCTTTTTGCTCAGCATCAAGTTCTTCAATTTTTAATATTCTTGTTGTATATGAAATCCCTTCACCAAAACCAAAACGGACACGATTATCTAAAAAGTCAAAGTTCCAAACCAATTTGATATACGCATCTGCTCCATAAGCATCTTTAAAACTACCCTCTTCATAATAAGACAACCCACCTTTAGCATAAACATCCAATGGCCAGTCGTTGACATTACTATACAATAACTTACCCGCATCAATAGAATAAACTTTAAACTCTTTATGATCGGGATTAAGATCACCGTATAACAAAATCCCTCCAAGGTCTTTGATCGTAGACCAACCGTAAAGTGCACGGAGGGAGTATTGATTTTCTACAGCGAATAAACTGGAAAATAAACCAGTTAAAACAATAAATGCGGTAAAAATTTTACGCATCTACAACATCTATCTCTTTAAGCGAATCATTTCTATGAGAAACTACTTTATCGTGTAAACGACGAAGTGCTTTTGTAGCACGATCTATTGCCAAATCAATCGCTGTATCTAAATCATCATCATGTTGTGTAATCACTACAGGTTGTGCATGAGCAATTTTGATATTAAATTCAACCATTACACCTTTTTTCTCAGCTGCAACCACACAGTCTATATTTGTCATCTCTAATGAATATTTTCTAAATGCTTCAACAGCACCTTCAATGTGAGCTTTTGTACCATCAGTTAATGTGATACCTTTTGCACGAATTTGTAAACTCATAATTTATCCTTTATATAGAGGTTTTCGCCCCTTTTATTTACTACTATAATAACAAAATAAAGTTTATACGAGTATAATACGAAAAAATTTAGGAAAATATATGAGAGTTTTTACAGGAATTCAACCATCTGGAGATTTACACCTTGGTAATTACTTTGGTTCTATCAAACAGATGGTTGAAGCACAAGAGCAAAATGATACATTTGCCTTTATAGCAAACTATCATGCAATGACATCACTCAGTGATGGAGAACGTCTAAAAGAACTGACAATGCAAGCTGCTACAGACTTTTTAGCACTTGGCATTGATCCAAAGCGTTCAACATTTTGGGTTCAATCAGATGTTAAAGAAGTTCTTGAACTGTACTGGGCTCTCTCATCTTTTACCCCTATGGGTTTACTAGAACGTGCTCATAGTTATAAAGATAAAACTGCTAAAGGGATAGCAGCGAACCATTCGCTTTTTTCATACCCTGTACTTATGGCAGCTGATATTTTACTTTTTTCACCAGATGTTATCCCTGTTGGTAAAGATCAGATTCAACATGTTGAGATCGCTCGTGATATTGCGATTAAGTTCAACAATGAATACGGTGATATTTTCAAACTTCCAGAGTATAAAGTGGATGAAAATGTAGCAACAGTTCCAGGAATTGATGGACAAAAAATGTCTAAGAGTTATGGCAATACGATCAATATCTTTGGTGAAGAGAAACAACAACTTAAAACTATTAAAAAAATAGTTACTGAAAATGTACCACTAGAAGCACCAAAAGAGTATGAAGAGTGCAATGTTTACAATATGGCAAAACTCTTTTTAAATAAAAATGAATGTGTAGAATTACAAGAGCGTTATAAAAGAGGTGGTGAAGGGCATGGTCACTTTAAACTTTATCTGCATGATGTAATCTGGGAATATTTTAAACCTTACAGAGAAAAACGTGAGTACTTTGAAAATCATCAAGATGAAGTGAGAAAAATTTTAGAAGATGGTGCTTCTAAAGCAAGAGAAGTTGCTTTAGAAACCATCGAAAAAGTAAGAAGTGTTACAGGTATAAAGTACTAAATAAAGAAGGGATTATTTAATTTTCCCTTTGCCTTTAAGAGTATTACCTTTTCTATCAACAGCGACCATTTCAATAGCATCACCAGATTTACCAATACCTTTAAGAGCGAACTTGAAGATTGGGTTTTTAGATAAGAATTGAGAAGTAGACA
>NZ_JBNKRX010000020.1:0-26329 GCF_050296975.1 Sulfurimonas sp.
CATTTAGATATAGAATATACAACAGTAGGTAGAGCTCTTAATAATGACAACCAAAAAACTATAGACTACGCTATACAAACAGGACCAATAGGTTCAGCACTGGAGCATCAGGTTCCAGAACAGATGTTTAACACTGATCCAAATAATCCAACACAAGCAATATCAACAGTAAAAGCTCTACAGTTAGCAAACCAACAAGGGCAACAGATATATAAGATAGATCAAACAAACATAGACACAGTACTCCCAAAACTAAACCTATCAAATACAATAAAACAAGATATACAAAGTTCAGTAAATGCAGGGAAGTATGTCATAACCCACACAGACAATGTAAGTGTACCTGGTTGGAGTGGTGCTGGGTATGCTATCATCGATCCTACTACTGGCTCTGATGCTTATATGATCTCTGGTGGGGAGAATGGGGGACAATATACACCAGAAGATTCTTTCATGATTATGATGTTGTCTATTTTATCTGCTCAGTATGATATTTTATTGGAAATTTTAAAAAAAGCTCCATCTGTTATTAGTGGGTTTTTAGCACCTATACTGAATTCAATAGCACAAATGATTGATATAATTTCTATACTGCAATCATGTAAAACAAGGGGTATTGGTTTAGCTTTAGCTATGATAGCAGCTGTAACAATTAATACTTTCATATTTGTTACAACATTGCTCATATTTTTATCTCCAGCAGGTGCTATTGGTGCTATAGCATTTGCTGGATTAGCTGGAATACTTCTTGGAATTGTCGCTAAGTCTTTATTAGTAGATTCATTATGTAAAAATTAATGAAAGGATATGAAGTTGAAAAATATGAAATGTAAATGTTGTAATGAAAAGTTAAGTTTATTTGATTTTTTGTCTGGCATATTTTTAAAAGGTTCTTCCAATATAATAGTATGTAAATATTGTGGTAAGCAAATTATATCAAATAGAGAATATTTGAATTTAGCAATTTTTATAGCTATTGGAGTTCTTTCAGAATATATAATTTTTAAATTAATAAAAGCATTTTTAATAAACAATACAATATATGCAGGATTAATGACAATGTTTATTTTTCTTCTATATTTATTTTGTTTAATAGTTTATTTTTACTTATATAAAGTTAATTGTGTAAAAGATGCTCAAAATTAAGAGATATGATGTACACATGCACTCTTAGCTACTTTGTACAACACTATTTTATCAGGTCAACTAGTAGGTAGGAATAATGAAGATTGTCAAAAATAAAAAAGCTAAACAATTAGTTTTAATAGAATATACTGTTTTATATTTAATTATTATATTGGGTTTGGGGATAAGAGCTGTATATTTAAAATATGGTTATTTAATTGTTTTGCTACTTCAATATAATATTTTTTTATTGTATCTATTGCCAATATTTGTTGGTTTAAGTTTGAAGTTTTTTCCAGAAGATTTACAAAAAATTATTTGTAAAAAAGGTAGTTTCATTAAGCTTACAGACCAATTTTTTAGTATTGTAAAAAAGATAAATGTATTGTTGATTATACTTTATCTCGTTTATAATTTAACAGCTAATTATTTAGATTATGATTATATGAAACTGATGAAAATACATGAAGCGATAATTATGTCTATTGTAGCAATGGCAGGAGTATATGTACAGCATCTATTTTATCATAATAGTGCAATAGGGAGAGAATATAATTGGTGTAAAAAATGGAGAAAGTAGCATCTAAAGTGATGGAAATGAAGTTAATTTTTCCAAAAAAAACAAGATTTTACATTTTAATGTGGAGTCTGATTGGTATTAGTTCTTTAGTTATTGTATTTTATATGCAGAGTGTACAAAGTTTTAGTTTTGTGCTGTTTTTTATATCCTTAGCTATTTCTATGCCATCATTAATCGCTTATAAAAAATTGATTGAAATAAATAGCTGGATAAAACTTAAAGCTACTGTTATTAAAATTTCAGTGGAATCGCGTATTGAATTTGGAAGAAGTGATGTTAATCCTCCAGTATTTTTCCCTCTAGTTGTGTATGAGTATGAATATCAAAATGTAAAATATAAGTCACAAAAATTTAGTATCGTAGATGATGATTACAAATATATTTTTGAACAAGATGTGCAAAAACTTATTAAAGATATTTCAGTAGATTCAGAAATAGAAATTTGGATAAATCCAAAAAATCCAGATCAGGCATTGATCAATAAAAAGATCTCAAAAGAACTCATATTTAATTATATTGCTTATAATCTTTTAAGCCTAATGTTCGTAATACTTGGAATATATATTTGGGTACAGAGATAAGCGAAACTATAGTACCCCAAGAGTAACAGACAGTTTCTTAAAAATTTATGCTATAATCAGGACAATTTAAAAGGTATTAAATATGACTAAAAATAATATACTTGATTTTTTAAAATCTCATAAACAAGAGCTTGAAAATAGATTTTTCATCACTAAAATAGGTTTATTTGGGAGCTATGCAAAAGATACTGCAAATGAAGAAAGTGATATAGATATAGTCATACAATCAACTAAAAAAGACTTTTTTTTAAGAGAGGACTTAAGAGAATACCTTGAATCAAATTTGAAAAAAAATGTTGATGTTGGATACTTGGATAGTATTAGGGCATACTATAAAAATAAAATAGAAAAAGATATTATTTATGTCTAAAAAGAAAAGAGATATTGAACTTTTTATAGTCGATACTTTTGTTTCAATTCAAAAAATTAAAGGATATGTTGCACCTTTTCATAATCCAAATGATTTATTACATAGTAGCTTACATTGGGATGCTACCATTAGACAACTTGAGATAATAGGAGAAGCTTTAAACAAACTTTTAGAAGATGAAAAATTTAAAGCAAACTCTCCAGAGTATTTTAGAAAAATAGTTAATTTCAGAAATAATATTGTTCATGGATATTTTGGAATAGATCTTGATGAAGTTTGGAATGTAATCACTGTGCATTTAGATATCCTTGAAAATGACATGAAAAAAATTCTTAAAAACAACATTGATATTAAAGATGCGGTAGAATCAGAAATACAAGAATATACAAAACTGGCTGATGAAACTATGGTTAAGTATCTTGTGAGCTTAAAGTAAAAAAAGAGATTATTTCAAAAGCAATTGAGAGGTTTTATCAAGCAATTTTTGTAAACTTTTTACTTTTATATTTTTTCGACCAGTTTCTATAACGTTATCGGCTTTGAGCTGTTTGAGTGCGCGTTCAACGACATGGCGAACTGTTCCTAAAAGTTTTGCTATCTCTGAGTTTGAGAGATTTTGTAAAAGTTTGTACTTAAAAGGTTTTTGTGGGTTTAAGTTATCTACTAAAAGATTGATAAGTCTATCTTGAGTATTATATAGTGTTAAGTCGGTTGTAAGCTCTTCAGTATGACGCATCTGTGCAGCAAGATAAGGGAAAAACTTTTTGCCAAAAGTTGGGTCATTTTCTAGCCAGTAACGCACTCGCTCTATTGGAAGTTCTAACACTTTACAATCTTCAAGAATCTCATAAAGTACATCATGAGCTTGATTGTCAAGTAATGAGATCACATCAAACATATCTCCACGTTTATATATAAAGATAGTTTGCTCTTTATCATTTTCAAAGTTGATCTGATACGTTTTGATCTTTCCATCAACAACTATATAAAAATGTTTGAGCAGATCATCGGAGTGAAATATATTCTCCCCTTTTTTATACTCAAGCGAGGATGCGTATTTATAAAACTCATCCTCAAAACTCTTATTTAAGTTGTCAAGTAATTCAATCTCATTGGAATTTTTTTGCATCCCTAATTTTATCAAAATATCTGCAAAGAAGATTTAACAATTAGTTGATAATTAGTGTGAGTTGGGATTTAACCTCATATGATAGCTGTTTAAGTTTATGAATATTTGCATACTTTACACTTTTATAAGAGCTATCGAGTTCATCAAAGTATTGTTCATATACTTGTAAGTATGCTAACATTGGGTCTTCTAGCTCTTCATCCAAACAAAGGTCTTCTAACACTAGTTTTACCTCTTGTAGATGCAGATGAAATTTCTTTGCAAGTGTTTTACTCGGTTTTTTCAAGTACCTATGTTTTGTATGTGTCAAATCATCCCATGCATCTAGCAAAGGTTTATAACCAGTTGAGTGTACCAATTGGTTAAATTGAACTAAACCATCTAAAGAGGATTGGTAATGTTGATTGATTTTAGGAAATTTTGTATCCATATTTTGGTACAGTGCTTTGATAATAGCACTATAATCATTCAAATTAGTTTGTAAAGAGCTCTTATCATTTTGGTTGAGATCGAGTTTTTTCACATCAGTGTGAAGTGTTTTTAAAGAGTCTTTAAATGAGCTATATTTTTCATATTGCCCTCTTTTAGAGATGCTATTTCCTATACTTGAAATTGAACGATATTTATCAATCAACTGCTCTTTATGATGACGCTCTTCATTATCATAGTCAAACAAAGAAGCTTGTAAAAAAGAGAGAGAAATAAGTAATAAAAAAATATGTTTCATAAGAGTCCTTTTTTAGATTTTTGGAATCTTACTTCAGTTTTATTACATACGTATTACATTTGCTTAACTATATTATTTCCCATGCTTCTATTTTTCCTAAAACCTCTTCAAATATTGGATGAATTTCTACTTTTTTGATGGAATGAAGTTTGTTATAGCGTTTGATATCTCGAATTTTTAATTTGTTGAGTAGGTGTTCAAATTCGTATTGCACTTGTCCAGAATTTACAGGTAAATTTATAGAAGAGTTAGAGTTTACAATCTTCTCTCTATGAAATTTATAACCTCTTCTATCAGCTTCATCTACCACGGCATGTAAATAAGTTCCTATTGCAGCTTGTGGATCGAGAGTTTGTTTAAATCGTAGTAGTTGAGGATGGTTTTTATACCCTTTTGTTTTTTCAAGTAAGACATTCTGTGCCAAAAGCCCTTCACGCCATAAGGCAACTAAACCTTTTGCATCCAAATATTTAGGATGAATAGACCATAATCGCATAATAAATCTCCTCTATATAGTAAATTATATAGAAAAAAATATGTCATATTGTAATAGATTTACAAACTAATTGAAAACCTTTATATACTTTTATAGTTTTGACAAAGGAAGAGTTATGCAACTGGGAAAATGTCCATATTGTGCAGATGGCATGATTGAAGTAAGAGACAAAGAGGTAAGGGGGAAAAAGGTAAAACTTTACGCTTGTACAAATGCACAGTGGAGCAGTGAAGATGGAGAGATGTTTGAACTTCGTGAAGATGCAACTTGTGATTATCGTATTTGGCAAAATGCTTTGAGTCGTTATGGAAAGTGGCTGGGGTATAAAGAGATACGAGAACTTTTGAGCAATCAAGAGCTTGAAGTACAACTTGTAAGTAAAAAGTATGGCAAAAAAATCAACTACTCAAAGCATATTGTTTTAGATAGAGAGTATGGGGTAAGTATCCTTTGGGAGTAATAAGGTTACTTGAAAAAAACTAAAATATGTCGATGTGATTAAATCAAAATCTGACAAAAGGAGTTGTCATGAAGATTGCATCGAGTAGTATAGCAATGGGGTCAAGTTATGAAAAAACTTCCGTTACTATGGAACGGGAGCATTTAGAACAATGGATTGGTTCTAGAGATACACAACCTCGCAATAAAGCTCTGAATAAAGATGACCTACATCTTTCAAAACAGTATAAAATGTTAGAAGTTCAAAAAAAAGAGGATGATTTTGATTCTCTTGATCCAGAACTTCAAAAAATCATAAAAGCACTGGAGTTTTTAACAGGGAAAAAGATACATATAAAACTTTTTCATCCAGAAAATAGTGGCGGACATAGAGAACATCGTCATAATGATGAAAATCACGTCCAAAACCAAAGAGCAGGTTGGGGGATAGATTATAGTTATGAAAAAACTGAAATAAATGCACAAAAGTTACAGTTTGCATCTGTTGGAAATGTAACTCTAAAAGATGGAAGTAAAATTGATTTCAAACTTTCAATGAGTATGCAGCAAACTACAATGAAACATGAGTCACTTTCAGTTAAAGCTGGAGATGCACTTATCGACCCATTGGTCATCCAGTTTCAAGATGGTGCTGTAGAGTTTAGTGAAACAAAAACGAATTTAGACCTTAATCTTGATGGAGCGGAAGAAGAGTTTTCATTTGTTGGAGCTGGAAGTGGATTTTTAACACTGGATAAAAACAATGATGGTATTATCAATGATGGAAGTGAACTTTTTGGTCCAAACTCTGGAGATGGATTTGATGATCTTCGTGTGTACGATGAGGATAATAACAACTGGATAGATGAAAACGATACAGTTTTTGATAAATTACGAATCTGGACAAAAGATGCAGATGGAAATGAAAACTTTTACTCTTTAAAAGATGTTGGCATTGGAGCATTATATTTACAAAATGTGAGTACTCAATTTGAATTTAATGAAGGAAATTTATCACAAAGTTCGATTTTTCTACGTGAAGATGGTTCTGCGGGAATGATAAATGAGGTGGATTTACGAGTTTAAATAGAGTACACTCTTAAGCTTAATAAAAATTTAACCTTAACTTCTGTATAATTCCCATCCACTTTGCTGTTTTACCAAAAGCTAGAGTATTTTTACCTATACGAAAATGTTTAGATAAAAGTATTGGCAAGCACTTCATAGAAGGCTTTGCCTAGAAACAGTATAAGTTACGTATAACATAGTATGAAGCTAGGGAAGATATAGATTCTCGCCGATAGGCGTAGCTTTAGTGACTGAATAAAAGCTGGACTTGTTCAGATTTTATGAGATTAACATGAAAGGGCTTTCAATGAAAGTACGTGCTTCAGTAAAGAAAATGTGTGATGACTGTAAAGTTATCAAAAGAAAAGGGATTGTAAGAGTGATCTGCAAAAACCCTAAACATAAACAGAGACAAGGATAACCATGGCTCGTATTTCTGGTGTTGATTTACCTAAGAAAAAACGTGTAGAGTATGGTCTAACATACATCTACGGTATCGGTTTACATACTTCTCGCCTTATTTTAGATGCGACAGGTATTGATTATAATAAAAGAGTTTTCGAACTTAATGAGGATGAAGTAGCTGCGATTACTAAAGAGATCCGTGAAAACCATATGGTTGAAGGTGATTTACGTAAAAAAGTTGCTATGGATATTAAAGCGCTTATGGATTTAGGTTCATATAGAGGTCTTCGTCACCGTCGTGGTCTTCCATGTCGTGGTCAAAAAACTAAGACTAATGCTCGTACTCGTAAGGGTAAAAAGAAAACTGTTGGCGCAGCGTAAGGATTAAAGTATGGCAAAAAGAAAAGCTGTTAGAAAAAAAGTTGTAAAGAAAAACGTATCACGTGGTATCATTCACATTTCTGCATCATTCAATAATACTTTAGTGACTATTACTGATGAAATGGGAAATATGATTGCGTGGAGTTCTGCTGGTAGCCTAGGTTTTAAAGGTTCTAAAAAATCTACTCCGTTTGCTGCTCAAGCTGCTGTTGAAGCTGCTGTTGAAAAAGCACAAGTACACGGTATTAAAGAACTAGGTATTAGAGTTCAAGGTCCAGGTTCTGGTCGTGAAACTGCAGTTAAATCTGTAGGTGCTATTGAAGGTATCCGTGTTACATTCATGAAAGATGTAACTCCATTACCACACAATGGTTGTCGTGCGCCTAAGCGTCGTAGAGTTTAAGGAGGTTAACAGATGGCAAGATATAGAGGTCCAGTAGAAAAAATCGAAAGAAGATTTGGAGTTAGCCTAAACCTTAAAGGTGAGCGTCGTTTAGCAGGAAAATCTGCATTAGACAAACGTCCATATGGTCCAGGACAACATGGTCAACGTCGTAAAAAGATTTCTGAGTACGGTTTACAATTAAATGAAAAACAAAAAGCAAAATTCATGTATGGTGTTTCTGAAAAACAATTCCGTGCATTATTTGCAGAAGCGAAAAGAAGAGATGGAAATACAGGTACAAACCTTATCACTCTAATTGAGCAAAGACTTGATAACTTAGTATACAGAATGGGATTTGCAACTACTCGTAGATTTGCACGTCAACTTGTAACTCACGGTCACATTTTAGTTGACGGTAACAAAGTTGATATTCCATCTTTCCGTGTTAAACCAGGTCAAAAAATTGAAGTTCGTGAATCAAGCAAACAAAATGCACAGATTCAAAGAGCTATCGAGTTAACAAACCAAACAGGTCTTGCTCCATGGGTTGATATTGATGCTGCTAAAGTTTTCGGTATCTTTACTCGTTTACCAGAGCGTGAAGAAGTTGTTATTCCTGTAGAAGAGCGTTTAATCGTTGAGCTTTACTCGAAATAATAATTAATAAAAAAGGCGTAATATATGAAAAAAATTAAAACTACTCCACTTGCTCCTCAAGAGTTTGAGGTAGAACAAATTAGTGAGAATGAAGCAAATATCATAGCATACCCATTTGAAACTGGTTATGCTATATCTTTAGCTCATCCACTTCGCCGTTTTCTATTAAGCAGCTCAGTTGGTTATGCTCCAGTTGCTATTAAGATTGAAGGAGCTAAACACGAGTTTGATTCTGTTCGTGGTATGCTTGAAGATATCTCAGATTTTATTTTAAATCTTAAAGAGATTCGTTTCAAACTTAATAATGAAGCAACTGAAGCAGAGATCAACTATAGCTTTGCTGGTCCATGTACTATTACTGGTACAGATTTAAATAACAGTGAAGTTGAAGTTGTAACTCCAGAGGCTCATTTAGCAACTTTAAATGAAGACTCTACACTTAACTTTAGTATCAAAATTGTGCAAGGTATTGGTTACGTTGCTAGTGAAGATACATATGAAGATTTAGGAGAAGGATATATTGCACTAGATGCGTATTTTACTCCTGTAAGAAGTGCAACATACAAAATTGAAAATGTTCTTGTTGAAGACAACCCAAATTTTGAGAGAGTTGTAATGAACATCAAAACTGATGGTCAAATCTCTCCAATTGATGCATTTAGAAACTCTTTAGAAGTTATGTATGCTCAACTTTCTGTATTTAACTCAGAGATTAGTATTAAAGCTCCAACAACAATTGAGAGAGTTGAAGAGTCACCAGACCTTAAAAAACTAACTACTAACATAGATAGTTTAGGTTTAAGTGCTCGTAGTTTTAACTGCCTTGATCGCTCAAGTATTAGACTAATAGGTGAGATTGTACTTATGAGTACAAATGATCTTAAAAATGTAAAAAATCTTGGTAAAAAATCTTACGATGAGATCGTAGAAAAAGTTCAAGAGTTTGGTTTTGCAATTGGTGCTGATTTAGCTGATGATGTAGTTACTGCATTAAAAAAGAAAATAGAAGCAGCTGCGAAATAAGCTAGCTGACATAAAAAGAGGAAGAAGATATGAGACATCGTCATGGATATCGTAAACTTGGACGTACAAGTGCTCACCGTAAAGCACTTTTACAAAATCTAAGTATTTCATTAATTGAACATGGTAAGATTGAAACTACTGCTGTAAAAGCAAAAGAACTTCGTTCTTATGTAGAAAAACTTATCACAGTAGCTGGTAAAGGTGATAGCAATGCTCACAAAGCTATTTTTGCATCTTTACAAAACAAAGAAGCTACAAAAAAACTTGTAAATGAAGTTGCACCTAAATATGTAGAGCGTGCAG
This sequence comes from Sulfurimonas sp., assembly GCF_050296975.1. Lineage (GTDB taxonomy): Bacteria > Campylobacterota > Campylobacteria > Campylobacterales > Sulfurimonadaceae > Sulfurimonas. The sequence goes on from NZ_JBNKRX010000020.1 coordinate 9,669, forward strand.
GTGGATATACAAGAATCGTTAGAACTCGTATTCGTCGTGGTGATGCTACACCAATGGCGTTTATAGAACTAGTATAAAAAACCTTTTAAATGCAGTTTTTAACTGCATTTATCCCCCTCAACTTCCAAATCCTAAAATACTTTAACCAAGGAAACAATTTATGAGTAGTTTCGCATTTGGAACTTACAGAGTAAGTGATCAAAACCCTTTACATATACAAGCACTTAAAGAAGCACTTTACAGTGGCATAAAACTTATAGATACCTCGTCAAACTATACAGATGGTGGTGCTGAACGAGCCATTGCACAAGTATTGAATTCTATAGAAGATGAATATAGAGATGTCGAAATTATCACTAAATTTGGTTATATTCAAGGCACTAACATGCAACTGCATAAACAAAATCCTTATGAAGATGTTGTTGAGTATTCACCTGATTGTTATCATTCTATAGCACCATCATTTATGAAAGATCAGCTTCAACGTTCTCTAGAAAGATTACACTTAAATAAGATAGATTGCTATCTCCTACATAATCCAGAGTATTTTTTATATGATGCAATCAAAAAAAGTATCGATAAAGAGGAGATGTTAGAAGAGTTATATAAACGCATTTACAAAGTCTTTGTTACGCTTGAAAAAGAGGTTATAGATGGGACGATTGGTTCATATGGCATTAGTTCCAACTCTTTTGCAAAAGCAGAGTTAGCAGAAGATTTTTTGCCGTATGAAGAGTTAATCATTTTGGCAAAAAATGCCGCGATTGAAGCAGGAAATCAAAAACATAGTTTTACAACAATTCAATTACCGATAAATCTTTTGGAACAAGAAGGGTTAAAGTGTGCAGCATGGGCAAAAGAAAATGGACTCAGAGTACTTGCAAATCGTCCTTTAAACGCTTTTAATGACGGACTTATGTTTCGTTTAGCTGAGTATGATGAACCAAATGAATACTATGCGAATTTAAATGAGTTACTTGATGTATGTGATACACAATCACTTCAATCACTTTTTAACTTAGTAGAGCAGATGGATGCGAATAAACATAAGTTTGGCTGGATAGGTGATTATGACACTTTTGTAAATACACAAGTATTACCACATATCAAAAATGTTATTGTAGATATGAAGAAGGGTATAGTTGATGCTTTACTTGGATATGTTGATAAATTTTTACTCTCATATAGAGAGATGGTAGCGTATGAGTGTGCAAAGTCAACAAAAACACAACTCAAATCTGTTTTAGATGGTTGTGAAAAAAAATTGCAAGAGTGTGCATTAGAATTTTTACAAAATCAAAAGAATGTCGATTATATTCTTATAGGGATGAGAAAACCTAGTTACGTTGCAGGTGTTCTTGGCTTAAATGGATAGCTAAAACGATATTTTTAGCACTTGTTAAGTGATTTTATCATATTTTATGATTACGAAATTATAGAATAATGATAGAAGGATGAAGATGATTCCATTTAGCGACGAAGAACTTGTTGACCCAGTAAAGAGTGTTATAGAGAAACTAAGACCTTCTCTAGCCCTTGATGGAGGCGATATAGACTTTATAACAGTAAAAAATGGGAACGTATATGTTCAGCTCAAAGGTGCATGTGTAGGGTGTTCATCTAGTGATACAACTCTCAAGTACGGTGTTGAACGTCAACTTAAAATGGATATCCATCCAGAATTAAGTGTGATAAACGTACCTTTTGGAATGGAAAATGATATAGATAATCTATAAGGATTTAAACAGTTATGGCAAATATGAGTAAATATAAAATATTGGATCAAGCAAAAGAGAGTTTTTCTAAAGAGGACTATCAAATGGCTCTAGAAAAATTCGCGGAAGTTTTACAAAACTATCCAAACTCACAAGAGGCTTATAATGGTGTTATTTTATCAGAGATGGCACTAAGCGGTGAGGGTGGAGCTGAGGCTTTATTTGATTATTATGAGATATTAAAAGAGGAAGATAAAGAAGAAGCTGATGCAATCATGAGTGAGATTCTAAAAAATATGGATGGCACTTTAGAAGAATTAGGTCAGGTATTTGCTCAACCATTACGCGAACGTTTAGAGTATGAAGATGGAATTTTATATAGTGATTTTCAAAAACTTTTAGATGAGGGTGGAGAGTTTAAAGAGATATTTGAAAATATTATGTTCTCTACACGTGTAATCATTACAGAAAAAGAGGACTTTTTAGACTTTTTAGATAAATTGATAGAAAATGGTTTTGCAGATATGGCGCTTTCGTATCTTGAAAATGCTTTAAGTGTATATCCCAGTGATAAACTGCTTCAAAAACTTCTTAAAAAACTTGCAAAAGGTAAAAAAGCTTGAGAATCGCTTTAGAGGATCAAGCATTTAATTACGTCACAGAAAACTCTGCTGAGTGTGATGCCAAAACAGCCTTTGTTTTAACCACCCAAAATGAGAAATATCTTCAAAATGCAAAAGATAATGGTGCACATTCTATCATCAAAGTTGAAGAAATTGCTGAGTTATTTGGTATTAATGATATCAAAATTATAGGCATCACAGGAACAAATGGAAAAACTACAACAGCAAGTGCACTGTACTCTTTTTTACTTGATCTTGGATACAAAGTTGCCATGCAAGGTACACGAGGTTTATTTATAAATGATGAAGTGATTGAGGGTAAAACACTTACAACTCCATCAGTGCTTAATACTTATAGACATATATATACAGCTTGTGAGATGGGATGTGAGTTTTTCATTATGGAAGTGAGTTCCCATGCAATCGTTCAAAAGCGTATAGAAGGTTTACCTTTTACACTTAAAATTTTGACAAATATTACACAAGATCATCTTGACTTTCATAAAACTTTAGAGGAATATACAGCTGTAAAAAATAGCTTTTTTCAAGATGAAACTAAAAAACTCATCAATAAAGACGAGTCAAAAGCAAAGTGCAATATAAAAAACACTTACACATATGGAATTGAAAATCCAGCTACTTATAAACTAATGGCGTATTCGTTAAATGATGGCAGTAGTGGAATTATTCAACATTTTCAAGAGATTATCCCTTTTACTGCATCATTACACGGTTTTTTTAATCTCTATAATCTTATGGCTGCAATCTCTGCAGCGCATCTACTCACTGGAAAAAAACTTGAAGAGATAGTAGAAGTTGTGGATAATTTTGCAGGTGTAAGTGGAAGAATGGAACAAGTGTGTGAGCTTCCTAATGTGATCGTAGATTTTGCACATACTCCTGATGGAATGACTCAAGTACTGAATGCTTTAAAAGAGAAAGAACTTATAGTGGTTTTTGGTGCAGGTGGTGATCGTGATAGAACAAAACGCCCTTTAATGGGAAGAGTTGCATCAAACTTAGCTAAAAAAATAATCATTACAAGTGATAACCCACGCTTTGAAGAGCCGGAAGCCATTATAGAAGATATTCTTTCAGGTATAGAAGATAAAAGCAATGTAACAGTGGAGTTAAATCGTAAAAAAGCGATAGAACTAGCTCTTGATATGCAAGAAGAGGATGAGGTAGTTGTAATTCTTGGAAAAGGGGATGAAACGTATCAAATCATCTACGATCAAAAGTTACCTTTTGATGATAGAGAAGTAGTACGCTCACTTTTACATCTTAATTGATTGTAAAAGTGAGTGTTTTTGTAATATTTGTCTCATTGTCGTCTTCAAATACAGTAGCATTTACCTCTGTCGTTCCAGTGATAAAAGTTATGGTCGTTACTCCATTAGAAGTTGAGTAAGTAGCACTATTATTCATATCCCAAGTAAGATTGTTATACACAACTCTTCCTGTCGCATTGTCTTCAAATGAAGCAAGTGCTTGAAACTCATAACTTCCTGCACCAGTTGAATTAATATCTATAGTATCATCCACTTGAGATATATTAAAATCAGTGAGTTTTATTACATTGATAGAAGTAGTATCTGAAAACTGTGCATAAGAGGCAGTGATATTTGCATCTCCACCATTTGTAGTACCACCATAAATAGAGTTAGCACTCATAATTATAATAGAAGAATCAGAGCTATTCCAAGTGAGTGCATCAGTAGCATCTCCAGTTGAGCCATTTGTATGGGTGACTGTAGCACTTAACTCTACGGCTTGGTCTGTTGAGTAGATACTTGTTACAGTATTATCAATACTGATTGAAGCTATGTCTGTAACTACGGATGAAGTTGTGGTCTCTTTACAACCAACAAAAAAAGAAAAAATAAGTAAAAAAGAGAATAATTGTATTTTCATAAAAAAGTTTTCCTAAAATCTAAAATTGATACCAACATAACCATTACTTTGGTCTGAAGCAGGTTTTACATATTGGTCTAAAAGGTTTATTTGTTCATATGTGATTCTTTTATAGAGATATCCAAGCTCAAAATCTACATGTTCAGAGACAGGGATAAAAGCACCCCCTCCAAAGTTAAACCCACCATAGGTTACGTTGTTATTTGTTGCTCGTGAAGTTGACATGAAACCAGCATTAAACCCCGCTTTTACATAAGGTTTGAAAAAGAGATCAAAATTAAATGATTTGAGAAGCTCTACATTAAATCCATATTTTGTATCATCATTTTCAGAGAGTATATTGGAGTCATTTTTTGCATAATCAAATGAGAATTCAACTGCATAAGCATCGATATCTCCATAACCCACTTTGAGATGGAGATTGTTTGTTATGTTAAACCCTTTTTTCTTTGGTGTGACAAGGATTTCATATTGATAAGCAACAGATGTCCCAACATAAAGTTTTGCATCACTGTAAAGTGAAGAGAGTAGAATAAAAAAGAGTAAAAATAGTTTCAAAATAGTTTTTCCAAAAGATTAAGTTGTGTGAATTATATCTAAAAGTTGCAAACAAACTTAAAAAACAAAATTTATTTTACCCTCTTAGAATAACGGATGGGATTTTGGATATAATTGCGCAAAAAATAACAAGGAGAACGTTATGGGAATCCCTCAACCAGCTTTTTATATAATGAAATGTGAGCAATCAGCACCTCCAGGTATGCCAAAACCATCATGTGTAACACCACATACGCAAGATCTTTTTCAGTATTTAGCGCAAAGTTTAATGCAACAAGGTATAATGGGGACTGTACAACCTATTAGAACATCATGTTTAAACAGATGCCAAATGGGACCAGTTATGTTAGTTGAACCAGGTCATACTATGTATGCAGGATTAACTAAAGAAAAAATTGATAGAATTATACAAGAACATATCCTTGGTGGAAATGTAGTCGAGGAGTATGTGATCGATTCAGAGATGTGGGATGAACCTATCTCACCTGCTGAAATGAAAAAACAAATGGGAATGTAAATGCAAATAGAGATGCTTTATAGCAAAATTCACCGTGCTACAGTTACAGATGCAAATCTTAATTATGTAGGTTCAATCACGATTGACGAGGAGCTTTTAGAAGCTTCAAAGATGCGTATTGGACAAAAAGTTGAGATTTTAAATATCAACAATGGTGAGCGATTTTCTACTTATATCATTTTAGGTGAGCGTGGGAAACGTGATATTTGTCTCAATGGTGCAGCTGCTAGAAAGGTGCATAAAGGGGATAAAGTTATCATCGTTGCATACGCTACTTATGATGAAAAAGAGTTAGAAAACTATAAACCAAGAGTCGTTTTACTTAACGATGAAAACAATATTGACGAAGTTGTAGAGAGTATCTAATGTTCGGTAATATGGGTGATCTAAGTTCGATGATGAAGGGGTTTGAAGAACAAGCCCAAAAACTCAAAGATGAACTAGCTTCAAAAACTTTTTCTGTAAAATCTGGTGGGGGTATGGTTGAACTTACCCTCAATGGAAATGGAGAAGTGATCGATCTAAATCTTGATGATGAACTTTTAGAAGATAAAGACTCTTTACAAATTCTTCTCATTGGCGCTATCAATGACGCCAACAAGATGGTACAACAAAACCAACAACAAAGTGCTATGGGGATGCTTGGTGGCATGAACCCGTTTGGTGGAGATAAGTAGGTGTTTGTTCGCCTAGTTATCGGACTTACTTTTTTATTTATAAACCTTTATGCCTGTAAAGATGGTTACTTCTCTTGTGTAGCTAAGGTAAAAGATTCCACTTCGATTCAAAATGATTCAGTTTCAATCCCAATCAAAAATAATAAACGTCTCGTTTACTCAAAAAAATTACCAAATGCTAAAATTTATAAACATGATGAATTTTTAAATCTTTACATTATAGAAGATAAAAAAAATTTCAAGTATCCATTTGACATCAATATGCGTTTACAACTTGGAAGTGCAGCAGTCAATAGTAAAACTTTTGCAGAGGCTAAAGTAGTTCAAGAGCAAGTGGGTTTAAACACTTTAGGAAAATATAGTACTAAGATAAAAATCCCAGCAGTGATTACAAGTTCGTGTTGTGCATTAGAAGGGATACTTACTCCAGATGGGATGATCGATAAGTATTATCTTAAACACTTTATGGAAAATAGCTCAGCTGATTATGGCGATATAGGGATTCGTGTAAAAGATGAAGCAAAATGTATAAAAATTACTGCAAGTAATCCATACTTAGAGAACAATCCTTTAAAACGTGGTGACTGTGTAGTGGCATTTGATAGCAAAAAAATCTCTTCATCAGCAGAGCTTATGAGAAAAATTCTCTTTAGTAAAGTTAGTTCAAAACACACTATAAAAATTAAAAGAGATGGGAAATTCTATACATTCAAAGATATTCAAGCTCTTAAACGCACAGGTGGTGGTGAGATAAGCGATACATTTTTAGAGTTTCGCGGCATATATTTCAATAAAAAACTTTATGTTGTAAAACTAAGCAAACATTTTAAAGAGTATGGTTTAAAACTTGGAGATAGACTAATTCAAGTAAATGGTGTGCGCATCAAAAACCAAGATGAACTTCGTGAATATGTAGAAAACTTCAAAGATTTTTCAACACTTCTTTTTGAGAGAAATAATTTTCAATTTTTTGTAAATATTAAGTAGCAGAATTATATAATTTCATATGCACAAATTTGAAGCTTTTTTATTAGAAAACTTACCAAAATCAACATCCATTCATCCAACATATGAAGCAGCTTTACAAGAGATGCTTATAGCTGGTGGGAAACGTTTTCGTCCAGCACTATTACTTGGTGTTGTAAAAGCTTTAAATCCATTGATGCTGGACTCTGCAAGACATGCTGCATATGCAATCGAGCTTTTGCATACATACTCATTAATTCATGATGATTTACCAGCAATGGATGATTCACCACTTCGTCGTGGAAAACCAACTTTACATATTGTGTATGATGAGGTAACTGCGATTTTAGTTGGAGATGCGCTCAATACTTATTCATTTGAAGTGTTAAGTAATGCACCATTTAGTGATGCACTAAAAGTAAAACTAGTACGTGAACTTGCATCTAATGGCGGGTTGAATGGGATGGTTTTAGGACAAGCAATTGATTGTTACTTTGAAAATCAACCACTTAAAGTTGAAGAGATAAAAGTACTGCATACAAATAAAACTGCAAAACTGATAGCCGCTTCGATGAAGATGGGTGCACTTATCTGTGGCAATGAAGAGTTAGCTGATAAACTCTATGAGTTTGGTATAAAGCTTGGTGTATTATTCCAGATTCAAGATGACATACTTGATGTAACACAAAGTTCTGAAGAAGCTGGAAAGCTTACAAACAATGATGAAGATAAAAATAGTTTTGTCACTATTTTAGGTTTAGATGAGGCGATGAGAGAAGCTAATGTTTTAGCTGAGCAGTTAACAGAAGAGATGCAAAGTTTTGATGAGAGTTTACGTAGTGAATTGTCACCAATACTTACGAAGTATATAAACAGACATAAATAGAAACTTACCGACTTCTTAGAAAGATTTTTCAAGGCAAATCCTCCCTATCGGTCTGAGCCTTTCAAAAACCTTTCTAAGAAGTCTACTTAGCAAAACACACAAAAGGACAACAGAGATGAGTAATGATATGCGTCAAAAAATGGCGGACACGATAAGGTTTTTAGCAGCAGATATGGTTCAAGCTGCAAATAGCGGTCACCCAGGTGCACCTATGGGGTTGGCTGACATAGCTGTAGTTTTAAGTGAGCACTTAAATCACAACCCTAAAAACCCTAACTGGTTAAACCGTGATAGATTAGTATTTTCTGGTGGACACGGTACGGGACTTATCTACTCACTTTATTATCTTTGGGGGTATGGTTTAGAGATTGATGATCTTAAAAACTTCCGTCAATTAGATTCTAAAACTCCAGGACATCCAGAGTTTGGTCACACTGCTGGAGTTGAGATCACAACTGGTCCACTTGGTCAGGGTGTGGCAAATGCTGTTGGTTTTTCAATGGCTTCTAAATTTATGGCTGCACAAGTAAACAGCGATACTGCTGATCTCATTGATCACAATGTGTACTGTCTTTGTGGAGATGGAGATTTAGAAGAGGGAATCTCTTATGAAGCGTGTTCAATTGCGGGACATAACAAATTAGATAACTTAATCGTTATTTATGATTCTAATCGTATTACGATTGAGGGAAGTACAGAGCTTAGTATCTCTGAAAATATCCGTGGACGCTTTGAATCTCAAGGCTGGGAAGTTATTGAGTGCGATGGGCACAACTTTGATGCGATCGATATTGCTATCACTGCTGCAAAAGCATCTGATAAACCAGCTCTGATCATTGCAAATACTGTGATTGCGAAGGGTGCTGGAAAACTAGAGGGAAGTCACCATTCTCACGGTGCACCACTTGGGGATGATGTAATCGCAGAAGCGAAAAAAGCAGCAGGTTTTGATCCTGAGAAAAAATTCTTTGTATCTGAAGATGTAATGGCACGTTTTAGATGTGCAATTGAAAAGGGTGATTTGGCTGAACGTGAATGGATTCACAGACAAAAAACTATGCCTCTTTTAGAGCAAAATGAAGTTTTATCTTCACTAGAAAATCCTGATTTTTCTCGTATTGACTACCCTGTTTTTGATAAAGCAGATGCTACTCGTTCAACAAACGGTAAGATTATGAATGCAATTGCAAAAGCAATACCAAGCTTTTTAGGTGGGAGTGCAGATTTAAGCCCGTCAAACAAAACTGATCTTAAAGATATGGGTGTATTTCCAAAGGGTAGAAACATCTATTTTGGTATTCGTGAACATGCAATGGCTTCAATTACAAATGCAATCGCTCTTTACGGGCCGCTTATGCCGTTTAGTGCTACATTCTTTGTATTTTCAGATTACCTCAAACCTTCAGCGCGTATAGCGGCACTAAGTGGAATTCAACAGTTCTTTATTTGGACGCATGATAGTATCGGTGTAGGTGAAGATGGTCCAACACACCAACCGATTGAACATCTTTCACAGTTCCGCTCACTTCCAAACTTTTATGTATGGCGTCCAGCTGATGGAGCGGAAAATGTTGAAGCGTGGAAAAAAGCGTTAGAGATGACAAAGTCGCCTTCTGCATTTGTATGTTCACGTCAAAATCTTTCAGTGCTTCCAAGTGCAGTGAAAGGAGAGGCTTCAAAAGGTGGATATCTTTTAGCAAGTGATGAGGGTGCGACTATAACTTTAATGGCATCTGGTAGTGAAGTGCAATTAGCTCTTGATACAAAGGCAAAACTCAATGAAAGTGGAGTAAAAGTAAATGTTGTTTCTATTCCTTGTTATGACCTTTTTATTGAGCAAGAAAAATCTTACATCGATGAGATGATCGTACCATCTACTAAAAAAGTAGCGATCGAAGCTGCGCGTGGACTTGAATGGTACCGTTTAGCGGATGAAGTGATTGCAATGGATAGCTTCGGTGCATCAGCTCCAGCAGAACTGTTATTTGAGAAATTTGGTTTCTCAGTTGATAGTGTTGTTACCAAAATAAACTAACTCTTTTTTAACTCCCTTTGCGGGAGTTCCTTTCCCTTTTTTTAAATCTTACTTGTGTTTATGGATCAATAATTGAATTGATAGTTTTTTTAGAAACTTAATGATAAAAATCGGACATGAAATTTTCAGACTTAAAAGTAACAACACCCTATTTAGAATTACCACCATTGTTTTATGACATTGTAGAACCTACACCACTTCATAAACCTTACCTGATTGCAACTTCACCAGCTTGTGTAAAGTTATTCGGTATAGATGAACCTTTAGATTTAGATGGGCAATTGATCGACATCATTAATGGAACTGAAAAATTACAAGGTTCAAAAACATTTGCCATGTGTTATGCAGGGCATCAGTTTGGCTACTTTGTCCCTCGTCTTGGAGATGGCAGGGCTATCAATCTTGGCAAAGTAAATGGACAAAATCTACAACTTAAAGGCTCAGGGCTTACACTTTATTCAAGAGAGGGAGATGGACGGGCAGTCAAACGTTCAAGTATACGTGAGTTTTTAATGAGTGAAGCGATGTATGGTTTGGGGATTGAGACCTCTCGGGCATTGGCACTTATTGGAAGTCAAACAGATGTAGCAAGAGAGCAATGGGAAAAAGGGGCAATTGTACTGCGTGTATCGCCTACGTGGATACGTTTTGGAACATTTGAATATTTTAAGTCCAGACGCAAGTATGATATGTTGGAAAATTTAGCCGATTATGTGATCGAAGAGTCGTTTCCAGAACTAAAAGATCAAGAAGAGAGATATTTTAAGATGTTTACTAAAATTGTACACAACAGTGCAAAAACTGTAGCATGTTGGCAGAGTGTTGGGTTTAATCATGGTGTTATGAACACCGATAATATGTCTATCGATGGTCGTACTATTGATTATGGTCCGTATGCTATGCTTGATGATTATGAAGCAAACTATATTTGTAATCATACCGATATGGAGGGGCGTTACTCATTTTCCAATCAGCCACCCATTATGCAGTGGAATTTATCCATTTTGGCAAATGCACTTTCTCCTCTTGTCAACATTATTAAAATGGAAAAAGTTGTAGAGAAAGATTTTGTAAATATTTATGAGAGTGAATATCTTAGACTTATGAAAAACAAAATGGGACTTTTTGAAGAAGATGAAGAGGACGTGGCACTGTTAAAATGGTTACTTGGAAGTTTAGAGAGTAGTGTAGTTGATTACAGCCGTTTTTTTCGTTTGCTTTCACATTATGATGGAGATAAAACAGCTCTGCTGGAGTTATGTGAATATCAACAACCTTTGCAGGAGTGGCTAGAGAGTTATGATACAAGACTGACAAAAGAGAAACTTTCTTGTCAAGAGCGATCAAAACAGATGTTTGGTATTAATCCAAAATATGTTTTAAAAAACCATCTCTTGCAACAAGCGATCGAAAAAGAGGAAGCGGGTGATTTTAGTATGATTAATGATCTTTTAAAAGTGGCACTCGATCCATTTTTCGAGCATGAGGAGTTAGAGTATCTAAATGTGCCAACTCCAAAAACATATAAAAATTTAAAACTGAGTTGTTCATCTTAAAAATCTAAATCATCTTGAATAACTTCAAATCCATTTTTTACATCCTTTTGAGAGAGTTCTTCTTTGAGGTCTTTGTAATAGGTGTAAAGAAGTTTATTACTCTTTTTTATCTCCATACGCAAATAACTGCTAGGAAGACCTCCCACTTTTTTATCGAAGTTTTGATTTGAGTTGCATACAATTCCTGTTTTATAGGAGATAATAAGTTCATAAGTGCAGTTGTCTTGAAATTGGTAAAGTGATTGTAGTGTTGACTCAATCTCTTTGTTGGGAGGAAAAACTACAAGTTTCATACACTCTATATGGGTAGTGAGTATTTTTTGATCGGTGATATAAACATCTCCATCATCACTGCATCCAATAAAAAATAAAAATATAAAAGTAACTAAAATATGTTTCATAGATATGTTAAAACTTTCACTCCTATAAAGATAAGCCCTAAAAAAGCTATAGAAGTAAGGAGTACTAAAGCAGTTACTTTTTTTGGTTCACAATCATACAATGATGCGAGATTAACGTTTGCAACAGCTAAAGGCATCATCAACTCTATAAAGATTATCCCTTTTATCATTGGATCAAGCTCTATAAATGAAAGTACCATAAAAGCTAAAAGTGGTAAAAGTAAAAATTTAAAACCAAATACCCAAGTGATGAGTGTTTTATTGATCTCTTTAATTTTTGTACCATAAAGATAGATACCAAATAAAAATAACTGCATTGTCATGGAAGCATATGCTCCCATCATCAACATCTTCATAACCTCTGGTGAGGGTTGATAACTGTTGATACTTAAAAGTATCGCAATAATAGCTGCCCAAAGGATAGGAAGTTTTACAATATTGAGTAGTGATGTCCTTACATCAAAACTCCCACGAGAGTAATAATACACACCAATACCATATACAACAAAAACATTTACAAGATTTACTACAGTTGTGTAAGGGATAGAAGCTTCGCCAAAGATAGCAATGTTTAGAGGGATACCTAAGTTTCCAGTATTGCCAATAAGTGCTGCTACCATGGCAATAGAATATTCTTTTTTCTCTTTAAAAAGATGACTTGCAAAAAGAGCTGAAATAATCAAAGCAATAATGATAATGAAAAAATAGATACTTGGCGCAAATATTAAAGAGATATCTACAGGATGGATAAGCAATCCCCAAAATGTTAAAAAAACTTGTAAAAAATAAACATTTAAAAGAGTGATAGTTTTATCATCGATCTTCTCTTTAAAAACACGTTTTGCGAGATATCCCATTACGATAAAAACATAAATACTTAAAATGCTAAAAATAATTGAACTCATAAGTTGAATTATAGTAGAATTTCACCATGCAAACAATAGAAGAGATAGAAAATATCATAAAAGAAAATTTGGCTGTAATGGTGTACTTTTCAGCACCAACTTGTAATGTGTGCCATGCACTCAAACCAAAACTACTTGAAGCAATCGATGCAAACTTTAAAGAGTTTGAGATCGTGAGTGTCGATGTCTCTGTTTCACAAGAGATGGCTGCACACTTTAGTGTTTTTGCAATCCCTACGGTTTTGATTTTTTTAGATGGCAGAGAGTTTTTGAGAAAGTCACGCCATATGTCAGTTGATGAGGTTATCCGCGAGATTGCACGACCGTATGAGATTATGATCTCATAAAGGCGATCAGCGAAGCAGTCACTGCTACGTTTAGTGATTCAACTCCTCTGTTCATAGGAATAATGAGTGAGTCATTGCAAAGTTTTTGAACTTCAGGGCTTACACCCTCACTCTCATTTCCCAAAACAAATATAGATTTTTTTGCTGGGGTTAGATCATAAAGTGAATTTTTTGCTTCAAGAGAGAGAGCGTAGATATTTGCATCCAATTCCCCTAAAACATCTTCCAAAGAGTTACAAAAATAGATAGGGATTTTAAAAAGTGTTCCTGCACTTGCTTTGATCACAAGTGGCGAAATTTTTGCAGAGTTTTTCTTTGGTAGTATGATTCCATCTACATTTCCAGCAGCACAACTTCTTATAATCATCCCAAGGTTTTGCGGGTTTTGAATTCCATCAAGTGCTATAAGCTTATAATTTTTGAGATTTTTTATCTCATTTGCACTTTGATAACTTTGTGCAACTATGTCAATTGCCACTCCTTGATCTTGTTTTGCATTTTTACTAATGCGACTAAGGGCATTCTTTTCATGATACGTTACTTCAATATTGCGTTTTTTTGCAAGTTGCATGATCTCTTTAATCGCCCCATCAGGTTTATTGGATGTTGCCAAGTGAAGTTTATGCACCTCGATAGAATCATCTTGTAAAACCTCTATGACAACATTGCGTCCATATAGTGTAATGATTTTTTCAAAAAAAGCTTTTTTATCTTTGTATTGCTGTGAGTTATTCATTCTGCTATCTCATAAATAATTTCAGTTTTATTTTTTGTTTTTTGAATCTCTTTGACTTGCAGATTTTCGATCTCTAACTTGTTAAACTCTTCAAGTGAACTCACTCTAGTTTTTGCGATCTCACGAAGTACTATACCACGATACGCTTTTGCCCAGTGCGATACAGTTTTTCCATTTTTTAAAAATTTGAGAGTTGTATACGGCTTAACAGTTTTGTAAAACTTGTCATAATACCCTGCACGCAAATCTAATATATCACTGTTTCCTAGATAGAGATCAAGTTGGTAAGAAAAACGATCTTTGTAAAATTTATCTGGTTCTATATCCCCTATTGGGTTTCCTTGTTTTACTTTATAGTTTGGTATTGGATCACCACCTAGTAGTGGACCAAAAAGGTTAGAAAAAATTATAGTGTTTTCTTTGAGATAGTTTTTGGCATCTTGATCTAACGCGTTGTACTTAAGGTAATCATATGCAACACCGTCATAACGCTTAATTGCACTCATAAGTGCAGAATTGAAAATATCTTCTATATATGGTTTGCAATCTTCAAATTTTTTAAATCCAAAAAGTTCTTTGATTTTTTCTTCATCAGTACCATTGACTATTTGATTGTATCTGTTTAGTATCTCTTCTCTAGCAGAGGTTGCTCCAAAGATATCTTTTTGCTTTGCATCACCACCACTATTTTTTCCTTCAGATGGTGAGAAAAGTATTTTTAACATCTAATCCCTTTTAAATTTTATTTTATAATAACAAGTTTTTCATATATTTTAGCTGGAGAAACCCTTTTAAAAGTAGAACTATAAAAAAATGCTATAATAATTTTGTGGGATTGGAGTTATGAATGAAACATATTAAAGTTTTAGGTGCATATGGTACAAAAGCAAAAGGTTTTGGTACTACATCATTTGCACTTAACAAAGCACATGTGATAGATGCTGGTAATCTATTGGATGCACTTGGTGAAGAAACTTTAGATATTCAAAATATTTGGCTTACACACTCACATTTAGATCATATAGTTGATATTGCTTACATTATAGACAACTATTTTGAGCAAAGAGATAGAACCCTCAATATTTATGGAACGAAAGCAACACTTCAAGCACTTAAAAAACATTTTTTAAATGATGTTATATGGCCAGATTTTTCCAAAATCCAACTCTCTAATGGTGAAATGGTTGTAAAGTATATAGATATAGAATTAGATAAAGTATATACGATATCTCAAAACGAATCGATAAAAGCTTTTGAAACTGAACATACTGTATGTAGTTGTGGATATATCTATACAAAAGATGATAGTTCGATTTTAATTACAGCGGATACCTGCAGTTTGGATACAGCAATACAAGAGATAGAGGTAAATAATACAATAAAATCTATTGTGATTGAGTGCTCCTTTCCTTCGCATTTAGAAGATTTAGCTTTAAGTAGTAAACATCTCACTCCAAAACTTCTTTTTTCTTTTTTACAAAATGTCAAAAGAAGAGATTTTCAACTTTATATCAACCATATAAAACCGACATATATTATTGAAATTACACAAGAGATAGAGCAGTACAAAAATGATTTTGATGCCGTTCTTGTCAAAGATGGAGAAAATTTACATTTTTAAGTAAAAAACTCTTGACATTGAAATTATTTTGCACTATAATTCTGGCTCAAATTCGATGCCGACATAGCTCAGTTGGCTAGAGCAGCTGATTTGTAATCAGCAGGCCCGGGGTTCAAATCCTCGTGTCGGCACCATTGAATGAGAGAATATTAGAAACAGTGTTAGACCAGATTATGATGGTGGGATAGTCAAGTGGCCAACGACGGCGGACTGTAAATCCGCTCCCTACGGGTTCAGAGGTTCGACTCCTCTTCCCACCACCACTTGTTCAAGATGCGGGTGTAACTCAGTGGCTAGAGTTCCTGCCTTCCAAGCAGGCTGTCGAGGGTTCGAATCCCTTCACCCGCTCCACTAAGAGAACAGATTCTGGAAGCTGAAGTATAATTTCAACCAAATTACTTCGTATATTTTTATACCATATATAATGTATATAAGTATATCTATATAGCTTTTTCTCTAATCACACTAATATATTTCGTTTAAGAATCATGCAATGATTTCTTATTTATTTACAATTTTGCTTATGTGGCTCAGTGGTAGAGCACTTCCTTGGTAAGGAAGAGGGCGTGGGTTCAATTCCCATCATAAGCTCCAGCAAAATTGTTTTTATTGTATTTAAGAAATAATTGAATGATTTTTCGATATAATTCGATTTCAATTCACAAAATAAAGGTCGGAGGACACTATGGCAAAAGAAAAGTTTGAACGTAACAAACCCCACGTTAACATTGGTACAATTGGTCACGTTGACCACGGTAAAACTACATTAACAGCTGCTATTACTGCAGTATTAGCTGTTACAAACGGTGCAAAAATGATGGATTATGATCAAATCGATAACGCACCAGAAGAAAGAGAGCGTGGTATCACTATCGCTACTTCACACGTTGAGTACGAAACAGAAACTCGTCACTATGCTCACGTTGACTGTCCAGGTCACGCGGACTACGTTAAAAACATGATTACAGGTGCTGCTCAAATGGACGGTGCTATTCTTGTTGTTTCTGCTGCGGATGGCCCAATGCCACAAACTCGTGAGCACATCCTTCTTTCAAAACAAGTAGGTGTTCCATACATCGTTGTTTTCATGAACAAAGAAGATATGGTTGATGATGAAGAGTTATTAGAGTTAGTTGAGATGGAAATTCGTGAGTTATTAGATACTTATGACTTCCCAGGTGACGATACTCCAATCGTAGCTGGT
>NZ_JBNKRX010000021.1:0-5436 GCF_050296975.1 Sulfurimonas sp.
AGGATTACTCCACCAATATGTCCATAAAGATGTAAAACAAAAATATCTCAGCAATGTATTTATCCAAGTGGGTAAAGAGTATAGACTAGATGTCACAGAGGCGTACCATGTCAAATCAAAAAGTGAAAAACATACAACAGGAACATTTGAAGTACTAGCACAAGATGGAATAAGCCTAAAATGTGGAGGAAGTGTACTTACAGTAGATGGAAGCGGTATACACCTAAAAGCACCAAATGTAGATACAGCATCAGGTAATGGTGGTGTCAGTGCAACCCAAGTTGCCAAACCAACGATAGATAAACCAGTATACAATAAAGTAAGAGTAACAAACCTTAGCGTAGATGTAGAAAAACAAGAAGATATAACAGATATACTTACATTTACAGCAGAGGTTGAAGTATATGAAAATGATGCATGGGTAGCTAAAACAGAACTAACAGAGACTCAAAAATCACAAGTAGTCTGGGCATTTGTAAAAAATAACAATAGTGATGATAAAGATATACTCTCAGATAACCCGATAGATGATACAATTACAGAAGATGGACTAACCATGACTGTAAATATCCAAGAGGATAATATCTTTAAATACGCACATGTTCATTGTTATGTGGCAAACTCTGATGAAGAGGGGTATGCTATAAGTGAGTTGAAACGTTATCTAGAAGTGGTAAAACTTCCAGCGAATTATGTTGGAGAGGGAGAAGAGGGTGAATGTAAAGCTATCCTCAATGTTGATGAACCAAGAGAAGATGAGATTGCACAAATCAGATGGAGAATTGAGCAAAAAGATAAAGCAGATTATGATGGAAAAGATATAATAACACATAATCTAAAAGATGAACATGTACACGAGATCAATTTTATGGCTTTTATAGATGGTAAGCCTGAGGAAGCTGCTCGTGCATATTTAACTTATGATGAAAATCCAATAGATAATGTAAAAGAAGATGATAAAAACAGTAATTAAAAAAAAAATACAAATAATTTTAACCCTCTCACTTTTAGCAACTACTCTAGTTGCAAAAGTAAACCTAGATCATATAGATATAGATAGTTTTTTAAATGAACTCCAACCAAAACCTACAGTAAAACTATGCAAAGATCATGCACAAACTTTAGATGATTATATAGGGTGTTTAGAGAAAAATGCAAACGATAACCCCACAGTTGCAAATATAAACTTCCTAGCAGGTATATACGCCTCATACCAAATGTACGATAAAGCTATAAAAACCTATGAGATAAATGTAGCCAAAGGAGATAAAGAAGCAACTTACTATCTCGCAGGTATATATAACGAAGCTCTCCAACAACACGATAAAGCACTCCCATACTTCCAAATGATAAAAGAGTATAAAGATGCCACTTGCCAAATAGGTGGTATAAAAGCGATAGTAAAAAAAGAGAGTTGGTTTGAGTTTATGGATGAACGTAAAGCAAAAAAAAGAACTTTTGCATTTTACGATAATGAGATAAAAAACGGCAATATAAAAGCATATGGATGTAAAGGACTGTACTACAATAAGTTTGAAGAGTATAAAAAAGCAGAACAAACATTCCTAGAGGGCTTAAAACAAGGCGACTCGCAAAACCTCTTCTACCTAGCAAACCTCTACGACCACTATATTTATGATGCTAAAAAATATATACACTATTATGAAGAATCTTACAAAGCAGGAAATATGCAAGCGGCTCATAATCTTGGAGCTACATATGAGCGTAGTGAGTTTAAAAAAGCCATAAAATGGTATATGCTCTCAGCAAAAAGCGGTGATTTAAAATCACTTTACAATATAGGGTATGTATTTAGAATAAATGGCGATGGGGAAAAAGCAGTGAAAGTGTATAAAAAAGTTGGAGAGTTAGGTTTACCAGCTGGAAATAAAGGGGTATGGGTTTACTATTCAAAAGCCAAAGAGTTTCAAAAAGGGATAGAGTACCTTACCCATTGTACACAAACAGGGCATAAAGAGTGTGCGCGTTATCTTGCAAGAATATATAGTGAGGATTTAAAAGAGTACGATAAAGCGATAGAGTGGCATATCAAAGGCTACACTATGGGGGATGCTGAGAGTGCATTTGATCTTGGTCTTTTATATGACTTGACTCTTAACGATAATGATAAAGCGATTGAGTGGTATAAAAAAGCAGCAGCTTTGGGAGATGTAAAAGCTACATACAACATAGGTTTCGTTTATGAAAAAGAGTTGCGTAATCAAGAAGAAGCACTTAAATGGTATAAAAAAGCATATAAATTAAATAAAGAAGAAGGTTCTGCACAGATGAAAATTGAGAAGAAACTGAAAAACTTAGGAGCACTCTAATGGGAAGACCACCGAAAAAAGCTATAAAAAGAACATATGGAAAAGCGTATTCTCACAATCAAGATATGGTACATATGCAGTACTTCTCAGATGAAAATGGCAGACAATGCCCCCATGATGCAAGGACACGATTTGCTTACTTGGTTGTTAGTAAAGCACAGGCTAAAAAAGTAGCTGGAACACTTGAAGATGATGCAACTGTTTTAGATGCTATCAAAGATGAATACAGCTCTTATCTTGTTGAAGCTATAGAAAAAGAGAATGAACAAATAGCTACAACGCTAAAACTTGTACCAAATGAGATTTTAGTAAAAGATAAACTCGTGTATACCCTCTCCTCAGGTGGGAGTGTAGTTTGCTCTACACATAGTTTTTTAGATGATATTGTAAAGTTTGATGCCGCAGCTAATGCTTTGGATGATGCAGAAAAAAAAGATGGGGAGAGTAGATATGCAGGGTACTTTACAAAGAGTGTAGCGCAGTGTAAAACTGATCTGCTTCATGAGTATGATGCACTTTCAAAAACAGAGTTAAGCGAAGATGAAAAACGCCCTTATGCTTTGATCTCACTCCCTTATGTGTACAATGTTACACAAAGAGATAATTATGGAAATATAAAAGAGTATACCTATACAGCTTTTAAAGATCATATAAACATCTCCCTTACTCCAATGGTAAGAGTGGAGTATGGAGTGTTCTTTGATGGAACCAATAACAATATGTACAATATCAACTTTTACCAAAGCTATAACAAGTATGTAACAAACACAGTTAAAGAGATACAGAGTGCTAATGTAAAGATTGGGGATGAAAGATTTTTAAGTAGTTTAAAAGACGATAGCTCCTTCGCAAAATACATAGCACTCCACCCAAACCCTCAAAAAACTAAAGATATAATGAATAAACTTAGAGATGAGTTGATAGGGGATATAGGTAAGGTACGCTATTTTGAGCAAAGTTCTACACAACTGCGTAACTACGGCGATGACAACGCCTCAAAAGACGCCAGTAAAACATTTGACTTTTTACTAGAGGTTCGAGAGAACTTTACAAAGAGTGAGGGAGTACTTGAAAAAGTGTTTGAATATGAGGTCAAAAAAAACTATAGAGATGCAACAGGTACAACCAAAGAGATCAAAGAGTTTATCCAAGAGGAGATACTGCCAGAGTCTGATGATGCAGGGAGTTATGTGAATGGATATACTAATATAGAGAGACTGTATGAGCACTATAAAGGGGGAGATAGATTAAACCCAGATAAGAGTATAGCAAATCCAGATGCTCACAAATATGATCTAAAATACTTTAAACTTTACGCTTCAGGTTCAGGAACAGTTGATCCAGTAGAGGAGGGGGAACTTGACAATAACTCTTTAATAGGGCTAGGTTTAGGTACAGGTTTAACAGGTGTACAAGCACATGTTGTATATGCGTGTAACAAGATAGCCCAAGAGTTACGAAATGCTGGAATTGAGTATGTAGATGAGTTAGTGCTTGATGTGTTTGGTTTTAGTAGGGGTGCAACGGAGGCGAGACACTTTGTGTGTAGTATCCAAAAAGAGTTTGAACTTTTAAATAACGGGATATATCCATCCTATACATTAAACATCGATCCAAAGAAAACTAAAGATATATTTACACCATTTTTTGATAAAAAAGATGGACTTTATACAGATATCGGTTCGAGAAGATTTTATAACCCTTTAAGAGATATTCCAGTTTATGATTCTAGACATCGTAGAGTAATTGGATATAAAAAAGTACAACCACTCCATATCCAAAACGTCTCATTCCGCCATGTAAATATAGGCGATACCGTAACCCACCGTGGACTTAAACAAAGTAATGACTTTAAAGAGTTAAATATCAAGTTTGAGCCAAAAAAAGTGGGTTCAGTGTATCATCTTATGGCAATGGATGAGTACCGTTTTCAATTTGATGCTTATTCAATATTTGATGATGATTATGGGGATAAAGAGGTTTATAGAAACGATGGGAATATGACAGAGTTTATAGTCCCTGGTGCTCATGCTGATGTAGGGGGTGGATATGAGACACATAGTGGAATAGAGAGTATTCCACTTGATCTAAGTCTAAAATCAATATTTAGCAATCCAAGTGCTACAGTAAAAGCGTGGAATAAAGCTTATGGATGGTTACCTGTAGCAGATAATAAAGTATCTTATGTATTTTCTACAAAATTTGATGAACCTGGATTTTATAGACTTGACCCTTCCCCTCTATCACTAGCTACTACACCAGTAATGCACTATATGTATAGAGAAAACCTTACATGGTTGTATGAATTAGTAACCTTGCAACTCATGCACGATGCTACTCAAAAGATGGATGAAGAGAGAGACAAAGTACCTTTAGATGAGTTAGAGAAAAAATATACACTAAAGACTATGGCAAAAGAGCATCCAGAGGATCATAAAACTTTAGAGCCAATATATAAGACACTAAAAACAAATAAAGCAATAGGTAAAAATGAACATAAAGACTTAAGAAAACGATATGTGCATCACTCTATCAAAGCAAATTTACTAGATATAGCAAATATCCCTGATTATCTTCACCATATACCAGAGGGGGAACTCTATGCAAGAAGAAGCATCTATGGAGCTTCAGGAGATAAGTTTACAATGCTTCCTACACTAGCATCAAGACTTGCTGGGTATTATAAAGAACCAGTTAAACCTGATTTAGACGGATTAAATCCTGAAAATATGGGGCCGTAATTATGTACGAACTAGAGCAAATAAATCGCTACCTAAGAAAATTCGAGCTAGATGAAGCACACATAAAAAAGTGCTACGAGATGATTCCAGACCCAGAGTCTAAAGTAGACTCAGGCGAAAAACTCTACATTGCGTGTAAAACCCAATATGATATAAATACTATAGGCTCTTTTATCGAAAACATCACACAAGGGATAGATAAAGGTTACATAGTAGCAGCTATAAAAAAAACAGCTACACAGTTTAGCTATGTAAGTAAAATTCCTCGTATCGCTTTTTATGTGGTAGTGCTGAGTAAGATTGTAAAATAAGTTGCACTGTGTCAAACAACCCACCCTTAACTAATTCTGCCCCCCAAGCCCTAA
>NZ_JBNKRX010000022.1:0-43324 GCF_050296975.1 Sulfurimonas sp.
TTGAATTGTTTAATCTTTTGCCCAAGATTTTAAAATCATTGGCTTTATTAAAGTTATCTACTAACTACTATAAGTTAATAGACGGTTGTTGTTTTTTGTATTATTCAAGCTTCCGCTTGCTTAGTTTTCAATGATCTCAAACGTCTTCTCTGACTTCAACTCGAAGTCTCTCTTCGTTTGTGGACGGGAATTATAGAGAAATTAAACTTAAAATGCGTTTAATTAGCTGAAGGTCTTTTATAAAAGTTTTTTTATTATCTAATTAGCCTCAATTATCCAGCCACCACCAATTAATTTATCTCCATCATAAAAGACTGCTGCTTGACCTACTGCAACGCCAAATACACCTTCTTTTAAATCTACATATGCTTTATCATTTTCAATTTTCACATGACATGCAACTGCCTGAGTTCTATATCTTAGTTTAACAGTTGATTCAAACTCTTTTTCATCATTAAAAAAATTCAACTTATTAAGTATAACCTTGTTACAAAAAAGCTCTTCTCTCTTGCCAACTACAATTTGATTTTTTTCTGGAATAATCTTTGTCACGAAATGTGGATCATGTGCACCATTAACACTAAAGCCTCTTCTTTTTCCAATTGTATAGTGCATATAGCCTTTATGTTCACCTACAACATTTCCCTCTTTATCGACTACTTCTCCAAGCTGATCAACTTCTACATAATGTTTTAACACATCTGTATATGTAGTTTCCACAAAACATATTTCACTAGATTCTGCTTGTGATGCAAAAGATTCTAAGCCTTCTATAGAAGCAGCCAACTCTTTTATATCACTTTTCTTTCTTTCACCTAATGGAAACTTCAATCTTGGTAAAATATCTTTATTTATATAAAACAAAAAATAGCTTTGATCTTTTGTATCATCATCGGCAGCATACAAATATTTACCATCAGTTTTAATATAATGTCCTGTAGCTAAATATTCAGCTCCTATCTCATCAGCAAATTTAATCATTTCACCAAATTTTAGATTTCTATTACATAGTGCACATGGATTTGGTGTTTTTCCTTCTGAATATGCATGTATAAATGGTTGAAAAACTTTTTGATTGAAGATATCTTGAAGATCTAAGACATGCAGTTTTACACCTACATAATCTGCAGCTTTTTGAGCACGAGCTAAGTGAATCTCATGATAACCAGGTTTGGAGTGAAGTTTCATATATACACCTTCAACTTCATAACCTTGCTCTTTTAACAATAGTATCGTTATTGTAGAGTCAACACCACCACTCATACCAACTAAAACTTTTTTCACTTCATTAACCTTCAATCTAGTATAGTCACATTTTTGTAATTATATCAAATTAAAGTATATGAAAAACTTATTCTTTTAATTTATTTAATCTCTCTTTTTTAGTACCAATTGCTGTAATTTGTACACCAAAGTTTCCATCTACAATTACAACCTCACCCTCAGCTATAACATGATTATCAACTAAAATTTCCAATGGATCGTTTGCCAACTGATTCAATTCTATAACAGAACCAATATCCATATTTAATACATCTTTAAGTAACATCCTTTTTTTACCAATTCTTACTTTAACTGGTAACTTAACATCCATAATCAATGATATATTATTCATCTCTTCTTCTGAAAGTTTTATTTTATTATCTCTACAAGGTGAAGTATTATTAGTTGAACTATTATGAGTTGTAGATTCTACTTCAGAAGTTTGTGAAACATTTTCCGCTTTAGGATCAGCAAAAAGTTTATCAGTGAGTTTTTGATCTATTATAAACATTAAAAGGGAGTTTAATGAAGCTAAAGTAAATTGATACACATACATTTTACTAAATTGCTCTAAACTCACATCTTCACTTTCACCAATCAGTTCAATGTTTTCTACATTAAATGATAATATTGGCAACTCTTTTTGAGCAGAGAGTGAGTTAGCTATAGCACCAAAAATATTTGAAATTATCTCTTTAGTTGCATCGATATCATCATCACTTACATCTTCTCGATCACTCGCTTCTTCACCCATCATCATATCTGATAATGATGCTGCTAAATTTGGAGGTAAAGCAATCATAGCATCTGCTTCTACATCACCACTAATTTTTAATCTTACCAATACTATGGGTGGTACAATATTAGAGATAATGCTTAACTCTTGTTTTTCTTTAAGCTCTAATGTTGGAGCTGAGCCTACAAGTGCCTCTATGGTAGCAACTGTTTCATCTTCAAATAGTTTTATAAAGTCACTCATCTAATCCCCTTTTTCCTCTTCATTTTCTTCTAATAAATCATAATCATTTTCGGCTTCGTGTATTATATCTCGTACACCAGAAATTTTATCATGTCTTTGTCGCTCTAAATTTTCTAGTGCATATTTTACTTCATCTTTTTCTGTTTCAATAATTTCTGTAACATTTATAGATTTTCTAAATCTTCTTAGACCTATCTCTCCACGGAATCTATCTTTTCCATCAACAGACACAGTTACAATATCATCTGCTGGGCTTGATAATCGTAATACATCACCAATTTTTAATTCTAGTATTTCTCCCATAGAAAGATTAGCATCACCAAGCATCGCTTCAATATTTACTTTTGCACCACCAAGAAGAACTTTTAACTCTGTATTTCTTGATTTTTTTGAACTTGTTTCATTCAACATAAGATCACGTGATGCTAGTTTAGGGAGTACCGGTTCAAGAGATATAACTGGATAACAGATATTCATCATCCCTGAGCTGTGTCCAATAATAATCTCCATTACAACCATCACAACAATCTCATTTTGAGCAACGATTTGAACAACATTTGGACTTGATTCTTTTGACTCTATCGTTGGATATACATCCATAACAGGCCCCCAAGCCTCTTTAAGTGTACTCATCATTACACGTAAAATTGTCTCAAATAAAGAGAGTTCTATATCAGAAAACTCTCTTGTAGAGTCAAAAGGTTCACCTTTTCCACCAAGTAATCTATCTAACATTGGGAATGCTATTGAAGGGTTGATTTCAATAACACCACTTCCTTCCAGTGGTTTCATAGAAAAAACGTTGAAACTTGTAGGATTTGGGAGCGACATCAAAAACTCACCATATGTCATCTGATCAACTGAATGGAGCTGAATCTCAACAATACTTCTCATAATCGAAGAGATTTGAGATGCCAAACTTCTCGCCATTTTGTCATGTACACCACGAAATGCACGAAGTTGTTCTTTTGAAACTCTATTTGGTCTTTTAAAATCATATAAAGTTACTTGACGTTGGGGGATTAGATTTTCATCACCACTCTCAAGGACATCATCACCTTCGTCTTCAACAACATCCAATAATGCATCAATCTCTTCTTGGGAAAGTATATCTGCCATACTACGCTCCTATACTCTCTTTAATTTTATGTAAAACAGATTTATGAATTTGAGAAATTCTAGATTCTGTTATATTTAACACATCACTAATCTCTTTAAGTGTTAACTCTTCAAAATAATATAACTGAATAATCATCTGTTCTCTCTCTTTGTATCCAGAAAGCACATTTTTAATAACATCTATAAGCTCTTCTCGCTCAACCTGCGCTAATGCTGCACCCTCATCACCAACTTGCAGTTGGTCATGAAGAGGCATCACTGTATAAATATTTGAAGCTACACGTGCTTCATGAATTTTTTCTACATCTTCTTCTAAAACTGTTGCTAGTTCTTCATCAGATGGTTCTTCATCATGTGTCAATCTATACTCTTCTATTGCATGATCGATTGCTTTTACAAGTTTTCTATTTGCGCGACTTAAAACATCTAAACTTCGTAGATAATCTAACATAGCGCCATATACACGTTTTTTTGCATAACCCCAAAAATTATCGTTAAGTGAATCATCATAACGACGAGCTAGTTTAATTAACTCTTCAGTACCAATAGCAGAAAGATCAGAATATTCAATTGAGCTAGGAAGTCTTTCTTTGAGTCTAAATGCCATTGCTTTAACAGCTGGTAAATATTGTATTGCTAGTTGATCTTCACGATGTTTCATATCTTCAACGTAAGCATTTGGAATCATAATTTTTGCCCTGCTACATCTTCAGAATTCATTTTAATCGCGTAATCAGTTAATTTACATGCTGAGTCTATAAGCTTTTCACGTTTATTAATCTCTTTTACAAAAATATCAAGCTCTTTTTCATGATCATCTTTTGGAAAATGGTATGCACGAATGCTCACAGTTTTATAATAAAGAGCCACTATGATATGTGAGAACAGATAAAAGAAAATAGTGATAAAAAAAGTATATGTTAACAGCCCACCAGCGTCAAAAGATTTTAAAATGCCAAAAATAATCCCTACGAAAAAACCTTGAACTGTAAAAAAATACACAAAATTTTCACCTAGCATCTCAACTCCACCCTTTATTAAAAATGGTCCATCAAACGTTTAAAAAGACCACTAAGACCACTCTCAGCAGATTTTACGAGCACATTTCGTTCCAGCTTTGAGATAATTTTTTCAATAATAACTTCAATATCTTTTGTTGCTTGGGCTGAAGGATATAAAACTGAAAACAATGCTCTTTGTTTTACAGCAGAAGATACTCTTTGATCAATATTTATCTTCCCTAACAACTGCAAGTTTAAATTGCCACCGATATTTGCAAGGGCTACTTTTTTTATCTTTTCAAACACTCCAACTGCTTCTTTTTCACTTTTAACCTGATTCATAATCATATTTACATCGTCTCTAAGTGTTGCTATAGTTTTAATAGTCGCATATGCATCTGTAATAGCTGCTGGATCAGGGACAGTTACAACTATAACATCATCTGCGGCATTTAAAAACATTTGAATATGTTCTCCTATCCCAGCTCCAGTGTCTATAATCATTACATCAAGTTTATCTAAAACCTGTGCCTCTTCCATAAAACGCTCAAAAAGTGCTTTGTCAGAATATTTAAGTATCTCATCACCACTCTCTCCTGGGATAAGGATTAAATTACGAGTAATTGGTATCAAAATATCAGAGACTGTTGCTTCCCCTTTGAGAACGTGTAATATATTTTTTTTGATCTTTACATTAAACATTACATCAAGATTAGCAAGACCGATATCTGCATCAAAAATGCCTACATTTAAACCTCTTTGAGATAGAGAGTATGCAAGGTTTGAGCTGATAGTACTTTTACCAACACCACCTTTACCACTTGTAATAGCAATAAAACGTGTTTTCTTAGATTTTTTGGCACCATTTGATGAAACAAGTTCTTCTAATTTTTCAGCTTGATGTCCCATCATGCTTTACTCCTGTTAAATCCATGCAATAAACATTCAATTAAAAAATCGCTTGAAGCTACCACTAGGTCTTCGGGGACCTCTTGTCCAACTGAAAAATAACTAATTGGTTTTTTTGTCTCATAAGATAAAGAAAAAATATTTCCAAAACCTCTTGTTTCATCTAACTTTGTAAACATTAAAGTATCTACTCCAAGTGATGAAAAGTTTTCATATGTAATTTTTAAATCATCATATTTGATACTACTTGGCATAACAAGTACTACATCGATTTCATAATGTGTCGTATTAGAGTGTAAACACTCATAGATTTTTTCAATTTTCCCTTTATCATAAGGGCTAGAGCCCATAGTATCAATCAAGATACAATCACAATATTTGAGTGAGTCAAGCGCTGAAGAGAACTCTGGTGGATCAACAACAGTTTCAATACCTAGTTTCATCATACGAGCATACTGCATCAGTTGCTCAACTGCCCCAATTCTATATGTATCGAGTACTACTAAACCAACTTTATATTTTTTCTCCATTAAAAAAGAGTAACGTGCTGCTAATTTTGCAATCGATGTAGTTTTTCCAACTCCTGTTGGTCCTACTAACATAATCACTTTTTTAGCTCCAACTGCTGGCATTGATTCCTTGCGGATAGGTACCATTTTTCGTAAAATCGTTTGAAAGTAACGTTTAACTGTTGCAGAATTTTCTCTCATTTTAAGAGGCATATGCTCTAAAGTTACTTGCATTAACATATCTAAATGCTCTTTATTCATCCCACTTTGACTAGCCAGTCGATAAATCTCTGAAAACTCTGGTGGAATTTGATTTGAAAGATTTGGTGATTTTTCATCCCAAAACATATTTTGAATTATTTTTACTTTATCGGCAAGTTTATTGATCTCAGATTTGATCTCTTTTAACTCCAATGGTTCAACCAAAGGTACTTGAAAATCATTTTTTTGTTCATATTGGCTAAAAGGGTCTGTAACTTGTGAGATTTTTGAGATTTGTTCTGCTGCATTAGATATATCAAAAAGTACATCTTTAGATTCATCTTTTACAGGCTGCTGTGAATTTAAAGGCTTCTTTGGTCTTGAATACTCTGCTACTGTAGTGTTATCATCAACGCCAATAACTATCTCATAAAGCCCGTCTCGTCCTAAAGCTTTTTTCCGTAGTTCACGAGTTTCAATGAGCATCCCCTCATCACCAATTTGCATCTTTGCTTTTTTTAAAGCTTCTGATGGGGATTTTCCTGTAAATGTAAGCATTTTCATATCTTAGCACCTGTTAATGGAATCACTACACTCTCTCTTTTATACCAATGTGGATGTGGGACAACTAAATCTTTTGTTTTTATAATTCTATTGTTAAAGAAAATTATATCCAAATCTAGAGTCCTTGGTGCATTTGCAAAACTTCTTTTTCTTCCATATCGTTTCTCAACCCTTAACAAATAGTCCAAAAACTTTTTTGGCTGCATCGAAGTTTTAAAAAACATAATTGAGTTAAAAAAATCATCTTGGTTTGCATAACCAAATGGAGGATTTTTCAAAATCAACGATGTTTGAAATAACTCAACCCTTTTATCTCGTTTAAAATCAACAAATAGATGCTCAAACCTTCTTCGAACATCTCCAATATTTCCACCTATTCCTACTACAACTTCGTATCTACGTCTTGATCGAACTCGCTTAGAAAATGGAAAACGCAAACCATAAAATGAAATTAACCTTTCATCTATTTTGCGTTTTAAGTACATACTATGCTTGTTGGGCAGCAGCTTGTTGTGCTTGTTGAGCAGCTTTTATCTCATTCATAATTTGTAACATTCCCATCATAGCTAAATGATATCCAAAAGGACCAAAACCTACAATAGATGATGTACACACAGGAGCAATCATATTTGTTTGACGGAACTCTTCACGTCTGTGAATATTTGAGATATGTACCTCAATTGTTGGAATATTTACAGCAGCAATTGCATCACGAATAGCGATAGAAGTATGTGTATATGCTGCTGCATTGATGATAATACCATGTGCTTCACCATAACACTCTTGGATTTTATCTACAATTTCACCCTCTAAGTTACTTTGAAAAAATTCTATTTCTACACCATTTTGAGATGCAACTTCTTTCATTTGAGCATGAATTTGTTCTAGTTTCATTGGACCATAAATTTGTGTTTCACGAACACCTAACATATTTAAATTTGGACCTTGAATAACTACTATTTTCATTTTTTACCTTCATTTGTTTATTTGAAGTTATTCTACCGAAAAAAAGATTAAACAAATCAAAGTGTATAATTTTATTGAAATCTAATTGTAAAGAATTGTACAAATGAAAATTATATCACCAAACTATATTTTAACCCCAAATGAGTTATTTCAAAATCTCTCTATTGCTTTTGATAAAACAATCCAAAAAATTGGTTTTGAAGAGGATCTGATAAAAGAGTTTCCAGAAGCAGAAGTTATCAAATTGGCAAAGAACTCTTTATTGATGCCTGGGCTTATCAACGCACATGTACACATAGAGTTTTCAGCGAACAAAACACAACTCAGTTATGGTGATTTTATAAATTGGCTTTATAGTGTAATAGAAAATCGTGAAGAGCTCATCAATGGATGTGATCAAAACTGTATGTCAAAATCCATTGATGCTATGCTTGATCGAGGAATTACTACTTTTGGGGCGATTAGTTCCCATGCGATGGATTTAGATGCATGTGCAAATGCAAAACAAAATGTCGTTTTTTTCAATGAGCTTATCGGCTCCCAAGCAGGTATGGCTGATGCTTTATTTGGTGATTTTTTAGCAAGGCTTGATGCAAGTAAAGCTGTCAAACGTGAAGGTTTTATACCAGCAGTTGCAATCCATTCACCTTACTCTGTACACCCAATTCTTATCAAAAAAGCTTTAGAGATTGTTGCACGTGAAAATCTTAAACTCACAGCGCATTTTATGGAAAGTCAAGCTGAACGTGATTGGCTTGATGAGAGT
Source organism: Sulfurimonas sp. (assembly GCF_050296975.1). Lineage (GTDB taxonomy): Bacteria > Campylobacterota > Campylobacteria > Campylobacterales > Sulfurimonadaceae > Sulfurimonas. The sequence continues at coordinate 8,278 of NZ_JBNKRX010000022.1, forward strand.
AAAGGGGATTTTCAAGAGTTTTTCAAAAACTTCTTAAATCAAGAGAAAAATGTAAGCGATTCAAAAGAATTTTTAGAACATTTTAATACTACACCTACCCTTTTAACACATGTTGTAAAATCAAATGAAGATGAGCTACAAAAGATAAAAAACTCAAACCACACAATCATACACTGCCCAATATCTAATAGGCTTTTAGGCAATGGTGTACTTAATATAAAACAACTCAATGAAAATAATATCCCGTGGATAATTGCTACAGATGGTCTGAGCTCTAACTATAAACTTGATCTCTTTGAAGAGATGAAAATCTCTTTAATGACTCATGCAAATGCACCTCTTTTAGGTTTTTCCCAAAGCCTCATCAATGCAGCAACAAAAAATGCTGCCAAGGCACTTGGACTTAATACTGGAGAGATTAAAGAGGGGAAAAATGCTGATATGATTGTGCTTGATTTAGAAAATGAACCAAATGATGAGCTTATGACACATTTAATATTACATCACTATAATATATCAAAAGTTTTTATCAATGGAAAACTTGAAAAAGGGGAAATATAATGGGATTTTTAAAAGCTCTTTTTATACCAATAACTGCACCAATTAAGTTTATTCAAGAACATTTTAAAGCAACTGTTCTTGTACTAATAATTATATTACTATTTATGCCAAATGAAAATCAATCGAGTTTCAATCACAACTTAGAAAAAATCAATCTTGTTGGTCCTATCTTTGATGCAACTGAGGTTGTTGAAAAAATCGACAAAGCTACTAACAACACAAATGTAAAGGGGATACTTTTATGTGTCGATTCACCTGGTGGTGCCGTTGCTCCATCCATTGAAATCTCGTATGCTATTAAACGTGCAACAGCAAAAAAACCTGTGGTTGTCTATGCAAAAGGAACAATTGCTAGTGGAAGTTACTACGCAAGTATCTGGGCAGATAAAATTATCTCAAACCCTGGAAGTATGATTGGAAGCATTGGTGTGATTATGCAAGGGGCTGATGTAAGTGAGTTAATGGGGAAAATCGGTATCAAATCTCAAACAGTTCAAGCTGGAAAGTATAAACAAGTAGGGACATTGGACAGACCTTGGAGGGACTATGAAGTAAATGAACTCAATAAAGTGATCCAAGATACATATGATATGTTTAGCCATGATGTTGCAGATGCACGAGGACTTGATTTTACAAAACGTGATATCTATGCAAATGCACATATTTTTACAGCTTCACAAGCACAACAAGTAGGTTTAATAGATCAACTTGGTGTTGAAATTGATGCAAAAAATGAACTTATGCAACTTAGTGGTGTGACTGAAGCTATTTGGAATGAAGAAGATAAGTTTGAAAAACTTATGAAGCAACTCTCAACATCTACAGCAGTTACTTTGTATACATATTTTCCAAAGCTCTCTTTACAATAGCTATATTTCTCTTTTTTGAAGCACTTTAGCATGGATTACGACTGTATCACTTTGTGCTTCAAACTCTTCATCTACATTTAAAGAGTTCAGATCGATCACTTTATTTGCTTGAGAGATTTGAGCAAAACCTTTTTTTCGTTTTAATTTTGGATGATTAGATTCTAACATCTTTTGTAAATTGCTAATCTGCTCTTTATACCCATTTATTCTATTTTCAATTAGCTGAGGAAATCGCTCTAAAATATTTTTAACTTTTACGTCATAATTTTGCATTTTATATGCAATTGTTTGATTAAATCGCTCTTGTAAATTATTTATACTCTCTTTATAAAGTGTCAATTTTCGCTCAACTGAATGCTGTACAAATGATTTTTGTAAATGCTCTAATTCTTGACGTTTATTATAAACTTTTTGTGAAAGTGTCTGTGTCAATTGATTCGATAAAGAATCTAGATATTGCAACAATTCATTTTCATCAGGGAGTGCAATTTCCATAGCTGCACTTGGCGTAGGTGCTCTTACATCTGCTACAAAATCTGAAATGAGATAATCTATCTCGTGCCCAACTGCTGAGATAATAGGAGTATTTGCTTGATAGATTGCATCGGCAACACTCTCCTCATTAAAAGCCCACAAATCCTCTATACTTCCACCACCACGTCCTACAATAATAAAATCATACCTGTGTTTATCTGCTTGAGCAATGGCAGATGCAATAGCAAATGCAGCACCATCCCCTTGTACTAAAACATCATACAAATCAATTGATAGGTTTTTATATCGTTTATTTGCTACTCGAAGCATATCTTGTAAAGCAGCACCCGTAGCAGATGTGATAAGTGCTATTTTGGAAGGAAATTTTGGAAGTTGCTTTTTTCGTGCTTGATCAAAGTAGCCTTTGTCTGAGAGTTTTTTCTTTAACTGCTCATACGCTAAAGCTAGTGCACCTTGACCAGCTGGTTCAATCATAAAACAGTTTATCTGATATGAACCACGAGGTTTATAAACTGAGATTGCTCCATCAACTAAAACTTTAAGCCCCTCTTCTAAACGAAACTTGAGTTTTGTTGCATTACCTTTAAACATCACACAACTAATAGCTGAATCTTTATCTTTTAAAGTAAAATAGATGTGACCTGAATTATGAAAAGTGATTCGAGAGAGTTCCCCCTCTACAAAAACTCGCTCAAAACTGTTTTCTAAAAGAGATTTTATCTGTTCATTGAGAGCCGAGACAGAAAGTGTGTTCATAGCAAGAATTTATTTTTTTCTCGCTATAAAAAGTGTAGAGATATCCATAGAAAAACTTTGTGTGTATAACATCTCAAATCCAGCTTTCTCAAGTTCTTGTTGCATCCCTTCAATCGTTACAAAGTTTTCTATTGAATCTGGAAGATATGTATACGCTTCTAAATTTTTTGAGATTGCTCCACCTACATAAGGCAAAATTTTGTGCATATAAAAGTCTCTAATCTTGTCTTTGAGTGTTTTTTTATCTTGCTTCATAAACTCTAAAATCACTACAAGCCCACCTTGTTTTAAAACACGATTAAATTCATAAAATGCTTCTTGACGCTCTACAACATTACGAATTCCATATGTAATACTCACAATGTCAGCACCACCATCTTCTAATGGAATCTCGGTCGCTTTTGCTATATGATAAGAAAAATCTGGAAATTTTTTACGCGCAACATCTACCATTCCATTGGATGGATCAACACCAACAATCTCTTTTATCTCAATATCTGCTTTTGTTGCTTGTTTTTGCCAATGTCCCATCATATCACCTGTTCCACAAGCTACATCTACAATTTTTTCTATCTCTTTTTTATCAAGATAATTGTATGCAAGGTCACAAGCTTTTTTTCTCCAAGCGATATCTACACCCATACTCATAACACGATTGGCTGTATCGTATGTTGGAGCGATATTGTCAAACATTGAGACAATTTTTTCTTGTTTTTGTTCAGACATTTAAATTCCTTCTTTTCATCCACATAATTATATCTTCACCGACTTTATCTGTATTTAAAATCTCTAACTCTGCCTCAATATTTGTAAATACTCTACTGCCACCTAACTTTGGTGCAATATAACAAAGATACAAATCAACAAACTCTTTTGTAAGATTATAAAGTGTATCACCACCCTCAATCATAATATTTTTATAGTTTTTCATACTATCAAAATTATCTGCAATCATAACTTTGCGATTTTCTACTTGAAACAGAGGAATAGTAGTATCAAACTCTTTTTGCTTTGAGATAATCAAAATGTCAGGTGCCTTTCCATCTACAAGTCGTGCATCAAGTGTCGGTCGATCAACTCTTACAGTATTGCCACCAATGATTAAAAGATCACAGCTATCACGCATAGCATGTACTTGTTTTTTTGATTCTTGTGAGCTGATTGAGCCACCCTCAAAAGTTCCATTAAGTCGCTGAGCCCATTTAAAAAATACAAATCTACCCTCTAAAAACTTTTGAAATGGGATAAGTAAATCATTACACTCTTTTTCTAAAACACCATTTTGTACTTCTATGTGATTATCTGAAAGTATCTGGTTTCCATGTGAAGCTTCGGCATTAAAATCATTTGCCCCTACATAGACTTTTTTTACACCTAGTGCACTTAATAAATTTGCACACGATGGTGTTTTTCCAACATGTGAGCATGGCTCTAATGTTGTATATACATTACATTCGTGAAAAATGTCGTTATGGTTTTGAAGTAAAAAATTGTGAATCTCTTGTGATGAGGAAAGTTTTAAAATCTCTGTGTTGTTTGTAAGTTTATAATATGCTTTTTGCAAGGCATTAACTTCAGCATGTGGAGCACCTGCTTTTTGATGTGCTTCAACAGCCAAAATTTCGCCGCTTTGTCCTGTTATACAACACCCTACAGCAGGGTTTGGATATGTGAGTCCTTGATATTTCCAAGCCTCTTGCAAGGCTAAATGCATAAAAAAGTTGTTATCTATTTCCATTCAAAATAAGTTTTTGCTTTTTTTATGTCGTTAAAATCGATCTCAAACTTTTCATGTTCATCTTCAAATGTAAGGTTTGAGCCGTCAACTGCAACAAGTTTTGCTTTAATCTTATCTTTTTCACTTGTTGTAAATGAGATATCTTCATTAACAGATTTTGCAAAGTGATCTAAAGTGGTAAGTTTTCTCTCTAAACCAGGACTTCCAACTTCAAGTCTGTACTCACCAGAGAGCGGTGGTGTTACATCTAAAAGTGGTGAGATCAGATGTGTTAAGTCAACACATTGATCCATAGTCACACCTTTTCTTTTTCCATCTTCAAATTCAGGTGAAATGATAGAAACTCTATAAATAGTATCTCCAAATTCAGACACTACAGAAGTATCATAAAGCTCTAAGCCTACAGATTTCACCAATGATTCTATATCGTTTTGTAAACTCATTACTTCTCCTCTTTTGTATCTTTAGAGATTTTTTTAAATAACTCTTCGATTGTTTGTGTTTTTTTCAAATGTTCATCAAATTCAAAAGCAAGTTTAGGAGATTTAAACCAACCTTGATCTTTCATACAATAATCTTCAATAATTGGTCTTGCTTTTTTAATCTGTTTTAGTAAAAGTTTTTTTTCTTCATCATTAAAATAAGATGGGTCAATATACACCTTAGCATCACTTCTACCACGAGAACATTTCACAGCAGTTATACTTAACTCATGCAAACGTCCATCATTAAGTTGTGAAAGGGCTTCAGGAATCAACTCTTCAAGAACTGATTCTGTACGCTTAAGTTTGATCTGTGCTTCTGTCATGGCAGACCTCTTGTTATAGACTTACTTCTTGCTCAACTTTTTTGAATGTTTCAATTACATCGCCAACTTGAACATCTTCGTAGTTAGAGATGATAACACCACACTCATACCCATTTCCAATCTCTTCAACGTCATCTTTAAAACGTCTAAGGCTGACAAGTTCACCCTCAAATGCCACAACACCCTCGCGAATAACACGAACAAGTCCACCACGGATAAGTCTACCATCAACAACAACACATCCAGCAACCATACCTTTTGGTGATTTAAATACATCACGTACTTCTGCTTGACCTGTATTTTCTTCAGTGAATTTAGGAGCCATCATACCAGTTAACATTCCAGTCATATCATCAAGTAATTGATAGATAATTGAGTATGTACGGATATCAACATTTCTCTGTTTCGCTAATGCTTTAACTGAACCAGTTGGACGAACGTTAAATCCAAGAAGTACACAGTTTTCAGAGTTTCCAACAAGTTCAACATCGTTTTCTGTAATACCACCAACACCGCTAGAAATAATGTCAATTTTAACCTCTTCATTTCTAAGTTCTGAAAGTGAAGACTTAATTGCTTCAAGTGAACCATGAACATCGGTTTTAAGAACAATTTTAAGCGATTTTAGACGACCTTCAGCGATCATAGATGTCATATCTTCTAATGTTGATTTTGTAGATTTACTTAACTCTTTATGACGATCATATTCATAACGTTTTTGAGCGTATGCTTTTGCTTCTTTATCGTTTTTCATTTTCATCATAATTTCACCAGCAGCTGGAACTTCATTAAGACCGACAACAACTGATGTATGCGATGGTGGCACTTCTTTAACTTGTACACCATTTTCATTCATAAGTGCTTTTACACGTCCATATGCTTTTCCACAAACTACATAATCACCAACTTTAAGCGTACCGTTTTGAACAATCACAGTTGCAACTGCACCACGACCTTTTTCTAATGAAGATTCAACTACAGCTGCTTTTGCATCTGCTTTAGGGTTTGCTTTTAACTCTAAAATCTCAGCAGTTAATAGGATGTTTTCTAAAAGCTCATCAATGCCCATTCCGCTTTTTGCTGAAAGCGGGACAAACTCAATATCTCCACCCCAATCATTTGCAGTGATACCACGCTCCGCCATTTGAGCTTTAACCATATCTGGATTCGCTGTTTCTTTATCCATTTTATTCAGAGCTACAATAATAGGTGCACCAGAATCTTTAGCAATTTTGATAACTTCTTCAGTTTGCGGTTTTACACCATCATCAGCAGCAACCACGATGATAATAATATCTGTAATATCAGTACCACGTTGACGCATAGCACCAAATGCCGCGTGTCCTGGAGTATCGATAAATGTGATCTCTTTACCGTGTTGGTTGATCGTATATGCACCAATATGTTGCGTAATACCACCCGCTTCATCTTCTGTTACTTTTGCTTTACGGATTGCATCAAGGAGTGATGTTTTACCATGATCTACGTGACCCATAATTGTGATGATTGGTGGACGTTCTTGTGCATTTGGATCTTCCTCAGTTATCTCTGCTTCATCTACATAGTTAAACTCATCTTTTGGATCAGTAATGGTTACTTCTACACCAAACTCTTCAGATAAAATCTCAATCTCATCATTACCTAAAAAGTCATTTTTTGTCATCATCATACCAAGATCAAAAAGTACTTTGATGATCTCACCCATTGGACGATTAATTTTTTCTGCAAACTCATATACACGAATATCTTCAGGGATTTCTACATGAGTTACAACTTCATCTACAGGTTTTTCTTTTACATACTTTTTACGTTTATCACGAGCTACTCTTCTTGTTTTTGGAGCTTGTTTTTTATTTGCATTTCTACCAATTGGCTTTGGTTGTTTTGGTTTTTTAGGCTCATCATCAACAACCTCTTTAAGCTCAGTAGAATGGATATCAAGAAGCACTACTTGATCATCCATATCTAATGAAACATCTGACATCGAACCACTAAAAATATCTATATCAAGATCAAGTTTTCTACCTTGTTCTTTTTTCATAGCAGGAGTTGATTTTTCTTTTGCTTTTTTCTTTTTAGCAAGTTCTTCAAGTACCTCTTCGCTCATTTTTCCATATGAGGAAACTACTGCTTCTTGTTTTGCAGGTGCTTCAACTACTTCTTCTTTTACAGGCTTTTTCTTTTTAACAATTTTTAAACCAGATTTTTTTACAGCAGATTTAATTTTAGGAGAGTTATCATCTTGAACTTTTTGAGAAACTTCTTTAGTTTCTGGTAATTTTTTTGCCACTTTTGAAGATTCTTTTTCTTCTACCTGTGCAACAGTTTTAGAGTCATCAACTTTTGCTTCTTTTTTAGGAGTTTCTTCTTTTTTCTCTTCTTTCTTTAGTTCTGGTTTTTTTTCAGGTTTCACTTCAGCTTCTGCTGATTCACCATTCATGATATAGTTTGCTAAATTCTCAGCTTGTTCCATGCTTACAACACTTTGTGCAGATTTAACATCTAACCCTATTTTTGTGGCTTTATCTATAACATCTTTAGAAGTAATTCCTAACTCTTTAGCAATTTCATGTACTCTAACTTTTTCACTCATTCGTGACAATCTCCTTTAATTTATTCATAAGTTCATCTTTTTTATTACTTTTACATTGTCTCATCAATGCTTTTGTAATCTTCTTTTCATCACTTAGACAAATCTTACAAAAATAAAAACTTCTTCCAAACCCATTAAACAAAGATAATTCTGCATCCATGCACTTTATTCTTACAAGTTCTTCTTGTGCAAACTTCTCTCTACAAGAGATACACATCCTTGTTGGTCTATAAAATTTTTCCGCCATTATATCCAAATAATACTTGATTGTAACTGTTTATCGCTCTATTGTAAGACCGCTGTTATCAAAATCTAAAATTTTCACTGCAAACTCAGGAAACTTTTGTTTCAGACGGTTCGCTATCATCGCCGCATCATCATCATAAGCCATTGAAAAAAATGTACTACCACTTCCAGAGAGTGTACTCATCAATGCACCGCTCTCATAAGCAACTTTTTGTACTGCAAAGAGTTCAGGTAATGTTTTCATTCTTGCTTTTTGATGAAATCTATCCTGAGTAGCAAGTTTTAATACTTCCCAATCTTCATTAAAAAAAGCAGCTACTGTAAGTGCTGTATGAGAGAGATTATAAACTGCATTCTCTTTTGAGTAAGATTTTGGCAAAATCGTACGTGATTTTGAAGTATTCATCTGTTTATTTGGGATCACAACTATTGCTTTTAAATATTCTGGCAAATGTTTTTGTTGTGAAAATACTTTATTTTTTTCAATAGTAGCAACATTAAATCCACCCATTACAGCTGGTGTAATGTTATCTGGATGTGGCTCATAAACAAGTGCATGGTTTAAAATTCTACGTTTAGAAACCCGAATATTTGCTGCTTCATGCGCTGATGCAATCGCACTAACAATCACAGCAGATGAGCTACCAAGTCCTCTCGACATAGGGATAGAGTTATAAAAGGTAAATTTAAAGTTTTGCTGTTTATTTGTTAGTCTTGAATAATGCTCATTAAAAATACTTACAAAAAGGTTATTCCCTTTTAAACGTGTGTTATTTTCACCCTCACCTTTTATACTTACACTAAAAAATTTTGATGGATGAAATTCAACTTTGTTTCTTAAATCAACTGCTAACCCTAATGAGTCAAACCCTGGACCTAAATTTGCAGATGTAGCTGGTACGCTTATTGTCACTAATATTTTCCTATTAAACAGCAGCTATTTTATATAGTGGCGCTGTTTCCTCGCTAAAATCTTTATACTCCAGTAGATCGGGGAGCCTAAAACTCACCACCGGTACTGTTTCTAGTTTCTGTGTTTCTATCTTTTCATGCATTCTAACAAAAAATAGCTTTCCTATCGCTTTTATAGGTTGATTATTATTAAAATAAAATGCATCACGCGCATATAAGGGAATATTTTTTAAAATACTCAGTGACTTTAAAAATATATATGCTACTTTTATAGCCATAAAGCTCCCTGGCCCATTCACATAAAAAAGTGCTTTTATCTCATATTTTTCTAAAATTTCTCGAAAAATAAGTGGCAAAACATCAGAACTTTTTTCATCCGATGATTTCACCTCTATGAGTTTTTGATCTTCATAGATGCCAATTTGAATAGGTGAAATTAGCGTGATACAAACAACATCAACACCTTTACGCATACGCTTTTTCTAACTCTTTTAACTCTTCACCAACAAGCTCGATTACTTCATAGTTAGCTGGGTCTTTCAGAAGCTCAAGTGTAAGTTTGTGGTTTAGATCATGACTTCCTGCAAATGCTTCATAGTTTCCTATAAAGTTCATCCCAATTAAACTCATATCTCCAATAGCATCTAAGATTTTATGGCGAACGAACTCATCATCAAAACGCAATCCTTCTGGATTTAAAATCTTTTTATCATCCAACACTACTGCATTTTCTAAACTTCCACCAAGAGCTAAACCTTTTGAACGCAGATATTGTACCTCATGTAAAAAACCAAATGTTCTCGCACGAGAAATTTCCTCTTTATATGATTGTTTTGTAAATTTAAGCACATATGCTTGTTCTTGAATTACTGGATGTGGAAACTTGATTGTAAAATCATAACTCAAATCTTTTGCTGGGGAGAGTTTTACATACTTGTCCCCCTCTTGTATCGCAACTTCTTTTTTAATACGCATAATACGTTTAGGTTTATCTAACTCGACAACTTCCGCTTCATCTAAAAGCATACAATAACTTGCACTACTACCATCCATAACAGGGACTTCATCTGCATCAACAATTACACGTAAATTATCAATCCCATAAGCATAAACAGCGGAGAGGAGATGCTCAATTGTAGAGATAACATACCCTTCTTTACCAATAACTGTAGCCATTTTTGTATCAACAACATTCTCAGGAATTAGTGGGATAGACACATCTACATCACTTCTATAAAATACTATTCCACTCTCAGCTTCTAATGGTTCTAATCGAAGTTTTACAGGTGAACCTTTATGAAGACCTATTCCAACAAGTTCTACACTCTTTTTTATAGTTGTTTGATACATAAAGTCCCTTTTATCTTTGATCTATAATTTTTTTAGATTCTTTAATTATATCACTAATATTGAGTTTTATCCATTGTGAATCCATCCACTCTTGTGGACGCACTTCAATTCCTTGTACTAAAACACCAAAATGTAAATGATCGCCCATTGCATACCCTGTTTTACCAGTATTTGCTATCTTTGTATTTGCTGGTAGATGTTCTCCAACACTCACATCTATACTAGAACAATGTCCATAAAGGGTATAAAGTCCAAGTCCATGTGAAATTATTGGCATATTTCCATATAAACCATTATAGTCTGTAAAAACAACTTCACCACCATTTTGAGTCATAGTAGGTGCCATTGCATAACTCGCCAAATCGATCCCTAGATGATATGCTTCACTTACAAACTTATGATTATAGTAGTACTGTCTATGATCACCAAAATGTGCTACAACTTGTCCATTTTTGAGCGGATATATCTTTTGCACTTTGAAATCACTAATCATATCATTGGAAACTTTTGATGTAATTTCATGAATCAATTTTTCATTTTTTGCACGAACATCTTCATTGATAATTTTAAACTGTTCTAAAGAGTTTTCAATCCCCTGAGTCTCTTCAAACTCCTCAGATAATTCATAAATCTTCCCTTTTAAAAATTTATCAGAAAGGTCAATTTTTGAAAGCTTATAGGTTTTGTCTTTGAGGTAAAACGGTACATAAGATTTTGTTGTATTACCTGCACTATCCCTTGCAACTACTGTTGCTTTAAAACCTTTATCAATAACTGGCCATGCAATAAGTGCAATATAATACCCCTCTTTATAAAAAGGTTGTGCTTTAAATTTTTTATCATGATTTCCAAGAATATAAAACTCTTCTAGGTTTTCATCATTTACACTAAAGATAACTAAAGCAGCGCCACCACGAGAAATTTTATAAGAGTTATTGATAATGTTGATATTTGGTCTTTTTTTATCAATTGTAAGTGCAAATTCCTTTTTCGCATCGTTACCTTTTAAGAGGTTCCACTTACTTGCATCTATAGCTTCAACAACTATCTCTATTTTTTTATCTTTTAAAGCATATATACCCTTTGGAGGTTCTATTTCTAAGTCTAAAGATGTACTAGGCATAAGAAGTTGTTCATATTGTAACTGCTGCTCACCTTTAGAACTTTTCATAGATATTCTATACGCTTTAACTCCACTTTCATCGCTGATATTTAAGTGTAATGGCTCTTTAAAATTCCAAAAACCATTTGTATTAAGTGTTATTTGTGGAGCTACTCTCTCAAAAGTAGATGAAAAATATATATACAAACCTCCAGCAACAAGTGCCAACATTAAAAATAGTGTTATAAACGACGAATTATTTTTTTTTCTCAATTTTCTACCTTTATCTCTTTTAAAATTTTATTTTCATCTTTTTGTATCAAAACAACTTTATGTACATGTATGATCTCTAAAAGCTCTTGTGCTACAAGCAAAGCATCTGTCAACTTTGCACCACTTTGTTTAAGCATCGCTTCATCGATATAAACCTCAACCACTTTTGCTTCATTTTTTAGAACAAAGTTAGCAAATAGCAGTGATTTGAGTCTAAAAAGTGCTAAACTTTTACTGCTTTTTAAAAACTCATTGCAAGTTTTACAATCTGCACCTAGTGTAATCAACTCACTCATAGCACTCAGTTTTTTATCTTCACATAAAATACTTTTTAACCCATCTTCAACTAAAAAAGAGCTATAAAATGAAGTCGCAATCTTTTCATTCATTTTGATTGAATGGCTTTGAAACTCTTGATATAGACGCAAAGTATCTAAGTTCAACTCGATTTTGATATCGCCTGAACTTGGAACTATCTTGCGTACTTTATCAAACCAAGGTAAAAAAACAAACTTTTTATCAATCTCTTGTGTTGCAACTAATGAAACTTTTTTATGTAAAGTCAAAATATAGGTATAAAGTACATTTGCTAATGAAAATGTTTCATTATTTGCAATAAGAACAATATGTTTGTTTTCATTTATTTGATCTAATTCAACCACGATGCAATGCTACTTTTTGATTAAAATTATATACTATTTTCTATTCACTTTATAAACGTAAGCAAGAACTTCTGCAACCGCTTTAAAAAGAGATTCTGGAATTGGTCTATCAATATCTACTTCACTATATAGTGAACGTGCTAATGGTGGGTTTTGCACAATATGTACATCATTTTCTCGTGCAATTTTTTTGATCTGTTGCGCTATATTATCTACCCCTTTTGCAATAACAACAGGTGCACTATATTTCTCTTGATCGTATTTAATAGCTACTGCATAGTGTGTAGGATTGGTAATAATTACATCGGCTTGTGGTACTTCTGCCATCATTCTACGACGTGCTGTTTCCATCTGAATCTGTCTAATTTTTGCTTTTACATGAGGGTCCCCCTCCATGTTTTTCATCTCATCTTTGATCTCTTGTTTAGACATTTTCAAACCATCAAAATATTGCTTTCTCACTATTATCACATCGATGATTGCAAAAATAAATATAATAAGAAGCATCACTAAAGCAATAATAATAACTTTATCTCGCAACCATGAAAGTTGATCTTCAAGTCCAAAAAGTGCAACAGTTGGAAGTTCTAAAATAAAGTAAAAGAAAAAGACAAATCCTATACCTAATGTTGTAAAAGACTTTAGTGTTACTTTTATCCCCTCTATCAGCTTTTTAAGAGAAAAAAGATTTGCTGTTCCTTTGATTGGATCGATTTTTTTGATATCTGGAACAATTGCTTTTGTCGTAAATAAAAAACCAAATTGTGCAAATGCCGCTACAATTCCAGCAAGGGCAACTGCAATTGCCAAAGGCATAATCATAAGTAAAATTTCTCGAATAGATATAAGGAGTATATCCATGACAAACAGTTTATCTATAGGTGTTCCAACTAAAGAAAAATAATATTGAAAAAGGAGAATCATATGTTTTGCTATAAAAGGAAAAAGCATCAATGTAGCAAGTATCGCTACAAATAAGGTCATAACACCTGAAGCATCTTGAGATTTTGGAACATTCCCCTCTTTTCGGGCATCCTCTATCTTCTTGGGGGTGGGTTCTTCGGTCTTTTCTTGATCATCTGCCATTTATATTCTCCTGAACCCACAAAGCTTTTTTTAAAAAACTTTCTTTAGTGGCATAGTACCTAACGTAAAAAAAATCACTTGTTCTTTTTTCGTCAAAATTATGATATTTTCATAGAAAGATCGATCCAATTTGCTTGATGGATAAGTGAACCAGAGCTAATTGCATCTACACCAGTTTTTGCATACGACTCAATAGTCTCTAACGAGATATTTCCACTCGCCTCAAGTAAGATATGTGCATAATATTCATTTCGATATGCAACAACCTCTTGTACCTCTTGTGGTGTCATATTGTCACACATTACTATGTCTACACCTGCTTTAAAAGCCATTTTTGCAATTTCTAGCGTTTCAGCTTCTACTTCAATCTTTGCAGTAAAAGGGATCACTTCTCTTGCTTTTTCAATATATTCACTTAAATTCTCAATAGTTTTTAAATGTGTATCTTTAATCATTAAAGAGTCATCTAATCCCATTCTATGATTTGTAGCCCCTCCACAACGTGTAGCATACTTTTCAAAAACACGCAGCAATGGACGAGTTTTACGAGTATCTAAAAGTTTTACACCATATGGAGCTATGATATCTACATATTTTCGAGTGAGTGTAGCAATCGAACTTGCATGTAAGGCTAGATCAAGAAGTGTACGCTCAGTTTTTAAAACATCGTGGGAATTGCCTTTTACAATAGCAATTACATCCCCTTTTACAAAACGCTCACCATCTTTTTTACCCCAGATGATCTCTAAGTTTTCTTCGTTTGCTAAAACATCTATATATCTTACCCCTGCAAAAACACCATCACATTTAGCGATAATATCTGCTTTTGTAGGTGCACTTGGCTCTACTAAAGCGTAAAGATCACCACGTCCAACATCCTCAGCAAGTGCTGCTTTAACAAACTCTTTTATCATAATGCCAACATTCTTTCTAATGCAATTTTTGCCCATTTTTGAGTAGACTCATCAACATCAATCTCATTGATTGGATTTTCATCTTCAATCGCTTTAAGTGTCATATATACATCTTCTAAAGTTGTTTCATTCATTGTTGGGCATTCTGGTTTTGTTGAACTAAGTACATATGTATTTGCTGGACGCAAACGATTTACCATATTGAACTCTGTTCCAACTGCTACTTTTTGATCAGCTGGAAGTTCTGTGATGTACTTGATCAACTGCGAAGTTGAGCCCACAAAATCACTCGCATCACAAATAGCTGGATCACATTCAGGGTGTGTCGCTATCTTAATCCCCGGATATTTTTTTCTAAAAAACTCTATATCCTCTACAGTGAAGAGTTGGTGCACTGAACAAAAACCGTCATAACAGATAATATCTGCCTCTTTTGGATCACCGCCTTGACCTATAACCATCGATTTTAATCCCATTTGATTTGCGATATTTTGCCCTAAACAACGATCAGGTACAAAAAGAATTTTTTTCCCCTCTTTAAGAGCCGTTGTTATAATTTTTTTTGCGTTTGAGCTTGTACATACCATACCACCCATCTCACCAACTTTTGCTTTTACATCTGCATTTGAATTGATATAAGTGATTGGTAAAATATTCTCTTTTGCGATCCCATGGTCATTTAAAAACTTTACAGATTCATCATAATAAAGTCCATCGATCATTTTTGCCATTGCACAACAAGCAATCTTTGGCATAACTACGCGTTTTTGTGGGCTTAAAACTTTTACACTCTGCCCCATAAATCCAACACCACAAAACAAAACAAACTCTGCATCATCTGCTTGTGTACGCATAGCAAGTTCTAAAGAATCCCCAGTAATATCTGCAATCTCAAACACCTCATCACGTTGATAAAAGTGTGCAACGACAGTAACGCTCAATTTATTTTTTAATCTGTCAATTTCACTTCTTAATTCTTCGTTACTTAATTTCAAAAAAAATCCTCAAATTATTAGTACTGAAATTATATCAAAATTTATTTAGCATAATCATAGTAGAATTTTGATATTGAAATTAACTCAAGGTTATATATGGACATTCTTTTTAATATAAATATTCAATTTTATATTGCTGCTTTTTTAATTGGTGGTATCCCATTTGGTCTACTTTTGGCAAAAACTTTTGCTGGAGTAGATATCAAATCTTCTGGAAGTAAAAGTATTGGAGCAACAAATGTGCTTCGTGTTGTAAAAGAGACAAACCCAGCTTTAGCAAAAAAACTTGGAGCTGCAACACTTATACTTGATGCACTTAAAGGCATAGTGGTACTTTTAGTTGGATATCTAGTAGGGGTCAGTGAAGCTACACTTTGGGCGATAGCTGTTCTTGCTGTAATTGGACACTGTTTTTCACCTTATTTGAACTTTGAAGGTGGTAAAGGGATTGCAACTGGTCTGGGGGTAATGATGTTTATGCTTCCAATTGAAACCTTAATTGCTTTAGTTGTTTGGGTTGTTATGGCAAAAACAGTTCGTATCTCATCTATCTCATCACTCACAGCAGTTTTAGCAATGCTTATTGCTAGTTTTTTTATACATCCAGAGATTGCTCATGCACCTATTGTACTTATAGTATTTATCTTATTTTATAAACACATACCAAATATTATTCGTCTCATCCAAGGTCAAGAGAAAAGAGTTATCTAAAGTGAAAATATATGTAGAAGATCTAAAATTTCAATGTATTATAGGGATTTTAGACTTTGAACGTCATACACCTCAAGATGTGATTATAAATCTAGAGATAGAGTATCTTTTTAATAAAGAGTTTATCAATTATGCTGATATTGTTCAAATGATAAAAACTCTTATGATAAAACAACAATTTTCACTCCTTGAAGATGCAATTTTAGAAATTTCTAAGCGTTTACAAGAGAAATTTCAGCAGATAAATACCCTTAAATTAAAAATCACCAAACCATCTATACTTCCCGATTGCAGGGTAAGTATAGAAGATTTTTTTGATTTCAAATCTTAAACAAAACTTCACTTTTTATTAAAAAAAATTGAAAAAAACTTTAAAGTTACCTAAAATTATGTTATTATTCCACTCACATATTTTTAAGAGATAGGAAATAATTAATGCGTATTCTTATTATAGAAGATGAAGTAACATTAAATAAGATGCTTGCTGAGGGACTTAAAGAGTTTGGTTACCAAAGTGATGTAGTTGAAACTTTAAAAGATGGTGAGTATTACCTAGACATCCGTAACTACGATTTAGTTCTTATGGACTGGATGCTTCCAGATGGAAACTCAGTAGATATCATTGGTGATATCAAAGCAAATACACCAAAAACAGTTGTAGTAGTTCTTTCTGCTAGAGATGATAACGAAAGTGAAATCGAAGCTCTACGTGCTGGTGCTGATGACTATATTAGAAAACCTTTTGATTTTGAAGTACTTATTGCTCGTTTAGAAGCACGTTTACGTTTTGGTGGAAGTAATATCATCGAAATTGAAGACTTAACTATCAATCCTGAAGAGGAAAAAATTACGTATAAAGAGACTGAAATTGAACTCAAAGGGAAACCTTTTGAAGTACTTACTCACTTAGCTCGTCACCGTGATCAAATCGTTTCAAAAGAGCAACTTTTAGATGCTATTTGGGAAGAGCCAGAATTAGTTACTCCAAATGTTATTGAAGTTGCTATCAATCAAATCCGTCAAAAAATGGATAAACCTTTAAGTATAACTACAATCGAAACTGTACGCCGTCGTGGATACCGTTTCTGTTTTCCAAAAGAAGTAAGTTAAATGATGCTATAATCTCCTAAATTTTTTGGGAGATTATCTACAATGTCACGCCAACAAAGTATAAGAAAAAACTTCTTATTTCAACTTTTAATCTCCTCAGCTTCACTTATATTTATTTTTTCATCACTTTTATATTTTTATATTGAAAAGTCAATTTATGATGAAAAAAAAGATGAACTTATCCATTATGCACAAAACATCTCTAATTACAAAGCTGTTTATGATTTTGGTGAATTGCCAGATAACTTTTTATCTTTAAGTATCGAAGTTATCTCTTTAGTATCAGATACTGAGCATATTGAGGTGTATGAAAAAACTGAAAATAAAAAAACATATTTAACGCTTATCTATCCGTTTGATTCTAAAAATGATGTCTATTTAAAACTTATAAAAGATATCTCACCAACAAAACACCTTTTAAAGAAGATATTAAACTACATTTTTATCATCAATATTGTTGGTTTTTTACTTGTAATTCTTTATGCAATTACCTTGTCAAAAATGCTTGTAACACCTATTAAACAACTCAGTCATGATTTGGCTAATATGAATGAACATCTTATGCGTCCTATTCAAATGGATGAGATTCCACAAGAGTTTGCACCACTTGCAAGAACTATCAACCACCTAATAGCAAGAATTCAAAACTTTGTAAAATATCAAAAAGAGCTTTTTATTGGTACTGCGCATGAGCTTAAAACTCCTCTTGCTGTCATTAAGCTCAAAAATCAAGTAACACTCATTAAAAAACGTTCAGTTGAGGAGTATATAGAAGCAATCAATACAACAAATAAAACTGTTGATGAGATGAATATAATTGTCTCAAATATCTTAAATATAGGTCGCCAAGAGGGTGCACAACTTGATAAACCACAACAAGTTGATGTGATTAGTTTTCTCAAACAAAAAGCAAATGATTTTAAACTACTTGCAGAAAATGAAGGTAAAACCTTAGAGATAAATTTTACACCAGATGTTTTTATGGCAACACTTCAAGTGGGACTTTTAAATCAAATTATTCAAAACTTTTTACAAAATGCTCTTAAATTTACCCCTGAAGATAAAAAAGTGATTTTACAAAGTTCTCAAGATGACTTTGGACTTTTAATTGAAGTGATCGATGAAGGATGTGGGATCGATGAAAGTGTTGACCTTTTTGCTCCATTTAAACGCCAAGGAAATAAAAGTGGTGTAGGACTTGGACTCTTTTTAGCCAAAAGTGCTGCAGATGCTTTGGGAGCTAGAATTAATCTCACAAATAGAGATGATGGGATCGATGGGACAAGAGCTTGTTTACAAATCAATTCTCAATTATCTTGTATACTTCCTCAAAAATGATTTGACTTCTGACAAGAAGTTGATTACTTTCAAATTTAATAAAGGTTTATTTTGTTATAAATCGAACACATAAATTAAACTAATACACTATAAGGTTTTTAAAAATGGCTTTATTAATTGATGACGAATGTATAGCATGTGATGCTTGTCGTGAAGAGTGTCCAACAATAGCTATAGAAGAAGGCGATCCAATCTATTTTATTGATCCAGACAGATGTACTGAGTGTGTAGGTGTATATGATGAACCTGCTTGTATCTCTGTTTGTCCAGTTGATTGTATTATTCCTGATAAAGATAACGTAGAAACAATTGCGGAATTACAATTTAAATATAAAAATTTAGACCTAGAAGAGTAACAAACATTGGCAAAACGAGTTTCTGTGATAGATATTGGTTCTAACTCCGTTAGAATGGTTATCTATGAAAAAACTTCCCGTTTTGCATTCCACCTACTTCATGAAGAAAAATCAAAAGTAAGAATCTCAGAAAGTGCATATCAACACGATGGAGTTCTTCAAGAGATTCCAATGCAACGAACTTTTGATGCACTTGAAAACTTTTTAAAGATATCAGAATCTTTTAAAGTCAAAAAGGTCTTATGTGTAGCTACTTCTGCACTTCGAGATGCCCCCAATAGGCAAGAGTTTATCCAGCGTGTTAGAAATACACTTAAATTAAATATCAAAATAATCTCTGGAGAAAGAGAGGCTTATTTTGGCGCAATTGCTTGTGCAAACCTTCTTCCAAAACAATCAGACGCAATGAGTATAGATATTGGTGGTGGATCAACTGAGATCACCTTCATAGATGCAAATAATGTTTCACATACACAATCTCTAAAACTAGGAACTGTTCGCTTGAAGGAACTCTTTTTTGATAAAGATGATCTCAAAGGTGCAAAAGAGTATATAAAAAAAGAGTTGCAAAAAATTCCTTCAAAAGAGATATCTACCCTTATTGGAATTGGGGGGACATATAGAGCTATATCATCTGCCATCCAAAAATCTCAAAGCTATCCACTTAAAAAACTCCATGCTTTTGAAACAACACAAGAAGTTTTTATTCCATACCTAGAAAATATTTTAAAAGCTGATGAACAAAAATTATCTGATTTGTATATTGACAACAATAGATTTGATGTTATTAAACCTGGTGCACTAATTTTAAAGATGATTATCTCAAAGTTTGCTATTGATAAATTCATTACAAGTGGTGTAGGAGTTAGAGAAGGTGTTTATTTAGCTGATCTTCTTAGAAGTTCAAAAGATCAATTTCCAGCCAACTACAATACTTCTGTTCGCTATATTCTTGATGCACATTTAAGCGATAAACATTTCTCAAACAATCTAGCTACATTAACAAAACATCTTTTTAGTATAACACAAGAGTATTTTGGACTAGATAGCTCTTTTAAACAACAACTTACGATTGCAGCAAAACTTTACCCATCTGGAAGTAATATCCACTTTTATTCACAAAATAAACATAGTTATTATATAGCACAAACTGCTTTAGAGTATGGCTTCACACATCAAGATATTACACTTATCTCTACACTGATGAAGTATGCAAAAAACAAACTCCCTGCAAAATCACATCTGGAAAAATACCAAAGACTTTTACCTCAAGAGAGTGTTGTTAATTCACTGAGTTTTATCCTCTCTTTAGGTATCACACTTTTAAATCATAGACCTAGAAATATCGATCTTGAACTTTCATTTAAGAATGGTATTTTAGAAGTGAAAAGCCAAAGTAATCTTTACTTGGCTAAAGAGAGTATAGCAAAGCTACAATGTTTAAAAGATTTTCAGGTCGTTTTTAACTCTTAAAATCTTTGTCCCATTGTAAATTCAAATGTTGATGTTTTATCATTCGTTTGTGGGTTTATAGGTCTTGCGAACATCAACTGAATAGGTCCAACTGGACTAAACCACTCAATCCCTGCTCCATATCCAGCACGTGCAATATTGTTGTCTAAAAGTGTAGTTTCAGAAATTGTATCAGTTATAAATCCCCAGTCAAGATAAGTAACTAAACGCATTTTTGCTTTTGGAACAAGTGGAAAACTCACCTCTAAAGAGTTAGAAAATGTTTGCGTACCACCAATTCTTCTTATGCCATCTGTAGCGGTTGAATCTGAGATAGTTGGCGAAAGTGAATAGGATTCATACCCTCTTACACTTCCTATACCACCCATATAAAACTTTTCAGCTAGTGGGACATAACCTGTATCTATGATATTATAAAATCTTGCTTTATATCTGAAAATTGCATCAAATCCTACAAACTCATCAAGACCTCTATAGATAGCAAAATTAGTTCTAGATTTTAAGAAGTTTGCATCTGCTCCAATACCTGTTTTTTCAAAGCTTTGTGAAAGTTCAAATCCAGTTCTTGGAAGATAATAATCATCAGTATTGTCCCATTTAGCACTTACTGTGACACCAGATTTTGAATACTCTTCAAAATAGTACGATGGGTAAAGAGATGTATTAAAATCACTACCAAAAGAGTAAGAGTTTTTTGAGTAACCATACCCTATATATCCACTTACATATCTTGTAAATCTATGCCCCATTCCAACAGAAGCACCATCAGTTGTAACTGTATAATCGTTATAGTCGTATGATGAATGAAAAATAGACATATTTCCAGAAAAGTCACTATCATTGAGTCTTGGATTTGAAAGACTTAGAGAGATATTTTTGCTTGTTTGTGATTTTTCAGCTTTTACACCAACATTAATTCCACTTCCCCAAATATTTCTATCACTAACACCAATACTTACAAGCAATCCACCATAAGAACCATATCCACCACCAACTTGAATATTTCCAGTTGGAGCTTCTTTTACTTTAACGATTAAATCCATTGACTCATTGTCAACTCTTTTCTCTTCTATTGTTGTACTATCAAAGTATCCTAAACGCCCTATTGCATTTCTTGAATCTTTTAAATCTGTTAAAGAATACATATCATTTGGTCCAAGGAAAAGCTCACGACGCACTATTCTATCAAGTGTGCGTGTATTTCCTGAAATAGTTACATTTCTAATCTTTACCTTATTCCCTGGCTTAATTTGAAAAATAACTTCAACAGTTTTATCATCCTTATTTTTTCTTAAATCTGGTACTACTTGCACATACGCATACGATTGATCTGCAATGAGTGTTTTGATCTTTTCTGCATCTTCTCTAAAAGTTTTAATATTAAAAACTTCATCCTCTTTAAGTGTCAAAAGTTCACGAATTTTTTCATCTGTAACAACTTCTTTTGTTTGATGTATAGAGATTTTTGAGATAGTATACTGCTCACCCTCTACAACTTGATAAGACATATCTGCTTGATAACTATCAAAATTGACGCGTACAAATGGTTCATCAATTTTTGCATCCAAATAACCATTTTGCATATAAAAATCACGAATTCTTAGATTATCATATTCTAGGTCTCTTAGACTCATTTTTCCATCATTTCGACCCCAGAACCACCCCATAAATTGATGCTCTTTATTTGCGATAACATCATCAAAATCATCACTATCTAAACCATAAACACCGTTGTATTTTAAACTATCGATGATGATCTCTTCACCCTCATTAACTAAAAAAGTGACCTGAATACTTCCATTTTCTAAATAAGTAGTTTCAACTTCTACAACAGAGTCCATTTTCCCCTCTGCAGCGATTGCATCAACTATACGACGTTTTGCAGCTTCAATCTTCTTTTCATCGTAAAGTGTCCCCTTTTTAATCTGGATTACACCATCTTTAAAATCTTCATCATTCTCTTTGTAGCCTTTAAGTTCAACTTTTGAGATAATAGCTTTTTCTTTAAAATAATAGTCTAAGTTTCCATTTTCAAACTCTGCCCAGACATCATTAAAGTAACCCTGTTTAAAAAAAGTTTTTATCGATTTATCAATCGTTTTCACATCGATGTTATCACCTTTGTCAAAGTCTAACATTCTTAAAGCAACATTCTCGGAAATATGTACCATTCCATGAAAGTTGATTGACTTCACTACCTCCGCATAAAGCGAAGATGTGAAAACTACAAATAAGACCGATAAAAATATTTTCATTAAAATTCCATATATAAAATTGGAGTAGATTTTACCTATTTTGAGGTTAATATTAAGTAAATTCAGTATAATTTACAAAAAAAACAAAATATAAAGAATGTAACTATGAATATCGCAATAATTGGTTTAGGTCTAATGGGTGGTTCACTTGCACTAAGTTTACAAAAATTAGACTTTGTAGATAAGGTTGTAGGTTATGACCACAATAATGAGCACCAAAAAGTAGCAAAAGAACTTAATTTAGTTCACGAGATAGTTTCCCTAGACGAGGTAAAAAAAGTTGATGTTATCTTTTTGGCTATTCCAGTAAATGGGATTATCCGTGCATTAGAAGATTTAAAAGATGTAAATGAAAACACTACAATCATCGATCTTGGAAGTACTAAAGAAAAAATCGTAAATTCTGTTCCTGCTGAAATTCGGAAAAATTTTGTTGCAGCACATCCAATGGCTGGAACAGAAAACTATGGTCCACAAGCTGCAATCGAAGGTTTATATGAAGATCAAGTTGTAGTACTTTGCAATTTAGAAGAGAGTGGAGAACTTCAAGCACAAGTTGCTAGAAAAATCTTTAAAGCGATAGGGATGAAAAAACATTTTATGAAAGCACGTGAACACGATCGCCATGCTGCTTTTATCTCTCATATGCCCCATGCCATCGCTTACTCTTTAGCAAATACCGTTATGAAACAAGAAAATAAACATAACATTTTAGCACTTGCGGCTGGGGGATTTCGCTCCATGAGTCGTTTGGCAAAAAGTTCACCAAATATGTGGGGAGATGTCTTTAAACAAAATAAGACAAATATTCTTGAAGCAATCAATCTTTTTGAAAAAGAGCTATCAAATATGAAAACAGCTATCGAAAATGAAGAGTGGGATGCTGTTCATAAAGAGATGTCAGATGGAAATAAACTCTACAATATCTTTAAGTGATATTGTACTTTTTAAGTAACTCTTTTAATCTCTTTTTATCTATCTCCTCTTTTTCACTTGTATAAAGATTTTTCTCTAAAGTTTCAACAATTTTCTTGATCTCGCTATCACGCTCTTTGTAAGGTAAAAGTTTCATAAGTAGGAGCTTTTCATCTTTGATAGAGACTTTTTTTTCTGAATTTGTAAATGTTTTATCTTTAAGTAACATGATGCTCACACCTATAAATATCCCTACAAATAAAGCAAATACTATATACAATACATTTGTACTTGTTTCTTGTTTAATCTCATCTTTTTGCTCAGATTTTTGCACTTGTGGTGTTTCATCTTTTTTGATTGTTAGAGGTTGCTGTGGTTTTACAGCTGAACCTTTGAGCGTGATATCTATAGCTTCTGTTTGAATACGTTTGAGTTGTTTTGTTTTGGTATCAAAATATGTCAAAACAAATGGTTCGATTGTAAAATCATGATCGCCCACAAAAACAAGTTTTTGCGTCAATACATCATCATTTATCTCAATCTTTTCATCAAAAACATTGACACCATCAATATGTGGTTTAAAACTCTCAATATCCTCTAAATTACCACTCCCTTTTACACTTACAACAACGTTTACTGCTTCATTAGGATTGGTTGTTGTTTTATCAGCTTTTGCATCAATGGTAAAATCACCTATAAACTTTGCATTATTTGGAAGTGGTTTTACATCTATATTGAGCTCATTTGAAAAGTAACTTTTCCATTGAACTTGCGGCATAAATGAGGGACTCCAGCCACTTGCATTTACCCTTGATGCAACTCTAAGCTCAGCTGGTGTAATTGTGAGATTACCCTCTCGTTGTGGTGTAAGTGTATATTCAACTTTTGTAACCACATATGCTCCATCACTCTCTTGTTTTGGTTTTGATTCAGATTTTTTCCAAAAGCCTTTAAAATCTGATGGGATAAATTTATTATCAATTACAGAAACATCTTTTCTTTGTCTAAGTGTCAGTGTTAATTTTACACTTTCTCCTACATAGGGATCAGTTTTTGAGATATCATAACTAAGAAAAAATGGTTGTCCCGCTTTTTGTGTTTGTTTTTCAACTGTAAGTGAAACACTATTTGATTTTACAGTTTTACCATCTATAGTAAGTGCAACGGGTTCAATTGTACAACTTTTTTGTGCGACAAACTGATACACAAATGTTTTTGTTTTTTTGTAGTCACTCCCTATCATTTCAATATTTGTTCGTGAACCACTGGAGATGATATTTTGTCCACAGAGTTGATAAAGTGAAGGGGCAGAAACATCTGAACCATCCACTTTTAAAGAGTATGAAACTACATCCCCCATTGTTGCAACATCAGGGGAGAGTTCTGCTTTTACTCCTGCAAAAAGTGTCGTTGTTAAAAATATAAAAAATATAAAAAATTTACCAAGGTTTTTCATCTTGACTCCTTTGGATTTGTTGATCTTGATTTAGTTGATATAAAAAAGTTTTTTGTTTTTGATTGAGTGCTTTAAGCCATTTTTTCTCTTCAGCATCACTCATTTTTGCTTTTTGTTGTTGCATAGCTCCATTTTGTTGTGCATCCAATTTTTCCTCTTTATTTTCTTTATTTTGTTGCTCTTGCTCTTTTTGTTTTTGGCTTTGCTCATTATCTTTTTCTTGGTTTTGTTTTTGTTGGTTTTGCTCTTTATTTTTTTGTTGTTGGTCGTTATTTTGCTGATTTTGATCTTGAGAGTTTTGATTTTGCTGATCTTTTTTATCTTGTTTTTGTTGCTCTTTTTGATCTTTATTTTGTTTCTTTTGGTCTTTGTTTTTATCTTGATTTTTATCGTTTTTCTGGTCGTCTTTATTATCTTTTTGCTGTTGTTGCTTTTTCTTAAGTGCTTTTTTTACTGCTTCAAGATTCTCTCGTGTATCTTTATCTTCTTTAAGTTTCAATGAGTTTTCATACGATTCTATAGCACTTTGCAAACTTTTTTCATCACCCATTTTTGCATATGAATTTCCAATATTTGCTAGTTTACTTGCTTCTTGTTTTTTATCTGAAAAATGAGCTTTTTTATACTGAGATATCGCTTTTTTATACTCTTTTTGTTTATACAAAGAGTTTGCACTATTATAATAACTTGCATCATTTTTATGTTGTTTTGCATACTCTTTGTACACATCCTGTGCTTTTTCAAACTCCCCTTTTTCATAAGCAGTTTTTGCATTATTGAGATCAACAAAATCTAAAACACCAGCTTTGAGATTCACCCCATTCATCAAAGATAAAACTAAAATGATCGAAGCTGGAACTTCAACTTTTTTTCGTTTACTCATTGAAGAGGTTGCTATTAAAAATATCAACATAGCAAGACCTAATGGATAATAAAACAGTGGTATATATTTTGTAATTTTTTTAGATTTTCGCTCTTTTTTTTGTGCAACTGATTCTATCTCATGTAACATTGCTGTGATGTCCTCGTTGGAGTTTACAGCTTGTATATACACACCACCAGTTTTTACAGCTAACTCAGAGATATTTTCATTGAGTTTTGAGATGATTATTTTGCCGTTTTGTTTTATAAACTCCCCACTTTCTTCCCGTATAGGTGCACCTTGTTTAGTCGCCACACCTAAAACAAAAACTGCTATGTTATTCTCTTTGGCATAGGCTATCTCTTTTGAAAAATCATCATTATCACCACCATCACTAAGTACTAAAAGGTACTTTTTTCCTTCACTTTGTATGCCGTTTTTTACAACTTCCAACATTGAGAGCAGATTTGTCCCTTTTTCTGTGATGGAGTTTGTATCAAGCTTATCGAGTAAAAATGCAACTACATCATGGTCTAAACTTAGAGGTGAAACAAGGTAAGAATTCTTTGCATACGCTACAACACCCAAACGCTCACTTGGGGAGAGTTTTAAAAGCTCTAAAGCCTTATGTTTTGCAAGTTGTAACCTATTTGGATATAAATCCTCAGCTAACATAGAGTCTGAAATATCAAGGGCGATGATAATATCTGCACTTTTTGCTTGTATCTCAATCTCTTTATCTTTTATAACAGGTCCTGAGAGTGCTAATACCATTAAAATTGCCATTAAAAAAAACAGCGCATTTCGTGCTTGTAAGCTGAGTGTATTTGCACTCACACGTAACTTTTCCATCACCTCATCGGAAAAGAAACTTGCTTGGTTCTCTTTTTGTGTAAGTAAAAGTGCAAAAAGTATAAAGATTATAGGAAGCATTAAGTATAAAAATTCAGGGTGTAAAAAACTCATCACATACCTCCTCGTTTATTTCTTAAGTATACATACAACATTAAAGAGATAAGTGCTATAAAAAGTGGATAAAAAAAGTAGTATTGTTTATAACTAAATGTCTCATTTTTTATCTCCGATTTTTCTTGTTTATCTATCTTTTCATATATCTCTTTAAGTTGTGAAGCATTGGAAGCTCCATATGCTGTCCCATTTGTATCTTGTGCTATTTTCGATAAAACTGCACGGTTATACTCATTTGGTGCACCTATCCCTATCGGGTACACTTTTACATGCTCTTTTTTAGCCATATCAAGAGCAACATCTAGTGGTATTTTATCGATCCCTTGTGTTGAGTAACCATCTGTTAAAAGAATCGCTATCTTTGTTTTAGAATCACTATGTTTTAAAAGATTTACACCTTGAGCAAGTCCCTCATAAAGAGCTGTATACTTTCCGGCTATCCCCTCATGAAGTTGTGAAACTAATGAAGAAAGGATATTTTTATCATACGTAAGTGGGGAAGCTATAAAAGAGTACTGCCCAAAAACAACCAATCCCATGTTGTCATTTTGACGTTTTTGAACAAAATCTTTTACTATATTTTTCACAACATCAAAACGACTCGCTCCTGGGTTTAACATATCAAAACCACGTTGTGCCATAGACTCAGAAGCATCTAAAATAAGCACTATCTCATACCCTTTTTTAGGTTTTAATTCATAAGGTTCATCTTTAACTGGAGACATCAAAGCCAAAATCATCATCACAATTCCAAGCCACTTTAGTAAAAACAATAACTTTGAAGCACTTATGGAGTTGTGTATAAACTGTGCTGAATGCGGGAAATAGATAGAGGGTAATCTCATTTTACAAAGCGTTTCACACGCTATATAAAAAAAGATTACAAATGCTATTTTAGGAAATTCAAAATACAGACCACTAAAAAGATCAAACATCTAATATTCCCTTATATACATCTATCTGTCTAAGAGTATCTGCATCAAATGCCTCTACACTCTTTTTATATTTGTACGCTTGTAGTTTTTCAACCATAAGTTCATAATGTTTGAGATGTCTTGGAGTGTCGTCCTTAAATACTGCTCCATACATTGTTAAATCATACGCTGATTGCTTAGTATCATGCATATCTAAATCTTTTAATCGAGCAAGATAGTCTTTTCTTTTGTTATATCTTTTTCGCTCTTTAAAGTATCTATATAAAAGGTATAAAACCCCTATAACAATAACTGTTACAGCAATTACAATCGCTAAAAAATAATAAAAAGAGTACTCTTGAACCTCCATCAAAGGTTTTATGTCGTGTAGAGGTATCTCATTTGTATTGTTTATATCCATCTATCTACCCTCAAATACACGTCTAAGTGCAACACCAACACTCTCATTTGTATATACTTTTGTAAATCTCACTTGCTGTTTTCTCAGTGTTTCATAAAGTTTTCTATCGTGTAGATGTACTTTTTTTGCATATTCTTTCACACTAGCGTTATTAAAATCACCCTCTAATACAGCCCCACTCTCTGGATCAACCAAAGAGGCAAAACCCATGTGAGGTGGGTGTTCTTCTAAATGATCTCTCACTATCAAAGCGATAACTTCATGTTTTTTTGCCAATATCCTAAAATCAGGCAGTTCAAAAAAATCACCTATAACTACTATGAGAGACTTTCTTTTGAGCCTTTTAAATAAAGTATCTGAGAGATTTTTATAATCTGCTTGATGGTTTAATGGATCGAACTCTAAAATCTCTTCAACTGCACGATGTACTTGGTAGAGTTTTTTACTTGGCTTTAGGTGTGAAATAAGTCGATCACTAAAGTTATAAGTACTTAATAGATCGCCGTTTTTTATCACTGAAAAACTAAGCATTGCTACAAGTTCAGCGATTACATCTTGTTTAAATCTTTTTGAACCAAAATAGATACTTCCATTGAGCATCGTAGCTACTACGACATTAAGCTCTCGCTCTTCACGAAAGATTTTGATATAAGGACGCTGCATCTTTGCTGTGATATTCCAGTCAATATGACGTATATCATCTCCAGCCATATACTCACGCAATTCTATAAAATCATACCCCTCGCCTTGAAAGATAGATGGATTGTTTCCAACCATCTCTGAAAACACTTGACGACGAGCTTTTACTAGGATTTTTTGTAACTTTGACAAATGAGCACCTTAACTACGGAATAGGAACAATCTCAAGCACTTTTTGGATAATCTCATCCGTTGTAATACCATCTGCTTCTGCTTCATACGTAAGCACTATACGATGACGCATCAACTCTTTTACGATGTACGCGACATCAACAGGTGTAACATAATCTTTACCACGCATAAATGCCATCGCTTTTACCGCTTTAAACATATCGATACTCACACGAGGAGATGCACCAAATTGGATAAAATCTTTTATCTCAGCTAAACCATAACTCTCTGGCTCTCTTGTTGCTGAGATAAGCTCGATCATATACTTCTCAACCTCTTCATCAACATGTACAGCTTTTATAGCTTCTTTAATAGTTGTGATATCATCTTTATTTAAAACAGCTTGTATAGTTTCAAAGTTTCCACTTGAGATGCGTCTTGCTATCTCTAGTTCTTCCTCTTTTGTATTATATCCCACTACAAGTTTTAACATAAAACGATCAAGTTGTGCTTCTGGAAGCTGGTATACACCTTCTTGCTCAACAGGATTTTGTGTAGCCATTACAAAAAATGGCAAATCAAGTTTAAACGATGTATCACCGATAGTTACTTGCTTTTCTTGCATCACTTCAAGCAGAGCTGATTGTACTTTTGCTGGAGCACGGTTGATCTCATCGGCAAGTAAAAGGTTTGTAAAGATTGGACCTTTTTTGATTTTAAACTGATTGTTTTGTGGATCATATATCTCAGCACCTAAGATATCTGATGGCAACAAGTCTGGAGTAAACTGTGCACGTTTAAAGTTAAGCCCTAAAGCTTTTGACAATGCATTTACAGTTGTAGTTTTTGCAAGACCAGGGACACCCTCGATTAAGATATGCCCTTCACATAAAAGTGCAATCAAAAGTGAGTCGATCATTTTTTCTTGACCAACTACAACTTTTGCAACCTCTTTTTTTACTTCTTCTATTTTACTTATCATAGTTTCACCTATTACTATTTATAAACTAGTGTAAGTATAGTTATTTGTGGTAAACAATATTTAAATATTGAGGTTTAAAACCTTATCAATTCCATCTTTTTGAATTTTCTCATTTAATTGACGCACTAAATCTTGTCTAGCAACTTCATATCCTTGTGAAGATTGCCCTACTAAATGAAGTACATTTGAAGCTATGTTTACCCCTTTAGAATTTTTTGTCATTATATGTAATTCTGCACGTGCTAACGTAAAACCATAAGCATTTGCTTTACTCACAGCTGTATCTATAACTACTTTATAGTGCATCTTCCCACTACTACTGATATGAAAACTTTTTTCACTTAACGCTTTTTCTATAGGAGTATTTAGATTTTGAACGTTCGAGCTTACAGAAAAACTGATGTTTGATTGGTAATACTTGTAATTTTTATCTATTTCACTCAGAGCTTGTAAGTACTTACTTGAATCAAATCGAGCATTCAACTCCTTCATAACTACTAAAGTGTTTGGTACATCTTCAAACTCTTTTTTTTGTTCTTTGTAAAAAAGATATTTTGTTAATGCGTCTGCACTTAAACTTCTCTGTTTTGAATGCAATAAAGAGATGCGTTGCTCTAACTCTTGTTGTAAACTTGTAAAAAGTTTAGATTTATCCGAACGGATTAAAACTGCATACTTTTTAAATCCTAAACTTTGAGCTTGAATCACTTCATAGTTACTGATTCGTATCTCTTTTACATCTGAAGATACATCAGAATTATACTCACCCTCTTGGGAGTTTATACTCCCCTCTTTGACAGTTGTTTTTGCTCTGTATGTTGAAGAGATTGAGACACTTAAAGTTGAAGCCATATAACTAAGTGCATTTGTGAGCGCTTCTTTTTTATCTTTTCCTTCACCCATCGCATAGAGTGTTGAAGTATTTGAAAGTGGAGGTGTTTGATACCATGCTGGAAGTTCTTGGCTTAGGGGAGCTACCTCTAGTTGTGTTGATGATCCACATCCACTCAATAAAATTCCAACTAGTATAAAAACTGAAACTATCACTTTACTCATCTATTTATCTGCTCCATTGTTCGTTTACGTTTCTCAATTAAACTCTCTATTCTCACTACTGCATTATTGATCTCTTCAACTGGTTCTATCATTAGATTATCTGCATATCCATAGTACTCTTTTGCTTCATCATAGTTCCCTTGTGCCTCTTTGATAACACCCAAATTATAAAAAGGTACATAACTTTTTTGTGCAGTTGCATCAACTAAATCCATCAAAAGTTTTTCTGCTTTGTCATATCTTCCTTGTTCTATATATGTTAATGAAACTTTCAAAAGCTGCTCATCTCGATCTGTATAATCAATATCTGGTTTTTCTAAAAGTGCTACATCAAACTGTTTATAGTGAGGGGTGAGTTTATATGTAAAGCTATCAGCTATCGCATTTGCTAGATATTGCCCAGCCATTTCACGTGACGGTAATACACGAGAATCATCTATACAATGTTTGTCTGTACTTGAGCGAGTAAGTGTGTCTGCATAAATCACATCCCCTTTTGTTACATCAATCACTCGTATATCTGCTGAGAGACTAGAGACTCTTTTCATACAACTAACATTATAGTACGACAACTCTGTACATTTTGAGTTTGCACATCTAACACGCTGTTCATAAAAACGACTATCTTGGATGGATGGAGAACTAACATGCCCAGATATGATCGCTTGAGCCCCTATGATATTTCCAATTTTTACAGCATCTTTTGGATCAACTAAACCACTGTTTTGAAGTTTTTGCTCACTTATAATGTTGTCAAAATCTTTTCTACTTACAATTGTAAAATATTTTTTATTGTCAAGCTGAAACCCTGCTAATTTTGCCTCAACCTTATCAGATAAACCTACACGATCATTATCGAAGTAAGTAACTGTTATTTTTTTTGTTTGAGAGATTCTATCTACCTCTGCTGGTTCAAGTGCTTTTATACCAACTCTTTGTGCACAACTAGTGAAAGTGAGTACTATAAGTATAGCAACTAAAAAACTCTTTTTCATTCATGCCCCTTTGTGAAATGATTGTAGTTAAATATAGTTTAATTTTCTCTAAAATAATCTTCTAAAGAAAAATCGCTATTTTCTTTGAAAACTCTTGACATATGCGTTCTTTTTGTCTATAATTCCAGCCTCTTAAATAAGAGAAACAAAATGTCTTGTTAGCTCAGCTGGTAGAGCACGTCACTTTTAATGATGTGGCCGATGGTTCGAATCCATCACAGGACACCATTTATTTTGTACGCAAAACGAGCAAAAGCCCGTTTTACTACGTTAACACTAGGTTTTACTCAGTGTAAAGCTCATCGTACTAGTTCGATTGTGATAACAGCATACAAATTTAATTATCAACCACAAAAAGTGGCCCCATCGTCTAGCGGTTAGGATCCATGGTTTTCATCCATGTTACAGGAGTTCGAGTCTCCTTGGGGTCACCAACTTTTTATTTTATTTCAAACTATAATCTATCGGAATTGTTAAAGTAAGTTCTTCATCAGGTTTTGGAAGTTTATCTTCTAGACTTTGGATAGTTTCAACTGCTGCATTTGAAAGAATTTCATATTTGCTATCAAGTACCTCTATATTGGAGATTTTTGCATCTTTTGAGAGTGTAAATTTGACAGTTACAACCCCTTCAATACCTTGTTTTCTTGCTCGTCTAGGGTAGTAAAAATTCTCTTTTAAAAGTGCTACGATCTCACTTACATGTAAAGAGAGATATTTGTCACTTAACTCCTCGGGTGATTTTTGAACGATAACTTCTGTTTCGCATTCAGTATCGACATCATCTTTTTGTACTATATTTTGCACCACGGGTTTTGTTGTGTTTATTTCCTCTTTTTGCACTACAACCTTTTGCTCTATGACCTCTTTTTTCTCTACACTTTTTTGCTTGGTAACTTTAGGTGTAACGATTGGCTCTTTTATCTTTTTTTGTACAGGTTTTTTAACTTGTTCAACAGTTTTTACAATCTCTTTTTGAGGTTTTACGACAGGTTTTTCTATTTTTACAGTACTGAGGTTAATTGTAGTAGTACAACATGCACAAAGATGTTGTTCATTATTGGAGTAAGCGGCTATCGCTTTATAGGAGAAAAAAATTGCCGCTGCCAATACACTATGTATCAACAGTGACAAAATAAGGGAATTGGAATATCTAAACTTAAATAGCGCGTTTAAATTCTGGATAAGCTTCAACACCCACTTCTTGTACATCTAACCCCTCTATTTGTGCTTCATCATCAGCTCTAAATTTTACAACTTTATTTATAACAAACAGTACTGTATATGAAACTGTAAAGACAAATATAGCTACAACAGCTACACCTTTAAGTTGTCCAAAGAATGTAATTTCATGTAAAGCTTTTACTTTCTCAGACACAAATAAACCTACAGCTAAAGTTCCCCAGATACCATTTACCAAGTGAACTGAAAGTGCACCAACAGGATCATCGAGTTCAAATTTATCAAACACAGGTACTGCAAAAACAACTAATGCTCCACCAATTGCACCAATTAAGATTGGTGTATACATATCATAAAGGTCTGGTCCAGCAGTAATCGCTACAAGTCCACCAAGAGCCCCATTTAAAATCATAGTAATATCTAAAAGTTTATATCTAAAGTACATAATTATACCAGCAATTATCGCCCCAGCCAAACCTGCTGTGTTAGTATTCATAATAGTTTTTGCAACAGTGTCCGCATTCTCTACACTAGATATCGATCCAACACTTCCACCATTAAATCCAAACCAACCTATCCAAAGTAGCATAGCTCCAAGTACTACCAATGGAATATTTGAAGCAGGAACAACGTGAATCTTTCCATCTTTATATCTTCCACGACGAGGACCCATTATCATGATAGCGGCTAAAAGTGCCCAACCACCAGTTGAATGTATAACTGTAGAACCCGCTAAATCATACATATTTATATCTAAAAATGTATCAGCCAGAACATCAGCTCCCCAACTGATATTTACTATAAATGGATAGATAAATCCACCCATAATGACTGTAAAAAACATTAAAGGGATTATGCGAACTCGCTCACTTACCCCTCCACTCATAATATTTACAGTTTTTCCAACAAAAGCCATTTGAAATAAAAACGCAGCCCAGATACTCATAGATGTATTTTCCCATGATCCAAATGCAATCGTATACCCTACTAAAAGAAACATTATAGAAGCTACTGCATATATCATAGTATTTACTGTAAGTACTGATGAAACATTTTTAGTTCTTACAAGTCCAGCTTCTAGCATAGCAAAGCCTGGAACCATAAATATAATTAAAACCATTGAGAAAAGTGCGAAGAAAGTATCTATTATATACTTTATATCAAGTTCTGACATACAAACCCTTTTTTTGAAGTGTAAAGGGAATTTTATCTAAAAGAAGATTGGATTTTTATTAAAATTATTTCGTATGGAAAGGTTTTTGCATATGCGAAATGCATATGCATGGAAAAGTTAAAATAACTGCTACTTTAGATAGCTTCGTTATCTTCTTCACCAGTACGGATACGGATAATTTTATCTACATCGCTAACAAAGATTTTACCATCACCGATTTTACCTGTACGAGCAGCTTCAACAATTGTATTTACAGTTTGTTCAACCATCTCGTCAGTTACAACCATCTCCATTTTGATTTTTGGTAAAAAATCTACTACATACTCAGCACCACGGTAAAGTTCAGAGTGACCTTTTTGACGACCGTAACCTTTTACTTCACTTACAGTCATACCTGTTACACCGATCTCTGCTAGTGCATCTTTTACATCTTCTAATTTAAATGGTTTTATAACCGCTTCTACTCTTTTCATATCTAAAAACTCCATTCATTTCTTATCGAGGGATTTACTCCCCTCGATTTTAATTTTAAAATTGTAACCATTTTTATGGTTTAAATCAACTCTATTATACGTTTAAAACTTTTTCACCATGAACAGCTTCATCAAGACCAAGTTGTTCAGTTTCTTCATCAACTCTACCACCGCCAGTGATTGCAGAAGCGATATAGTAAACGATAACAGTACCAACAAGAGTGAAGATACCAAC